>NZ_MUHA01000009.1 GCF_002217355.1 Flavobacterium oncorhynchi | reverse complement strand
TAATAATAGAAATGATAATAATAAAGATGTTAGTTTGCGTGTTCATTTTTTATTTGTAAAGCGCAAATGTAGTATAAAAAAATATACGGGTTTAACTTATTTTTATTTTTTTTAAAAATTACTAAAGATTAAAAGGCAGTAAACGAAATAATTATAGAATTTTATTTTCATTGTAAAATAAGAATTTTTGCAATATTTACTTTAGCATAATTCGTTATTTTATTTATAATAAGAAAAGAAATTCTAAATCAATTTTGGATTACTTCCATTGAAACCCTTCTGTTTTTAATTCTATTTTCTTCAGAAGTGTTGGGTACTAATGGATCTGTTTGTCCTTTCGATTTTAAATGTATACGACTGTTTTCAATTCCTTTTCCTTGAAGATAATCTGCAACAGATTTAGCTCTTAACATTCCTATTTCTTGATTTCTTTCATTGCTTCCAATGTTGCAAGTGTAGCCTGTTACTTCTAATACAGCCGTTCTGTCTTTTTTCAGAATTACTGCTATCTCTTCAAGATGAGGAATTACATCAGGAGACAAATCAGTATTTCCAACGGTGGTGAAACCTACAGGCTCTTCAATCAAAATTATATTTTCGGGAGTAATTACTTCTGTTTTTTCTGGAGCAGTTTCAACTACGACAGCTTCTGTTTTTTGTTCCACTTTTACAGGTTCTGTTATTTGTGCCGCCGACGGTGTATTTTCAGTTGGCGCTGGTAATTGATTTTTCTTTTTAATTGAAAATCCTAATTTAACTTGAATTCCTGCCGCTAAATAGTTGCTTTTTTGCACTACTTTTTCATTCTTAATGACACCGTTTGGTTCAATCCTATTTACGTCGCTCGAACTATAAGTTACCAAATTAGAGTCTGAATTACTTTTGGCTAACTCGTTTAATCCGTAATCGAAGTAAACTCCGGTATAAAGATTTAAGTTCTCCTTTAATTTAAAACTTAAGCCAGTTTCAGCACTCAATAAAATGGAGTTAGCTAGACTTGTACGAGTACTGCCTTTCCAATTCGATATTTTCCCAAAACCATGTGATGGTAAATCGTCTATAACAAGATCTAAATCTGGATAATATCCCGACATCTGAATCTCAGAAGCACTAGCATTAGTTTTTAATTTTCCTGGAAATAAAGCTTTTGCCCCAACTCCCAAATAAAATCCTGTTTTAGTTGATATATCCGTTCGATATTGCAAAAGGATAGGCACAACAAAAGAGAAGAAATTTTGATCTTCAGCATAATTCTTTGGACTTACGCGGTATTCAAAAGCTGATCCTTGATCATCTACTTCATACGAAGTAAATGTTGTTCCTTCATTTAAATTAAAAGAATTCTGACTGTACTGTCCTTCTAGACCTGTTGTAATTCCCCAATGTTTGCTTATGTAATACGTGTAGCCTAAACCTATTCCAAATCCAGTTTTAAGTTTTGCATCACCCAAAGCGCTTTCATAAAGAATTCCAGATGGACCGCCATTAATTTTAATATTAAATTCTTGTCCTTTTACAGTACAACTAAATAAGGTTAGAAACAGTACTGTTAGTTTATATTGAATTTTCATTTTCTAAGTTTTTGATTTTTAACGTACCAATAAATTAATTGTTTTATGCTGACCGTTTGCCAATGACAAAACGACTACATAAATTCCTGTTGATGAAGGTGCAGTAACAATCACCTTTGGACTAACATTATTTACGGTAGTTACTAATTTTCCAGATAAGTCAAAAATATTAATACGTGAGTCTTTTAATTCTTCTGCTGAATAGTCAGATTCAATTGTTAATTCTCTTAAGCTTTGAACTGGATTAGGATAAAGTTTCATAGCTTTTGAAAAAGTTTGTCCATCAATTGTCAATGGACAGAATTTGATAATATTTCCATCTTTATTTTTGGCTTGTACTGAATACGTACCTTTTAAAGGTTTTTCGCTATAATACTGACTAGTTGCTCCTGGAATAAGCACTCCGTTCTTAAACCATTGAAATGCTGAATAGTTTTTATCTGAATTATCAAATAACAAGGTATCTTCCCAATATTGGCTTATATTTCCAGACTGACTAACTTCGATCAATTTTGTAATTTGTACAGCTGGATTATGGTTTTGATCTCCTTCTTGAGAAACTTTGATTGATGTTGATCCAGGACGATTAATTTTTAATACATCACCTTGAATAGCCGCAACTGATGAATTTTCTATTGCATAAGATACTGGAAGTCCACTATCTGAAGAGGCAGTAAGTTGTACTTGGTCTGTCGCATTACATCCAAAGGCCAAGTCTTGATTCCACTCAATTACTTGATTTGCTTTAGTAATTTTAAAATCAGAAGTTTTAAAATCAATTGTATAGTTCGCCCCAGCACTTAAAGTTCCAATTGTAATAGGATAAGTTCCAACATTCTCACCAGCAGTTCTAGAAAGTAAACCTGTAATAATTGAGTTGTTATCTCCATTAACAAATCCAGTTGCCTGGTAAGTTAGTTTTGGTTCTGTGCTTCCATATACTTTTGTTTGATCTGAAGCTGCTACAACTTTTAAAATATTTTTTTGAGTAGTGAAGCTAATTTCATTTCCGTAGTTTACATAGCCAAATTTACCAATAGAATAGGCTCGTACATAGTAAACGGTATTTCCTAACAAGCCTTCTATAATTTTTGTAAATGTTCCCGGATTACTTCCTAGAATAATTTTAGAATCAGAGATTTTAGGATTAGAAGCAGCAGCGAATACAAGTCCTATTTCTGAAGTACATTCTCCTAGATCTCCATCAATTCCATTTTGACTGGCGTTTAAGGTAAGAGTAGCGCTAGAAGCAGTAAACTCTGTTGGGACAGAAGTAATCAAACCTAATGGATTTGAAGGCTGTGTAATAGTAAAATTCTGATTTACACTGCAATTATTACTGTCTGTTATGGTACAAACATAATCGCCTTTTAAAAGATTTTGTGCAGTTTGAGTTGTACTGTCAGAGTTACTCCATTTATAAGAATACGGCGCAATTCCTCCTGAAATTGTAACAGTTGCTTCGCCATTATCAGCATTATAACAAGTAACATTTTTTTGAGTACTTGTAACTTTTAATGCTGCGGGTTCTCCAATTGTAAAACTTTGTTTTGCAGTACAATTGTTTGCATCAGTTACTGTTGCTGTATAAGTTCCCGGACTAAGCCCTGTTGCAGTTGCAGCAGTGCCGCCAGATGGTGACCATGAGTATGTATAGGTGCCAAAACCTCCTGATACGGCTACAGTTGCCGATCCGTTGTTAGATCCATTGCAAGAAGCGTCAATTTGAGCTCCAATAGAAGCAGTTAATACATTTGGTTCTGTTATTAAAACACTTTCAGTTGTTGAGCAATTATTAGCATCAGTAACTGTTATAGTATAATTTCCTGGACTAAGTCCTGATGCAGTTGCTGCAGTGCCGCCAGATGGTGACCATGCATAAGTATAGGTACCAGTTCCTCCAATTACGGTTGCCGTTGCAGATCCGTTAGATTCTCCATTACAACTAACATTTTCAGAATTAATTGTTATCTTAATAGGGTTAGGTTCTGTAATTGTAAATGATTGTGTGGTTTCACATAAATTACCATCTGTAATAGTTACTGTATAGGTACCAGCGGTAAGTCCTGTTGCAGTTGCATCAGTACCTCCTGTAGGTGCCCATTTATACGTATAAGAGCCAGTACCGCCTGTAACATTTACAGAGGCAGATCCTGTAGCTGCACCATGACATAATAAATTAGTTTGAGATGGTATAACTACTAAAGCAGAAGATTCTGTAAGAGTAAAGTTTTTTACAATAGAACAACCATTTGCGGCAGTTATTGTTACACTGTAATTACCTGCTGTAAGATTGCTTGCAGTCTCACTAGAACCGCCATATGGCGCCCAAACGTAAGTAAATGGACCTGGTGCTCCAGCTGGAACTACCCAAGCAGAACCTGTGTTGGCACCATTACATAAAATATTAGTTTGATTTGCTATAGCAACTAAAGTATTGGTTGTATTAATAAGAACGTTTTTAGTAATTATACATCCATTAGCATCTGTAATTACACAAGTATAATTACCAGCAGCTAATCCCGTTGCTATTGCTGATTTTTGACCAGAAGACCATTCATAAGAATAAGGAGTTGTACCGCCATTAACACTTACACTTGCTTCGCCGCTTGTTGTACAGGTTGCATCTATTTTACTTGTTGCAGCCGATAAAGCTGCGGGTTCATCAACAGTGATTGATGCCGATACAAAACAACCCCTGGCATCAGTAATTGTACACGTGTAATATCCTGTTTTAAGACCGGTTGCAGTTTCTTTATTACCTCCTCCTGAAGACCATACATAAGAATATGGTTTAGTCCCGCCTAACGGAACTACTGTTGCTGTTCCCGTTGCTCCACCATTACATAATACATCAGTTTTAGTAATTGATGTTGTTAGGGCGGCAGGTTGCTTTATCTTTACGTTTACATTATAAACACAGGTATTAGCATCTTGAACTAGAACAGTATAATCTCCGGCTGCTAATCCAGTTGCCGTTTTGTCCGATCCACCAGTTGGCAACCAAGTATAAGAATAAGGTGCAGTTGCTCCTGTAGCAGTTATTGTTGCTGACCCATTACTTCCTCCGTTACAGGAAACATCAGTTTGGGTAACAGTAGCAGAAAATGCTGCAGGACTTTTGATTTCAACAGTTTTAACTAATGTACAACCATTAGCATCTGTAATTGTACAAGTATAATCTCCGGCAGGTCTACCCGAAATAAATGATGTTGAACCACCTAGTGGTGCCCATGAATAAGAGTAATTAGGAGTTCCACCTGATACAGTAACACTTGCGGTACCATTGCTTCCGCCAAAGCAACTCACTCCAGTTGATGCCGTAGTGGCTGAAAGGCCAAATGCTGGTTGTGTAATAGTAAAACTTTGAGTCGTAGAACATAGGTTTTTGTCGGTAACTGTTACGGTATAAGTTCCAGCAGCTAATCCAGATGCTGTAGCAGCAGTTCCTCCAGAAGGTGACCAAGAATAGGTATAGGATCCAGTTCCTCCTGTAGCTGTAACAGTCGCAGATCCAGTTGTACCTCCATTACAAGCAATATTAGTTTGTGCGACAGGTTTGGCGACTAAAGCATCAGGCTCGATAATAGTAAAACTTTGGGTAGTAGAACAACTTTTGCTATCTGTAACTGTCACTGTATAGGTTCCAGCAGTAAGTCCTGTTGCTGTAGCAGCAGTTCCTCCTGAGGGTGACCATGCGTAAGTATAAGTTCCTGTTCCTCCAACAGCGGTAACTGTTGCAGATCCGGTTGCACTGCCATTACATAAAATATCAGTTTGCGAAAATGGTGTGGCTGTTAAAATAGCAGTTGGACCTCCTACTAAGATATCATTTATAGTTTTGGAGCAAGAGTTAGCATCGGTAATGGTAACTCTGTAAGTTCCTGCAGTAAGACCGGTAGCTATTGCATCATTTCCTCCAGTAGGTGACCAAGAATAGCTATATCCTCCAACTCCTCCAATTGCAGTTACAGAAGCACTTCCATTAGATCCTCCAAAACATGAAACTGATGTTGTAGATGTTGTTCCATCTATAGCATTTGGCTGTGTTATGTTGATATTATTTATTGTTTTCGAACAATCATTATCATCAGTAACTGTTACGCTGTACGTACCAGCTGTAAGACCTGCAATAGCAGCTGTTTTTGCACCAGTATTCCATAAATAAGTATATCCTCCAGCTCCTCCAGTTGCAGTTACAGCAGCAACACCATTAGATCCTCCGTGACAGGCAACATTTGTTTGAGCAGATGTTAGATTTAATACAGGAGGCTGCTTTACCATAATATTATTTATGGTTCTTACGCATGAATTTGCATCAGTGATCGTTACGCTGTAAGTACCTGCTACAAGACCTGTAATAATGGGTGTAGTAGCTCCGTTATTCCATTTGACAGTATAGGGGCTGGTTCCTCCTATTGGAGTTATAGAAGCTACACCAGTTGATCCTCCATTACATGCGATGTTTGTTACAGCAGGCGTACCATTAAGTGCAGCTGGTGGCTGGCTAACAACAATATCACCAATAGTAGACGAACAACCATTTTGATCAGTGATAGTAACACTATAAGTTCCTGCTATAAGCCCAGTAGCTGTAGCAGTTTTAGCTCCGTTAGACCAAGAAAAAGTTTTTGTTCCTGTTCCTCCTGAGGGAGAAACTGTAGCAGTACCATTAGATCCTCCGAAACAAGAAACTGCTGTAGTACTTACATTTCCGCCAAGAGCATCCGTAGGCGTACCTACAGAGATTCCGGTTACAGTTTTAGAACATAAATTCGCATCTGTAATAGTTACAGAATAGGTACCAGTAGTAAGTCCTGTAGCTGTAGCGGCTGTAGATCCGTTAGACCATAGATAGGTTTTCGTTCCTGTTCCTCCAACTGGAGTTACAGTAGCAGTACCATTATTCCCTCCAAAGCAAGAAACCGGAGTTGTATTAATTGTTCCAGTAAGACCCACTGTAGGACCTCCTATTGTAATATTAATATCTTTTGTACAGGAATTATTATCAGTTACAGTTACAATATAAGTTCCAACGCCTAATCCGGAAGCTGTTGCTTTTGTTCCGCCAGACGGTGACCAAGAGTAGGAATAAGGTCCTGTTCCGCCTGTTACATTTACGGTAGCTGATCCGGTTGTATCTCCGTAACATTTTACAGGTGTAGTAGTTCCTTGTGTTAAAGTTAAAGCTAATGGCTCCGTAATAATAAAAGTAGTACTACCTGTATAGCCACAAGAGTTCATTACAGTACATGTCCATGAACCTGCACTTAATCCAGTGACACTAGCAGTACCATTGCCTGTAGGATTCTCTGTAGGATTTTCAAATGATGTCCAATTATAAGTAAAACCACTTCCACCAGAAGCTGTCACTGATGCTGCACCTATAGATATTCCATCACAACGTAGGTTAGTCTGGGAAGCAGGTAATACTGTAACAGTAGGGCATAGTACTTTTTCCCACTTCATAGCATCTAATGCGACATACTCAAAAGTTCCAGTTGTTGTTATGGTATATTCGTTTATGATTTTATTAGAATTGTCACTCGCGCCATAAGTACTTAAATCAATTAAGGTAAAACCATTATTGGTTACATTTGAATTAAAATCTGCAGCTGCTTTTGCGGTAAAAACTACCGAACCGTTTAGTTTTCCTGTAATGGTACAGTTGCCTGATCCGGGTATTAAATTAGATTGTGATAAAAACAAATAAATTGATTTTAGAGTAAAAGCGCCTGTAGTTTTTATCGTAAACTGAACAGGAACCCCTATATCAGCTGTACCTGAATTGTCAATATATTTATTATCAATAGTTGAGCCGCTCCATCCATATCCTGACTCATCAGTTATTTTAAAGGTACCGCCAGCTTGCGAACTAATATTGAAGTTTTGACCATTATCAGTAAAACTTGTGCTATTAGCGCTTTCTGTTTCAAATGTTTCTGTTGATTGTTGTGCAAAAACAGATCCTGTAAAAAGGAATGCAATAAAAAGTATGATGTATAGTTTTTTCATTTTTTTGTAGGTTTAATTACCAGTAGGATAAACACCTTCTGTAGCAATAATGTAGGTTATCACCAAATAAGGCTGCATTAAACTTATAGGACTTTGGGAACTAGATCCTGCAGGAGTTGAAACAGTGGGGAGCAAAGGGGTATTTGGTGTCGCAGTGCTATAACCTAATGCATCACGTGTGATCGAATTGACTGTCATAGCAGGGGCTGCTAGTGAGGAATTATTTGTTGGTGTAGTTGCAGTTGCTTTAGCAGAACTGACCTTTAGAGAAGCGGTATGGGTATGAGTTGGTAAATTGGCTTGCGTTAAAGTAATTTCTTCCTGCCCTAACATTGTGCCAAGTGCAATCTGGGGTGAGGTCGAGGTTCCTATTACAGCACGTCCTCTGTAATCGGGTAATGCAAAAGTTGCTTGACCGTCACCTCCATAAGTTGTTCCTATAAGACTAAACAAGGCTTCATTCTGGCTGATAGAAAGTAATTGTCCTTCACATTTTTCCCAACCTATCGGAGCAAAGTTACCAGCAAAAATTCTAATTTCTCCCAAATACTTCTCCTGTGCAAAAAGTAGTTTTGTACACAAAAATAACACTAGAATTAAGATGTTTTTTTTCTTCATTTTTTTGTTAATTACGAGATGGAAAAATCCCTGATATAGCAATGCAGTAGTTTCCTGCTAGAACGGGTTGTCGAGTTGAAATTGGTGCTGAACTGCCAATAGACTGCATCAATATAGTCTGGCTGTTTAGCGTTGTATTTGGTACTTCTTGATTGTAAATCATTGCATTACGAGAATTTTCGTTGAAGATTTGTACAGGAGCTCCAATAGATGTTGCTGCTGATGGTGTACTGGTTGTACCAACACTTGTACTTACTTTAACAACGATTTGATGTGAATGAATTGGTAAATTTGATAGGTTTAAGGATACAGCAGGTACACCATCACTTTGTCCTAAAGATACAGGATACAACCCTTGACCTTGTCCTTGACCAACCAAAATTTTACCATTTAGGTTGGGTAAAGCAAAAGTAGTGGTTCCGTTGCCTCCATAATATGTGCCTATAAGAGAAAACAAAGCTGTGTTTTGACTTATTCCTAGTGTTTGCCCTTCACATTTTAACCAGCCTCTTGGTACAACCCCAAATGGAAAAAGTCTAATTTCACCAAGATATCGATCCTGTGCGTATAATGATTGCGCTAAAAGCAGTTGAATAGCTATAATAAGGTATGTTTTTTTCATTTTTTCAGGTATTATTTTCTAGGTGGATATTCCCCAAAAAGTGCAATGATGTAATTGGACACTAATCGTGGAGGTGTTAATTGCACCCGACTTGAATTTCCAGCTGTATTAGTAGTAATAGTTTGAAGAGTTACATCCGGGACAGCTGTTGTGTAAGTTAAAAAAGGAATAAAGGATCTCCCTGAATACATTCCAGATGTAGCGATACTCGAATTGTTGCTTGGGAGTACAGCTGTTGTGTTCTGACTATTAACCAATACCGCCACATTATGTGCATGGATTGGCATATTAGAATTTGTTAAAGTAACGGATTCTTCTCCGCCCTTTTCGCCTAAAGCATAATTGGACAAACCAGGTGCTTGCCCGGAACCTATAGGAACTCTTCCTCGCAAATCTGGCAAAGCAAAAGTAGTTGTTCCGTTGCCCCCATAAGCTGTTCCTATTATACTATATAAAGTACTATTACTGCTAATAGATAGTGAGCTGCCATCGCATAGAGCCCATCCGTAAGGTGCGAAACTTCCTGCGAAAACTCTAATTTCTCCAACGTATTGGTCTTGTGCAAAAAGGAACTTTGTAAATAATAATAAAAAGAGTAGAAAGTAGTTTTTTCTCATATTGTAACGGTGTAAGAGGTTTTCATTTTTTTGTTAAAATTAGTTAATGTGATGATTTAAGATCTAGTTTGGAATTTAAAATTTGCGTTAATTTTAATAAGAAGCTAAATTATTATAAATAAATTCTTGAGAATCAGGTAATTTTACGTGTTTTTACCATGACAGGAGTATTTTCTGTAATTGAAAATTCAAGTATGGTGAAGAGAAGTAAAAATACTTTGTAAACCAATTTATTTGTGCTATAGTAATCAGGAATCGTTATGGTTTTTAGACCTCTCATAAAACACAAAATTAGTCTTAAATAGTTTTTATTAAAAGAATAAAGGGGGGACAAATAGGGGACATTTTTATCTGTAAATGACTTTATATTAATGTTTTAATATGAAGTGTAATTAAGTCATAAACAGATGAGCAAAAATGAAGTACTATTTTTCTACTGTGTTCTATAAAGAGAGTCGACTTTTAAAATCTTATTACTTTCTCAAATGTTTTGTGTAAGTATTGTAATAGCTTTGAAGCCTTAGATTTGGAATGCCATTTTTAGCTCTAAAAATAGATAGAAAGGATTTATTATTACCTCACTAGTCGCGGCTATCATTTTCAACTCTAAATTAATTGTAAGATAAATAGAGCGGTTTCATTCTAATCAATGTTAATCAATGCCTTCTCTTGATATGATTACGGTATTTAATTAGGAAAAATTAAATTAAATTTATTTAATTTGCCTAATTATAATCAATTATTGAAGAATAAGCATTGGTTACGGAAGAAAATAATACCAGCGAACTTTTTATTAGGAAAATATTTGATCAGTACTATAGATCACTTGTTCAGTTTGCAAATCGCTTTCTGAGCATTGATGAATGCGAAGATCTGGTTCAGGATATTTTTATAGGTATATGGGAAAAAGAAAATGCATTTCAAGATGAGCTGCATTTAAAAGTTTTTCTATACAAGGCCGTTCGCAATAAATGTTATAATGTTATTAAGCATAATCTGGTAAAAAATAAATATGCTGAAAATACTATTAAGTCTTTAGAAGATGATGATTTGTTCTTAAAACAAATTCTTGAAGAAGATATAGTATGTCAATTGTATAAGGCAATTGAGATTTTACCTGATCGAAAAAAAGAAATTATAAAACTAAGTCTTAAGGGACTTAAAAATGCTGATATAGCAGAAGAATTAGGAATACAACTTCAAACGGTTAAAACATTAAAAAGCCAATCGTATAAAATATTGAGAGATCAGTTTAAAGATTTAGAATCAATAATTTATTTTTTACTGGTTTAATGTTTTTAAAAACTACTTATTTCAAAAGTTTTTTTAGGTCTTAATTAGTTTACTTAAAGGGATTTAATCTCTTAATTAAAGGGTGCAAATGAATCAGAATATTAAATGAAAATTATTTTTTTTAAATTTTTTGAAAAAAAAGTAATTTTTCAATACTACCTTTTGGGATATCAGTTGTTCTATAATAAATCAACAATAGGATGATAGATATTTTTCAAATTTCCAAATTACTAATCAAACGAAAGTTAAAAGTCTTAACCAATTCTGAGAAAATAGAATTGAAAGATTTTGCTAAAAAAAACTCGTTTGTAAAGGAAATTAAAATTAAAAATTTAGTAGATAAAATTGATTCTTACTCAGAAATTGATACGGAAAAAGCATGGGAAAAACTAGAAGCTAAGTATCAAGAGAAGAATAAAAAACCTGTTTTTAGATTAAGTAAAAAACCTTTGTTTAAATACGCCGCCGCAGCTATGGTGACAAGTTTGCTGGCTGTAACTTTTTTATACAAGGATAAAATATTTAGTACATCAACTGAAATTCCTGCTGTTGTTGTAAAAAATGATATTGAAAATATTAAACCTGGAACTGATAAAGCAACTTTAACTTTAGGTGATGGTTCGAAGATAGCATTAGAAAAAGGAACTCCAATTAAAACTCAAAATGCACACATTAACGGCGGCGAGATTATTTACAAAGACAGTAAACAAAATCCATCAAAATTGGTTTATAATTATTTAACAATCCCTAGAGGCGGTCAATTCATTATAAAACTATCAGATGGCACAAAAGTGTGGTTGAATTCTGCCTCTCAGTTAAAATTTCCTGTAGCATTTATCGAAGGAGCATCAAGAGATGTAGAATTGGTGTATGGTGAAGCCTATTTTGAGGTGTCAAAAAGTACGGAACATAAAGGAGCTCATTTTCAGGTTTATAATAAGAATCAGAAAGTTGAGGTTGTGGGTACTGAATTTAATATAAAAGCTTATAACGACGAATCAAATGTATACACAACTCTTGTAAACGGAAAAGTGAATGTTGAAACAGGAAACAAGAAATTAAGATTATCTCCAAATCAACAACTAAATCTAGATCTTAAAAATAATACTTCTATTATTAAAACGGTGAATGCCTATAACGAAATATCTTGGAAAGACGGCGTCTTTAGTTTTAAAGGAAAACCACTAAAAGAAATCATGAAAGTAATATCAAGATGGTATGATGTTGATGTGATTTTTGTAAATAAAAAGCTTGAAAATGTACAGTTTAAAGGTAGTCTTGACAAAAAGCAATCGCTTGAAGAGATTCTTTCAATTATGAAATCAACTACAATTGACAGTTATGAAATTAAAGATAAAACTTTAATGATAAAATAAACGCTTGAAATAGTAGTACTGATTCTCTAAAAGAAGTTTGTTTTAAATAAAGAAGAAAATAAAATTACTAACTAATTATAACCAAAATAAAAATATCGCCTATGAAGTAAAAAAAGAAGGATAGAGTTTAACCGACCAAAGTACTAACTCTATCCCCTTATCAAATTATCAATTAATTAAATTTTTTAACTAAAAAATAATGACAAATTTATGAAAATTAATTTTAAGCATCCCCATTTTTACTTTAGAAAGGGGCTATTAATGAATATTATGCGAACATTCATCTTCTTATTTTGCACAACACTTTTTGCCCTGACTCCTGAAAATGTTTTGTCACAACAATCAAAAATTGAGGTGAAAGAAAATAAAAAAATGTCTATCGATGAAGTTTTCGACTTGATTATGGATCAAACCGATTATAAGTTCTTTTATGAAGAAGGGATTTTTAAAGGACTTCCTATGGTAACTTTAAAAAAAGGCACTATAAAGACTAATGATCTTTTAAAACAAAGTCTTGCAAATGCTGACATAGATATTGTAATAGGTAAAAATAATACAGTAATTATTAAAGAAAAGCCTAAGAATGTTACTTCAGTTTTACAAAAAATTAAAATAACAGGAACAGTTTCAGATATTGCCGGAATACCTATACCTGGGGCTAATGTGACTGAAAAAGGAACTAAGAACAGTACGCAAACTGACTTTAATGGTAAATTTGTTATAGAAGTAGCCAATAATAATGCCATATTAGAATTTAGCTATATCGGAATGGTATCTCAAGAAAAACCAGCCAGTTCAGTAATTGTAAATGTGCAATTAAAGGAAAATACCACTCAGCTTGATAATATTGTGGTAACGGCATTAGGTATAAAGAGAGAGAAAAAAGCTTTAGGTTATGCTTCGCAAGAAGTTAAAGGAACCGATTTAACAGCAGGTATTGCAAGTGGAAACTTTCTTAATGATCTTTCTGGAAAGGCTGCGGGGGTTTATATTAGAAAAAATACAAATTTTGGAGGTTCTACAAATGTAATCTCTAGAGGAGTAAAAAGTCTTACAGGAAATAATCAAATGCTTATTGTAATTGATGGTATTCCTATCAATAATTCAACGGTAAATTCAAGTACAGCTTCACAGGGAGCGAGAAACACTTATGACTATGGAAATGCCGCTATGGATATTAATCCTGATGATATTGAGTCGATAAACGTTTTAAAAGGCGCAGCAGCTGCCGCTTTATATGGATGGCAGGCCGGTAATGGTGTTATTATGATCAGCACTAAAAAAGGTAAAGCTACAAAAGGAATGGGAATAACTATTTCAAGTGAATTTAGTGTAGGTTCTATCGATAAAAAAACTTTTCCTGTTTACCAGAACAAATACGGACAAGGTTATGGGCCTAGTTATGATGCAGCAGGTAATCCAAAAGGAATACCGGTAGGACCAACAGGAGCCTTTTTTACGATAGATAAAAACGGTAATCAAGTTGTAACCACAACCGATGATGCTTCTTATGGTGTGGCTTTCGATCCAAATCTTTCTGTTTATACATGGGAATCATACAGCCCATATTCTTCAAAATACGGGCAGAAATCACCATGGCAAGCTGCTAAAAATGGTCCTATTACCTTTTTTCAAACCGCTACAACATTCAATAATTCTATATCGTTGGAAGATGCTAATGACAAAACCAACTTTATTTTAAATTACAATAATTTTAAAGAGACTGGTATTTTGCCAAATAGTGAATTAAAGAAAAACAATGCAAGTATCAAGTTAAATCACAAGTTTACAGATAAATTATCTACGAGTGTTTTTGCAAATTACATGACACAAAGTACGATTGGTAGAAATAGTTCCGGATACACAGGAGATAACATTACGGGTTGGTTTCGTCAATGGTGGGGTACCAATGCTGACCTTAAATCACAAAAAGAGGTTTTTGAAAATTCAGGAGGACAAAATATATCTTGGCTTATGGGAGATCCTGCTAATGGAAACACAGCTCCAAAAACTATGGATAACCCATATTTTACGCGATATAAAAACTACCAATCTGATGAGAGAAATCGTTTTATTGGTTACGGCCAATTGGATTACAAATTTACAGATTGGTTATCAGCTTCTGGAAAAGCAAGTATTGATAGTTACTCAGAGTTACGTGAAGAAAGAAAAGCTACAGGATCTATCAATGGATCATTTGGTTTAAGCAGAGCAAATGTTCCTTCAGGATATCAAAAATATGTTGGTTCGTTTTCTGAGCAAAACTATCAGTTTATCTTAACTTTTAATAAAAAAATTGGAGAGGACTTTTCTGTAAATGCTTTGGCAGGGGTAAATACTTTAAGAACAAAAACGAATTCAACTCTTGCTTCAACTGATGGAGGGCTTATAATTCCAGATATTTTTGCATTGTCAAATTCAGTAAATCCTTCGCCGTTTCCGTTAGAAACAGAAAATAATTCGGCGGTAAACAGTTCTTATGCTTCTGTTTCTTTAGGATTCAAAGATTTCTTGTATTTAGAAGGAACTGTTCGAAATGATGCCTTTTCTACTTTACCAAAAGGTAATAATTCATTAAATACATTCTCTACTTCTGCGAGTTATGTTTTTACAAATCATATCAACGCAGATTGGTTGTCTTTTGGAAAATTAAGAGCAAGTTATGCAGAGAATCCACAAGGGAACATTGATTTGTACTCTTTAAGAGATGTTTATGATAAATTTAATCCATTTGGATCAAATCAAATTTATTCAATACCGAATAGAAGTAATAATCCTGATTTGCGCCCTGTAAAAACTACATCTCAAGAACTTGGTTTAGAAATGCAATTTTTCCGCAAAAGAGTTGGATTTGATGTGAGTGTGTATAAAAGTTTAAGTAATGACCAAATATTCCCTGTAGATTATTCTACTGCAACTGGTAACTCTTCAAGATATGTAAATGCAGGGTCAGTTGAAAACAAAGGTATCGAGGTACAGTTTAATGTGACTCCTATACAAACAAAAGATTTTAGTTGGGATGTATTTTTAAACTGGTCTAAAAATGAGAATACACTAGTATCATTAGCATCAGGAATTGAAACGCTTTCAATAGGAGGATTTCAAGGAATTGGTATAGTTGCAAAAGTGGGTCATCCTTATGGAGATATAGTTGGTAAAGATTATGTTTATGCTGCGGATGGGCAAAAAGTTACAGAGAATGGTCTTTATGTAATGACAACTACAACAAACAATGTTATTGGAAATATTACTCCTGATTGGATTGGTGGACTTCGTAATAAGTTTACATACAAACAAGTTTCGTTTGGTTTCTTAATCGATGTGCAGCACGGAGGTGATCTTTACTCTCTAGATCAAGCATACGGTCAGCATACAGGTTTATACGAATCGACGGCAGGATATAACGAATTAGGAAATCCTATTAGAAATACACTTGCAAATGGAGGCGGACTTATTCTTCCTGGAGTAAATAAAGATGGTACGCCAAATACAACGAGAACACCACGTCCAGAAGTTGCAGGAAGTATTTACGGCTACAAAGCCAATCCTGAAAGCGCCTATATATACGATGCAAGTTATGTTAAATTAAGAGAGGTAAGTCTTAGTTATACATTCCCATCACAGTTTGTATCTAAAATGAAATTGACTGATTTAAGAGTTTCTTTAATTGGCTCTAATTTATGGATAATCAGCAAAAATCTTCCTGATGCAGATCCAGAGAGTGGAGTTAGTGCAGGTAACTTATCTTCAGGTTATTCTGGAGGTTCACTTCCTTCAACTAGAAACATTGGTTTTAACCTTACTTTAAAATTTTAATGATGAAAAAAATACTTTTATTACTATCTATTGTAAGCATATCTTTTTCGTGCAGCTCAGATATTACAGATATGAATACTGATCCTAAAAAGCCAAGCAGTACACAACCAGAATATTTATTCACGGGAGCACAGAAAGCATTAGTTGATCAGATAGTTACAACTAGTCAGGTTTTTAGATTGTTTTCACAGCAATGGGCATCAACTACAATTCCTTCAACAAGTCAATATGTTATTCCAGATATTCCAGATGCGCGTTTTACAGTGTTTTATAGAGATGTGCTAAGAGACTTTTCTGCTGCAAAAACAATGATTGAAAATACGCCAACTTCAACTGCTGCGGCTGATATTGCTGTAAAGCAGAATAAATTAGCACTTATTGATGTTTTAGAAGTTTACAGCTACAGTATGCTGGTAGATACTTTTGGAAATGTACCTTATTCTCAAGCTCTTGATATTAAGAATTTTCCTTTGCCTGCTTATGATGACGCTAAAACTATTTATATGGATCTTATAGCAAGATTAATAAAAGACTCTGCTATACTGAAAGCAAATTCAGCTAATGCTAACTTTGGGAGTGCAGATATTGTTTACGGCGGAAATGCGGCAAGTACTGCTAAATGGGCAAAATTTGCTAATTCATTAATTATCAAATTAGCCGTAAATATTTCAGATGTTGATCCTGCTTTTGCTGCGACTACAGTTCAGGCAGCACTTGCAGCAGGTCCATTGGCAAGTAATGCAGATAATACTAAGTTAAATTATTTAACTACTACCGGAAATCAAAATCCATTATACAATACATTAGTAACCAGCAATAGAAACGATTTTATTCCAGCTGAACCTTTTGTTGCCGCAATGGATGCTATAGTTCCCGGAGGTGATCCAAGAATGACAAAGTATTTTGTAAATGCAACATCGCCAGCACCTGCGCTTCCTGCAGGACGAACTTTTATAGGTGGTACTTATGGTGAAGCCAATGTTTTTTCAACCTATTCACATATAACAGCAACATTAAATAACCCTGTGTTTCCAGGAACTTTATTTGATTATTCTGAATTACAATTTTTATTGGCGGAAGCAGCTGAGAAAAATTTAATTCCAGGAGGTTCTGCGAAAGCTAAAACATATTATGATGCTGCTATAACCGCTTCAATGTTAGATTGGGGAGTAGCTGCGAGCGCTATCACAACTTACCTTGCAAGTCCTAAAGTAGCTTATACAAATAGTCAAAGTGGAGCAACTTATAAAGAAAAAATTGGTAATCAAGCTTGGTTTGCACTTTATAACAGAGGATTTGAAGCATGGACATCTTATAGAAGATTAGATTTTCCAATTTTAAAATCACCTAAAGCAGCTGTAAACAGAGGTATTTTGACTGTTCCTGTACGTTATCTTTATCCTAGTGCAGAGCAGACAAAAAATGAAACCAATTATAATAAAGCGGCTGGTGATATTGGTGGTGACTTAATGAACACGAGAATATTTTGGGATAAATTCTAGTCCTGATTATATTATGCTTTCTTAATTAATTTGATAATCGAAGATTGGATACTAATTCATTATTAAGATTATAGAAGATAAAAAGTTTGGTTTTTGTCTAAAAAATAACCCCATTTATTTTTTGTAATTGGGGTTATTATTTTTTGCCTTATAAAGCCATTTCTAGAAAACTATCCAAATAAAACAATACTAATTCAAATTTTACAATATGAAAAACATACTTTACACAGTTCTGTTTTTTATTATAGGATTCCAAATTACGAATTCGCAACAGTTGAAATCTCCCAATGGAAATTTTATAATGGAGTTTGCATTACAAAATGATGGAACCCCAACTTATAGTTTAATATACAAAGGAAAAACAGTTGTAAAGCCCAGTAAACTAGGAATTGAACTTAAAGAAGATAAGAACATCAAAAAATCTTTATTGAATGATTTTGCGATCGTGGATAAAAAAACTTCTTCATTTGATGAAACTTGGAGGCCGGTTTGGGGCGAAGTATCATCAATCCGAAATCAATACAACGAACTTGCGGTATCATTAATTCAAAATGAAACCAATAGACAGATTATCATCCGTTTTCGATTGTTTAATGATGGTTTAGGTTTTCGTTATGAATTTCCATCCCAAAAAAATCTCACCTATTTTGTTATAAAAGAAGAAAGAACACAATTTGCAATGACAGGAGATCATACCGCTTTTTGGATGCCGGGAGATTATGATACTCAAGAATATGATTATACTACTTCGAAGTTATCTGAAATTAGAGGACTTTTTCTAAAAGCAAAAAACAGAAATTTATCTCAGCCTCCCTTTTCTTTAACTGGAGTACAAACGTCGCTGATGCTAAAAACAAACGATGGTTTGTATATCAACTTACATGAAGCTGCATTAATTAACTATTCATGCATGCACTTGAATTTAGATGACAAAAATATGGTATTTGAATCTTGGTTAACTCCAGATGCGAATGGCGATAAAGGGTACATGCAAGCTCCAGCAAATTCACCTTGGCGTACCATTATTGTAAGTGATGATGCCAGAGAAATTTTAGCTTCTAAAATGACTTTGAATTTAAATGAACCTTGTAAAATAGAAGATACTTCTTGGATAAAACCGATCAAATATGTTGGTGTTTGGTGGGAAATGATTACAGGGAAAAGTTCGTGGAGATACACAGATGAATTACCATCTGTACAACTTGGTATTACAGATTATTCTAAAGTGAAACCAAACGGAAGACATGCTGCAAACAATGAAAATGTCAAGAAATATATTGATTTTGCCGCAACAAATGGTTTTGATGCCGTTTTAGTCGAAGGTTGGAATGAAGGCTGGGAAGACTGGCTTGGCCGCTCGAAAGATTACGTTTTTGATTTTGTAACTCCCTATCCTGATTTTGATGTAAAAGGAATACACGAATATGCAAAATCAAAAGGAATAAAAATGATGATGCATCATGAAACATCTGGATCTGTTCGTAACTATGAACGTCATATGGACAAGGCTTATCAATTTATGAAAGATAATGGATACGATGCTGTAAAGAGCGGCTATGTAGGCAGTATTCTTCCAAGAGGAGAAAACCATTATAATCAGTGGATTGTAAATCATTATCAATATGCTGTAGAAAAAGCGGCAGAATACAAAATTATGGTCAATGCGCATGAAGCAGTGAGACCAACAGGTATTTGCAGAACTTATCCTAATTTAATTGGCAACGAATCGGCAAGAGGAGGAGAGTGTGAAGCTTTTGGCGGATCAAAACCAAATCATGTAACAATAATACCTTTTACCCGATTAATTGGCGGACCAATGGATTATACTCCAGGAATTTTTGAAATGGATATAAGCAAAATTAATCCACGCAATAAATCGCACGCTAACTGTACACTCTCAAATCAACTCGCATTATATGTAACTATTTACAGTCCCTTGCAGATGGCTGCCGATTTACCCGAGAATTATAATCGTTTTTCAGATGCTTTTCAGTTTATTAAAGATGTCGCTGTTGATTGGAGTGAAAGCAATTATTTAGAAGCAGAACCTGGTCAATATATTACCGTTGCCCGTAAAGCAAAAGGAACCAATAACTGGTTTGTAGGGAATGTAAATGGAATTGAGCCTCGAACTTCCAACATTAATTTTGATTTTTTAGAAAAAGGAAAAAAATACATCGCTACTATTTATGCCGATGGAAAAGAAGCGAATTACAAAACAAATCCGCAAGCTTATACTATTCGAAAAATAGCCGTAACAAATAAATCAAAACTTTCTCAATTAAGTGCATCTGGCGGCGGTTACGCGATAAGTATACTTGAAGACAAAAAGTAAAAAGCAGTTTAGGATTTTATAAGTTCTTTTAATGATGAATAAGAACTTAGATCTGAAACTTAAATAGAAGTAATTATTGAGTTACATTTAATGAACTAGGTTAACTATAAATTAAAAATCAAGAATATGAATTTGAATATAAAATTTTTGACGGTATTATTATTGGTGAATTTTGCTGCTTTTGCACAGACAAAAGGAGACGAATGGAACTTGACTGCAAATTCAAGGGAAAATTATTTTGGAGTTGCTATGGCAAATGGTAAGATCGGAATTGTTACAGATGATACCCCTCTAAAAACAAAAGAAATTATCCTAAACGGCGTTTACGAGCCTAATCCTAAAAACGGAATTAGTAAAGTGGTAAGAGGAATTGAGTTTTTAAATCTGCACTTATCAATTGATAACCAAATGGTCGATGGTACTAATATTGATCACTGGAATCAACAAGTTTCTATGAAAGAAGGAACAAGTACCACTTCGTTTCAATTTAAAGATTTAGCCCAAATTAAGTATACCATTTTGGCTAATCGTGTATTGCCTTATTCAGCAATGGCAGTTGTTGAGATTGTTCCGATGCGTGATATTGAAATAAGTGCATCAAACTATATGAATGTTCCAGAAGAAATGAAGACAGTCAAAAGCGAGTTTAGAGTGATGAAGAAAAAGAACTATGGAATACCTCTTTTTAGAACTGTTGCGCAGACAAATACTGGTAAATGGACGGTTTCAGCTTCTACTACTTTTCTTTTTGATGGCAACGCAGAAGTAGTGTCACAAAAAGGATCAGAAGCAGGTTTTTTGAAAAAAATACAAAAAGGAAAAAAATATCGTTTTGTAATTGCAGGAGGAATTTGTAATTCTAAAGATATTTTAGATCCGGTAAATGAGGCAGAACGCCAAGCTATCTACGCTTTTTCAGAAGGGATAGATAATTTACTCGATAAACATAAAAAGGCATGGGCTGATTTATGGGAGACAGGAGATATTCAAATAGAAGGCGATTTAGATGCGCAGCAAAGAGTTAGATTTGCCTTATATAATTTATATTCTTTTATTCGCGAAGGAAGCAGACAAAGTATTTCGCCTATGGGATTGTCATCTCAAGGATACAACGGACATATTTTTTGGGACACAGAACTTTGGATGTACCCATCGCTTTTAGCATTACAGCCAGAATTGGCAAAATCGTGTTTAGACTACAGATCTGATCGATTGCAGAAAGCAAAACTGAAAGCATTTATTTATGGTTATAAAGGCGCAATGTATCCTTGGGAGTCTGATGATACTGGAGAAGAAGCTACACCAACAAGCGCTTCAATGGGTATTTTTGAACAACATATTACAGCAGATGTTTCTATTGCTTTTTGGAATTATTATGCCTTGACTCAAGATAAAAAATGGTTACGTGAAGAATGGAATGTAATAAAAGAAACCGCTGATTTTTGGGTTAGCAGAGTTGTAAAAAATACAGATGATAGTTATTCGATTTTGAATGTGGTTGGAGCTGATGAATATGCTTTAAATGTTGATGATAATGCTTTTACAAATGGAGCTGCGATTGAATCATTAAAAAATACCATAAAAGCTGCTGAAATATTAAATGAGCCGATTAGTCCAAAGTGGATTGAAATTTCAAACAAACTAAAAATTCATAATGAAAACGGAATTACTCAAAATTATAAAGGATACAAAGGTCAAGCGACAAAACAGGCTGATGTGAATTTGTTAGCCTATCCACTGCATGTTGTAAATGATGAAAAACAAATTAAAGCAGATTTAGATTACTACGCAGCAAAAGTTGATTTAAAAGACGGGCCGGCAATGACTTTTGGTGTGTTCTCCGTTCTGTATTCACGTTTAGGAGATAGAAAAAAAGCTTATGAGTATTTTGTAAAATCGTATTTACCTAACAGTCGTCCGCCATTTGGAGTATTCTCAGAATCGGCTAATAGTAACAATCCGTATTTTGCTACCGGAGCAGGAGCAATGCTGCAAGCTGTTATTTACGGTTTTGGAGGTGTTGAACAAACGGATAATGGATTGAAATTCAACAAAGGCTTACTTCCTGAAAAATGGAAATCTTTAAAAATAATTGGTATTGGAACTGAGAATAAAACGATCATAATAAAATAAGTAAGATTAAGATCGGTGTCGCAATTTTCTTTGATTTAGCGGCATCGAGATTTAGTTTTGTTTTTGTTTTTTGGAAGAAGAAAGGGATAACGGATGTATTAAATTAGTACATCTATTATCCCTTTCTTAATTTAATCGAATGACTTTCTTTTTATAAAGTTTACGATTTAGACCTTAACTTATTGTTTTACAAGTTTAATTGTTTTAGCATTATTTCCATTGCGTATTTCTACGAGATATGTTCCCGGACTTAGATTACTTCTTAATGCTACGGCTGATGCGTAACTTGATTTTATAGTATCTATTTTTCTTCCTAAAAGATCAAAAACATTAATAACAATGTTTTGCTTGTCGTCTCCACCCGTGATGTTTATTTGGAATTCGGTTTTTGTTGGATTTGGAGATCCGCTAACTATAAAATCATCGATTTGCTGTTCTGCAATTTTAAAAGAAGAAGTACTTAAAGTAGAAGTGTTTTCGCATGAACCAAGAGAACAGCCATGTGCTAAATGAGCCGCAACAGCATTAGTTGAAATACAAAGACTTTTATTATTGGTATGGCATACTGTTACTTTTTTGTCAGCACAACGAACATCAGTTACTGTTATTTGTTTTGTTATAGTGACTTGGCAGGCTAGTGCGTCAGTAATAGTTAAACTGTAGTCGTGAATTCCTGCTGTCGAAGGACTTATTGAAATACTATTTGTTGTTGCTCCATTACTCCATGAATAAGTAAAAGGCGCTGTTCCGTTTGAAGCTGCAGCAGTCAATGTTAATGAAGAAGAACCATATCCTAAATAAATTGTATTAGCATTTCCTCCTGGATTTACAGCATAAACATCAGGAATATTCGCAGAGAGTGCACTGTTAATAGTTACAGTTGTCGTATTTGCACTGCTATTTCCTGCGTTATCAGTAACTGTCCATATTATATGAGATGTTCCTACGTTAAAGTTTCCGCTGGCATCCAATCCGCTTCCGTTTCTTGTAGTTGCACCTGTAATTTTGTAAGTAACCGTATTAATAGTGCAATTATCAGATGCTGTTGCTGATGGAATAGTGTAGTTACCGTTTGACTCATAGCAAAGAGCAATAGTAGCAATTGAATTTACTGTTGGAGCTTTTGTATCAATTACAGTAACAGTTTGTGTAGTCACAGCTGTATTGCCGCTTTCATCAACAGCGGTCCAAACTACAGTTGTTGTACCGTGAGGAAAAAATGTCGGCGCATTATTAGTAATACTTGCAACAGAACAATTATCAGTAACCATTGGCTGCGTTAATACTAATGCCGCACCACATTGATTTTCATCATTGCTCACTGTTATTGCAACTGGTACAGCAAAGATTGGTTTTTCTGTATCATTAACCGTAATTATAAAAGAGGTTGAACTACTGTTGCATCCATCGGTCGCTGTCCAAGTAACAGTCGTATTCCCTTTATTAAAAACTTTATTTGCTAATGAACCGCTGCCAGCGGCTGAAGTTGCACCAGTAAGTAAATAGTTATAAGTAATAGTATTGCAGTTGTTCAATGCTGTTATATCAAATTCATTCGCTTGAACAGTATATGTGGATACGCCTGTATTTGTACTCGTCATAATATCGGACTTTGCAGGAACATAAAATGTTGGTTTAACTTGACCGTTGAACGAAAAATCATCAATGCCAACTAGAGGATTTCCAGAAGTTTTGTTAGAGCCGTACCAGTATAAACGAAACGTGATTGGGCTTTTTATATTAGATAAAGGACTTAAGTCATAGGTTAGTAATGTAGCAGCAGTTCCAGTAAAAGTTTGAGGTGCCGTGATGTCACTAGTAAAACCATCTGCGCTGGATCTCATAACATATGTACTTGGATCAGCTGCATTTCCTTTTCTCGCTGTAAATTTAAGGTTAGAAAAATCTATTTTATAGCCATTATTAGGCTGCAGCTTAAACTCAAAATATTGATTAAGATTAAGAGCGGTAGCAGGATCAGAAGCAGTTGTTTTATTAGTCCATCCGTTTAATAAAACACGACCACCAATTTGACCTGCAGTATTAAGTCCGCCACTAGTGCCATAATAAAAATTAGGTATTGCATTTCCATTGCTGGCGATATTTGGATTTGTTGCATTTCCTGTGGTAATAGGCGAGGTAAAGTCAACGGGAGTACTGGTAAAAGTATTACCCCAAATTTGTATTGGTGCACTGTTATTATTAAGTTCAAAAATCTTTATATCATCATGATAAATAATACGTGTTGCTACATTAGGTGGGTCAGTAGTAATAGACTGCCCAGGGCGGTATAATCCCCATTTCAAATATCCAGAAGGGTTAGTCTCGGGAACATCCTGATTGAAAGTTCTAAAATTACTCACCTGCCAAGCCAAAGTATAATCAGTTTGACCTGGTAACCTGTAATAAACCTTATAATATCCAGTTGCATCAGTTGTCATTTTTGCGTCAATTCTAAAATCGATCCACTGATTGATGTATGGACGAAAATCACCTATAATAGATGGCTCAATATTATCATTGGGTATACGGAAAGTAATACTATTACGTTTCGCACTTAGATACCAAGCAGGGTTTTCGCCTCCACTTTGTTTGCCTTGAAAAATAATATCCCCGCTTTGAGCCATACCCGATGTATAAGGTTCCCAATCTTTCAGCTGCAGACTAACTTCAAAACGACGTTCATCTCCAGGGTAGTATTTTCCATCAGCAAACATTTGAGCAGTAGCTGCTTCGCTGCGCCAATGGTTATCAGAAAAATACCCTTCGTCTCCTATTGTTACGCGGTGAGCAATAGCATAATTGCCGGTACGACCAGGGCTTACTAAGTATTCTGCGTCAGCAGCGGTGGCATGCGTTGTCGTTAAATTTGGAATACCAGAGTTTACTGTACCGCTTTCGTAATCAACATTAACAAGCGTATTTGTAATCGTTGCAGGAGGTGTTGGAGGTGCAGCTGTTAAAAAATTAGAATAACTGATATCATCAATATACAATATAGGAGCCGATGATCCTGCGCCCACATTCAGTAAATTCATTCCGCTGATGTTAGTTCCCTGCGGAAGTAAACCTGTTCCAGGATCTGCATTAGTAAGTACTTTTATAGTATCAATCCAAATATCATAAGTACCCGCCAGAAGGTTATGAGTTACCATGTTTGCACCGCTTCCAGTTACGTATGATGCAGTGCTATTACTGTTATTCATAAAAAACTTCAGAATATAAACTTGGTTTTTGTTAATTGTTGTCTGAGAAAGCCCGGTTGTTGTATAATTTGGACTTGCAGCCGAAGAGAGCCAATCGAGGTTGACAGTAGTTGCAGCGGGAGATAATCTCAAAGCAGCAAATGTTTGCGGTAAACTTATTCCGCTGCTATTATTAAAATTACTGCCATTGCCAAAATACAATAAGAACCTGCCATTAGTTCCTGAGCTGATATTGATTTTGCATTCAAAAGCAGCGGCATTAGAAGCTGTAAAAGGAGCCAGAGCAAATTTAGCACCCGTTACAGTAGTGCCGCCATTTATTTTAAGTTCGGCTCCTGTACCTCCTGCAAAATTAGAAGTGGTGAGTTCAACAGCGCCTTCAGCAGCCGATGAAGCTTTTACACTGGCATTGCCGCCGCCAGCCATTGGTGCGGGTAAATAGGTAGAACTATAAGTTGTAGATGTATATGGCTCTGAGGCGGTAACCCCAAAGTTATATACCCAACTAGAATCTTGAGCTTTTGCTTCTAATAAAGAAAAGACACAAAGTAAAGCAAGTAAACTTTTTTTCATAATTAAACGGTTTTTGGTTGAGTTAGTAAAGCAGCAATTTTTTAATTGGATTGTATAAGCCAATTAAAAAAAAGCTTGTGGTTTTTAAAGTGGATGCGTATTAATGTTCATTTTTTTTATTTTGGCAGAGTTATGTTTTTTTAGTTTAATTTTTTTTATTTCCAAACACTGTAAATATTTTCAACACTTTTTTAAGAACAAATTTTTATTATGTTTAAGCAGTAAAAAAGGATTAGAAGTACTTTTTTATGGCATAATAGTTTACAGCAATATTTAGTTTTGATGAGCACTTTTATAAGGCTAAGTTAAACTTGATGATGAAAATGGTATTTCAAATTCAGCTATAAATGTTTTGATTTTGTACAAATGTTCATTTTTAGCAAATTGCAGGAACAGAATTTCACGGTTGTGAATATTCTTTAATGGCATTTTTTAATCAGTAGGATTTGCATTTGAAACCACAGCAGTCTGCTTTTAATTACAAAGAAAACAGATGATAATAAAACACTTTGCGACGTTTACAATGGTATAACACACACTTTTTTATATGAAAAAGTAAAAGGCTGCGGGCCAATAAGAAATGCAGATTATTACTTTTTGTTAAATAAAAATGGTGCCGACAATAAATACAGTATAATTAATGGCAAAGGAGCTGTACTTACAAAAGAAATTATTGTGCCTGATTATAAACAATATAATTATTCAAAAGAGTATTTTGAGCTCACCAAAAAGTTCAACGGAAAGCCAACAGAATGTTATGACAAAAAAGGTGTTAAAATTGAATGTACTAAGTAGTTAATTTAATCTTTTAATAAAAAAAGCCTGTAAACAATAAGTTTACAGGCTTTTTTTATTGGGAATAATCAAATACTTAAATTTCAAAATTAGAAGAATATTTATATCCTAAAAAATGAAATTCCAGTAATGATTATCTTAATTTCCCAACAAATATTACACTACCGCCAAGCGCTTCAGAAACTGCTTCAAAATCAGCAGCTCCTTTTTGTTTTAAAAGGCTGAATTTACCATCAGGAGCAGTAATATTACCATAATATTCTACACCATCAATTGTACCAACAGTATAAACGGTGCCATATTTTTCAAAAGAAGTAAAAGGTTCAACTTTTAATGTTTTTAAATCTACAAGTGCAAACTTTGTTGGAGCATTATACCAGTCAGCAGGCTTTGCTGGAGGAGTAAATGTATTGTCTAGATATTGCGCAAGGGCTTTATCTCCGTGAACATAAGTTACTACATTTACTGAATGTGCATTTAAAGGAGCTTTTAAGTCTACAAAAAAGTTAGGATCAAATGTTCCGTTAGGATTTACCTTTAACATTCCACCAGCTGGAGGAGCACCTTTTACAGTACTGTAATCTAATGAAAGTGATGTAGCACGAGAAGGTCTGTAGTACAAAGTACCATCATTTCCTTTAGCAAACGTATCATATCCCATTGACATACGTGTGTCCTTAACATAAGTAACCGCTTTTGATGCGATATCGAAAACTGCAATTTGAGCGTATTGTGGAAACTTATTAAAATCAGTAGGAGTTGCGGCCACTGGTAAAATGATTTTTTTTGCAGAAGTAACATAACTCATGTAAGTAGATGTTTTAACAGCAGCATCATTACTTAGTGGTAATGGAGTAACAGCTATAGTTTCTGTTATACTCATTGTTGTTGGATTGAACTTGATAATTTTTCCATCATTTAAGGCGAAAAAATAAGCTTCTGTTTCAGATACAAAAGCGGGAGGTCCAAAAGTACCGCTGACACCTGTACCTGTAAGACTTAATGCATCTGAAGCAGAAATTTTCATATCATTACTTACATTGTATTTGGTTAAAGTTGAAGCTGTACCATTCCAAACATATGGATGTTCACCATAAGAGTAAATTGTAGCACCTGGACCAATCTCTGTCATTGTTTTATAATCAAGAGTTGAAGGAAATTTATCGTATGCTCCTAAATAGAAAACCCTTCCTCCAGGGGTATTTACACGAACTGATGCAATAACGGCAGGGTTATTACCTTGACCTTCATCTTTTTTAGATTCATCCGAGCTGCATGATGTTAATGCAAATGTCAAAGACATTAGTGCTAATGCAGCATGTTTTATAAAAAATCGATTTGTTTTCATACTTGTTGCTTATATATTTAATTAAAATTGAGTTACTAATTTGATATTAAATGATCTTCCTGGTTTTTGCACGCCAAAAAAATCATAATTTTTTTCATTACTTAAATTTTGTATTTCCGCTGTTACGGCATATTTAAGTCCATTTAAGCTATTGTGATAGGTCGTTCCAAAATCAAAAATTTGCTGACTTGGGATAACAAATGGATTTGTTGAAGCACTTTCCCAGCTTCTAAAAAACTCATATACATATCGCGCATCAAGAAAAAGAGATAATTTATCTGATTTGCCAATGATGTTGTTAAAAGAATAATTCGCGCCTCCGTTAGCAAAAAAATAAGGTTGATTAGGTACTCTGTCTCCTTTATAAGCTGCAAATATTCCTTCGTTTGAGTCATTATAAAAGTGTTGGTACGTACTGTTTGCATGAAACGAAAGGTTCCCATTTTTAGATGTCCAGCTGCCTGAAACTTCAATTCCTTTAGAAGTAGCTGCAAATACATTCTGATAAATATTATTACGATCTATACTTGGAACAAATAGAATTTGATTATCTATCTTTCTTAAAAAAACATTGGTTTGAACTTGCCAGCTGCTCGTTTCATAGTTTGCTTTAGACTTGAAAAAAAGTTCGAAATTGACGTTATGACTGCGTTCAGGTTTTAAATTCATATTGCCTTGTATAAATTGACCGTCTCCGAACAATTCATCTGTCTGAGGTAGACGGGTAGCGTATTCATACGTTAGTCTGGTAGAAAATTGTTCATTGAATTTAAAACGAAATCCATTTCCAAAACCAAAATAGTTTGCATTTCTGTTTTCTTTTATTACCGAATTATTAGAAGGTATTTTCTCTTCAGAATTAACTTGCTGCAGGTAATTTTTAACAAACAAAAGATTCTCTAATTTTTCATCAAAAGCATTTATTTTAAAATCCGCGCCATTGATCCATGTAAACAGTTCTCTTACAGCACTGGCAGGATCATAACCATTAATAAGTCTGTCGTCTCCAGTTTGTTTCGAATAGGTTGGTGCCGAAGTAAAACTTACAGCATATTTATTATTAATTTTCCATGAAGCTTTCAGACGTGAAAAAACATCATTATTCCAAGTATAAGTATCACTTGGACCAGTAGATTCTGAAATTTCTCCACTCACATTTCCTGCAGAACCTTCAATACGCTCGCCATACCAATTGTAAACAAAATCAGATACATCTGTAAATTGGCGTTCCCTGTAATTATATCCTGAAATAACATCGAGCTTAAAATTTTCACTAAAGTCATTGCGATACGTAAGGACAGATCCAGCTGATTTTCGATAAGTCATAACTTCTCCGTAGGGAACTCCAACCATTAATTGATTATGCTGAATTTCTTTAGTGTAATCTGTATAAAATCCTTCGATACTCAATTCTTTTGCCCAGATTCTGTCTTTTACACCTGTTATTAACTGCATTCCAAAGCCTTTGTAGGCATCATGAAATCTAGGGACCGTTACTTTTTTTATCTTACCAGCATTATCAGCTACATCAACATCTACTTTATAGTTGTTTTCAGAAGTATCATAAAACCCACTTCCTTTTATAAAAAAGCCAGTCTTTTTATTGTAATTAGTAAGTATTAGTGATGTTCTGTAAGTTCCAAAAGATCCCGCCTGAGCTGAAAAAGAGCCGCTGAAACCAGGTTTTATTTTTGGTGTAATTAAATTGACAGCACCACCAAGAGCATCTGCACCAAATTCAATAGGAACGACTCCTTTGTAAACATCTACACGATCAATTAAATTAACTGGAACTGTTGAAATTCCGAAAGTATAACCATGATATTCCAACGGAATGCCTTCTAAGAAAAATCGGATTTGATTTCCCGTCAGTCCATTCATCGAAAAACTTGTTCTGGAACCAAGACCGCCGCTGCGTCTAACACTGATACCTTGTGTTTGTGCGAGCACTTCTCCTAAATCTGTAGTTTTGAACTTAGCTTCCTTCATTTCTATTACAGAAACGGCTTGTGCTGTCTGCTCTTTTTTTTGCTTTTCAGATTTACCCTTTACGACTACATCATTTAATTTCTCCGCATCTTTCGATGTTTTATCAACTTTTTCTAATGTTATAGTAACTGAAGTGTTTGGTGAATTTTCTAAAACAATTGTATGCTTTTTTGAAATGTATCCTTCTGAAGTAGCTTCAATTGTGTACCTGCCATTTGCCAAATTTTCTATCTGATAAAAACCAGCAGCATTTGTTTTTACATTTATTTTGGTGTCTAAAAGCTGAATGTTAACTCCCTCTAATGGGGTTCCTTGTTCATCATTTACTTTACCAGAGATTTTGTTTTGTGCTATTAAAAATGTCGACGAGAGAATAAAGAGCAATACTATTTTGAGCTTCATGAAATTTACTTATAATTATATATTATGTTTATTTAGAATAAATAAAAAGTGCAAAAATATTAAAATTATCTATTTATTAGTGAAATAGATTAAAATTTAATTATATTGATGTTTAACTTTTTGATTTGTTGTGTTTTATGTGGATTAAGAGCTAGAGATAGTGAATAAAATGGAGAAACATATGCTTAACAAGCTTTAACTATTTGCGTAATACTTAAGAATGTTTATTTTTGTAAAGAATTAATCTAAATAAAAATAACCTCGTAATATTTTTTTGAATACCTAAAAATGAATCTAAAGCTCTCCGTTTTCTCAATTATTTTAGTTTTTCTATCCGTTAATTTAAATGCACAATCACTTCGATTGAAGGTTGAAAATGAATCAAAAAGTGCCATCGCAAGTGCCTCAGTTTCTTCAGGTAGTAAAATTATAGGAACAACAAATAAGTCAGGTGAAGTCTCGATTTTAGTTCATGAAATACAAAATAATACAGTTTTAATTTCTGTTCCTGAATATCAGCCGCTTTCGTATGTTCTTTCTAATTTGGAAGAGAAAAATGTAATTTCGATTGTCTTAAAAAGTGATAATGAACTGCAAGAAGTTGTTGTTACGGCTGGTAGAAAGCAAGAAAACATTGCTACCGTTCCTTCTTCAATAACCATAATGAGCCAAAAAGAAATACAGGTGCAAAGCAGTATTAATACTAATTTATCTTCTATTTTAGGAAATGTTGTTCCAGGTTTAGGTACCTCTACAAATAAGGCAACGAACTCAGGTCAGACTTTAAGAGGAAGACAAGTTTTGGTTTTAATTGATGGAATTCCGCAATCGACACCTTTGATGAATGGTGCTCGTGATATCCGTGTCGTTGACGCCAATGCAATTGAACGTATTGAGGTTATTAAGGGAGCGACCTCAATTTATGGCAACGGTTCTGGAGGAGGTATCATTAATTATATTACAAAAAAAAGTCCGCTGGTTGACAGTTTTCAAGGGATAACAACAGTAGGAACCACTTTTAATCCCCTTCATAGTAAAGAAACTTTTGGCTATCGCGTTTCACAGTTTTTTAATGGCAGGAAGAACAAGTTTAGTTATGTTATTGGAGGAGCTTTTGATTACACAGGACTTCAAAGAGATGCTGATGGAAAACCACTCGGACAAACAGATGGTTTGTCAAATTCATCACAGTCTAATGCTTTTGTGAAATTAGGATATGATATGGATGATCATACTAGTTTTAATGTGGTCTACAATTTTTTCAGCAGTACTCAAAACGCAAAATATATTAGCCAGACCGGTATATATGGTCAGACTCCTACAATTGGTGTGAGAGGAACAGAACCTGGAGAAAATGCAGGAACTCCGTTCAATCACAATTTCATGTTTACTTTTTCGAAAAATAATTTATTTAATAATACACAATTAGATGTATCAGCTTATTTGAATTCTTTTCAATCCATGAACCGTTATGTTGCGTCAGGAACAGCTTGGTATGGGCCAGGGCAGACCATGATTAATTCCAATAAAATTGGAACCCGTATAAACTTAAACACACCTTTCACTATAGCTTCGATGCCGTCTGAAATTACATATGGTATTGACGTGTTAAATGACGTTACTTTTCAGGATTTAGTAGATGGGCGTGTTTATATCCCGAAAATGGACATGTTAAATATTGCCCCTTATGCACAATTAAAAGTTGATGTTTTAGAAAACTTAATTTTTAAAGGAGGATTGCGTTATGAAAATGCAACCGTGCGTGTTAAGGATTTTAATACAATAGCTTCTGGACCAGGAAATCAGGGCAGTATTTTTGTAGAAGGAGGTGAAATTCCATATAATGCTACAATGTTCAATGCTGGTCTTCGTTTTAATAAGTATGAAATTTTTAATCCATTTGTAAGTTTTTCTCAGGCATTTGCGATAAATGAATTGGGCAGAATTTTACGAAGCGCAGAGGAAAGTACTATAGCAAATTTAGAAACAGATCCAATTATTACTAATAATTATGAAGCTGGTTTTTCAAGTAAGTTTTACAATTTTAATTTAACAGCAGCGTATTACATTAGTACTTCAAAATTAGGTGCTAATTTAATTGAAGTTGATGGTCGTTTGGTTGCACAACGTGAGCCTGAAAAAATTCGCGGATATGAAGTAACATTGGATTATAGATTTTCTGATAAATTGAATCTTGGAGGAAGTTATTCGTACGTTGAAGGAGAAGCAGAATTTGATGATGGAAGAACTGTTTACTTAAATGGATCCCGTATTGCTCCGCCTAAAGCAACAGCGTATATAACTTATAAGCCTACTTCTGACTGGTATTTACAATTATCTTGGGTAAATACGGGTTGTCGAGATCGTTTTGAACCAAATACCAACGGAAGATACAGTAATAGCGAAGGACCTATTTCAACAGTGAATGTGGTTAATTTTTCAGGAAATTATTCATTTAATAAAAATTGGTCAATGAGTTTAGGAATAGAAAATTTATTAAACAACAGCTACTATTCGACTTTGAGCCAGTATCGTGCTGTAAATGCAGATTATGTAATGGGGAATGGTATGACAACCAGCTTAAATTTGCGTTATAAATTTTAAATTTTTTAGAAGAAATCATTCTCATAAGCTTTGGTTCTATTTGAAAACCATTTTGCAAAACGATATAATAAATGAATAAAACACTTAAAAAAAATATTGGTTTATTACACCTTTGGCTCGGTCTTGCATCTGGGTTAATTGTTTTTATAGTTGCCCTGACAGGAAGTATATTGGTCTTTGAAGATGAACTCGACGAGTTCATTAATCCTGAATTTTATAAGGTAGCCAGTGTAGGCAAAGAAAAACTGCCAGTGGATGATATTATTTCTGAAGTGCAAAATGAATTTCACCTTAAGAAAATTGATCGTGTTCATTCTTTTTATGACCCCGAAAGAACCTTAATAATTACAGCAACTGATATTGATAAGAAAAAACTAATTTTTTCTATTGATCCGTATAGTGGTAAAGTTTTAGGCTCTGTACCTGCTAAAAACCGTTTTTTTTCGGTTGTTCTTGATTTGCACCGTCATTTAGTTTTGGGTGATTTTGGACAAGCAGTCACTGGAATCAGCTGTCTTATTTTTGTTTTTATGCTTTTGTCAGGACTTGTTTTGTGGTGGCCAAAGAAAATTAAAAATCTAAAACAAAGATTAACGGTAAAATGGGACGCGTCATTTAAAAGAGTAAACTGGGATTTTCATTCGACTTTTGGTTTTTATACTTTTTTTGTACTTCTGATCATTTCGCTGACAGGTTTGACCTGGTCATACGAATGGTTCGAGAGCGGCGTTTATTTATTGGCTGATGGAACTACTAAAAAAGAATCTGCAAAAGTTGAAAATCCAACTAAAACCGATCCAAACACAGATAAAACGTTTTTTTATCAAAGTATATTTTCAAAAACAGATAGTATTTATAAATATAAGGGAGATACACAAATCAGAATACCATCTGATACCATAAATAGTATTATGGTCATCAAAATGAATCTTGAAGAAGAAATACCAAATATTGCAAGTATGGCTTATTTTGATAAATATACTGGCGAAATTGTAAAAACAAAACCATATGAAACATTTAGCAATGGTGATAAAATAAGACGTCTGATTTATCCAATTCATACAGGAAGTATTTATGGATATCCAACAAAAATACTGGCATTTTTAGTTTGCCTTTTTGCTGTTACACTTCCAATTACCGGTCTGTTTATATGGCTTGGCAGAAAGAAAAAGAGTAAGTAATTATTCTGTAATAAAGTTTTAAATCTAAAATCCAACAAGTATTGATCTTGTTGGATTTTTTATTTAACAGATATAGCTTTATACTAATATTAATTCTAAAAAAATCTTGATATATAAACAAAAATTGAAGACTGGATTAAGAAAGAAATTATCTCATTTTTTCTGTACTTTTTGTTCACTTATCCAGTAGGAACTACAATATAATTATGGTATATTTATATTAAATTGAATACGTAAAATATTGATTACTAAAATCTAATATTAAGATTTAATCTTTTTCGTAGAAATGATGATGTTACCTAGTTTCTTTTCAAGTAAATGAATCCCTTAGCTGTTATGAAAATAATAAAACACTCAGGATATAAAGTACCTTTTGATAAAGATAAATTAGAACTTTCTCTTAAAAAGTCTGGGGCTAGTGCTGATCTCATAAAGGAAACTTTAGCTGAAATAGAAAGGCAAATGTATGACGGCATAACCACCAAAGAAATCTATAAATTGGCCTTTGCTATTTTAAAAAAAGCATCAAGTGGGCATGCAGCTCGTTACAATATCAGACAGGCTTTGCAAATGCTTGGCCCGGCAGGTTTTTACTTTGAAAAATTCGTTGCTAGATTATATGCAGCCGAAGGATTTAAGACGAAAATAAATTTAACACTACAAGGAAAATGTGTATCGCATGAAGTAGACATAGCCATCATGAAGAATAACATGATAAGTATGATTGAATGTAAATTTCACGGCAGTAAAGAAGGTTCTTCAGATGTAAAAGTGCCTATGTACATACTTTCTCGTTTTAATGATCTTAAAGCGAAAAAACATACTATTTTTTCTAACAGTGAAGCTATCGATTCTTGTATTATAGTAACTAATAATCGTTTTACTAAAGATGCTCAGGATTTTGCTAATTGCAGCGGAATTTCTCTTTTAAGCTGGGATTATCCGCAAGATAATAATCTCAAAAATAAAATAGATAAAGGAACCCTTTATCCTATTACCTGTCTCACAACACTATCAATAGTTGAAAAAGAAAAATTACTTATTCTGGATCAGATACTTGTAAAAGATGTTATTGATGATCCTCAAAGTCTTTATAAAATAGGACTTAGTGAAAACCGAGTTAAAAATACATTGCACGAAGCGTCACAAATTTGTAAACATCATTAAAATGAAAGTAAAATTTATTGGAGGGGCAGGAACTGTAACTGGATCGAAAACCCTTTTAGAAACTAACGGATATAGAATACTTATTGATTGTGGTCTTTTTCAAGGTCTTAAATCACTTCGAGAACTCAACTGGGATCCTTTACCCATTTTACCGTCTACTATAGATTGTGTTCTTCTTACTCATGGTCATCTGGATCATTGCGGCTGGCTTCCTCGATTAATATCTCAGGGATTTACAGGTAGAATATATTGTACTGCTCCAACCAAATCTATAGCCAAATTAGTTCTTTTAGACAGTGCTAAAATTCAAGAAGAAGAAGCCAGTAGAGCCAATCAAAAACAGTATTCAAAACATACAAATCCAGAACCGCTTTATACATTAGAACAAGCTCAGGCCGTTACTCCTTTTTTTGAAGTTGTAGAGCCAAATACATTAGTGCCTATTACAAATGATATCTCCGCTGTTTTTGAAAATGCAGGACATATCATTGGTGCCTGCAGTATTAAACTAACTCTTGAGGATAAAACGCTTGTGTTTTCAGGCGATATAGGGCGAGATGACGATGTGTTGATGTTTGCACCAACAAAACCAATATTGGCTGATTATCTATTTCTAGAAAGCACTTACGGAGATCGGCTTCATCCAGATGTAGATGTAAAAGAAGAACTAGAAACATTAATCAATGCGGCTATTAAACAAAAAGGAACTGTCATAATTCCCGGCTTTGCTGTAGAGAGAGCACAATCGGTAATGTTTTTATTGTGGCAGCTTAAAAAAGAAGAAAGAATTCCTGATGTCCCTTATATATTAGATACCCCAATGGGAGCTAACGCACTGCATGTATTTCTAGAAAATTTAAAATGGCATAAACTCTCTGCCAGCGATTGTCATGAAATGAGTAAAATGTTCTCTATCGTCTCCGAGTTTAAGGAGACTATGCGCATTATTGAAGATCCTCAGCCTAAAGTGGTTATTGCGGCAAGCGGCATGGTCACAGGAGGGAGAGTATTATCATATTTTGAGCATTACATAGGTAATGAAAAAACAACTGTTATTTTTGTTGGATATCAGGCAGAAGGAACCCGCGGAAGAAAACTTCTAGAGGGAGCAGATGAAATTAAAATATATGGGAATTACTATAATGTAAAAGCCAAAATTTTTCAGATAGAAGGACTTTCTGCACATGGAGACCAAAAGGATCTTTTAAATTGGCTCTCTGCACTTGAAAACATTCCGAAATGCGTCTTTTTAGTACATGGTGAAAATCTTCCAGCAGATGAACTACGAATTAAAATTCAGAATCAATATCATTTTAAATGTAATGTTCCATTAATGGGAAATGAAATAGAAATTTAGACATTCTTTTGTTTAAGATTACAGTTTTCTGGATATTTTATTCAAATCAAAAAAATGTCCGATCAACTTAAAATAATTTGATTTAAAACCAGATTTGTAAAAAACATAAAAAAGCGTTTTATTCTTACTTTTTTATATCTCTTTAAGGAATTGAATGATAATTATGTTGTAAAAATGTTGATTTGTTGATATTAAATTTATATTTGTGCAAATAAACAAAGACAAAAAATTAGCTCAGAAAAGGGAAATATTAAAATTGATGAAGCATATTACAAAGAGCTGTTTTATTCTTTGTATCCAAGACTTGTGAGCTACAGTTATGGTTTTGTCAAAGACAGTTTTCTTGCCGAGGAAGTAGTCGGAAATGTTATGTTGCAGCTTTGGGAAAACCGTGTAAAATTTGAAAAGATAATTGATGTTAAGTCTTATCTCTACACGATGGTTCGAAATGGTTCATTTTTGATCTTAAAAAAAGAACAGAAAGGTATCGAATTGAATAATGAATTATCTCACGAAACTTTAGATTTTGATTTTAATATCTTAGAAGAAGAATTATATGCGACTTTAACTCAAGCTTTGAATTCGTTGCCAGAAAAATGCAAAGAGGTTTTTGAACTCTCCTGTATAGAAGGATTGAAATACAAGGATGTTGCCGAACAACTTAATATTTCAATAAATACTGTTAAATCTCAGCGTGCCCGTGCGATAGAGTTATTAAAGGTTAAACTCAAGAATCACTCAGAACTTTTGTTCCTTTTATTGTTTTTATAAAAAAAAAATAAAAAATCTTTCCACCCATTTTTGATATTTTATACTCTTAGTTATATAACATTACTTAAAATGTTAATAACCGATACTTAATATCAAAAAATATGTCTCAAGCAAAGAAAGAATTTGTAATCGCTGCCCTAATAAGAAAGGAACTTCTTATAGGAGAATTGTCGATTGAAGAAAATGCTCTTTTGCAGGAATGGCTTTCTATACCCGAAAATCAAGAATATTATCAAAAAGTTATTGATGCAGAAACTTTAAAATCTAAGGAAAGGTTTTATAAAACGGTTAATACAGATTTAGCTTTTGAAAGAATTAAAGAAAAAATTGATTTTGGAGAAGCGCCTGCAATTTCGCTTTTTGATTATAAAAGGGTATTGAAATACGCGGCAGTTTTAGTTTTTTTAGCGGCAATTTCTTCTGTTTTCTATTATCTGAATAATGATGCTAAAATGCAAAATCAAGAAGTAGTTGTAAAAGATATTGAACCTAAATATAACAATCCAACTCTTGTTCTCGCAGATGGAACAGTTATTTCCTTAGAACCGAAAAAAGAAAAGATCGTTTCTAAAAATGGTGTGATTTCAAATCTAAATCAAGTTTTGGTTTATGATGCAAAAGATGTTAATGGAATGGCTTCAGATGGAGAAAATACTTTGATTGTACCCGTTGGCGGCATATATGCAGTTGTACTTTCAGACGGAACTAAAGTCTGGCTTAATTCAAAATCATCTTTAAAATATCCTGTGAAATTTAGCGGAAATACTAGGGATGTAATCTTGGAAGGTGAAGCCTATTTCGAAGTGAGTAAAAATCCTTACAGTCCTTTTACAGTTAAAACCAAATCTGGAAATGTTACCGTTTTAGGAACACATTTTAATGTAAGTGCTTATCAGGAAGATAAAAAATTTGAAACTACACTGGCAGAAGGAAAAGTAAAAATTTCTCAAATAAGTAAAACCGAAAAAGACGCATCTGTTATTTTAAAACCCGGGCAGCAGGCTAGTGTTCGTAACGAAACTATAAAGGTGGCAGAAGTTGATCCTTACGGTTATAGTGCATGGAAAGATGGTAAGTTTTATTTTGAAAATGAAAACCTGAAAAGTATTTTGGACAAAATGGAAAGATGGTACAACTTTAATGTGAGGTTCGAACAAAAATCATTAGAGCAGATAAAATTCACAGGAATTGTTTTAAAAGACCAGTCAATCGATCAATTTTTGGATATAATTAGAAAAACATCGAATGTAAAATATAAAATAACCAAAATCAACCAAACCTATGAAGTAACCATTAGTAAGTAAAAAAAACCGGAAAATGTTTGCACCATTTCCCGGCTAGTATTTGTTCAGTCGAAAAAAAGAGTTCGAAATCAATTAACCAACCAAAACATTTTAAAAGTATGAAAAAAAACCTATCCGCAAAAGATTGTGGGGTAAAATCCGCGCTTTGGGATAATTTTCTTAGCATCATGAGGAAATCCATAATATTATCAATATTTCTTTTTAATATAGTTGCTTTTGCTTCTGCACAAAAGGTAACTATAAACACAAGAAACAAGTCTATAGCATCTGTTTTAAAAACAATTACAAAAAAAACCAATATAGAATTTTTCTATAGTGATGACGTTTTTGATTCACATAGAATGGTGAATATAACAGTAAATAACGCTGAGGTAATGGCAGTTATAAAAGAATTGATTGGTGATAATTACAAAGCAGAATTTGTAAATAACAAATTGATTGTTATTGCATTAAATCATAAAGCAGCAGTTTCGTCTGTTAATGGGAGCAGCCCGGTCATTAGCCAAAGAAAAATCTCTGGAATAGTTACTGATAATATGGGACTGCCTATAATTGGAGTAACCATTTTAGTAAACGATAACAAGATGGGTACGGTCACTGATTTTGAAGGAAAATATCAAATAATGGCAAATGAAGGCGATGTGGTGAGTTTTAGTTTTTTAGGTTTTGCCGCAAAAAAAATAAAGATTAAAGATCAGCTAGTTCTCAATGTTACTCTTGAACCAACTGCAAATGAATTAAATGAGCTCGTTTTAGTAGGATATGGAAAAATGAGCCGTGATAAAATTACAGGAGCTGTAACAAAATTAGACACAAAGGTATTGCAGAATACCCAAAATGTATCATTTGCCGATGCATTGATTGGTGTAGTTCCAGGTTTGTTTGTTCAGGAAAGTTTTTCTTCTCCAGATTCACCACCAACTATGCTGCTGCGTGGTGTAGGTTCTATAAGCGCCAGTACAGAGCCATTGATTGTAGTAGACGGTGTGCAGATGCCAAGATCTGGTTTAGATGCATTTATGCTAAATGCAGCCGATATACAGGATATTAGTATTCTGAAAGATGCCGCCGCAACTTCCATTTATGGATCTAAAGGAACAAATGGAGTTCTGATCGTTACTACAAAAAGAGGTACCAGAAATACAAAATTAAAGATTGCTTTCAACAGCCGTTTAGGAGTTAAATATGCAGATCAGTCTTTTACTAATGACTTAATGAATGCTTCTCAAAAGTTAGATTTTGAAGAGTCATTGGGATTCTATAAAACAACTCCTGCCTTACTTCAAAAAAGAAGGGCTTCTGGTCAGAATGTAAATTGGGCAGATTTATTATTAACTAACGAAATCAATCGTGAAAATGATATTTCTTTTTCAGGCGGGTCGGACAAGGCTAATTATTACACTTCGCTTACCTATAATAATGTCAATAATATTTTTGGCGGTCAATATAAAAGGTACACCGTGTCAATGCGCGTAGACTATGATTTGAGCAGAAAATTAAAAGTAGGATTTTCGGGAAATTTTGGAAACGTAAATGAAGAGGATAAACGTATAGTGGGATCGCCATTTTCAAATGCCTTTCTTTTAAATCCTTGGCTGGCCATTAAAGATGATGCTGGAAATTCATTGCGATTATTAGATGTTGGTAATTCTACCGGAGTTCCTTATAATCCAATATTTGTAAGAGACAATACAAATGTAAATGGCAACCGAAAAAATATTGGAGGAAGCGCAAATCTTACCTATATACCAGTAAAATGGTTAACCTTAAATGGTATTTTAGGAGCTAATTTCAATACCTCTAAAAACAATAGTTATGAAAATGTGATTGTTAACGGAGGTGCGCTTACTTACAATACCGGTGACAGCAATAATTACACTGGAACACTGACAGCTACTTTAGCACATACATTTCAAAAGCATGCATTTGATATGGTTATGGGGTATGAAGTAAATGAGAGTGAGACCAACAGTTTTTCCGTGACAGCAAAGGATTTTAGTTCTGACGCTGTCCAGACAATAAGTGCTGCGAAAACCGTTGGTGCGATCACAGAACGAAAATCTCAAGCAGGTTCACTTTCGTATTTTTCCCGACTAAATTATACCTTCAATAATAGTTATAACCTTTCACTTTCATTCAGAAGAGATGGTTCTTCTCGTTTTGGGAACAATAATAAATATGCCAATTTCTGGTCCGTAGGGTCTTCATGGGATATGCATAAAGATTTACTTAATGGAAATAAAACAGTAAGCTCCTTAAAATTGAGAGCTAGTGTTGGAACTTCTGGAAACGATTTTATTGGTGATTTTGCTTCTCAATCATTGTATGGTTACAGAAGTCAGATTACTTATGCGGGAAGCACAGCTCCATATCTGACCAGAGGTGAAAATGAAGATTTAACGTGGGAGAAAAACTTTAATGTAAACGCTGGTATCGATTACGGTTTCTTTAATAATCGAATTACCGGAACAGTTGATTATTATGTTAGAACTACAAAAGACCTTTTAAACAATAAGCCAATACCGCTTACTTCAGGTTTCTCAGAACTTGTTTCTAATATTGGAGATTTCAGAAATGAAGGTATAGAAATCAGCCTGCACACTGTAAATATCAAAAATCAGAGTTTTACATGGACAACGGATTTTAATTTTGCTAATAATAAAGGAACGGTTTTATCCTTATCAGACGATAAAGATATTTTATCAAACTCAGGATCTACTGTCTTTAAGGCAGGAAGTGCAATAAGATCTTTTTATATTGTGGATTGGGCAGGAGTAAATCCAGTAACCGGCTTCAATCAATACCGAGCAGTAGATGGAAAATTAGTAGATTTTAATACTAACAGAACCAATTCTAACACTGCCGAAATTAATAATCTTAGACAAGTTATTAATAAAACTTCGATTCCTAAGTACTACGGAGGTTTGACAAACACTTTTAAGTATAAAAATGTAGATATGTCTTTCTTGATTTCATATGCTGCAGGACATTATGTATTAAATGATGGAGTTTATAATTTATACAATAATCCTGCATTTAACCAGCATGTTAATGTGGCGAATGCATGGAAAAATCCAGGTGACCAGTCCGATTTAGCGATAAGACAAGTGTACTTAGTAAGACCGACAGCATCAATGGTATCAGATTATAAAGCATCCTCTCAATTTCTTGAAAATGCCAGCTATATAAAATTGAAAAATATTATGATTGGATATTCTATTGACAAAGAAGTAGCAAAAAAAATAGGAGTAGAGCGTCTTAGATTTTTTCTTCAAGGGCAAAATCTTTTCACTAAATCAGCTGTCAGTTATATAGATCCTGAATATGCTACCGCAGCGGGGGGAATTGGACTTTCTTCTTCTATTGTTAGAGGATACTCATTTGGGGCTAATGTTAATTTTTAAGAAAGCGGATAGTTTAAGTATGCATTTTCATAGCAAGGCATATCAGACAATAGAAAAATCAAATTCTACAGGACAGATAAAATAAACACAATAGAATAGATGAAAACAAATATAAAATTATTATTTGCCACAGTACTGGTTACTTTTTTAAGTGCATGTACTGATGATATTATAAATAAAGAACCCTTAGATGAATTATCACCTGAAACTCTTTTTCAGACAGATGGCGGTTTTAGGAGTGCTCTAGATGGCGTTTACGGGGTTATGAAACAGGATTTTTTCGGTTATTCCCATGGAATTTACAGTATTCCGGAAGCCATCAGCGATGATGTAGTAGGTTCATCCAATTCAAAAGACTATTCCTTTGATGGCAGTTTAGAAAACATTTATCCGCTCGCATATACCAGCACAACAGGAAATATCGAAGGATTTTGGAAAATATCGTATCAGGCTCTAAACAATGTTAATACTATAATTAGACAAGCCAGAAAAAGTACACTTGCCAATAAAAATGTATTTTTAGGAGAAGCATTAGGTATAAGAGCACTTTTGTATTATAATTTATACCGCTTTTATGCTCCGGCTTACAATACTAATAAAACAGCATTGGCAGTACCGTATCGATTTGAAACAGATGCGCTTTTAGATATTAAGCCCCGAAATACTTCAGCTGAAGTTATCAATTACATTCTGGCCGATTTGAATGAAGCTGCGCCTCTAGCTGCCAATACGGTTAATTCTTACCGAATATCAAAAACAGCTATTTATGCATTGCTGGCACGCGTGTCTCATGAAACAGGCGATTACAAAAATGCTATTGTATATGCTAATTTAGCCCTGACAGATACGAGATATAAATTAGATACTACCCTTGCGGCACTCCAAAAAGAATGGGATAAAGATGATTCTGGTGAGATTATGTTTAGAATTCGATTTGAAAATAACGAAACACAGTATACTGCAGGAATCTTTGCTATTCCAGTAATGTCAAGTTATCCTTATTTAGTATCAAATGATTTGATAAGTCTCTACGATCAGAATAAAGATCTCCGATTCTCAGTATACTTTAAAACTCATCCTACAGTCAAAGGAAGCTATTTCCCAAAGAAGCAGGCTGGAACGAGAACAACAAACGCCGCAACATTTGATCCCGGAAATATAGATCTTAAATTAATAAGAGTACCAGAAATGTATCTCATATTGGCAGAATCATATTTAAAGGAAAATAACAGTGCAGTAGCGTTGGTGAATCTCAATAAACTTAGAAACGCAAGAGGTTTAGGTGACTTTTTAGGAGCAGATTTGAATAAAGAAATCCTAAACGAACGCAGGAGGGAGCTGGCATTTGAAGGATTTAGATTCACAGAACTAAAGAGACTTGGCTTAGGTTTTACCAGAGTTGTCGGTGGTGGTTTAGCGCCTAAAGCAGATCGATTTGCTTTACCGATTCCGCAAACAGAAATAGATCGTTCGGGAATTCCACAAAATCCTGGATACTAAAAGACATATCGAGCCCGCATTTCTGTTTAAATAAGTGGGCTCATTATTACATTTTCAAAAAATATAGACACCTAAAAAAATGAAGAAAAAACAACTTCTTATCTGTTGGTTTTTAGTCTGTACAATACTTACGGGGTATTCGCAAACTAAAGGAAATTTAAAAATTACTATTCTTAAAAACGGATTTATTTTTGATAATAAATTTAATAGCAAGAAAGGAAGTATTGTAATGGAAGGAGATAAGATCAAAGACATTTTGTATACTGATGATCTTACTAAATATCCTGGATCCGATGTAATTGATATTACTGGGAAATATGTGATGCCCGGCCTAATTGATTCACATGTTCATTTAGCCACGCAACCCGATCCAGACAGAGCAAAAAACAATAAATACATGCAGGATCAACTCTCCAAAATGATCTATGCCGGAATTACTTCTGTAAGAGACATGACTGGAAATGCAATTATTCTAGCAGACTATAAACGTGCCAGCGCCCTCAATCAACTGCCAGCACCGTCCATTTTTTATGCAGCTCAGTTTGGAGGATCAGCCTATTTCGATTCAATGAGAAAGTATTACAAAGATAAAAGTGATACACCCTGGGAGCAAACTATTACAGAGAAAACGGATATCAAAATTGCTGTTGCAGAAGCTAAAGGAGCTGGGGTTACTGGAATAAAAATATATTCAGACTTGACCTCGGATCTTGTTGAAAAAATTGTAAAGGAGGCAAAACTTCAGGGATTACAAAGTTGGAGCCATGCTGCAGTTTTTCCTGCCACGCCCACTGATATTGCCAACGCGAGAGTAAACAGTATGTCTCATGCGTTTGATATTCCTTATGACTCTGCAGTTGAAGAAATGAATCGTTCTAAAAGACCAGTTATTGATGAAAAAAAACTCGATAAGCTCTTATTGCTGATGAAAAACAACAACGTAATATTGGATGCTACCAATTATATTGGAAACAATAATAAGCTTTATACTGGTGTAACAGTAACTAAAAGAGCTCATGAACTTGGTGTCAAGGTATCTACTGGAACAGATTGGCCTTATTTATTTGAAAAAGATCATGTTGTTCCATTATTCAAAGAAATAAAGATTCTGACAAACGATTGTGGTTTTACAAACAAGGATGTTCTAATAAGTGCCACAATAATAGGGGCAGAAAGTATTGGAGTAGACGATAGAGGTGTTATTGCTATAGGGAAACGAGCAGATCTTTATATCACAAATTCAGATCCTGTAAAGCAGATCGAAAATTTACAAGATGGTTTTATGACCATTAAATCAGGAATTATTTACACTGAAAAAAAATAAATAATTCTAAAACTTATTAACGAAATAAATTATAAAATATAATGAAAAAATGGTATTGTTTAGGCATCATAGCCTTCGTTTTTAATATAAATACTTTTGCGCAAAAAGCTGCAAATGATTATGTACGTCTTTTTGGAAAAATAACAGAGAAAAACTCAGATTCTTTGATTGTGTTTAAGGGCAGAACTAAAATAAAAAGAATCAATGTTAACAAAGATGGTTCTTTTGCAGACACATTGAAGGTAAAGGAAGGTTTTTACGGAATGTTTGACGGTAGAGAGCAAGGCTTTTTTTACTTCAAAAATGGTTATAATATGAAGATTACTTTTGATACCAAACAATGGGATGAAACAATGGATTTTAAAGGAAAGGGAGAAATACCAAATAAATATCTATTTAGGAAAGCCTTATATTCTGAAAAAGCAACTGCAGATAAATCTATATTTAAATTAGGTAACGATGAGTTTACCAAAAAAATAGATGAAATTGTTGCTGGTTACCAAAAAATACTCAAAGAAACCAAAGGGTTAGACGCATCTTTTATTGCTCTTGAAGAAAAGGATTTTGAAGATTTTAAAAAAAGTAGTGTAGACAGATATAATAAAACTACAGGATTAAAAAAGCATCAGGATAAAATTCTGCCAAAATGAATGGCTTCTCCAAAATTCGTCAATTTTGAAAACTTCAATGGAGGTAAAACTTCCTTAGACGATCTAAAAGGAAAATTTGTTTATATCGATTTATGGGCTACTTGGTGCGGGCCATGTAAAAAAGAAATCCCTTTTCTTAAGGTTTTGGAAAAAGAGTTTCACGATCAAAATATAAACTTTGTTAGTATTTCTGTCGACCGTGTAAAAGATCGTGATAAATGGAAAAAAATGGTAACAGATCTTCAATTGACCGGTGTGCAGTTATTCGCTAATGGTGATGATTCTTTCGAGAAAGCTTATGAAGTAAGTGGTATTCCGAGATTTATTTTACTTGATCCGCAAGGCAATATCGTCGACCCAAATGCGCTAAGGCCATCTGATGAAGGAATAAGAAAATGGTTTAAAGAAGCAGGAGTTAAATAATTTACATAAGAAAGGGATTAGCATTTTGCTGTCCCTTTTCATTTTTAAAGACATTAATGCGGCTTACCGAAATATTTGATAGAGTCTTGCTAATGAAAAAAGTTATGTGAATTACCTGAAAAACAATTCTTTTAGATTAGAATTTTAATCGTTATTTTTGACCCTCGAAAAAATAAATTAGAGATTGGATGTTCTGAATAAATCGTGTACTGCGGCCTATTTTTATTGACTTAACGATTTATTGATAATATTCAATACGAACATAATATCCATCTCAAAACCAAACACTGCCATCATGTCTACCGAAAAAATAAAGCTTAATACAATAGAAGAAGCAATTGAAGATATTCGCCAAGGAAAGATAATCATTGTAGTTGACGATGAAGATCGTGAAAACGAAGGTGATTTTTTAGCAGCTGCAGAAAAAGCAACGCCTGAAATGATCAACTTTATGGCTACACATGGACGTGGTTTAATATGTGTGCCTTTAGCAGAAAGTCGTTGTAATGAGCTTGGATTACACAAGATGGTAACTAACAACACGGATCCGTTGGAAACAGCCTTTACTGTTTCAGTAGATTTTAAAGGAAGTGATGTAAGCACAGGAATATCTGCTTCTGACAGAGCCAAAACGGTACTTTCATTAGTGAGTCAGGATACAAAGCCTCATGATCTGGCACGTCCAGGGCATATATTTCCATTAATTGCCAAACAAGGTGGTGTTTTAAGAAGAACAGGACATACTGAGGCTGCGATTGATTTTGCCCGCTTGGCCGGATTTAAATCTGCCGGAGTGATTGTCGAAGTCATGAATGACGATGGCACTATGGCAAGATTGCCGCAATTGGCAGAAGTTGCTAAAAAATTTAATTTGAAATTAGTTTCCATCGAAGCGCTTGTTGCCTATAGAATGCAGCATGACAGCCTGATTGTGAAGAAAGAAGATTTTGATATTGAAACCCGTTTTGGAACGTTTAGACTTAGGGCTTATCAGCAAACAACTAACAAACAAATCCACATTGCGCTTACCAAAGGAACTTGGAATGTTGGGGAACCAATTCTAACGCGAATCAATTCTACAACAATAAATAATGATATATTGGGTACGCTTACCAATGATGCTGACAAAAAGCTGGATAGCATGTTTCAATTGATCAATCAGGAAGGCAAAGGAGCTGTTTTGTTTATCAATCAGGAGGCTCCGCCAACAGACTTCATAAACCGTTTGTTAGAATTGAAAGTTTTACAGGCTGAAGGCGAATTCAAAGCACCACAAATAAAGATGGATACTAAAGATTTTGGTATTGGTGCACAGATATTGCACGATATTGATATCTCCAAAATTAGATTATTGTCGAATTCAGAACAAACCAAACGTGTCGGTATGATCGGATACGGATTAGAAATTAAAGAGTACGTTAAATACTAGTTTTTTGTATTTGTAATAATTTCCGGAAACTACTTAAAGAAATCCTTCAAATATATTTAGAAGGATTTTTTATTTTTGGATCATATTCGTTATATGCAAACAAAAAGAAGAAAAGGTTATCTCACGACGAAGTGAAATAACCTTTTTTTTATTTGAGCGCCTATCTGAGCGCGTGTTTCAAATATTTAATTTTAAAACTTATTTTAGTTTTAAGGTTTGTTTTTCTTCGTTTATTTTCTTTTTCAACCTGTTTTGGTAATTTCTTTTTTTCTTTTCATCGGAGCATTCATTTTTTGAAAATTTATTGTTTAGATCGACTAGATCTTTTTACTACTTGTCTTTTAACAAGAGAAGAAAGTTGTTTAATACGGCTATAAGCAGATTGTTTTTTAGGTGTATAAATAAGTCAGATTTAAGTAAAGATATTTGTATTTACATGTTTATCAATGTAAATATAATAGTTAGCAAAATGACAATTGATAATTTGTTATGAGACATCTCCAAATCAGAGTTCAATTATTCTATAAAAGGTTACGGCTAAAGAGCTATTTTAAAAAGAAGAATATATCATAATTGATTGAAGTGTAAAACGTAAGGTTTTGAGATAAAATTCAAATAAGGTCATTTATAATTCGAAATAAAAAAAGTAAAACAAAGTAAAGTGTATTCTTTTTTGATCGTGTTTTCTGCTTTTTTTATTTTGTATGTGAAAAATAAAATTATAAGTACTTATAATTATGTTATGTTTAAAATGAGGCTGTTAATAGAATATTAATTTAGGCTTTTACGACTTTTTTTGTTAAATCTTATTT
>NZ_MUHA01000008.1:1153-6024 GCF_002217355.1 Flavobacterium oncorhynchi | reverse complement strand
CCAGAACCAGCAGTTTTAACTGCAAAAGATGCTTGTACGGATGCTTTTGTAAGTTATACAGAATCAAAAACCGAAGGTGATTGCAGCGGCAGATATACTTTGACTAGAATATGGACAGCAAGTGATGAATGCAGAAACGAAAATGTATTCACACAGACTATTAATGTTTCATGTCTGCCAAATATCTTTAACGGAATCTCTCCAAACGGAGATGGAATAAATGACACATTTGTCATTGGCGGCATTGATTGTTTCCCAAATAATACAGTGAGAATCTTTAACAGATATGGAGCTAAGGTTTATGAGAAAAAAGGTTACGATAATGTAACCAATCCTTTTGAAGGAATCTCGGACGGAAGAGCGACAGTTCTTAAAGGAGAAAAACTTCCAACTGGTACATATTTCTATACAGTAGAATATGATGATAATGGAAAACAAGTACAGCTATCAGGTTATCTGTATATAAGTAATCAATAATTAAACCAAATAATAACCAAGTATTTAAAAATGGAAACAGGACTGCGAGAGCGGTCCTGTTTTTTTATACAATAAGAAGTCGAAATACAGTAATACATAACTGCTGATTGAAAATTTGCACTCTAAAAAAACACTCTCAAAAGATGTAACTTATTGAAAAACAGTATATTTGTTGTGCGGTTTTGTCGTTTTTGTAGTAATAAAATTGAAATTTATAATTTGTAATTGTTGTTACGAGCCTTTTCAAATGATATTTTCTTCACATTTTTAGAATTTCTTTTCTTAAATAAATTACCCCATATCTAAAGTAAATTGATATATGCCAAGCTTTAAAATGTCTTAATTTGATACATTAAAAACTTTTAGTTACCCGTTTAAGTTTTGGTTTAATAGAATTTTGCTGCTGTATTTTTTTTAAAAATATACACACCAAAAGCAATGAATACAATAAAAATTCGTGAACAAAATGATGAAAGAATATTGTGTACAATTTGTTTAATTAAAATGTTATGAAAACAAACTTTTCTTTATTCGTACTTGCGTTTTTCTTAGCTGTATTGAAAATTTCTGCTCAAACGGTTACAGCCGTGGCAACCCCGTCAACCTGTGCCGCAAATGGCAAAATAGAATTAACTGCATCAGGAATACCTGAACCAATAATTTATGGTATAGCAAAGTCTCCCTATACAGCCGCAGATGTTATAAGCAGTACATCTCCGGTTTTTTCATTTTTAGGTCCAGGAAATTATTATTACGGTTATTATAATGGTGCCAATTTTATTCCTTCAGCGAGTACTATTTCGGTAGCAAATCAATATAATACAAGTTCTCCAGCCTTTTCAAGTTATTATTCTAATCCATATGCTTATTGTACAGGATCAGCCGATCCATTGGGGAGAGTTTCAATCTTTGTTACAGGAGGGAATAAACCGTATAAAATTGAATTAATAAATTCTAGTAATATTACAGTACAACAAATACCAGCCACTAACTCATTAACAAATGTTTTTTTTGATGGTGTTGCTGCGGGAAATTATACTTTAAGAGCAACAGATGCTTGCGGAACGGTTGTTTATACTCCAAATACGCTGACAGTAAAACCCAATGTACTCTATACAGACTTTACTTTAGGTACAGTTAATACACAGCCCAACACAGGATATTTTAATGTGGTCTATAATACTCCCCTAAATGTCTGTTCTGGAATTGCAACAGCCTCTATTACTAATGTTTCTTACCTACTTAATACTATAATTACAGATATTACTACTCCAACAGGAGGACCAACATTTTATGGAAGCAGAAATCCTGTTTATAAACTGGAAATACAAAATGCTTCTGGAGGTTTTGATGTTTATGATAATTTAACTGCTTCACAAGTTTCCGGCAGTAATAGTTATGTACTGCCTAATGACAGGAGCAAATGGGGATTAATTAAACTTTCGGTCACTATCTGTGGGATTACAAAAACAAATCAGTTAGATTTGGCGCAATACAATGAGTTTAAAATAAAACCGTTTACTTTTGTTGGTTTTTCAATTTATGATGATCCATCCCCGGCAGCCTGTGTTGCAGCCAATCAGGTAGAAGTTTGGACGAGTACATATCAATCTGGAGGCTGTCAGCCTATAACATTAGATGTTACTGAAAACGGAACTTCAAATACCCAGCATTATGAGCTTCCGCAAAACTTTAAATTTAAACTAGATATAGGAAAAACATATACAGTTGCTGCTAAAGATGGTACTGGAGCTTTTCTGTCTTCTTATTCTTTTAGAAATTATACTACATCGACAACCACAAAACCCAGTCAGTCAGACCCTAACAATTTGTACATTGATCCTGCTTATTTTATGCCAAAATCAACCAGAGACAAAATCACCTTTACAGATGGAATAAGTGGTAAAAATATTGGGAAATCGGCACTTGTAATTAATAATTTAACTTCGGCATTAGGTTTAATTGCTCCTGTATATATAGAATCTGTTAGTGGTCCACAATCTATTAATGTTGTAGTAACACCAACCGCAAGCAGTTCCAATATTGGATTAGGGAATAATTTAATGCCCGGAACCTACAAAATTAGAGTAAGAGACTCCCAATGTTTTAGTGAAGAATATGATATCGTTCTCGATAGTTATATTATTAGTGTGGCTCTTCAAAATGTTACTTCGACACCTAGTACGACTACTTGCGATCGTTATACTAAAAAAGGTGAAATTAAAGTTACAGCTGTAGGAAAAACTTTTGATGTTTCAGGACCTTTGTACAGTGTTTATGGATATGATTATGCTTATCCAAGAATTTTAAGTGCACCAGCAGGAGTTTCTGTATTTATATCTACCGATGGCAATTTTCTCCTTAAAGGTAATGCTGTAATTCCATTTTCTTTTTCAGTAGATTTGGCTGGAAATTACCAACTTGCGTTAAGCCGAAAAGGTGATAATAGATTGTTGCAGGCTTCAGAAATATTTGAAAATACAACTGCAGTACCTTTGACGGTGCAGCCTAATTTTCCTGCTTTTGATTTAACACAATCAGGCGGTGTAATTTGTCCAAGTAATACGACAGGAAGCTTAACCGTAAAAGTGAATAATGCAGTAGGAACAGTAACCTATTTCATTAAAAAAGCATCAGATGCTGATTTTCCTTCAACAGGTCAAACGGGTACAGTTTTCACTGGGCTTACGGCTGATACTTATGTAGTTAAAGCCAAGACACTTTGTTATGAAGTTATTCAGTCTTTTAAACTGGCTGAGTTAGCGCAGTTAACAGACGTTATTTTTGGAGATAATACCTACTGTACAAGAGCATCATTACATTTTTCAACCGTTGCTGTTGGACCTGTTTCAAGTATTGTCTGGACATTGCCAAATAATTCGACTATAAGAAGTAATACACTAGATATTCAAAATCTAACGGCAGCCAATAGCGGATTATACAAAGTAACAATTAATTCTGCAGCTGGCTGTGTTATAAATGGATCAACTATTGTTACCGTAAACCCTCTTGCGGAAGTAGCAGCTCCTATTTTTAATACATCCAGCCCAAGTTTAATTTGTCAGTCTGTGGCGGCTCAGCAATCAGATTATATGGCAACGGCTGCGAATGCATCTTCTATAAGTTGTCAGATTTCTCCTCCTGAAGCAGGGACAATTGGAGCAGGCGGTCAGCCCGGAAAAGTAGAATGGAATAGTGCATTTAACGGAACAGCAGTTATAACAGCTGTATCAAGTGGATGCGGAACTGATAAATCAACCACTTTTACTGTAATTGTAAGCCCAAGAGCAGATGCATCTAAAATTATTGCAGAAGATAGAACTATTTGCCCAAATGAAAAAAATATTGATTTAGAAATAGCGGCACCCACGATATCAAATGCTGTATTTACATGGTACGACAGTGATCTTGCATCGGCTGCGGTATTAGGAACTGGTAAAAACTTAATAGTAAGTCCGGTTACTACTACAACTTATTATGTTGGAGTTCAGGGTGATGATATTTGTATAAATGAGGAAGGAAGCCGTAAAGGGGTGAAAGTTACGGTTAATCCTGTAGCAAAAGTATCAGATATTAGTGCAGCAGACCAAACGATTTGTAATGGAGAAACGGCAATATTAACAGCGACCAGTCCACTCGCAAATCCGCTTTTTGTTTGGTACACCGATCCCGATTTAGAAAATTCAATAAGTAATACTGAAACTGCCGAGGTAAGTCCTACAATTACCACAACTTATTATGTAACCGTTTCTGCAGATGGTATTTGTACTATTCCTCCGCCTGCAAAAGCAGTGGTGGTAACTGTTAATCCATTGCCAACAGCAAGTATTGGCGCAACGGGATCCGTTTGTATAGGAGAAGCAACAGTACCAGTAATTAGTTTTACAGGAGCAAACGGAACAGCGCCATATACTTTTACTTATAAGATCAATAATGGCACTGATTTGACTGTATCAACAGTTGGAAGCAACAACATTGTAAATGTTCCAGTTTCAACAGCAGTTGCTGGAAGTTTTGTTTATACCTTAGTAAGTGTAAAAGATACCAGTTCAACTGCGTGTTCACAGACACAGACGGGAACAGCAACAGTTACAATAAATCCATTGCCAACAGCAGCTATTTCTGGAACAACAGCTGTTTGTAATAACGGAACTGAGCCTTTGGTTACATTTACAGGATCAAATGGTACAGCCCCTTATACATTTACGTATAAAATAAATGGAGGAGCAAATAATACTGTAACCACAACAAGTGGTAATTCAGTTACAGTGGAAGCTCCAACAGATGCAACAGGAACTTTTGCTTATACTTTGGTGAGTGTAAAAGATACAAGTTCAACAGCTTGTGAACAAACACAGACAGGAACTGCGACGGTTACCGTTAATTCTAATGAA
>NZ_MUHA01000008.1:0-1068 GCF_002217355.1 Flavobacterium oncorhynchi | reverse complement strand
GCAAACCTGAGCGGAAGCATAACAGTTAATTCACTGCTAGCTTTAAACGGAACAGAGTCTACGCTTTGCGCAGCTGACGGTTCGGGTTATGTCTTGAACTTTACAGTAACAGGTCAAGCGCCCTATACGGTAACAGGAACAGGTGCTCCAGGAACATGGTCTGGAAATGATTGGACATCAAGCCCAATTTTGGCAGGAACCAATTATAATGTAAGTGTTAGAGATGCTTATGCTTGTAATACTATAGATGTAGTAGATACAGCACCAATTTGCTGTGTATATGAAGTTACAGCACCAACATTCCCTGCGACGACGATAACGTGTTATGACCAAATGCCAACAGCAGTAAACTTGACAAAAATAGAGTTTGAAGCTTTAGGAAACAGTGACGGAAGTATTGGAAACATCCCTTGCGGTGTAATCGAAATTACAGCTTCAAATGGAGCAGCTCCTTTATGCAATGGAAATGTAATCAGAACGTATACCGTAACTGAATATGCAGATCTAAATGGCAACAAAGTACGTGATCTAGGTGAAGATACTGTGTTGAACACTACAGTGATCACTCAAACGTTCACTTTACAAAGAGCCGATTTTGTAATGCCTGCGGATCAAGGAACAACAGTTGCCTGTATTTCAGCAGTTACAGCACCAGTAGTGCCAGTAGTAAAAGACAACTGCGGTAATATCCTAACAGCTTCAGCACCGGTTATTTCAGCTGTTCCAAGTTGTAATGGAGTAGAGACTTATACGTATACTTTTACAGATTGTGCAGGACACATTCACGACTGGGTATACACTTATACGATTGACAATACTGTGGCACCAACAGGTACAGCACCTGCAGATGTTACTGTACAATGTATAGGCGATATTCCTGCAGCCAATGTAAATGGAATATTAAACGTAAAAGGAAACTGTAACAATACCGTTTCGGTAACAGTTGCAGAAACTAATAACGGAGGAACAGGCTGCAAAGCAAGTCCATACATCGTAACTAGAACATATACGTTAACAGACTGCGGTGGATTGCAAACGCAATTAGTTGAGAAATTAACAGCTGTAGAT
>NZ_MUHA01000007.1 GCF_002217355.1 Flavobacterium oncorhynchi | reverse complement strand
AAATCCTTTTAAATCTGCGTGAAAGAAAAACTATTTACCTCTTTCTAAAATCTCTTCTCCATTTAAATAATCAGAAGGTCTTTGTCCTAAAATCTTGAAGAATGTGTTGCTGAACGTTGGAACACTATTATAACCAACTTCTTCGGCTACCTCTTTTACCGAAAGTTTTCTTTCTAATAAAAGTTCAATTGCTTTTAAAATTCGGCGAATAGTATAATATTGAATAAAAGACATATTAAGATCTTTTTGAAACAAGCGATACAAAGAGCGTTCGCTGTAACCAAATTCATGCGCAACATCGGCAAAGAGAATCGTTTCGCCCAAATTATTCTCAATATAACGAAGAATTTTACTAAGTCGTTTGTCTTTTGGCTGTGGTAATTCTAAAGGTAAATTATTAGTACATATTTGAGGCAAAATCGCTTTTATCGCTTTTGCAATGGCAAAGTTCGGAGTTCCCTTTTTAAGATCACCATTCCATCGATTGGTAAAAAGCATCATTTGCAACAGTAAATTATTGACTGGATAAATTCCTTCTACTTTATAAAAGTCGTCTTCGTCTTTTTCGACTGGAAAATACAAATTTCGCATCGTAACACTTTCAGATTTTGGTTCGATGCTGTGCTCCACTCCACTCGGAATCCAGATAAAATGTCTTGCCGGTAAAAAATAGGTTTTGGTTTCAGTCGTTACAAAAACGACATCGCCTTCAGCATACAGCAATTGTGCTTTAACGTGTCGATGCGGAGGCACAAATAATTCGCCCATCAAATCGTGGTGGCAGTAAATGCTTTTTTTATCGGCATCTACTTTCTTTATGTAATATTTATCGAGTTTTTGACCGGAATGTTCCATAATATAAAGATAGGAAGAAATTTAACCGCAAAGCACACAAGGTAAAAGCGCAAAGTTCGCAAAGATTAAATAAAACCTTTGCGAACTTTGCGTAAAATCTTAGCGTCTTTGCGGTTAAATAGTAAAAACAAAAAAAAGCCTTTCCGTTAAGAAAGGCTTTTAACAACTTAGGCGGTCTGGACGGGACTCGAACCCGCGACCCCATGCGTGACAGGCATGTATTCTAACCAACTGAACTACCAAACCCTGCGTTATTGCGAGTGCAAAAATACAACAGATCTTTGATTTTACAAGCTTTTTAGCGAATAAAATTTGAGAAATTTTTAATTGGTTAAATTCCAATATTTTAAAAATTGAGAACTAAATCAAAAACGAAGAACTTTCTTTCTTTTTAACCGCAAAGGGCGCAAAGATTTACGAGAAGAACACAAAGATTTTCATTTTTGAAACATTTATCCTTTTCCTTTTATTCAACATAGCCTGTGATTTCAGCCACGGGAGACGTGTATATATTCATTGTGTTCTCGTGGTTGAAATCACAGGCTATATTTTAATAAATGAAAAATCTTTGTGGAGTTACTTGCGAAGATTCTTCGTTCCTCAGAATAACAAACTGTGTATTAAAAACAGAAAGTCCGCAAAGCTTTAAAAAACTTTGCGGACTTTGCGTAAATCTTAGCGCTCTTTGCGGTTAAATACAAAAGTGTCTTAAATCAAAAAAGCCATCCACAAAAGTGGAAAGCTTTTCATTGGTCTAACTACTAAACCAGCTACGAGTTACAAAGTCGTAGCAAAACAACACAACTAATCTTAGATACCGTTTTTGGGCAAAAAAGCCTTTCCGTTAAGAAAGGCTTTTCCCAATATTGCGGTCTGGACGGGACTCGAACCCGCGACCCCATGCGTGACAGGCATGTATTCTAACCAACTGAACTACCAAACCTCTGCGTTATTGCGGTTGCAAAGATAGTACAGAATTTCATTTCTGCAAGTGTTTTTGTAAAAAAAATGAAATAAATTTTCAAATGTTTATCCAAAGTTTTGTTTTTCAACCAAATATGTTGTCAATATTTTTTCAAAATTATCGCCAACATTTACCGGAACGTACTTAATTTGGTTCTTTGCGCAGGTTAAAGCCAGATTTTTAAAGTAGGCTTCTACCCTTTTTTCATATTCAATTTTAACATTATCAGCAAAAATCGAAACTTCTTCTCCTGATTCTAAGTCGATAAATTTTCTTGGCGCATTGTCAAAATCAAATTTTAACTCCGTTTCATTATCAACGACATGAAACAAAACTACTTTATGTTTATTATGCTTTAGATGTTGTAAAGCATTAAAAAGCTTTTCGTCATCTTCGGTCTGAAACATATCGGTAAACAAAATAATCATCGAACGACGGTGCATTTTCTCTGCTATTTGATGCAAATAGGTAATTGTATCGGTCGTTTTTTTGACTTTTGGCTGTACTAATAATTCTTCCAGTTTGTTTAAAAGCATTCTATGATGGCGATCACTTCCTTTTTCGGGTGCGTAATATTCGTATTTATCGGAGAAAACGCTTAAACCAACGGCATCGCGCTGTTTCTTTAAAATATTCATCAAAACCGCCGACGCCAAAACTGCAAAACCAATCTTCTTTTCATAAAATGGCTGATCTGATTTTAATTCTGGATAATGCATCGACGACGAATTATCGACAATTAAATGACAGCGTAAATTGGTTTCTTCCTCAAAACGTTTTGTGTATAAACGATCTGTTTTAGCAAACAATTTCCAATCAATATGCTTGGTACTTTCGCCTGCATTATACACTTTATGCTCCGCAAATTCAGCCGAAAACCCATGAAACGGACTTTTGTGCATTCCGGATATAAAACCTTCCACAACCTGATTCGCCAGCATTTCGAGATGCTGAAAACTGGAGACTTTCTCTATTTCCGATTCGATTTTCATTCGGTTTCTTTTTTAATATTTTGTGCTTTATAAAGCAAATCTGTCGCCATAAACAATTTACGCTTCAAGATTGGACTAAAATTAGGGTTTTCTTTTAAGAATCGCTGTACTTCATCATAAGCATATTTAGACGAATATCTCCCAACGGTATTATCCAGCCAGTCTTTCGGGAAGAAAATATCTCCTGTACGCTGAATTTCATCGACTAAATCTAATGAAAATCTAATATATTTTTGTGCACTTTCCTGACGCAGTGGGTGGTGAATATTGCTCAAACCAACTGAAACCCAAGATTCTTTTTCACGATTTGAATCCTCTTTTAAAGATTCCATAAAGGCATTTCGAACTGATTCCTCTTTTGATAATGACGGAAGCAAGAATTCAAATCGTTTCTTTTTATCAGGATTTGTAATTGTTGTTCTTGTTTTTTCCAGAATTTCATCGGCTTTTTCATGTTTGAAAATCGCCAAGTTCATTGCCATATTCGTAAAATCGTCTTCATTTAATTTTAAGCCGGGAATTACAATTTCCTTATTCCAAATCTGATATAATTTAGCTTTCGCCGAATCTGAATAGGCTATCGAACTGAACAATCCGAATAAAGTCTTTTTAATATTCGCCGATAAATTTGCCTGCAAACGTTCATTCAAAACTGTTTCAAGTTGTTTCTGAACTTTATTTTGTTGTTTTTCGGTAAATAATCTCCAATAAATAGTATTCAAATTATTCGAAGCAATTCTTAAAACCAATTCATTTTCTTCTGTTTGAACACCTTTTAAAAAGCAATCATAAGCTTTCTCTGGCGAGATATTTCCTATCAATGTATTTTCATAAAGATTACTATAACTCGATGCTCTTGCAACCTCATCCTTCAGCGTTGCGATGTACTTTAAATTATTCTCGTCAAGAGGAAAAACACCGTATCCAAAACCATTATAATTGTAAACAACAGCAAGTGGTTTTTCAAGTCCAACAGCTTCTTTTAAAACTAGATTTTGCTCTTTAATATTCGCGGTTAAAACTTTCACATTATCTGCATAAACAAAACCAATTTGAAAAATCTGCGGCCAAACATTATCGGTTTTATCTTCTGCTTGTTGTTGAATTTCAAATTTCTTGATTCTGTTTTTAGAGTCGTATTCAATCTTATCTGTAAAAATGGCTCTTCCAGATTTGTTTACCCAAACTTCACTCCATTTTTTCATATCAAGAGGCGTCTCGGCATCCAGAATTTCTACAAGATTATTCCAGTCGGCATTGTCATTGGCGTATTTTAGAATGTACTTTTGGATTCCTTTCTGAAAAGCTTCTTTTCCCATCGAAGCTTCTAACTGGCGCATCATAATTGGTGCTTTGTTGTAAATAATAGCGCCATAAAGCGAGCCTGCATTTTTTAAATTCGCCAAATGCTGCTTTATGGGATGTGTTCCCAAAGATCGATCTTCTGCGTAAGCGGTGGTATAATGAGCTGTGAAAAACTGTAAATTATGATTGACTTTCGGAAAAATTGGGTTCATGATTTTATCTGCCATAAAGTTGGCAAAAACCTCTTTCATCCAAACATCGTCAAACCATTTCATGGTTACCAAATCGCCAAACCACATATGCGAAGTTTCGTGTGCAATCAATTTTGCACGATTTAATTTCTCGCTGTCGGTTGCGCTGTTGTCTAGAAATAAAGTTGATTCTCGATATTGAATTGCGCCAACATGTTCCATTCCGCCATATTGAAAAACGGGAATTGAAGCGAAGTCTAACTTTTGAAACGGGAACTTATAATTGGTATACTTTTCTAAAAAGTTTAAAGATTGTTGATGCAAATTAAAAATAGTATCGGCGCTTACGCGAAATTTTTCCTGACTGTTTTCACGATACAGCATTGTCATTTCTAAACCTGGTTTTTGCGTGGTACTTTTGAATTTTCCGGCAACAAAAGAAAACAAATAGGTACTCATTTTATCTGATTCTCCAAAAGTGTACAAAGTAAAATCGCCTTTTTCTAATTTCTCTTTTACATCGGCTCCAGCCAAAACTGACCAATCTTTTGGCACAGTAAGACTCAATTTATAAGTCGCTTTTATGTCTGGCTGATCAAAACACGGAAACAATGTACTTGCACGATCTGGAACTAATAGAGTATAGAGAAAATCATCATTTCTATTCAACGATAAATTCCCTGCAATGAAGGATATTAAGATTGTATTTTTTCCCATAATTAAAGCTAAGGGAGAAATTACAATATGTCCTTTTTCGTGAACAATTGCCACGCTTTTTCCGTTTACGGCAACTGACTTTATGTTCAACGTTTTTTCTTTAAAATCTAAAAGCAAGGGCTGACTTAGATCAGTCAAATTTAGATTTACTATCAAATGAGCATTTATATTTTCTTCTTTTTGATTTGGAATCTCAAAAGACAAATTATATTGAACATCTGAAATTTGTTTTTTACGAAATTGTGCCAATTGTTCTGAAACACCACTTTCTAAAATCGCACTTTCTTTTTCTTTTGATTGCGAAAAACAACTTGGAATCAATATAACAAAGCAAAGAAAGGTGTATAGATTTTTCATTTTTTTGAAGGAATAATAAGATTCGTTAAAAATAAAGATTCCGCCACGAATTCACGAATTATTTAAAGCAAAAATTCGTGAATTCGTGGCGGAAAGAAATAAAAAAGGTTTGACTTTCGCCAAACCTCTTTTATATAAATCATAATCTTACGATTACAACAAAGCGTCTAAACTATCTGCGTAGGTTTGTTTCGGAGCTACTCCTACTTGTTTTCCTACTACTTCACCGTTATGAAACACCAAAACGGTTGGTATGTTACGCACACCATATTTTGCAGCGAATTCTTGGTTTGCATCTACATCTACTTTACCAACAACTACTTTTCCTGCGTACTCATCGCTTAATTGGTCAATGATTGGACCAACCATTCTACAAGGACCACACCATGCTGCCCAAAAATCTACCATTACTGGTTTATCTGATTTTAAAACTACTTCATCAAAAGTAGCATCTGTTATTGCTAATGCCATAATTTCTTATCTTTTAAAATTATCGTCTGAATTGTTATGTTTCAAACTAGAGTACAAATTTAAAAATTTAAAACAAATGAAACGTCATTAGTAAATTAGTTTTCATTATAAATGTATTGTCTTTAATTATATCAGTAATTAAAACTCTATTTTATCAGTTTAAACTTGCAATTGACTTGCTGTAATCTTTTTAAGAATAACATTCTTTTTTAGCTTACCTTTAATGATCCAGAAAAATTTATCCAGATGAGAGAAACTTTACAACAAATAAAAAACTTTTTTCAGTCGGTTGGTTTTAAAAAATACGCTAAACGCTTTGGTTATTTTATCTTGGGACTCATTGCGTTACTTTTAATTGCCTGTGGAGGATTATCGATTTATTTCAACAGAAATAAAACCGAAATTATTGCAAAAGTAAACGCCAAAATCAACGAAAATATAAATGGCGACTTTCATATTGGCGACTTTCACTATAAGTTTTTAACTGGTTTTCCTAATTTCACTTTGGCTTTAAATGATATCGAGCTCAAAGATAAAAAATGGAATACTCATCATCATACTTTATTAAAAGCCAAAGAAATTGAAGCCCGACTCAATATCTGGAGTTTACTTCATCATGAAGTTAATATTCATAAAATTCTCATTAACAACGCTGATATTTACATTTATAAAACGAAAGACGGATATACAAATTCAGACATTTTTAAACCAAAAAAGAAAAAAGATCCGCAAAAGAAATCAGAAACCGAAACTACAATTGACCAAATCGACCTCAACAATGTTCGGATTACCATAAATAACCAACTCGGAAATAAATTATTTGATTTTGATGTTCACAATTTAAATTCTAAAGTAAATTACGATGGAGACGATTGGAGTACTGATTTATTTCTAGACACTCAAATAAACAGTCTTGCTTTTAATACCGTTCACGGAAGTTTTGCTAAGCAAAAGGAACTAAAAGGGACTTTGAATGTATCGTATTCTGCAAACAAACAGAAAATTGACATTGTAACCAAAGGCTTAAAAATAGGTACAGATTCGTTTGATATTGTGGCGTATTTTAATATCGGAAAAACCAACTCGCTTTTTGGAATCAATATCGACACTCATATTTTATGGAGCAATGCATCAAATTTATTATCGGCAAATATTAGTTCTAAGCTTAACCGATTTAATTTAAAAGAGCCAATTGCCGTAAACTGTGATCTAAAAGGAGATTTAAATGCTCATGATGATCCTAAAATAGTAGTGCAGGCAATGTGCAAAAACAATCAGCTTACAATTCCTGACGGACAGATTAATAATTGTAATTTTAAGGGAATTTTTACCAATAATTTCAAGCCGAAGGAAGGGTTTAATGATCCAAATTCAGCTGTAATTTTAACTCGATTTTCTGGAGAATATCAAAATATTCCGCTTTCAATTCCGCAGTTATCCATCAATAATCTTGAAAAACCTATTGCAACTGGAACTGTAAATTCTGATTTTGATGTCGAAAAATTAAATGAAGTAAGTAATGACAAGTGGATTCATTTTTCTGAAGGTCATGCAAAAGCTAATTTGAACTTTCAGTTTGACATTGTCGATTTATACATCAACAAACCTAAATTTATTGGCAGTGTAAATGTCGAAAACACTTCTTTTGATTTTATTCCGAAAAAAATTCATGCCGAAAAAGTAAACGTGCAGCTTGACTTTACTGAACAGGCTTTACTCATTAAAAAAATCACTTACAAACACAATAAAAACAGCATTATTATCGATGGCAAAATCGATAATTTCTTGAATCTGTACTATGATGCGCCTGAAAAAATGGTTGTAAACTGGAATATTTACTGCCCAAATATTGATCTTAAACAATTCTTGGGTATTTTGACCTCATCTCAAAAAAGCAAAACTGTGGTTAAAAACAAAAAACCAACGATCTCAAATCACTTACGAACAGTAATCGAAAAATGTGCTGTTGTTATTGATATTAAAGCAGACAAAATAAATTACAATAAATTGACCGCTACAAACACAACGGCACGTATACAAATGATCGATTCGAGACTGCTTATAAAAAATGGTTCTTTGCAAACTTCTGGCGGTAGTATAACTTTTAATAGCGAGGTTAAACCCAGCGGAAATAACTATGCTTTTAGCTCAAACGCACAGGTTAACCGAGTTGATATTGCAAGTTTTCTAAAATCGTTTAACAATTTCGGAATCAAATCTTTCAGTCCAAACAACATTAAAGGGCGACTTACAAGCACTGCCAATGTAAACGGTTTTATTAATAGTCACGGAGAATTAATCACCAATTCGATGCACGGCAAACTCGATTTTAATGTTAATCAAGGTGCTTTGGTAAATTTTCAGCCAATTGTAAAAATAGGCAAGTTTGCTTTTCCTTTTCGTGATGTCGAGAATATCACTTTCAGCGATTTGTCTGGTCATCTTAACATGCGCGGCGAACAAGTAGACGTAAACAATTTAACGATAAGTTCCAGCGTACTAAACATTGATGTTGACGGAATTTACTCTTTTGGCCGAGGAACCAATCTCGCCTTGACAATCCCGCTTAGAAACTCTAAAAACGACGCTAAACTCGCCAGCAAAGCTGAGCGAGATGCTGTTCGCGACCGTGGAATTGTCCTGCATTTAATTGCTCTTGATGATAATGGAAAAATGAAGATTAAGTGGGGGAAGAAGGATAAAGAAAAGTAAAATCACTGCCGTTTTTATCATTTAAAAAATGATTCTATAATACATATTTTTTACATTTACTGTAAACAAATTATAAATGCCACAACCAAAAACCAAAACCAGACTCTGGACACGAGAGGAATTTATCGTTGCTCTAAATTTATATCTTACAATTGAATACAAAAAAATCAATCATCAAAATCCAGATGTAATTAAATTAGGCAATTTAATAAACAGAACCCCGAGTTCAATATCTATAAGATTAGCCAACTTTGCCAGCGTTGATCCATATCATCAACAAAGAGGTGCGGGAGGCTTGCAAAATGGCGGAAAAAAAATTCAGTCTATTTGGGATGAATTCTTCAATAATAGAGAAGAATTATTATTTATGAGTGAGGAAATTATTGCCCAAAAAGAGAATACATCTATTAAAAATAAATACGAAAATATTCTTTTAGATCTAAAAGATTTACAAGGAGAAACAGTTATTCGTGAAATAAAATCAAGAGTAAATCAATGTGTGTTTCGAAAAATGGTCTTAACAAACTATTCATCCAAATGTGCAATAACAGGAATTGACATTCCTGAATTACTATTTGCTAGTCATATTGTTCCTTGGTCAAAAAATGAAAAAGAAAGATTAAATATCCAAAATGGAATTTGTTTCTCTGCTCTTTATGATAAAGCCTTTGACAAAGGTTTGATCGGAATAAATGCAAATCATGAAATAATATTTTCGGAAACACTTAAGAAGAAAAAAGGAACAGAATTTTTCGATAGATATTTTAGTTTAATTGAAAATCAAAAAATAAAATCTCCTCATATTGCGCCGCGAAAAGAGTTTCTAGAATATCATTTGGATACGATTTTTAATAAACAAACAGCATTATAATTAAAACCTAGATATTGTAAAAAAAAAGCCACTTCATAAGTGGCTTTTACATTTTCTTAATTTTCAACCTCAAAATAAGGATTTAAAATCTCGGCTAATTCATTTAGCCAGTAATAACCTTTTTCGAGGTTTATTTTCTCGGTTTCGAATGTTTCGCAATCCCGAATTATACTTAAAGCAATTAAATAGTTGATTTGTCGGATTGCTTTTGCCAGACTTTTAGGATCAACTGTTTGGTTGAAAAAATTGGCTAACCGCAATTCGGTTTCTTTTGAAAGGGTGTTTGTACTCATAATCTTAAAGTTTAGGGAAATATAAAACCCATACGGGTTAGCTGTCCTACGCCTTTAAGAGCGTTGCAGTTGTTTCCAATACCGCCAGCATACCGCATGGGCAAAAGTTTTGTCAAGTTCATAATCTTAAAGTTTAGGACTGCAAATGTATTAAAAAAACCTGAGTAGATTATGTGATTTTCTTACATTTCAACTTGTTTACTGTTGTGGAGTTACTTGCGAAGATTCCTCATTCTTCGGAATGACAAACAAGACGATAAATCGTATATTTTTTTCATAATATTTTACTAATCTCCTTGGCTTTTTGCGCTAAAAAAGATAGATTTGAGAAACAATCATAAAATACAAACCATTATGAAAATTCAGATCAACACAGACAAACACATTGAAGGACATGAAAGATTAGAAGCCTATTTTTCTGGTGAATTAGAAAAAGGTTTAGCACGTTTTGAAGATAAAATTACTCGTATCGAAGTACACTTTGGAGATGAAAATGGAGAAAAATTTAGTGTAAACGATAAAAAATGTGTAATCGAAGTTCGTCCTGTAAAATTACAGCCTATTACCGTAACAGAACATGCCGATACGCTCGAAAAAGCTTTTAGCGGCGCTTTGACTAAAGTAAAAAAATCATTGACTACTACTTTCGAAAAATTGAAGGCACATTAATATAACCATCACATACAAAAATGGCATTATCTCTAATCAAGATAATGCCATTTTTTATTTCAATAAACCTGCTGATTCGCTCCACTTTGATTGTAAAAAATATTAAACATATAGAAACATAGATTTTATGATTCAAAAAGAAGGCAAAAAGAAACACGTTTCTTTCGCATAGCTGTTTAGGTGTGTTTAAATAAATGAAACGCCTAATTTTGACTACAAAAACTATGTTTCTATGTGTTAAACAAACTACACTAATAAGCTACAATAAGGCATTCATTTCTTTCCAATGCAGTATTTTGACTGACTCACTAGCTTTTGCAGCGCACTTAACCATTGCTTTTGCAATATCTCTTGCTTCAATTCCTTTATAGGCACTTAATTTTCCAACAAATAGCGGATTGATGACTTTAAAAACCGCTTTAAAGACTTTCTCCAGCGGTCGGTTTTCTTTTCGATCTCCTAAAATCATCGAAGGACGAAAAATATAAGTATGCTCAAAATTTAAATTAATAATATCTTGTTCTGCCTCACCTTTTGTTTTCACATAAAAAACAGATGAATTTACATTTGCTCCAACTGCAGAAACCAAGAAGACTGATTTTGCTCCGTTTTCTTTAGCGAGTTTTGCGGCTAAAACTGGATAATCATGATCAATTTGATAATACACTTTTTTATCTGGCGTTTTCTTTTGCGTTGTGCCCAGCGAAATAAAAACTTCATCTATTTCAATACCTTGCACTACATTGGCTAATGAATTAAAATCGCCTATAAGCGTTTTTAATTTTGAATGCTGCATACTTAAATCTTTTCGAACAACAATTACAACTTGTTCATAAGCATCATTATTCAATAAGTTTTCTAGAATGTACGATCCAACTAGTCCGCTCGCGCCATATACAATTGCTTTTTTCATAAAATAGAAAATTTGTTTTCCCGAAGTTAGAAAATTATCAGCTTACTTTATTAATAACCTTTTGAACCTCGTTATTTATTAAGATAATAATAACGTTTTTCGATATTGTAAGAAGTAAATTTGCAGTCCCAAAAATGACACTTGAAAACAATCGCATAATTGGGATTTTATACCATAATTTAAAAAACACATTCATGAAAAAGCAATTACTCGCATTATTAATCGCAGTTTTTATAAGCTTTGGTGCAAATGCACAAGTAAAAAACCCTGAAACAAATATTCTGGTTTTAATTTATTCGCAAAACGGGGGCACTTATAAAATGGCTAAAGCAATTGCCGAAGGAATTCAGGAATATCCAAACACAAAAGCAATTATAAAAAGAGTTCCCTCAATAAATCCAAAAGAAAAACTAAATTCTGATGTAGAAAAACTGCCAATTGCTGTTATTGATGAATTGGCTAATTATGACGGAATCGCATTTGGAAGTCCTGTTCATTTTGCCAATATCAGTGCCGATATGAATTATTTCTTCAGTCAAAGTATTCCGCTTTGGACTTCAAGAACTCTAGAAGGAAAACCATCAACAGTATTTATGTCTGCAGGATCTGGCGCAGGAAAAGAAGCTGCAATTTTATCTTTCTGGAATATTCTTGCTTCTCACGGAATGATAATTGTTCCTACTGGAATTATGGGGACAACTGGTTTAGACAAATCAGTACCGCAAGGAAATACGCCATTTGGAGCCACTTCATTAACAGGATCAACTGGAACACGACCTTCTCAAAGCGAATTAAATTTAGCGAAAGAACAAGGAAAAGCTTTAGCAAGAGCCGCATCTGGATTGAAAAAGACAGAAAATATCAAAACTGTGAAAACAACTTCTACAGAAATTAAAAGCGATATCAACAAAACTTTAAAAGACAACAATATTGTACTTCCTGAAGCTCCTAAACCAGTTGGAAATTATGTTCCGTATACAATTTCAAATCATAAAGTATACATTAATCAAGTTGCCTTAAAAGACGGGAAAATTTTAAATCCAGGTAAAGTTGGCGCAAATGTTACTGATGAGCAAGCGAAAGAAGCAACATATCAAACAATGTTGAATGTAATTGCAGTTTTAAAAGAAGCTTGTGGAGGTGATTTAAATAAAGTAAAACAATGTGTGCAGTTAACAGGATTTTTTAATACTACTCCTGAATATACACAACACGCTGGAATTATGAATTCGGCTTCAAATTTAACCGCTTTGGTTTTTGGAGAAAAAGGTAAACATGCCAGAGCTACAATTGGCGCAGTTTCACTTCCTATAAATTCGGTTGTAGAAATTCAGGCGATTTTTGAAATTGAATAACATCGTATGATTTAAAACAAAAAGCGGAATACAATTGTATTCCGCTTTTTTTTATGATTTTGGTAAAGGTGCTCCCACTGCAACATCACAGCGATGTCCTGGTTGTCCGTGTGCCGGATTCATTCCTTCGGCTACCTTTTGAGGCGTTTCTGTACTTAACAAAGCTGGAACTGGGTTTGCAGCCGGCGGCGGCGTTACCGTAAAATTTTGTGTCGCTGTTCCGCTTTGCGGAGTTGAAGCTGCAGCGGTTGTAGTTTTTGCAACTGGCGAATTTAAAGGTGCTCCTACTGCAATGTCGCATCTATGACCTGGTTGTCCGTGAGGAGGATTCATTCCTTTGGCCACTTTTGCAGATGCTGCAACTGTAGTTGTAACTACATTTTTTTGATTCGGGTTTACTTGTACCGTTTGAGCAGTCTGCGTTGCTTGAGCCTGTTGTGCAGGAGCAGAATTTAGCGGAGCTCCAACTGCAATATCACAACGATGCCCTGGTTTTCCATGAACAGGATTTAATCCCTTTGTCTCGCTTAAAACTGTATTTGGGTTTGCAGCTGGCATTTGCTGTTGCTGTTGTTCTACCACCGACTTGGTTTTTGCGGTGTCTTTTGCCAAACCTAATTTTACTAATTCAGAAGTTGGTGTGCTCTCCTGCGGTTCTAATTCTTTTTTACAAGAAGTAAAAACTAAGGATGTAATAAATATAGAGCTGATAAGTATTTTTGAATTCATAATGTATCGATTTTAAAGCACTCAAATATACTCGTTTTTTTTAAGATTAAATCCTATAAAGAATGTAAGATCATTTAAGTTTTACTTGAAGTTTCTGTGTGAATTAATTTCGCAAAGACACAAAACCGCAAAGTTTTTATATTGTTCAATACGGTCAAAAAAAATTAATACCTTTAAACTTAAATACTATCTCACATGAAAAAAACATTCTTATTACTTTTATTCGTTGCTGCTTTTGCAAATGCTCAAACTTCAGACAAAGATAAAATCAATCAAACAATTGATGCTTGGCACAAAGCTGCCGGCGATGTAAAATTTGACGCTTATTTTAACTTAATGGCAGACGATGCTATTTTTATTGGAACCGATGCTACAGAAAATTGGACTAAAAAGGATTTTAAAGTTTGGGCAAAACCTTATTTTGACAAAGGAAAAACTTGGAATTTTACGGCCTTAGAACGTCATGTTTTTTTTGATAAAACGGGAAAAACTGCTTGGTTTGACGAATTGCTAAATACACAAATGAAAATATGCCGCGGTTCTGGTGTTTTGGTTAAAGTAGGTAAAGAATGGAAAATTCAACATTATGTTTTGTCAATGACAATTCCAAACGATGAAGTTAATGCTGTAATTAAAATAAAAGCACCAATTGAAGATGCTTTGATTGCAAAGCTTCAAAAAAAATAAACATTTTTCGACTTTATTCTTATAAACATAACTTTTATAGCGCTTTACGGCTTCCTAAATCAAATTAATTATAATACAATTGACAATTTAGGGTATAATTTAGAACGTCAAAATAAAGTAGTCTTAAAAAAAGAACTCAAATTTTACAAAATCAACTAAAATCAAAACACAACCACTATTTTAACAGCCCTAAAAATCTAAATATTTATTTTTTTTTAACTTTGACCCCAAAAAAAATAGGGTTCAATAAAGTATTTGAAAAATGAAAATAGAGAAACGCTGGATCATTTCCTTTATTATTATAAGTATTATTTGCATTACAGGTGCATTTTGGCCAACTGTTACTGAAAACAGTTACGTTTTATCTGAATTTGGCACAACAGAACATATTGTACCTGCCGATGTTGCCTGGATGCTTACCTCTTGTTGTTTGGTTTTAATCATGACACCAGGATTATCTTTTTTTTATGGCGGAATGGTAGGCAAGAAAAATGTCATTTCGACCATGCTTCAAAGTTTTATCTGTTTAGGAGTTGTAACACTTTTATGGGTTGTTGTCGCATTTAGTTTAGCTTTTGGAGATCCTGTTGGCTTTAGTTCTGGAGATCATTTTTACAGTTTCTTTGGCAACCCTACTACTTTTGCTTTTATGGATTATGTGGGCGTTTTACCTCATAAACAATTAGCCAATACAATTCCGTTTATGCTTTTTGCCTTGTTCCAAATGAAATTCGCCATTATTGCTCCGGCTATTATTACAGGTTCATTTGCAGAGCGTGTTCGTTTTATCTCGTATTTACTTTTCATCAGCTTATTTACTATTTTCATTTATGCGCCTTTATGCCACTCTGTTTGGTATCCTACAGGTATTTTAGGAAGTTATTTTGGTGTAAAAGATTTCGCCGGAGGAACAGTTGTTCATATGAGTTCTGGTTTTGCCGCACTTGCAGGCGTTATTGTTTTAGGAAAAAGAAAAAACAGCCAGCATATACCAACTAATATTCCGTTTGTATTACTAGGAACTGGAATGTTATGGTTTGGATGGTTTGGCTTCAACGCCGGTTCTGCACTTGCTGCAAATGGAACTGCTGCTATGGCTTTTGCAACCACAACTACTTCATCTGCCGCAGCGATGTTAACTTGGATTTTCTTTGATCGAATGAACGGAAGAAAAGTTTCGGCACTTGGTGCCTGTATTGGCGCAGTTGTAGGTCTTGTTGCCATAACGCCTGCCGCAGGATTTGTATCAGTTCCAGAAAGTATGTTTTTTGGTTTCGTCACTGCTTTAGTTTCAAACTCTGCTGTAAACTGTCGTTTTTCGAAAAAATTCGATGATACGCTTGATGTTTTTGCCTGTCACGGTGTCGGCGGAATTATGGGAATGATTCTAACTGCAATTTTTGCGCACGGTAAGGATGCAAGTTTGCTGCACGGAGGCTGGAATGTATTTGCACATCATATGATGGCGCTTGTTTTGGTTTCTGTATTTACTTTCTTTGGAGCTTATTTCTTGTTTAAAGTAACGAATTTCATTATTCCGTTAAGAGTTTCTGAGGAATCAGAACATATGGGATTGGATTTATCGCAGCATGATGAATCTCTTGATCCGAAAGCACATTCAATTACTGAACCTCATTACGGGTAAAAATATTTTTTTTTCGCCACGAATTCACGAATTTTCTTTTTAAAATAATTCGTGAATTCGTGGCGGAAAACTTTTAAACCTAATTCCACTATTTTCATTCGTTTATATTCCTTAATTTTGCGGAAAATTTTTGTAAAGTGGGAAGTAAAAATAAACTAAAAAGATTCAGAGAAAACGAAACATTTCAAAACGTTTTTCAACCAACTAGAGAAGAAGTTGTAGGCAACTTAATGCCTTTAAGAGGAAAATGGAATTCTGATTTCTTTAAAAATGACAATCCTTTAGTTTTAGAATTGGGATGCGGGAAAGGTGAATACTCTGTTGGATTAGCTGAAAAATATCCTAACAAAAATTTTATTGGTATCGACATTAAAGGTGCTCGTTTTTGGCGAGGTGCAAAAACTGCTGTTGAAACTGGTCTTCACAATGTGGCATTTATTCGAACTCAAATCGAATTGATCAATCATATTTTTGCAGAAAACGAAGTTGATGAAATCTGGATTACTTTTCCAGATCCGCAAATTAAATACAAAAGAACAAAACACAGAATGACGAATTCTGAGTTCTTGAAATTGTACAAAAAAATCCTTAAAAAAGACGGTGTCGTGAATCTTAAAACCGACAGCGAATTTATGCACGGTTATACACTTGGATTACTTCATGGTGAAGGACACGAAGTTTTGTATGCAAATCATAATGTGTACAAAAATGAGGGAAGCCCTGAGGAAGTTACTGCTTTTCAGACTTTTTATGAAAAACAATATTTAGAAATTAACAAGGCAATTACGTATATTCGTTTCAAGATTAAAGACTAATTTAATTTAAAACCTCTTTTTTAACCTACTAAAACAACTGAATGGCATTATTCACTCCATTACTTTCAGGTTTTATTGCCGCTGCAATTGGGATTATTCCGCCGGGTTTAATCAATATGACGGCTGCTAAGATAAACTTGAAAGAAGGGAAAAAGAACGCCTTATGGTTTGTAATTGGTGCTGTTTTAGTTATTTTTTTTCAGGTTTACGTTGCTGTTTTATTTGCCCGTGTTATCGACAATCGCCCAGATGTTGTGACTTTGCTGCGTGAAGTTGGTTTTGTTATTTTTTCAATCTTAACCATTTATTTTCTATTTATTGCCAAAGAACCTCAAGGCAAAAAGAAATCGAAGATTAAAAAAAGCAGTAAAAAAAGCCGCTTCTTTCTCGGAATGCTTCTTTCTGGTTTAAACTTCTTCCCTATTCCCTATTATGTTTTGGTAAGTGTAACGCTGGCTTCTTATCATCTTTTTGCATTCGAAAACAACACCATTTTTACTTTTGTTCTAGGTTCTGTTTTAGGTTCTTTTGCTGTTTTGTACAGCTATATTGCATTCTTTGGAAGAATTGAAAAGAAAACTGATTACCTAATGCGAAACATGAATACTATTATTGGAAGTATTACGGGTTTAGTTGCCATTGCAACGCTTTTTAATATTTTGAACTATTATTTCGGATAATTTTACAGCCACAGATTAAAATGATTTTTTTACTTTGTGGTTAAATATTTTTCTCGCAGATTTTGCAAATCACGCAGATAAATCTATTTAATCCTTATAATCAGTGGCAAAAAAAACTTAATTTATGGCTGAGGAAAATTTTTTCGAAAGAGTTTATGTAATCGCCAGACAAATTCCGTTTGGAAAAGTAACTTCATATGGTGCAATTGCAAAAGCTTTAGGAACTGCTCGCTCTGCGCGAATGGTTGGCTGGGCAATGAACGCCTGTCATAATATGGATGATGTTCCTGCACACAGAGTCGTTAACCAAAAAGGGCTTTTGACAGGAAAACATCATTTTGACGGAACAAATTTAATGCAGCAGCTTTTAGAAAACGAAGGAATAAAAGTGGTGAACAATCAAATTGTAGATTTCGAAAAACATTTTTGGACTCCGGAAATTTCTACCATATAAGTGATATAAGTTAATTTGAACTGGGCTCAATACTATATGACAAACTTTGATTAAAACCAAAGTTTAAAGTTGGTTTGCGCATTTTTGTCATTTCGAGGAACGAGAAATCTTCATTAGAAACTCTACAAAGATTGATCCTTTTTGGAGCGGAGTTACTTGCGAAGATTTCTCGTTCCTCGAAATGACAATCCTTGTGGTTATTTAGTGTAAAACTAAAGCTCCTTACGCTCTTGATTTTAAGCTTTCCCAAAGTTGGTTAACGACAGGAAATCACATACTTTTTAAATGAACTTATATCACTTATATGGTTCAAAAAACTAAATCAAACAAATCACAAAGCTTGTTTTATCTTCGTCTGTCTGATAGCTTAAATAACCGCCGTGAGCTTCAATAATATTTTTTGAAAGTGTTAACCCAATTCCAGCGCCGTCTTTTCTGGTGGTGAAAAAAGGAAGAAATATTTTGTCTTGAATTTCTGGATCAATTCCTTTTCCGTTATCTGAAATTATGATAAAAAAACGGTTATTTTCTGTATAACTCGACAAAAATAATTGCTTTTCTCTTTTTCCTTTCAGGGCATAAATACTATTAGTTATCAAATTTATGATTACCTGTTCCATCTGGTTTTTATCAATCAAAATAGAACGTGAACTATTAATTTCATTTATCAGCTCAATTTTTTCGCTTTTCAAAATAGGATTCATTACCCGCAGACAATCGTCAAAAAGAGCATTAATCTGCGTCATTTCTTTCACCGGAGTTGGCAGCATGGCTAGTTTACGGTAACTTTCAACAAAATCCTGCAAATGATCACTTCTATTTATAATGGTCGAAATACTGCTTTTTATATCTTCAAAATCATCTTCTTCCAGTTTTTCCTGATCTACAATTTGAAGTAAATTTTGCGAAAGTGCTCGAATAGGCGTCAAAGAATTCATTAATTCATGCGAAATAATTTTCATCAAATTAATCCACGCTTCTTTTTCCTTTTTCTCGATAACACGTTGAATACTATCTAATAAAATGATAAAATACTCTTTTTCATACGTTTGAGTTCTCGAAGTCTGCAGTATAAAAGTCTGCAAATCCTGATCTTCAATTTTAATTGAAACAGCCGATTTTAATTCGCTGAATTCTTTTTTCTCAATTTCATAACAAAGCGATGGCAGATAATTTTTAAGATATTTCCAATGACTGACTTTTGGAACTTTAAATAAACGAGAAAAACAGTCATTCATTAAAAAAATCTTCCAATCTTCATCTTCTTTTTCTAGAATTACGGCTGCAGTATCAATATTATTTAATAAGGACTGATAAATAAGTTCTTTTGAAGTTTGTTCCTGATGCCTTGATTTTAGAGCTTCATACAAAGCATACAAACTTTTAAAATTGTCCTTTTTATTCTCTTCAGGAAAGTTTGTAGAAAAATCATCTTGCAAAATCGACAGCAGTGTTCTGTCATAAAACTGCAATTTACTTTTTACATAAAAATACATTTCGGCAAGCATTATCAGAGCAAAAGAACCAACTAAAATTGCATTGAAATAAAACATTTTATAGATTAGAAAAAAACAAAAGAAAAAGAGCATCATTACGAACAAAACTCGTATAAAAAAGGCATTATGAAATTTCCAGTTCTTCATTATTTTGTTTGAATTGCCTCCAGCTTTAGCTGGAGAGGTAAAATTATTTACAAAGGGGCTTTAGCCAAACATAAACATTTTGGCTAAAGCCTCGAATATTATCTTATTAAATTCACATCTAGCTAAAGCTGGACGCTACTCATTTTCTTTTGTCCCTAATTCTTTAAATCATATTTTTCAATTCTTCTATACAATGCAGCTCTTGACAATCCAAGTTCTTCGGCTGTTTTACTTATATTTCCGTGATGTTTAAAAAGGGCTTTTTCGATAGCCGTTTTCTCCATTTCAGACAACGGATTTTCATCATTTTCTGGAGTTTCTTCAAAATCTAAAATATCCAGATCATGTACAGAAATAGTATTGTTATCGGCTAAAATTAAAGCGCGCTCAATTTTATTTTCCATTTCACGAACATTTCCTTTCCATGGATATTTCTCTAAATATAGAGCCGCATTTTCCTCAAAATGCCAGTTTTCTTGATTGTATTTTGCCGCAATCTGATCTAAAACAAAATGCGCCATCGGAACAATATCTTCTTTTCGTTCACGAAGAGACGGCAGATTTATTTCCATAGTATTAATACGATACAGCAAATCTTCTCTAAAGGTTTTATTTTTTACTTCGGCTTTAATATCATTGTTTGTAGCCGAAATAATTCTCACATTTAAAGGTCTTGCTTTACTTTCACCTAAACGAGTAACGGTTTTGGTCTGAAGCACATGCAATAGTTTTGATTGCAGATGAAGCGGAATATTTCCTATTTCATCTAAAAAAATAGTACCGTTTTGTGCCATTTCAAATCTACCTGCGGTATCCGTTTTTGCATCTGTAAAAGCACCTTTTGCATATCCGAAAAGTTCACTTTCGAATAAATTATCGCTCAAAGAACCTAAATCAACATGAACAAAGGCTTCTTTTTTACGTTCGGAATTTTGATGAATATACTCAGCAAAAACATATTTCCCTGTTCCGTTTTCGCCCAAAATCAAGACATTTACATCTGTTCTGGCTACTTTTTCGGCAATAGAATAGGCTTGTTTTATTTTTTGAGAAGTACCAATAAAATAACGTTTTTCGGTTTTTTCTACGAGTGGCTTTTTGCTGTTTTTTCTGCTCTCTGAAACAGCTTTATCAATAATTTCCAGTAGTTTTTCGTTATGCCAGGGTTTTAAAACATAATCAAAAGCACCAATTTTAATGCCTTCAACTGCTGTATCAATTTTACCAAAAGCAGTCATTAAAATCACAACTGTTTGCGGCGAAAATGTTTTGATTTCTTTAAGCCAATGAATTCCTTCGCGGCCATCTTCAAAACCAATTCTATAATTCATGTCGAGCAAAACAACATTAATTTCATTTTCGTTCAAAATCGAAAAAATTTTCTTTGGACTATTTGTTGTAAAAATCGTTTCAAAATGTTTTTTCAGAATCATTTTGGCCGAAAAAAGAATTTCCTCCTGATCGTCAACAATTAATATTTGGGCTTGCTTTTTTCTCATGCTGTATTTTTTTGTCCGATTTTGAACGGTCAACTGTTCATTATCGAACACTCGCTTTTGGGATGACTTTTTTAAGCTTCTTTAAAATCAATGCTTTACAAATAATAAATTTTATGGCACAGTATTTACCTATTGATTATCAGTAAATTATTTAAAAATGGACACGGTAATTCCTCGTAAAAATAGAAAATTTAGACATCTGACAATAGCAATTGCAGTTTTTTTAGCTTTGGGCACAATTGTCTTTTTTTCTTTCAATTCAAAAAGAAGTTTAAATGTAAAAGCAGAAGAACTTTCGATTCAAAAAGTTGAAAAAGCTTTTTTTGAAGATTTTGTTGTTTTTCAGGCAAAGGTTGAACCTTTAAATGTAATGCTTGTAAATGTTACTGAAGGAGGATCTGTAAAAGAGATTTTTGTCGAGAATGGCGCAATGGTTACAAAAGGACAATCGCTGGCTCGTTTATACAACCCAAATACTGAACTTAATTACTTAACGCAGGAAACTGCAATTATTGAGCAGATTAATAATTTGAATACGGGAAAATTGAACATTAGAAATCAGGAATTGAATTTGACTAAAGATTTAGTCTTGATCGAACATGATTACAATGATGCAAAAAGATTGTATGACATGAATTCTAAGTTGTTTGAAAAGGAAGTTATTTCTAAAAATGATTGGAATACTTTTAAAGAAAGCTTACGTTTTCAACAAGAAAGAAAAAAAACAATTCAGCAGAGTATTCAAAAAGAAAAGCAATCTAATCAATTGCAGATTTCTCAAATTAACCGCTCGATTCAAACGATGGAAAAAAGTTTGGATATTTTAAGAAACAACAAAAAGAATTTCTTGATTACTGCTCCAGAAACTGGTCGATTGACTTCGTTTGAACCTGTTTTAGGAAAAACATTTCAGGCTGGAGCAAGCATTGGAAAAATTGACTCGAAAAAAGGGTATAAACTGACGGCTGAAATTGACGAGTTTTATCTTGAAAAAATTAGAGAAGGTTTAAAAGGTCAGGTCGAATTTAAAGGAAAAACTCTTGAAGTTCTGGTAACTAAAGTAATTCCTGAAGTAAAAAGCGGACATTTTAGTGCTGAACTTGCTTTTACATCTAAAGAAAATATTGCCTTGCAAGATGGTTTAAGCTTTGGTGTAAAACTAATTTTGTCTGAAAAAAATAAAACAATGGTAATTCCTAAAGGAGCTTTTAATCAAGAGACTGCTGGCAAATGGATCTTTGTCGTAAAAGGGAGCAAAGCGGAGAGAAGAAATATAAAACTAGGCCGAGAAAATCCTTCTTATTATGAAGTCTTGAGCGGACTAAACGAAGGCGAATCTGTGATTACCTCATCGTATACAGATTATAAGGATATTGAGGAATTATCAATTCAATCAAAGTAAACTCAATCTTGCCATTTTTGCTATTAATCACTTACAATTAAAATAATTATAGAAGTTTCAATCATCAATCAAAAAACATTTTTAAAAACATTTAACACCAAAAAAATATGATAACAATACAAAATTTAACCAAAGTATTTAGAACCGAAGACGTTGAAACTGCTGCTTTAAGCGGTATAAATGTAGAAATTAAAAAAGGAGATTTTTTAACCATTATGGGACCTTCGGGCTGTGGAAAATCAACTTTGTTAAATATTATCGGACTTCTAGACAGTGCTGACGGCGGCAGTTATAAATTGTTAGATCAGGAAATGATTGGTTTAAAAGAAAAAGGAAGAGCACAAGTTCGTAAGGAAAATATTGGATTCATTTTTCAAAATTTCAACTTAATCGATGAACTTTCTGTTTATGATAATATTGAACTGCCGTTGCTTTACAACAACGTAAAAGCAGCTGATAGAAAACAAAAAATTGAAGCTATTGCAGAAAAATTAAATATCTCACATCGTTTAAAACATTTTCCGCAGCAGCTTTCGGGCGGACAACAGCAAAGAGTTGCAGTTGCAAGAGCTTTAGTAAATGATCCAAAAATTATTTTGGCGGATGAGCCTACAGGAAATCTGGACAGTAAAAATGGTAATGAGGTTATGGAACTTTTAACTGATTTGCATGCTAAAGGTGCTACAATTTTGATGGTTACCCACTCTGATTATGATGCTTCTTTTTCGCAAAGAACAATTCATATGAAAGATGGTGTTATATTCTCTGAAAAGTTAAATCAGAGAAATGTTGATGTTTTTATGGACGCTAAATAAATTCAAGATGATAAACTTTGTTATAACCGCAATCGTAGTCCTGGTGGGATTTGTATGCGAAATTTTCACACTTCTTTAAAAGGCTTATTCTGCCTTTACCAAAAAATAACTAACATAACTATAAAATAGATACCATGATTTTTAATTGGTTTAAAATATTTATTTATCATTTAAAACAAAACAAATTGTTTTCGTTTTTAAATGTTTTAGGATTGAGCATCGGAATTGCCAGCGTAATTTTTGCCATTTTATATTGGAATAATGAGCACGCATACGATCAATGGAATCCTGAAAAAGAAAATGTATATAAAGTTCTAAATAAAATAGGATCAACCGGTGATATCTGGGGAACAAATACAATTCCTTTTGGACAAACCTGTAAGGCAACAATTCCTGAAATTGAACAAATTTGCTTCTTAAACGACTGGTATGACGAGGCTGTTTTAAAATATCAGAATAAAAAAATAATTGATAAAAAAATAACGGTATCTGATAATAATTTTTTCGATTTTTTTCCTTTTCCAATCGTAAAAGGTGCTAAAAAAAATATTCTAAAGGAAAAAAATAGTGTTGCTATTTCTGAAGGACAAGCTAAACTTCTTTTTAAAGATGAAGATCCTATCGGAAAACCTATTACATACAATGACCAAGCCTATATCGTAAAATCTGTTTATCGCATCGTAACTCCGTCTTCTATTGAACCAAACTATGTTTTTAGCGGTATTGTTCGTGAATATGACCTTAACAGCTGGGGAAATTTCAGCTATGGTTTAATGATTAAAACCAAAAAGAATGTTGATATTAATGTCGTTTTAAAGAAAATGCGTAATGTAAATTATGTAAATGTAATTTTAAAAGAGGCAAAAAAAGTAGGTCAAACTCCTGAGCAATTTATTAAAGAAAATGGCGAGATAACGAATTTTCTTGATCAGCTGAAAACTTTGCGCCTACATGGTACAAAAACATCAGGAGATGCTTCTCCTGAAGGAAAAGGAAACTTACAGCTTATTTATATTATGGCTGGTTTGTCGATTTTAATATTGGTTTTATCATTGGTAAATTATATAAATCTGGCAACAGCATCTGCCATAAAACGCGCTAAAGAAGTTGGTGTTCGCAAAATTGTGGGAGCTTCAAAAAAACAGATTATTGCACAGTTTATATTTGAAACAGCAATAATTGTAACACTTTCTATTTTATTTGCCTTGGCAATTGTAGAACTATCTCTTCCGTATTACAACTCTTTTTTAAGAAAAAATTTGACTATGAATGGCGGTGAATTTTACTTGCAGCTTCTTTTTATTTTTGGATTAGTACTCATTCTTGCTGGTATTTTTCCTGCTGTTTATATCTCAAATTTTGAAACTTTAAAAGTGCTGAAAGGTAATTTTTCAAGAAGTAAAAATGGAATCTGGATTCGAAACTCGATGCTTATTTTTCAATTTAGCATTGCAACATTTTTTATTATTGGTGCTTTAATTGTAAATTCTCAAGTTGATTTTATGATGAATAAAGACCTTGGTTTTACAGGTAATCAGGTAATTCGAATTCCTTTCAATTATCAAAATTATGAAACAAAAGGCCAGAAATATGCCACTACAAAGCAAGAAATACTTAAACTATCAGGAGTTCAAGAAGTTTCTACTTTTGCAGGTACTTTTGGAAACAGCACTAATTCGAGTTCTGGTTTTACCCACAATGGTATTTTTGTACAACCTCGAAATGTTGAAATGGATTTTGGCTTTTTAGAAATGATGAAGATTAAAATTGTTCAAGGGCGAAATTTATCTCCAAAATTTGCTTCAGACACGATCGACAACTGGCTTGTTAATGAAACCTTGGTAAAAGACTTAGGACTTAAGAATCCTATAAATACTATTATCACCTCAGGCTGGTCGAATGGAAAAGGAACTCTAAAGTTCAAGATCGTTGGTGTTGTAAAAGATTTTCATATTACAGGATTACAAGACAAGGTACCTCCAATGATTTTTTTAAACACAAAAACTTTAAAGTGGAATAACTTTCAAAATGTCTATGTAAAAGTTTCTCCAAATAATTTAAGCGAAACATTGGATAAATTAAAAACTTATTGGGAGGCAAATATAAATCCCGACTATCCATTTGATTATGAATTTGTAAACAAAGGATTTGCTAAAACGTATGAAGAACAAGTTAAACAAAAAGATCTATTTTTTATCCTAAATCTTGTTGTAATTATAATTGCCATCTTCGGATTGTTTGCTTTGGCATCATTTTCGATGGAGAGAAGATTGAAAGAAATTGCAATTAGAAAAACGCTTGGTGCAGAAACTGATGTTTTATTGAAAGAGCTGTCAAAACAATATTTTATTTATTGCTTAATGGGATTTGTAATCGGGATTATTCCAGCTTACATTTTACTGCAAAAATGGCTTGAAAATTTTGCCTTTAGAATCAATATCTCTCCTATTCCGTTTAGCATTGCACTTGTTTCATTGCTGACGCTGACATTAACAATTGTTTTGGCAAAAGCCTATCAGGTAACCAAAATAGATGTTTTGAAATATTTAAAATACGAATAATCTTGTAGACCATTTTTTTTAAAACACCCTTCAGATATAGATCTGAAGGGTGTTTTTTTTACAATATTTGGGAATACACTTTTTTACTGTAAAACGGCATCGTTAGAATATAGTAACTTATCCAAACTCTTATCTCTATCATACACATCTGGATAAAAACCAATTTCGCCATCATCCGTTACCCACGCGGTAAAATAACCTATATAAATTGGAATTTTCTTTTTCAGCATACAAGGCGTTTCTTTTTCACCGCTCATTGCGCTATTGATTTTATCAACAGGCCAGTCAGGATCATCTTTCAGCATATGCAGAGCAAGTTCTTTGGCTTCTTTTACATTAATACATCCGTGGCTGAAAATACGCTTTTCAAACTCAAACAAGCTTTTTGCCGGCGTATCATGCAGGTAAATATCATTTGGATTTGGAAACATGAACTTAACCAATCCCAGCGAGTTTTTAGGACCCGGTTTTTGTCTCACATTACCGCCATTCCATTCCATATTATGATCAGCGAGATAATTTTTATCTTCCGCCATTTTTAGTTTCAACTCATTTTTTATGATGCTTGCCGGCACATACCAATAGGGACTAAATACGATTCTATCAATATTGCCGCTAAAAATTACCGTTTCGGTCATTCGCGTACCAACAAAAACATCCGAAACTAAATCATATTTTCCGTTTTTTACATAAATCAATCTAAACGACGGAATATTTACCATTACATATTCACTTGCTTTTGCTAAATCAGTCGGAATCCATCTGCATCTTTCCATGTTCAGCATAATCGTTCTGATTCGGTTCGCAATTGGCTCATTCAATTGATCGATATGATCTTTTGTAAAAGCATAATTCAATTTTAAGCCATATCTCTTTTTATACTTTAAAACACCCGCCATCATTTCTTCATCATACAAACTGCTTTTTGAATCTCGAGCCAAATCGCCAACTACAAACAAACGTTCTCTTATTTGCTTAACAACTGTACCGCTGTCAAAAGGTTTTAAATCTTTGTAAGTCGCCGCATCGATATCAATTTTTTTCCAAAGATTATTTTTTTCAATGTTTCGATATCTTTTCAAAACGCTTTGAAGTTTATAATACTGACTAAACAAAAGATTTTCATCTTTATTTAATCTATCTGGATCTCCCATTAAGGAATCTAAAATTCTATCGTAAGAAATGGATTTTGCAGGCAGATACCAGCCTATTTTTTTTAAAGTCTGCGGATCAACGCCAGAATAAACATTACTGGCATAAAAAACATACATGTTAGACAATAAAAGATCTGCATCTGTAGGCGAAAGATCTTCGGTGACATTTTCATTAAAAACGTCGTCGATTAATGGCATATACGGCATAGTCGCTTTTACACCTTGCTCACTTAAAAGTTTCACTTTATTGTATAATAAAGCTCCAAATTCGCTCACGCTTTTATCATCATGCCAGATCATCTTGTAGTCTCTTTTTTTATAGAGATCTTCAACATCTTTTTGATACTTTTTCAGTTTAGGATATTTCTTAAAAAACCCGCTTATAGATTCAGCGTTTATTGTTCCTGAATTATTGTCTTTACTAATTTTAAAGACATTTTCAAATGGTGATTTTTCATTTCCCACATTCGTCTTAGCATCTGCAGAATCGATGGAAAATACAAAAAAACTAAAAGTGATAATTGCGGAAAAGAGAGTAAAGTTTCGCATCTGTTTAAATTTTAAATTTTTATAAAATCTATTTTAAAAAACATCAAAAACTCAGAAATACTCGAAAGTAAGTTTTCCTGCATTTTTGTTAAATTTGGAAGTCTGCGATTTTGGGTACTCAAATTTAATTAAGATTATTGACAATTCGGCGATTAAACACAGGAATTTTTATACGAATTTACAGACGTCATTATCCTTAAAAAATAGAGTTTATAAATAGCATTCTAGAATTTTAATGCGTTAGAAAATATATTTTTGATCATTTTGACCAATCTCAATATCAATAAATACAATTTAAAAGGGTTTGAATCCGAACATAATCTGTTATCTTTGCAGTCTGAAATCAGTTTACATAAATATAGAAATTTGAAATCGATTTCTTTCCATACAAAATAGCACATTAAAATGAAATTAGATAGAAAAGAAATTCTTAAAGCTTTAGAAACAATCACTATAGCTGGAGAAGGAAAAAATATGGTTGAAAGCGGTGCCGTTTCAAACGTACTAACTTTTGGCGATGAAGTTGTTGTAGATTTAGTATTGCACACGCCTGCGATGCATATCAAGAAAAGAGCAGAAGATGATATCAAAAAAACAATTCACGAATTGATATCTGCTGATGCAAAAATTAAAGTAAATATTAAAGTAGAAACTCCTGAGAAAGTCGAAATTAAAGGTCGTGCTATTTCGGGAATTAAAAATATTATTGCCGTTGCTTCTGGAAAAGGAGGCGTTGGAAAATCGACTGTAACTGCAAATCTTGCTGTTACACTTGCAAAAATGGGTTTTAAAGTTGGTGTTTTAGATGCCGATGTTTACGGTCCTTCGATGCCAATTATGTTTGATGTTGAAAATGAAAAACCTATTTCGATAACGGTTGACGGAAAATCAAAAATGAAACCAATTGAAAGCTATGAAATCAAAATGCTTTCTATTGGATTTTTTACTGCACCAAGTCAAGCTGTAATTTGGAGAGGCCCAATGGCAGCAAAAGCTTTAAATCAAATGATTTTTGATGCTGATTGGGGAGAATTAGATTTTATGCTTCTAGATTTACCTCCGGGAACTGGAGATATACACCTTTCAATCATGCAGTCTTTACCAATTACTGGAGCTGTTGTAGTAAGTACTCCGCAAGCTGTTGCTCTTGCAGATGCTAAAAAAGGAGTTTCGATGTTCATGCAGGACAACATAAATGTACCTGTTTTAGGAATTATTGAAAACATGGCTTATTTTACACCTGAAGAATTACCTAATAACAAATATTATATTTTTGGTCAGGAAGGAGCAAAAAATCTTGCTGAAGATTTAAATGTTCCATTCTTAGGCGAAGTTCCAATTGTACAATCTATTCGTGAAGCAGGAGATTTTGGACGACCAGCGGCATTACAAACTGCATCGCCAATTGAAACTATTTTTGAAGAAATAACTCGAAATGTTGTACAAGAGGTAGTAAACAGAAACGAAAGTCTTCCTGCTACTGAAGCAATTAAAATTACAACAATGGCAGGTTGTTCTGCAGTAAAGAAAAATTAATAATAAGATAATTGAGATAGTTGGATAATTAGATAATCATTATGCGATCTGCAAATTATCTAATTTTCTAATTGACACATTTTCTAATTGATAAAATTATGACAACAGAAGAATTAACAAATAATGTTTTATTGGCTTTAGACGAAATCAGGCCATTTTTAAAATCTGATGGCGGAGATATTTCGCTTATCTCTATTGATGATGATAAACATGTTAAAGTTCGTCTTGAAGGTGCCTGCATAAGCTGCAGTGTAAATCAAATGACCCTAAAAGCGGGTGTAGAAACTACGATCAAAAAATATGCTCCGCAGATTGAAACTGTAGTAAATATAATGTAACCATAGCGTTAACAATCGTACTTTTTAAACAATTAAAATTAACAAGAATAATAACATTGTAAGCCCTTAAAATAGCAAAACACCAACAAAACAGTAAAAACACATACGTTTTTTAATGATTTAACAAAAAACAATGTAAAGTTTTAAGAGTTTTAGTTAAGTAATTGTTACATTTTTAACTTAAATTTGTGACATAACCCTAAATCTTAAACTTATGAAAAAATTTTACATTCTATTAGTGTTGTTGTTTTTTGTTTCTGCAAATTATGCTCAAAATAAAACTGTTGTTGCAGACAAAGCTTGGGTAAATGAAGCAGAAGAGTGGTCGGATTTCAACTATGCCGGACAAATTGTATTCTCTATCAATCCAAATGAGGAACCTGGAAGTTTACGAGTTGGTAATTTTGATTTTTTGTATGATTTTGTAGATGGTAAAGGCAAATTTTCGAGTAAAACAACGTATAGTTCAGCATCATTTTCACATCCAAGAAAAATCTCTGCTGTAACCGATAAACAAGGTGTTTTAAACTCAACTTATGAAGGAACATTAATCTTTCAATCTGATAAAGATTATTATTCTGTGATTGCAATTGTTAGCATTCTTGAAAAAAACGATAACATTTTAGGTGTAAAAATGCGCCTTAAGGAAGGTTCTCGAAAAGAGTATGCTTTTAGTACAAAACCAACAAGTTAATTTAAACAGAGGATTTTTTCACGTTATAAAATCCTAACATAAAATTCCAAACAATTAAAATGGATGTATTAATAAAGATTAAAGATCGAGAAGGAGTTATACACGAATTACAAGCTCCAACTGATATGGCGATGAACATAATGGAGTTATGCAAAGCATATGAACTTCCTGTTGAAGGAACTTGCGGAGGAATGGCAATGTGTGCTTCCTGCCAATGTTATGTTCTAAATGATGTTGCATTACCAGAAATGGGAGATGAAGAAGAAGCCATGCTTTCGGAAGCATTTTATGTTAAATCTAACAGCCGCTTAGGTTGTCAGATTCCAATTACTACAGAATTAGAAGGTTTAGAGTTAGAATTAGCTCCAGAATACTAAAAAATAAAATCCAAATATTTTAAAAATCCAAATTCCAAAAGGTTAAGCCCTTTGTGAATTTGGATTTTTTTAATTGTTTTCTAAATCACTTGGATCAAAGGGTTCAAACTCTCTTTCAGAAAATGCTTCTGTCAAAATTCCTGACGAACACAACCAAGTAATTGTTTCTTCAAGTGTATTTCCGGTTTTATAAATCATTTCGCTGTAACGTGGTAAAACAAAATATTCGCCTTCATAAAGAATAATCTCATCACCATCAAAAGTATCTCCAATTCTAATTGAATTTAAAACTTGATCTTTTGTCAGCACCTCTTTACCTTCATCCCAAAACCAATATTCTGTTATACGATTTCTCCAATCTTCTAAGGTCAATATTATTGTCTCTGGAAGAAATATTCGCACGTATGTTCCGCCAAGAATTCCGCTTCCGTAAACTAATACATACTCTTTATAATCTTCATCAAAAGCAATGTTTAATGTTTTTTCACAGGCCAAAATTTCTTCTTCAGAAGCTAGAAACAAATCTGTTTTATTGGTCTTATAATTTGGAATAATCTTATAGTTATCGAAATTCATTTTTATTGCATTTATTAAGAGCTTAAAAGTATATCTTTTTTGCTTCGAAATTGAATTTATTGATACAAAAAAACCGTAATTACACTACTGCAATTACGGCTTTCTCTTTATAACAATTTTATTTAATCTCTAATTAAACCAAACCTGCTTGAATTAAATATTCAGCAATTTGAATCGTGTTTGTTGCAGCACCTTTTCTTAAGTTATCAGCAACAATCCACATATTTAAGGTGTTTGGCTGGCTTTCGTCACGACGGATTCTTCCAACAAATACATCATTTTTACCTTCTGCATATAATGGCATTGGATAAGTAAACGTATCTAAATTATCTTGTACTGTTACTCCGTCTGTATTATGTAAAATTTCACGAACTTCATTTACATCAAAATCATTTGTAAACTCAACATTTACTGCTTCACTATGTCCGCCTACAACTGGCACACGAACTGCAGTAGCTGTAACTCTGATAGTATTGTCACCAAGAATTTTTTGAGTTTCGCGAACTAATTTCATTTCTTCTTTAGTGTATCCGTTTTCTTCAAAACTATCGCAATGTGGAATTGCATTTCTATGAATTGGATATTTGTAAGCCATATCACCTTGAATTCCTGCGTATTCGTTTTCTAATTGTTTTACCGCTTTTACACCAGTTCCAGTGATTGATTGGTAAGTAGAAACGATAACTCTTTTAATATTGTATTTTTTATGCAAAGGCGCCAATGCTAATACCATTTGAATAGTCGAACAGTTTGGATTTGCAATAATTTTATCTTCTTTAGTTAATGTAGAAGCATTGATTTCTGGAACCACTAATTTTTTAGTAGGATCCATTCTCCATGCTGATGAGTTGTCGATTACCGTAGTTCCAGCAGCAGCAAATTTTGGAGCCCACTCTAAAGATGTATCTCCACCTGCAGAAAAAACAGCAATATCTGCTTTCATATCGACAGCAGTCTGCATTCCTACAACTTTATATTTTGTTCCTTTATAATCAATTTCTTTTCCTACTGATCTTTCAGAAGCAACAGGAATTAATTCTGTAACAGGAAAATTTCTTTCTGCTAAAACTTTAAGCATTACTTCGCCAACCATTCCGGTAGCACCTACAACCGCTATTCTCATTTTTATATTTTTAATATCAATTAATCAAATTTACTCTGCAAAAATAGTTATAATAAAAACGAAAACAATGTGCTTCACAAAAAATAACAAAATGTTACAAAACAAACATTCAATAAAAAAACCGCTCAATCAAGGAGCGGTTTAGTTAGACATAGTGCAGCGGAATTATTTTTTAAGCAAATCTCTAATTTGCGTAAGTAACTCTTCTTGAGTTGGTCCTGCTGGTGCAGCCGCAACTTCTTCTTTTTTCTTAACTTTATCAGCAGCTCTTAAAACAACAAATACAAAGAATGAAATAATTACAAAATTAATTATTGCCTGAACTAAATTACCATAGGTAATTACAGCAGCACCAGCCGCTTTTGCCGCAGCTAAATTTGTATAACTATTACCATCAAGTGTAATAAATTTTTGAGTGAAATCGATTCCTCCAGTCAGTAAACCAACTATAGGCATAATAATATCGTCTACAGCAGAGCCGACAATTTTACCAAATGCTCCACCAATAACTACCGCAGTAGCTAAACTAAGCACATCACCTTTCAATAAAGAAGCCTTAAAATCTGCGAAAAATCCCATAGTATCTGTTTTTAAAATTAAACTCAATATCAAATATAATAATTTTAACAAATATTCTACCTGAAAAATACTCTTTTTACACGCTGAGAAATACTTGTCATAATTTCGTAAGGAATCGTTTTTAATGCTTCTGCCATTTCAACAACGGTAGGGCTTTCGCCGAAAATAATAACTGAATCTCCTTCTTTACACTCAATATGACTTACATCGACCATTAACATATCCATGCAAACGCTTCCTACGATATATGCTTTTTGATTTTTAATGGTTACAAAACCAACTTGATTTCCCCATAATCTCGAAATTCCATCAGCATAACCAATTGGTATTGTGGCAATTTTTGTTTCTTTTTTTGCCATAAATCGACGGCCGTAACCTACGCTGTCTCCGCTTGGAATGGTACGAACCTGAGATATAATCGATTTTAGTGTTCCAACATTTTCTAGATATTTCTGTTCTGCTGGATCATTGGAAACACCGTATAATCCAATTCCTAAACGCACCATATTATATTGTGCATTTGGAAAATTACTAATTCCAGAAGTGTTCAAAATATGGCGAATTGGACTTATACTTAATTCAGACATTAATTTTGAAGATAATTTCTCGAATAAACTTATTTGTTCTTCCACAAATTCAAAGTGGCTTGGATCATCACTTGTTGCTAAATGCGATAAAATACTTTGAACACGAACTGTTGAATTTCCTCGTAAAGTCGAAATCAGTTCTTCGATTGTATTATCCTCAAAACCTAAACGATGCATTCCTGTATCCAATTTTATATGAATAGGATAATCTTTTAGATTCTTTTCTCTAGCTATTTTCAAAAAGGCATTTAGTCCTTTTATACTATAAATTTCTGGTTCTAACTGGTATTGAATTATCGAAGGAAAACTGGTCGATTCTGGGTTTAAAACCATAATTGGCAATTTTATTCCGCCATTTTTCAACGAAATTCCTTCATCGGCGAAAGCCACTCCTAAATAATCTGTATTGTGATGTTCTAATAGTTTTGCAATTTCTAAACCTCCGTTTCCATAACCAAATGCTTTTACCATGACCATAATTTTTACATCGTTGGCCAATTTAGATTTATAGTAATTTAAGTTATGACTTATCGAATCTAAGTTGATTTCGAGAACCGTTTCGTGTGTCTTTTCTTCGAGCAGGGAAACAATTTCTTCGAATTGAAATGATCTTGCTCCTTTTATTAAAATGGTTTCGTTACTAAAATTTAAATCATCTACAGCCTCGATAAATGATGCTGTATTTAAAAACATTCTGCTGTTTGGAAACTTAACTGCAAAGGCAGAAATCGTTGGTCCAATACCTATAACGCGGTTTATTTTATTATCAGCAATAAGCTGCGCTACTTTTGAATATAATTCTTCATTTGAAAATCCGCTTTGAAAAATATCCGACAAAATAATGGTTTTTGAGGCGTTCTTTTTTTTCTGGCTTTCTAAAAAATCTAAAGCAATTTTAAGCGACTGAAAATCTGAGCTGTAACTATCGTCAATAATACTGCAGTTATTAATTCCGTTTTTTACTTCTAAACGCATTTGAACTGGATACAGCATTTGCACACGATTTTGTATAACGGCAAAATCGTACTTAAAGTGCAACATTACTAGTAAACAAGAAATTGCATTTTCGACAGAAGCTGAATCACTAAATGGAATTTCGAGATTGAAACTCTCATTATTGTATTGATATTGAATGGTTGTCGTATCGTTTTTTGTTTCTTTTTTTAGAATAAAAACAGCAGCACTTTGATCTGTAAAACTCCACGAGAACAGCTTTCTATCTTTTAAAGGATTTTCGACAGAAAACGCTGTTAAACATTTGTCTACCAATTGATTTTTTTGATAAATAATTACCGGTGTATTTTTAAACAGTACCAATTTCTCATTGATTTTTTGCTCTGTATTTTGAAAACCTTCATCATGGGCAGATCCTATATTGGTTAAAACGCCAATATTGGGCTTAATGATTTGTTCTAAATTGGCCATTTCTTTTACAGTGGAAATTCCAGCTTCAAAAATGCCTAAATTATGTTTTTCGTTTATTGCAATAACAGACAACGGAACTCCTACTTGAGAATTGTAACTTTTAGGGCTTCGAATAATATTAAAATCAGGACTAAGCAAAAAATTAAGCCATTCCTTGACAATCGTTTTACCATTGCTGCCCGTTAATCCGATTACAGGAAAATTGAATAAATTTCTATAATAAGCTGCAAATTCATGAAATGCTTTGAGCGTATTTCTCACTACTAAAAAATTGGCCTTCCCTTTTACATTTTCTGGAATGTGCTGCACAACAAAATTCTGAACTCCTTTTTCAATAAGTTCCGAAATATAAAGATGAGCATCATTATTAGCTCCAGAAAGAGCAAAAAACAATGTTTTCGCACCATTTTGCAGAGAACGGCTGTCGATCGAAATATGATCAACAAAAATATCAGTATCTGAACCTATCCAATCGGCGTTAAAAACCGAAATAAGGCTTTTTAAATTTATGCTCATTTAGAAAATTTCTTTTTGTCAAATTTAAAAAAAGGTTTGCCACGAATTACATGAATTCATTTTTAGATGCAAAAAAGAGTTTGCCACGAATTACACAAATTTCCGCGAATTATTGTTTGATTTTTTGCCACTCCCGATAGCTATCGGGATAAAAGGATTTACATGATCTAATCTATGCGAATCTATTAATCTGCGGCTATTATTTAAACATTTAGCAAATAGAATAGTTAGTAAAAATCGTGTAATTGCTTCGCCTGTTCGCTATCGCTCGAGTCGTGGCTAGAAAAACAAAATATCCATGACAAAAAACATTATTTCATTATATTTGTTCAACACCAGAAAATAAAGCGTTTTGAAAAAAGTACTCCCACTATTCTCTTACATACTTCATCCTATATTTATTCCAATGTACACTACATTGTTATATCTTTTTTGCAAAGATGATGTTTTTACAACTCAAGAAAAGTACTTTGTATTATTTCAAATTTTGGTGATTACGATTATTGTTCCTGTTTTATTTTTCTTGTTGCTGCGCTCAACAGGACATGTAAAATCATTAATGCTTCCAGAGACTTCCCAAAGACTTGTTCCGCTTGTTTTACAGTCCTTTTTGTATATTTTATTGGTTAAAAGAAGTATTGTTATTACTCGTTATCCTGAGCTTCATTTCTTTTTTCTGGGTGCTTTATTTACAACCATTTTAGCGCTGGTTTGTTCGCTTTTTAAATTTAAACCAAGTCTTCACGTAGCGGCAATAAGTGGTTTCACGATTTTTGCTATGGGATTAAACATTCATCTGCAGACGCAAAATCCGTATTGGAGTGCTTTTTTAATTTTAATGACGGGGATTGTTGCTTCTTCACGATTAGAGATGAATGCTCATACTCCAAAAGAACTTCTTACTGGATTGCTTATAGGCGTTTTGCCGCAAGTGCTGTTTTTATTTCTGTGGTTATAAAATGTAAAAAATCAATCCGGCATTTAGGGTTTTTAAATTAACTTTCTCTCCTGTAAGTGTTGTTGCTGAATTAAATAAAGGGCTTAATCCATAGTACACATAAAGGTTCCAGGTATTATAACCTGCCGAAATATATGGTCCGTATTGAAATGTATTAATTGAAGCGTTATTTTTTATTTTATACGTTTCCTCTCCCGCATTTAAGTTTGAAGTATTTGAAAACACATAACTTAATTTTATCCCTGTATAAACTCGCCAAAACTTGGTGCTTTCAAAAGTCGAATTACGCCATCTAAATTCTATAGGAAGATCTACAGAATATTGCTTATATCGATTTGACACTATTTCGCCATAATCAGTAACGTTATAAACAATAGCTCCAGATCCGTCTCTAGAAATACCTAAATTTTGATAATAGTTTTGATAACTAAATCCTAAACCAGCTGCAATTGCAAATGTTCTTGATTTATTAATGGGCATATCACGCAAAAAACCTCCAGAAAGTCCTAAAGAAAATTTATTTTGCTTGAATCTCTGAGGTATATCTGTAAACATATTATACGTTACCGAAAAATAAAACTGATCTTCACGATACAATGAATCAATTTTAACTTCGGGTTTTACTTCCGGCTTCACTTCATTTTGAGCAAAAACACTGAAAAATGAAGTTAAAAACAAACAGCTAAAAAGTAATCGCATATTGTATTGTGGTTTTAAATGGGTTCTTAAATAAACGTTCAAAAAGCTGCATTTATTTCACTTACAAATATAACACAATGCCACTTCATGATGCGATTTGAAAGTAATAATTCTCTTTTTCACGACGAATAAACTCATTCTTTGCAGTATTTTCAACAAATCAAGAGCAGAATCAAAAAAATAAATCATTTTTTCACTGGTCTTTTATACCTTTGTCTTGCATGAAAAGAAAGCAGCTCATATTAAGTTTCGCGTTTGCTGTCACAATATTGTTTTCGATATTGTTTCAGTCTGTGCACAGTTATGAGCATATCGTAAAACAGCTTTCAGAAAAACAATGCCACCACGATTACAATGATCCAAACGGCGAAATAACACATCAGCATCATAATTATGATCTATGTTTTGTTTGTAATTTTGCTTTTGGAGGTTATATCGTTCCCGAAAGTATTTCTTTTCAGTTTCACACTTTTGGCACTGAAACACCTTATTTCTTTCCTCTTACTGAAAAGATTTTTTCAATTTCAAAACCTTCGTATTTATTACGAGGACCTCCTGCTTTTATAGTTTCTTAAATTTCGAATACTCGAAATAATCTTTACATTTTTTTTAAATCTAGATTCAAAATAACATTGAGTTACCTAATCCTATTTTATTAATTAGGATCAGAATGCTGCATTGTAGTTTTAGTTTTTATTTAAAAGAAAAAACAATTAACTATAGCATAATTTCAAATGAAAAAAATAATAATTGCCCTTATTTTAGGGTTTTCGGGCTTGTTATCTGCCCAAAATTCAGTTTCAGGTATTGTAACTGATACTCAAAATCAGCCTATGCCGGGCGTTTCTGTTTACGCACCAGAATTACATAAAGGAACAACTACTGATGCAAACGGAAAATACGAATTAAATAATCTGCCAAACGGAAGTTTACGACTTGCTTTTTCGTTTGTTGGATTTGCTACTCAAAATAAAACAATCGTCAAATTAGTAAAACAAAATACATTAGATGTAAACCTTGCAGAATCTATCTTAGAAATGGATGAAGTTGTAGTTTCTACTCCTTTCAACAAACTGCAATCGCAAAACGTAATGAAAATTGAGCACGAAAGCATCAAAACTTTACAGCAAAAAGGAACCTCAACTTTAATAGAAGGTTTAGCAACAATTCCGGGAGTTTCTCAAATTTCGACTGGAACTTCTATTGGAAAACCAGTAATTCGAGGATTAAGCGGTAATCGTGTTTTAGTTTATTCGCAAGGCGTTCGTATCGAAAATCAGCAATTTGGCGATGAACATGGTTTAGGTTTAAATGATGCAGGAATCGAAAGTGTCGAAGTTATCAAAGGACCTGCTTCTTTGCTTTATGGTTCTGATGCTTTGGGAGGTGTTTTATATTTTAATCCTGAAAAATTTGCTGATGCCGGTGATTTTAAAGCTAATTTCAGTCAAAAATATTTCACCAATACACAAGGAAGTAACTCTTCTATTGGATTGAAAACATCTACTGACAATTGGAAATTTCTAGCACGTGGAAGTTACAACACCCATTCTGATTATAAAATTTCTGGCGGTGATCGCGTGACGAATTCTCGTTATAATGAAACTGATTTTAAAACTGGAATCGGTTACAGCAATTCGACTTTCTCAAGTGTTTTGAGATACAATTACAACAAACTTGACATTGGAATTCCAGAAGATGGAATCGCAGAACAATCTTCAAGTAAAGACACCCAATTTCCTAGACAAGGAATTTTTAATCATTTATTGAGTTTAAACAATGTTATCTTTTTTGAAAACTCAAAGTTAGATGTTGATTTGGGCTATATTGCCAATGACCGAAGTGAATTTGAGGACAGCAACGATGCTTCTCTTCATATGAAATTGAATACTTTTAATTACAATGCCAAATATCATTTTCCAAAATTCGGAAAAATTGAAACTATTTTGGGCGTTCAGGGAATGCACCAAACGAATAAAAATTCTGGTGAGGAATATTTAATTCCTGATGCAACGACGAATGATTTTGGAGTTTTTGGAACTGCAAATTATGAATGGAAAAATAGCGTTTTACAAGCTGGTCTGCGTTTTGACAATAGAAATATTACTTCTATTGCGCACGGAATCGAAGGCGAAGAAGGTTATTTTCAAGCTTTAGACCGTTCTTTTGACAGCTTTAATGCTTCGTTGGGATATAAAACAAAATTAGCTGAACCATTAACATTGAGATTAAATGTTGCCAGCGGATTTAGAGCGCCAAACTTAGCAGAATTAACTTCAAATGGTGTTCACGAAGGAACAAATCGTTATGAAATTGGAAATGCTGATTTGAAAACGGAACAAAATATTCAAACTGATTTGAATCTGGAATACAAAAACACACATTTTGAGTTTTTTGTAAATGGTTTTTACAATCACGTAAACAACTATATTTATACATCTCCAACAGGAGAAATTCGTGATGAGAATGATGTATTTGCTTATGTTCAGGATAATGCAAAATTATATGGAGGTGAAGCTGGACTGCATTTTCATCCGCATCCACTAGACTGGTTACATTTTGAAACAAGTTTTGAAACTGTAATGGGAAAAAAAGATAATAACGATTATCTGCCTTTAATTCCTGCCAACAACTGGAACAATACGCTTAGAACTGAATTTAATATTAAAAATTGGCTGAGCGAAGGTTTTGCTTCTTTGAATGTTTCTTCGACTTTTAATCAAGATAATGTAAGCGGTTTTGAAACTGCTTCAAAAGGTTATACTTTGGTAAATCTAGGTTTTGGAGGAACAGTTAAACTTGGAAAAACTGCCTTTGATGTGAACTTAAACGGAAACAATTTATTTGACAAAAAATATATTGCACACCTTTCGAGACTAAAAACAGACGGCATTCCAAACATTGGAAGAAACATTGTTCTAGGCATTAACTTTAATCTGTAACATTTTTAAACCATATTAGTCATATAAGTAAATATAAGCTAAGCACTTAATTAAAATGAACTTAAATGACTGATATGGTTTAACTTTTTCCATTCATTTTTCACAACAAAAAGTGCTATTTTTGTTACAACAGATAAAAACTAACTATGAAAAAAACATTTTTATTGATGGCAATCACAACTGCAGGAATTTCATTTGCTCAAAATAAAATTCAATATCCAGAAACCAAAAAAGGAGAAACTGTTGATGTCTATTTTGACACAAAAGTAAGCGATCCGTATCGTTGGCTTGAAGATGATAAATCTGCTGAAACGGGCGCTTGGGTTAAAGCTCAAAACGAAGTTACTTATGCTTATCTAGATAAAATTCCGTTTCGTGACGAACTTAAAAAACGAATGGAAAAACTTTGGAATTACGAAAAAATCGGTGCTCCATACAAAGAAGGAAAGTTTACCTATTATTCAAAAAATAATGGTCTTCAAAATCAATCTGTAGTTTACAGAAAAGATCAGAATGGTAAAGAGGAAGTTTTCTTAGATCCAAATACATTTTCTAAAGACGGTACGACTTCGCTTGGCGGATTAGATTTCTCTAAAGACGGAAGCAAAACTGCTTATTCAATTTCTGAAGGTGGAAGCGACTGGAGAAAAGTTATTATTATTGATGCTGTATCAAAAAAAGTTCTTGAAGATACTTTGGTTGATGTAAAATTCAGCGGTATTTCATGGCTTGGAAACGAAGGTTTCTATTATTCAAGTTATGACAAACCAAAAGGAAGTGAATTGTCTGCAAAAACAGATCAACATAAATTGTATTTCCACAAATTAGGAACTTCTCAAAAAGAGGATAAAGTAATTTTTGGTGCAGATCAAAAAAGAAGATATGTTGGAGGCTACGTTACTGAAGACAATCGCTTTTTGGTAATTACAGCAGCAAATTCTACTTATGGAAACGAACTTTATATTAAAGATTTAAAAACGCCAAACAGTCCAATTGTAACCATTGTAGACAACTTCAACACTGATAATAATATTATCGAAAATGAAGGAAGTAAATTATTTATTCACACTGATTATAAAGCTCCAAACGGACGTGTGGTTACTGTAGATTTTAGTAATCCAAAACCTGAAAACTGGAAAGACTTTATTAAAGAAACAGAAAATGTTTTATCGCCATCTACAGGAGGCGGATACTTTTTTGCTAATTATACAAAAGATGCCGTTTCGTTAGTTTTACAATACGATTACAATGGTAAATTAATTCGCGAAATCAAACTTCCTGCGGTTGGAACTGCCGGCGGATTTGGTGCGAAAAAGGAAGAGAAAATTTTATACTACAGCTTTACAAATTATACAACTCCAGGAAGTATTTTTTCTTTTGAACCAAAATCTGGTAAATCAGAAATTTATCAAAAACCAAAAGTTGATTTCAAAAGTGAAGATTATGAATCTAAACAAGTATTTTATACTTCAAAAGACGGTACAAAAATCCCGATGATTATTACGTATAAAAAGGGAACAAAATTAGACGGTAAAAATCCAACGATTCTTTATGGTTACGGCGGATTCAACATTAGTTTAACTCCAAGTTTCAGTATTGCAAATGCTGTTTGGATGGAAAACGGAGGTGTTTATGCAGTTGCCAATTTAAGAGGTGGCGGTGAATATGGTAAAAAATGGCACGATGCAGGAACTAAACTTCAAAAACAAAATGTCTTTGATGATTTTATCGCTGCTGCTGAATATCTAATTGCTCAAAAATATACTTCATCAGATTATTTAGCAATTCGCGGAGGATCTAATGGTGGATTATTAGTTGGAGCAACTATGACTCAACGTCCTGATTTAATGAAAGTAGCTTTACCTGCAGTTGGTGTAATGGATATGTTACGTTACCATACTTTTACTGCTGGAGCGGGTTGGGCATACGATTATGGAACAGCTCAAGACAGCAAAGAAATGTTTGAATACCTTAAAGGATATTCTCCAGTTCAAAGCGTTAAAAAAGGAGTTCAATATCCTGCAACTATGGTAACAACAGGTGATCATGATGACCGTGTAGTTCCTGCTCACAGTTTTAAATTTGCTGCTGAACTGCAAGACAAACAAACAGGAAACAATCCAGTTTTAATTAGAATTGATGTAAAAGCAGGACACGGAGCAGGAAAATCTGTTGCGGCTACAATTCAAGAGAATGTAGATATCCAGGCTTTCACACTTTATAATATGGGCTTTAAAGCTTTGCCTAAGAAGTAAGACTTTAAAAACTTAATTTTTTAGCCACGAATTGCACTAATTTCCACGAATTTTAATTGTGGCGGATGTGTAAATCGTGGCTTACTTTTTTGCCACTGATTAAAAGAATTTGATGGATTTAAAATCTGTGAAAATCTTTTTACTCTGTGGCTTTATTAATTTGTTTCCCCGCAGATTCTGCAGATTTAGACAGATATAATTAGATTAAAAAATCTGCGCATATCTGCTTAAATCTTTTTAGATCTGCGTGAAATTAATTCGTGAATTCGCGGCTAACTTTTTTGTTCGATATTTTTCTCACGCAGATTTAGCAGATAGGCAGATTTTTTTACACTATGAATCAGCAGGAAAAATAAATTAGTGAAAATTAGTGTAATTCGCGGCAAACCTTTTTTAAACAACCCATTTCTCTTAAATTTGAGAAACCAAAATATCCAAAGATGAAAATTATAAAATGGGGAATTATAGGCTGCGGTAATGTAACAGAAGTAAAAAGCGGACCTGCTTTTCAGAAAGCTCCAAATTCTGCTTTAGTTGCTGTTATGCGCAGAGATGCAGCACTTGCAGAAGATTATGCCAAACGCCATAATGTGCCAAAATGGTACTCGAATGCTGCCGATTTAATAAATGATCCCGAAGTAGATGCGGTTTATATTGCCACTCCTCCATCATCTCATAAAGAATATACCATTTTATGTGCCAAAGCTGGAAAACCTGTCTATGTTGAAAAGCCTATGGCTTTGACTTTTGAAGAGTGTAATGAAATGATCCGCGTTTGCAAAGAACATAACGTGCCTTTGTTTGTTGCTTATTACAGAAGAAGTTTGCCCCGATTTTTAAAAATAAAAGAATTAATTGACAAAGGAAAAATAGGAACTATAAGACATGTAAACTGTGTTTTATACCATCCTTTTGAAGCACGTTATGATGATGAAATCAATCTTCCATGGACGGTTTTACCTCATATTTCCGGCGGCGGAATTTTTGTTGATTTAGCTTGTCATACTTTAGATTTTCTAGATTATGTTTTAGGTCCTATAAAATCAGTTCGCGGACATGCTACTTCTCAGTTAAAAGCATATCCAGCAGAAGACTCTGTTTCGATGTCATTTTTATTTGAAAATGGTATTCACGGAACGGGTTTATGGAATTTTACCAGTTTTGAACGTTACGATAATACCGAAATTGTTGGTGATAAAGGAAAAATCTCGTTTTCGACTTTTGGAAATGATCCAATTCATATTCAATATGCAAATGGAGAAAAAGAAAGTATTGCAATCGAAAATCCGCTTCATATTCAACAGCCGCTTATAGAAACAGTAATTGCTGAACTTTTAGGTAAAGAAGGATCTTCTCCATCAAAAGGAATTTCGGCATCGAGAACAACTTGGGTTATTGATGAAGTTTTGAGAGAGTTTAGAGAAACTTCAAAATAGTACTTAATTAAATTGCCTCCTGCTTTAGCTGGNNCCAGCTAAAGCAGGAGGCAACTTTAGAAAAAAACAAAAAAAGGATATTCATAACGAATATCCTTTTTTCTAAAAACTAAAAACTTCTATAAATTATAGGCTGTATTTAAGACCTAAAGTCAAACCTAAACCTGAGATTCCAACATAAGAACTTAACTCATCCATTGGTTTATCTTTATTAACTCCGTTTGGATTTGTTGCAGCGTTGTTAGAATTAACATCTAAACCATCTCTATAATTTGTATGAATTTGAGCTGTTGATCTAGTAGCTAAAGCATCATTACCATTCACTGTAAATTCAGTTGTTTCTTTTGTTTTACCGTGTACCGTAAAGTTTCTATATTCTAATTCAGCAAAAGCAGAAATATGTTTTCCTAATTTGTATGAAGTTCCTAAAGCTGCTGTAAATCCAATAGTTGGATTTGGTTTTACTTTATCAACACTATGAACATCTCCAAAAGCAACTGGTGCTCCTGTAGTTGGATTAAAAGCGATTGGAGCACGTGCATCTGTAGTAATTTCTAAATCTCCATGAACTGGAACTAAAACACCTACTTTAGTATACGGCTCAAATCCTTTGTGCTCTCCTAAAAACAACACTAAAGCTGGAGCAATATCAAACGCAGTAATTTGACCTACTGATTTAAAGTTATATACACCGCTTGGCGTAATTGGCATATCTGATGTAGTTTGCGCCATTGTTTTATCATTACTAGTGTAATAATTTGCTCCTAACTCAACTCCTAAACGAGTATTAAATCTATATCCAGCAGTAATACCAGTTCTAAATCCTTGACCAAAAGAACCTGTAATACTTTTTTCAGAAACCAATTTTCCTCCTACATAAGTTCTATTCATTGCATCATGTCCTCCAACTGTTGGAAACTCAGTTGAAGCAGTTTGGTTGAAATATGATCCACCCAATTTGAAATACCAGCTTTCTGGTTTGTCTGCTTTTTCAGTTTGTGCAATTGTGGCCATAGAACAAACTAATAATCCTAATAAAAATAGGTTCTTTTTCATAATTCTGATTTAATTAATTTATACAAACATAGAATTTTTTAACATATTCTTATCGTTTGCATTGTTAGACTTGGAACGAAATCGTTGTAATTTGGAGCAATATTACTAAAAAACTATTATGCATGCATAATTTTAACACTAAAAAAATGCATTATTCTAAATTTTAACTGTTAAAATTTAGTTCAGCTTAAAATTTACCTGTAATTTCTCTAATTCCTGAAGCAGCTCAGCAGAAATCCTAATCTTTAATCTGCGGCTTGGCATTGTTAATTTGGTAACAACTTTTATTTCTTCAATTTCATTTACTTCCTGAATCTTGGTTTCTTGCCCTGCATCTTCATTTTCATCTTCAAAAACAGCATCGTCGCTTTCTTCAAAATCAGCGGGAGTTTCTACCTCAACAAGTCGTTTAATTTTTTCCAATTCCATAATCTCAAAAGTCACCGAGTTTTCGCCTTTATTTTCATTAAACAAATGACTTAGTCTATGAATAAATTCGGTTTGAAGATCTTGAATATTCAGCAAAACAATCAGTTTTTTAGCAAAAGCTTCCATAATGTCCTGCAATTGTCTGATTTCGACAAACTGCATTCTTGGATCTGATTTTTTACCCGTATCATGGTTTACCCAACCATCTTTTATTAGTATTTTTAGAAAGGCAAAATTATTCTGTATCAGAAAATGTCGGAATTTCAGATATTCTTCTCCAAAAATCTTAAACTCATAACTTTCATCATAACCTTCTAAGTTAAACACTGCCCAGCCTTTTCCGTTTTTTGCCACACGGTGCTGTACATTATTAATAATTCCGGCAAAGTTTAAATTTTTACCCACAAATTCATTCATGCTTTTCAATGATTCTAGTCGAGAATTACAGAAATACTTCATTTCAAATCTAAAATCATCAAGCGGATGTCCGGAAATATAAATCCCGACAACTTCTTTTTCTTTGGCCAGTTTTTCCATTGTACTCCAATCTTCACATGCAGGAATAATTGGCTCTGCAATCTGCACTTCGCTTGCTTCTCCAAATAAACTTACTTGTGATGAATTTTCATTTTCTTGAAACTTTGATCCATACCGAATTGCTTTTTCATAAAATGTAATTCCATCGCCATCATCATGAAAATATTGTGCTCTGGTTGTTCCTTCAAAAGAGTCAAAACCACCAGCAAGTACTAAGTTTTCAATCGCTTTTTTATTGGCTGCACGCAAATCAATTCGCTGCGCCAAATCAAAAATCGATTTATATCTTCCGTCTTTTCTGTTTTCTACAATCGTTTCAACCGCTCCAGAACCAACCCCCTTAATCGCTCCCATTCCGAAACGAACTGCGTAATCATCGTTTACTGTAAATTTATAATACGATTCATTTACGTCTGGCCCCAAAACTTGTAATCCCATACGTTTACATTCTTCCATGAAAAACGAAACCTGTTTGATATCGTTCATGTTATTCGAAAGTACCGCCGCCATATATTCAGCAGGATAGTGTGCTTTCAAATAAGCTGTTTGGTATGCAATCCAGGCATAACAAGTTGAGTGCGATTTGTTGAAGGCGTAACTCGCAAAAGCTTCCCAGTCTTTCCAAATTTTCTCCAAAACTTTAGCATCGTGACCTTTTTGCGCCGCTTGTTCCACAAACTTCGGCTTCATTTTATCTAGTACATCCTTTTGCTTCTTACCCATCGCTTTACGCAAAACGTCGGCCTCACCCTTTGTAAATCCTGCCAAAGACTGAGACAAAAGCATTACCTGCTCTTGGTAAACTGTAATTCCGTATGTTTCAGACAAATATTCGGCACAGGCATCTAAATCGTATTTGATTTCCTCATCGCCATTTTTTCTTCGAACAAAAGATGGAATATATTCCAAAGGTCCCGGACGATAAAGTGCATTCATTGCAATTAAATCTCCAAAAACCGTCGGCTTTAGATCTTTCATGTATTTCTGCATTCCGGGTGACTCATATTGGAAAATCCCAACAGTTTCACCTCTCTGGAAAAGTGCATACGTTTCTTCGTCATCGATTGGAAAGGTGTCTGGATCCAATTCAATTCCTGTTCTATATTTTACCAGTTTTACTGTATCTTTTATCAGCGTAAGGGTCTTCAGACCCAAGAAGTCCATTTTCAACAATCCCGCACTTTCTGCAACCGAGTTATCAAACTGTGTTACATACAAATCAGAATCTTTTGCTGTAGTAACTGGAACATAATTCGTAATATCTGATGGCGTAATGATTACACCACACGCGTGAATTCCCGTATTACGCATCGATCCTTCAAGGATTTTTGCCTGTTGAATGGTTTCACCTGCCAAATCATCTTCATTGGCGATCGCAATTAATTCTTTTACATTATCAAATTCGTCTGAACGAAGGGCTTTTTTGACTTCTTCTTCACTCTCCGAAATAAAACGCGCCAAATTCCATTTTGACGGCATCATTCCCGGAATCAGTTTTGCAATTCTATCGGCTTCGAACAATGGTAAATCCAATACACGAGCCGTATCACGAATAGCCGATTTGGTTGCCATTTTACCATAAGTGATAATTTGCGCAACCTGTTTCTGACCGTATTTGTTGATTACATATTCCATTACACGTCCACGACCCTCATCATCAAAGTCGATATCAATATCGGGCATCGATACACGATCCGGATTTAGGAAACGCTCAAAAAGCAAATCGTATTTAATTGGGTCAATATTGGTAATCCCGAGGCAGTAAGCAACGGCAGAACCTGCTGCAGATCCACGACCGGGCCCTACAGAAACGTCCATATTTCTAGCTTCGGCAATGAAATCCTGTACAATTAAGAAATAACCCGGATAACCTGAATTCGAAATCGTTAATAACTCAAAATCGAGACGTTCTTGAATTGATTCTGTAATTTCACCGTATCTTCTTTTGGCTCCTTCCATTGTAAGGTGTCGCAGGTATTTATTTTCACCACGAACACCTCCGTCAGCTTCATCTTCTTCAACAACAAATTCTTGCGGGATATCAAATTTAGGAAGCAATACATCACGATAAAGTGAATATCCTTCTACTTTATCGACAATTTCCTGAATGTTAATAATGGCTTCGGGTAAATCGGCAAAGAGTTTTTTCATCTCTTCTTCGGACTTGTAATAATATTCCTGATTTGGAAGTCCGTAGCGATAACCACGACCACGGCCAATAGGCGTTGCCTGCTTCTCACCATCTTTTACACAAAGTAAAATATCATGTGCATTGGCATCTTCTTTATTTAAATAATAGGTATTATTGGTTGCAATTAGCTTTACATTATGCTTTTGCGAAAATTCAATCAGAGTTTTGTTTACGCGATTTTCATCTTCCTGATTATGGCGCATCAATTCTAGGTAAAAATCATCACCAAATTGTTCCTTCCACCAAATTAACGCTTCTTCGGCTTGGTTTTCACCAATGTTCAGAATTTTACTCGGAATTTCTCCATATAAATTTCCAGACAAAACCATAATATCTTCCTTGTATTTTTCGATAATCGCGCGATCAATTCTAGGAACATAATAAAATCCGTTGGTAAAAGCGATAGAAGACATTTTAGCCAAATTGTGATATCCATTTTTGTTTTTGGCTAACAATACAATCTGGTTTCCGTTATCTTTTTTACTTTTATCTAAATGGTTTTCACAAACATTAAATTCGCAGCCAACAATTGGTTTTATCTCCGTTTCAGTCGGTTCTTCTCCCGCTTCAACCAAAGCTTTATTTTTTCCGGAAGCCGCTTTATTGTGATTCATAACGGCGCTCACAAAGTGAAATGCTCCCATCATGTTTCCGGTATCGGTCATGGCAACAGCAGGCATTCCGTTTTTAGCAGTAGCTGCAACAATATTCCCAATTCCGATTGTCGATTGAAGAACCGAAAACTGTGTATGATTGTGTAAATGCGAATATTTTGCCGCTTTAAAATCTTCTCTGTCAGAATGCGAAACTGCAGGTTCTTTACCAACAGATTCTAAAGCTTTTAGCTGCTCTCTGATTTTATCAGAAGCCGCTTTTAAATTGATGTGTTTTAAACCAATTAATGGAAACTCCTGCGGATTTCTTGCCTGAAATTCTTTAAAATACTCTTTCGGGACATCAAGTTCTTCTTTGGTAAAAACCTCTCTTCTAATTAACTCCAAGAAACAACGAGTCGTTGCCTCAACGTCGGCAGTTGCGTTGTGCGCTTCTGCAAAAGGTTTATCAAATAAATAACTGTGTAACTCTGTTAATGTTGGCAATTTAAATCTTCCTCCACGACCTCCAGGAAGCTGTAATAACGAAGCTGTAACCTCTGTACAAGTATCCAGAACAGGCATTGTGCTCATTGGCGAATCTACACCCATTCTATGGAATTCGGCACCCATAATATTAACATCGAAACCTAGATTCTGCCCAACAATAAATTTAGTTTTGCTTAAAGCAATATTGAATTTCTCCAAAACTTCTGCCAGCGAGATTCCATCAGCTTCTGCTAATTCAGTCGAAATACCGTGAATACGTTCTGCATCATACGGAATATTAAATCCATCTGGTTTTACCAAATAATCCTGATGTTCAATAAGCTGTCCCATTTCGTCATGAAGCTGCCATGCGATCTGAATACAGCGAGGCCAGTTATCAGAATCAGTTATTGGAGCATCCCAGCGTTTTGGTAATCCAGTAGTTTCGGTATCGAATATTAAATACATAAGTTTAAAAAGGCAAAATTAAAGTTCCAAAATCCAAATTTTACAACACATAAAACACTGATTTAATGCGCTGTACAAAATAGCAAAATATAGAATAGAGGAATTTCAAATTTAGTCTTTTTTTAAACAATTCAACTAGTGAATTTGTTAAGAAAAGCACTTATTTTATTCCTTCCCTTTTACACAAACCATTAACGAAATTGCCAAATATGGAATATCTTTTAAAATAAAAAAATCAGTTACGGGAAAACCTTCTACACTTTTAAAAACACCAGGAGTTGTGATTAAAAAACTTAATGTTGTAATAAATATGATAGCAGAAGCGCAGCCAGCATAAAGACCGATTCTCTTAAGAAATAAAGATGCAAGTAATCCCAGCCCAGTCAGAACTTCAAAAATTCCGATAAAATTAGAAACCTGCTGTACTGACATAACTTTATACATCCAGCTCATTACAAAATGATTCTCGACCAAACCTTTTATTGCTTCAGCTTCGACGACAGTAAATTTGAAAAGACCTACCCAGATTAAAATAATTACTGTTCCTAAAACTCCCAATGTGTAAGCGAATTGATTTAAATTCATGGTATATTTATTTAAAATTAGAGGTTCCAATATTAGAAGTTCTTTTTAAAAGTAATTGTCAGCTAGTTGTCATAATCAATCAATTTACCAATTATGATATTTTAGTTTTCATTTAATTTCATTCTAAAAAACAAAAAAATACACTTCTTGGATGTCGTATTATTTTATCTAAAAAAAGACATTAAAAATGTTTCTAAAATCTAATTCTAAATGCTTATAAAAGTGTTTAAACACCTGATTTCAAAAACAAAAAAAAGAATCCAAAACTACTAATTATTACTATTTTTACTCAATTTGTTACATATTTTCAAACAAAATGCTCTTTTTTACAGCTATTTTGAAATAAATTTGCAAACTATCAAAACAAAAAACAATTAAGCAGGATTTAAGCAAAAAAAGAAAAACAAAATCAATTCCTTATCCCTTTCTAGACAAAAATTAAAGACGAAAAAAGCCATTTCGCAATTTGTATTTTAGTTTGGGTATCGTATATAATGAAATATTGAAATTGACGCCTTTGTATCTTTTTTTACTTTTGTTTTGCTATTATAATGAACAGGAAAATGCTGTAGTTATAGAAATTACATTTAAAAAAAATAAAAATGAGTAAGACATTATTTGACAAAGTATGGGATTCACATGTAGTGCGTAAAATTGAAGATGGACCAGATGTGTTTTTTATTGACCGCCATTTCATTCATGAAGTTACGAGTCCTGTTGCTTTTTTAGGATTAAAATCAAGAGGCGTTAACGTTTTATACCCACAACGTACTTTTGCAACTGCCGACCACAATACACCAACCATAAACCAACATTTACCAGTTCAAGATCCTTTATCTGCTAACCAGCTTCAAGCTCTTGAAGATAATGCTAACGAATACGGAATTTCGCACTGGGGATTAGGTCACCAAAAAAATGGAATTGTACACGTAGTTGGTCCTGAAAACGGAATTACTTTGCCAGGTGCTACTATTGTTTGCGGCGATTCTCACACATCTACTCACGGTGCTTTTGGAGCTATTGCTTTTGGTATTGGAACATCTGAGGTTGAGATGGTGCTTTCTACACAATGTATTATGCAGCCAAAACCAAAGAAAATGCGTATTAACGTAAACGGTCAATTAAGCAAAGGTGTTGGTCCAAAAGACGTTGCACTTTATATTATTGCCCAATTAACTACTTCTGGAGGTACAGGATATTTTGTTGAATATGCTGGTGATGTTTTTGAAAACATGACTATGGAAGGTCGTATGACAGTTTGTAATTTAAGTATCGAAATGGGTGCTCGTGGAGGAATGATCGCTCCTGACCAAACTACTTTCGATTTCCTTGAAGGAAGATTATACGCTCCAAAAGGAGAAGCTTGGACAAAAGCTGTTGAATATTGGAAAACTTTAAAAACTGATGCTGATGCTGTTTTTGATGCTGAATTAAACATCAAGGCTTCAGACATTGAACCAATGATTACTTATGGTACTAATCCTGGAATGGGAATTGGTATTTCAAAACATATCCCAAGTGCGAAAGAAGTTGAAGGCGGTGAGGAAACGTACAAAAAATCGTTAGCTTATATGGGCTTCAGTGAAGACGATGTTATGATTGGAAAACCAATTGATTATGTTTTCTTAGGAAGCTGTACAAACGGACGTATTGAAGATTTTAGAGCTTTCGCCGAAATTGTAAAAGGAAGAAAAAAAGCTGATAATGTTACCGCTTGGTTAGTTCCGGGTTCTCACGTTGTTGAAGCTCAGATTAAAGAAGAAGGTATCTTAGATATTTTGACTGAAGCTGGTTTCGTATTACGTCAGCCGGGTTGTTCTGCTTGTTTAGCGATGAATGATGATAAAGTTCCTGCTGGAAAATACGCAGTAAGTACTTCAAACAGAAACTTTGAAGGTCGTCAAGGTCCTGGATCAAGAACGCTTCTTGCAAGTCCAATTATGGCTGCTGCTGCCGCTGTTACAGGAAAACTAACTGATCCGAGAGAGCTTTTTTAAAGATTTAGGAATGAAGATTAACGATTTTTGATTTCAGATTTCGATAAGCTTCATTAAAAAATCTTCTAAAATTTCAATTTACATTTTACAAAAAACATTAACGATTACTATTTTAAGATACAACAACAAATCTAAAATCAGAAATCGTTAATCTAAAATCAAAAATCAAAATGGCATACGATAAATTTAATATACTTACCAGCAGTGCAGTGCCACTGCCAATTGAGAACGTCGATACAGATCAAATCATCCCGGCTCGTTTCTTAAAAGCTACAAAACGTGAAGGTTTTGGAGATAACCTTTTTAGAGACTGGAGATATAATGGAGATGATACTCCAAAAGCTGATTTCGTTTTAAACGACTCTACTTATTCTGGGAAAATTCTTGTTGGAGGAAAAAACTTCGGTTCAGGATCTTCAAGAGAACACGCTGCTTGGGCAGTTTACGATTACGGTTTTAGAGCTGTAGTTTCTAGTTTCTTTGCAGATATCTTTAAAGGAAACTGTTTAAATATTGGTGTTTTACCTGTTCAGGTCAGCCCAGAATTTGCTGAAACTATTTTCAACACCATTGAAGCTGATCCAAAAACAGAATTAGAAATCAACTTACCAAACCAAACGATTACTCTATTGGCAACTGGCCAATCAGAATCTTTTGCGATTAACGGATACAAAAAGAACAACATGATCAATGGTTTTGATGACATTGACTATTTGCAAAATATTAAAGAAGATATTCAGGCTTTTGCTGATAAACTTCCTTACTAACCATCAACCTATAAAAATGCAGTTACGTAAACTTCAACTTTATAGTTGAGTTTCGTAACTGCTTTATATTTAAAAACTGATATAAATAGCGACGTATAACCTAATTTATAACTTTCTAAAATGAATGACAATAGTATTGTATTACCAAAATCATACTCAGAAATCAAAATTGATTCTGAAAAAATTTCGTTTTCAATGCCATCCGATTTACAAACAGGAAGTTTTCTTAGAACATTAATCGCTACAAAAATAGATGGTCATTTTTTAGAATTAGGAACAGGAACCGGATTATCACTTGCGTGGATGGTTGAAGGAATGAACGAAAATTCAAACTTGATTTCCATTGACAATTTAGCCGAATATCAAAATGTTGCCAAAAAGTACTTTCAAAAATCAAACATTTCATTTGTTTGCGATGATGCTGAAAAATGGATTTTAAATTATAAAGGCGAAAAATTCGATTTAATTTTTGCCGATGCCTGGCCTGGTAAATATGTTGTTTTGGAAGAAACATTAAACTTATTAAACTCAGGCGGAATTTATTTAATTGATGATATGCTTCCGCAACGAAACTGGCCTGCAAATCATGATAAAAATGTCGAAAGACTTATTCAGGATTTAGAAAACAGAACAGACATTCAATTGACTAAAATGTGCTGGTCAACAGGTTTAATTCTGATCACAAAAAAATAAAAAGCATCTGACTTATACTCAAAAGCTAACAATATAATAATGGAAAAAAGAAAAATTGAAATAATGGATACGACACTTCGTGATGGTGAACAAACCTCAGGAGTATCATTTTCTGCTGCAGAAAAACTAACCATTGCGCAATTATTGTTGGAGGAATTAAATATTGATAGAATCGAAATTGCTTCGGCACGCGTGAGCGAAGGAGAATTTCAAGCCGTAAAAGGCATTACGACATGGGCCGAAGAACGCGGCTATATTGAAAGAATCGAAGTTCTGACATTTGTTGACGGAGGTGTTTCAATTGAATGGATGAAAAAAGCCGGCGCCAAAGTACAGAATTTATTGACCAAAGGCTCGATGAATCACTTAACGCATCAATTAAAAAAAACTCCGGAACAGCATTTTTCTGAAATCGCTCAAATTATTGCTTTAGCAAAAGAAAATAATATTGAAACCAATGTTTATCTGGAAGACTGGAGCAACGGAATGCGAAATTCTCCTGAATATGTTTTTCAGTTTTTGGATTTCTTATCTACGCAACCCGTTAAAAGAATTTTACTTCCTGATACTTTAGGCGTTTTAATTCCGTCTTTGGCTTTTGAATTTATTTCAAAAATCAGGGCAAAATATCCAAATATTCATTTTGATTTTCATGCGCATAACGATTACGATTTAAGTGTAGCCAATGTTATGGAAGCTATAAAAGCCGGCATCAACGGACTTCATGTTACGGTAAACGGAATGGGAGAACGCGCAGGAAATGCACCGCTTGAAAGCACTGTTGCTGTTATAAACGATTATCTGCCAGAAGTTAGTATCAACATCAAAGAAACATCTTTGTATTCTGTAAGCAAATTGGTAGAAACTTTTACCGGATATAGAATTCCTGCCAACAAGCCAATTGTTGGAGATAATGTTTTTACACAAACAGCAGGAATCCATGCCGACGGAGACAACAAAAACAATTTATATTTTAATGATTTGCTTCCGGAACGTTTTGGAAGAAAAAGAAAATACGCTCTCGGAAAAACTTCAGGAAAAGCCAATATCGAAAAGAACCTTCAGGAATTAGGTTTAAAACTAAACAACGAAGATTTGAAATTGGTTACCCAAAGAATTATCGAATTGGGCGACAAAAAAGAAACCGTAACAAAAGAAGACCTTCCATACATTATATCCGACGTTTTGGACAGTCATACTTACGAAGAAAAAATAAAAATTGAGTCCTATATATTAGTACACTCAAAAGGAATGCGTCCGTCTACGACTTTGTGCCTGAAATTTGGCGATGAAATAATCGAAGAAAATGCACAAGGCGACGGTCAGTTTGATGCTTTTATGAATGCTTTATCCAAGATTTATAAAAGCAAAAAACTAACGCTTCCAAAATTAATTGATTACGCAGTAAGAATCCCACCCGGAAGTAGTTCTGATGCGTTGTGCGAAACTATCATCACATGGGTAAACAACGAAAAAGAATTCAAAACCCGCGGTTTAGATTCGGACCAAACCGTTGCAGCGATTATTGCAACGCAGAAAATGCTTAATATAATTACTTAAGGTGCTAAGAGACTAAGGTCCTGAGGTTCTAAGATTTTCTTTGACCTTAGAACCTTAGTAACTCAGAACCTTAGAACCTTTTAAAAAACTAAGTCACTAAGAATAAAAACTTAGAACCTTAGCAACTCAGAACCTTAGAACCTTTTAAAAAATATAGAATGAAATTAAACATAGCTCTTTTAGCCGGAGACGGAATCGGACCAGAAGTAATAAATGAAGCTGTAAAAGTATCTGATGCTATTGCAAAAAAATTCAATCACGAAATAACTTGGAAACCAGCTTTAACCGGTGCTGCTGCAATTGACGCAGTAGGTGAACCTTATCCAGATTCAACACACGAAGTTTGTAAAAATGCTGATGCCGTTCTTTTTGGAGCGATTGGCCATCCTAAATACGATAACGATCCTTCTGCTCCTGTAAGACCAGAACAAGGTTTACTAAAAATGCGTAAAGCATTAGGTTTGTTCGCAAACGTAAGACCAACTTTTACTTTTCCATCATTATTGGACAAATCTCCTTTAAAAAGAGAAAGAATCGAAGGAACTGACTTAGTTTTCTTAAGAGAATTAACTGGCGGAATTTACTTTGGCGAAAAAGGAAGAAAAGACAACGGCGATACTGCTTACGACAATTGTGTTTACACAAGAACGGAAGTACAGCGTTTAGCTAAAAAAGGTTTCGAATTAGCAATGACACGTTCTAAAAAATTATGCTGCGTTGACAAAGCTAACGTTTTGGAAACTTCTCGTTTATGGAGAGAAACCGTTCAGGCAATGGAAAAAGAGTATCCAGAAGTTGAAGTCAGCTACGAATTTGTTGATGCTGTAGCCATGCGTTTGGTTCAATGGCCAAACTCTTATGATGTATTAATTACAGAAAACTTATTTGGAGATATCTTAACAGACGAAGCTTCTGTAATCTCTGGTTCAATGGGATTAATGCCTTCTGCTTCTATGGGAGCTGAAGTATCTTTGTTTGAACCAATTCACGGTTCTTATCCGCAAGCAACAGGATTAAACATCGCTAACCCAATGGCTACTATTTTATCTGCAGCTATGATGTTCGAAAACTTCGGATTGATGGAAGAAGGAAAAGCAATGAGAGATGCTGTAAACAAAGCTTTAGAAGCAGGAATAGTTACTGAAGATTTAGCTGATGGTGGCAAAGCATACGGCACTAAAGAAGTTGGTGACTGGCTAGCAGCGAATGTATAAAAGTATGTTTATCGTAGAGGCGCACCACAGTGCGTCTCCTCGGTATATTAGACGCACTGCGGTGCCTCTACAAAAAAATTACAACATAAAAAAAGGGATCAACGAAAGTTGATCCCTTTTATATATTTAGAAAAAAATATTAATATCCTCCTCTGTTACCACCACGGTCGTTTCCACCACGGTTGTTTCCGTAACCTCCGCGAGAATCACCTCCACGGTTGTTATTGAAGCTTCTTCTTTCACCTTCAGGTTTTGGTTCAGATTTATTTACAACAATTGTACGACCTTGAACAGTAGCTCCGTTCAACTCATCAATTGCTTTTTGAGCTTCAGCATCGTTTGGCATCTCAACAAAACCAAAACCTTTGCTTCTTCCAGTAAATTTATCAGTGATAATTTTAACTGAATCTACTGCTCCGTAAGCCTCGAAAGACTCTCTTAAATCTGCTTCCTCAATACTGAATGGAAGGCTTCCAACAAAAATGTTCATATGTACTTATTTATAATAATGTAGCAAATGTAGTCTTATTTTTCTGTAATCTACTATATATTAGTTTATTTATGTTTTTATTTTGATTTTAATAATTCCTCTATAGAATCTATGTCTGTGAAAAAAACTACAACTTATTTTCTATAGCACTCACTTCAATCGGCACTTTATAAAAGACTCCTTCTTTAAAATTAATCTTAGGCTTTTCAGTATTAGTTTCATCATCATTTTCTGCAGTAAATTTAAACGTTCCAGAAATCGTATGGTTTACATTATCGTAATCAGTAACAACAATTTGCCCGCTGCCTTTATCCGTACCTGTTGAAAATGCAGACAATTCTGTCGACAGTTTGTTTTCGTATGATGCCTTAGAAAGTTCATCATTACCTAAAGTAAAAGTTTGCTCTGCAGTCGAAGCCATTTGCAAAATAACCTTTTCATACCCTAAAGAACCTTCTACCACTATACTGCCGTTTTCACCTAAATGCGCCTTATAACTTTGGGCTCTCCAAAAAACATTTTCTTTTAAACCTTGAAAAGCAGGATTATTAAACTTTACATCTTCTGTACAAGATGCGACAATAAAAAAAAGCGATAAAAAATAAAAGTATTTTTTCATATCTAAGTCAATTTGATGCAAAAATACCGCATTAAGAGATAATTGCCTCAATAATAAGATCGAAAAAGGCAAAAAATCAATAAAATTGGATTGGAATTGCATTTAATACTTTTTGAAACGTATTATTGATAAAAAAATTATATCTTTGCGCCCTTAATTAACAGAGGTCGAGTACCTCAAAATTTAATCAATAAGATTATGTCAGTAAAAATTAGATTACAAAGACACGGTAAAAAAGGAAAACCTTTTTACTGGGTTGTAGCTGCAGATGCACGCTCAAAAAGAGATGGTAAATACTTAGAGAAAATCGGTACTTACAATCCAAACACTAACCCAGCAACTATCGACTTAAACCTTGATAGTGCAGTTAAATGGTTACACAATGGTGCACAACCAACTGATACTGCTAGAGCAATTCTTTCTTACAAAGGTGCTTTATTGAAACACCACCTTGATGGAGGTATTCGTAAAGGTGCTTTAACTCAAGAACAAGCTGATGCTAAATTAGCTGCTTGGTTAGAGGCTAAAGCTGGAAAAGTTGATGCTAAAAAAGACGGTTTAACAAAAGCTCAAGCTGATGTTAAAGCTAAAGCTTTAAAAGCTGAAAAAGAAGTTAACGCTAAACGTTTAGCTGCTGCGGCTCAGGCTGAAGCTGACGCTATCGCTGCTGCAACTCCTGCAGTTGAAGAAGTTGCTGAAGTAGAAGCTTCTACTGAAGAAGCTCCTGCTGCTGAAGAGAATAACGAAACAACTGAAGCATAATTTTACCAAGCGATAATGCGTAAAGAAGAATGTTTTTATTTAGGTAAAATCGCTAAAAAATTTAGTTTCAAAGGTGAAGTTCTGATCTATTTAGACACAGACGAACCTGAGTTATACGAAAATCTGGAATCAGTGTTTGTTGAACATAACAAACACTTGGTTCCTTTTTTTATTGAAACAAGTTCTTTACATAAAAACGACTTTCTTAGAGTTCGTTTTGAAGATGTAAATACCGAAGAAGATGCAGACGCTTTAGTTAGCAATGCTGTCTATCTCCCATTAACTATGCTGCCTAAACTTTCTGGCAACAAATTCTATTTTCACGAAGTAATTGGTTTTGAAATCGAAGACCAGCGTTTAGGTGTTTTTGGAAAAATTACTTCTATTAATGATTCTTCTGCACAGCCGCTTTTTGAAGTTTTAAATGGCAATGTAGAAATTTTAGTTCCAATGATTGATCATTTCTTGGTAAAAATTGATCGTGAGAATAAAAAAGTAATCATGAACCTTCCAGAAGGATTGGTGGAAATGTACCTTTAAAAAAGTATTCAGTTTACAGTTTTTAGTGTTCAGTTTTCTATCTGAAATCAAAAATCGTTAATCTTCAATCAAAAATTAAAATGTTTCAGTTCAAGCAATTCTCTATTAATCAAGATCGTTGTGCAATGAAAGTTGGCACAGATGGTGTTTTACTTGGTGCGTGGGCTCCAATAAATCACAATCCGTTTAGTATTTTAGACGTTGGTGCTGGAACTGGAATTATTGCTTTAATGCTTGCGCAGAGAACAAATGCGGAACAAATTGATGCACTTGAAATTGACGAAGATGCTTATGAACAAGCGGTAGAAAATTTCGAAAATTCTCCTTGGGGTGATCGTTTATTTTGTTTTCATGCTGGTTTAGATGAATTTATTGAAGAACCGGAAGACGAATATGATCTAATTGTTTCCAATCCCCCTTTTTATGCCGAAGATTATAAAACAGAAAATGAACAACGCGATTTAGCACGTTTTCAAGATGCAATGCCTTTTGAAGAACTTGTTGAAGCAGCCGATTTATTATTATCTGAAAACGGAATATTTGCTTTAATTCTTCCTTTTAAAGAAGAAGAAAAATTTATTGCACTAGCCAAAGAATCTGAATTATATCCGTTAAAAATAACTCGAGTAAAAGGAACTCCAAAATCTGAAATCAAACGCAGTTTATTAGCTTTTAGCCGAAATGAAAATTCTGAAATCGAAATTGATGAACTAACAATTGAAATTGATCGTCATGTTTATACTTCTGAATATATTGAATTGACTAAAGATTTCTATTTGAAATTCTAAACCTGCTCAAATATACTTTTGAACTGATATAAAATCCTTTCGATTAATCGTAAATCCTCTGTTACAATTTCGGCACTTCCTTTCATTTCCTGCTGAAATACAATTTGCTTTTTATAGGATGTTTCTAATCCGTTTGGCAATTCAACGTCTAACAATATATTTCCATCTTTATCAGGCACCAACGAAATATTACGGATTTTACCTTTTAGAACACCAAATTCTCTATCTGGAAAATTAGCTAAACGTATATTTACTTTTTGTCCAACTTTTATCTTTCCAGAATTTAATGCTGGTGCTTTTACTTTTCCAATAAAACCGTTTTTAGCATCAGGAATAATCGAAAAAACATTGTCTCCCGCATTTATCGTTTGATTTTCTGTCCAAACCTGTAAAAAAGTAACCGTTCCACTGATCGATGATTTTAGAGTATAAGTCAATTCCCAATCTTTAATCACTTTTTTAAGCTGATAAAATGACTGCGCCATATTTCGTCCTAGATTCACTTCCTCTTTAGTACTGTTTATCTGCGAATTCTGACTTGATTTTGTATTATCAATCAAAGAGGATTTTAATTGTGAAATCGAAGCTAAAAGGCTTCGATAACTCTTCTGTGCTTGCAGGAAACTCAATTTCTTTGCTTCCATTTCTTGGGCCGAAATAATACCTTTTGCAAAAAGGACTTCGAAACGTGCAACTTCATTTTTTTGAAGCTGAAGTTCGCTTTCGTTAATCAATTTTTGCTGCTGCAGAATACCTAATCGTTCTTTTATTTGAATTTTCTCAGAAACTTGCGCTCTATTTTCAATTGCAAATGGCTGCAAATCATGATTTAATTCCTGAGCTTGATAATCTTTTTGAAAAACTGCGTAAGCACTTTCAATTTCACCTAGTTGTGTGTTTTTTAATTGTGTAAATGGAAATTCTTTTTTAGGATCATTAATATTATAGCTGTCCATTATGCTTTTTAGCAAAAAAACATCTTTATAATTGGCTGTGTTTTCAATTATTGCAAGCGTTGTATTCTTAGAAACGATTGTTTTATCTTTTACCAAAATAGCTTCAATCCTTCCTGAGGACTTCGAAACTATTTTTTCTGGCGGAATATTGGTTGTTATTACAATTTCGGTATTTACAACATCTGGATACTTTATAAACCAGGAAACAAAAAAAAGAAGCACTATAATTACAAATATCAAAACCGTTCCCCATCGAATCATCCAATGCGGTACTTTGGTTAGAATGTCTTGAACTTCTTCGCTCCTTAATTCGAAAGTGTTATGTTCTTCTGCCATAATTAATTTCCTAACTGCAATTGATTTTTAACCAATTCAAAATAATTCCCTTTTTGTTCTACCAAAGAGGTATGAGATCCTATTTCTATAATTTTTCCTTTATCTAAAACTACAATCTGATCTGCATTCATAACCGTACTTAATCGATGAGCAATTACGACTACTGTTTTATTTTCAAAAAACAGACCTAGTTTTCTCATTATTTCCTTTTCATTATTGGCATCCAAAGCTGATGTTGCTTCATCAAAAAATAAAATTTCGGGGTCTTTATAAACAGCTCTTGCAATTAATAATCTTTGTTTCTGTCCAGTACTCATTCCTACTCCTTCTGCTCCAATTTTTGTATTATAACCAAGAGGAAGCTCACTGATATACTCTTTAATATTGGCGACATCAGCCGCATAAACTAAACGTTCTTTATTAATAATATCAACTCCAAAAGCAATATTATTAGCAATGGTATCACTAAAAATAAAGCCTTCCTGCATAACCGCACCAATATTAGAACGCCATGCTTTTTGAGAAATATTTTTTAGCTGCGAATTTCCAATAGTTATGTCTCCTTTTTCAGGCTCATAAAACTTAAGCAGCAACTTCATTAAAGTAGTTTTACCGCTTCCGCTGACGCCCACTATAGCGGTTATTTTATTTGGCGGAATCACAAGACTTAAATTATCCAAAACCGGAATATCGGATCCCAAATAGCGGTACGAAATATTCTTGATTTCGATTGGAGCATCAAAAGGGACATCGTTTGTTTGATGAACTTCTTGTTGAGTTTCATCTTCTTTCTCATGAATTTCAGACAATCTCGCCAATGATATTTTTGCATCCTGCAGTTCTCTTACAAATTCAATAAGCTGTGTTACCGGCCCATTTAAACTGCCTACAATCGAGCTGATTGCCAGCATCATCCCCAATGTAATTGAACCGTCGATGACTAATTTTGCCGATAGAAAAATGATGAAGATGTTTTTTAATTCGTTGATAACCGAAGAACCAATTGTTTGTGTTTGTTCTAAAACTAACCCTTTTATTGAAACTCTAAACAATCTGGCCTGTACATATTCCCAGCTCCAGCGTTTTTGTTTTTCGGCATTGTGGAGTTTAATTTCCTGCATTCCGTTTATAAGCTCCATCACTTTACTCTGCTCCTGCGAGACTTCGGCAAAGCGTTTATAATCTAAAACTTCTCTTCGTTTTAAAAACAATGTTATCCATCCAAAGTAAAGAAGGCTTCCAACAAAAAAGACTAAAAATATCTTTAGATTAAAATAAGCTAAAACGGCTCCCATCACAAACATATTTATTATAGAAAACAAGACGTTTAATGAAGATGTGGTTAAGATTTTCTCAATTCGGCGATGGTCATTTATACGCTGCATAATATCACCTGTCATTCGCACATCAAAAAATGAAATGGGCAGATTCATTAGCTTAATAAAGAAATCCGAGATGAGTGAAATATTGATGCGGGTCGAAAGATGCAATAAGATCCAACTCCTGATAAGCTCTAAACCTGTTCTTCCTGCAAATAGAAATAACTGCGCAAAAAGAATTAGATAAACGAAATGAATATTCTGGTTCTGTATTCCAATATCAACAATACTTTGCGTTAAGAATGGAAAAATAAGCTGCAACATACTACTTGCTAATAAACCTATAGACAATTGAATCAAAAATGATTTATAGCGAAGTACATATTGCGAAAGTAATCCAAAGCCAATTCCTTTAGCATCTTCCTTATCAAATTCAGATTGGAAGAATTTTGGCGTGGCCTCAATCAATAAAGCGATACCTTCTTGAGTCGAATCATCGGCATTATTTCCAATCCAAAATTTAAGAAAGTCCTCTTTATTATATTCAATTAAACCAAAAGCAGGATCTGATATATAATAAGTCCCTTTTTTAATTTTATAAAGTACTACATAATGATTTTTGTTCCAATGTAAAATGCACGGAAGCGGTGCTTCTTCAAGGCGCTCTGCACTTAGTTTTACGCCTAAAGTTCTAAAACCAATTTTTTCTGCGGCATCACTCAAAAAAAGCAAATTACTTCCCTCACGAGTCGTTTCGCTCGCATCGCGCAGCTCCTGAATATTAATTGTTTTACCATAATGTTTAGCTATAATCTTTAAACATGTTGGTCCGCAATCTTTAAAATCTGCTTGTTTGTAACTCGTGAATTTTTTCAACTCTGCTATTTGGGTTTATTCATAACAATATTATACAAAAAATCTTAAAATATAAATCAGTCTTTAATTAATCAACTAAATTTCACCTTTTATAATTGGTTTTCAACTAATCTATAAAACAACAAGAAAGCTTTGTTAAAAAACAACAAAGCTTTCTTTACTTTAAATATATTTTATAGTTAGCTGTCTAGCGGACAACCGTCCTCAATAACCGAGGCACAAGTTTCACCATCGCCTGGACGTATAATACCTGCAAAAATATTTGTTCCTGGACAATAACAGGCCTCTATCCCAGGCCCTCCGCCCATAATGTTTTTCTTTTCATTAACTCCTAAAACTTCAATACCAATTAAATCTTTTAATTTTTTCATGATTTGTTTTTTTTGATTTGTTAATACTTCAATCATTTTAAGACAGTCGAAGCCTCTGTCTGTTTAATTTAAAAACATCGTAGTATTTTTATTACTATTAAATTCTATGACAAAAAAAAGAGAGAACTAATCCTCCCATACATATAAAATACTGCTTGCAGCACCACTTCTCTAGGAGATGGCACTTGATCAGCCCTAACCAAATAAAACTAACCCAGTGACCACTTTTCCTGAGAATCCCGACACCAATCATCAATGTGGGGATATTTGCTCAATGTTCCACGATCGAGCGCCTACAAATTAAAAAAAACATGACTAAATTTTAAAAAAGGCTGTATCTATATTACTTTATATAAGTTTCAAAAATTAATCGAAAGCAAAAATTTTATAAAACTCTCATTCAATATCAAAGTATATGCAATTATGGTTTTAAATACCTAAATACTCATAAATACACTACAACTTTTTGCTGATTTCGAATAGTATTATTAATTAAAAAATGCTTTGAAGTTTTTTATTCAAATGGAAACTTACAATTCCCTGTACTACCTTCATTCAGTGCTGGAATTGTTCCATCAGGACAATACGTAAAACAAGAATTACCGCCTGTACCAGGACAAGAACAACGACAATTTGATGGAGGATTAATTGGGCCTCCTCCTTTTATATTTTTTTGCTCAGCTGCACTTAACAAAAAAGTGTCTTTTTGGTTTAAAATGTTTTTTAACATAGTTTTTTGTTTTATTGTTAATACTTCAATTATCCTAACACATCTGATTATATATCAGTCTACTATAGCAATCCAACTATATTTGTCTTACTATAAAAGAGATAGAACTATTTCTATTACCACTATATCTTACTAAAACCATTTTTTCTCTAGGAGATGGCACTTGATCAGCCTAACCAAATAAAACCAATCGAGTGACCACTTTTCCTGAGAATCCCGACACCAATCATCAATGTGGGGATATTTGCTCAATGTTCCACGATCGAGCGCCTACAAATTAAAAAAAACATGACTAAATTTTAAAAAAGGCTGTATCTATATTACTTTAAATAATTTCAAAAAAACTAGCAGCAAAGTCGATTTGTATCACAAATACCAGCTTCCATATTTATTGGACATGTCCCACCGCTTGGTATCAACACGCATCCCGCTTCTATTGCATATACCCAGCATTCCGGAATACCGCCTTTTATTGTTTTCTGCTCATTTTTACTAATATGCTGAGCATGTTTCAGATTTAAAATTTTCTTTAACATTACTATTTCAATTTATTTTCGAATCTTTTACAATTGCACAATCTTAATTTACACCAGCGTAATTCAAATCTAACGAGTAATACTCGGCACAATCTTCAAAGGTCAAACCAGATCTACTATACCATGTATCACATTTTGGACTAGTTTCTTTAACGTTTGTACCTACTATTGTTTTTTGTTCACTGGCAGTAATCTCTTGTGATCCTTCCAGATTTAAGATGTTTTTTAACATAACTCTTGATTTATTCGGTTTGGGGGGGGTAACTCTATCTTATTCTATTCGAAACTATGCTGTTTTTTCAAGAACTGCTTCTTTCGGTTCTGCAAAATCATTTAAAAAGTACTTCAATTCATTTAGCTCATATTCGTTTGGAAATAAGCTCTCATTTACAATTTTTACTGGAGTATAATTGAAGTTATTTTTAGAACACCATTCATACTGCTTATTTATTTCTTGTTTAACAACCATACTCACTGAATCAACATGCCATTTTTTCAACCATTTTTTCAGACTCATTTTTTTAATATGCCAATCTGAAATTGCTTCGACCGTTTTTCCTGGAGTTGATCTGTTTATTGACAAAAGTCTTTCGACAACAACTTTATATGGATTATCGACATTTTCAGGATTAACATTAAATAATACATTCAAAAATATTTTATCAGGAAATTTCAATACTAAGTCAAAAGCTTCTTGAAATGTTTTATGACAGTGTACACAACTTGGACTTACGATTACAGTAAGTTTTACAGCAGCGCTTCTATTTCCAAAATTTAATCCTCTTAAATCTTCAAGTCCATTTGTATAAGAAACTTTTTTAGACAAGAAATCAAGTAATGAATAATTTCTTTTAAACTTCTTTAGCTCTTTTAAAGTGTTTTCATTACTAAGAACATCTTTAGCAATTGATTTTATAACAAACCAAATTGGTACAAGAAGAATTAAAGAAAAAAGAAATGGAAAAATCGTCTCAAAACTAAAATTCAAAGTGAACAAGTCTGATGAAAACCAAATTAAACTTTGAGTAAAAATTAAAAACGAAACCATTAAACACATTACACACCATTTTTGAAGTTCAAATTTTTGAATCCATATAGATGATACAATTACAGGAATTGCTAATAAACTCAAGAATCCAACAAAAACAGATGAACTTAAAGGCTGTACTAAAATTGCTATAAATGACGCTCCAAAGAAAAGCAGCGGGAGATCAGAAAAACTAATCCATTTGTCACTATAACGCTCATCGAAATTTAGTACTGAGCTGCATGATGAATTTGCACTTAGATTACAAAACTTTGAAATAACACCATTTTTAAAACCCAGTTTTTCCTGAACGATTAAAATACTAACAATTAATCCCAAAGCCGAGGTTAGTAAAAATATACTGCTATAAAAAGTATATGTATTATAAAAGAACGATAACCCTGCTAAAAGCAAAAATGGCAAGAAGTATTTTAGTCCGCTCAATTCAACTTTTAAATTTTCTCTTGCAACAACATTATTAGGTTCGATTGCTACAATTACTCCATTCCAATCTAAAAGAAATTTATCATATGATATTTTCTGAACTCCTTTTTTAATAGTGCTGATTCGAACAAAGTTTTTTGCTCGCTCAACCAATGTTAATTCCTCTTTAAAATAAGCCAAAAAATTTGAAGGCAGATCAACAATCTGCTCTTTAGAAACTCTTACTGCAGCATTCTCGATTGACAGTAAATCGAAAGAATCTGTTATGGCAAATAAACTTGGATAATTAGGATGAGAAAGAAACAAATCCTTAAACTCATTTTTCACTTCTGAGTATCTGTTTATTTGAAGAAATTTTTGAATAAGTTTTAACATCCTTTGGACTGGTTTAAATCATAATTACAGTACAAATATTGCTGTTTTTATTCAAAAAATAATCCTAAAAGCACACATTTTATCAATTATACTACATACAATTTATAAATTATAACTAGTACAATGAAGCATTCAATTATCTAAAAATCAATACGATACAAATAAAAATAGTAGTTCAAAAACCTCAAAACCCTAATTTCGATCAAGGGTTTCTCATTTTATCTAGTTTTGACAAATCAGAAAACATAAAATGCAAAAACGCAACAAATCATAAACTAAATTTTAAAGATTTCTGAGTAAAAAAAGCATCCAAAAATTGTAAAAAAACAAGGTTCAAAAAAGAAGATTTGCCGCCCTTAAAATCTTTCAAATGATCTGCGAAAACAATTATTGAGTTATTCATTCAACTAAAAAAGATACCCAAAAACTCCAAATCTTGACAGAAGGCCTACTGCATTTATTAAAAAATTAGCAACCCTAAAAACACCAAATCATGTCAAATCTGAAACAAAAACTAGAAGATTTTAAAGGAGAAAAATTATCTGAAAAACAACAAAAAATAGTAAAAGGAGGAGGAATTACACCATCTTCTATTGACCCTGGAAAAGGAGGATTGGGAGGTACCAATTAAAAAAAAACTTAAAAAAAACTCCAAATCTTGATTAGAACCTGCCCCTGTTTTAAAAACCCACAACACTAAAAACATTAAAACATGTCAAATCAAAAATTAAAATTCGAAGATTTTCAAGGAAAAGAATTATCCAAAAAACAACAAAAAATGGTACGAGGAGGAGACGATACTGATACCGACGTAACTCCGCCGCCGCCGCCAGTTGATCCTGGAAAAGGAGGATTAGGAGGAGTAAACTAACAGCTTCTCTTAAAACACACCTTTATTCAAAACAAGAATACTACACTTTTAAAACCCACAACACTAAAAATATCAAATCATGTCAAATCAAAAATTAAAATTCGAAGATTTTCAAGGAAAAGAATTATCAAAACAACAACAACAAATGGTACGAGGAGGGGACGATAATAATACGGATGAAACTCCTCCAACTCCTGTTGATCCTGGAAAAGGAGGTTTAGGAGGCGCTAATTAAAATTTGATTCCTAGAAATGTTACTCTGAGTAACTATCTCACTAAATATTATTCGCAAACTGAGCTGGAGATACTCCAGTTCTTTTGCGAAATGATTTAGCAAAAGAAACAGCATTTTTAAAGCCAACACTTTCTGCAATAGCCTGTGTAGAATACTTTCGATACATATGATTGGTAATCATTTCATTAATTACATAATTAATCTTCAACTCGTTCGAATATTCCCCAAATGATTTACCAAATCGTTTATTAACTACATAAGACAAATAAGTTGTATTTGTTTTTATTTTCTTAGCTACATAAGGCAATGTAAAATCGGCATTTAAGTACTCTAATTTACTCTCGAGAGCCAATAATTTTTCAACAATTTTGTTTTCTTTAGCTTCGTCAATACTTAAAGGAATATTTTCTTTTTTGAGTTGTGCTTCTTCCAATTCTAGAACTTCTTCTTCTATTTCTGGCTGTGGCTCAAGTAATTCATTGTTATTTTTCTTCTCGATATTTGCTTTAAATTCCTCAATTAAAGCATTCATTTTTTTATGCGCCTTATTTTTATCTCTAATATTTTTAATTAATAAGAATACGACACTTACAAATACTAATACATAAAAAATCTTAAGGCCTCTATTTATCAGAACTTCATTTTTATACCTTTCTTCAATAGTAACCATCTCATCAGTAAGATTGTGTACTCCTTGTTTATAGTTAACTTCTAAAGCTTCAGCACTTAACTTTTCCTCAAACTTCTCATAATTATCCAAATAAATCCTTGAGTGCTTATAAGCAAGTTCTGGTTTATTTTGAATATTGTAAATTTTTGCTTGGTAATAATTCGATTTTAAATAATCAATAGCATTAGCATTCGTAATTGCAGAAATCGAATCACATTTTTTGAAAAAAACCAATGCTTTATCGTACTTTTTAGTTGTAAAATAAATATCGCCTAAATTATAATTGGCGACACACAATATGTCTTTCTGATTATTTTGACTGGATAGAAAGACAACATCATAATATGTTTTTTCCGCATTTTTATAATCGCCTTTCCAATTGTAGACATTCCCTAAACTTAGTTTTGCTACTATTTTATTAGAAGCAAAATTTTGAGAATAATTTATCGTTTTTTTATAGTAATATTCGGCAGAATCAAGCAAATGTCTTTTACTTGAATTTTTCATAAAGTAGCTTTCATAGGAACTCGCCAAACTCCGATTAACATTACTTTTTAGATTTAAAAATTGATCTTTAGTAAAAACACTTTCATTTGCATCAACAAAGCGATCAATTTGCTTTACATTTTTAATTGATAATTGATAATTTCCTACAGCCTCATTTACTAAAGCAATATTCATCTTGAACTTAACCAGTTGTTTTACATCATTAATTTGTAAAGACAACTTCATTCCTTCTTGGTAAATTTCTAAAGCTTTTCCATAATTACCTCGATAGGTCTCAGCAAGTCCTCCATAATTATAGATATAAGATTTGAGCTGCGTCTTTTCTTTCGAATCTGGTATCTTTTCTAAATATTGTAAAGCTGCTTTATAACTTTCCTTAGATTTTTTTGAATCACCCTTAAGCTGAAACATAGCAGTCATCGATCCATTTGCAAAAGCCAAATGTTTATAATTTTTTGATCTTGCCATTTGTGAAGCATATACAAGAGCACTGTCGACATTTGCATTGAAATTTAGTCGAATTTTTTCTTGTAATAATAAATACTCCTTCTCGTTCATTACAGTTGACTCTTGAGCAAATGCACTATTAAGAACAAAAAGAAGTAGAAAAGAGATGATCAGCCTCATTCATTTTATGTTTTGGAATCTCAAAATTAGGTTATAAATTATCAATAAACTAAAAATAATTTGCCTTATTTGTGATTATTTTATAACTAATACTTGTAAATATAACAATTTTACTTCATTTTGTTATATTTATATTGCGTAAATTTGTTTAGTAAAACTATACAAAAATGAAACCAGATTTATTTCAAGCTCCAGATTATTACAATCTTGATGATTTATTAACAGACGAACACAAATTAGTGAGAGAGTCTGCACGTGCATGGGTTAAAAGAGAAGTTTCCCCTATTATTGAGGAGTTTGCTCAAAAAGCAGAATTCCCAAAACAGATCATAAAAGGACTGGGAGAAATTGGCGGATTTGGACCTTATATTCCAGTAGAATATGGAGGTGCAGGTTTAGACCAAATTTCGTATGGTTTAATTATGCAGGAAATAGAACGAGGTGATTCTGGAGTAAGATCTACATCATCTGTTCAATCTTCATTAGTAATGTATCCTATTTGGAAGTATGGAAATGAAGAGCAGCGAATGAGGTTTTTACCAAAACTGGCAACAGGAGAATATATAGGATGTTTTGGTTTAACCGAACCAGATCATGGATCTGATCCTGGAAGCATGATTACCAATTTTAAAGATATGGGTGACCATTATCTTTTAAATGGTGCCAAAATGTGGATTTCTAATGCCCCTTTTGCTGACATTGCAATTGTTTGGGCAAAAAATGAAGAAGGCCGTATTCATGGTTTAATTGTAGAACGTGGTATGGAAGGTTTTACAACTCCTGAAACTCATAATAAATGGTCACTTCGCGCCTCTTCGACTGGTGAATTGATTTTTGATAATGTAAAAGTGCCAAAAGAAAATCTTTTACCAAACAAATCTGGTTTGGGCGCACCGCTTGGCTGTTTAGATTCTGCCCGATACGGAATTGCATGGGGAGCAATTGGAGCGGCAATGGATTGTTATGATACAGCTTTACGATATGCTAAAGAAAGAATCCAGTTTGGAAAACCAATTGGAGGAACGCAATTACAGCAGAAAAAACTAGCCGAAATGATTACCGAAATTACAAAAGCGCAATTATTGACTTGGCGTTTAGGAGTTTTAAGAAACGAAGGGAAAGCGACGACAGCACAAATTTCGATGGCAAAACGCAACAATGTCAATATGGCGATTCAAATTGCCCGTGAAGCCAGACAAATGCTGGGCGGAATGGGAATTACGGGCGAATACTCAATTATGCGCCATATGATGAATCTTGAAAGTGTTATTACTTATGAAGGAACTCATGACATTCATTTACTAATAACTGGAATGGATGTAACTGGGATTTCGGCATTTAAATAATAAACAACTATTAAATTATACACAAAATCAATTTAAAAGGCTTCTTCTTACCAGGAAGCTTTTTATCTTTGTATAAAATTTTCGTACATGAATATTGAAACTATACACAATAGCATTCAACCTCAAAAAGAGCAGCTTTTAAAACATTCTTTATACAACAAAATACACAGCATTGATGATCTGCATACTTTCTTAGAAAATCATGTTTTTGCTGTATGGGACTTTATGTCTTTATTAAAAGCTTTACAAGCCAAACTTACCTGCACAACAACGCCTTGGTTTGCTACCAAAAACCCTGAAACAAGATATCTAATCAATGAAATTGTTTTAGCAGAAGAAACAGACTTAAGCATAGACGGCAGAAGACAAAGTCACTATGAAATGTATCTTGAAGCAATGGAAGACTGCGGTGCAGATACAACTGAAATTACTAAATTTTTGAATGAAGTAAATTCACTCCATAATATTTTTGTTGCCATAAAACAAAGTTCTGTTCATCCTGAAATAAAATCTTTCTTAGATTTTACTTTTAGAGTTATTGAAGAAGGTAAACCGCATCAAATTGCTGCTGCTTTTACTTTTGGAAGAGAAGATTTGATTCCGAGTATGTTTACCGAAATCCTCAAAAACTTCCAAAAAAACTTTCCTGATACTGATTTAAGCAAACTTGTTTATTATTTCGAACGCCATATTGAACTTGATGCTGACGAACACGGACCAATGGCAATGCAGATGATCACAGATTTATGTGAAGATGATGCACAAAAATGGAAAGAAGTTGAAGAAGTTTCAATCTTAGCTTTAGAAAAACGAATTGGACTTTGGAACGCTATCGAGGAAGAAATTCTGATGAAGACTGAAATGGTCTAAAAAAATAAGTTATTTAAAGTAACTGTTTTAAAAAAAAATCCAATAACCAAAACTGTTTCAACAACAGATAAGTTATTGGATTTTTTTTCTACTATAAAAACTGCCGTTTGAAGAAATTAAACTGTCTTGAAAAAGCAGATTAAAAACGAGATTATGCAAGTTTCACCACAAAAAGAGCTCTCTCCCTATATCAAGCATTATCTTTTTTTAGATAATGCCGAAACTGCGGTGCAAAAATTTCGCTTATTTTCAGACGGAAATACCGGACTTGTATTTTCTCTAAAAAGCAAACTCATTTCGGGAATTAATAAATATGAGGTAAAAGATTATCTGCCGTCTTCTTTTTTATACGGACAACTTAACGGTTATAAAGACCTTTATTCTGAAAATGAAATTACGCTGATAATTATTGTTTTTCAGCCCAACGGAATACATCAACTATTAGGAATTCCTGCCAATGAATTTCACGATTCTATTATTCCTGTCGAAGATGTTTTTGGAAAAAAAGCTGCAGAGCTTCAGGAGAGCCTGTTTCAACAAAACAATCAAATGCGAGTTGAACTGCTTAATTCTTTTTTTAAATCATTAATCGCCACCAAAACAGCTTCAAATCAATTATTAATAGATCATTCTATAAACTTTATTACCACCAATAAAGGGCATTTTACAATAAAACAATTGGTCAAACATACCGGTTACACAGAAAGACATCTTGAAAGAAAGTTCAAAGAATGTATCGGATTGAATCCGAAAAAATTTGGCAATGTGCTAAGGTTACATCATTTTCTAAAATTATTAAAAGACAAAACGGATAAAACCAACTTGACAACCATTTGTTATGATGCTGGATTTTCAGATCAATCGCATTTAATAAAAGAGTTTAAAAAACATACCGGAATAACTCCAACTGAATACATCTGCAACAGCGGAAAATTAACCAACAATCTTATAAAAAGATTTCCGCCTTTGTCATTTTAAAATGTCGGTTTTGTACAATTTCTAAAATATTAATGTCGCTATTTTTGACTAAAATTAATAGCGCATAATATGAAAAATTTAAAAATAGCCACAGCACAATTCGAAAACAAAAGCGGCGACAAAAACTATAATTTATCTGTAATCGAAAAACTTTCTCAAAAAGCATCTGCCGAAGACTGTGATGTAATTTCGTTTCACGAATGTTCTATAACCGGATATACATTTGCAAGGAATTTATCAAAAGAACAGATGTTAGACTTGGCAGAAGCGATTCCGAGTGGAGAAAGCATTTTAAAATTGATTGAAATTGCTGCAAACAACAACATTGTAATTTTGGCCGGACTTTTTGAAAAAGACGAAAACGACAATTTATTCAAAGCTTACGTCTGTGTAGATAAAAATGGATTAGTGGCCAAATATCGAAAACTGCATCCATTTATAAATCCGTATTTAACAGCAGGAGATCGTTATTGTATTTTTGAAATTGAAGGCTGGAAATGCGGCATTTTAATTTGTTACGACAATAATATTATAGAAAATGTACGCGCAACAAAACTTTTGGGCGCCGATATTATCTTTATGCCTCACGTAACCATGTGTACTCCTTCTACCCGACCTGGCGCTGGTTTTGTAGCACCTCAGCTTTGGGAAAACCGCGAAGCTGACCCAACTTCTTTACGTTTAGAATTTGACGGAATGAAAGGTCGAGACTGGTTAATGAAATGGCTCCCCGCAAGAGCTTATGATAATGCGATTTATGCTGTATTTTCAAACCCAATTGGCATGGATGATGATCAACTAAAAAATGGTTGTTCTATGATTATTGACCCTTTTGGAGATATTCTGGCAGAATGCCGCACTTTTGATGATTCTTTTGCAACTGCGGTACTTACCCCAGAAAAATGTATTCAGGCAGGAGGAAATCGTTACATAAAAGCTAGAAGACCAGAATTGTACAAAGATATTATTGGTCAGGATCATAACTCAGAGCAAAATGTAGTCTGGCTGAACTCTGATAAAAAAAACATAAATTAAGGTTTTCGCCTATTCAGAGCAATTGAAAAATTTACCTTTGAAGATTCATTAATTTATAGAACAAAACCTAATAATGGAATTTTTTAAAACTACAAATGAAGATATCGATGCTGTTTTCGATATTTACAACGAAGCTACATCTTACCAAAAAACAGTAAATAATAAAAGCTGGAGAGGTTTTGAAAGATCATTAATAGAAAAAGAAATTGCCGAAAATCGTCATTTTATAATCAAAGAAGGAGACGAAGTTGCTTGTACATTTGTACTAACTTTTAACGATTTAATTATCTGGAAAGAAGCCAGTGCAGATCCCGCAGTTTATTTGCATCGTATTGCTACAAACCCAAGATTTAGAGGACAATCATACGTTAAAAAAATCATTGACTGGACTAAGGAATATGCCAAAGAAAACGGCAAAGAATATATTAGACTTGATACACACAGCGGCAACGAGAGAATAAATAAATATTATACCAGCTGTGGTTTTACCTACAAAGGAATCAGCGCTATCGAATGGACAAGCGAATTACCCGAACATTATAAAGAAGGTTCTTTTAGCTTGTTTGAGATTAAGCTGTAAGTTCTAATCAAAAAATAAACCCTTGTGAAATTCTTTCACAAGGGTTTTCTTAATTAAGCAGAGAGGAAGGGATTCGAACCCTCGATACAGTTACCCATATACTAGCTTTCCAGGCTAGCTCCTTAAACCACTCGGACACCTCTCTATTTTGGTCTGCAAAGAACACAAAAAAAATCGAGTTTCAAAAGTAAATCTCAAGATTAGTTTAAATGCTTTTTCTAAATTCTTCCATGAATAATTTTACTGCCTTTTTCTGGTAACCTCCAATCGTTAACATATACGATTCTCGCTTAGTGACAACACCTGTAATCTGAATGGCTTTAAGATTATCCCAGCCTTTTAGCGCTTTTTCGGCTACAATTGTTGCCCAATCGCTGTTCTCTACCATTTGCAATAAAGCATGAATTGAATTTAATTCTATCGAGATTTTTGGCTTCATATTGTATTTTTTAAACAACACTTCGACATATTCTCTTGAATTAGATCCTTTTCCGGGTAAAATAAGCGGGACATCTTCAATTTTCTTAAAAGCTATTTTATCTAAAGAAGCTAAAGAATGTGATTTAGAAACCGCCATAACCATATTTGAAGTAAACAAAGGCACTTTCTGGATTGGAAGTTCAATTTCATGTGATGAAATAACCAAAACCAAATCTAATTCGTTGGTTATCAACTTTTGCTCTAAAGCTTCTGTTGTACCATATTCGACTACGATTTTTAAATTTTGATACGTTTTTGCGAAAGCATTTATGACAGGTAAAATCAAAAGTCCAAAAATGTACGTTACCCCTAATCGGAGTTCACCGCCAATCATTTCGTTTAAATCTTCAATTGCCTGCTTTCCGTTTTCTACATTTTCGACCACTTTTCTAGCATGAATTAAAAAAACAGAACCTGCTTCGGTAAGCTGAACCTTTTTTCCAATCCTTTTAAACAAAGGCATTCCCAGTTCTTCTTCCAGTTTTTTTATTTGCTGCGAAAGTCCGGATTGCGTTACAAAACACAACTCGGCGGCTTTTGTAAAATGCAATACCTCAGCAGTTTTAATAAAATATTCAAGTTGATAAATTTCCATATCGATAAGTTTTACTACTCATAATGAGTAAAATTATTAATTTTTCTAATGAAATCATAATCCCGAACTTTGTAAAAAAATATTTCAGGTTATGTTTAAAGCGTTAAAATCTAAAAACTTCAAGTTATTCTTTTACGGACAGTCCGTTTCTGTTATTGGGACTTGGCTGCAAAAAACAGCAGTAAGCTGGATGGTTTACAGTATTACTGGATCTGTATTTTTGTTGGGTTTAGCTACTTTTTTAAGCATGATTCCATCCTTGTTTTTAGCGCCCTTGGCAGGAAGTATTATTGGCAGATACGACAGACATAAAGCCATGATTTTATTACAGTCATTGGCAATGCTTCAAGCTGGAGCTTTGGCTTTATTGATTTACTTAAAAATTTACAACATCAATTTTATTCTGGCTTTAAGTCTTTTTCAAGGAATTATCAATGCTTTTGATATGACTTGCAGACAAACTATGATGATTGATATTGTCGACAATAAAGAAGATCTGCCCAATGCAGTTGCCTTAAACTCAACTTTAAATAATTTTGCCCGAATTGCGGGACCTGCTTTAGCGGGAATTATACTGCACAATTATGGTGAAGACATTTGTTTTATTGGAAACTTTCTAAGCTATATTCCTGTTTTAATATCTTTATTGATGATGAAAATCACGCCGCATATTAAAGCTGTTGATAAATTTAAAATGCTCGAAGATTTTATTGAAGGTTTTGATTATATCAAAAAAGAAGCTGAAATGGCAAAAATGCTTTTAATGTTAACCTGCAGCAGTTTGTTTGTAATTTCTTTTAATACTTTGATGCCTGTTTTTGCTAAAGATATTTTTAGCGGTAACGCACAAACTTTCAGCTGGTTTGAAAGTGCTGCCGGAATTGGCTCCATTATATCCGCAATTTATCTCGCTAATTTGAAAAAATCAGACAATATGAGTAAAATAATGATTGCTGCGAGCTTATTATTAGGCTTCAGCATTATTATACTTGCTTACTCAAATAGTTTAACAATCGCCTTAATTTGTATGGCTTTGAGCGGCGTAGGAATGATGGCGCAAACCTCATCTATAAATATTTACATTCAAACACAAAGTGCAGTCAATATGCGTTCGAGAAGTATCAGTTATTATTTAATGGCTTATCAGGGAATGATTCCTGTGGGAAGTTTGATAATTGGTTATGTTTCGCACATTATCGGAACTCGAAATACAGTTGCCATTCAAGGTATAATCAGTATTCTTTCTGTAATTGTTTATGTATATTACAAAAAACATAAATCTTCTGAAGAGTTAGAGACTTGTCCGGTAACTTATAAAAATTCCAAGTTTTAAATTCCAATTATAGACACTTTTGTCATTTCGAGGAACGAGAAATCACACTAGGACTTCCTCATGCGAAAGAACCGATCTTTGTCGATTCACGAGTGTGATTTCTCGTTCCTCGAAATGACAAACTAACTAAGAAAAAACAATGAAAAAATCCCAAATTCCAATTTTTATCTTTTGGAATTTGGGATTTTAAATATTGAAATTTTATGCTAAGATATTTCCCCTCGCAATGCCGTTTCGAAAATACTTTTAAATTCGTTTTGAGGAATGTTATGACCTAACAAATACATTAGTTTTGTAATTGCAGCTTCTGTAGTAATATCTTTTCCTGAAATAACTCCAAGCGACTTTAAGGCCGTACTCGTTTCGTATTGCCCCATATTTACGCTTCCGCCAGAACATTGTGTTACATTTACAATGTGCATTCCAGATGTAATCGCTTTTTCAATTAAATTCAAAAACCAATCTTCGGTTGGAGCATTTCCTGAGCCGTAAGTTTCCAGCACAATTCCGCGCAAACCTGGAGTTGCCAAGATCGAGGCCAAAACGGTTTCGCTCATTCCTGGGAACATTTTTATGATCGCTACATGATTGTCTAAGTTCTTGTGAACAATCAAATCTGCATTTTTATTTACAGGAAGAAATAAATGTGAGTTTAATTTTAAATGCACTCCCGATTCGACCAATTCAGGGTAATTTGGTGCTGTAAAAGCTCTAAAATGCTCAGCATTTACTTTTGAAGTACGATTTCCTCTGTATAATTTATATTCAAAATATAGACATACTTCTGTAATTACAGGTTTACCCTTTTCTAGAAGTGAAGCAATTTGAATTGCTGTAATTAAGTTTTCTTTTGCATCAGTTCGTAAATCTCCAATTGGCAATTGAGAACCTGTAAACACTACTGGTTTTGCCAAATTCTCGAGCATAAAACTCAATGCCGAAGCTGAATATGACATAGTATCTGAACCGTGAAGAACCACAAATCCGTCATAAGAAGCATAATTTTCTTCTATGATTTCTGCAATTTTTGTCCACTCTGCAGGATTCATATTAGAGGAATCTATAGGGTTTTCAAAAGAAACCGTTTCGATTTCACAATCTAATTGTTTGATTTCAGGAATCTTTTGCAATAACTTTCCAAAGTTAAATGCTTTCAACGCTCCTGTTTCAAAATCTTTGCTCATACCGATGGTTCCACCAGTATAAATTAGAAGTATTTTAGCCTTAGATGACATCTCCATATTTTAATTTATTGACAACCGGATTGGCATACATCGCAAGAAAACCTTGTCTTGTAACAGGATTATCGCTTCCGATACGCATTTCTAAACGACGCTCAAACAATGATTTTTCGCTGTCTTTGTACAAATGAGAAAATGTATTGGTTTTATTCAAGATATCGTAGGCAATAAAATTAGTCGGCCACAATTTATAGTTTTTCAATACTGAATCGTCTATAACTTGAGCTAAAGCCTGAATTTGCTTGTTTCCATTGTCATTTTCTGCAACGATCTGATCAATTTCAGTATTCAAAACATCACCTACAGAAATATGTATTCTTTTTTTAGTTCCCATAATACCACTTAAAATGGTCATGAAATCTTCATTTTTTTCTTTAATATAAACTTCATTGTTTGCTTCTGCCATTAATTGCGGCATTTTCAAAACATCAGTTGGATCATATTCGTATGAAATAGAAACGGGAACAATTTTTAATTTCTTAAAATAATCCATCAAATTGGCTTCGTCAGAACCCATTCCAATCATTTTTAAAACTCCTGGATTTGTCTCATCGTTTCCATCTTTGGTACGTCCTTCTCTTTGTGCAATCCAAACTGAGCGGTTTTCACGAAGCAGTAAGTGCCCAATATATTCTGATAATAATTTAGAACTTTGAAGCATCTCACGAGGCGTTAAACCCCTTAAAACCAAAAAGTTTCTATTTAATTTTGCCAAGGTTGACAAAAATGCTTTTTTAACTAAATTATCTCCAATTGCAGATGCCGTCATAACCAAACCATGCTCGAATAAACAAACATTAAGCAAAGTTGTATCTAAAAGAATATCTCTATGATTGGAAACAAACAAATAAGAGGTGTTTTTTTCTAACTTTTCAAAGCCTGAAGTTGTAAGTCCTTCAGAACTTCTTTCCAGAACTTTTTGAATTGTATTGTAAATAAAATTGCATTGAAAATCACGAATTGAATGTGTTTTCTTAAGCTGTTCCTTCCAAACCTCATCTTCCACATCCGGAAAAGTAAAATTCATCATAGCTTTCATCATCGGATGATTGACTACACCATGAAGTGCTTCATTTATTTCGGAATCATAGAACGGTCGAATGGCATCAAATCTCTGCATTATTATTTATCTGTTTAAGTGGGCAAATGAACAAAAAAAAAATTAAAGTATTGTAAGGTGTGGGTTAAATACCAAAAACGGCTTTTGAATTTTGTGTTGTAATGTTGGCAATTTCTTCTTCAGAAACGTTGTATATATCGGCGAGTTTAGCAATTACATTTACTAAATAACTGCTCTCATTTCTTTTTCCTCTGTATGGAATTGGCGCTAAATAAGGCGAATCTGTTTCTAAAACAATATGTTTTAAATCGATTTGATTTAAAAACTGATCAATTTTTCCGTTCTTAAAAGTAACAACTCCTCCAATTCCTAACTTCATATTATAAGATATTGCCTGATGCGCCTGCTCTAAAGTTCCAGAAAAACAATGAAAAATACCGAATAAATCAGCTACTTTTTCTTCCTCCAAAACTTCAAAAATTTCATCAAAGGCTTCGCGGCAATGAATTACTATTGGTAATTTGTATTGTTTTGCCAGTTGAATTTGTCTTTTAAAAGCAATTTGCTGCTCTTTTAAGTGCGTTTTATCCCAATACAAATCGATTCCAATTTCACCTACGGCATAAAATTTTCGTTTAGACAATTCAGCTTCTACGTGTGCAAGTTCTTCTAAATAATTATCTTTTACATACGTTGGATGCAAACCCATCATCAGGAAAATATTATCTGGATAATTTTGCTCTAAATCATACATAGACAGCGTCGCTGCGGCATCGATTGCAGGAATAAAAAAGCGTGTAATTCCGGCATCGATAGCTCTTTGAATCATGGCGTCACGATCCTGATCAAATTCTTCAGAATATAAATGTGTGTGTGTATCGGTAATAATGGGTTTCAAATTCAATTGTATATTTTTAAAGTTGTCAAAATTACGACAATATTAAAAGAATAGCAATTGTGTAAAATCAGCATAAAGATTTGGCAGATTAACTTTCTTGAAAAAACAGATTAACTTAAAAAAACCTTTGCGAAAGTTTTAAACTTTTACAAAGGTTTACAAATAAGTTATTAAAGCTTGTCGCCCTGAGCGAAGTCGAAGTCCAGCAAAAAAAATAGACCCCCAATTCTTTTCTAATTGCTTATGTGGTCTTCGACTTCGCTCAGGAAGGCATACTTTATTTATATTCCCGTTTCAATAAAAGCTAAAGCACGATCAAGAACCTCATCTTTTCCTTCTTGAATTCCTTTAATGGTTGGCTCTATTTTGATATCTGGAATAATTCCTATTCTTTGAGTTTCTCTGCGATCTGGATAATAAACTCCAATTCCTGAAAAATTGGTATGAAACCCTGAAAAATCAAATTCAAAAACATTTCCATCTGCTCCTGCTGTCTGACTTCCTATAATTGTTGTATTTCCTGCCGTTTGAAAACACATTGCTGTCCATTCTGATTGACTTATAGAATCTTCATTAAGCAGTACAATTACTTTTCCTTTATAATTATCTTTATTTTCAGAACCGCAATTTCTTCCCTTTGTCCATTCATAACGTCCTGGATAATTCAGATATGGCATCGTGTAAACGCAAAAAACCTTTTCCTGAGGATTCAAAAATTTAGCAATTTCTTCAAAAGTTCCTTTTGGATAATTTCTCATATCAAAAACGATAGCTTTTGTATCTTTTAAACCGTTAATCATATCTGGAATATGTATTGGTTTTATAACTCCCATGTTTACATAACCAATATTATTCTCTAAAAGTTTGAACTTATCTTTCTTTTTCTGAGCTCCTTTTTTAAACTCATTTCGATGTGAATCATGATAATTAAACCATGTCATTGACTTTGTTTCGTATTTCCCATCTCTTAGAAACTCTACTTTCACATTTTCAGATTCGCTTCTTAAAATTTCTCCAGCAACTTTGTTTCGATAAGAAATTTCGTTTGAAGCACATTTGACCTCTCTTTTTTCCTCAAGAAGTTCTTTGATGCTCTTATCGTTTATTTTAGTAATTACAGTTCCTATTTTAATATTATCAGCTTCAGCGAGGCTGTCTCCTAAAATCTCAGTAATTACTAATTTTTCATCGATAATTTTACCTGCAGCCGGAAAATAAAAAGATGCTTTTTTTCCTGTTGCTAAAGATGGATATATAAAAAATTCAACATGGCTGTCATCTAGATTAACTGCCGCTTTTCGTAATACCTTATAAAACTCATCTGGATTTTTCGCCTGAACAACAAAAGGTAATACTTCGTTTAAGGTTGCATCCCATTTCTGATCCATCAGATACTTATACGGAAAATAATATTCGACAACATTCCAATACGAAAACAGCATTAAAAGCCTGTCGTTTTTATCATTGTAATCTAATTTGAAGTAGTTTTTCAAGTTTTTAAACCCATCAAAGCCAGGCCCAAACTCTTCATTAACTTGAAATCTGTTGTCTTCAATAAATTTCAGTTTTTTCGAAAGTTTCTTAGAAAACAACTTATTATTAAACCAGCTTAAATCGAAATTTTTATCAAAAAGCTCAACCTCTTTTGGTATAACAATTGGCTTAACCTCTTTTATTGCTCCAAGATTATCGATCCAATTTTCCAACACCAGCGAAAACTCTTCTTTCGTTTGAGCTTTTTCTATTTTTGGTAAAGTTTCAAGAAGCTGGTTATCCCAATTTAATTCTCCACCAGCAGCTTTTGGATGATAATATTTTAAGAATCCCCAAACTTTGCAAGCAGCCGCAAGTTTTTCGGTTTCTGTAATTTTAGATTGACTGAAAATGATTTGTGAAAAAATAATAAGAAAAAACAAAGTAATTTTCTTCATTCAGTAGCAATGGTTAAATTAATAATAGTTTTGGGGTTGGTTAATAGCATAAAATTAAAAATCGAAATTAGATTTTAATTTCTAAATTTTATTACGTCTTTACGTAAACTGCTATTATAAATTCATTTATCACCTCTTATCACCTCATTTACAGCACTAATACCTCTGAAAATAAAACAAAAAAAAGATTCGCAAAGTATTTATTTCCTTGCGAATCTCTCTCTTCTTCTTATGCATTTACAGCCTAATCCAGGTCGTTTAATAAATCCTGAACATCGTCATAATCTTCATAATCCTGCGAAATAGTCTGAAGAATTTCTTTACAGGCTTTATACTCTTTTTGTTTTAGTTTGGATAAAGCCAAATACCAAACTGCTTTGTCTTTGTAAACTGAAGTTCCTGCTTTTAGTTCATCAAAAACAGCTTCTGCTTTTATATAATGACTTTCTTCTAAAAGCGAAACGCCATAAAAAAATTGTATTTCGGCCGTTTTTTGTTTTTGAAGAACGGTTTCAAAAAGCGGAATTGCTTTGTTGTATCTTTTTGCATTATACTCCATTTCAGCTTCTTTTAGAGTTGCATCAACTGTTCCTCTTTCCGTAAAAAAAGCTTGTTCAGGATTATTATAATCTGCAAAAGTTGGATTTTGGCTGTAATTAAAAAAGAACAATCCAAATAGAACAGCAATAGAAGCTGCAACAGCAAAATACCACGGTTTTAAGCCTATAACTTTTGTTTTCTTATTAAAGTGTTTGTTTGAAATATTAGTTAGATTTTCTTTAAAAGCTTCTCGCTCCTGTTCAAATTCAAACTTATTTGCCAGTTGAAGCTGTGTGTTTTTGAAAGTCTCAAATTCTGATGCAAATTCTGGATCTGATAGTAGTTGTTTTTCAAAATCATTTTTAGCTTCAATCGTTAATTCGCCTTGAAGATATTGATCAAATAATATATAACGCTCTTCGTTCATGACTACTTATTTTTTAAAGATTTAAAGTTTTTTGCTTCCTGAATCCATTGCGTTAACTGACCTACGCATAACGATTTCTTTTTACGAACATATCCGTAAGTTACGTTTAGTTTTTCGGCCACTTCTTCCATTGATTTGATCGTAAAACTGAGCTTTAACAATTCTTGACACTTATCTCCCAATTTCTGGAACATGGTATCAAAAAGCTGTTGTTTCTCGTCAAAATCCTCGGTTTGTCCAATTAATTCTAAAGCAGATTCATTTATAGATACTGCATCTTCATTAATTGTTACCCCTTTATTGGCTGTTTTTTTCAGCTCATTCAGCCATTTTCTTTTACACAATAAAAAGAAATAAGCATCAAACGGACAGGTTAACTGCAGCGCATTGGCTTTGGCTTGATTAAAAAGCAAAATCAACACGTCCTGAACCACATCCTGAGCCTGATCTCTATCTCCAGAATTATTCATTATAAACATAACAACTTTAGGAACAAACTTTTTGTAGATGGTCTGAATTACTGCCGAATCGTTTGAGGCAAGTCCTTCAATATATTTTTGATCCAGATGTACTTTGCTTTTATCCATAAAAAACTTTTTATCAGATAAAGTTAAAAAAGAATTTCAAATAAAAGGGTAACAATTGATTAGCGTAGTTGATATAAGAGAACAAATATCTTTTTAAAGGATAAAAAAATAAGAAAAAATGGAAATGTATCAATTTACTTCTGAAAAAACTTTGAATCAATTTCACGAAATGATTTCTGCTAAAACCCGAAATGGTTTTGTGATTGTAGAGCATAACAAAAAACTGCCTTATGTAGTTTTATCTAGAGAGAAAAAAGCGGTCAAACATACTTTGCATTTATTCCTTACCTGTCTCACTTTCGGGCTTTGGTCTGTTGTCTGGATTTATTTAATCATTACGCTTTCGCAGAAGAAAAACATTTTGGTCGCGGTTGATGAAGATGGAAATCTATTTGAAGACAAATGCCTGTCTGCCTAAAATTTAAAAAAAAAATCAAAATCAGGGGTAACAAAATTCTAACCTCGAACATCTATCAATATAATAATCATTAAAACCAGAAATTATGAACACAAATTTTAAAAAAATCGGACTTTTATTCCTTTTACTAATTTCTTTTGTAAGCTGCGACACCAGCGATGGCGAAGATCAAAATATTATTTTGCCGCCAACTGCTGCCGCTTTTAAAAGCATCAGCGAAAAAGGTCTTAAAAAAAATACGCAAAATTTTACTATTACTGCAGGAACGGGGGTGGTAACATTAACATCTGCAAAAGGGGTAAAATTAACTTTAAACGGAGATTGTTTAACTAAAAACGGAAATCCTGTAACAGGACAGGTTGATATTGAATACGTCGAACTTTTTGATAAAGGAAATATGCTGATTTCTAACAAACCAACTATGGGAGTTATGCCTGACGGAAAGAAAAATCTTTTGATTTCGGGAGGAGAATTCTTTATTAAAGCTACTCAAGGCGGTGTCGAATTAAAAACTTCATGTTACATGAATTTAATTGTTCCAACGGCTTTAACAAATGGTTTGGATAATGCTATGACTTTATGGAACGGCGTAATCGATGAGCGCGGAGAACTGACTTGGGAACAACCAAAACCAAATGCTGATGGAACTGGCGGTAAAGGCGGCGTGCAAGGCGAAGGTGCGAATTATTACGTTACTTTTGGAAAATTTGGATGGACAAATGTTGACCGTTTTTATAGTGATCCAAGACCTAAAACAACACTTTTAGTAAAAGCTCCTGAGGGTTATAATAATGAAAATAGTGCTGTGTATTTATCTTATGATGGCGAAGGAACAAATGCTCTTGCAAAATTAGACACCTATACTTCTGCAGGATTATTCAGCGAGCATTATGGTCAAATCCCAATTGGTTTAAAATGCCACGTGATTTTTGCAACTGAAGCTAATGGCCAATGGCGTTATGCGATTAAGGCCGTAACTGTTGCTGCAAACGACGTTTATACTTTTACTCTTGCCGAAACAACAGTGGGCACGGAGGCGCAGCTGGTAGCGGCGATCAATGCAATCCAGTAACTTACGATTACTTTTTTTAAGAAAAAGTGGTGATTTGCTCATCACTTTTTTTTACATTTAATCTTGTTTCAAAATTTACCCTGACGATTTTAAAACTAAAAACTCTCTAGTTATGAAACCAATAACGTCTGTTTTCTTTATTTTATTTACCGTTTTCGCAATTGGACAAACCAAAGTAAAAGACACCATAACCCGAAGAGCTTCTATTGGTTTTATCCAAAATGGAAATGCTGTTACTTTTAAGCCCGAAACACCGCCGTTAATTCCTATTGCAGGTGCGCCAAAACCTAGTTATTCTTATTTATGGGAACTGGGCGATGGTCATTACAGCAAAGAAGCTGAGCCTAAACATGTTTATAAAAAGAAGGGAACATATACCACAAGACTTGCTGTAACGAATAATTACGATAACGGAAAACCTCCCGCAACACGACCGAAAAAAGTGGCTGTAAATGATGTGACGGATAACAATTACAAAGATATTGCTTCAATCGCTGATCAAAATGGTTTTGCTATTTTAAAAAACTGCGATCCAATTCCAGAACAGGAAATGGTAGTTGTGGTAAGTTACCAAAATCTAGAAAATTATGTTTCAAGCGGTAAACTGTATCTTTTTTATAATGAGAAACAGTTTAAGCACAATAATTTTGAATTGAGTGATTTTAGAACTTATGCAGACGAACGCGAAATAAAAGAAAACTTGGTCGCTGCGGTCGATGATCTTGATGATTCTAATAATTTTACGGCTGCTGTCGAAAGTAATTTCAATCTTAAAAAATACCGAAACACTACAACGGAAGAAGATCTTGATGCTTCGCTTTTAGATGCACATAAAACCTATCATAATGTTTCGGTTTTAGAATTTGATAATGCTGATCCGGGTGAAACTCGAAATGTCTTTTATACTTTTAAAACTACTCCCGAAATGATAAAAGATACTAGCGCAACGGTAACAATGCGTGGTATTTTTGTTCCTAATCGAAGTTATAAAAATCATAAGATTAAAAATCTTGAAATGGAAATTGTAACTTCTCACGATCCTAATAAAATGGGATCTAACGGGAGTTTTATGAATTATAGATTGGTGCGCTTTAAAAGGGTTAATTTTAAAACTCGTTTTCAAAATAATGGCGAAGGTCCTGCAAGAAAAATTCGTTTAGAAACTGATATTCCTGATATGTTCGACAAGAAAACATTTCAGATTGAAAGTATGTATCCAGAATGTCCTATTTGTCCAAAAGACGAAGAACCAACGGTAAGCTGCCTTGATACAATTATTAAACAGAAACAAATTATTTTTACGTTTAAGAATATTTATCTGCCGGGAACGGAACAAAAAAATGTAAAGGAAAAAGACAGTACAAAAGGTTTTGTAAAATACTCGATGAAATTTGGCGAAGATTTTCATAAAGTAAAAACCAAAAGCAGAACTTCGATCATTTTTGACAAAAACGAACCTATTATAACTAACTATGCTACTACTCGATTCTTGCCGGGAATCTCGATTGGTGCAAAAGCAGGTTATAATTTTTATCCTGATTTAGATAAATCGACGAGTTATTTTGTGGGCGCAACAATTTCGCCTTTTAAATCGTATCGCTTTTACTGGCAGGTTGAATGGGTAAATGCTTTAAACCAATACAACAGCGCAGTCGATATTGTAAATGAAACTCGTGTCAATGCAAATGGAGTACGACAATTGCAGCGCACAACTACTACAACCGAAAACAAAAATATCAATTGGGAAGTACCAGTTTTAATTCGCTACAACATTAATAATTATATAGGTATTGGCGCAGGAATCCAGGCCAATATAAATGTCTTATCAGAACAACATCAAAACATAAAAGTAGAAACTTTTGAAGGCGAAAAGGAACTGATTTTATTAGATACGAAAACAACAGCGAATACGGTTAAAAACTCTTTTTCAGGTTTTAATACTGGGCTTTTGTTTGATTTAACGGCAGGTTTTGCCAGAATTGGACCAAGCTTAGGCGCACGTTATGTAATTAATTTTGAACAGAATTTTAATTACTTTCAAGTTTATGGAATTTGGAAGTTTTAATTTTTTTATCACCATATAAGTGATGTAAGTTCTACCTACATTGTCTTATTAATACAAATGTCACCCTGAGCGAAGTCGAAGGCTTTACAACTAAAAGGTCTTCTATTTCGCTTAGACAGACAAACCTTTATCAACGTAATTTATAATATGAACTTATATCGCTTATTTGGTTTAATCTTTCTTTTTATAAATCTGAGTGTTTTTGGACAGAATCAGGAAGATAAAATATACAATGCAGTTGACAGTTTTACGGCTCATCCTTCTGTAAAAGCGATTCAGGATTTATCTAATGTTGAAGCTGCTTTCTGGAAAAATCCTAATCCAAAAACTAAAGAAGAATTACTGGCAATTGTGGTTTTAAACTGCAATAAAGGATATTATGAAAATTTGTTTGGACTGACGCAAAATGCGGTTTCGAGTTATGAAAAAGCATGGCAGGTTTTTCAAAAACACAAACTCAGCAATTATGATATAATTGAATTCTGCCTGAAACCTTTGGGGAATTTATATACTGTTTTGGGCGATTATGATAGTGCCGAGAACACTATAAAACAGTATTATTTTATTGCAAATACGTCTAAAATTTATCCTGACGCGCAAAAACAAAAATTTGCAGCTATTTTAAATTTATCGAATGCGTATCAAGGTTCTGGCAAAATTTCTATGGCAATTGAACTTTTAGAAAACACTCTAAAAACAGAGAACTTATCTAATTTGCAAAAAGGAATTTTGTGGAATAATCTTGGGAATAATTATTTACTAAGTTCTACAGAGAATTTAATGCGCCCTGAAATTCTTAAAAACGCTGAAAAAACTTTTGAAGCTTCGATAAAATATCTCGAAAAGGAGAAAGGTCAATCAGAAACTTTATCTAATTCTTATCGAAATCTAGCTTCGATGAACAGACAATGGCAGCGATTTAATCTTGCAGATTCTTATATGCAAAAGGCCGAAAAACTGTTTTTAGAAACCCCAAATCAGCAGCCTAGAAAATTGGCGAAACTCTATTATGAAAAGGCTTTATTGTTTTTTGATGAACGAAAATATGACGAAAGCTCAAACGAAATTACAAGGATTTTTAAAACTTTAATTCCTAATTACAATTCAAAAAACATACTGCCTAACCAAAATCAATTGTATGCCGAAACGGTTTTGGCGGATGCGTTAGATTTACAGGCTGAATTATTGAAATTTAAACAGCCTAAAAAAGCGCTGGAAGCTTTTGAACTTTCTTTTTACATCGAAGATTTATTGATGAATAGTCTGGTATACGAAAACTCAAAAATTCTAATGCAGCTGCGATCTCGAAACCGTACCGAAAAATGCATTTCGATTTATGCTGAATTATTTAAAAAAGAAAGTAAAACGCAATATCTAGAAGAAGCTTTTCAGCTTTCGGAAAGAACAAAATCGGGTATTTTGCAACGTTATCGTTCGAATTTTAAAAATGCTTCAACGGAAGAAAAACAGCTTTTGCAGGAACTTCAAAATCTCAATAATGCTATATTAAAAGAACAGCAAAAAGGAAATTCGGCCAATATTTCAAGAATAAATAGTTTTATAAGAAAGCAAAACGAATTCATGATTTTGTTGAAAAAAGCACAACTTAAAAATGCTGATTATGTTTCTGAAAAATTTGATTTAAAAGGATTGTTTTCAAAATTAGAAAAAGATAAAGCCGTAATGGTTTATTATTTCATGGGATTTGAAAATCAATATTTCTTTACTTTACAGAACAACACCATTAGCTTAAATCGTCTTAACACTTCACACATATCGATTCCTAAAATTGTACAATTTGTAGATTATTTTAATGATGCAAATGCTATTACAAATGACATTTCCGGCTATAACAAATGTGGTAAACAGGTATTCGATATTTTAAAACTGCCAAATAATTCTATCAATAAAAACTTGATAATAGTTCCTGACGGCATTTTAAATTTTCTGCCGTTCGAAGCTTTAATTACACAGGAATCAAAAACAACAAATTTTGCCAAAATGCATTATTTACTCAATGATTTTAAGATTGCTTATAACGCATCGGCTAATATTTATCTGAATTCAAAAACGGTTTTAAAATCAGATAAAACGGTTTTGGGTGTTTTTCCGGTTTTCGAAAAATCAGCTTTTGAATTGCGTTATTCCAAGAAAGAAATGGAATCGATTCGAAATAATTTTAAGGGAAAATATTTAGAAAACGCCGATGCTACATTTAACAATTTCAAAAATAATGCTTCAAATTATTCTATTTTACATTTGAGCACACACGCTTCTTCGGGTGATATTGAAACTCCGGCAAGCATCAAATTTTACGATCAGGAAATTTTATATTCAGAATTGTATAATCTGTATATTAATCCTGATTTAGTGGTTTTGAGTGCGTGCGAAACTGGAATTGGAAAGTTGTATAAAGCCGAAGGTGCCATGAGCGTTGCAAGAGGTTTTCAGTTTGCCGGTGCACAAAATTTGATGTTTTCTTTATGGAAGGTGAATGATTTTACAACTTCAGTTTTTATGACTGACTTTTATAAAAACGTCAAAAATAATGTTTCGTATTTCGAAGCCAATACAAATGCAAAACGGGAATATTTAAATGATAAATCGATCCCTAATGCAAAGAAATCGCCTTATTATTGGAGTTCTTTTGTATATTACGGTTCTATTTCGGGAGAAGAAAAATCAGGAAATTATATCTATTATGTGATTAGCTTTTTGATTGTAATTGGCTTATTTTTGGTTTTCAATCAGCATCGAAAATGGAAAATCTTCACGAGGTTCTCAAAAAAGAGAAATACAAAAAAATAAAATTCAAAGTTACCAAAACACAGCATCTTTCTATAAAAGCGAAGATTAACGGTATTTCTGGAAATTTCATTTTAGACACAGGCGCATCCAACACTTGTATTGGTTTTGAAAGTATTGAACGTTTTGAACTGGCTGCAAAAAATTCTAAAACAAAAGCCTCCGGTGCGGGCGGAACTGGAATGGCAACGCAAATTTCGGCACACAATCATTTGCAATTAGGAAGCTGGAAAAAGAAAGATTTCAGCATTGTAATTTTTGATCTTTCACACGTAAATGAGGCATTAGAATCCTACAAAGCAAAACCCGTTCATGGAATTATTGGCGCTGATGTTTTGCTTGAAGGTAAAGCGATTATTGATTATTTTAATCATTATGTGTATTTGAAATAAAATCAAATCTTCAAAAAAAAATCAAATAAAAAATCCCAAACTCCTTTCGGAATTTGGGATTTTTTCAATCTAAATTAAATCAACAATTAATGGGTGTGTTTCGGATTAAAACCGTCTTCACTTACTTCTGTCGGCACGTAATCTGCAAACATTTCAGCTTCGTAATCAATTTTTTCTCCTTTAGAGAATTTATGAATAATTTTCTCCATTATATTATAAATTACTGGAACTACAATTAAGGTTAGGAATAAAGAAGAAATTAATCCTCCAATAATTACCCAAGCCAAACCGTTTTTCCACTCAGCTCCAGCTCCAGATGCTAATGCAATTGGGAACATACCAAATACCATCGCAATTGTTGTCATCAAAATCGGACGCAAACGAGCGTGATTTGCTTGAATTAATGCTGTTCTGATCGATTCTCCAGCTGCTCTACGCTGATTGGTATAATCGACAAGCATGATCGCATTCTTACACACCAGACCAATCAACATGATAATACCTAAAATGGTAAAGATATTTAATGAGTTGTTTGTTAATGCCAAGGCAAGCATAGCTCCAATAAACGAAAGTGGAATAGCAAACAATACTACGAATGGATGCACAAAACTGTCGTACAAACTCACCATTACAAGGTAAACTAAAATAATTGCAGCTAATAATGCGATTCCTAAAGTACCAAATCCTTCAGATTGGTTCTCCATATCACCACCCCAAATATAGTTTACTCCAACTGGTTTTTTCAGCTTATCTAATTTTTCCTGCCATATTCCAACAATTGTACCTGAAGGAACTCCAACGTTTTGTCCTTTTACAGTTACAGATGCTGATTTGTCTCTACGCTCTAACTGGCTAGGTCCAGAACCTTCTGTAATATCTGCAAACTGAGACAGTTTAATTTGCTGCCCAGCATTGTTTATGAAAATCAAGTTACTTACATCAGTAATACTTTTTCTGTCGAATGCATTGTATCTAATGTTGATATCATATTCGTATTCACCAGCTCTGTATTTACCATCTGTGTTTCCGCTAAAAGCAGTTTGCATGGTTAGACCAACTGTTTGAAGTGTTAATCCTAAAGCGGCCATTTTATCACGGTCTACTTTTACGTTAATTTCAGGGTTTCCGTCCTCAACAGTCAATTTGATCTCTGTTGTTCCAGGAATTTTACGTAATTCAGCTTCTGCTAATTTTGCAAATGCCATCGCGCTTTCTGTTGATGGACCTGTTACAATTAATCCTAACGTTGCATCTTCAGCTGTTCCTAAAATACCTACCGGTACCGTTTTTACTTTCGCTCCAACTAATACTTTTTCAAGTTTACGTTTAATTTTTGCCGCATAAACTGATGCGTCATCTTTACGATCTTTTTGATCGATCATTTTTACGTCAATCTCCGCTTTGTAAGCTGTAGCCTGCGATGCTCCAAAACCTTCACTGGTTTGTCCTACTGTCGTAATTTGACTGTGAACATATTCTTCATTTTTAAGGAATGCTTCTGCTCTTTGAGTCATGAAGTTGGTTTGTTCTAACGAAGCGTCTTTTGGCATTTCGATTTGAACTAAGAACTCTCCACTATCAGATGATGCAAAAAACTCTCCTCCAATGAAACCTCCGCCCATTAATCCAACTGTCGAAACTAAGAAAAGTACAATTACAACAGCAAATGTTTTAATATAATGATCTAAACACCAAGTTAACAAATGAGAAACCCAGTTGGTAAAACGTGTTAAATACTCTTCGAAACCAAGAATGATTCTTCCAAATAAATTTTTCCCTTCAATATGCTCTAATTTCCCAAAACGAGATGACAACCAAGGAATAATTGTAAATGAAGCCAACAATGATAACATCGTTGAGATAATTACGGTAACACAAAATTGTGTAATAATATTAGATACTAAACCAGAACTCATCGCGATTGGCAAGAATACCACGACAATTACTAAAGTAATCGAAGTTACTGTACCACCAATTTCAGCAGTTCCGTCATAAGACGCACGAATTCTGCTTTTACCCATTTCCATGTGCCTGTAGATATTTTCTAATACCACAATCGCATCATCGACCAGAATACCTACAACTAGAGACAATCCTAATAAACTCATTAAGTTCAAAGTATATCCCATTAAATAAATACCAATGAATGTAGCAATTAACGATGCAGGAATAGATACCATTACAATCAATGAGTTTCTAATACTGTGCAGGAAGAACAACATTACAAAGGCAACAAGAACTACTGCAATTAATAAATCGTGTACTACAGAATCTGCCGCTTCAAGTGTAAATACTGTACTGTCTTTTGCAACTTCTAATTTTAGTTGATTTTCTTTATAATCTTTTTCAAGAGTTGCAATCGTTTTTAATAAATGTTCACTTACCGCTACCGCATTTGCATCTGATTGTTTTACGATTTGTAAAACGATCGCACTTTTTTGATCTACACGTGATATTTTCTCCGCAATTTTTTGCGTATCCTGAACATCAGCAATATCACTTAAACGAACTTGTATTCCGTTTTGAGAAGAAACTACTAAGTTTCTTAATTCTTCAACACTTTTATATTTACCCGCTAAACGAATTAATATTTTTTGATTACGAGTTTGGATATTTCCTGTTGGGAAATCTAAGTTTGACGTTAAGATATTTTGTTGTACCTGAGGAACTGACAAGTTGTAACCCTGCATTTTTACTGCATCAAGATTTACTTGAATTTCACGCTCTGATCCACCAATAATATTTACCTGAGCGACACCTTGTACACGAGATAAAATAGGCGCAATTTTTTTATCAATTAAGTCATAAAATGCAGCTTCATCCATTTTTCCGTTAGCACCAAGCGTCATAATTGGTAAATCACTCAGCGAGAATTTGGTCAATGCCGGCGTTTTAACATCATCTGGTAAATCACTGATGATTGCGTTAATTTTTCGCTGTGCATCGTTCAAAGAGAAATCGACTTTTGCGTTTGATGTTAATGTAATCGATACGATTGATAAACTTTCGTACGATTTAGAGTCAATTTTCTTGACATTTTCTAAGGATGCAATCGCATCCTCAATTTTCTTGGTCACAGTATTTTCAACCTCACTTGGAGAAGCTCCAGGATAAACGGTAGAAATGGTAATAACGTTTTGTTCAAACTTTGGGATCAGCTCGTAGCCTAGCTGGCTGTAACTGAACAATCCACCAAGTGTTAGAATCGTAAACAATACAATTACTAACGACGGACGTTTTATGGATATTTCGGCTAATTTCATATTTGTTGCTTTATGCTGTAGGCTGTACGCTATAGGCTTCAGGCTTTTTAAAGGGCTTAAAGCATATAACTTACGGCTTAAAGCCAATAATTATTTAATAATTTCTACTGTATTTCCGTCTTGTAAGTTAATCTGTCCTGTAACGATTACTTTTTCTCCATCAGATAAACCATTGATAACTTCAACTTTATCACCCAAAATTCTGCCTGCAGTTACTTTTCTTAATTTTGCAATACCATTTTCAGCTACAAAAATTTCGTTGCTGCTTACACTTCCAACAAATGCATTTCTAGGTACAACCATCATGCTTTGTTTTTGTTGTTTTGATGCAAAGTTTGCAGTTCCGTACATACCTGCTTTTAGATCGTTATTAGTGTTATTTGTAATTTCGATTTCAACAGGAAAGTTTAAAGACTCGTCAGCTTTTGCTGCAATGAAAGTAATTTTTCCAGAAAAAGTTTTGTCAGGATATACACTTGCAGTAATATTAACATGATCTCCTAATTTTAAACTTGTTACTTGATTTTCGTTTACAGTAACAATAAGCTTTAGTTTAGAAACATTTACAATATCAAACAATGCAGTTGCAGGCATACCTGTTAAGATAGATCCTGGTTCAATGTATTTTTTATTGATAAAACCATTAATTGGTGCTTTTACCTTAGTATCTCCAACATTGATATTTGCTTGTTTAAGATTAGACTCAGCATTTGTCAAAGCTAATTTTGCCTGGTCTAATTGTTGTTTAGTAACACCACCTGTTTTAAAAGCATTTTCGTATCTGCTGTAATCAGATTTTGCATTTTGATATGCTGCTTGTGCTTGTTGTGCGCTTACATTGATTACATCACCTCTCATGGTTAGCAATGTTTGACCTACACGTACATAATCACCTTCTTTAGCCAAAACGCTGATTACTTTTCCAGATTTCTCAGCTGAGAATGTTAATTCTTGAATAGGCTGAAAGTTTCCGTTTGCAACAAAATCTAATGAAACTTCTTCTGTTTTTACCGGTGAAACTTTTACTGAAACTGCTGCATTTTTTTCTGCAACAATATCTGTTTTTTCTTTATTTTCTTTCTTATTATTATTTAAGACATACCCAATCGCCCCCAGTGCTGCGATTATGATTACGATTGTTATAATAGTTTTCTTCATTGTAATTAGTTATTTAATAAGAGATTTAAGTTCGCCTTTTGATTTGATTAAAGATATTTCGGCAATTTTATAATTTAAAACTGCTCTTGTAAAATTATTTTGAGCTTCAAGAGATGCATTTTCAGCATCCAGTAAATCTGTTAATGATGCTAATCCTTGAAGATAATTATTTTTTGTATTGCTTAAAATCTCAGTCGCTAAGCGCATATTTTCTTTTTGGTTTTGGATCGTTACAAGGTTGTTGTCAATTTGAGCCATCGCATTTCTATAATCTAAATCAAGCGAAAGTTTAGTGTCTTTAATATCCTCTTGAAGCGTTCTGATTTCTACATCAGCCTGTCTTACTTTTGCACGAGTTCCAAAACCTGTAAAAATCGGTACGTGTAAGTTCAATCCAATTGCAGAGAAATCTGACCAATACACGCCATTTGAAGGTTTTGCAAACCATGGCATATTAGGTCCTTGACCAATATAATTGTAACCTGCAGTCAACGAAAGTGTTGGGTAATATCCTGCTTCAACTGCTTTTTTATTGAATACTAAAAGTTCTTCTTGTTTTTTCAAAAGCAAGTACTCTGTTCTATTTTCGACATTTGGCAGCTCAGTTAATGATGCAGGCACCACTTCAAATTCTTCTTTAGGCATATCGATTACCGTTTCAATAGGCATACCCATATAAAACTTCAAAGCATTTTCCTGTAATGTAATTTGATTTTTAATTTGCTGACGCTCAGTATCAATGTTTGACATTTTTACAACAATACGATCCAAGTCAATTTTCTTAGCCAAACCGTTATCAAACTGTCCTTTTACAATGTCACGAACCTTAGTAGTATTAACATAGTTACTATCTAACAAAACCAATCTTTCTTTTTGTACATATACAGCATAATAGTTGTTTGCCACTCTTTCAATTACCTGCTCTTCTGTTAACTGATCGTTAATTTGATAAAACTCACGAGTAGATTTTGCCGCTCTTAATCCTGTAAAAACAGATTGATCAAAAATTGCCTGAGTCAAAGAAACTCCAGCAGTTGATGTCCATTTTTGACCAAATGCCGCTTGAATAGTAGTTCCCGGCTGACCAAATCCTGCTCCATCAATAACAGTTGTTTGAATTATTGGATTATGAGTTAAATTTCCGTTTGCAGAAATTTGAGGTAATGCTCTTGAACGTATTTCCTGAATTTTGTACTCACTATTTTCAACCTGTAATTTTGCTTTTTTAGCATCGGCTTTATTTTGAAGCGCATAATTAAGTGCGTCTTTCAAGGTTAAAGTTGTTACTTGCGCATTGACCGATAAGCCAATTGTACACAAAAATATAAGAACTATTCGTTTCATATGAAATTAAAATTTGTTTTGGATTGATGATTTAAAAATCATGTTTATAATAGATTGATGATTATGCTCTAACTTTTTCGAGTTGTTTTTCTAACTCAGCTATTCCCTTTTCTGTTGCCATTGCTCTGGTATGATACTCCAAAGCTTCCAATTCTATTTCCTGCGCTTCTCTTTCAGAGACAGTTGTTTCGTTTATATGAAAAATTAAAGTGTAATAAAACTTCACATAAATGTCAATATTTAAATCGGGGCGATATAATCCTTCGCGGATTCCTTTCTCAATATTTTCTCTAAAATACTGTGTACATTGGTCGATTTCGTACGACAATACATTTTGATAAATTTCTGGGTAATGTTTCTTTAACTGATAGATTGGCGATGTGTCTGTATTGTTTTTAAACATATCACGAAACATCTCTCTAATTTCAAAATTCTCTTGAATCGAATTGAAGTTCTTAGCCACAATAGTGTCGATTATTCCATGCACTTGTTTATGAACCGTCGAAGTACTCTCTTCAATCAAAACTTCTTTATTACAGAAATACTTGTAAATCGTTTTTTTCGAAATACACATTTCACCCGCAATATCATCCATCGTAACGCTCTTAAAACCAAGCTTCAAAAAAAGTTCGCTGGCTTTCGAAATAATTTTCTCTTTCATTTTAATTTTCCGACTTGCATCACAAATATACTCAGGAAACTAAAATCTAAAAAATAGTTTCCATTATATTTGTAATAATTTTACATTAAATTACACTTTCTGTAAGATTTATATACTAAATTCTAAGTTTGCAATCAGCTTAATATCTTTGCCTAATGCTAAACCTCCGTTATGATTAAATGAATTATAATCAAGTCCAAAATCTTGACGTCTAATATCTCCTTTAATTTCAAAAGCAACTTTTCGCTCTCCATTGTAAGTATTAACGCCAATAAATTCTGCATCAAGTTCTACAACTTTAGTTACATCTTTTATCGTTAAGTCGCCTTTAAAAAAGTTAATATTATTATTCACTTTTTGAAATGAAGTCGATTTAAAGCTGATGATAGGATGCTCGTCTACATCAAAAAAATCCTGAAGCTGCAAATAAGTATCGATCTGCTGAAAGCTTTCATTTTTGTTATTTATATCCAGTGAAAATTCAACCGACGCATCTTCAATTTCATTGTCTTCGATATTCACATAACCGCCAAATTTATTCGTTGTCCCTCCTAAATAAGCAATTATCGAATGTCTCATTTTTATTAAAACATCTGATTGTGTCGAATCTAAAGTCCATGTTGTCTTCATAAATATTTGATTTTATTGAGTTTATAGCTTCCTCAAACCTCTTGCGGAAACTTTTACAGTGTTTCAAGTTTCCAAATTAACGGTGCAAATATAAACAGGAAACTCTAAACACCAAAAAAGTTTCCGTGTTTTTTTAAAATAATTTTAACTTGTTAAGAATTAATACATTTCAGGACAATTTTAGACGGAAACTCGCTTTTGGAATTTTAAGGCCAAAATAATTCATTAATGAATTGTATCTTTGAGGCTCATAAATTAGAATTTCATGCACGATATAAGTCAATACCAGGATTTTTTTATTGATTATTTAAAAAAACAAGACATACACAAAGAACCCGGGAATCTTTATGAACCTATTGAATACATTTTAGGACTTGGCGGGAAACGCATACGCCCAGTACTGACTTTAATGGCTTCTGAAGTTTTTGACACTACTTATAAAACGGCACTTCCGGCAGCAATGGCGGTTGAAGTTTTTCATAATTTTTCGTTAGTCCATGATGATATTATGGATGATGCACCTTTGAGAAGAGGACAAATAACAGTTCATGAAAAATGGAATTTGAACACCGGAATTCTTTCTGGTGACGCAATGCTTATTTTGGCTTATCAGTATTTTGAACAATACGAACCAACTGTTTTTAGAGACTTAGCCAAACTTTTCAGTAAAACTGCTCTTGAAGTATGCGAAGGACAGCAATGGGATGTTGATTTTGAAGAAAGAAACAACGTTACCATTACAGAATACTTAAAAATGATCGAATACAAAACTGCTGTTCTTGTTGCTGCAGCAATGAAAATGGGCGCAATTGTTGCCAAAACTTCAGAAAAAGAAGCCGATTTAATTTATGATTTTGGACTAAATTTAGGTTTAGCTTTTCAGCTTCAAGACGATTATTTAGATGCTTTTGGAGATCCTGAAACTTTTGGAAAACAAGTTGGCGGCGATATTATCGAAAACAAAAAGACATACTTATATATAAAGGCATTAGAATTTTCAACGCCAGAAAAAGCTGATGAATTACAAAAATTATTCAGCATTCAACTAGAGGATAATTCAGATAAAATTGAAAAAGCGAAAGCTATTTTCAACGAATCCGGGGCCTCAAAAGCGACACAAGAAACTATTGAAATGTATACTCTTAAAGCTTTTGAAACTTTGAAAAAAATGGAAATCAGCCAAGAAAAGAAAAATGTTTTAAGAACATTCGGCGAGAATTTAATGGATAGAAAAGTTTAGCTTTTAACCATAGATTTTAAGAATTATAAGATTTTTTTGTTTACCGCGAGTTTCCGCACTAATTAAATTAGTGCAATTTGTGTAATTCACGACGAAAAAAATCTTCACTTTTATTACGATAGTAAACCCGATAGATTTTTAAAACCTGTCGGGTTTGTCGTTTTTTGTCATTTTTCGACATTTAAAAGAGCTTCGACTTCGCTCAGCCTGACATTACTATTGTCATCCTGAGCGAAGTCGAAGGCTTATGAAAACAAATCATCTGGATCCACTAAATCTGATAATTTTTGTTTTAAATCGTCTTTTAAAATCGTTAAACCATACTGATACGAAGCATTCATCCATCCAAAACCTTCTTCAGTTATATAATTAAATTCGGTTCCTACGTTTCCGTATTCGGCGAAAATTTTGTGTGAGCTAATCGATAAATCAAATTTCTCCGGAATCGTTCCGTTGTAATCCACCGCGTTTCTGGTAATGAGCCAAAGCCATCTGTAGACCATTTCTTGAGCTTCTTCATTAAAATTATAATTCAGCAAACCCTCCCACAAAAGCATTTGATGCGGTGCCCAGCCAAACGGATAATCCCATTGGCGCATTGGTGCATTTTCATCTATACCTGCAATCGATTCTTTGGTACTTCCTGCAATTCCGCCTTTCATTTTAAATTTCGGAAGTGTCTTTTTTACCAAAATTTCGGCTTGTTCCGGCGTGCTTATTTTGGCCCAAAGCGGATAAAAAGTGGTCGCAGCATCAAAAACATGTTGCTTTTCATTCACAAAATCATAATCGAAATAAATTCCGTTTTCAGAATTCCATAATAATTTGTTTATTTTTTCTTTTCTCGAAGAAGCCTTTTGCAGCCAATATTCACTTGAAAACGATTTGTCTTCAAAATATTGAAATTCGTTTTTAAAATATTTCTGAATCAAAAAAGCAATATCCGTTTCGTACTTATAGAGTAAACTATTGATCGCAACTGTATTTAAATTGGCACAAATTCCAACTAATCTATTGGTTGTATCGTGACCGCTTTCGCGCATACTTCGATCATGAATAAAATATTTATCGAGTTCTTCATCAACCACTTCTCGTTCAAGATATTTTTTTTCAAATTCACGTGTAGACAGCTTATATTTTGGTGCAAACTGCTCGAGAATATCATCAAAATGTCCTTCTTCTACCTCAAACGGAAGTCCGATTCCTTCCGCTTTATAACGATTTAAACCGTTCGCCGTAAGTCGTTTTCCCTCTTCCATCCAAACGGTTTGATATTCTTTTATAACCGTTTTTAAATGTCTTTCTATCCAAAAAATATCTGGATTTGATTTTTCTAAAACATCAATAATAAGCGAAGAATAAAGCGGCGGCTGTGTGCGGGTTAAATAATAACTTCGGTTAGCATTTAGAATTTTTCCGTAATGATCAATTTGGTATTTAAAATTCTCCGCAATACCTAAAGCAAGCTCAATTTTATCATCAATTAAAAGTCCTTTGGCAATAAAATAACTGTCCCAGCCGTACATTTCATTGAATCTGCCGCCGGGAACCACAAACGGAACTCCCGAGATTTCATTGTTTTTTATTTGAAGTGCCAATGCCAGAATTCCCGGTTTTTTATTCAACGATAAAACATATTCGGGCGTAATATTTTTAGGCATCTGCACCGCTTTTAACTTTGGTGTTGAAGCTTCTAATTTCTTGAAATAATCAAAAACAATTTCGTCTCCAAAAGGCACGTACAAATAGGCAAATTCGTTTTCGATTTTATCGTCTTCCAGAATTTTCTTTACGCCAATGGCATCAATTGTTCGGGTAAGACCGCTCCAATACAGGTCTTTTATTTTTCTTGAAATTCTTTTTACAGGATCTTCGGTGATTTCATTTAAATCTATTGAAGCAAATTCGGTGTTGTTTTTCTTAGCCAGAGCCAGTTCCTGCAATAAATTCGAAAGTTGATAAGTTCCTTCAATTACTGCCGAATTTCCGTTTTCATCATTCAATAAAAAACTTTTAGGACCGTGGTCATCTATTGTAATTTTTTTATCGCCGTCAGTATCTTCCTGAGCCAATAATTTTTCGATGGTTTGGGTTATATGGAGTTTAAATTTCATCTTTTGCAGTTATTTTTTTAAGAATAAAAAAGGAGATCAATAATAAGGTCATTGGAATTAAGGTAAAATAAAAAGCTTTTTCAGGGCCTTCATTTTTAAACAGCCAGCCTGTTATTCTGGAACCCAAAGTCCCGCCAAGAGCAGAAAAAATTACAATTAATCCAGTCATAGAACTTTGCAGATTTTTTGGCAGGGCACTCAACACTATAGAATTTAATAACGGATAAATGGGCGCAATAAACAATCCTATTAAAGGAAATGCAAAACCAATTAACGGAATATCTGAAAGTGTATTGATGCTTTTTACTTCTAATCTTACTGTTTTTGGCAATACAAATGTCACGAGAAGCATGGCAGAAATAATACAGAAACTCAACACCCAAATCCAGTTTACTTTTTTGGTTACAATACCAGCAATCATTCTTCCAATAGCTAATGAAATAGCCAAAATACTAGCCATCATAATGCTGATGTTTTCCGGAAGATGAAGCACTTTTGTGTTGAATGTGGGTAACCAGGAAAGAATTCCCTGTTCAATCATTACAAATAAAAAAACGCTGATTACAAAAATAACTGTCAGCAATTTTGCCATTAATTTAAACATCTGCAAGAAATCATCTTTGAGGTTTGCTCCTGCTGCAACTTCGGTCTCTTCAAATTTTACAAAGCGTAAAAACAGAAAAGACACAAACGATAATCCTGCCAATAACCAATAAACATTTAACCATGAATTGGGATCATTTTCGTTATTAAAAGCTGGAAATAAAAAATAAGCCAGTGCAATTCCTACCATAAAAAAACCTTCAATACTGCTCATTAAAGCGTTGTGTTCTTTTTTGGTTTCGGTTACGGTTCCTATTAATGAATAAACGGAAACTTTTATCAAGGCAAACGAAACTCCAACGGTAGCAAAAAGAATTTTTGCATTGTCGAATGAGTTTCCAAAATACATAGAAATACAGGCTAAAGTAACCAAACCTAATCCTATTAACATCGCTTTTCTATAGCCTATTCTTGGTAAAAAAGAGGCTATAAAAAAGGATACAATTGCAATTGGCATGTCTTTAAAAGCTTCTAAAATACTCGCCTGAACTTCATCGACTCCGTAATTTTTCTGCGATTTTAAAATCACAATTCCTACACTGTTTAATAAAATAGCGAAGACAAAATAATTAAGATAGAGCGAGATTTTAATTCCTATGTTTTTCATTTTTTATTTGTTTGTCTGTGCTTTACTGTTACTGTGCAGAGACGCACTACTCTGCGCGCCTCTACAGTAACTCTATGTTGACTTATAAATTTAGAAATTAATCGCTACCGAAAATCTAAAAGCACGTCCTAAAATAGGTCTTGCCATAAACACATCGCTTGCTGCAGATGTTGTTTGTCTTGGATCTCCTTCTGTTAAACCAATTTCATTGAATAAATTCGAAGCATCGACTGCAAAACGAAGATTGTTATACTTGTAACTTAATCCTGCTCCCACTTCTTTGTAAGCCGGTAAAACTTGTTTGTTATCCTGATTCGTGAATTTTTTATCGAAATAAGAAAACTGAACATACGCTGTAAAATCTTTTGTAATATCGACTTCTGGTCTTAGGTTACAGAAAAACTTAGGGATTCTTCTTGCTGTATTTCCGTTAAAATCAAAAGTAGAACCATCTGCATTTGTTCCTGTAAAATTGTCGTATTCTGGTTTTTGAACGGTAAATGTAAAGTTCAGTTTCACCATTTCGTATCTTGCATTGGCTTCTACCTCAAGACCAATATTGTTTACATCGGCAAATTTATTTTCTGAAGATCCGTCAGATAAAATATCCGTGAAGGCAACATTTTTCAGATTCATGTGAAACAAATTCGCGTTTACAGAGAAGAAAGAACTTGCATATTTATATCCTAATTCAAACTGATTAACTTCTGTGTTTTCTAATTTGCTTAAATCGGCTGCGTTATCATAAAATGATTCTTCGATTGGAGATCTAAATCCGTGGCTGTAACGAACATACGAAGCCATGTTATCGTTGAATTTGTAGTTTCCTGCGGCAGTATACGACCATTCGCTTACATCATATCTCCAATATGTATAAGGATTTCCTTTTACAGTTGTAACCTTATCGTCAGCCGTATTATTATCTAAAATTCCTAAATCTTCGGCAAAAAATCTGGCATTATCTCTGTATCCTGAATATTTGTCTTTATTATATCTTAAACCTGCATTAAAAGTTAATTTGTCTGTAGCTTTAATTTCGGCATCAGCATAAACATCATTCAAAAGTCCTTTTGTCTGTGCATCTCTTTCTAACCATGTAATTCTTTCTATACCATTCCATGTATGATTAATTCCGGTTGTATTGTCTTTTACATTTAACAATCTCGGATTATCTGAAACACCTACTAAATAAGAATTCCAGTTCCAGTATTGGTTAGATTTCCAGTTAGAATAGTAGTAACCTGCTGTTAACTGCACCGGATCTAAATCAAAAGAAAAAGAGAAATTATTAGCAAAGTTGTTCATCTTTTTCTCAATGTGCCAAAGATCTGCTCTCATAATTAAAGCGTTTGGATCAAGCGTCGCACCATTGTCTACGTAAGTATAAGCTAAGTTCCCTGCTGTTGTATTTTGAACGCTTGTTGCATAGGCATCTTGAGTCCAAGGTCCGCCATTTGGAAAAATCGCATTGTAATTTAAATCGATATTGGTGTTTTTAAACGAATTTTTAAACGTTACTTTTTCCGATATTTTCTTTTTGAATTCAGCACCAATTGAGTTAATAATTGGATGTGAACCATCTTCTAAGTCTGCGCTAAAAGTTCCTCCTCCGTATTGAGGAACATTTAAATGACTTAAATTTACCGAAGTCAATGTTCCGTAATTCGGATTAAATCCCGGAATGCCTTCTACTTTTCCGTTATTGCTTTTTAGCGGAATTGGCAAATAGAATGTATTTCTGTCGTCAAGATGCTTAAAATTCACTCTTAAATAATCGTTGTCGTCAAATTTATAGGTAATGTTTCCTTTTATTTGTCCGCCTTTATTGGCTGTAAAACCAGTATTTCTTACACCATTATCAGATCTGTAAAATCCGCCGACATTAAAAAATAATTTATCCTGAATTAAAGCGCCTGATAAATTAAGATCGGTTCTGAACATTCCGTAATCTGAAGTCGTGAATTTTGCTCTTCCCTGAAAATCATTCTGACCTGTTTTAGAAATAAAGTTGATGATTCCACCCGGAGCATTGTTGGCAAAAATTGAGGCAGAACCTCCACGAACAGCTTCCATTTTGCTTACAGTTTCGTCTAATCTGTAAAATGTATCTGCATTGGCAAATTGCAAAGCTCCATCTTCAAAAACCGGTAATCCGTCTTCTTGAATTTGTACATATTCATAAGCTCCCGCAGAAGGGATTCCTCTCGCAAAAAGGTTGTTTCCAATTTCTCCTCCAGATGCTTCAACTACAAATCCCGGAATGGTCTGTAATAAAGCAGCAGTACTCGATGGCGCTCTGTCTTCGATTGCTTTTGCGCCTAATGTGGTAATGGCAACGCTGGATTCTAATTTAGATCTTGGAGCAGACGAACCTGTTACTACAACTTCTTTTAAACTTTGCGATTCTCCTTCAAGAAGTAAATTCGCTTCGACTGATTCTCCTTCTTTTACAGCTATTTTTTTCTCGAAAGTTTTATACCCTACGCTCGTTGCAATAATAGTATATGTTCCTGCTTCGATGTTTGAGAATGAATATCCTCCGTTTTCATCTGTAACGGTACTTTTTCCTGTTTCCTTAAGCGTTACATTTGCTCCTGGAACTGTCACGCCGCTATCGTCGAGTACTTTTCCAGAAACTTTGGCTGTATTTTGGGCAAACAGATTATTGGGTAAAAAAAATAGGCAAAACATTAAAAATAATGTACCTAAATAATGGTGCAGCTTTTTCATTTTTTTGTTCGGTTAGTTAGTAATTATGGTTATCACTGTCAAACTTAAAAACAAATAATAAGGAATATAAGAATTAAAAATCGAAAACGTTTTCGAAATCACCTAAAACGTTTTCGAAAATTATTTTTTCCTCAATGCAGTTTATTTTTTAGTACATTTATTTCATGAATGACACAAAATTAATAGACATAGCCTCAGCATTAGGAATATCTGTTACAACGGTTTCAAAAGCGTTAAAAGGATATACGGACATTAGTAAATCGACCCGCGCCAAAGTTATCGAAATGGCCGAAACGATGAACTATATGCCTAATTCTGTTGCGGTTAATTTAAGAACCAACGAAACCAAAACTATTGGTGTCATTATTCCTGCAACTGTTCACCACTTTTTTTCGAGTGTATTAAACGGAATTTTAGAAGAAGCCGAAAAGAGAGGTTATCTGGTTATCATATTACAATCGAACGAAAAATATGAGATGGAGAAAAAACAGCTTGCTTTATTGATTCAAAAGCGGGTTGACGGTGTTTTAATGTCACTTTCGAACGAGACCGATGATTTCTCTCATATTAATGAAGCCATTCGTAAAAACACGCCTGTTGTTTTGTTTGATAAAATTGCCAAAAGAGTGGATTGCTCTAAAGTGGTGATTAATGATGCCAAAGCGGCTTTTGATGCAGTTTCCTATCTTATTAGTAAAGGCTACAAAAGAATTGCGCATTTTAGAGGTTCGTATGTGCCGCAAAATTCGATTGATCGTTTTCTTGGCTATAAAAGAGCCCTTGAAGCGCACGGAATAGAATATGATTCGAAACTAGTTTATGTTTGCGACAACAATACTGATTTTGAAGACGGCTACGAAAATGCCCAAAAAATAATGACCGAGAATCCAGATATAGACGCCATTTTTGCGATTACCGATTTGGTTGCCATTGGCATTATAAAATATTTTAATGAGGCGGGAATCAAAACACCGGATCAGGTGGCTGTTTTTGGTTTTAGCAACTGGTTTATGAGTACCGTTATTTCGCCTAAATTAACAACAATCGATCAGCCTGGATTTGAAATGGGACATACTGCAGTTTCTATTTTAATTGATGAAATTGCCGATATGAAAGAACATCGGCCAATAACGCATCAAATTATAGAACTTCCAACGAGAATCATAGAACGAGAATCGACTGTAAAATGATTTTTTAGTTTTAACTTTGCCTCAATTCTTAAAAAGCATCAATGTTTCCGATTCCTGAAAATACCGATTTTTTATTGGCTGATGCCGAGAGAGAAAACTTATATTTAAGTCTGATTGAGCAAATCAACAAAGATTTTAATTTGGCCAATGAAGGAATCGATTTTCCGTTAAGCGTTTCTCCCGAAGAACTAAAAATTCAGCTTCACGAAAAAATCTACAGAATGATTCAGTACAAATTTGCTGAATACTTAAATCTGCTTTATATCATTGATGTTTCTGAAAACGAAATCAAAAAACTCGACGGTTCTGATTTAGTAATCTTGGCTGAACAGGTTGCTTTTCTGATTTTAAAAAGAGAATGGCAGAAGGTTTGGTTTAGGAATTATTATAAGTAAAGGTTCTGAGGGGCTAAGGTCCTGAGGTTCTAAGTTTTTTATCATTGGAACGAACGATATTATGTAATTTATCTAATTCCTCAAAAAGTCCAAAATACTGGGTATCAATTTCACTTCCGATAATTTGGAAACGACCACATTTAAAACAGATTTTTGCTATCCCAATTGTCTTTTCTTTCTTTTTGAAGATAAAAATATCCCGATACTCCGGAACACAGGCATAAGCACTCATTTGTAGAGAATCTTTTTGACTGAATACATTTTCAATTTCCTTTTGCTGTTTAATAGTAAGATTCGATTTCTTATAATTATGACTTATCAAAATTTCTTCAAAATCTCTTTTAGGAATACTATCAGGAAAATATCCTATAAATAAATCTTCAAACTCCTGATGTTTTTTTGATTTTTTACTTTTTTCCTCAAAATCAATTATGCTTTCAAGAGTATAATCCACAAAATAATGATTGATTTCATCCGAATCAAAAAAAGGTCGCAACTCTTTTTTTGCAACCACTTCCTCTTTATTATCAACATCTGACTTCTTAGAATTGTTACAGCTCAAAGCCACAATTACTGTAATTATAAAAATAATCTTCTTCAAATTTCTGCATTTAAAAACTTAGAATCTCAGCATCTTAGAACCTTAGCCCCTTAGAAATAAACTCTCACAAAAGGCATAAATCCAGATCCATACAAACTTCTGTCTGGATCATACAAAACGTCATATCGTGCACCAATGGTAACACTTCCTGTTCTGTAACCAGCGCCAAGATACAAAGCAGTATTCCAATAATTATCAGAATAACTTGGTCTGTATGGAGTCGAGTCATAATCTGTATTTACCCTTACCTGCTCTAACTCTGCTGACAATTGAATTTCTGGAATTGGGTTTACAAGCGTAACTAAACTTCCTCCATAGACAAACGAATCGTAGTAATTTTTTGAAGACAAATAACCAAATTGCAATCCTAAACCAACAGATACAATTTCATTAACATTGTAAATTGCGCTTGGCATTACAGAAATATCGGTATAACCTGAACCAATTCCAACACCAAGTCCGCCTCCAAATTGAACCCTGTCCCAAAAATGATTACTGTTGTCTATAACATACTTCTGCTGTGCAAATGTAAAACTGGAAAACAAGACTGCTATAATCACAAAAAAAGATCTGCAATCGATTGAAAATTGAATTTTATTCATAGTTAAGTCTATTTTTAACAAATTTTTACGTAAAAGTACGTAAAAAAAAGATTTAAATAAAGGCGATTGTTGTACTTTTGCCATTCTATTTAACAAAAAGTATATTCACTAATATTATGGATAGGTTTTCATTTTTAAATGCAGCGCATACAGAGTTTTTCGCACAATTATACGATCAATATTTAGTAAACCCAGACAGCGTAGAGCCAAGCTGGAGAAGTTTTTTTCAAGGTTTTGACTTTGGACAGACGGTTTATAATGACGAAAATCCAGTTCAACAGATTGTTGAATATGTGACTAGCGGCAACGCAGACTGCAGTTTGGTTTCAGAAAAACTGCAAAAAGAATTCAACGTACTAAAATTAATCGACGGATACCGTACTCGCGGACATTTGTTTACAAAAACAAACCCTGTTCGTGACCGTAGAACTTCATCTCCAACTTTAGACATCGAAAATTTCGGATTATCAACTGCTGATCTTTCTACTGTTTTTGATGCTGCACAAACAATTGGAATGACGCCTTCTTCATTGCAGGATATCGTAAATCGTCTTCAAGCTATTTACTGCCAGCATATTGGAATTGAGTATATGTATATCAGAAATCCTGGCGTTGTAAAATGGATTCAAGATAAATTAGCTGTAAATGTTAATCAGCCTAATTTCTCTACAGAAGAAAAGAAAACAATCTTAAATAAATTAAATCAAGCTGTTTCTTTCGAGAACTTCCTTCATACTAAATATGTTGGACAAAAACGTTTCTCATTAGAAGGTGGTGAATCTATTATCCCGGCTCTTGATGCTTTGATCGAGCAAGCTGCTGAAAAAGGTGTTGAACAATTCGTAATGGGAATGGCTCACCGTGGTCGTTTGAACGTTTTGGCAAACATCTTCGGAAAATCGACTCAGGATATTTTTGGTGAGTTTGACGGTAAAGATTACGATCAAGAATATTTTGACGGTGACGTAAAATACCACTTAGGTCTTACGGCTGACAAAAAAACAAGATCTGGAAAAAGCATCAACATCAATTTAGCACCAAACCCTTCTCACTTAGAGACTGTTGGAGCTGTAATTGAAGGTATTACAAGAGCAAAACAAGATAAATATTATGCTGATGATTTCTCTAAAGTACTGCCTATCGCCGTTCACGGAGATGCTGCAATTGCAGGACAAGGTATTTTGTATGAAATCATTCAAATGGCACAGCTTGACGGTTACAAAACCGGAGGAACAATCCATATTGTAATCAACAACCAAGTTGGTTTTACAACAAACTACTTAGACGCTCGTTCATCAACTTACTGTACAGACGTTGCTAAAGTAACTTTATCTCCAGTATTGCACGTAAATGCTGATGATGCTGAAGCTGTTGTACATGCTGTATCTTTTGCATTAGACTACAGAATGCAATTTGGACGTGACGTATTTATCGATTTATTAGGATACAGAAAATATGGTCATAACGAAGGTGACGAACCTCGTTTTACACAACCAGTATTATATAAAATCATTGCTAAACATAAAAACCCAAGAGACATTTACGCAGAGAAATTATTGTCTGACGGCGTAATCGATGCCTCTTATGTTAATGGTTTAGAAAAAGAATACAAATCTGCTTTAGAGGAAAATTTAGAAGCTTCTCGTAAAAAAGATCTAACAATTATTACTCCATTCATGAAAAACGAATGGGAAGGATTTGTTCAGGTGACTGACACACAAATGCTTCAAAAAGTAGATACTACTTTTGATAAAAAAGGATTGGATTCGATCATTAATACAATCTCAACATTACCATCAGACAAAAAATTCATTAACAAAATAAGCAAAATTGTTACTGACAGAAAAACAGGATACGAAAACAATACTCTTGATTGGGGAACTGCAGAAGCACTTGCTTACGGATCGCTTTTAACAGAAGGTTTTGATGTTCGTATTTCAGGTCAGGATGTTGAAAGAGGAACTTTCTCTCACCGTCATGCCGTAGTTAAAGTTGAAGATTCTGAAGAAGAAGTAATTCTATTGAATTCTATTGAAAACAAAAAAGGAAAATTTGGTGTATTCAATTCGCTTTTATCTGAATATGGTGTTCTAGGTTTTGATTACGGATATGCATTAGCAAATCCGAAAGCCTTAACAATATGGGAAGCACAATTTGGAGATTTCTCAAATGGAGCTCAAATTATGATTGACCAGTATATTTCTTGTGGAGAAGATAAATGGAACAACCAAAACGGTATTGTTTTATTATTGCCTCACGGGTATGAAGGACAAGGTGCAGAACACTCTTCTGCAAGAATGGAGCGCTACTTACAGCTTTGTGCAAGACAAAATATGTATGTTGCTGACTGTACAACGCCAGCCAACTTCTTCCACTTGCTGAGAAGACAAATGAAAACAAATTTCCGTAAACCTTTGGTGGTTTTCTCTCCAAAAAGTTTATTGCGTGATCCAAGATGTGTATCAACAGTTGACGAATTAGCAAACGGAAGTTTCCAGGAAACTATCGATGACAATACAGTAGATAAAAAAGGAGTAAAAACTTTAGTTTTTGTTACTGGTAAGTTCTACTATGACATCGTTGCTGAAAGAGAAAACAATGGAAGAAATGATGTTGCAGTTGTTCGTATCGAGCAATTATTCCCTTTCCCAGCAGAACAGCTTAAAGAAATCATTACAAAATATCCAAATGCTGATGATTACGTTTGGGCTCAGGAAGAACCTAAAAACATGGGAGCTTACAGCTTTATGTTAATGAACTTTGATCTTGTAAAATGGAGATTAGCTTCATTAAAAGCTTATGCTGCTCCAGCATCTGGAAGTTACACACGTGCTAAACGCCGTCATGCAGATGCAATTAGAATGGTATTCGATAAAAATTTATTCAGATAAAAAGAATGTTTCAAGTTTCAATTCCGATAACTATCGGAATTGAAACCATAAAAACCTTAAACAAAAACAAAGATGATTTTAGAAATGAAAGTCCCATCACCAGGGGAATCAATAAAAGAAGTTGAAATTGCAACTTGGTTAGTAAAAGACGGAGATTATGTAGAAAAAGATCAAGCTATTGCTGAAGTTGATTCAGATAAAGCTACTCTTGAATTACCTGCTGAAATGAGCGGTGTAATTACACTAAAAGCTGAAGAAGGTGATACTGTAGCTGTTGGTGCTGTAGTTTGTTTAATTGATACTGATGCAGCAAAACCTGCAGGTGGTGCAGCAGCTCCAGCAGCTGAGGCTCCAAAAGCGGAAGCTCCAAAGGCTGAAGTAAAAGCTGAAGCTCCAAAAGCAGCTCCGGCTCCAGCAGCAGCAAGTTATGCAGCTGGAACTCCATCTCCTGCGGCAAGAAAAATATTAGACGAAAAAAACATTGCTCCTGCAACAGTTTCTGGAACTGGAAAAGGCGGAAGAATTACTAAAGATGACGCTGTAAATGCAGTACCTTCAATGGGAACTCCAACTGGTGGAAGCCGTGGATCTGAGCGTACAAAATTATCTATGTTACGTCGTAAAGTTGCAGAAAGATTAGTTTCGGCTAAAAACGAAACAGCTATGCTTACTACTTTCAACGAAGTAAACATGACACCAATTAACCAAATTCGTAATGAATACAAAGATGCTTTCAAAGCAAAACATGGTGGTTTAGGTTTAGGTTTCATGTCATTCTTTACAAAAGCAGTTACTAGAGCTTTACAATTATACCCAGATGTTAACTCAATGATGGATGGTGACTACAAAATCGCTTATGATTTTGCTGACATCTCAATTGCAGTTTCTGGACCAAAAGGATTAATGGTTCCTGTTGTTCGTAATGCTGAACTATTAACTTTCCGTGGAATTGAAGCTGAAATTAAAAGATTAGCTTTAAGAGCTCGTGATGGTCAAATTACTGTTGACGATATGACTGGAGGAACTTTTACAATCACAAATGGTGGTGTTTTTGGAAGTATGTTATCTACTCCAATCATCAACCCTCCTCAATCAGGAATTTTAGGAATGCACAACATTATTGAGCGTCCGATTGCTGTAAACGGAAAAGTGGAGATTCACCCAATGATGTATGTTGCTCTTTCTTATGACCACAGAATTATCGATGGACGTGAGTCTGTTGGTTTCTTAGTTGCTGTAAAAGAAGCATTAGAAAATCCATTAGAATTATTAATGAATGGCGATGCTAAACGTGCTTTAGAATTGTAATTTCATTATTTTTAAATAAAATCAAAAAGCCTGTTCATTTATTTGAACAGGCTTTTTTTCTTACTATTAGCTTAAATCTTGCTTAAGGTGTTAATTTTTTACAGAAATGGAAATTTTGATCTTCAAAAAAGAATTAATTTAGAATAAATAAAAATAACTTGTATAGTTGCTCATCAGTGTTTAAATTTGCGCTATTAAAATCAATTCTAAATAGTAATGAAATATAAATTCACAATTTCTCTTTTGAGCTTTTGTTTTTTTCTTCTAGCAAGTGTAACTATCTCAGCCCAAGAAAAAGCAACTATAAAGGGAAAAATCACAGTAAGCAGCGACGATTCTGCAGAAGCAATTTCAATTGCTTTAAAAGGAACTAGATTTGGGACAATTACTGATGAAAATGGTAATTATAAAATTAAAAATGTAAAACCAGGAACATACACTTTAAAAGTTTCGGCTGTTGGATATTCATCAACAGAGAAAAAAATAACAGTTAATGCGGGTGAAGAGCTGACAGCAAACTTTAACATCACCTCAAACTCTGAAGAATTAACTGAAGTTGTGGTAAATGGCAGAAAAAATCGTTTTGTTCGTAAAGATAACCAACAGGTATCAAGATTACCTCTTAAAAATCTTGAAAACCCACAAGTATATACTACGATTACAGGAGAATTATTAAAAGAACAAGTTGTAACTAATTTTGATGATGCTTTAAAAAATGCATCTGGTATTACACCGCTTTGGGCCGCAACAGGACGTGCCGGAGACGGAGCCGCTTATTACTCTTTAAGAGGATTCCCGGTTCAGCCAACAATGGTTAATGGTTTACCTGGTTTAACAAACGGAAGTTTAGATCCAGCCAATATTGACAGAATTGAAATTATCAGAGGACCATCAGGAACTTTGTTTGGAAGCAGTCTGATCTCTTACGGAGGCTTAATTAATACCACTACAAAAAGACCTTATAAAACATTTGGAGGAGAAGTAAATTACACAACCGGAAGCTATGGTTTACACCGTGCAGTTGTAGATTTAAACACACCTCTTAATGATAAAAAGACTTTAAACTTCAGAGTAAATTCAGCTTACAGCAAACAAGAAAGTTTTCAGGATGCAGGTTTCAAAGAATCTTATTTTATAGCACCTTCGTTATCTTATGAAGTAAATGATAGATTATCATTCTTAGTGAACACTGAATTTATGAGCAGCGAAGCTACAAACCCAACTATGTTGTTTTTAGATAGAGGGAATCCATTAAGAGTTCATAATATTAAAGAGTTAAATTACGACAACAAACGTTCTTACACGAGTAATGAACTAACAATGAAAACTCCTTCATACAATATTCAGGCTCAAATGAATTATAAACTTTCTGAGCAATGGAGTTCTCAAACTGTGTTTTCTACGAGTTCAGCAAAATCACAAGGAAATTATACTTATTTATACGAAGGTACAAGTAACCCTCTTTTCAAATCACTTAAAGATGGAATTGTATTAGGCAGACAATTTACAGATCAGGACAATCAAAATATAACAACAGATATCCAGCAGAACTTTAATGGTGATTTCAAAATTGGAAATTTCAGAAACAGAATCGTTGTAGGCTTTGATTATTTCAAAAGAACATCTTCTGATCGCAGTTCAGGATATGTTGCAAATGGTCTTGTGTACATTGGAAATGACTTACAAACGTTTAATAACATTATTGGAAAACAAACAAACGGAGATTCTGGAGATTTAACAAAAGCAGGATCAGACGCTCTTATTGCAAACAGCCCAAGAAATAACAATAACACAAAACAAGAAGTTTATAGCGCTTACGTTTCTGACGTCATCAACTTTACACCTGCATTTTCTGCAATGTTAAGTTTACGTGCTGACCGTTTCATGAATGCCAAAAATGAAGGATACAACCAAACTGCTTTTTCTCCAAAATTAGGATTAGTGTATCAGCCAATTTTAGACAAAGTTTCCATTTTTGCTAATTACATGAATGGATTCGTAAACGTTGCTCCGGGACAAAACCGTATTTCGAATGTAACAACACCGGTTATATTTAATCCTGAGCGTGCCAACCAATTTGAAGTTGGAACTAAATTGAATCTGTTTAAAGACAAACTATACGCTACTTTCAGCTATTATGACATCCAAGTTTCTGATAAAGTTTATGTAATAGAAACTCCTTATATAGATCCTGCAGATCCAACAGCTGAATTGCCAAACGATCAGACTTCATATCAAAATGGAGCTCAGAGAAATAAAGGTTTTGAAGCAGAGTTTGTTGCAAACCCAATTAATGGTTTAAATATTGTTTTAGGATACAGTTATAATGATGCTGTTTTAACAAAAGGAGATCCGGATTTTGTAGGTCACAGATCTGAAGATTCAGGACCAAGAAACCTGGCAAACCTTTGGGCTAGTTACAAATTTACAAACGGGTTACTTAGAGGTTTTGGTTTAGGCTTTGGAGGAAATTATGTTGGTGATAACATGATCATGAACAGAAATCTTGCAGGAACATTTACAATACCAGCCTATACAGCTTTAAATTCATCGCTGTTTTACAATGTTGAAAAATTTACAATCACACTTAAATTAAACAACATTACAAACAAAGAAATATATGATGGATGGTCAACAGTACATCCAAAAGATGCCAGAGCTTTGATCGCAAGTTTCTCTTATAGATTCTAATAAACAAATAACAAAACACCTTGCAGTTAAAGCGAAAGGTGTTTTTTAAATTCTATGAAATTATGATAACAATAGCCAGTCTTATCGTTTTTTTAGCTTTTTATACACTTTATTACACCTCAAAAAGAGCCGTTTTATCTTATGATTTAGGTTTTGAAAAATGGATGAAAAAAAATCCAAAGCAAACTAAAATTACTGGATTGCTTCTTCTAACAACGGCTTATGCAATGTGGCTATTTACACAATCACTTTGCTGTGGAACTTTGATGTTTTTTATTCAATTAATGACAATTGGAAGTCTGATTATCATTCTTGCTCCATTAAAAAAAGTAAACAGCAAAGCACTAATAGCTGTACTAATTATTATTGCTCTATTAGAATTTTATTATTATTAAACCATAACTAACCAATGCCAGCAAACTCAAAATATTTAACCCCTGCATTTTGGCCGCGTTTTGCCAAAATAACTGCCGCAATACTTGGCGGTTATCTTGTTTCTACAACATTTCATTTAGCATTAGCATCATGGTTTAGTCGCCCTGAAGTATTAATGACAATGGCTTTTAGCGGATTCATACTTTGGGTTGTTTTAATGATTGTTGCATTTTTAGCAAAAAGCGGATGGAAAATCTGGGGCATTTACATTTTACTTTCCTTAGTTTTTTCTCTACTTATTTATCTTGGTCAAACCTATAATCCAGCAGTGTAATTACCTATGAACAATCGTCATTATAATATCTATTTTCATACACATACTGTCAGCGGTATTGTCATCAGCGTTGTACTTTTTGTGATCTTTTTCGCGGGGTCCTTTTCTTTTTTTAGAGATGAAATCATCAATTGGGAAAGAAGTGAATCTACCGCTGTTACAAGCGAAATCAAACTAGACTACAATAGCGCTTTAGAAAATCTTGACAAAAAACACGTTTTACACGGAAGAAATATTACCATATCTAAACCATCTGTTCAAAATAGAGTTGCGGTTTATATGGAAGGCACCAAAGATACTTTGGCTCCAGCCAAACAAAAAGAAGGATCATTCTTTTATCTGGATAATAAAAACTTTAAATCATTCACTTACGAAGAGTCTTATTCTCTAGGAGAATTTTTATATCGTCTTCATTTCCTTGCGCAGATTCCTTATCCAGTTGGATACTATCTTTCAGGATTTACAGCTTTGTTTTTCTTATTTGCAATCATAACAGGGCTTTTACTGCATTGGAACAAAATTGTTTCTAATTTTTACATTTTCCGTCCAAAGGAAAAATTAAAAACATTATGGACAGATGCTCATACAGCATTAGGAATGATCGGACTTCCGTTTCAATTTGTTTATGCTGTAACAGGTGCTTTTTTTATGATTAAGCTTTTAATTGTGGCACCTGCTGTAATGGCATTGTACAAAGGCGATCAGGATAAATTATACAAAGAATTAGAGTATAACGATCCTGATTATAAATTCGACAATAAAAAATTAGCCACACCTTTTGACATCAATAAATTAGTTGCTAAAGCAAAAAGCAACTGGTCCGATTTTGAGATTACACGAGTGTTTATTCAAAACTACGGCGATGCAAACATGCATGTTTTAGTAGAAGGCGAATTACCAAATCATAAAAAATTTACTGGAATTGGAAAAGTGGTTTACCGTATTTCTGACGGAAAGGAAATCGCCAGAAAAAATCCAGTTACACAAACCACTTACATTGATGTTGTAAAAAATGTTTTATATCGAGTTCATTATGGCGACTATGGAGGATATGCCTTAAAAATAGTAAGCTTCGTTTTAGGAATCATAACTTGTTTTGTAATCATTTCAGGAGTTATGATTTGGCTGGTAGCCAGACAAAAAAATAATTTACCTGAAAAGAAAAGACGTTTTAATGCAGCAGTTGTTCGCATTTATCTGGCCATTTGCTTAAGCATGTATCCAATCACTGCGCTTGCTTTTATCGTGGTAAAAGTTTTTTACCCATTAACTAAGGACAATCTTTTTCTTGTTTATTTTGGAGGATGGTTATTGCTTACAATATTCTTTATCATTAAAAAGAATGATGCTTTCACTAATAAATTCTGCCTCATCTCAGGAAGTATTTTAGGTTTTTTAATTCCAATTACAAACGGAATTGTTTCTGGAAATTGGTTTTGGAATTCGTTTATGGAAAACAAAATCCAAATCTTTTTCATTGATATTTTCTGGATTGTTCTAGCTTCTATAACTCTTTATACAGCTTATCATTTAAAACCTAAAAAGGTGACAGTTTAAAAATTAGCTTAAATAATTTGTCCTCTATTGATTTTGCGTATACTTTTACGTTTTTAATCAAAAATGGGATTTACAAAACAAATACGTTTTTTACATAAATGGCTCGGATTAATTTCCGGGCTTATTGTTTTTATAGTTTGTATTACTGGATGTATTTTTTGTTTCCATGATGAAATAAAAGACATTACTCGTAAAGAATGGCGTTTTGTTGAACCGCAGAATAAACCTTTTTTGATGCCGTCGGTTTTGCAGCAAAAAGCGGCAGAAATTGTTCCAAAAAACAAATCGAGTATGGTTTCTTACTACGGAAAAAATCGCTCTGCTATTGTTTATACGTATTCTGATACTGAAAATTTATACCTCTATTTTAATCCCTACACTGGTAAATATCTAAAAACTGAAAACCCAAAAACAGATTTTTTTATTATTGTCGAATACATTCACTTGTATTTATTACTGCCTGAATATATTGGAAAACATATTATAGGCGGTTCGACAATTATTTTTATTCTGTTATTAATTTCTGGAATAATTCAGTGGTGGCCGAAAAGAAGAAGCGATATTAAAAGAAGTTTTACCGTAAAATGGTCTGCAAAATGGCGTCGTGTTAATTATGACTGGCACAATACATCCGGTTTTTATATTGCAATAATCGCTTTTGTGCTTGCTGTAACTGGTTTAACATTTACATACGAATGGGTTGGTGACGGAATATACAAAACCTTTAATTTTGGAGGTGACAAAGCAATTGAGACAAAAACACCAATAATCGATACAACAAAATTCACCTCTAATTCAATTACAGCAATAGATCGTGCTTTTATTCAAACCATGAAAATGCAGCCAAAAGCCGAAATGCTCTTCGTAACATTTCCGCAGCAAAAAGGAGACATTATTAATACAGGAGCATATCCGCATACGTTAAGATACGATCATCAAAGCAATTACTATTTTCATCCATATGATGGAAAATTAATTCAAAGCGATCCCTATCATTCAAAAAGTTTAGGTTTAAAAGTTGTCGAAATGAATTATGGCATACACACAGGACAAGTCCTAGATTTGCCTGGAAAAATACTCGCCTTTACGGTAAGCTTAATTGCATCTGCACTTCCTGTAACAGGATTTGTTATTTGGTTTGGAAGACGAAAAAAATCTACGAAATAAAAAAACCGCTCATTAGAAGCGGTTTTTTTATAAATTGTTAGAAACTAAATTAGTTTCTATTTGCTAAAGCATTTTTCTGCAAGTTTTTAACTGAGCTTACTTTATTGTCAACATAAGCAACTTCGCTTAAATTGTTTTCATTAAAGATAATCCATTTTCCAGTTTTCACTCCGTCTGTGTATTCTCCAACGGCTTTTTTATGTCCTTTTTCGTCATAAGATACCCAGACACCGTCTAATTTACCATCCTTAAAGAAGCCTTCTTGCTGAACATTGCCATTATCATAATAATAAATAGCTTTTACCTTGTTCCCAACAGCTTCTAATTCTGGTTTTGCTTCTTGTGCCACTACTATTCCAGTGAACAATAGCGCCGCTAAAATTATACTCTTTTTCATATCTTTAGGTATTAATGTTTTCAAATCTTTATCAAATATACTTATTTGTTTACATTAAAAAAACTTTTACTTAACAATTTGGTAACATTGAGTAAAAACTTAACATTGGAGTTTTACCTAAAACAATAAAACCAGCGCTCAAGCACTGGTTTCACTGGTATTTTGATCAAAAACTAAAATTACGATAACGATGTAAATTTAATCCTTAAATTAGTTTAATAACGAATCTAATTGCTTTTGAAGCTCTGGAGATGAAGGCCTTTCAGCATCAGAACTTACAATGTTTCCTTTTGGATCAATCAAGATAAATCTCGGAATTCCCATTACACCATAATTTACAACAAATTCAGATTCCCAATCCTTATCAGCAAAAAGCTGTACACCTCCAAGATTTTTATCAGCTACAAACTTTTTCCATTTTTCATTGTCTTTTGCTTTGTCGATAGAAATACTCACAAACTCAATATTTTTTCCATGGTATTTCTCTTCAATTTTTTGCAGGTAAGGAATTTCGGCTCTGCAAGGTGCACACCAAGTTGCCCAAAGATCAATATAAACATACTTGCCTTTTAAATCAGACAATTTTGTTTTTCCTCCCTTATAATTGTCATAATCAAACTCAGGCGAAGGCTTTCCGTTCATTTTATTTGCTTTTGCCGCTCTTTCATAATTCTCAACTGCGAATTGATTAAAACGCTCAAGATTACTTTTCATAGCAGTAACAAATTCTGGATCAAAATTTCCCTTCTCTAAACTTTCAAAATCAGTCTTTTTCTTAGCTTCTAGTATTGTTGTAAATTCAGCCGGTTCTTTAGAAAAAGCTCCCTCAAGTTTTTCGTTTCTTAAGGCTTGCTGTGCTAAAAAATTACTCTCCTCAACCCCTTTACCGCTGAAAACAATAGTTTCATCAAATTCTTTAGCATTCATTGTTAAGTTTACCTCAGAATTTGGTTTCAAATATAACCTAGACGATTCGGTTCCGTCTGAAAACACATAAAATCCTTTTGGCGCATCAAAAGAAGCGGCAAAAGTTTCCTTTTTGTTAATCGGAATAACTTGTTTAAAATTATCTTTTCCTCTAATGACAAGAGTGTCACTATTTCTATTCGCAATTTTGGCTGTAAATTTTATTTGATTTTTGGATTGTCCAACAACACTTAAAGTGCCAAATATCAACAAACCAGTAACAAAGAGTTTTTTCATAGACATTTATATTTGTTTTTACTGATTCAAATCTAAAGAAATTACGCATCAAAATTTTAGAATTAACAAAATATTTAAATTTTATAAGCATCAAGTTATCACTTTACTATATTATTTTGTTTTTTGTGTTTACTTTTGCAATCTAAAATTGAGATCATGTATAGAAGTCATAATTGCGGCGAATTAAACGCTTCAAATATTAATACCGAAGTTACACTTGCGGGCTGGGTTCAAAAATCACGCGATAAAGGATTTATGAATTGGGTCGATCTACGCGACCGTTATGGAATTACACAACTTATTTTCGACGAAAGTCGTACTGATAAAACCGTTTTTGAATTAGCTAAAACTCTTGGCCGTGAATTTGTAATTCAGGTAAAAGGAACTGTTATTGAGCGTGAAGCCAAAAACAAAAACATCCCAACTGGTGAAATCGAAATTTTAGTTTCTGAATTAACTATTTTAAATTCGGCATTAACTCCTCCATTTACAATTGAAGATGAAACGGACGGTGGAGAAGATATCAGAATGAAATACCGTTATTTAGATATCCGTAGAAATCCTGTAAAAAACAGCTTATTATTTCGTCATAAAGTAGCAATGGAAGTTCGTAAATATCTATCTGATTTAGATTTCTGCGAAGTTGAAACACCTTACTTAATTAAATCAACTCCAGAAGGAGCAAGAGATTTTGTGGTACCAAGCCGTATGAACGAAGGTCAATTTTATGCATTACCGCAATCTCCGCAAACTTTCAAGCAATTATTGATGGTGGGCGGAATGGATAAATATTTCCAAATCGTGAAATGTTTCCGTGATGAAGATTTACGCGCAGACCGTCAGCCAGAGTTTACTCAAATTGACTGCGAAATGGCATTTGTTGAGCAAGAAGACATTTTGAATGTTTTTGAAGGTTTGACAAGACATTTATTAAAAGAAATTAAAGGCATCGAAGTAGAAAAATTCCCAAGAATTACCTACGATTATGCTATGAAAACATATGGAAATGACAAACCAGACATTCGTTTTGGGATGAAGTTTGGTGAGTTAAATGAATTTGCACAACACAAAGAGTTCCCTGTATTTAATGCAGCTGAATTAGTTGTGGGAATTGCTGTACCTGGAGCAGGAAATTATACCCGTAAAGAAATTGACGGATTAATTGACTGGGTAAAACGTCCGCAAGTTGGAGCGTCTGGAATGGTATATGTAAAATGCAACGAAGACGGAACATACAAATCATCTGTAGATAAATTCTACGATCAAGATGATTTAGCAAACTGGGCAAAAACAACGGAAGCAAATCCTGGAGATATGATTTTTGTACTTTCTGGTCCAGCTAACAAAACTCGCGCACAGCTTTCAGCACTTCGTATGGAATTAGCAACTCGTTTAGGTTTACGTAAACCTGAAGAATTTGCTCCATTATGGGTTGTAGATTTTCCATTATTAGAACTTGACGAAGAAAGCGGTCGTTACCACGCCATGCACCACCCGTTTACATCGCCAAAACCAGAAGATATGACTTTGCTGGAAACAGAACCAGGAAAAGTTCGTGCAAATGCATACGATATGGTTTTAAACGGAAACGAAATTGGCGGTGGATCTATTCGTATTCACGATAAAGCTACACAACAGTTAATGTTTAAATATTTAGGATTTACTGAAGAAGAAGCAAAAGCTCAATTTGGTTTCTTAATGGATGCTTTCCAGTTTGGAGCACCGCCGCACGGAGGTTTAGCTTTTGGATTAGATAGATTAGTAGCTATTTTAGGTGGCCAAGAAACTATTAGAGATTTTATTGCTTTCCCTAAAAATAATTCAGGACGTGATGTTATGATCGATGCCCCTGCAGCAATTGACGACGCACAATTAAAAGAGCTTTCAATTAAATTAGACCTCTAAAAAAATAATGATAAAAAAAATCTTTTTACTGCTTTTTGTTGTAAACTGTTTTGCACAAAGCCCAAAACAAGTCTTATACTCATTTTACGATTGGAAATATCCTAAAGTAAAAATAGAAAGTAATAAAATAGGTGTTATCGTAGAAGATCCTGTAGAACGCAGCGTAATAGACAATCAAGTCTCTGCCTATGCGATTCGCAATCTTAGCTTAAGAAATTTAGAAATAGTCGCTCCAACACAGAGCGACTATTTGTTATTTATACAACCTATCAGCACGTATCTTGATACTAAAGTAGAAAAAATAACCAACGGTAACGACATCAGTTATATTGGTCAAATCGTCTTTACTTCAAAGCTGAATTTTACAATAAAACGAAAAAACGAAGTTGTTTATACTAAAGATTTTAACTCCTCTCAAGTTATCTCAGAGGTAAGTGCTTATAACAACTTCAGTATTAAAACAGAAGAAATTGCAAACAACCAAATACAATTACTTCTTAAAAATTCAAGCGGAACGATTAACCAAAATTGTTATGACCTTTACAATAAGGATGTTTTGTATAATTTTTTCAAAGAGATTAAAGAAACGATTGATTTTACCAGAATTGAAGAAACCCTTCCTTTATACAAATTTAAAGACGATGATCTTGACCAAATAAACCAATCTGTGGATGCTTTTGAGTTTACCAGAAATTTAGAAGACACAGATGAGAACTATCTTAAAATAAAAAATCTCCTTGAGGAAAAAATAAAATTTTGGGAAAGTGAAGTTTCTAAATATGATGTAAACAATAAAAAAACCAAAAAAATTTATTGGGCTTTAATGGCAAATATCTCAACCAGCTACTATGCTTTGGGAGATAATGCAAAAGCACTAGAATTTAAAGACAAAGCACTACTTGTTGATTACAACAAAAGCTATCGCTATTTAACCGAAATGCCTGAGAAAAAAATCAAGAATATGGCTTTCTTATTGAATGCTGAAGGCAAACCTTTTATTGATTTTGAAAAAAATGATTTTTCGAAAAAACAAAATTTTGATGCTGTTTACTTCACCAATAAAAAAGGCAAACTTCTTATTAACAGCAACGTTTCAGAACAAGAATTGGCTATCAAAAAAAATCGTATTGAAGTTATTTATAACGTTTTGGCTTGTTCCAAATTCTATGACTTTTTAGTAAGTGTAACTAACGATTTTAACGAAAAAGAACAAGATAAAAGCCTATTTTTTAAAAACACAGACGCTTATTTTTTCAAATTAACAAAACGCTACGATGACTTAAGCAAAGAATTACTTGTTGCCGATTTGAAAAATTTTAATGTAGATGAAAAAAAAACTATCCTGAAAATATCTAATAGTATCCACGATTTAACAGATGTATTATATAACAGATTAAAAGTATCTACTATTGATAACAAAGAATCTGAGTTAGCACAACTTGTACGTGAATTAAATAAGCTTTTTATACAACAAGCAGGAATTCTTACTGATTATGGGAGAAGCAGTAAAAAGCAAGATCTTCAAGACTTGACTAATATGGTCTTAATTAGCCAAAATAGAGTACTTTTAGACCTTCCTTATTTAGGTTTTCTGGCAGACGAACTTACTACAGAAGACCACAGTCAATACAAAGAACATCCAAAAATTTACCAATCTCTTTTTAAACAGTATAAAAAGACCTTCAACAATTTGATGGGAAGTACTATTTTAAAAAATCTTCATGAAAAAGAGACCATCAAATTCGATGAAATTATAAATTCATTTTACATGCCGCTTTCTAGAGAAAAAATAGAGAATATCAATGTGAAATTTAAAAATCAATATAACAATCAATCTATACTGAGAATATTAATGTTATTCTCTAAATAATGAAAAAAATAGTCCCTTTTCTAATCTGTTTTACTTTTTGTAGTTGCATTTCTATACCAAATCAACCTACAAGAGACATTTCATTAGAAAAGCAACAAGCTGACGATCAGGAAAAAGACTTTGACTTACAGGTTAAAATTATTTGTTTCTCTGACAAAAACACTAACAAAGAGATTGAAATTGAATACGAACTAAAAAACAACTCTAAATCGACGGTTTTTGATCATAAATTAAAAACGTATAAATTGTTTTTTATCCTCAAAATGACAGACGGGCGAGAAATTGCAAAAGAAAAAACAATTTGGTCTATAATCCCGCCAAATACAGCAATAATCGAAAAGGAAAAAATATACGTCTCTGATTACGTTGTTCAATCTTGTTCAGCTACTCTTTATACAAAATATAAATAACTTAAGATTATTAAAATAAGGCATAAATTTTTATTAAATCCACTAAATATTTCTCTTTTTTACTTTTCAAAAAAGAGAAAAAACATACTTAAAAATAAAATTTCTTAAAATTTCAAATTCCTACAATCGACTCGTTTTTATATTCTTACAATTAACGATTCTCAAATTATGGCATTTCATATAAAATTTGATGCAATAAACCACGTAAAAACACTGGAAATCAATAATTTTTACAAAAATTTAACACCCTAATGTCTTTTGTATGAATTTATATATTACATTTGCTTTATTATAAATTATTATTACAATTACAATGCGTACAGGTACAGTAAAATTTTTCAATGAATCTAAAGGTTATGGGTTCATTACAGACGAAGAAACAGGAAAGGACATCTTCGTTCACGCTTCAGGAATTAACGCGGAAGAATTACGCGAAGGTGACCGTGTAAGCTATGAAGAAGAAGAAGGAAGAAAAGGGAAAGTTGCTGCTAAAGTAGCAGTAATCTAAGAAAAATATAGCAATTTATTTTTTTTGCCTCTGAATGGTTTTAAAAACGTCTCGATACACATCGAGACGTTTTTTTTTGCTCATTTCTTAAAAAAATATTAAAATTTTAAGACCTTATTTATAATCAATAAAAATTACACCCAAACGTTGTTGCATTGCGTACTTATGTCCCCCTTTAGTTTGTGATTTACGTCATTGAAAGTTATCTTTGTGGCTTATTCTTTAAGTAAAAAAGTTAAGCTTATGCAATCTGATCAATACAGTTACATTCCTATTTTAATGCAGTTCATTCTAGCTGTTGGTTTTGTTGTAGGAACAATCATTATTTCTGGAAAATTAGGCCCAAAAAGAACCTCTGAAGTTAAAGATAAAAACTTCGAGTGCGGGATCGAATCTGTTGGTAATGCACGTATTCCTTTTTCAGTAAAATATTTCCTAGTTGCCATCCTGTTTGTATTGTTTGACGTAGAGGTGATTTTTCTTTATCCTTGGGCAGTAAATTTTAAAGAACTTGGTATTGAAGGAATGCTGAAAATGATTGTTTTTATGTCATTGCTTTTAGTTGGTTTTTTCTACATCATCAAAAAGAAAGCTTTAGACTGGGAATAAATGCGATTTTAGATTTCAGTCCCAATAGCTATCGGGATAGATTTGAAAGCTAATTTCTTCAAAATACAATATTGATTTTTTAAAATATTGATTTCGATTTCAAGATTAAAAATCTAAAATCAGAAATCTACAATCTAAAATAAAAATGAGCGATTCAAATGTAAATATGGTTGCGCCACCTGAAGGTGTTGTTGGTGAAGGTTTCTTCGCAACAAAACTAAATGATGTTGTAGGTCTGGCACGCGCGAATTCTCTTTGGCCTTTACCATTTGCAACATCTTGCTGCGGAATTGAGTTTATGGCAACAATGGCTTCACATTACGATTTAGCACGATTTGGATCTGAGCGTGTGAGTTTCTCTCCTCGTCAAGCAGATATGTTATTAGTAATGGGAACAATTTCAAAAAAAATGGCCCCGATTTTAAGACAAGTTTACGAACAAATGTCTGAACCTCGCTGGGTAATCGCCGTTGGAGCTTGTGCTTCATCGGGAGGTGTTTTCGACACGTACTCAGTTCTGCAAGGAATTGATAAAGTAATCCCGGTTGACGTTTACGTTCCAGGATGTCCTCCAAGACCAGAACAAATCGTTGACGGAGTAATGAGATTACAAGAATTGGTAAAAAGTGAATCTGTTAGACGCAGAAGCTCTCCAGAATACCAAGAATTATTAGCTTCCTATAACATTTCATAAGATGGCTTTAGAAAATACCCTGATTCAAGATAAACTTACAGAAACATTTGATACAAGTGTTTTTAACTTTCAACAAGAAAGAGATATTTTTTCATTAGAAACAACTCCTGAAAAAATCACAGCATTGATCCTTTTCCTGAAAAATGATTCTGATTTACGTTTTCACTTTTTAACAGACTTATGCGGCATTCATTATCCAGACAACGACACAGATCGTCAATTTGCGATAGTTTATCACTTGCACAACTGGTACGAAAACAAACGTATTAAAATCAAAGTTTACTTGAATGGTGAAAAACCAGAGATCAAAACCGTTTCAAATATTTTCTTGAGTTCAAACTGGATGGAAAGAGAAACATACGATTTCTTCGGAATCAATTTTATTGGTCACCCGCAATTGAAACGTATTTTGAATATGGACGAAATGGTGTCTTTCCCAATGAGAAAAGAATTCCCAATGGAAGACAGCGGAAGAACTGATAAAGACGACAGATTCTTTGGAAGAACAACAACAAATTGCTAAAAAATAATTCAACATTATAAAATGTCAGAACTATTATTACCACCAGAGCATCGTTATGCTAAAATAATTAAGGACAAACTAAACGAAGACGGAAGCGAGCTTTCGGTTCTGAATTTAGGACCAACGCATCCTGCGACTCACGGTATTTTTCAAAACATCCTATTAATGGATGGTGAAAGAATTCTAGAGGCTGAACCAACTATTGGTTACATCCATAGAGCTTTTGAGAAAATTGCTGAAAATCGTCCTTTCTATCAAATCACACCTCTTACAGATCGTATGAACTATTGCTCCTCTCCTATTAACAATATGGGATGGTGGATGACCTTAGAGAAATTACTAAATATTGAAGTTCCTAAAAGAGCACAATACTTAAGAGTTATTGTAATGGAGCTTGCTCGTATTACCGATCACTTAATTTGTAACTCGATTCTAGGAGTAGATACTGGTGCTTATACTGGTTTCTTGTACGTTTTTCAATTCAGAGAAAAGGTTTATGAGATTTACGAAGAAATTTGTGGCGCTCGTTTAACAACAAACATGGGAAGAATTGGTGGTTTCGAAAGAGACTGGTCACCAGAAGCTTTTCGCAAATTAGATGTTTTCTTAAAAGATTTTCCTGTTGCTTGGCAAGAGTTCGTAAACTTATTCGAAAGAAACAGAATTTTCCTTGATAGAACTGTAAACGTAGGTGCTATTTCTGCTGAACAAGCAATGGCTTACGGATTTACAGGTCCAAACTTACGTGCTGCCGGAATTGATTATGATGTTCGCGTTGCGCAGCCTTACTCTTCTTACGAAGACTTCGAATTTAATGTTCCTGTTGGAAAATCAGGTGACACTTACGATCGTTTCTGCGTTCGTAATGCCGAAGTTTGGGAAAGTTTAAGCATTATTCGTCAAGCTTTGGATAAAATGCCGGCTGGAAACGAATACCACGCAGAAGTTCCTGATTACTACCTTCCTCCAAAAGAAGATGTTTACACTTCAATGGAATCTTTAATTTATCACTTTAAGATTGTAATGGGAGAAGTTCCTGTACCAGTTGCAGAAATTTACCACCCTGTTGAAGGAGGAAACGGAGAAATTGGATTCTATTTAGTTACAGACGGAAGCAGAACTCCATATAGATTACATTTCAGAAGACCTTGTTTTATTTATTACCAAGCCTATCCTGAAATGATTAAAGGTTCATTACTTTCTGATGCGATTGTTATCCTTTCGAGTTTAAACGTAATTGCAGGAGAGTTAGACGCCTAACAAATTGTAGATTTTAGATTATAGATTTTAGATTACTGATTGAAATGCAGATTTTAGAATTTAGATTTAAAAATTACAGTTAGGAATTGAAAATTCAGATTGAAGAATCTAAAACTTAAACAAAGATTGCAGAATATGGATTTAAAGACATCAGATTAAAAAATCTTAAGCCTTAAATCTAAAATCTAAAATAAAATGGAACGTAAACATTACAAACAAGAAATAAATATGACTGAGGCATTGATCACTCGTATCAATGAATTGATTAGTCATTATCCAGAAGGCAAACAAAAATCGGCTTTACTGCCTGTTTTGCACGAAGTGCAGGATGCGCATAACAACTGGCTTAGCATTGAATTGCAAGACAAAGTTGCCGAGATTCTTCAGATAAAACCAATCGAGGTTTATGAAGTGGTTACTTTTTATACCATGTTCAACCAAAAACCAATTGGAAAATACATGTTTGAGTTTTGCCAGACTTCTTGTTGTTGTTTAAATGGTGCCGAAAATTTAATGGATTATACTTCTGAAAAATTAGGCATTAAAATGGGTGAAACTACTCCAGACGGAATGTTTACCATTGCTGGTGTAGAATGCTTAGGTGCTTGCGGATACGCTCCGATGATGCAGTTAGGCGATTTCTACAAAGAGAAATTGACAGAAGACAAAATCGATCAGTTAATCGCTGATTGTAGAGATGATAAAATAATATTACACGATAAATAAGATGTCACAAAAAATATTATTAGATAAAATCAATATTCCTGGAATTAAAACCTACGAAGTATATCGTCAAAATGGCGGATACGCTTCTGTAGAAAAAGCTTTAAAAACACTTACACCAGATGAAGTTACTGAAGAAGTAAAAAAATCAGGTCTTCGTGGTCGTGGCGGCGCGGGTTTCCCTGCCGGAATGAAATGGAGTTTTATTGACAAAAAATCAGGAAAACCAAGACACTTAGTTTGCAACGCCGACGAATCTGAACCGGGAACTTTCAAAGATCGTTATTTGATGGAATTTATTCCTCACTTGTTGATCGAAGGAATGATTACTTCTAGTTACGCTTTAGGTGCAAACCTTTCATATATCTACATTCGTGGAGAATATATGTGGGTTTTCAAAATTTTAGAAAGAGCAATTGCCGAGGCCAAAGCTGCAGGCTGGTTAGGAAAAAATATATTAGGTTCAGGTTACGATCTTGAACTTCACGTTCACTGTGGAGCTGGAGCTTATATCTGTGGAGAAGAAACTGCACTTATTGAGTCTCTAGAAGGTAAAAGAGGAAATCCTCGTATTAAACCGCCTTTCCCAGCAGTTTCAGGACTTTGGGCAAATCCAACAGTGGTAAACAATGTTGAAACTATTGCAACGGTGCCTTGGATTGTAAACAATTCTGGTGACGATTATGCTAAAATTGGTATTGGACGTTCTACTGGAACTAAATTAATCTCTGCTTCAGGGCATATCAAAAATCCTGGGGTTTATGAAATTGAATTAGGTTTAAGTGTTGACGAATTCATGAATTCTGATGAATATTTAGGAGGAATGTCTTCAAGCCGTCCATTAAAAGCATTTGTACCGGGAGGTTCTTCTGTGCCAATCTTACCAGCAGAATTGATTTTCAAAACAGCAAACGGAGAAGATCGTTTAATGACTTACGAATCTTTAAGTGATGGTGGTTTTGCTACCGGATCTATGTTAGGCTCTGGAGGATTTATTGTTTACAATGATACTGCTTGTGTCGTAAGAAACACTTGGAATTTTGCTCGTTTCTATCACCACGAATCTTGCGGACAATGTACACCTTGTCGTGAAGGAACAGGATGGTTAGAAAAAATCTTATGGAGAATCGAAAACGGTCAAGGCCGTGAAGAAGATATTGAATTATTGTGGAGCATTCAAAGTAAAATTGAAGGAAACACAATTTGTCCACTTGGTGACGCCGCTTCTTGGCCAGTAGCAGCAGCGATTCGTCACTTTAGAGATGAATTTGAATATCACGTTCGTTTCCCAGAAAAAATTAAAAATAGAGATCACTTTGTTGCTGAACCTTTTTCGCAAGTGAAGCATTTAGTAGGCGGTAAAGTAATCGTATAAAAATAAAAAGCAGAAAGTTATAAAGTTCATAATGTTAAAAAGGACAGCAATTCTTTTCAATATTCCGACTTTCAACATTCAAATCATAAAGAGATGAAAGTAACCATAGACGGTCAAAGTATAGACGTAGAACCAGGAACAACGATCCTGCAGGCTGCACGTATGATTGGTGGAGATTTGGTACCGCCAGCCATGTGCTATTACTCAAAATTAAAAGGGAGCGGTGGAAAATGTCGTTGCTGTTTAGTTGAAGTTTCTAAAGGTAGTGAAGCTGACCCAAGACCAATGCCAAAATTAATGGCATCTTGTGTAACAGGATGTATGGACGGAATGGAAGTAAACAGTAAATCTTCTGCCAGAGTTACCGAAGCGCGTAAATCTGTAACAGAATTTTTATTGATCAACCACCCATTAGACTGCCCTATTTGTGATCAAGCTGGTGAATGTGATCTTCAAAATTTAAGTTTTGAGCACGGAAACCCAAAATCACGTTATATTGAAGAAAAAAGAACATTTGAACCAGAAGATATTGGTCCGAATATTCAACTGCATATGAACCGTTGTATTTTATGCCAAAGATGTGTACAAGTTGCAGATCAATTGACAGACAACAGAGTTCACGGAGTATTAGATCGTGGTGATCACGCTAATATTTCAACTGGAATCTCAAAAGCAATCGACAATGAGTTTTCTGGAAACATGATTGACGTTTGTCCAGTTGGAGCTTTAACTGACAAAACTTTCCGTTTTAAATCAAGAGTTTGGTTTAACAAGCCTTATAACGCACACAGAGAATGTACTACTCCTGGATGCTGCGGTAAAACTACAGTTTGGATGTTTGGTGGAGAAATTCAACGTGTAACTGGTCGCAAAGACGAGTATCATGAAGTTGAAGAATTCATTTGCAACAGCTGTCGTTTTGATCACAAAAACGTTAATGACTGGGTTATTGAAGGACCAAGAGAATTTGAAAAAGATTCTGTTATTAACCAAAATAACTACACTCAAAAATTAGAGAAAGTTGAAATCGATACAGAGAAGAATATTCTTTTAGGTAGAGATATTGACCGTAAAAAAATTAGTATGGCAGCAATTCCATTAACTACTAATGATAAAAAAGTTTAAGAAATGGAAAGTGCATTTATTATAGAAAAAAGTGTTGTTATTGTTGTCGTTTTTGCGGTAACAATGATTATGGCAATGTACTCTACTTGGGCTGAACGTAAAGTTGCTGCTTTTCTTCAAGACCGTGTTGGTCCAAACCGTGCAGGTTGGGGAGGTTTATTACAGCCGCTTGCCGATGGTATGAAATTATTCTCAAAAGAAGAATTTTTTCCAAACACGCCAAACAAATTTTTATTCGTTGTAGGTCCTGCAATTGCCATGAGTACAGCCTTAATGACAAGTGCTGTAATTCCGTGGGGAGATAAACTGCATCTTTTTGGAAGAGATATTTATCTTCAAGCAACTGATGTAAATATTGCTTTACTATACATTTTTGGAGTTCTTTCTGTTGGAGTTTACGGTATCATGATTGGTGGATGGGCTTCAAACAATAAATTCTCTTTAATGGGAGCTGTTCGTGCAGCTTCACAAATGGTTTCTTATGAAGTTGCAATGGGATTATCAATGATCGCTTTATTGATGATGACAGGAACAATGAGTTTAAGAGAAATTTCATTACAACAGCAAGGAATGAACTGGAATGTTTTTTATCAGCCTTTATCATTCTTAATCTTCTTAATTTGTTCATTTGCTGAAACTAACAGAACACCGTTTGACTTAGCAGAATGTGAAAACGAATTAATCGGTGGTTACCATACTGAATATTCATCAATGAAAATGGGATTCTATTTATTTGCTGAATATGCAAGTATGTTTATCTCTGCTACTATTATTTCTGTTTTATTCTTTGGAGGTTACAATTACCCAGGAATGCAATGGATGGTAGAAAATGTTGGAATAAACACAGCTAATCTTTTAGGAATTGCGGTATTATTTGTAAAAATATGTTTCTTCATATTCTTTTACATGTGGGTGCGTTGGACGATTCCAAGATTTAGATATGACCAATTAATGAACTTAGGCTGGAGAATTTTAATTCCGCTTTCGATTATTAATATTATGATTACGGGTGCTGTTATTTTAAGACACGATATCGCAGCAGCTTTAGGATTCTAAGAACCGTAACTGGCTTCAAATAAAAATAAAATAGATTTAAAATTTGATTGATCTCAAATTGAAAATCATAAATCATAGATTAAGAAATGTCAATAGAAACTATATCATTATCGGGTAGAAAAAAAGTGGTCTCTAATAAAGAGATGTCTTTTTTGGAACGATTGTATCTTGTGGCGATTGTAAAAGGTCTTGCTATTACGCTTAAGCACCTTTTTAGAAAAAAAATTACGATTCACTATCCAGAAGAAGTTCGTGAAATGAGTCCAGTTTATCGTGGTCAGCACATGCTGAAACGTGACGAGCAAGGCCGCGAAAATTGTACTGCTTGCGGATTATGTGCTTTATCATGCCCTGCAGAAGCCATTACAATGAAAGCTGCTGAACGTAAACCAGATGAAAAACATTTATACAGAGAAGAAAAATACGCTTCGATTTATGAAATAAACATGCTTCGTTGTATTTTTTGTGGATTGTGTGAAGAGGCTTGCCCGAAAGATGCTATCTATTTGACAACTTCTAAAGTATTAGTTCCTGCTAATTATGAAAGAGAAGATTTCATTTTTGGAAAAGACAAATTAGTGATGCCTTTAGAAATGGCTATTAAAAACTCACAATTAAATAACGCTAACTAATGATACATATTCCTGATTTTGCACACGCAACAACTGTACAAATTATATTTTGTTTCTTAGCGTTTATCACCGTAATAACTGCTTTTTTAACCATTTTTAGCAGAAATCCAATTCACTCAGCAATTTACTTAGTGATTTGTTTCTTCTCTATTGCTGGTCATTATTTATTATTAAACTCTCAATTTTTAGCAATTGTACATATAATAGTCTATTCTGGAGCAATTATGATTCTGTTCCTGTTTACCATCATGTTGATGAACCTGAACGAGCAGCGAGAAGTTCACCGACCAAGAATCACACGTTTGGGAGCTATTGTTTCTTTCTGTTTGATTTGCGTAGTTTTAATTGCAATATTCATTAACTCTAAACCTATTGTTGGTGAATATGATTCAACTGGAGAAGATTTCCAATCTATTAAAGTATTGGGTAAAATATTGTTGAACGAATATATGGTGCCATTTGAATTTGCTTCGATTTTACTTTTGGTTGCAATGATTGGAACTGTATTATTGTCTAAAAAAGAAAAATTAAATAAATAATGGGTAATATATTAAATCAAATAGGTATTGAAAATTACATCTTTTTAAGTGTTGTACTTTTTTGTATTGGTGTTTTTGGTGTATTGTACAGACGAAACTCTATTATCGTTTTCATGTCTATCGAAATCATGTTGAATGCAGTAAACCTTTTATTTGTGGCTTTTTCAACTTATCATCAAGATGCACAAGGACAAGTTTTTGTATTCTTTTCGATGGCAGTTGCTGCGGCTGAAGTTGCAGTAGGATTGGCTATTCTTGTTTCGATTTTTAGAAACATTGGCTCAATTAGTATCGATAATTTAAAAAATTTAAAAGGATAAAATAGAAATGGATACCAATTTAGCTTTAGTTTTAGTTTTAGCTCCTTTTTTAGGATTTTTAATTAATGTTTTCTTTGGGAAAAGCTTAGGAAAAACAGTTTCCGGATTTATCGGGACTGCTGCCGTGGCTGTTTCTTTTATAGTTACTCTTGTTCTTTTTAATCAAATAACTGCAACTGGAAAAGCAATTGAAGTTACTTTATTTGATTGGATTCAAATTAGTAACATAAAAATCAATCTTGGATTTTTATTAGATCAATTATCTGTTCTTTGGTTGTTATTTGTAACCGGAATTGGATCTTTGATTCACTTATACTCTATCAGTTACATGCATGACGATGAGAATATGCACAAATTCTTTGCGTATTTAAATCTGTTCGTATTCTTTATGATTACTCTTGTAATTGGAAGCAACTTATTAGTTTTATTCATCGGTTGGGAAGGTGTTGGACTTTGCTCTTATTTATTAATTGGATTTTGGCATAAAAACCAAGATTACAATGATGCCGCAAAGAAAGCTTTCATTATGAACAGAATTGGAGATTTAGGTCTTTTAATTGGTATGTTCATCATTGGTTCAATGTTCTCTACTTTAGATTATACAACTTTAAAAACTGCAATTGCTGGAACAACAGATTTAAACTTACCATTACTTTCTTTAGCAGCTTTATGTTTGTTTATTGGAGCTTGCGGTAAATCTGCACAGATTCCATTGTACACTTGGTTACCAGATGCGATGGCTGGACCAACTCCGGTTTCTGCTTTAATTCACGCTGCTACGATGGTAACAGCTGGTATTTTCATGGTAACAAGATTAAACTTTGTTTTTGATCTTGCAACAGATGTACAAAACGTAATTGCCATTATTGGAGCAATAACATCATTAGTTGCAGCTACAATTGGTTTAGTTCAAACAGATATTAAAAAAGTATTAGCTTACTCTACCGTTTCACAATTAGGATTAATGTTTTTAGCATTAGGATTTGGAGCTTACGAAGTAGCTGTTTTTCACGTAATCACACATGCTTTCTTTAAAGCTTGTTTGTTCTTAGGATCTGGTTCTGTTATTCACGGTTTACATGGTGAGCAGGATATGCGTAAAATGGGTGGTTTGCGTAAAGCAATGCCAATCACATTTTGGACAATGTTGATTTCTTCATTAGCCATTTCAGGAGTTCCGTTTTTCTCAGGTTTCTTCTCAAAAGACGAAATCTTAATGACAGCTTTCCACCACAGTATTCCTTTATACGTTGTTGGATCTATTGCTTCAATCATGACAGCTTTCTATATGTTCCGTTTAATGTTCTTAACTTTCTTTAAAGAATTTAGAGGAACTGAAGAGCAAAAACATCACTTACACGAAAGTGGTGCTTTAATTACAATTCCATTAATCATTTTAGCGATTTTAGCAACTTTTGGCGGACTAATCAGTTTACCTGGAAACAGCTGGTTAAATGAATATTTAGCTCCTCTTTTCACAAAAGCAGCTGGCGAAGAACACCATTTAGGCACAACAGAATACACTTTAATGGGTGTTGCTGTGTTAGGCGGTTTATTAGGAATTATAATTGCTTACGTAAAATACTTTAAACAAGATAATGTTCCTGAAACTGATGAAAACATTACAGGTTTAACAAAAGTGTTATACAACAAATATTATGTTGATGAAGCTTACGATGCGATATTTGTTCGCTCTATAAACGGATTATCAAGATTCTTTAGAGATTATATCGAAACTGGTTTATCGGCACTTGTTTTCGGATTAGGAAAAATAGCAAATGAATTAGCTTTTCAGGGTAAAAAACTGCAGACTGGAAGTATCGGATTATATCTTTTTGCTTTCGTTTTAGGTCTTTGCGCAATTGTTTCTTATTTATTTTTAGCTCAATAATTTTATAACTATGAACGTTTCTCTTATATTAATTATTCTTTTAGTTGGTGCATTTATCACCTATTTTGCAGGTGACAAACTCGCTTCAAAAGTAGCTTTGTTCTTTAGTTTGGCAGCTTTAGGCTGTTCGGTTGTATTGTTAAACCATTTTAATGCTGGTGAAAATATCAGCCTTATCAATGCTTGGATCACACAGCCTAAAATTTCATTCGCTTTAAATGCTGATGGATTAGCAATTGCAATGCTTTTATTGACAACTGCTTTGACTCCAATTATTATATTTTCTTCTTTTGGGAATGAATATAAAAATTCAAAAGCCTTTTATTCTTTGATCTTATTTATGGCGTTTGCAATGACAGGAACTTTCTTGGCTGCAGATGGTCTTTTATATTATATTTTCTGGGAGCTAGCTCTTATTCCTATTTACTTTATTGCTCTTATTTGGGGTAATGGCGATGCTGAAGAAAGAAGAAAAGCGGTTGTAAAATTCTTTATTTACACACTTGCAGGTTCTTTATTCATGCTGACTGCTTTTATCTATTTATATCAAAAAGCAGGCAGCTTCTTAATCGAAGATTTATACAAAGTAGAATTATCAGCTTGCGAACAATTCTGGATTTTCTTGGCATTCTTCTTAGCTTATGCAATCAAAATTCCAATTATTCCTTTCCACACATGGCAGGCAAATGTGTACCAAAAAGCGCCAACAGTTGGAACAATGCTTTTATCTGGTATCATGTTAAAAATGGGATTGTACAGTGTAATTCGTTGGCAATTACCACTTGCGCCTCTTGCTTCAAAAGAATATATGAATATTTTTATTGCTTTAGGAATTGCTGGAGTTATCTACGGTTCAATAGTTGCATTAAGACAAAAAGATTTAAAGAAATTATTAGCGTATTCATCTCTAGCTCACGTTGGATTAATTGCTGCAGGAACTTACACTTTAACTATTGATGGTTTTAGAGGTGCTGTTATGCAAATGATCGCTCACGGTTTTGTCGTAGTTGGATTATTTTATGCTGCAGAAATTATCTACAGAAGATTTGAAACTAGAGAAATCAGCGAATTAGGAGGAATCCGTACGCAATCTCCAAAATTCACTTCTATGTTTTTAATTTTGGTTTTAGCTTCTGTTGCTTTGCCAACTACTTTTAACTTTGTTGGAGAATTTACAGTATTATACAGTTTATCTCAAATTAATATTTGGTTTGCTGTTTTAGGCGGAACAACGATTATTCTAGGAGCTTACTATATGCTTAAAATGTTTCAAAATGTAATGTTGGGTGAAACCAATTCAAGAACTTTTGCAGATGTTTCTGTAAACGAAGGAATTTCGATGGTAGCAATTATCGCTGTACTAATTTTCTTTGGATTTTATCCAAAACCTATTACAGATTTGATTACACCAAGTTTAGAAACGATTTTAAACGTTATCAATAAAAACTAAGATTTTAGAAGGCAGATCAACGATTTTTGATTTCAGATTTATCCGAAACGAAAAGAATTAAAAAGCTAAAAAATTAAATATATATTTTAAATAAAATAAATTAGGGCGTTTTAGATTTCCTAAATCAAAAAAACAAAAATGAATACATTAATAGCTATAACAGGATTGGGTATTTTTTGCCTATTGTTTGAAATTCTAAATTTTAGAAAAGGCATCGTTCCATTTACCATTTTAGGTTTATTGGGTGTTTTGGCACTTAACTATTATGAATTTGGATCAACAGCAAGTTATTACAATAATATGATTGCAGTAGATAAATTCTCGACTGCCTTTTCATCATTATTTATTATTCTGACTATTTTCCTTGTAGCATTAAGTCATAATTTTTACGAAAATCATCAATCGAAAATTTCAGATTTCATTGCTATAAAAATCTTTTTATTAGCTGGAGCCGTTGCGATGGTTTCTTTTGGAAACTTAGCTATGTTTTTCCTTGGAATCGAAATTTTATCTATCGCATTATATGTTCTTGCAGCAAGCGATCGTTTGAACATTAAAAGTAATGAAGCAGGTATGAAATATTTCCTTATGGGATCTTTTGCATCTGGAATTATTTTATTTGGAATTTGTTTGATTTACGGAGCAATGGGAACTTTTGATGTTACAGAAATTCACGAAAGTTCTTTATCTGCCGAACTTCCAATCTGGTTTCCAATCGGAATGGTTTTAATGATAATTGGAATGTTTTTCAAAATTGCTGCTGTTCCATTTCATTTCTGGGCACCAGACGTTTACGAAGGTTCTCCAGCTTTAACAACGGCTTTAATGAGTACTTTGGCAAAAGTTGTAGCGATTGCAACTCTTTTTAAATTAGTAGCAGGACTAAATTTAATTCCATCTCTTGAAAATCAAGAACTTTTAGGAACATTTGAAAATATCATTGTAATTATTTCAATTGCGTCAATGACAGTTGGAAACATAATGGCATTACGTCAAGTAAATGTAAAACGTATGTTAGCATTTTCAGGAATCTCACACGCAGGTTTCATGTTAATGACGTTCTTATCTATTGCAACATCTGCAGGTACTTTATTGTATTATACATCAGCTTATGCTTTAGCAGGAATTGCCGCTTTTAGTGTTATTCTATATGTTTGCAAAAATCAGGATAACGAAGATATTACGAACTTCCACGGACTTGGAAAAACAAATCCATTATTGGCTGCTATCTTAACTGGTTCATTGTTATCTATGGCTGGTATTCCAATTTTCTCTGGATTCTTTGCAAAATTATTCTTATTCAATCAAACGATTCAAGCGGGATATATCGCTTTAGTTATTGTGGCAGTAATTAACTCAATTATAAGTGTTGGATATTATTTCAAACTTATTTTGGCAATGTATTCTAAAGAACCTAACGAAAAACGCACAGGAAAACCATTTCTTATTTATGCAGTTGCAGTTGTTTCAATTGTTTTAAATATTGTTTTAGGGTTATTTCCATCATTAGTTTTAGATTTATTGAATTAAAATTTACTTCAAAATAAACACGAGTCCATCAAGATTTTTTTGATGGACTTTTTTTTTACCTGCTTTTTATAGAAGAGAAAATCATGTTAAAAATTTAGCTCAAGCCGCCACACCTCGAAAAAACTCCATATATTTGGGTTCAATTAAATGTATTAAAACTATGGCCTTCAATTCAAAAAATCCATTTTTAAGCAACAAGCGTTTTTCATCAAATGCAGTTTCAAGAGCTGAAGAAGTACACGAAGCAAAAATTATTGATTACAATCAGGAAATGACTTTGTCTGGTACTATTAATAAAACAGCAATTTTATTTTTAATATTATGCGCATCATCTATGATTACATGGTGGATGGCATTTAACGGAATGAATCCAATGCTGCCTGCAATTGGCGGTGCAATTGTTGGATTAATTTTAGTTGTTATTTCTGCTTTTAAACCGCAAGCTTCTCCATACTTAGCTCCTGGATATGCTCTTTTTGAAGGTTTATTTATTGGAGGAATATCTGCAATTTTTGAATTACAATATCCGGGAATCGTTGTTAATGCGGTTGGCGCAACTCTTGTAACCTTTCTAGTTTGTTTAGGATTGTATAAATTCAGAATTGTTAAAGTTACAGAGCAATTCAAGTCTGTTGTTGTTGCATCGACATTAGCAATCGCAACTTATTATTTAATTTCGTGGGTAGTTTCAATGTTTACAAGCTGGACTCCTGTACATCATGGAAATTCTATGATGAGTATTGGAATTAGTGTTTTTGTAATTGTTATTGCTGCTTTAAACTTATTTTTAGATTTTGATCAAATCGAAAAAGGGGTACAACAAAGAATGCCAAAATATATGGAATGGTTTGGCGCAATGGGACTAATGATTACTTTAGTTTGGTTGTATGTTGAATTTTTAAGATTATTATCGAAACTATCTAGTAAAGACTAAATACTAGTTTTACCATATTCTAAAAGCCTTTTTGATAATCAAAAAGGCTTTTTTTATGCCTATACATTTCAAAAACTAGAAGAATATAATAACACAATTTTATTTTATACGATACTCTATTTAATTTTAAGAGCAAAACAAATATCCCATGTAGCTATTTTCCGCGTTCATCAATCCTTTTAATTTTTATTTTTCTTCATAAAAGTAATCCTTTTCTCTCTTTAACAAATTTGCCAAAAAATTTTGTCTTGTCCTAAACAATCGCTACAGATTATTCAGGACAAGACAAAATTATAATCTATCTTTTTCTATCTCTAAATTCTTCTTGTTCGCTTACTTTATTAAACTCTCTAAAAAAGCTTTTAATTGTTTCTAAATTAAACATAACAAACAGAAACATTCCTATAAAAATGGTGATCCAACAGTACAAAATTTTTACCGGTAAAATATCATTTGCTACAACATAAAATACTATTGTAGGCAAAATAGAAAGCAATATTGTAAGTCCCAAAGACAACATAAGCGGACTTATAAAATAGCTGTTAACAACACCAAAACCAAGCTTTCTAATTATGAAAGATGCAAATGTTAAAGTCACTAAACCAAACATAATACCGCCAAAACCATAAAGAAGCACTGTGTCATTCAAGCTGTTAATTTCGTTCTCGTAACCAAAAAAAGTATTAAAGTTGAACTCCATCATATTTCTTGTCTTCTGGTGTAACATCAAATAAAGTCTGTGTTTTATACCCAATTAGTTTAGCTAAAATAAAATTAGGGAACTCTTGGATTCCCACATTATACAAGTTTACACTATCGTTAAAAAACTCTCGTCGGTCAGCGATTTTATCCTCCATTTGAGAAACTCTTTTCTGCAATTCTAAAAAGTTACTGTTGGATAACAATGTTGGATAATTCTCAGAAACTGAAAAAATACTTTTTAATGATTTCGAAAATTCATTTGCATTATCAATCTTTTCTTCGACTGTTTTCGCATTTAAAAAATCAGTTCTTAATTTAGTCAAATTAGTAAGCATGGCTGTTTCATGTTCTGTAAATTTAGACACAATTTTCACCAATTCCGGCACTTCTTCTGCACGCTGCATCAAGATAACATCAATATTTCTAAATGCTTTTTCATTATTATTTTTCAGCATAACCAACTTATTGTAAATTCTTATAAAAAAATTAAAAAACACAATAATTAGAATTATTCCGATAAGTAAGGCAATGTTTTGAACAGTCATATTTTCTTTAATTTAAAATAATATAGATGAGTATAAGTGAGATGAAAAACAAAACGGTTAAAAAAGAATCGAGCAGCGGTTTGTATTTATTTCTAAATGAAATACTCCTTGGAACTGCAATTCCAAAAATAGTATCAGCACTGTCTTTTTTTATTAATACACTACCATTATCTGAAGCCGCGTAACCTATAAGAAGCATATAATCGTCACTTTTCAAGTACGTTTCAGTATATCTAGTTTTTCCTCCAGACTGATTGTCAATTCTATCAAAATAATATTCTAATCCCTCGCCATCTACCGTAACAGAACCCGTTTCGTCTTTAATTTTAAATTTTCCTGTTTTTACTTCGCTGAAAATAGTTGAATATGTTGTTCTGCCGTCGTCATCTCTCGGACTTTCTTTTTCTATTTTATACGAATAACCAATGCATGGTTTTTTGAAGTAAGGAGAAATTATAGGTTCGATTTCTTCCAAATCGCCTTCAATTTCAACCAAACCCATAGCAATTGCATCTATTTTTGATGTTGGTAAAATAGACTGCATTTTATAAAATTTGCTTTTACTGCTTGGAAAAAATATTGAACTAACAAGTATAAATCCAGGAATAATTAAAAACAGAAGCTTCAAATTCTCAGTTACAGCCAGCCCATAAAAAGCTCCAACAATACAAACTAAAACAAAGAATCCAAGAAGTTTATCTTGAAGTTTCGTTTTTGGAATATTGTGAATCCTATTAAATTTTTCTCTATCTATCTTTTCTTGTTTACTGCTTTTAATCCCAGAATAAATCATTCCGACAATTGCGAATAGAAAAACAGAAGCAAACAAAAATAATATAACCGCAAATGGATATCCGGGATCTATTAAAAAACTCACACCAACTGTAAACGGGCATAAAACAAAAAACAACCAGTTAGGAAATTTCAAGTTATAAAGTCCCGAAAAAATTACGGTTTGAAATAAAGCAACACCCATGCTGAAAAGCATTAAAAAAACAACCAATCCAGCATCGGCTTTGTTTTGAGTAAGAAATTCAAAAAATTCGTTCATATTTACAAATGCTTTTATTTGGATATTCTTTTACAGAATTCCTTAAAATACAATTTCAACTTCTTTAGAAAGCAGTTTTCTTAAGCGATTTCTTTCTAAATCTGAAATAGGATTATGACTTAAATCCAGACCTATTAATTTGTGTAATTTATTGATATCGTTTGGAATTTCACTAATTTCATTATGACTTAAAACTAAGAATTTCAAATTCTTAAATTGTAAAATCTCATCTGGAAATTTACTTAATTTATTTTTTGACAAATCGAGTTCAACAACTAATTGCGGCTTTAACTTTGCCTCTGCCAAATCATAAAAAGTCGATTTTTCCTTTTTCTTATCCTCTTTATCTCTCACCAAGAGACCAAAACCAATTACACTGAGTACGGCAACAAAAAAAATACATAAAAGAGCCGGCCACACAGGATCTTCGTTTTTTTCTGCTGTAAAAAGTCTCAAATAAATATAATAAGTCATTCCAAAAAACAAGACCAAAAACAGTCCTAAAAGTATTAAATAAAGAATGTACTTAAAGATAGTGAAAATAACTTTTTTAACACCCTCTGTGTTTTTTGCAGTTACAAAGTAAATAACCAAAGCCAACACAAAAGCCCAAAAAATGACCAGTCCAACTTTCGTTGCAGCATTTCCGTTTTCAATAATTGAAAAAGTAAAAAAAGTTGGAAACATAAGAACAAACCAAATAATCAACCCTGCAAATCCAATTGAGAGACAACCTGGTTTATTCTTTTTATCATACGATTTAAGCCAAAAATAAGCCAGTAAAAAAGATAAAAAGAGCACTCCAATAAATCCGTATCCAAAAGGTGTAAGTCCTGCAAAAAAAAATAAAGGCATTTTATCGAATTATATATTACTCGTTTATATCAAATACAAATCTAAATAAATTACTACAAATTCAACACAAAAAAACCGCTTCTTCCAAATATTGAAAAAAGCGGTTTATTAATTCATCCTCTATTTTTACAAGTCAAATTTAATTCCTTGCGCCAATGGCAGACTAGTTGTATAATTTATTGTATTGGTTTGACGACGCATATAAATTTTCCAGGCATCGGAACCAGATTCACGACCACCGCCTGTTTCCTTTTCACCTCCAAAAGCACCGCCAATTTCAGCACCCGAAGTTCCGATATTTACATTTGCAATTCCACAGTCAGAACCTACAACAGATAAAAATCTTTCTGCTTCACGCAAATTATTAGTCATAATTGCCGATGATAATCCTTGTGCAACGCCATTTTGAATTTCGATTGCAGCATCAACATCTCCAGAATATTTAATCAAATATAAAACCGGAGCAAAAGTTTCGTGCTGTACAATTTCAAATGAATTTTTAGCTTCGGCAATTGCAGGCTTAACATAACAACCGCTTTCGTAACCTTCGCCTGAAAGTACTCCGCCTTCAACAAGAATTTTTCCACCTTCGGCAACTACTTTATTTAAAGCAAGCGCATACATTTCGACAGCATGCAAATCGATAAGCGGTCCAACATGATTATTTTCGTCAAGCGGATTTCCAATTCGCAATTGTTTGTAAGCCGTTACCAATGCATCTTTTACTTTATCATAAATACTTTCGTGAATAATTAAACGACGTGTAGATGTACAACGTTGCCCCGCAGTTCCAACAGCGCCAAAAACAGCACCAATAACTGTCATTTTAATATCGGCATCTGGAGTTACGATAATAGCGTTGTTTCCTCCTAGTTCTAACAATGATTTTCCTAAACGACCTGCAACAGTCTGCGCTACAATTTTACCCATTCTAGTAGAACCAGTTGCTGATACTAACGGAATACGAGTATCTTTTGTCACCAACTCTCCTATTTTGTAATCTCCATTTATTAAACAAGAAATTCCTTCTGGAAGATTATTCTCTTTTATAACCTGAGCAATTATATTTTGGCAGGCAATACCGCAAAGTGGCGTTTTCTCTGAAGGTTTCCAAACGCAAACATCACCAGAAATCCAAGCCAAAGCCGTATTCCAAGACCAAACTGCAACTGGAAAATTAAATGCAGAAATAATTCCCACAACTCCCAATGAGTGATATTGTTCATACATACGATGTCCTGGTCTTTCAGAATGCATCGTTAATCCGTGTAACTGGCGTGATAATCCAACTGCAAAATCACAGATGTCGATCATTTCCTGAACTTCTCCATAACCTTCCTGCAAAGATTTCCCCATTTCGTATGAAACCAATTTACCAAGAGCCTCTTTATTTTCACGCAATTTTTGCCCAAACTGACGTACAATTTCTCCACGCTGCGGTGCAGGAATTAAACGAAATGTTTTGAAAGCTTCTGTTGCAGATTTCATTACTTTTTCATAATCTTCAAGAGTAGAAGTCTTTACAGATGCAATTAATTTTCCATCAACAGGAGAAAAACTATCCAAAATCTCACCCGATGAGAAATTTTCTATTCCTGTAGAAGTTCCTTCATTTACTTGTTTTATTCCCAGCTTTTCAAGTGCTTCATTTATGCCAAATTGTGATGCTATTGTTGTCATTGTAACTTTTTTAGTTAAAATTGTTATATTAATACGTAAAGATATTGTTTTAAAATTACTTTCTAATAAATCAGAATAGTTAAAATCAGAGTAAACTTAAGGCTATTTAATAGTAATAACAGAATCAAAGCCTGCTTTATTCCGTAAATTTGATGAAATTTGCTTTTCTAAAATAAAAAACATGACTCTTTTTAAACGTCTTTTACTCTGCCTTATATTAGTTACACTAAATGCCTTTTCTCAAAAAGATCAAAAAACTTCATTTCAAGTCGTTCCACTGGGTGTAAAAGGCGGAATTGATGAAAAAAATCTTTCTGCTTATTTACTCGCTCCTGTACATACAAACGACTATATCTGTTTAGACGCAGGAACTATAAATGCAGGAATTGAAGTTGCCATAAAAAACAAAGTTTTTAAAGTTTCAACGAGCGAAGTTTTGCGAAAATACATAAAAGGATATTTTATTTCACATGCTCATTTAGATCACGTTTCTGGCTTAATCATAAATTCGCCTGCAGATTCTTCTAAGACAGTTTATGCAACTGAAAAATGTATGGAAATGATGGAAAATCATTATTTCAATGATCAAACTTGGGCAAATTTTGGTGATAAAGGCCCTGGAACTCCTTTGAAAAAATATCATTTTGAGACTTTAAAAACCAACCTTGAAACGCCGATTACAAACACTCAAATGACGGTAAAAGTATTCCCGTTAAGTCACGTAAATCCGTTTGAAAGCACTGCATTTTTAATAAAAAATGGAGATTCGTACGTTTTATATTTAGGTGATACAGGACCTGATGTCGTTGAAAAAAGTGATAATCTTAAAAATTTATGGACGGCAGTTGCTCCTCTTGTCCAAAACAAACAATTGAAAGGAATTTTTATTGAAGTTTCTTTTCCAAACGAACAGCCTGATCAATTTTTGTTTGGACATTTAACGCCCAATTATCTAATGAAAGAGCTTCATGTTTTAGAAGAATTATCAGGAAAAGGAACTCTAAAAGATTTCAACATTATCATTACACATTTGAAACCGCCGACTAAGAATATTGTGAAACTAAAAGAGCAAATTAAAAATCAAAATGATTTAGGAGTGAAAATTATTTATCCTGAACAAGGGGAAAGATTTGAGCTATAATTTTTTGCCACAGATTATATGGATTTTAAAATCTAATCTTGTCAGATATTCCAAACCCGACTCGTTTTTAAAACTTGTCGGGTTTGATATTTTAACTCAACTAATAAATTACTTTTTTGCCGTAAATCTCGGATCAGTTTCCATTACAGTGCCGCATTTATCACAAGTTCTTAATTCTTCAGAATTGTAAAAATGCTCGAAGTGCGGAAGAAAGTCTTTCTCAATATTATGAAGTTCAAAAAACACTTCATATAATTTATGATTACACTTATCACAATGCCATAACAATCCATCAGTGTATCCTTTTCCTGCACGTTTGCGCTCAATTACTAAACCTATTGAACCTTCAGAACGAACTGGAGAATGCGGAATTTTAGCGGGATGAAGATACATATCGCCTGCGTTCAGCTCCATTTCCTTGCGCTTGCCATCTTCTTGAATTACCACTTTTATACTGCCTTCTAACTGATAAAAAAGCTCTTCGGTTTCATTATAATGATAGTCTTTTCTTGCATTTGGCCCTGCAACTATCATTACGATATAGTCGCCTGAATCTACATAAAGGTTTTTATTTCCAACTGGCGGCTTTAATAATTGTCTGTTTTCTTCAATCCATTTAGTAAGATTGAACGGTTTTGCTATGGCCATTTTATAAATTTTTATGAGAAGCTAAGATAATGAAATTGTAGAGATGCTCTGCAAAGTTTGCCTTTACAATTTTTCTTTAATCAAATAAATATAAACTGGAAAATGATCACTAAAACCTGCTTGTTCTAGTGTATTTCGTAACGGATATCCTTTATACTTTCCAGAGGTTTGAATTAAATACGGTTTATTAAAAATTCCTGCTTTCCAAAATTTGAATGTAGAAAAACCTGAATTTATTAATGAACCAGTCATCATAATTTGATCAAAAATATCCCATGAATCTCTAAAAGCCAAAGTTCCCATTCCTTTCTCAGCCATTTCTTCAAATGGATTAAAAACACCAAATTCTGGGACTTCTGTCTTTTTTGCCTTTGCTCCTAAAGCTGTCTTGATACTTTTATTAAAAGGGCCATCGTTTAAATCTCCCATTGTAATTACTTTCGCATTTGGATTTATTTGCTGCAATGAATCAATAATCTTACGGTTTAATCTTCCCGCTGCTTCACGAAATATACTGCTTGCTTTTTCTCCTCCTGATCTCGAAGGCCAATGATTAACAATAATATGAATCTCTTCCTCTTCAAGAAAGCCAGTTACTAAAAGCTGATCTCTTGTAAAAATTCTATTTTTTATTTCAGTTTTAGCTTCTATATCTCCTAAATCTTCATTTTTATCTTCCTGAATAGCTGCTTTCTTTTTATATATCAATAACGGAATATTAGCAAATGATGTTGGTCTAAAATATTTCTTTTGATATAAAAGTGCGACGTCAATACCACGTTGATCAGGCGAATCAAAATGAATGATTCCATAATCAAATCCAGCTATTTTTTCCTGTTTTACCAAATCTTCAAGTACACCTCTATTTTCAACTTCAGAGCATCCTAATAAAATAGGTGCATTAGAATTCTCTGGTGTTCCAATTTCAGAAATGACCTTTGATAAGTTTTTTAGTTTTTGATCGTACTTTTCTTTTGTCCAATGCTGAGCCCCAGTTGGTGTCCACTCATCATCATTTGTACTTGCATCATCATAAATATCAAAGAGATTTTCGAAATTGTAAAAAGCCAATGTATGTATATTATATTTTTTTGATTGAGCTTTTGAAATAAAAATTACAAAAAAAGCGAGTAAAAAAAAGTGAAGTTTAATAATTTGCATAACTTTAAAAATTAAAGAGCCAATTTAAATAAAATGTAGGAAATTTCAATATTTTGATTTTGGATAATTATTATATTTGTTAATTCTATAACTAAAAAACCGCAGAAGAATTATGAAAAGCCAGTCCGCAATCTTAAAATATTTTAACTTCACTAAACTGGCATTTCTTATTTTTGCTTTACAATCGTTTACCTGTCAATCTCAACAAAACATGATAACACCGCCTTATTTACAAAAAGGAGATACTGTCGCACTTTTGGCAACAGCTCGAAAAAACATCGATGATAATTTAAAACCAACAATAGATTTATTGCACAGCTGGGGTTTAGAAGCTGTAATAGGCTCAACAATCGGGCTTGATTTTAATCAGCTTGCGGGTACAGACGAACAGCGTGCTGCCGATTTTCAAAAACAATTAGACAATCCAAACATTAAAGCAATTTGGTGTGTTCGCGGTGGTTATGGAACCGTTCGAATGCTTGATTTGTTAGATTTTACAAAATTCAAACAACATCCAAAATGGGTTATTGGATTTAGTGATGTTACTGTTTTGCATAACCATTTAAATACAATGGGTTATAAATCGATACATGGTATTATGCCTGTTACGGTAGCTCGAGCAACTCCGGCGGCAGTGAGTTCGATGAAAGCCAGTTTGTTTGGTGAGCCGGTTTCTTATACAATTGGTCCAGATAAGATGAATCGTTTTGGTAAAGCTACAGGCGAATTGGTTGGTGGTAATTTATCTATTCTTTACAGCTTATTAGGTTCGCAATCGGCAATTGATTGTAAGGATAAAATTTTATTTATTGAAGATCTAGATGAATACCTATATCATATTGACCGAATGATGATGAATTTGCGACGTAATGGCTGCATCGAAAATCTAAAAGGGATTATGATTGGCGGAATGACCAAAATGAAAGACAATGAAGTGCCATGGGGTAAAAATGCTCTAGAAATTATTGATGATGTAACTAAAAAATACAATATCCCAGTAATCTTCAATTTCCCAGCAGGGCACATTCAGGACAATAGAGCTTTGATTATGGGAAGTACAATTTCTATTGATGTCAATGCAGCTGGAAGTACTGTTACTTTTCTGAAATAGCAGTATTTCATACTCAATAAATACCACATTAAAATCTCGCAAAGACGCGAAGTCGCAAAGGATAATTAAAACTTTGCAACTTCGCGTCTTTGCGTGCAAAAAACTTGAAACCTGAAACTTCGAACTTGAAACTAAAAACTAAACTATGGCAGAACACAATGAACTTGGCAAAATAGGAGAAGATCTTGCTGTGGCATATCTTGAAGAAAATGGTTATAAAATATTAGAACGAAATTGGACTTTTCAAAAAGCTGAAATAGATATTATTGCCCAAAAAGAAAATATTTTAGCAGTTGTAGAAGTGAAGACAAGATCAAGCTTAGATTTTGGATCTCCGCAAGATTTTGTTAAGCCAAAAAAAATCCAACTCCTGGTAAAAGCAGTAAATGCCTACATAAACGATAGGGAAAAGGATTTTAAAAATGATTTAAACATTCGTTTTGACATCGCCGCAATCCATAAAACGCAGGAAACATTTGCAATTGAACATTTTACGGATGCTTTTTATCACTTTTAACATATTTTTTTATTGTTATAATTCTAACAAATTGTTTTTTTATTTATCTTTGTGGAGATTTATAACATAAATTAACTAAACCAACCCAATTAAGTTACAAAAAAAAAGAAAAAAAATTATGAAAACCGTTTCTTCAATCGTCGAAAATTACATTAAAACAAAACCCTTTTTATTGAATGCGTTATCGCTTGGAATTATCAATTTAACATCTCTTTCTCGGAACATCATGACGGAATTGGAAAGTGAATTTGGTAAGGAAGTAAAACAAGGTGCTGTTGTAATGTCGCTGAAACGACTGACTGAAGAATTGGATTTTAAATTAAATCATAAGATCAATAAGGTCATTAAAAACATAGGCGAAATTACGGTAAGATCTGAATTGACAGATTACACTTTTGCTGCTTCAGAAACTGTTTTAAACAAACAGGCTGATTTAATTTCTGATATTAATGCTTTATCTGATATTTTTTATACTTCGTCTCGTGGTGTAAATGAAACTAATATTGTGGTGAGCAGCAGTGTAAATCATTTAGTTGAAAAACACTTTATGCGCGAAAAATTAATTCAGAAATTAGACAATCTGGCTTCTATTACGGTAAAATTACCAAAAGAGAACATTGTAGTTCCTGGTATTTATTATTTCATCTTTCAACGTTTGGCTTGGGAAGGAATAATCATAAACGAGGTAATTTCAACTTCAAATGAATTTACTATTTTAGTTGGTGAAGATCAAGTTGATGTTGCTTTTAAAGTTATTAAAGACTTAAAAAACTAATTAAAAACTATACAAACACAAAAGGGGCGCATGATGATGCGCCCTTTTTTATTAGGAAAAAATCTGAGTGACATCCTGAGTTTTGATATTGCTTGAGAATTTCATTTATTTACATCAGAAAATTAATCCTAAAAAAACCATGAAAAAAAAACTACTTCTATTATCAACCCTATTAACCACAGTGATTTTTGTTTCCTGCTCAAGTGATAATTCCGGAGATACCCCGCCTCCAGTTGTAGCGCAACCATTACCTATTACAATTTCAGCTGCTTCTTCTGAATTTCTTATTCCAGGGGAAAATTTAGAAATTACAGGAACCAATTTTATTAATAAAGACTATCCAACCAAAATCTTTATTAATAATACCGAAATAACTCCAAAAGAAATTTCAAATACTAAAATCATTTTAACAGTCCCAACTGACTTAACAACAGGAACAAACACTTTAAAACTGCAAATTAACTCTTTAAACAGTAGTCCTATCAGCTTTTTTACTATGGCGAAAGGCTGGAATAAATTAACTATTCTTGGGAATGTAGATATCCAATCCTCCAGTGCTCTTGAAAATAGTAACACTATATTTTCGTATATAAATAGTATTACATCTAATGATGGGAGTTTTTCTGGAGCAGCAGCAAAATTAGCTATAACACCTAGAGGCTATGAACTAGCTAGAATCAATCAGTCAGGAAATTACGGTGATTTTAAAATGGTTGACGAAAAAACAGGTGTTTTAACAAATACTGGTGCCGCATTTTTTACTGATAATGTTTTTGAAACACAAAAAAAAGTCAATGTTGATCTCTCCTTTAGTCCAGCTATTAACGGTTTAAAAGTAGGTTATCTAGACAACAAAATCTGTATTCTTACTACTTCGATAAGCGGTCAAATCTACACGACAGACAAAGGATCAACAATTATTAAAAACGACCCTCCTATTTGGGCAGCAAAAGTTGGTAGTGGCGGCACTAGTGTCAGTGCTAGATTAGGAATTTCTGTTTATGGAAAATCTGTATCTGACAACAAATTTTATCAGGCGGGTGTCCTTTACGATCCAAAAAAATATGGTTCAAATAATCTAAAAAATGTAATCCTACAGTCTGAAACGGGTTACAACAACTGGATTGTAAAAGACACGGTTTCCAAACAAGCCGACTCAAAAATATATCCAAACACTTATAAGTTTGTAAACATCAATAGAATATTTGGAATAAATAAAACGGACAATACTTTAATGGTATCTACTGATATGCTGCAAACATGGAACGTTGTAAAAACGAATGTCGCCGCTTTCTTTCTTAGAACTGATGCACAATGGTATATTCAATCGGGAGATAAATTATTTGTTACAAAAGATTCTGGTGCAACATGGCAAGTTGAACTGGAGTTACCTGCTGGTTCAGTTGTTAATGACATTGCTTTTTCTAAAACTAAGATAATAGTTTCTGGAAACAAAGGTTTGCATTATGTAAAATTTGAATAATAATTAGACTTTTATTTCATTAAAAAAATGGCGTATAAGATTTTTATACGCCATTTTAAGTTTTTAATTCTCAGCATCTACTCGCCCAGCATCTCCATCAATTCCAAAGCTCTTTTAGTCGATTTTACATTGTCAAAAGTCAATAAAAGTCGTAAGCCATTAGGTGTTTGTTTCTCTTTCATTTGGCAAAGGTTGCTATGCATTTGCACAAATTTTATCACTTTATGAAAACGCTTTGATTGATAATAATCTGATTGTTGATCAGAAACAAAGTAGCCAATCATTTTGCCTTTTTTCATTACCAATTTTTCAATTCCTACTGCAGTAGCAATCCATTTGATGCGAATACTATTCATCAATGCATTCGCACGCGGCGGCAACGGACCAAAACGGTCAATTAATTTGTTTTGGAAAACAATTAATTCTTCTTCATTCTTCACAGAACCCAATTCGTTATACAAACTCAAACGTTCGGTAACATTATTGATATATTCATCAGAAAACAACAACTCAAAATCGGTATCAATTTGTAGATCTTTTACGTATTCTTTCGTTTCAATATCGTTCTCTTCAGGATATAAATCTTTGAATTCGTTTTCTTTCAATTCCTCAATAGCTTCGTTCATAATTTTTTGGTACGTATCAAAACCAATTTCATTAATGAAACCGCTTTGTTCACCACCCAATAAATCCCCTGCTCCACGAATTTCAAGATCTTTCATTGCAATATTGAAACCGCTTCCAAGTTCGCTAAATTGTTCCAAAGCCTGAATACGTTTTCTAGCATCTTCGGTCATGGATGAATACGGCGGACAGATGAAATAACAGAATGCTTTTTTATTGCTTCGACCAACACGGCCGCGCATTTGATGCAAATCTGATAAACCAAAATTATTGGCATTATTGATGAAAATTGTATTGGCATTTGGAACGTCTAATCCACTTTCGATAATTGTGGTTGCCACCAAAACATCAAAATCACCGTTCATGAAACCTAACATCAATTCCTCAAGTTTAGCACCGTCCATTTGTCCGTGACCAATCCCGACTCTCGCATTTGGAACCAAACGCTGAATCATTCCTGCAACTTCTTTTATATTTTCGATTCGATTATTGATGAAGAAAACCTGTCCGTTTCGCTGAATTTCATACGAAATTGCATCACGAATAATTTCTTCATTAAAACCAACTACATTCGTTTCAATAGGATATCTATTAGGCGGAGGCGTTGTAATTACTGATAAATCTCTGGCCGCCATTAATGAAAACTGAAGCGTTCTCGGAATTGGCGTTGCTGTTAATGTCAACGTATCAACATTTGCAGCAATGGTTTTTAATTTATCTTTTACGTTAACTCCAAATTTTTGTTCCTCATCGACAATCAATAATCCTAAATCTTTAAAAACTACATTTTTATTGACTAATTGATGTGTTCCGATAACGATATCCAGTTTTCCTTCGGCTAAATCTTTTAAAGTCTGTGTTTTTTGTTTTGCCGTTCTAAATCTATTCAAATAGCCAATTGTAACCGGCATATCTTTTAATCGTTCCGTAAAAGTTCTATAATGCTGATAAGCTAAAATAGTGGTAGGAACTAAAACTGCAACTTGTTTACTATTATCAACCGCTTTAAAGGCAGCACGAATGGCAACTTCCGTTTTTCCGAAACCAACGTCGCCGCAAACCAAACGATCCATTGGGCGATCGCTTTCCATATCGGCTTTTACTTCTGCCGTCGATTTGGTTTGATCCGGCGTATCTTCATAAATAAACGAACTTTCTAATTCGTTTTGTAAATAACTATCCGGCGCAAACTGAAAACCTTTTTCTAATCTTCGTTTTGCATACAACTGAATTAAATTGAATGCAATATGCTTAACTCGCGCTTTGGTTTTTTGTTTTAAAACTTTCCAAGCATTCGATCCAAGTTTATAGATTTTTGGAGGCGTTCCGTCTTTTCCGTTGTATTTAGAAATTTTATGAAGCGAGTGAATGCTTACGTAAACAATATCATTGTCGGCATAAACCAATTTTATAGCTTCCTGCGTTTTACCTTCGACTTGAATTTTCTGCAATCCCCCAAACTTTCCAATTCCGTGATCGATGTGTGTAACATAATCACCAACAGAAAGTGCCGTTAATTCTTTTAGCGTAATATTCTGCTTTTTCGAATAGCCGTTTTTGATGTTGAATTTATGATAACGCTCAAAAATCTGATGATCTGTGTATGCCGTTATTTGATTCTCTTCATCGATAAAACCTTGGTATAAAGGCAGTACAATTGTATTATATTGCTTTCGGATATTCTCTGAATTGGCTTCATCTAACGATTCAAAAATATCGTGAAAACGTTTTGCCTGTGTTTCGTTTGAACAGAATAAATAATTTTTATATCCGTTAAAATGATTGTCGCTCAGATTGTTCAGCAATAAATCAAATTGCTTGTTGAAAGATGGCTGCGGCTGAAAATGAAATTCGAACTTTTTAGTTGTCTTGAAAATTGGTTTTGAAGCCAATTCGACAATCGAAAAATCTAAAGCCCGCTTGATAAACGAAGCTTGATTTAAAAATAGTTTTTCTGGTTCGGCGTGTTTTATTTCCTTCGACAATTTCTCAAAAGCTTCTTCTGCCCTTGCAAATTGTTTGTCTAACTGACTAAAAAGTCCATCAGTATTTTGGATGAAAAGAACAGTCTTTTCGGCAATATAATCTAAAAAGCTTTCGCGGTTTTCCTGAAATATCTTGTTTTCGACATTCGGAATAATGGTGATTTTTTTATGTGTTTCGACAGATAACTGAGTTTCTACATCAAAACTTCTAATACTGTCTACTTCGTTTCCAAAAAACTCTATTCTATACGGATGATCGTTTGAGAAAGAAAAGACATCGACAATTCCTCCACGAACCGAAAATTCTCCAGGTTCTGTAATAAAATCAACTCTTTTAAATTCGTATTCAAACAAAACTTCATTGATAAAATCAATCGAAATTTTATCGTTTAAAGCTACTTTTAAAGTGTTTTTATCAAGTTCTCTTCTCGTAACTACTTTTTCAAAAAGTGCTTCTGGATACGTAACAATTATAGCTGGTTTTTTTCGAGAATTGATTCGGTTTAAAACCTCAGCGCGAAGTAAAACATTCGCATTATCTGTTTCCTCAATATGGTACGGACGACGGAATGAAGCGGGATAAAATAAAACATCCTGCTCGCCGATCATCTGCTCTAAATCATTCAAATAATAAGCGGCTTCTTCTTTGTTGTCTAAAACAAGCAAAAAAGGCAATTCTGTTTTTTTAAAGACAGAGCGAATTATAAACGAAACCGCAGACCCTAACAATCCGCTAAGGTTCATTTTTACCTGATTTCCCTCTAGTAAACTTGTGGCAATCTGCTGTGCTTTTGGCAAATTGTCATAGGTAGTATATAAAGCGTTTTTACTCAACTTTTGGTGCGTTTTGATCAATGTTTTGTATTGGTGACAGAGGTGCGCTTGAACTTGGAATGGCACGCGTCGTATCTAACATTTTTAGAAAATCCTCTTCTCCTTCTTCTTTTGGAATTTTATTTTTCTCAACAATTTTATCCATTTGTCTTTCTAAAGAAACTAATTCTTTATTAATCTCTCCGATTAAAAAAGCGACTTTATCATCTGGTATTTTACTCAAATGAATAAACAAATCCAACATTCTAACTTTTGTAATTAAAATTGAGATTCGGCTTCTTATTTGAGGCAGATTAAATTCAGCAGGAATATTATTGTTTAAAGCCATTGCTTTTTTTGAAATGGCAGTAGATTTTTTCTGAAATGCGCCAATAGTTTTTCTTGGCTTATCTCCAATCTCTTTCATAAAATCACGCCATTCTGTCCACGCTCTTACATTTTGTTCCGAAATTTCATTGATTGGTTCATCAATAAAAATCCATGCTTTATTGATGTTATTAAAAATTTTTTCATTCTTTTTAGCTTCTTTTGCATTTTCAGCTTGACGCTTTTCGTCTTGGTTTTGACAAGATTGAAGCACTAAAATCAAAAGCAGAAATACTGCTATTTTATATTTCATTTCATAAAATGTTAGATCGCAAAGTTACAAAGTAAATTTACAATTACGAATTCTGATTTTTGCTAAAGATTCTATAAATCAAGGTTATTTTTTTATCATCGATTTTAAGTGATAAACTCATTTTTTACAGGATTTATTATCCAAAAAAAGCCTTTAAAAAACACTCAAAAAGCACAAAGACACATTTCTTAAACAGAGAATTATCCAACAAACAAACTTTTTTGTTATTGAATTTATAAATTATGATTCTAAAAAACGTACGTAATTACGAAAACGTTATATTTGTGTCTCTAAAAAAATCATCTAAAAATGAATCCAAAAATATTAATCATTGGCGCTTGCGGTCAAATTGGGACTGAGCTGACTCAAAAATTGCGCAAACTTTACGGAACCGAAAATGTAATCGCTTCTGATATTCGAAAATTAAATACGGATGTTGTTAATTCAGGTCCTTTTGAAGTAGTCAATGCTTTAGATTTTAACCAAATTGAACATCTTGTTGAAGTTCATAAAATCACTGATGTGTATTTGATGGCCGCGCTTTTATCAGCAACTGCTGAAAAAAATCCAGCATTTGCATGGGATTTGAATATGAATTCTCTTTTTCATGTTCTGAATTTAGCAAAAGCAAAAAAGATTCAGAAGATTTTCTGGCCTTCAAGTATCGCTGTTTTTGGTCCTACAACTCCAAAAGAAAATACTCCTCAATATACCGTAATGGAACCTTCGACAGTTTACGGAATTAGTAAACAGGCTGGTGAAAGATGGTGTGAATATTACCATAATATTTACGGCGTTGATGTTCGAAGCATACGTTATCCTGGTTTAATCAGCTGGTCTACTCCTCCGGGCGGCGGAACTACTGATTATGCTGTTGATATTTTCTATAAGGCTATTGCCGATAAAAAATACGAATGCTTTTTATCATCAGAAACTAAAATGCCAATGATGTATATGGATGACGCTATCGATGCTACTATCAACATTATGAAAGCGCCTGTTGAAGAAATCAAAATACACTCATCATACAATTTAGCAGCAATGAGTTTTACTCCAACTGAAATTGCGGCTGAAATTAAAAAGCATATTCCTGATTTTGAAATCACTTACAATCCTGACTTCCGTCAAAAAATTGCGGACAGCTGGCCAGCAAGTATTGATGACAGTTCTGCAAGAGAAGATTGGAACTGGAAACATACTTTTGATCTTGAATCAATGACAAAAGATATGATCGAGCATTTGAGTTAAATTAATAAGAAGATTGAATAGCGTCCAACTTTAGTTGGATGGAAAAATAAATCACAATAAAGGGCTTTAGCCAAAACTGTAACAGTTTGGCTATAGCCCTTTTCTCTTTAAATCTAATTCCTCCAGCTAAAGCTGGAGGCGATTCAAAAAAACTTTATGCCTTAAAACGAAAAAAGTCCCGCTTATTAAACGGGACTTCTTTTTATTCTTTTTTGAAGATTATTTTACTTCAAAAACATTATTCGTCTGCTTTACATCAGCCATTAATCCGCTTGGATCGATAGTGATTTTTTTGATTGCAGTTTTGTTTTTGTCAATCGTAAAATTATAGTTTTGCTGTGCCCAAGCCCAATCTTCTAAAACTGTTCTTTTTTCGTTTGGATTTGGATTTGGTTTAATAAAATTCATCATTCTCAACGGAATGTAGAAATTCTCAGAAGTTCCATCAGTATATTCTACTTTCAAATCAATTGGCATTGGCATTCTTCCAATTCTTTCTAACGAAACTGTTGTTTTTCCAGCGTTATCAGCAACAGCTGCAATTCCGTAATCAATTGTATTGGTTGTTTGTGCCCAATCTATTAAATACCAATCTAACTCAGCTCCAGAAACTCTTTCGGCTGTTCTTTTGATATCATTTGGCGTTGGATGTTTGAATTTGAAATCGTTGAAATATCTTTTTAGAGTTTCATCAACATTATCTTTCCCTATTACATATTCTAACTGTGATAAAAAGATACTTCCTTTTACATAAGATGAAATACTGTAAGGTCTGTTTTCGTCATAACGATCTCCGTGAGTGGTCTGCGGTTGTTCTTTTCCAGAATTTACTAAACTGTAATACGCTTTATAATTTCCTACGAAAGGGTTTACCTCTTTTTTATCTCCTTTTAATTCGTTCAAAGCACTGTCTTCGATATAGGTTGTAAAACCTTCATCCATCCAAGGATGTTTTGATTCATTTGAAGCTAAAATATGTTGAAACCATGAATGTCCCAATTCGTGTGTAGCAGTTCCTAAAATTCCTTCAAGAGTTCCGTTTCCTAACATTAAAGTACACATTGCGTACTCCATTCCGCCGTCGCCGCCTTGAATAAATGAATATTGTTTGTACGGATATTGTCCAACTCTATGATTGTAATAATCCATAACTTTTACCATTAATGGCTCTAACTGTTTCCAGTTTGCTGTTGTTTTTGGATTGTTTTTGTAAAAGAAATGCAAATCGACATCGTTTGGTCCTTTTACAATATCATGAGTATATTCTTTATCAGCAGCCCATGTAAAATCGTGAACATTTGGTGCGATAAAATGCCATGTTAGTGTTTTTGTTTTTTTAGGATAAACAACTGTTACGCCAGCATCTTCATAACCGTGACCAATTGTATTTTTGTCTTGCAAATATCCTGAAGCACCAAGAGTATACTCTTTGTCGATTGTAATTTTAACATCAAAATTACCCCAAACTCCGTGAAATTCTCTTGCGATATATGGATCTGCGTGCCATCCTTCGAAATCAAATTCGGCTAATTTTGGGTACCATTGCGACATTGAAAGTTCAACTCCTTCAGTATTATTTCTTCCTGCACGACGAACTTGAACCGGAACTTGTCCGTCAAAATCTAACGTAAAGGTAGTTTTTGAATTTGGTAAAATTGGTTTAGGCAAAGTCACCTCCATAATAGTTCCTGAAACTCTTGTTTGTGCAGAAACACCATCTTGTTTGAAATTAGCGATTTTTAAATACCCTATTTCATTTGGTTTTAAAGTTTCAATACGGCTTTGTTTTACTTCTTTTCCATCAGCGCCTTTTACTTTATTTACCATTCTTCCGTCTGGATCTTTAATAAAATGTAGACGAGCGTCCATCTCACTTCCTGGTTGAAAGGCGTTTAAAAATAAATGATAAAATACCTTTTTTAAGGTATCTGATGAATTATTGGTATAAACCAATTCTTGTTTTCCTTTGTACTGATAGTTTTTAACATCCATCGAAACCTCCATTTTATAATCGGCGTGTTGCTGCCAATATGAAGTGTTTTGTGCAAAAGCTGGACTTAAACCTAAGCTCAGAAAGGAAAGTAAAATAATTTTTCGCATGATAATTACAATAAAAATGGAAGAGCTGCCGCTCTTCCATTGGATTAGGTTTTTATTTATTTTTTATTTCTTCGACATTTTTTCGGCCATCAATAAAGCGTTGTAAGCATTTACCATTTTGGCTGTTTTTGATGATTCAACAGAAGAAACTGCTTCAGGTTTTTCATCTGGATTTGGATTTTCGCCCAAAATAACTTTTGAAGGAAGTGCAACTCCAGAATCCATTAAAATATGTTTTACCTGAGATGCTTTTAGTTTTGGATAATACGAACGAATTAATGCTGCAACTCCTGCTGCATTTGGAGCCGCCATCGAAGTTCCTTGTAAATATTTGTATTTATTATTTGGAACTGTTGCGTAAATTTCTTCACCCGGCGCAAAAACGTCAACATTTATTTTTCCGAAATTTGAAAATGGTGCTACAACAGTTTCTCCGTATTGTTTATTAATTGCTCCAATTGTTATTACGTTATCTGCAAATTCTTTGATGTTGTCTTGAGAATCGTTTGGATAATTGATGTTTTTGTTTTCATCGATATTGTAACCGTCGTTACCTGCCGCATGAACAATTAAAACATCTTTTTTGGCTGCATACTTAATAGCATCGTAAACCCAATTTTTGTGTGGAGAGAAGCTTTTACCAAAACTTCCGTTAATTATTTTTGCACCGTTATCAACTGCATAACGAATTGCTAAAGCAATATCTTTATCATACTCATCTCCATCTGGAACAGCTCTTACTGTTAAGATTTCAACATTTGCAGCAACACCGTCTCCGCCTAAATTATTACCACGAACTTGCGCAACGATTCCCGCTACGTGAGTTCCGTGTAGTGCTTTTTCTTTGTCTGGACCAAAAACAATATTATTTCCGTAATACTTGTTTTTGATGTCTTCAGGATTATCCCCTACGATTTTTCTTCCATCATAATCTTTATTCAAATTATAATTTAATTGATCGTAAACTTGGTCCTTATACTCTCCAAAATCAGCTTCTGGATCAAATGTTGGACCTGCGTTGGTAAATATTTGCATCATGACCCTTTTACTTTTCAAAACATCTGGATTTGCTGAAGTAATTGTACTTAGATCCTCTATTTTATATGTTGTTTTGTTAAGTTCTTTTTGGATTGTATTATGAAAACCTAACAACATATCTACTTGTTCTTTGTCCTTTAAAGCTTTTTCATACTTCTCTGTATATTGAGCCAAAGCTTCTTTGTATTGGGCAGAACCATCATCGCCTTTTTTAACGATACGTGTCATTTCTAGATTTTCATGAACAGCATTTCCAAGGAAATTCCATCCGTGAACGTCGTCGATGAAACCGTTTTTATCATCATCGATTCCGTTTCCTGGAATTTCTTTTATGTTTGTCCAGATCATTCCTTGTAAATCTTCGTGCTCAATATCAACACCAGAATCTACAATTCCTACAATAACTTTTTGACCTTTTTTTCCTTGTAATAGTTCAGCGTAAGCCTTATCAACACTCATACCTGCAATAGAATCTTTGATTAAATCAAGATGACTCCATCTTTTTAGTTCGTTTTCGCTGACTGGTGCTTTTTTGACAACTGTTAATGGCGCTTTAATGAATTCTTTTGAAGTTGAAACTTGCGCTTGCAAAGTAGCACTACAGCCTGCTAAAACAAGTAATGCAAAAGCAGATAATTTAAGAGGTTTTATATGACTCATGTATCTAAAAATAATATATAGTTAAAAGATGGGACTAAATTATGATTTTTTGTTACAAAAAACTAACCATTAACACTGTGTTATGATTTTTTGAAAACATAAAAAGACATGCTAACCTACTTCTTTTCAAATGATTTCACCCAATTTGATTGGGAAAAAATATTCTAGTTTGTATGCTCTTTCTTTATATCGAAAAAAAACTTTTTCTCTTTACGTCTTCCCGTAAGGAAAGTCCGTTTAAAATAGTTATCCTTGCGCGACTGAATTGTAAACCGAATCTATGAAAACAAAACTACTCTTATTGCTGTTACTGGCAAATTTTTCTATTTACGCACAAACCAACTTAGTTCCGAATGGGAACTTTGAAACTTGGACTTCTTCGTCGCAGCCTGACAATTGGTTTCGCTTTTTTAGCGGTTTCGCTTCTCAAAGCAGTATAGCGCAAAACGGCACATCTAGTACCAACATGATGATTGCCAGCGGAACATCTAATTTTATCAATAGCGAATATTTCCCTGTAATTGCAGGTAAAACGTATAAGGTGATTTTGTATCACAAACTTGCAAAAGGAACATTTTCTTCTATTGATCTTAGTTTGTATCATAAACCCAGTACTTTTAAGTCGGAAATAATTAAAAAATCAGATGTAACTTTTTCTACTACCGAGTGGAGAAAAATAGAATTCGAATATACTCCTACTGTTTCTGAAAGTATTGAAGTTGATATTTGGACTTATGGAACTCTGAATTCTGAAATTTTGGTTGATAATGTATCTGTTGTAGACATTGCCGATATTCCTGCACAATACACCAAGATTCCTGACATCGAGTTTGAAAAAAGATTAATTTATTTAGGACTTGACTCTGGTGCAACTGATGGCAAAGTATTAACGTCAAAAATCAACACCATAAAAACGCTAAATTTAGGAAGCGAACGCAAAATAACTGACTTAACAGGAATTCAAGACTTTAAAGCTTTGACTTCTTTAGATTGCAGCAACAATCTTTTAACAAAGTTAGACGTGTCTCAAAACACTTTATTAGTAGATTTATCTACTCAATATAACAATATTAATGAGCTAAACTTATCCAAAAACACTTTGTTAGAAAATCTTAATATATCTGCTAACAAGCTAAGCTCTATAGATCTATCAGCTAATAAGGCTCTGCAAAATTTGAACTGTCACTCAAATTTAATGACAATATTAGATGTTTCGGAAAATACAAACTTGACTACTCTAAATTGTTCTTCTAACAAAATCCAAGCTTTAAATGTTTCTAAAAACACTGCTTTAATGTTTTTAGACTGTAGTTATCAACAACTTACACTATTAAATGTAAGCAGCAACGTCGCTTTAATAAAATTAAATTGTTCAGGTAATAGTTTAAAAAATTTAGATTTAAACAAAAATACCAATTTAACCTTTTTGGACTGCAGCTCTAACTTACTAGAAACTTTTGATGTAAGCTCAAACACATCGCTTCAATATTTGGACGTTGGTAATAATAAGTTTTCAACTCTAAATGTTTCCAACAACACCAATCTTATCGAATTAAATGCTAGTGGACTTGCAAAATTGTCAGAACTTAATTTAGCCAAAAACACAGCACTAAAACAACTAGATTGCGGCAGCAGTAATCTATCTTCTTTAGATTTATCAGCGAATACAGCATTAGAGTATGTGCTTTGTAATTCAAATAAATTATCAACCATAGATGTTAGTAAAAACAAACAACTAAAATTTTTATACTGTAGTTATAACCAAATAACTTCATTGAATCTTAGCGATAATAAATCTTTAGTTTTTCTAAACTGTAGTTTTAATAAACTAAACAGTCTGAATCTGAAAAATGGAAATAATTCCAATTTTTCAAAAGAAATGGGCGTATATTTCCAAAGTATGTCAGGAAGCTCAGGTTTAGGTTATTCTTCTTCTTTCATAAACAATATAGACCTGACTTGTCTTCAGGTTGATAACGTTGATTATTCTAAAACTAATTGGTCTAAATTGAAAGACGACGAAACGTATTTTTCTTCACTAGATTGTACTATTTCCACCAGTATTGCAGATCCAAATTTTGAAGACAAATTAATAGCACTTAAAATTGATAATGACGGAAAAAACGGAGCTGTTCTAAATTCAAGCATTAACACCATTACAACATTAGATATATCAAATAGTTCAATTACCAATTTAACAGGAATACAAGGTTTTACGGCCTTGACAAATTTAAATGCTTCTGGTAATTTATTACAGAAACTAGACCTTTCTAAAAACACTGCTTTAAATAATTTAAATACAGTTAACAACCCTTCACTAACATGTATTCAAGTTCCAGATGTTGCTGCCACAGCAAACTGGACAGTAACTAAAGATGCAATAGCAAGTTTTAGTTTAGATTGTAATGTGTATACCCTTATTCCTGATTCTAGTTTTGAAGATCAACTTATACTTCTTAACATTGATAGAGATGGAAAAAACGGAAAAGTTAAAACTGAAAGTATTGCTAAAGTCACTAATTTAGGTTTGTCAGGAAAAGGCATATCTGACTTAACGGGTATTCAAGATTTTACTTCTTTACAGCAGATAACAGCTAATAATAACAATATAACTACAGTAGATTTTTCACAAAATCAAGCATTGACTAATGTAAATTTATTTGCTAATAAATTAACTTATATTAATGTTTCCAAAAATATTGCATTAACTTCTTTAGATCTAAGTTTTAATAGTCTTTCGAATATTGACCTTACAAACAATATAAATTTAAAAGCAGTACAAATCTACTCTAATAAATTATCTAGTTTAAATGTTACTAAAAACACAAAACTATCTACCTTATTTGTAAATGGAAACATGTTAACTTCATTAAACGTTTCAAACAATCCAGAATTGAATCAAATTTGGTGTAATAACAACGAAATAAAAACATTAGATTTTTCAAAAAATCCTAAACTGTCTCAAGTACTTGCTAATAACAATAAGTTATTAAACCTGAATATTAAAAATGGATCTAATAGCTCAATATCTGTTTCTTCTTCCAATAATGATGGTGTAAGATTTGCTCAAAATCCTGATCTAAAATGTATACAAGTTGATAATGTTGACTATTCTAATGCAAATTGGGGAGCTAAAAAAGATTTAACAGCTACTTTCTCATCAGATCCTTGTCCATTTGTTGTACCATACACTTTAATACCTGACTCTAAATTTGAAGATAAACTAATTGAACTTAATATAGATAAAGACGGGAAAAACGGAAAAGTTGCAACAACAAGTATTGCCGATCTAACAAGTCTAAATGTTGCAAATAGCAATATTACAGACTTAACAGGAATAGAAGATTTTTCTATGTTGACTTCATTGGAATGTAATAACAACCAATTAACAACGATAAACATCTCAAGACAACCTTTGTTAGCAAAACTAAATATTAGTCATAATAAAATAAACACTTTTTCTGTCTCTGCAAACTTATCATTAATCGATTTAAATTTAAGTAATAATGAAATTTCTGACTTAGATGTTTCTAAAAACACGAAGCTTATTACTCTAAGTGCTAGTTTCAATAAATTAAGAAATTTAGATGTTTCAAAAAACACTATTCTAAAGGAATTCGACTGTACTGATAACAACTTGTATAGTTTGAATTTGAAAAACGGAAATAATGCAAACATGCAAAACATGACTCTTGGAAATTTTACGAAAAATCCAAATTTACTTTGCATTCAAGTTGATAACGTAGCTTTTTCTACCGAAAAATGGATCGCAAAAGACGAAAAAGTAATTTATTCATCTGAGGCTTGTGCGCCAAACTATCAATACACACTAATTCCTGATATAAATTTTGAAAAACTTTTAATCAAAAATGGCATTGATAAAGATGGTGAAAATGGAAAAGTTCTAACCTCTAGCATTGAAAATCTTATCGAATTAAATGCAATTGATGCAACCAATAAAATTACAGATTTACAAGGTATTGAAGATTTTAAATCATTAGAAAAACTGTACTGCTCTAAAGGAGCAATTACTAAAATCGATGTTTCTAAAAACCTAAAACTAAAAACTTTAGATTTATCTAGTAATCAGGTTGCTACATTAGATCTTACTAAAAACACTGCTTTAGAATCTCTAAATTGCGGTAGTAATAAATTGACGGAATTAAATATTTCAAACAACTTAGCTTTACAAAATTTAATTTCTGACAACAACAAACTAACAACTATTAATGTATCTAAAAACACAGTATTAACTCGATTAGATGTTGGCTCAAATCAAATTACAACTATTGATATAACTGCTAATTTAGCCTTAAAAGAACTAGGTGTTTACGGAAACAAAATAACAACTTTAAATACTTCTAAAAACACTGCTTTAACTAGTTTAAGTGCTTTTTCAAATGAATTAACAACTTTAGATGTTTCTCAGAATAAAGCGCTAACTTATTTAAATGCTAAAAAATGTCAATTAACCGCTATTGATGTTTCAAATAATGTTTTACTATATGGTCTTGAAGTTAACGAGAATAAAATTGTAACAATCGATGTCTCAAAAAATCCTCTATTAAGCAGTTTGATGGTAAACTCAAATCAATTAACGAGCTTAAACCTTAAAAATGGAAAAAATACGTTACTAAATAACAATTATGTTTCATTTTCTTCAAACTCAAAACTATATTGTATTCAAGTTGATGATGTTAACTATGCAACTACAAATTGGCCTTCTAAAAAAGATGCAATTGCAACTTACAATACAGAATGTACAGGAGAACTAAATTTACCTGCAAACAATTTTACTGTTGAAACTAAAGGAGAATCTTGTACAGGAGAAAATAATGGCGAGATTAGTATTGTTGGTAAAAATTCATTTGCATATGCCGCAACAATAAACGATAAATCATACAACTTTACTAACAACAGTTTAAAAGTTACTAGTTTAACTCCGGGAACTTACAAAATCAAGATCACTATTCCGGAAATGATTTTCGAACAAAACTTTACCGTAACTATTCCAAAAGCTTCTAACGTTGCAGGAAAATCAAGCGTAACTTCTAAAAATGTAGCAGTAGAAATTACTGCAGGAACGGCTCCTTTTACCGTGTTTGTTGATGGAACTCAACAATTTCAAACAACAGATTCTAAGTTTAATTTAAGTTTAGAAAAAGGCGGTTTAATTGAAGTAGCAACTGCTAAAGCTTGTGAAGGTGTTTTTTCTAAAAAAGTGGCCACAATGGATCTTTTAGGAACATTATCTGCTTACCCAAATCCAACTTCTGGAAGTTTTGAAATTGAAATTCCAACTGGTCAAAAAGAAGTTAAAATCGAATTGTACAATTTTGCTGGACAATTAGTTTCGACTAAAACATATTCTATCGAAAATGGAAAAGCGCAGTTAAGTCTTGAAAACCAAGCTTCGGGAATTTATGCAGCAAAAATCTATTTAGAAACTCCAGAATACATTAAAATTATAAAAAAATAAAAATGAAGAATTTTATATACCTATCAATCATTGGTTTTTTGTTTGCTGCATGCGGAGGCGGGGGCGGAGACGATCCTGTTACTCCTCCAGTTACAAATACGGCGCCTACAGTTCCAGTATTAGTATCTCCTACCGATGGTAAATTATGTTTAGACAATACTGTTTCTTTACAATGGAATCAATCTACTGATACTGAAAAAGATCCTATTGTATACCAAATTCAGGTTGCAAAAGATAACGGATTTACTCAAATTGTTAACACACTTAACAACTCAACCGTTAGCTCTTCTCTTACATTAGAGAAAAATACTGCATATTATTGGAGAGTACAGGCAGCAGACAGCAAAGGTTTATCTAGTGCTTACTCTGCAACTTTCAAGTTTTATACTGCAGGAGCAGCTGTTGTAAATCATTTACCATTTGCTCCAGAGTTAGTTCAGCCAGCAATAAATTCTACTTTAAGCACAGCAACAGCAGCTTTAAAGTGGAAAGCATCTGATGTTGACGCAAATGATATTCTAACTTACGATGTGTATTTTGGTACAACTAATCCTCCAACAGCAAAAGTTACCGAGAACACAAGCACTTCATCATTTGATGTTACATTGGAAGCTACAAAAGAATACTTCTGGAAAGTTGTCGTAAAAGACAACAAAGGAGGTGAAACTGTTGGTCAGGTTTGGAAATTTAAAACTAACTAGCACTTAAATAATCACAATTAGTTAAACTAAAAATCCCGAATTCATTTTATTGAAAACGGGATTTTTTTTCTAAAAAGAAAATCTTACCCATTCTTATAACTATTTATTTTAAAACCATTTATCCTTATAACTTGCTTTTTTTCATACATTTCCGTAAGAAAAATTAATATAAATTGCGTAAAATTGTATATCCTAACCCTAAACCTACTTTATGAAAACAAAACTACTTTTATTACTGTTGCTTGTAAATTTTTCTATTTATGCGCAATACACAGAAATTCCAGATGTTAATTTTGAGAATAAACTTATTGCTTTAGGAATTGATAGCGGCATACCTGATGGAAAAGTATTAACCTCCAAAATATCAAGTTTGATTTCATTAGATGTCTCATATAGCTCTATCAAAGATCTAAAAGGAATAGAAAATTTTTCTGATTTAGAGATTCTAAAGTGTAACAACAATGAAATAACTAGTTTAAATATTTCACAAAATATCTATTTATCAACTTTTAATTGTTCGAATAACTTATTAACGAATCTAAATATTTCTCAAAATAGGGACCTGAAATACTTTTATTGTTCTAATAATAAATTGAAGAATTTATTATTTACTAACAATTCAAAGTTAAAAGAACTACAATGCAACAGCAATTCAATAGAAGTTTTATTTCTAAGCGGCGCAATTTTACTAGAGAATCTATATTGTGATTCTAATAATTTATCTTTTATAAATACTGACGCCAATACTATATTAAAAACACTTTCCTGCAGTAAAAATCAAATTACATCCCTGAATTTATCTCAAAACACACAATTAAACAGCTTAACGTGTTGGGAAAATCAATTGACAACTTTAAATCTATCAAAAAACACAGCTTTAGTTTCACTATATTGTGATTCAAACAAAATAGCAAAGCTAGACCTTTCTACAAATATTAATTTAGTTGATTTCACATGTGTTTCAAACAATTTAACAAAATTGAATTTGAAAAATGGCAACAATACTAAAATAAATAAAACGCAGCTTAATTTAAGAGATAATCCTAATTTAACATGTATTGTTGTAGATGATATCGCTTATTCTAACACTAATTGGCTGCCAGCATCTAAAGATTCTTCGGCAAACTATAATATTGATTGTACATTTTACACCCTTATACCAGATCCAAATTTCGAAAATAAACTAATCCAGCTTGGGTACGATTCTGGCATTGTTGATGGTAAGGTATTAACTGATAATATTAGCACTGTCCTTTCATTAAATCTAACAGGAGTTCCGATCTCGGATTTCACTGGAATCCAGGATTTCACTTCATTGCTTGAATTTTACTTCACTAATAATTCTCTCAGCACTCTCGACCTGTCTAAGAACACCAATTTAATTAGAATTGATGTCAGCCGTAATAAATTGACTAATCTGAATGTTCCGAAAAGCACTTCATTAACAACTCTAGTTTGCAACAATAACTTAATTTCAAATTTAGATTTATCAGGCAACACTAATTTAACATTTTTAGATGTAAGCGAAAATAAATTAACTGAAGCAAACATCTCTAAAAACATAAACCTAGAAACCCTGCAGGCAGGAAATAATGAGTTAACAACTTTAAATTTATCTGAAAATAAAAGCTTAAAATTTCTAACAATTTCTAACAATCAACTGAGTTCTCTAGTTACTTCAAAAAATATAAATTTAGAACATTTAGATTGTAACTCTAACAAAATAACTTCCTTAGATCTTTTAAAAAATACAAAATTAAAACATGTAATCGCTGACTCAAACCAACTATCCTCGATTGATTTATCAGAAAATCCAAATCTAGATTTTTTTTGGTGTCAGAATAATAAATTGACCGACTTGAATATTAGCAAAAACACCTTGTTAACAAGTTTAAATTTCGGAATCAACTTTGTAAAAAAAATTAACCTTACTAATAATACTCATCTAAAAGAATTTATTTGTTATACAAACCAATTAACATCTTTAGATATTTCAAAAAATACCCTACTTGAGCATTTGTACTTTTCAGACAATGCTATTACCTCCATTAATGTTACAAAACATAATAATTTAAGTAAATTTCATTGTGATAATAATAGTATAACCAAACTAGATTTATCAAAAAACATCAAATTAACAGAAGTAACTTGCACTAATAATCAACTAAAATATTTGGATTTAAAAAATGGGAACAATACTTCCTTAAACAACTACCTTTACGCTACAAAAAACCCTGGCTTAACATGTATTCAAGTTGACGATGCTGTTTATTCAACTACAAATTGGTCAAAAAATGTTGATACAACAACAAAATTTTCAGATAATTGTCCAATGTTTACAATCATTCCCGATGTAAATTTTGAAAATAAATTAATTGCCTTAGGATTTGACTCAGGAACTCCTGATGGACAAGTTTTGACATCAAAAATTTCCTCAATCACAGAAATAGATCTTTACAATAGTAATATTTCTGATTTAACCGGAATACAAGATTTTGCGTCTTTAACAAATTTAAGTGTTATGTCTAACAAACTAACAACTATAGATATTTCGCAAAATTTAGCTTTAACTAATTTAAGTCTTCCCTACAACAAACTAACTGCTTTAAATACTTCAAATAATATTTCTTTACAATATTTATCACTCTCTGGTAACGAAATAACAAGTCTTGATCTTTCTCAAAATACTGAATTAAGTCTTTTATCCTGTGGAACAAACAAATTAACTAACATTGATGTTTCGAACAATAAAAAACTAACTACATTTTGGGGACCTTCAAATCAATTTACAACTTTAGATCTTTCTCAAAATCCCCTTTTAAGTTCTATACTATGTGCAGATAACAAATTACTTACCAAAGTAAATATAAGAAATGGTAACAACCGTTATATACAGCAAACTTCCTATGCTATAGATTTTACAAAAAACCCATCTTTAACATGTATTCTTGTAGATAATGCTCTTTTTTCTAATGAAAAATGGGGAAATTTTAAAGATGTTTCCGCATCATATTCTATTGTCGATTGCTCTCAGGTTACTGCTATCCCAGATCCGGCTTTCGAAGATAAATTAATCGCATTGAAAATCGATACAGATGGTAAAAACGGAACTGTTTTAAACAGTAGCATTGCAAACCTTACATCTTTGGATATTACATCAAGTTCTATAAAAGACATAACTGGAATATCTGGTTTCATTAGTCTAACTAATTTAAACTGTTCAAGTAATCTACTAACGTCTTTAGATCTTTCTAAAAATAAAACTTTAACCACAGTAAACAGCAGTAACAACAAATTATTGAGTCTAAATTTAAAAAATGGAAACAATGCGAATTTTAGTCTTAGCTCAAATTTTAAAAACAATCCAAATTTAAATTGTATTCAAGTTGATGATGCCATTTTATCTACGAATAATTGGCAAACACTTAAAGACGAAACTGCAAGCTACAATATTGACTGTAATGCATATACGTTAATTCCTGACCCAATTTTTGAAGACAAATTAATTGCTTTAGAAATAGATACAGACGGTAAAAATGGTAAAATCCTTACCTCGGTTGCTAATAAAGTTACCTATCTTGATCTTTCAAATAGTAATATTTCAAACGTAACAGGTATCGAAGATTTTGTTTCATTAATATATCTGGATTGTAACTTTAACAAAATAAACAGCATTAATATCAGCAATAGCAAATCACTTACTAAACTAGCTTTACATGATAACAAATTAACCAGTTTAGACGTTACCCAAAATACTCGTTTAGTTAATTTAATGCTCTCCCAAAATCAAATTTCAACAATTGATTTATCTCAAAATAAAGCTCTTCTATTTTTAACTGTCGATAGAAATTCATTAAGCAGTCTTGACATTTCATCAAATACTGTGCTTGAATCTCTATATTGCGGCAGTAACAATTTCACAACATTGGATGTATCAAACCAACCTAATCTTTTGCAATTGAACTGCACTAATACAACAATTTCAAAACTAGATGTTTCTTCAAACAAAAAATTGGAAGATTTGTATTTTAACAATGCTCAATTAACCACTTTAGATCTAAGCAACAATCCATTATTAAAAAGAATAAATGTAACTTGGAACCAATTAACAACTTTAGATTTATCACATAATCCTCTTTTAGAACTTGTCTTTATTGAATTTAACCCAATAACAACATTAAATCTTCAGAACGGTAATAACAAAAACTTCATATTGCCTCCTGCAAATGCTACAAATAAAAACACGGCAGCTATAGATGCCTGCAGTTTTTTAAATAATAAAAATCTCTCTTGTATTCAGGTTGATAATGTCGAATTTTCTAATTTAAAATGGTCAAAAATCAAAGAACCTACTGCAACTTATTCAAATACCTGCAAGAATCTGGGCATCGAAGATTCAGTATTTGATAAAGTTGTTATCTATCCAAACCCAACAAAAGGAGAAGTTCACCTCAATAATATTACATTAGACAAAGCAACAGTTTACAACTCATTAGGGCAATTAGTAAAATCATTTACTTTGAATTCTGCAAACACAGATAATACTATAAATTTATCTGGTTTACCAAAGGGAGTTTACTACATATACTTAATCAACGGAGATGCTGCTTCAGCAAAAAAAGTAATAGTAGAATAAATCATAAAATGTTTAAACCAAAAATCCCGTTTTCAATAAAATGAAAACGGGATTTTTTATGTTTTAAAATTCATATTAAAGAATCTCTTCACAAGTAAAAACGTCTTTCAGCCGCACGCCTTTCTCAGTATGTTCAACCGTTATAATTTGATTATGTGCGTCGTGTTCTAAAAACAAATAATAATTATTATCAGCAGCGGCATTCAAAAATTTTGATTTTTCAGGCATTGTCAATAACGGACGCGTATCGTAGCCCATTACGTACGGCAACGGAATATGTCCGGCTGTTGCCAATAAATCTGCACAAAAAACGATGGTTTTGCCCTGATATTGAATGTGCGGAATCATCTGTTTTTCGGTATGCCCATCAACGTAATAAATCCCAAAATTCATTTCTTCAGAAAATGCCAAGTCATTTTCAGGGCGTTTTATAAAATTCAACTGACCGCTTTCCTGCATTGGTAAAATATTCTCCGAAAGAAAAGAAGCTTTTTCACGAGCATTTGGTTTTGTAGCCCATTCCCAATGATTTTCATTTGTCCAAAACTTTGCATTTTTAAAAGCCGGCTCATAAAAAGTTTTATCAGAATTCCACTGAACACTTCCTCCGCAATGATCAAAATGCAAATGCGTCATAAAAACATCGGTAATATCATCTCTATGGAAACCATATTTTGCCAAAGATTTATCAATCGAATGAGATCCCCAAAGTGAGTAATAACCAAAAAACTTTTCTGATTGTTTATTCCCCATTCCAGTATCAATTAAAATCAAACGATTTCCATCTTCAATCAACAAACAACGTGCGGCTATATCGATAAGATTATTATCATCTGCAGGATTGGTTTTATTCCAAATTGTTTTTGGCACAACACCAAACATTGCGCCGCCATCTAACTTAAAATTTCCTGATTCTATTGGGTAAAGTTTCATGAGTATAAATTTCTAATAAGAAAACAAAGCTAGGAAATCAATTTCCTATATACTACAAATTCTAATTAAAAACTCCTACCCCCTTATTCTAAAGTAATCGAAGTGCTTCCCATGATTTCTTGCTTATCAAAAAAGTTAACAAAATAAGTTCCTTTTTTAAAATCATTTTCATCAGCATTTAAAATGCCGTAAACATTGACAGGTTTTCCTTGAAAATCTACTGCTACAATAAAACTGTAAACCAAAGCTTTATCATTTCCAAATTCAATTAATTTATCTTCACCTAAAACTGTATTTTTTTGATCTAAAACTTGAATATAAAAAATCTTTTTTCCCGTTTTAGCTACTGAATTTCCATTGATAGAAAAGCTGACTTTGAGTTTTTTTGTGTGTCTAGCTTTTTCAGTCTCCAATTCCTTTCCGGAGCTATTCTCTCTTAATGCAATAACCTTAAAATTATTTGATGATAACCTTGAAGCGTCCTTTATTGTCGATTCTAATTTTTTTTGCTTCAAAATCAAGGTGTCGTTTTGTGCCTTTTGCTGATACATTACAACATTTTGAGACTCAATTTCAGTAAGCAGATTTTTGTTTTGAGATTTGAGGCTTTTAATTTCCAAACCTTTAGATTCTAATGTTGTTTTTAAATCTAAAAGTTGTTTTCTATAAATTTGAATCTGAGTAATCGAAGGATTTTTTGAAGCTTTAATAATCTCCATTAAGTTTTCGACATTTTTTCGCTCAAGCTCCAATTGATGCGATAATGAAGTCTTTTCTAAAATCGCCAAATCGTATTGCTGTTTTAGAACATTCAGAGAATCGATAATGTTTTTTTGCGCTGTAGATTCCTTACTTGGCTCTGCAAGATTAGTTTTAATCGAAGGAGTCTCAGCATCTTTGGCACTTTCCTTTAATTCACTACTAAAAATAAAGAATGTAGCTCCTATTCCAAAAACAAAAAATACTGCAAAAAGTGGTTTTATCCACTTATTCATATACTGTTTTTTCATAATTACTCACAATTAATTACAAAAATAACAATATAACGACAGTTATAATAAGTACAAATACGGTTTTTAACTTTATTTGCCATTAAAATACGAGAATCGCAAAAAAACACAGAAATCATCAACCTTTTCGTTCAACAAACAGATTCACTGTAAAAAAAAAGAGATACATTTTTGCCCTGTTTTCAGCAAAATAAATTCTATCTATTTTAACATTTGTTATAATAATGTGAACCGCTATGGAAAAAGGTTTTTAAGTCGTATCTTTGCAGACAATTTCATTTGAACAGAGAAATTGGCATTTTATTTAATGTAATATTTTGATTACTATTTAGATGCGATTTTAAATGATCTTTTAAAAACAAATACCATAAACAATGATAAAGGTTTCTGATACAGCCAAAAAGAAAATCATCGATTTGATGACTGATGATGGTTTTGACGCCGCAAACGACTATGTAAGAGTAGGCGTAAAAAGTGGTGGATGCTCTGGTTTGTCTTATGATTTAAAATTTGACAAAACCAAAGGCGACGATGATAAAGTATTCGTAGACAATGACATACAAATAGCAGTTGAAAAAAAATCATTCCTATATTTAGCCGGAACAATTCTAGAATTTTCAGGCGGATTAAACGGAAAAGGATTTGTTTTCAACAATCCAAATGCCAGCAGAACTTGCGGCTGCGGAGAATCATTTTCTCTTTAGTTAAAAGTAGAAAGTCGTAAAGTCGTAAAGACTTCGATTGACTTTCAAACTTTAGACTTTAAATCTTTTAGACAATAAAAATATAATGAGCAAATACACCGAAGACGATTTAAAAATCGAACTGGAAACTAAAGAATATGAATACGGATTTTATACCAATATAGAATCTGAAACCTTTCCTATTGGCTTAAACGAAGAAATTGTAAGAGCTATTTCTCTTAAAAAAGAAGAACCTGAATGGATGACGGATTGGCGCATTGAAGCTTTTCGCGCATGGAAAGAAATGATTGAGCCAGAATGGGCAAACGTTCGTTACGAAAAACCAGATTTTCAGGCAATTTCTTATTATTCAGCTCCAAAACAAGTAGATCCTAACAAAACTTTGGACGATGTAGATCCAGAATTATTAGAGATGTACAAAAAACTAGGAATTTCTGTTGATGAGCAAAAAATGATGAACAATGTTGCTATGGATATTGTTGTCGATTCTGTTTCAGTAGCTACAACTTTCAAAAAAACTTTGGCTGAGAAAGGAATTATTTTCTGTCCAATTTCTGAAGCTATCAAAGAACATCCTGAATTAGTAAAAAAATATTTAGGAACTGTTGTACCGCAAAAAGACAACTTCTACGCAGCATTAAACTCAGCAGTTTTCTCTGACGGAAGTTTCTGTTATATTCCAAAAGGCGTTCGCTGCCCTATGGAACTTTCAACGTATTTCAGAATCAACCAAGCAGGAACCGGACAATTCGAAAGAACTTTGGTAATTGCTGATGCTGGAAGTTACGTTTCTTATTTAGAAGGCTGTACCGCTCCAAGCCGTGATGAAAACCAATTACACGCTGCTGTAGTTGAATTAATCGCTTTGGATGATGCTGAAATTAAGTATTCTACCGTTCAAAACTGGTTCCCTGGAAACAAAGAAGGAAAAGGCGGGGTTTATAACTTCGTAACCAAAAGAGGTTTATGCGAAACAAACGCTAAAATTTCTTGGACACAAGTTGAAACAGGTTCTGCTGTAACTTGGAAATATCCATCTTGCGTACTTAAAGGAGACAACTCAGTAGGAGAATTTTATTCAATTGCTGTAACAAATAATTACCAACAAGCTGATACTGGAACTAAAATGATTCATTTAGGTAAAAATACTAAATCGACTATTATTTCTAAAGGTATTTCGGCTGGTAAATCACAAAACAGTTACCGTGGTTTAGTGCAAATCTCTCCAAGAGCAGAGAATGCAAGAAACTTTTCACAATGCGACTCATTGTTAATGGGTAACAATTGTGGAGCGCATACTTTCCCGTATATCGAAAGTAAAAATCCATCGGCTAAAATTGAGCACGAAGCAACGACAAGTAAAATTGGAGAAGATCAAGTTTTTTATTGCAACCAAAGAGGTATCCCAACTGAAAAAGCGATTGCCTTAATTGTAAATGGTTTCAGTAAAGATGTATTGAACAAATTGCCAATGGAATTTGCAGTTGAAGCGCAAAAATTATTGGAGATTTCTTTAGAAGGTTCTGTAGGATAATTTGAAGATGGAAAATAAAAAAGTCATCATTTTAGGTTCTTCCCGAAAAAATGGAAATACAACCAAAATTATAGATGAAATTTCGAAAGAATATAATATTGACGTAGTAAATCTAAGTGATTATAATATTTCTTATTATGATTACGAAAGCAAAAATATAGAAGATGATTTTTTGCCTTTGATTAAAAAGATTATCGAAAATCATGATACTTTCATTTTTGCAACGCCCATTTATTGGTATAATATGAGCGGAATTATGAAGGTCTTTTTTGATCGGTTTTCTGATTTAATCCGAATTGAAAAAGAAACCGGAAGAAAACTTAGAGGAAAAAAAATTGGCGTGATATCAAATTCACACGATAATGAAATCGAAGATAGTTTTTACATTCCGTTTAAAAAAACTGCCGATTATTTAGGTATGGAATATTTAGGTCACGCGCATTTTAACGCCAATATCCTAAACCAAACAACAAAAATAGAATTGACATTTATATAAAATAAAAAACAATGTTATCAATAAAAAACCTTCACGCCTCAATTGGTGATAAAGAAATCCTGAAAGGAATTAATATAGAAGTTAAAGCTGGCGAAGTACACGCTATCATGGGACCAAACGGTTCTGGAAAAAGTACACTTTCTGCAGTTATTGCAGGAAACGAAAACTATGAAGTTACAGACGGAGAAGTTTTCCTTGACGGAGAAGATCTTGCAGATTTAGCTCCAGAAGAAAGAGCACATAAAGGAGTTTTCCTTTCGTTTCAATATCCTGTAGAAATTCCTGGAGTTAGTGTAACTAACTTTATGAAAACTGCAATCAACGAAACTCGTAAAGCAAACGGTCAGGAAGAAATGCCTGCAAACGAGATGTTGAAAGTAATTCGTGAGAAATCTGAATTATTAGAAATCGATCGTAAATTTTTATCTCGTTCTTTAAACGAAGGTTTTTCTGGAGGAGAGAAAAAAAGAAACGAGATTTTTCAAATGGCAATGTTGGAGCCCAAATTAGCTATCCTTGACGAAACCGATTCTGGTCTTGATATCGATGCTTTAAGAATTGTGGCTAATGGTGTAAACAAATTAAAAAGCGACAAAAACGCAATTATCGTAATCACACACTACCAACGTTTGTTAGATTATATCGTTCCTGATTTCGTTCACGTTCTTTACAACGGAAGAATCGTAAAATCTGGAGGAAAAGAACTAGCTTACGAATTAGAAGAAAAAGGATACGACTGGATCAAAGCAGAAAACTAGTTTACAGTTACAGTTTACAGTTTGCAAAAACTCATAACTCATAACTCATAACTTACAACTAAAGAAATGGATTTAAAAGAAAAATTAGTATCGTCTTTTATGGCTTTTGAAGAGCGTGTCGATGTACATTCAGATTTACATGACATACGCACAAATGCTTTAAAAAACTTCGAAAATAAAGGTTTCCCAACCAAAAAAGAAGAAGCTTGGAAATATACATCGCTAAATGCCATCTTAAAAAATGACTTTTCGGTTTTTCCAAAACAGGAAAATGCAATCGAATTTAGTCAGGTAAAAAAATACTTTTTACACGAAATCGACACTTATAAATTAGTATTTGTCGATGGCGTATTTAGTTCGCATTTGTCTTCTACAACACATGACGGAATCGATGTTTGCTTAATGTCATCAGCATTAACCAAACCAAAATATAAAATGATTATTGATACTTACTTTAATCAAATTGCAAGTAAAGATGACAGCTTGACTTCATTGAATACTGCTTTTGCAATGGAAGGTGCTTTTATCAATATTCCGAAGAAAAAAGTAGCCGATAAACCAATTGAGATTATGTATTTCTCAACTGGAAGCGAAGCAGCTTTAATGGTTCAGCCAAGAAATTTGATTATTGTGGGTGAAAATTCACATGTTCAAATTATTGAGCGTCACCAAAGTTTGAATGAAAATCCTGTTTTAACAAACTCTGTTACTGAGATTTTTGCTCAAAAACGCGCGATTGTTGATTATTACAAAATTCAAAACGACAATAGTGAAGCCAATTTAATTGACAACACTTACGTTTCTCAACAACAGGAAAGTCATGCTTATGTACACACTTTTTCTTTTGGTGGAAATTTAACTCGCAACAACTTGAATTTTTATCATTTTGGTGAAAGATTGACAAGTACGTTAAACGGAATTTCGATCTTAAACGACAAGCAACATGTTGACCATTATACTTTGGTAAACCACGCAACGCCAAACTGTGAAAGTTTTCAGGATTATAAAGGAATTTTCTCTGATCGCTCAACAGGAGTTTTCAACGGAAAAGTTTTAGTAGAAAAAGAAGCTCAAAAAACAAATGCTTTTCAAAAAAGCAACAACATTTTATTGAGTGACAAAGCGACTATCAATGCAAAACCACAATTAGAGATTTTTGCTGATGACGTAAAATGTTCTCACGGTTGTACAGTTGGACAATTAGATGAAACAGCAATGTTCTACATGCAGTCACGTGGTATCCCTCAAAAAGAAGCTAAAGCTTTATTGATGTACGCATTCTCAAATGCCGTTATCGAAAGCATCAAAATACCAGAATTAAAACAAAGAATTACTAAAATCATTGCTACGAAATTAGGCGTGAATTTAGGATTTGATTTGTAGATATACTTAACCGCTAAGAGCGCTAAGATTTACGCAAAGTTCGCAAAGTTTTTCACTAAACTTTGCGAACTTTGCGCTTTTTACTTGGCGTCTTTGCGGTTAATTATTTATAAATTCTATAAAATCTCTGCACTTCCAACTAAATTTGGTCCTTCATGAATCCACCAAACTTGTCCTTTATTAAGATATTTTTCAATTGGTTGATTAACTAGAAATCTGACTGTAACTATTTTTTCTTCGCCCGGTTCAATTGTTGATTGATTTTCGAAAATAATATCTCCCATAAAGGCTTGATTTACTTTTCCATCATTTCCATACTCAAAAACATGATCCGGCCTAAAACCACTAGCAATACCTGTCTTCCTTCCTCCTTCATCAGTTTCTTTAAGTTTAATTTTAGCTTTAACAGGTAATAAGCCATTCGAATTCTCGTATTGCAAATCTTTATAACTCATTAAGGTATATTTGTCATAAGCCATAACATCAATTATTATAGAATTTCCAGAACTTAGCCAACGCTTAAATATCAAAGCTCCATTCATATATAAATAAAGCTCGTCATCTTCTATTCTTTTTAAAATTGCCATTTATTATTTTTTCACACTCTCAATTATCCCTTTCAAAAACTCATTAAAATCAAATCCAGGTTCTTCTTCCTTCACTCCCATTCTCACAATTACCATATCCAAAGACGGAATAATCGCCACCATTTGACCTTGATAGCCACTGCAATAAAACATATCACGAGGAACATCCGGGAATTTTCCTCCGGCGTTTAGCCAAAATTGAGCTCCATATTTTCCTTCAGAAGTATTCGTTGGCGTTGCTGTATATTTTACCCAGCTTTCGTCTAGAATTTGCTCTCCGTTCCAGTTTCCTTTATGCAGATATAATAATCCGAATTTTGACCAGTCTCTTGGCGTTGCCCATCCGTAAGACGAACCTACGAAAGTTCCACTCATGTCTTGTTCGACAATCATCGAGTTCATTCCGATTTTGTCGATTACGGCGCTGTACCAAAAATCAAGATATTCTTGTTGTGTTTTAAATTGGCTTCTTAAAATTCGGGATAATAAATTGGTTGTTCCTGATGAATAATACCAATGTGTGTTTGGTTTGTATTTCGCAGGTTTATCCATTTGTACTTTTCCCATGTCTTCAGACTGAAAAAGCATTTGAGTAGCATCACAAATCGTACTGTAATTCTCTTCCCATTCTAAACCAGAATTCATATGAAGTAAATCGTTAACCGTAATATTTTTACGCTCATCATTTTGCCATTCTTTAATTGGCGCTGGTTTATAAATATCAATTTTTCCTTGTTTGGCTAAAACTCCAAAAGCTGAACTTGTGATACTTTTAGTCATCGACCAACCCAGAATTTTACTGTCTTTATTAAAACCTGTATCATATTTTTCGGTAATTAATTTGTCTTTATATAAAACAACAACAGCGCGTGTTCTTTTCTTTTTCCCGCCATCTTTATCAAAAGAATTGTCAACAGCTTTCTTTAATTTTGCATAGTCGACATTTGCAAAAGCAGAATCTTTTGGTTCATTATTTCCGTACGGAAAAGGCAAATCATTAACTAATTTTGTTCTTTTTGGAAGCAAGTACGGTTTCGAAATATCAAAATCATCATTAATTAATAAAGCTCCCAAACCTTCTCTGTAAATTGCTTTTCTTTCTTTCAATCCATAAACAGATGAAACTGCAAATTTTCCAGCATCATCTATTGAATTTTTAGCCAAATCAATCATATCGATATCATTGTCTGTTTTTTCAATTAAATCCAATGGACGATTATCGATAAAATGTCCTGATGCAACACTTTTGGCAGAAAAACCAGAAATCAGATCCAATTTCGGATAAGTTGTAAATCCGAAATACAAAAAGGCAAGAACCAAAACAAGCAGAAATACTTTGAGAAACTTTTTCATGACTATTTAGATATTTTTATTGCAATATAAATAATTTATGCTCACGATTTTAGAACTCAATTTACAAATCTGTTTCGGATAATTCAAAAAACGGAATTATTTTTTACGGAATCAATATTTACAACAGCTGACAATGGCGCCATAAAAGGAAATTATAGAATTGCTGTATAAACAAATTTAGTTTTAGTACTTTTGTAAATAGATTTTTTCTAAATAAGACATGCTAGATATCCAAAAAATAAGAGCTGATTTCCCGATACTTTCGCAAACTGTAAACGGAAAACCATTAGTATATTTCGACAACGGAGCTACTTCGCAAAAACCACAAATTGTGATTGATGCCGAAGTAAAATATTATCAAGAAATTAATGCCAATATTCACCGTGGCGTTCACACTTTAAGCCAATTAGCTACTGATGCTTACGAGATTTCTCGTGGCAAAGTAAAAGACCATATAAATGCAAAACACGCTCACGAAGTACTTTTTACTTCGGGAACTACACACGGAATCAACTTGGTTACAAATGGTTTTGCTTCAATCTTGAAACCTGGCGACGAAGTAATTGTTTCTTCATTAGAACATCACAGTAATATTGTGCCTTGGCAAATGTTATGTGAAAAAACAGGTGCTGTTTTGAAAGTAATTCCGATGAATGAAAATGGAGAATTAATCATCGAAGAATTTGATGCATTGCTTTCAGAAAAAACAAAAGTGGTTACAGTAAATCATATTTCAAACGCTCTCGGAATTATCAATCCGATTAAATATATTATTGACAAAGCACACGCTGTTGGTGCTGCAGTTTTGATTGACGGCGCGCAGGCAGTTCCGCATTTAAAACCAGATGTTCAGGAATTAGATTGTGATTTTTATGCTTTTTCAGGACATAAAATGTGCGGTCCTACTGGAACTGGAATTTTGTATGGAAAAGAAGAATGGCTGAACAAACTTCCTCCTTATCAAGGCGGCGGCGAAATGATTAAAGAAGTTACTTTCGAGAAAACTACTTATGCTGATCTTCCTCATAAATTTGAAGCTGGAACACCAAATATCGCTGGCGGAATTGTTTTAGGAACTGCTATTGATTATTTAAATAATATTGGTTTCGAAAATATTCAGGAATATGAGCACGAACTTTTAGAGTACGCTACAAAGCGTTTATCTGAGATTGAAGATTTAAGAATCTACGGAACTGGAAAGAATAAAGCGTCTGTGGTTTCATTTAATATTGATGGAATTCACCCTTACGATATTGGTTCAATTATCGACAAATTAGGAATTGCGGTTAGAACCGGACATCATTGTGCGCAGCCAATTATGAATTTTTTCTGCATTCCGGGAACAATTCGTGCTTCTTTTTCTTTTTACAACACCAAAGAGGAAATTGATCTAATGGTTGATGCAGTTAAGAAAGCCCAAACTATGCTGAGCTAAAAACCTTTTATATGAGAATTTTATCTTTATTACTCTTAACTATTTTTATTGGAACGAGCTGTTCTAGTCAAAAAAATGCAGATATGACCAAAACACAATTGGAATACACTGCCGTTTCAAGAGGAATTTACAAGAAGATAATTATTCAAAATAAAACAGCAGCCGTTACCAATGGCAGAAATGCGGAAGCTGTAGAAACAAAGATTGATGAGGCAAAATGGAAACAAATTGTCGCTCAATTTTCGAAAATAAATTTAGAAAATATTCCAAATTTGAAAGCTCCAACAGAAAAACGTTTTTACGACGGTGCCGCGATTGGAAATTTAAAAGTAACTCAAAATCAAAAAACCTACGAAACAAAAGGTTTCGACAATGGTTTTCCTCCAAAGGAAATAGAAAAACTGGTTAATTTACTGGTTGATTTTGCTAAAGAATAATTATGACAATAAAAGAAATTCAAAACGAAATAATAGACGAATTTTCGATGTTCGACGACTGGATGCAGCGTTATGAATACATCATCGAACTAGGAAAAAGTCTTCCGTTAATTAAAGAAGAATACAAAACCGACGAGAATTTAATCAAAGGATGTCAGTCTAAAGTTTGGCTTCAAGGCGAACAAAAAAATGACAAAATTGTTTTTACGGCTGATAGTGATGCTATTTTAACAAAAGGAATAATTGCGATTTTAATTCGCGCTTTCTCCAATCAAAAAGCAGAAGATATTATAAATGCAGATACTGATTTTATTGACGAAATTGGTTTAAAAGAACATTTATCAGCAACACGTGCCAACGGTTTGGTTTCGATGATCAAAAACATCAAAATGTACGCTTTAGCTTTTGACGCAAAAAATAAAAATTAAAAAAAAGAATTAACCATTAAGGCATTAAGGTTCATAAAGCTTTGAGCTTAATTTTCTAAGTAATTACAAAGAGAATTAAGCGAACTGTAAAACTTAATTTTCTTAATCTCTTAATGGTAAAAACAAATACACAAAATGGAACAAGAAATCGATACAAACGAATTAGGAGAATCAATCGTAAAAGTTTTAAAAGGAATTTACGATCCTGAGATTCCTGTTGATATTTATGAATTAGGATTAATTTACGATGTAATGGTTAATACTGATTATGAAGTAAAAATCTTAATGACACTTACATCTCCAAACTGCCCAGTTGCGGAAAGTTTACCGAGAGAAGTTGAAGAGAAAGTAAAAACAATCGAAAACATCAAAGATGTAGAGGTAGAAATTACTTTTGATCCGCCTTGGAGTAAAGATTTAATGAGCGAAGAAGCAAAATTAGAATTAGGAATGCTTTAAAAAATAGTCATAAAGTTGAAAGTCATAAAGTCTAAAATAAAGGACTTTACGACTTTCGACATTCGACTTTAAGACTTACAGAATGGAAGAAATCATCAATAAAGTTGCCAATAGTGCTTTAGAAGTTTTTGATCTTGAGGATTATTATCCAAAAGGAATCCGTACACAAATTGACATTTCACAATGGCTATTGGAAGGATTTTTATTGAAAGAAAAAGACTTTAGAGAACACTTAAAAAATCACGATTGGTCGCAATACCAAGATCAATATGTGGCTGTGCATTGCAGTACAGACGCTATCGTTCCGGCTTGGGCATTGATTTTAGTAAGTGTACATTTGGCACCATACGCTAAAAAAGTGGTCAATGGAACTATTGAAGATTTAGACGCCAGTTTATACGAAGAAATCTTAAGTAAAATTGATTATTCAGCCTACAAAAGTAAACCTGTAATTGTAAAGGGCTGTTCAAGAAAGCCAGTTCCTATGCGCGCTTATATTTTGGCCGCGACTTATTTACAGCCATTTGCAAGAAGTATAATGTATGGCGAAGCTTGTTCGGCAGTACCATTATACAAAGAATCTAAGAAATAACCTGCTTTTACGATCGCTTAAGTCCTGTGCTTTTAACAGTTTTTTAGTATATTTGTTTATACACTAAAACTAAACAACTATGAGAAAGCTGACGTTATTACTCTTCATTTTAGCGAACTTTACTTTTGTTCAGGCACAAAATTCAGAAAAAGAATTAATTCAAAATACCGAAAAAGCGGTAAAAAAAATAAATGATACTATTGAGAAAGAAGGCTGGAAAGCAAAAGGAACCGTGTCTCTTTTGCTGAATCAGTCAAGCTTTAACAATTGGATTGCTGGAGGAGAAGACAGCTTTTCCGGAACTTTGGGAATCAATTATGATTTCAATTACAAAAAAGAAGACTTAACTTGGGATAATAAAGTTTTAGCTTCTTACGGACTTCTACAAACAAAAAATGATGACTACACAAAGAAAACAGATGACCGTTTAGAATTCAACTCTATAGTCGGAAAAAAAGCTTTTGGGCAGTGGTATTACTCATACTTCCTAAATTTTAGAACACAATTTTCTACCGGTTACATTTATGATAAAGATGCCAATGGAAAGCAAATAAGGACTGAACAAACTAAATTTATGTCTCCTGGCTATCTTACTACAGGTCCAGGTGTTTACTGGACGAAAGATGACAATCTTAAAATAAATTTTGCACCTCTAACTTCAAAATTCACTTTTGTAGACAACGCTTATACAACTGGAATCGATAGATTTACTGGTCTGCCATATGTAGACGGCAGTTATTTTGGTGTTGATGAAGGTAAAAGTATGAGATACGAATTAGGTTTTTATGCTTCGGTTTATTACAAATTGGCAATTATGACGAATGTAACAGCCGAAAACACATTAAATCTTTACTCTAATTATTTAGAAGATCCTCAAAATGTAGACATCAATTACTCGCTGAATATTGTTATGAAAATAAACAAATTCCTTTCAGCAAACTTAGCCTTCCAAGCTATTTATGATGATAATGCGTTTGCAGGTCTTCAAACTAGAGAAGTTTTTGGTTTAGGAGTTAATTTTGGGTTTTAATTTAAACTGCAAACCGCTTAATTTTAGCGCAAAGAAAACTTAGACTAAAATATCTCAATAAACACAAAGTTCGCAAAGCTATATAGATTTAGCTTTGCGAACTTTGTGTTTTAATAAAAGGAGTTTATAAAAACTTAACTTATTCTTGTTCTTCCTTTTCAACTGCATCCTTATAATCTGGATACAAAAATTTATTGTACGGGAATCTCGTTATATGAATCTGACGAACTGCTTCGTAGACCATTTCTCTAAATTCTTCAAAATTTTGCTTTTGTGTTGCCGAAATAAATAAAGTATTATTTTCTCCAACATTACTCATCCAAGTTTGTTTCCATTCCTCAAGTGTATAATGTTTTCTAGTTCTTTCGGTAATCAAATCATCTTCATCGATAGTCAAATGTTTGTAAGCATCGATTTTGTTAAAAACCATAATTGTTGGTTTGTCATTGCTTTTAATTTCTTGCAAAGTTTGATTTACCGATTCGATATGATCTTCAAAATCTGGATGCGAAATATCTACAACATGCAAAAGTAAATCGGCCTCACGAACCTCATCAAGTGTACTTTTGAAAGAATCTACCAATTGTGTAGGCAATTTTCTGATGAAACCAACGGTATCAGAAAGTAAAAATGGCAGATTTTTAATTACCACTTTTCTAACTGTTGTATCTAAAGTCGCAAACAATTTATTTTCGACAAAAACATCACTTTTACCAATCGCATTCATCAAAGTCGATTTTCCAACGTTTGTATATCCAACTAAAGCCACACGAACCATTGCTCCGCGATTACTTCTTTGAATACTCATTTGTTTGTCGATCGTTTTGATCTTATCTTTCAAAAGTGAAATACGATCACGTACAATACGTCTATCTGTTTCAATCTCTGTTTCACCAGGACCACGCATACCAATTCCACCTTTTTGACGCTCAAGGTGTGTCCATAAGCCAGAAAGTCTTGGTAATAAATATTGGCATTGCGCCAACTCTACCTGAGTTCTTGCGTACGAAGTTTCGGCTCTCTGTGCAAAAATATCCAGAATCAAATTGGTTCTGTCAAGAATTTTACAATCGATAATTCTTGAAATATTCTTTTGTTGAGATGGCGACAATTCGTCATCAAAAATTAAAGTCGATATATTGTTTTCTTTTACAAAAAGATTGATCTCATCAATTTTTCCCGTACCAACAAATGTCTTCGGGTTTGGACGCTCCATTTTTTGCGAAAAACGTTTTATAACTTCACCGCCAGCGGTAAAAGTCAAAAACTCTAATTCGTCCAAATATTCGTTAAGTTTTTCCTCACTTTGATTTTGAGTTACAATACCAACAATGGCAGTTCTCTCAAAATTTATAACTTCTTTTTCTAACATAGCTTTGAATAAGTTGCAAATTTAATGATTTGCCTGCTACTTACAATTATAGAATTAGGTTTTTAAATTGTATTTAAAAAGATAAGCCATTTATAAACTATGTTTTACAAAGGATTTTCTTTTATAAAACTTGTTTACAAATGGCTTAAAAACGATTTGAAACGTATTTATTCGTAAATAAAGGTTTTCTCTGTTTTTACGATTCCGTTTTCCTCAATTTGCGAACACGAAATTGGAAAATTTAATTTGTTGTATTTATATTTTCTGCTTACAGCAACTAATACAGTAGATGATGGACTAAAATTCATTTCGTTGTTGTATGAAATCGACTCAAAACTAAACTCATCTTCATGATAAGAAATCATTGGAACGATTACTTTATAATTATCACCAAACAAGCTTTGTACAATTAACTGATCGACAGATTTTTTATCATCATAAGTGAATGATTTAGAAATTTTATCTCCAACTAATCCTTTATGTTTAGATACATTATCGTTTAGGTAAACATATTCGATTTTCCCAATGATTGCCTTGTTTCGATCACGAGAAGTGCGTCTTACAATAATTCCGTTTTCTACAATATATTCGATATCATCAACTAAATTCTGGTGATTGGTACTTTTTTTTGTAGTTACTTTTACGCGAGCTCCTTCGTATACAAAAGTGACCACTTTAGTTATATAGTCAGGTCCTTCTTGGTATTTTTTTACAAATTTGGTAATGTTATTATCGGTATTATAAGTGTAATTAATAACTTCTTTCCAGTCGCTGCCCACTTTGTCTTTAACTGTCATATCAAGCAGACCATTTTTATTATAAAAAAAATGCTGAATAACGTCTGAAGTGGTAATTGTTTGAAGTTTACCGTCTTTAAATACAACTGTCTTGTTTACAATTTCACCGTCTTTTGAATTCTGGTAATTTGTTTTTACAATGTTGATTTGTTTTAATTTCACAGGAGTATCGTCCTGACTATGTGCTAAGAAAGGAAACACCATCATTATGATGGCAATAAAGTAGATTTTCATTTTGTTTTTGTATTGATTTGGGATGACCAAAATACAAAATTCTATCAAAATTTAACACTTTAAAGCTTAAAAAAGGTCAAAATGCTCTGCAACAGATTAAAACTGAATTTTGAACTCTATTTTACTTTTCTCCAAAAATCTTTACATCATCAACCATAAAAGCACCATTAAGCGTTTTGTCTTTTCCAGATCCTACATATCTAAAGCCGATATGAATATTTCCTGAATAAGATGATAAATCGATACCGCCTGAACTTATAAATTGGCGTGCAGGAGTTGAAAGCGCCGGAATCTTTGCATCCAATTTTGTCCATTTTGCTTTTGTTATATTCGAACCATCAAAATTTGTTGAAACATAAACTTCGAGTGTATTTAACGGCGAATCAACTTTTAAATCATGTTGCGCACTTCTAAAAGACAATACCGCATTCTTATATCCTGTTAAATTAATTTTAGGAGAAACCAGCCAGGCAATATTTTCTGCAGCTGTTGTGCTTGTGGTATTAAATTCGGCATAACCATTTCCTGCATAAACTATACTTTTCCATAATTTTGTTGCCTTTTCTACAATATTACTCCAACCGGGAAGTGCAAAATTGACATTGTTTTTAACTGTTTGGAAATCTTCTGAAAAAAACGGAGTATTTCTTTTCCCATTCATTACAACATCATTTTCAGATCGTACCATCAATTGATAATCTGAACCAAATTTGGTTAAAATCCCTCTAACCTTTCCACTTCCTTCTGGCACAAAATGATCTGCAAATTTTGCATAACTGCTTGTTCTAAAAATAATTTGATTTCCCGTTTTATCACGCAAGTTCCAATTTGTTGACCCTCCCACGTTATTTGATTCTTCAAAATAATGACGACCAAGAGCTGTTTCCGTAAATTCTACATCATTGAACTCTATTAACGTATTTAATTTACTATCAATAAGTGCCTCTTCTATAGAAAGTGATTCAACTAATTGGTTTTCATCAATTGTAGTACAGGAGGCATTTAATATATTCTTAAAGTCATTCTGAGAAATTCTGCCAATTGCAGGATCTCCTGAATTGCTAACGTATAAACTTCCTATTCTTAAACCTCCATAATACAAATCCGTGAATTGATTTTTGAGTTTCACATAAACTTTGTTCCCCAAACGATAATCAATATAAGTATTAGAAACATCAACTGGAACACTAAACCCCACTGCAGGGCTGTTAGCTGTTGCTTTTGTTTGCAGTGAAATGGTTTTAAAAAAGTTTCCTCCTTCGTCACTCGATACTACATAAGCTTCAATAATATCATCATACAAATATTGCTTTGCCGCACTGCTCGAAAGTTCGTACACTTTTTCGACTGTTTTATTTACTGTAAAATCTGGTTGTGTACAAACTAGTTTTGGGATTTCAACTTCGGTGTTGCAGCCTAAAACAAATAGTAATAATGACGCAAAAAATGAGTTTAGGATTATATTTTTCATGATAAATAAATTTTCGTTTATAAACCGATTGTGAGATTTAAGAAATAAGTTCTGCCGTAACCATAGTAATATTTTGGTCCAAAAGAAGGCGTTCCGCTGGATACATCTTGATTTAAGGCTCTAAAGTTTGCATTCCGCGCCTGCTCAAAACCGCCAGTTTTATATATTGAATTCAAAACATTATTAGCGCTGGCAAAAAGTCCGATATATTTTTTATGAACCCTCCAAGATTTTCCGCCACTAACATTTAATAAGCTTACAGGATCAAATTTTTCTTGTTTTAATAATTCATTTCCTCTTTCAGATGTTGCTTCGGGAAAAGGAAATCCATTTGCGGGATTAATGTAGAACTGAGAAGTTCGAGAAATTGGAGAAACATCAATATAATTATCTGTCAAATAATTTATATTAGTTCCAATCCACCAGAATTTAGGATCACGATATTCTAAACCAACTGAAAAGGCGCTTTGAGGTGTTCCAGATTGTTTGTAGTTTTTAAGATAGGCGGAGCCAAAGTCAAAAGTAGTTTGTGCACCATCTTTTGCTGCATTTGCATCATTTGTAATCGATACATTTGGATTACTGCTGTAAATATAATTACCGTAAGTGGCACTTAACGTTGTTTTTAATGTTGATGAGATTTGATATTCAAAACTCAACTCTGCTCCAGTATTTTTCTTATCTAAATGTGTTAAAGTCTGACTTACAAAAGCATCTGTTGCATCATAACCTGCGCCATTATCAAAAATTCCTTCGGCATAAAAAAAAGACGTTTTTGAAGTGTTTTTAATTAAAGTGTAAAAAGCTGTTAATCGCATTTTAAGCTTTGGAGAACTATACACATAATTGGCTTCAGCACTGCTAATGTTTTCACTTTCTATTCCGTTTACTATATTATTATTTAAACGTGAATTTGAAAATGTATTTCGAAGAGACGGCGCTCTTGTAAGATGTGCTCCATTAAAAAACAGCCATTGTTTTCCCGAAATTTTATAGGTGAAGCCTCCTTTGAAACCAAAATTCTCAAAATTTACTTTCTCACTTTTTCCTAAAGATGCCGTGGCATAAATTCCGTTTTGATACAATCCTTCTCTTTGATAATTAGATACCGAATATGATTGTGCCAAATAAAACTCGGTTTTATTATAAGAAAATTTAAACTGTGTAAAAGCATCGATTGTATTGGCTAAAAAATTATAATTGTAACCAAAAACGTCTCCCTCTTTTACCTGTCTATTTGGATTCTGTAAATCAGATTGAGAAAAATCTCCTTTGTAAAATGGATCAATATCTTCAAAATATTTTCCGCCGAGAAGATCTAGTAAATATTGAAAATTATGCGATTTTAAATTTCGGTACGTAACTCCTCCATCAAAAGAAATATTTGAAGTAATCTGGGCATTTAGATTAGAATTTACTGCAAAAGTTTTATCATCTGTTCTGTCTTCGTATAGAATATAATGACTTTGTGCCGGCTCGTAATCATTTTCTCCTAGTTTTTGATTTGCCAAATACATGGCATTCCAATCTATCTGGGAATTTGTCAAAAATATGTTTTTACTTTTCTCTGCATTTTCATAATCTGGAGTAAATTCGCCTGAAAACTCTCCTTTATCTTTTGCATAAAGTGAGCTAAAATAACTTGGCATTTTTCTATAATAAACAGGATCGGGACTATCTGCATTTTGATAATCAATTGTACTGTTTCCAACTTTCCCAAATTGATACATAAGACTCGAATTCAGGTTTGTTTTTTCATCTATTCTAAAATAATGATTAAGCATAAAAAGAGGTTCTTCAACCTTTTTCACTCTTGCATTTCGTTTTTTTCCATTCTGAAATCCCCAATACGAATTGTATGTTTCTCCCATTAAACTAGTTACTTCTGCTGTATTTGGCGAATTTTTCCCACGGGAATTTGGCGTATAAAACCCTGTAAAATTGAGAGAATGCTTATTGTTTAATTTCTTTTCGACACTCATAAAAAAAGAATCGGCATCAAAATTTGTTCCTTCAAAATAGCCTTCGTCCGCCCATCTTTTACCTGCTGAAACCGCATAAGCCCAGCCCGAAGAACTCATTCCTGAAGCTATCGTTGCAATTGCTCGTAAACTATAAGTTGTATTACTTCCTGAAAAGGTAAGCTGTGATCCTTTTCGATAAAGAGAAGCTCGTGTAAAAATCTGCTGCGTTCCTAGAATACCTCCAAAAGTATAATTTGAAGCTGCTGTTCCAATCGAAAAATCCTGATTACGAAGTACGTTATTTAATCCGCCCCAATTGTTCCATTGCGGTCTGCCATCGTAGATTTTATTCATTGTCATTCCGTTCAGCATCATGGTGCCATTTTCGCTGTCTAGACCACGAATCCTAAATCTTGCCGGGCTCCAATTAAATGCTGAAGCCTGCATAAAAGCATCTTTTGAAGATTGCAAAAGCCCCGAAGTCATTTCAGATGAGCTGTTATCATCAGATAAATCACTGTCTAATAAAGTTATCAAGGCGGCTGGAACTTCATCTGAATAAATATCTTCTAATTGTAATACGCCGAGATATATAATCTGACCAAAATTTGAGTTAATTTTAAGAAGTAAGTCTTTGCAGTCTTGACTGTGAATCAAAAGCAGCTGCTCTCCCTCTATAGAAGAATGCAGTTCAAATTTGCCGCTTTTTGAAGTAAGTTTTGTTATTGAAGAATTCTGAATGCTTACTACAACATTCTCTAGAGGATTTTGCGTTTTGGCATCAATAACAACTCCTCTAAAGATTGTTTCTTGTGCAAAAGCAAAACTAAAAGACCATAGAATAAAAAAGACAATGTATTTTTTTACCATTAAAAATTCCAATTTACTTTGAAAATTATTTTCGGATATTAATCCTATTCAAAAGATAAAATTGGTTTTTGGAAAAGAGTTTTGTCTTGTTGTTAATACAAACAAGAGAAAGTTCAAATATAGATAAATTATTATAAAAGAAAATAAATTCTTACAAATTTAAAATAACTATGTTTAATCTTTTAGATAATTTTCTAAAAAAATAAAAATTTAGTGTTACGCTATAAAGTTTGTGAGCAAAAAAGATTACGCTGTAGTTCTAATTTTTGAAACCATAAAAGCAATTAAAACACCAAAAATTCCGATAAAAGCAAAAGAAAACTGAAGTCCGAAATTTTGAGCGATATGCCCAATAACTGGCGGCCCCATTAAAAAACCTAGAAAACTAACACTTGAAACAATTGTTAATGCTTCTCCAGGCGGAACAGTCGGATTTTTTCCAGCCATACTATAAACTGTAGGAACAATAGTTGCAACACCCAAACCAACTGCCATAAAGGCAATGGTGCATGGAATAATATAAGGAAGAAAAACTGCTGTAAAAAGTCCAGCAGAAATTAAGATTCCGCTAATTTGCATTACACGTTCACGACCAAATTTATTGATTAATCCATCGCCTAAAAATCTTCCTCCTGCCATCATAATCATAAATGAAGTATATCCTAAAATAACCAATGGTCCTGGTGCTTTAACTATATCTTTAAAGTAAACACCACTCCAGTCAAACATTACTCCTTCACTTGCCATACTGCAAAATCCAATAACACCAAGCCAAATTAATGCGCTGTCTGGTTTTGTAAACAGCTTTTTCTTTTCGGCAGTATGTTTGATTTTTTCTTTGGCTTTGACCAAAAATTTAAAATTAAAAGCTACCATTAAAAGTACTATGCCTCCTACTATAATAAAATGATGCAAAGGAGTTAAATTTAAAGCTAACATCCCTAAACCTACTAATGCTCCCGTAAATCCGGCAAAACTCCACATGCCATGAAACGAAGACATGATTGTTTTTTTAAAAAGAACTTCGGTATAAACACCTTGAGTATTAACGGCAATGTTTGCTAAGTTTCCAAATAGTCCAAACAAAAATAAGCCTAACGATAATTGCAAAGCTGATGTCGCCAACCCTAAATTAGCCAAACATAAAACATACATAATTAAAGAGAATACCAAAACACGGTGGCTTCCGAATTTAGTAACCATCTTTCCAGAAAACGGCATGATTATTAACTGCCCCATTGGTAAGGCAAAAAGAATAGAACCTAAATCACCTTCGGTTAAGTGTAAAGCGGTTTTAATATCTGGAATTCTGCTTGCCCAGGTTGCAAAACTTAATCCCATTCCAAAATAAAACATTCCAACAGCAAAACGAATTCGGTTCAGGTAAGAAGCTTTTGCTTCTCTAAAAACTTTCTTGATTTTTCCTTTTGTCTGGAATAATTCTAATGGATTGAAATTTATCAAAATGGATACTTTTTTAGGTTTGACAGTATAAAAGTACAAAAAAGAGATTTTATTGACCGCCAAACCCTACTAGTTCTACAAGTTATAACGTTGTAGTTTTATAAGTTGAAGCCATAAATTGTTTTTAACACATAAAAACATTCATTTTTACTAAACTCAAAGAACCATATTGAATGCATCAAATCTTATAAGTTAATCGCTTTTCTCTCGGCATTACTTGCAATTGCTGCTTCGATAATCTGCATTACTTTTACACCGTCTTGTGCTGTAACAGGCTCTATTGTATCATTTGATATTGAATTAAAAACACCATCGAAAAAAGAGAAATAATTTCCTTGAAGAGTGGATACTTTTTCTCGAATTACTTTTCCGTTAATTTCAGTATGAAGTATTCCTTGTAAATCTTCAGATTCAGTTCCCCATGTTTCTAAATTCGGCTTCTTGCCAATTTTTAATTCATCTTCCTGAACATCGCCGCGAGGTTTTAAAAAACTCCCTTTTTTTCCATGAATTGTGTATGCTGGATTAGCTTCTCTAACAAAAAATCCTGCTTTTAAACGCACTCTAAAATCTTCATAAATCAATAATAAATCAATCCAGTCGTCCACTAAAGAATTCTCTCTTGTAATTCTAATATCTCCAAAAACCGACTTTGGAGAACCAAATAAACAAACAGCCTGATCTATAATATGCGGGCCTAAATCTTTTAGAACTCCAGCTCCATCATTAGCCGTTTCTTTATGCGCTTTTGGGCTCAATAATGGATTGTATCTATCAAAATGAATTTCGGCTTCTACCAGCTCTCCTAAAACGCCGTCATGGATTACTTTTTGAACGGTTTTAAAATCGCTGTCCCATCTTCTATTTTGAAAAACGGCTAGTTTTAATCCCTTTTCTTTTGCAAGCGCAGTAAGTTCTTCGGCTTCAGCAACAGTTGTTGTAAATGCTTTTTCTACAACAGCATGTTTGCCTGCTAAAAGCACTTTTTTTGCATACTCGTAATGAGTTCCAACTGGTGTGTTTACAATTACTAAATCAACATCATCTGCTAACAGATCGTCTATTGAAGGATAACTTTTTACTTCAGGATAATCTGCCTGAATGAGTTTTTTACTTCTTTCCCAAGATCCCAATAATTCAAAACCGGGATGAATATCCAAAAATGGGGCATGAAAAACCTTCCCTGACATTCCGTATGATAATAGTGCTGTTTTAATTTTTTGCATGTTGTTTTAGTTTTTTTTCACAGATTAATGTGATTTTTTTCGCCACGAATTTCACGAATTATCACAAATTATTTTAAGCTTTCGAACGCACCTATTTGTGCAAATTCGTGGCGAAAAAACTCAAAAAAATCCTTTCAATCTGTGCAATCTGTGGCTAAATAAATTTATAGTTTAGCTCTTTCGTATTGTTTTGGCCAATGAATATCGTCGTTTAATGCTGCAGCAAAATCTAAAGGCAAGTTAGGATTTCTTAACGATGCTCTAGCAAATAAAATTAAATCGGCTTGATCTTTATTAAGGATTTCTTCGGCTTGTTTTGCTTCAGTAATTAAACCTACAGCACCTGTAAGGATGTCTGTTTCTTTTTTAACTTTTTCAGCAAAATGAACTTGATAACCTGGGCCAACTGGAATTTTTTGATGTGAAACCAATCCTCCTGATGAAACATCGATTAAATCTACTCCTTTTTCTTTTAAAATTTTTGAAAGCTTTATAGACTCTTCAATATTCCAGCCTCCATCTGCCCAATCTGTTGCTGAAATTCTAACAATTAAAGGAAAATCTTTTGGCCATTCTGTTTGAACAGCTTCTAAAATTTCAAGTGTAAAACGGATTCTATTTTCAAAACTCCCACCATATTCATCAGTTCTAACATTTGTTAAAGGCGATAAAAATTGATGCAGTAAATATCCATGTGCTGCATGAATTTCTAAAACTTTATATCCAGCTTCAACTACTCTTTTTGTTGCTGTCTTAAAATCGGTAATAACTTTTTGAATTCCGTTTTGGTCTAAAGCTTCTGGAAGAAATGGTTCGTTATCATGATACGGAATCGCGCTTGGAGCAACAGTCTGCCATCCGTCTTGATCGAAATTTAATTTTTTATTTCCAAGCCACGGAGCCGAAACACTTGCTTTTCGTCCTGCATGCGCCAATTGAATTCCTGGAACCGAATTTTGAGAAGTAATAAATTCGGTAATTTGCTTTAGTTTACCAATATGTTCCTCTTTCCAAATTCCAAGATCAGCAGGAGAAATTCTAGCTTCTGGTGAAACTGCTGTAGCTTCCTGAATAATCAATCCAGCACCTCCGCTCGCACGACTTCCTAAATGAACCAAATGCCAATCGTTTGCAAACCCATCAACAGCCGAATACTGACACATTGGCGAAATCGCAATTCTGTTTTTTAAGGTTATACTTTTTATAGTTAAAGGAGAAAATAATTGTGATGCCATATTTGTAACTTTTAATGGTTTTGTGCTGCCAATAAAAATGACAGTATCGTAAAACGTAAAGTTACGGCATCTTGCTAAAACGAGAAATTGAAATGTTTATTTATTAACAAACATTTAAAGCAGATTCTGTTTACTCCAAAGATTATAATACTCTGACTTTTGATTTAATAAATCTAAATGATTTCCAGATTCAACTATAGTCCCTTCTTTCAACACCAACCATTTTTCGCAGACTTTGATAATGAATAAATTGTGTGTCAAAACTTCCAATGTAGATTTTTCCTTCTTTTGTCGAATACAGATTTTGAAGTAATGAAATTATGTTGTTTTACCATTGCCGCTTTCTCCAATTATAGCTGTGGTTTATATAACTTTGCAAAGCTTGTTTGCTTAAGCGTAATTCGTATTCAAGTTTTTCAAAGTCTGCCTTTGCAATAATATCTTTATCATAAAGAATTTTATTGCGGTCATAATTTATTTGAGCTTGCGATATTTTGCTTTGCAATTCATTTTTTTTAGATTGAAATCTAAATAAATCTTCCCTTGCTGTAGAGGTCAATAATTGCGCTGTTTTATTATTCAAAAGATTTGAAGTGTCATTTAACAATGAAAAAACAGAACTAGATAATGTATCCTGAGTTCTTTTATCGCTTTCAAGATTTTCTTTGGAGATTTTTACAAGTGTATCTCCTTTATTTACAAAACTATTATTTTTAAAAAAAATCCCATTTATTTTTCCGCTTACTATTGTAGAGACAGGAACATTATCAATTTTACTACGGATTATTCCACGGCTTTGGCTACTTATATCTACTTTAATTACAGGTAATAATCCTAAGAAAATAAGGATTCCTAAAAGAATAATAAAGTAAATTGAAAAACTTTTTATTTTGTTTTTTGCTATAAGATTTTCGAGGGTATTTATTGAGTCTGAGCTAAAATTCATTTTTTTAAATAAAAAGAATATTCTCTTTCTTATGTTTTTGGAAAGAGAATATTCTAAAAAAATTAATTATTATTTACTTCTTGAAATACTTTTTTTAGTAATCATATACACAGAAAAAGCAATACCTAATGCTGCAAATACACCAGATAAAAACGATAAAACATGATTTTCAGGATATTTTCTCATTACTATTATAATAGAAAAATATACAAGAGCCGACAGAAAGAGAACGATTTTTTTCATAAACAACTTACATTAAAATTATTTTTTTCTAAAAATTGCAAAGATGCTTATAGATGTACTTATAGCAATTGCTATTAATAATGGTACTGAGAACAGTTCCTCATTTCCTTTCTTTGATGCAATAACTTTTCCCCAAATATAAAACCCTGTATTAGTAGCAATTAAAATCGACACGAAAAAAATTGCAAATTTTTCTAATGATATTTTTTTTTTCATTTTATTATTTTATATAAGTTAAATAATACTAAGAATGTTAGAATGGCAATAATTATGATGAAGAAAATTGGAAAACTCTTTGTTTTGTTTTTTGAGATAAGGTTTTCGAGAGTATTTATTGAATCTGAGCTGAAATTCATAGACAATCTGACTTTAATGTTTTGATAAGAAAAACCACAATAGTCTAAACAACTGTAGAATTCAAAAAAATTATATTTCTTTATCCCTTTTATTAAAATAGGCTATGATAAAAACAGCTGCTAGTGTTAATTGGTAAATTCTGTAAATCCAGATATTAGCCTTAAAGAAAAATAATTCGTGAGTCAACTCCAATTTAAAAAATGAATTAATAAATCCAATAGCAGATAATACTCCTAGCACTAAAAAAACATATTTTAAAAATTTCATATATTACAGTTTATTTATCTTAAATAGGAATTTTAATAATTTGCTTGATTATTAATCTCTCAATTATCAAACCTTGATTTAAAAAAAATATGATTTAAAATGAGTTTAATTTTTTTGATAAACATTGACTACGAAAAGGAGAAACTTCCTTTTCAGGAAGTTTCAAATGATTTTTTTAAAGAAACAATAAAATTAAACAACCTAACTCAATAGCCCTTCTCCATCTTTGTCCTGCTTCAAAACAATCTTGGCATCCTCCTTCAATTTCAATTAATTCTGTCTTATTTAATTCTACTAACATAATTTTTAAGTTTTAAATTAATATATTCCTGTTAATCCTTGAAGAAAAGAAGTAATATGAGGTCCATATTGTAACCACATACAAACTGGGCATCCTCCATCAACTTCTTGCACTTCATAAGTACTAAGCTCAACTAAATTCAACTCTTCTAAATTCATAACTTTAAAATTTAAAGGTGAATTAATAATTCCAACAAAAATCATTTTCTTGAGAACGTTTTCGTTACATCGAACTTATTATGGTTTTGTTAGAAAAATAGCCAGTAAAAGTTTTTTAAGTATCATAATAAGACATTTGTAACATTGTTGTCGAATGATATACTAATTATAAAGACATCAAATAAGTTCTGGTTAATTTAAAAGAAGAACATTTATTAACAAACATTTAAAACCTTAAACGTTATCTTGCGGTCTTAAATTAAAATAGAAAACGCTACTTTTGTGCGTTAAATACGAACTAAAAATAAAAAATGGATATAGTTATCAAACTCTCTCAATTTCTATTGAGTTTATCTTTACTTATTATTCTTCATGAATTAGGGCATTTTATCCCTGCAAAATTATTTAAAACAAGAGTCGAAAAATTTTACTTATTTTTTGATGTTAAATATTCGCTTTTAAAAAAGAAAATTGGCGAAACTGAATACGGAATTGGATGGTTACCGCTTGGAGGTTATGTAAAAATCTCTGGTATGATCGACGAAAGTATGGACAAAGAACAAATGGCTTTACCTCCACAACCTTGGGAATTTCGTTCTAAGCCGGCTTGGCAGCGTTTGATTATTATGCTTGGCGGTGTTACAGTAAACTTTATCTTGGCATTTATCATCTATATAGGAATGGCTTTTGCATACGGCGATACTTATATTGCTAATGCAGACTTAAAAGATGGTGTGGCAGTTGAAAATCCTGCAATGATTAAAGCTGGTTTTAAAACTGGTGACAAAATTATTTCTATTGATGGAAAAACTGTTGAGAATTTTGACAAGGATATGAACATGAATATCATCATGGCAAAACATATCTTGATTGAAAGAGACGGGAAACAACAGACTATTACAATGCCTACTGATTTTGTAGATCAGCTTTCTAAAACAGAAAAAGGGTTCCTTGTTGATATAAGAAGACCTTTTGCAGTAGGAAAAGTAACTGAGGATTCTGCTAATCAAAATTTAAAACCAAAAGATTTATTTCTTTCTCTTAACGGACAAAAAATTAAATATTTTGACGAAGTAAAAGCAATTTTAGAAGTAAACAAAGGAAAAACAATTCCTGCTGTTGTTTTACGAGATTTAAAAGAAACACCTATTAGTGTTAAGGTTTCAGACAAAGGAACATTAGACGTATTGGTTGGTGGTTTAGACATGAAATCATTGGAAAAACTTGGATATTATAAAGTAAGTACAAAAGAATATGGTTTCTTAGAATCTATTCCTGTAGGAATTGAAAAAGGAAAAGATCAATTAGTAGGTTACGGAAAACAATTGAAAATGATTTTTAATCCTGAAACAAAAGCATACAAACAAGTAGGTGGTTTTGCGGCTATTTATAACATTTTTCCAAGTTCTTGGAGCTGGGAAACTTTCTGGTCAATCACAGCTTTATTGTCAATTATGCTTGGAGTAATGAATTTATTGCCAATTCCAGCACTTGATGGCGGTCATGTGATGTTTTTATTATACGAAATGATTAGTGGTAAAAAACCGAGTGATAAATTCCTTGAAAACGCCCAAATGGTTGGCTTCGTACTACTTATAGCGTTGCTTTTGTTCGCAAACGGAAACGATATTTATAAGGCAATTATGAAGTAGAAAAAAAAATTGAGAAAAAGAGTTAAAATATTTTTGAGAAACTAAAAAATCGATTATATTTGCACTCGCTAAAAAGAGCAACAACTTCCTCCTTAGCTCAGTTGGTTAGAGCATCTGACTGTTAATCAGAGGGTCCTTGGTTCGAGCCCAAGAGGGGGAGCAACTTTTTTTAGCAAACATATTTACCTTTAAGGTGATTCCTCCTTAGCTCAGTTGGTTAGAGCATCTGACTGTTAATCAGAGGGTCCTTGGTTCGAGCCCAAGAGGGGGAGCTTAAAAAAAAGACGATCAAATTGATCGTCTTTTTTTGTTTTAATACTTTATGCTTTATTTTTTAGCTAGTTCACTGTTTCCGTTTTTGCTTTCAAACAACTTCATCATTTCTTCAGCTTTTTCTATTTCACTTATTGCTTTCAAAGACTGGGCATATCTAAAATAAAATACTGCGTCTAAATTTGACTCAAGATCAATAAGCTTAGAATAATACTTGGCTGCTTCCTCATAATTATCTTCAAAATAAAACTTATCAGCCACTTTTTTAAGCATGTCTACAGATTTGTATCCTTTGTCTAAAACATGGGCATAAGTGTTTAAAATATTTATGTTTGCCGAGTTCTCAGTATAGGCTGGCGTAATTACCTCAACTTTTATTGGTTTAATTTTTTGAGACATAGTATCAACAATAGCTTTCGAAGGCAAAATCATCTCTGTTTTTCTAACTTTTGCCTTTTTGTATATTGGAGTAACGGTTCTTGTGTTATTTGGTCCTAGATCGTTTGTATATACCATATCAAGCTTTGAGACTTCATATTTAGTTGTTCTTTTTCCAAATGGCATATTTATTACTTCGACCACCAAATAAGAATCAATAACAAGATCTTCATTTGATTTGCTATCTACTTTTGACTGCGTTTTTCCAGTTCCAGCATGAGCAATAGTCTGCTCTATAGACTGAGCGTAACAACTAAAAGAAAAAACGCATACAATCACTCTAAAAAGCACTGCATTTGTTTTCATGACGAATTGATTTTGATTAAAAGGGTCGTAATACTATATAAAGGTACCGCATTACAAACTTTTTACTTTAATATCACTACAAACTACGTCAAAAAACGTTCAAATGCAGAATCACGCCCAAAAGCAGCAACAAAATAGTACAAAAAAAGCGCTGCAAATTCTATTGCAGCGCTTTCTTATTTTTCAAAAGTTTGAAGTAAACTTACACTCCTAACTTCTTAGCAATGTCAGTTGGAATTCCACCTTTATTTACCATTAAGGCAGTAGTTTTATATTTTACGAAATTCTTAGTTACAAACAAGAAACCTTTATAGTCGTTTGTTTCTCCCCAAGAATTTTTTACGATATAATATTCTTTTCCTGTTTGATCTTTTGCTAGACCAATAATGTGCATTCCGTGGTCGTCTGTTGTTGTGTAGTTATCAAACGCTGTTTGACGCATTTCTGGAGTGATTTCCGGTTCTGCTTTTGGCCCGTTAAACATATCTGCTTTTTCTTCGGCTGTCATGTCATCAAATTTCTTTGTTGCAACGTATGCTACACCATTTTTCCAGCTGAAACTTTTCTCGCTCACATCTGTCGCCCATGCAACTGTGTATCCTTTTTTCAAAGCATTATCAATTACATCTGTCATATCGTTTACTTTTACGTTGTAAACTTGATCTAATGACCAGTTGTCTGGCACCATCATAGTTGTTTTTTGGTAATATGGAGATGTTGTAAATGATGACATTTCGATATACTCATCTGGATTAATTCCAACTACTTCTTTAGCGAAAGATTGTGGTGTGTAATTTTTTCCTTTATAATTAAAATTATCCGGTACTTTTCCTAAATAAGAATCAATAACAGCTGCATATGCTTTTTGCCAGTTTGGCGTTAATTCTCCATTTGGGTTTTTAACTACCGCTGCAAGAACTGCTTCGATTAAAGCTCCCATTTCACCAAATTTATTTTTATCTGTACCGTAGTTTAATCCTGTATAAACTTCTCTAGGAACAGTTCCGTATTTTTTGTACATATTAATTACATCATGCAAAGCACCACCATCACCTAAAGAAATCGCTCCATGCATACGAACATAATTCACTCCTTTTTCTACATAAACATTTCTTGCAGAAAAAATTTGCGACAACTCTACTGGTTGTTTTCCTAAACGAATCATTTCTGATTCTAAAAATGAGTTTGTTGAGTAACTCCAACAAGTTCCAGATGATCCTTGAGATTTTACAGAAGTTGTTCCTAAGTTAATTACTTCAGTGAATTTAAAGTTCTCTTTACTTTTATCACTTGCATTCAGCTTTAATGAATTTACCAAAATGTCTTGCGCAAAACAGCTGCTCACACCAACCAAAAATGCTGACGCAACGAAAACTGATTTCATCGTAATTTTATACATAATCAATGATTTAAATAGTTGACTAATTAGTAGCCTGTATTATATTTTTGTTACAAAACAATTAAATATTAAAGTATTTGTGCGAAACACAACTGTTAATTTTTTCTTAATATCTCTTATTATCAAAGTATTTATTACAAAAAGCCTCTATAGAGATGTCTACAGAGGCTTTTGTATTATATTTTTAAAAAGTAACTTCTTACATATTTTTTTATCTTAACCAATTACTGCCAAAAACAATATAATAAGCCCAATCTTCCGGACCTTTTGCAACGTCAACTCCCATTCTGAGTTTAAACTTTCTGGCAACTAAGTATCTAAATCCTGTTCCGTAGCTGTAAACTACAGGTTTTGCAAAAGCTTTATCCCAATCATTAAATGCGCTTGCTACGCCGCCAAATCCCATTAAACTCCATCTTCGGTACAAATCCCATCGTAATTCTCCTTCGGTTACAATACTGGTTTTTCCTTGATATCGAGCAGCAGGAATTCCTCTTAAATTAATACCTGGACGAAGATAAAAAGGCGGACTTCCAAACGCCTGCTCTCCTTCTATCCTAAGCCCGCCAATTAATTTTTTAGTTAAAGGATAATAACCTATTGCCGATAAATTAACGCGCCACGCATCATAATCGCTTCCTATTGCATCATCTGACCAAAAAAAGTCTGACTGCAGTCTTATCCCTTTATCTGGCGTAAATATATTATCGCGTCCATCAAACTGAATGGCAGCTCCAAGCTGACTTACGGTACTTTTAATATCTCCTGGCAGAACAAATGGCGGAGGAATATTTATGTCTGGTAAATTTATTTTAGAATTTAAAAAAAGATACTGCGGCCCAGCACTCCATTTTGCGTTTCTAAACTGCTTTAGCCATTGTGTATAGAAAACAGTAGATCTAAAATTGAGTTTGAATTCCTGATCTTTTCCATTTGGCAGATTGTTTTCGTAAAATGATAAATTCATATCGCCGTAACCTGCCATAACGCGGTATAATATTCGAGAGTTGACTAATGTACCTGAACGAAAAGCTCCTGCCATCCAACTTTTATTTCCCGTATACATACCAATTCCGCCTGTTATATCTGGATTTATAAATCGCTTTTTTTCGTTTTCATCTATTACCGGCGGGCGTTTTTTAAGGAAAATTGGCACTAATGCTCCTCCTATTCCACCCAAAGCGGGTTCGGTAATAACAGTTGGCACTACAATAAAACCATGTGCATAAATTATATAATCGCTCAAATCAAAAGCTCCATCTAGAGAATCTTTTACACTTATATGCTGTTTTTGTCCCATAATTGTATGACACGAAAAAAGGCAAAATGTAAAAATGAAAATTAATTTCTGAAAAAAAAATCTGTTTTTTATCACTGAATCTGAATAGTTTTTTTTCATTTAAATTAATTTTAAGATTATCGATTTTATAAAAAAGTATCAACCATTTAACCTGCAATTAGTTTCTTAAACTATTCTTTTGCAAAGCTGAAGACATGAGCCAATGTTAGAAAAAATGTATTTCCTTGAAATCTGTTTACAGCACCAATCTCTGAAACCCATCGTAATCCTGCTGTAGTTTTACAGCCAATATGAAAATAATTTACCTCGGCACCAATTGCTCCAACTCTGTCTTTGCTTGGTTCAAGCAGCAGCGTTCCGGCTGGAATTTCATCATGTGATACTTTATACTGTAAATAATAAATTAATCCCGCATTAAGTATACCTTTTGGAGCGGTTTTCTCTGCATTCATCATATAAAATGTTTTGCCTAAACCGCCTTCAATACTTAAAATATCTCCTGTTTTTATGTTAGTGTCTTTCTTTTTACCATTCATTTCGTAAGCCGCTAAAGCTGAAAAATGAAACGTTTTTTTATCATTAAAAAACAAGGTTGTTCCTGCCGAAAGTTCATTCATAAACATTCCAAGTCCGCTATTATCACTTGCTCCTAGTTCATATTTTCCTGTTGGAAGATATAATTGATAACTAAAAACAAAATCTGCTCTTTTATTATGCCAGCCTAATTGAATTGGCTGCACAAGCATATCTGTAAATGCAAAAGAGCTTTTTGAGTCGACATAACTGCCTTGAATAGTATTTGATGCAAAAGCTACTAAAATTGTTGCTCCGTAATTAGCTCCTAAAATTTTAAAATCACTTACATAATTTGCCCCAACACCTGTTAAAAACATATTGATATCTGGATTTGCAATTGATTTATCACCATCAGAATTTCTTAAAGAACCGGCTTCATAAAAATACCCAGGCACATACAAACTCAAAGTATTAGCTGGAGCCTGAGTACCAGACTGTAATCCAGATGAACCTAGTATATGTCCGCCTTTTAGTTGTGAATACCCTGAAAAAGAAACAAATAAAAGAAGTAATGTCAGTGTCGATCTTATTTGTCTGTAACTATTAAATTTCGTTGTCATAATCTCTTAATTTAAATTTAGTACTTCTTCAAATTCAATCTAGGCAGATAATTCTTTTTAGTTTGGAGACTGTTTTAAAAAATAGGAAGGTGACTTTTCAGGACTAATTCTGATAACTCTAAAATATTCTGAAGGAGATTTTCCGGTATGCTTAATAAAAGCTCTAAAACAAGTTGTTCGAGATTTAAATCCCGAAGCCCATGCCATTCCTTCTAATGATAAACCCTTCCAGTCAGAGTCATTGATTTTTTCTTTAAAAAACTCAATTCTTTTTAAATTAATGTAGTCTTGAAAATGAAGATTAAATTCTGAATTAATTAAATTAGAAAGATTGTTAACTGAAATTCCTGTTTCATCAGCTACATCACGAATCACTAAATCTTTTTTCAAAAAGAGTTTTTTCGCATCAAATATGCTTTCTAATTTAGTTATATAGATTTGTTTTTTTTCTGGCGTTAACTCCTTAACAATAGGCAATGTATTTTTTACCTCTCGAGATGCAACAGTAATTAAACCATCCTCAACAAAATCAAGAGTATCAACTGTATTTTTATCATAAAAAATATGAGGTGTAAAATAAAGCCACCCAACAGTAAAAATAAGAACCAATGAAATTAAAACACAGCAGGAAAAATCGATAGTACCTGCCTTATTAATCAAAAAGAAATGCACAAAAAGAGTCGAGAATAAAAACAAGATCATCAAATTATAAATTCTGATCCATTTTAAGGTCTTTATTTTATGAAGATGATTGCCTTTAAATTTTTCTAAGTCATAATTTAAAATCATCATGGTCTGACAAAAAGCATACATCAACCAAGTACCTAAACTCAGAATTGAGAAAGGACTGTTGACTTTGGCAGAAACATAAACAATAAAATTACTATCACTATAATTTCCTATCCACACTAAAACTGTCAGCAAAAAGTAAATGACAAAAGGTACAAAATGAAGCCAGTCAAATTTTTTAAAAACGATCTCTGGAAACAATATACTTCTAACATATAAAAATGCACTGGGAGCAGCCAGAAAAATAAACGATTTTGTAATCATAAATAAATCTGGAAAGGCTTTAAAAATATTTGCCGATAAATAGAAATTGTAAATACTGACAACGGTCAGGCTGAACAAAAATAAGCCTAAGAAAAAACTTTTTGAGTAGTTTCTCTTTGAAAACAGAACCATAAAAGAGGTTGCAAAACCAACCATTGCTGCTATAAAAAAGAAAATTGAAAGTACTATATCGGCCATACGCTTTAAGCTTAATATAATGAATATCTTCCTTTTTTCTTGAGTATCTAAATACTTAAAAAAGGGTTACAGTTTACATTTTCATAACAGCTGCACTTATACTAAACGAAAAGTACAGCTGTTATAAAAAATAAATTTCAAAGCTATTTTTTTGCTAAGCCGGGAGGAAATCCTGCTAATATTTTTTTAATCGAACTATTAATAAATTCTTCAGGATTATCTGGTTTATTGTCTATTTCAGCATTTCCTATGCCTTGCCAAACCAGTTTGTCTGTTTTTGTAGAAACTATATCAATGACTAATGAGCCATCAACATAATCATAACTATTAAATGTTGTGTTTGCGCCGCCCATCATTGCACCGCCTCCCCAATATCCATATGGACGATACATTCCGCCATATCCATAAAAATCTGTATTAGCAGAAACTGAGGTTTTATTTTTTAAGATTGAAACAGCATTTACTTTTAAGTCAGGATTTGAACTTTCAGTAAATCCTTTTGAGATCATTTCAGCACGAATTGCTTTCGTAACTCGGTCAATATTTAGTTGGTTTACTTGACCTTGTTGTGTTTTTAAATCATAAACTGCAAAAGTTTTGTATTCACTAAAATTTGCGGCATGATCATAATCGGTTGTAACTTTTACTGTTGGGGAGCAGCTATAAAGTAAGCCCAATACTATCATTGGGATTATGCGAAGATTTGTTCTTTTAATATTCATAGTATGGTATTTAAATTAATGATTAAATTAGTTTAACTTCAAATTATTAAAATTCCGAAAAATCTGAGAATGAACGTCTATATAACTCTTAAACTGTATGTTACCAATGTTAATTTTTCGTAAACAGCTTATTTTTACACTCTCAAAGATAAATTATTTTATTTAATTTAACATAATTGTTTGCAAAATATTCTTACTTATTTTTACCAAACATTCATTTTCTAAAGCAAATTAAATTAGCAATTGAACCTTTTCTATTTACCTTGTACAACTACATAACTATCTTGGCCGTCTTTTGAAATTGGCTGATAGTAAACATTATTATAAATCATATATTTTTGCCCGTCTATTGTTTTCTCTTCAGATCCTTCTGGCAAATGCGTAACTATAGCTCCTACCGGCGCATTTACTACTTTGTATTTTGACGTATCTTTAGAATAATAAGTTCCTCCATAGTAATAATAGTCGACACCAGACACATTAATGGTTACATAACCTTTGGGCAATTCAGAAATAGTTGCTCCCAACGGTGCTGGAACTACTTTGTAACCGCCTGAATCTTTTACATAATAAACTCCATCATCATAATTGTATTGATTATCCTCAACCGAAATTACAATTGCTGCTGTAGTTAATGTGGCTGCAAAAAAGCCAATTGGATACCACGTTGGCCCCCAATAGTAAGGAACAAACGGATGATATATGTAAGGATAAGGCACCGGATAAGGATGAAACGGCGGCAGTGGCAATGGCCTAGGATAAGGATGCGGAGGTATTGGTCGCGGTCCGGGCGGAATTGGACGCGGCCCTGGAGGTATTGGTCTAGGCGTAGGAGGAATTGGCCGTGGTGATGGCGGATGTATGGGCATTGGTCTCGGCATCACTGCATGAGGTGTAAAATGACCAAATCGTTGTGCATTTGCAGATTCTGGAACAATCAGCATTATTACAAATATTATAGCAACAACAAATACTTTTATATGTTTTAGTAAATCTAATTTCATAACGGTAGAATTTTAGATGATTATTTTTTTGTCTCTCTTTCCTTAAAGGGAACTTTTACTGCCTTTGGCGGAGCTGCAAATTCAAACATATAATCGGGGAAATCTGGATTTACAACCCAATCTTTGTATACTGCTTCATATTGAGGTTTGTCTTTGTCATTACTATAAACTATTACCATTTTCACAGGCAGGAAAAAATCATCGCTTCCAATCCAGAATTGAAAACTTTTGTTTGTATCTGCACCTGCAATATGAAAACATTCTTTGTCATCAATAATAGTTTTGCCTAAATAAATTAAATTTCCTTTTTCTGCCTTAAGATCATCTAAGAATGTTTCGTAGAAAAAATCGGCTGCAGGAAATTCAATTCCAAATTTTTTGCTGGTTTCATCAATCGTTTCTATAACCGTTTTTGGTGCCGCTGCAGTTGCATAAGTATTATTATCAAAAGAATAATAGTATAAACTCTTGCCGTTATACCATAAACTTCTGTTTCCTTTATCTCCAGTTGAAGTAATTTTTAATTTGTCTGGAAATTTGATCGAAACTTTTTCATTTATCGAATGCTTAATTAATCCCAGACTTTCATTAGAAATATCATAAGTCATTATCGATTTAAAGCTGCATGATTTTATGTATTGCAATGATTCTGTAGTTCTATGCAAAATATAAACTGCTGCAGAATCAATTCTTGTTGTCTGGCTTTGCATTGTAATTGTTATAATAGCAAAACCGATTAAAAACATAATTTTTTTACTCATACTTACAATTATTTAATTAACGAAAATTATATTTCTGCCGAAATAGGCAATCTTCCTTCTTTTACTGCTTCAACCAATTTGTTATAATCCAATTCGTTTTGATGGGCATATGAAATCGAAAATTTTGAAATTGCATTCGCAAATTCATCGTTGTTCCCTATATATCCCGACAATATCGACGGATCTCCTGATCTCGCATGAGCTCTTGCAAGCGCCCATCCGCAGGCTTTTGCATAATCGGCCATGTTTTCTGCTTTCATTATTTCGATAACAGGTTTTATTTTGGCATCTCTAAGCTGACGGATATAAAAAAACCTGCCTCTATCATCATTTGTCCATCCTAAAAACATATCTGAAGCCGACTGCATTAACTTTTGTCCCATTACAATTCGCTCTCCCTGATGCTTGTATTTTCCTTTAATTTTTACATTGGGTTCCAAAACACTTTGTCTGGCTTCTTTAAATTGTAAAAAAATAGGTTCTCCAGTTGCAGACATTAATAAACTGATTCCGCAAAGTGTTCCAACACTTCCCACACCAACCACTTTTATCGCAAAATCATGTATGGTATATCGGCTTAATAAAATCTGCTTATCTTCAGGAAGCGATTCTACATATCGTTTATGAATTAATTTTACTTCTCTTAAAGTATAGTTTTGATCTGTTCCAGATGGATGATAAATCAATGGTGGATCATCTTTTATTTTTGCTCTAACCCCATCTAGATAAGTCATTTTTGCAAACTCTTTTTCATGCGCTGTAGATTCAGCCGCTTTTTTTATTCGTTTTTGCTGAAACTCTTTTAACTCTTCATCTTTTCCTAATTCAATAAGTTCTGCCAAATCAATATCGGCATACCAAATTTGAAGTGCCGATAATTTACTGTATTCAAGCATGTGTCTTTTATAACTGTCTGCAACATGCCAGGCAAATTCTTTACTTATTTTATTTGAAAATTTCCTCCATTTTCCCGCTATTGCAAAACTTGCAGCGAGTCTTTTAACATCCCATTCCCAAGGGCCAGGAAAGGTTTCATCAAAATCATTTATATCAAAGACCAATTTACGTTCTGGAGTTGCAAAACCGCCAAAATTCATTAAATGACAATCACCGCAAAGCTGTAAATATATTCCGGCATTTGGGGTGTTAACTAAATCCGCGGCCATAATTGCCGCCGCACCTCTATAAAATGCAAAAGGAGACTCAATCATTCTTCGATATCGAATGGGCAGCAAATCTTCAATTCGACCAATGCTGGTTTTTATTAAAATTGCAATTGGATCTTCTCGATCTTTGGGAGCTGACCATTCTTGATGAGAAGAACGAGGCACGTCTTTTCTGATCGCTGCGCCTTTATCGTAGCGTTCTGCTTTTGATGCCAAAGGATCAAATAAGTTCTCGTTGTTATCTGTTTCTTTTTCGGTCATAAAACGGTTTAAATTTTACTTCAATACAAGCACACCTGTATTGATATCTCAAAGTTTTATTTTTACATCGCACAACAAATAAGAATTCAATTCAAATGTGAATCAAAAGTAAAAACCAAAGAATTTAAGATCCCGGAAATACAAAAGCCACCACCGCTCTTAATCCCCAATCTGGTCTTATGTTTGAATGACCTACGATTGGTATTAAAGGCATAACTGCAAATTGCATGGTCTGACCTCCTAATTTTGTAATTGCACCTACATTTGGACTCACTGTAATAAGAGTTGTATTTCCCTGCCAATTCTGTGTTATTTCTGAAGTGATCCCTAAACTTGCGCCACTTTTATAACTATGCGTCAGGAATATTTGTGTGTAAAACTGATTGAAATCTGCTCTATCAGCATTTCCTGCTACAGACCAAATTTGATTGGCTAAAAAACCTATAGAAAGTCCCTTACCCTGATGCATTACCAAAACGCTGGGTCCTATGCCGAATTTTTCTGTTCCTAAAAATTTCTCTGTGGCAGTTGGTACTAAAAAAGCGGGACCAATTCCTAAGATAATTCCTTTCGTTTTAGGAGCAAAAAAGGCTGTTACTGTTGCATCGCTTAAACCAAACTCATGTGTATTTTCTCCCGTAACATCCTGCTGATCTACAACTGGAAGAATATAACGGGTAATTAAATTTAGATTATCACTTAATTTAAAAGGAACAACGGGCTGAATATTGATCTGATATTTTGATCCATTGTAAGGACCAATCCCATAAGTAAGATTATTTTGTAATGGTACACTAATTAAACTTGCTACCGGGTTTGCTAATTTATCAGCAAGTTCCTGTGCACTCGCTCCTGCCTTAGGTTCTTCTTGTGCGAAAACTGAAAAATGTGAAAGAATTAAAAATGTACTGAATAAAAGTTTTGTTGTAAAATATATTCTTGTGTGTTTCATGATTAATTCTCTTAAAGATTTATAATAATTTTTAAAAATCAAAATGAAACAACTTTCAACTTATAAAAGTTGTTTCATTTTTTAGATTATAATCAAGTTCAAACCATACGATTTGTCACCTAGTTACTTATCATCCGCCTCCGCTTCTTTTTGCAGTTGTTGAGGCTTTCAGTTTTTCTTGAACATTTCTAAACATTAAATAATCTGAGATTGTTGTTGGCCCAGGATATAAGTTACTTTGTACTGGATGTGGAGGATATTTCTCATAGGTTTTAACGAAGTCTGCAATAATATTTTGAATTGTTGGTAAGAACCATGTTTTCTCCGTAAAATTGTTCATAAACAAATCATAGCGCTCTTGCGGATCTGCCCATAAATCGAAAATTTGTGGTGCAAGAGCCACATAACTTGAAGCTCCTTTCCATCCCAAATTAGAGTCTACTGCTAAACCTCCCGTTTGAGCTCCGTTATCACCACGTAAATTAAATACTGCTTTGAATTTTCCTACTCTAATAGCTCCAGGAGTTAATTCATCCTCAGTAAAATAAAACCACATATTTCTTTTTGATTTTCCTGTGCCAAATAAAACAGGAGACATATCATAACTATCAAAAATAGTAGGTTTACCTTCTCTATCTACTGTTGGCAATTCTTGTCCTGACAAGGCAGCAAATGTTGCCATAAAATCAAGTGTTCCTAAAATGTCGCTGTTTTTACTATTTGCTTTAATTTTTCCAGGCCACCATGCCAAAGTCGGAATACGACTTCCTCCCTCTCGATCCGTTCCTTTTGTTCCTCTAAAAGGAGTGTAGCCACAATCCGGGTAAACATCCTGCCATGTACCATTATCTACCGTATAAATAATTAATGTATTTTCGGCAATTCCTAGATTCCGAACTTCATCCATAATACGGCCTATTCTAGTATCTAATTCTATTATACAATCTGCATACTTATTTTTACCCGCAGATTTACCTGCAAAATCAGGATGCGGTAAGTTTGGCTGATGATTTTTTGCAAAAGATATTTCCATGAAGAAAGGTTTATCTTTTTTCGCGTTTTCTTTAAGCCATTTTATAGATTCTTCTTCTGTATATTGATCTAAAAACGGAATTACTTTTCCATCAATTTTTCTAACTTCTCGATATGGTTTCCCAGCCTCTCCCTCTAAAGCACCTTTGGTTCCTTTTGCCCATTGTGCTCTAATATCTTCAGGCATGTCTGCATTCCAATTTGGGTCTGTATATGTGTAAGCATTTAAGTGATATAATGTTACATTTTTCATCACATCAAAACCTTGTGCAATTGGCATGGAATAATCTTCTTCTCCAAGGTGCCATTTTCCAGCAAAAAACGTATTATAGTTTTTACGTTTCAATAAAGATGCTAAAGTCCATTCAGCTTTAGGCAGACCTCCTCCATCGCCAGGAAATGCAACCGTTGTCATACCGCTTCGATTAGGTATTCTTCCAGTTATTAATGCTGCTCTTCCGGGTGTACAACTTGGCTGACCGTAAAAGGACCAAAACTGCATTCCTTCGTTTGCCATTCTATCGATATTTGGAGTTGCTGCTCCTCGCGCATCACCACCGCCATAAGGACCTAAATCTCCCCAACCGGTATCATCAGACAATAAAATTATAATATTTGGACTCTTTTGCGAATACCCAGGCATAGTTGTAAGAAAAAAACAAACTATTGCAAAAGCAACGAAAAAAGCTCGCTTTCTATTTAAAAATGTTTTTTTTATCATGGTACTTTTTTTTAGAAATTATTAATTAATCAAAGCATACAGCTTTTAAATTAAAAGCTGTATCGCTTTAAAAACCAACCAAAACCAGTTTTATTTGTCTGCAAAAACTTTTTTCCAATCGTCTTTCATGCTTATAACATGATATTTGTATTTTGCAGCGGTATTTAATGACAAATTATCTTTTTCCTGATAATTGTACTCTCTAATAGAATCATTATGGTTTACAATTAATTGAAAAGATGGATATTTACTTCCTGAAGAATATCTAAGCATAGCAAGATCTCCGGCTCCGCCTTCATTTCCGCACGCAAAAACAGGTCGTTGACCAATGTGTAATTGTATACCAACAGGTTTTCCTTCTTTATCATTAAAATGATCTAAAGCCGGTTCTCTTAAAACTGCATTTTTAGCATCATCAAATTTATATTTGAAAGAAGTTCCAACTACTTGATCTTTTGGAATTCCGTAAAAATCCTGAGATATTGCTCTCACAACTTCAACCGTTCCGCCTGTTACAATGAAAGTTTTGAAACCATTTGCACGCAAATAATTCAAAAGCTCCAATTGAGGCTGGTATCTGATTTGTTTTAGCGGAACATTTTTACCAGGATATTGGGCACCAGCAAAAAACTCTTTTGCTGATGCTTCAAACTCATCTTCAGTCATTCCTGTATGAGTTGCAGCAACTAACTCAATAAGAGCCTTATCTCCTCCTTTTTCGAAAAAAGTTTTATCTTTTTCTACTACGGCCTTAAAAGGCTGTTTTTGGGCTAAAGCCGGATTAGCTTCAACCATTTTTTTCACACGATAAAAAGCGAATAATTCCTGAACATATGGTTTTTCAGCCCAAAGTGTTCCATCGTTATCAAATGTGGCAATTCTATTTTCTATCGGAATAAAATCTGGACTTCCTTCTTTGGTTACTTTTTCAACATATGCTATGATGTCTTTCTTTAAAGTTCCATCATTCCAACTCGGCAATGGATCACCGCTCGTTGCAATAGTTTCAGTACTCTCTTTTGGATTTGCAGTTGTATTTTCTTCTGATTTATTTTTACAAGAAACAAACAAAAATAAAAATAGAGCTGCGAGATATAATTTTCTATACATAATGCGAGTCATTAAACAGCAAAGCCCAAATTATAAGAATAACTCAGGCTTTACTGAAGATTATTACTTTATTTTTTCTTTTTGGATGTGTCTTGAACCTCTTCTTTTACCTTAGGAAGAACGTTTTTCTCTATATACTTTTGTGCTTTGATATCTTTCATAGCTTCTTCCATAATTGTATAAGCAGAGAAACTTGGCGGGATTGATCTTGGAGGATATTCTTTAAAGGTTTCTGCAAATACAACAACATCTTGTATAGCTCCATACATTAACTGTACGTGATTCATCTGCCAATCCCAAAAAGTATTAGATGTTATATCAGCTCTTTCAAAAGGGTCTTGGTATAAATTAAATATCTTTTGCAAACGCAATTTTGTAAATGGTTCCGCCCAAACTCCCATTGTACCTCCCAAACGCTGCTCTGCAAAAACATATTTATAATCTCCTTCTCTCAGACCAACCAAAAGACCATCATCGTCTGTGTAGAAGAATTTATCTCTTGCACTTTTTGGTGTTTTGCCTTCTAAGAATTTACTTTGATCAAAACCATCTAAATGCACTTTATAGTTTTTTCCGTTTGCGCTATATCCTTTTAAAAGTTTATTAACGATATCTGGTTCTCCTGCGATTGACGCAAAAGTTGGTATCCAGTCATTATGGCTCATTAACTCAGTTGTTACTGTACCTGGTTTAATGTGTCCTGGCCAACGCACAATACATGGTACACGGAAAGCTCCCTCCCAGTTCGTGTTTTTCTCTGAACGGAATGGCGTCATAGCACCATCTGGCCATGTGTTCATATGTGGTCCGTTATCTGTTGAATACACTACAATAGTATTATCAGCAATTCCTAAATCATCTAAAGCTTTCAAAATACTTCCGATAGTTTCATCGTGTTCGATCATACCATCAATATATTCACTGTCTCCATGTGTATATCTTCCTCTATGCTCTGCTCTTACGTGTGTACGAAGGTGCATACGAGTAGCATTGAACCAGCAGAAAAATGGTTTTCCTGCCGCATTTTGTCTTTTAATAAAATCAATTGCTGCTGCAGAAGTTTCATCATCAACGGTTTCCATTCTCTTTTTAGTAAGAGGTCCCGTATCTTCAATTCTTTGTTTTCCAACTCTTCCAAAACGAGGATCTGTAGTTGCATCATCAACATTTGTTGCTGTACATTTTAAAACTCCTCTCGGGCCAAATTTTTTCAAATATTCTGGATCTTTAGGATAATCCGGCAATTCTGGTTCTTCCTCCGCATTTAAATGATACAGATTTCCAAAAAATTCATCAAAACCGTTTACAGTTGGTAAACTTTCATTACGATCTCCAACGTGATTTTTACCAAACTGACCTGTTACATATCCCAATTGTTTCATAATTCCTCCAACAGATGGATCTAACTGGCTCATACCCATTGGCGCTCCCGGAAAACCTACTTTAGTTAGTCCTGTTCTAAGACCGTGCTGCCCTGTTAAAAATGCTGCACGTCCTGCAGTACAGCTTTGTTCTCCATAATAGTGCAGAAAACGTATTCCCTCGTTTGCCAAACGATCAATATTTGGTGTAGTATATCCCATCAATCCGTCGCTGTAGGCGCTAATATTGGTAGTCCCAATATCATCACCCCAGAGCACTAAAATATTGGGCTTTTTACTGCTTTGCGCATTTATCTGAACAGCTGCAAAGCATATAAATGCAAACAATGTCATTGCATTTTTAAATTGACTTTTAAACTTGATTTGTTTCATGGTAATTGAATTCGTTAATAATTATGCTTGTCAAGAAGATTAAAATAAATTCGTACAAAAATTATTTATAAAAATTAATCAGAAAAAAAAATGTTTATTAGTATCAGTCAAGTTTTTTAAATTATTGTGCGTGGGGGAATTTGCAACAATATTTTTTTAACTTTTTATTAAGCATTTCAAATTTATGCAATAAAACACGAGATGTTTGTGTTTGTACGGTTTTACTTCGTTTCATTTTATAACTTGCAACATCAAAACTGTTTTAATCTGCTACTATTTGTTTCAAATTATAGATTGCAACTTCCAAAAAAGTGCTTAATGAAGCTGTTAGAATGTCATTCTTTTAAATCAGTCTCAAAAAAAAGAGCCTAAATTTCATGCATTTTTAGATTAAATAACTTTGAAATAATATAAATTCTAAGTCGATTTCGCCAAAAAAGCAACTATTTTAAGTTCAAGTAGTCTATTTTGCAACATCAATCTGAAAGAAAAAACTTCATTTAATTAATTTACTAACTGTTACATCTTTTATTTTAAAAGATAAAACCCTACTTAAAATTGCCTTTTTCTTGATTTAATATTCTAGAAAAACTACGAATATGACAGTTTTGCACAAAAAAAAAGCCATCAAAATGATGGCTTAATTATATTATATATAGTATGTTTTAAAAACTATTCGATTTCAGAAACTCTCATGGTGTTTACCATTCCTTTATCTTTAATTGGCATAGCAGCAAGATTAATCAAATAATCACCTTTTGCAGCATATCCTTTTTCTACAGCAATTTGATTTACATCTGTAACGGTATCATCTGTACTTTCTTCATTATCATAAAAGAATGATTTAACTCCCCATAATAAATTCAATTGCGTAAGGATTCTTCTGTTTGAAGTAAATACTAAAATGTGAGCAGTTGAAGGTCTCCAAGCCGAAATTTGAAAAGCTGTATAACCGCTGTTTGTTAAAGTACAAATTGCTTTTGCCTCGATTTCATTTGCTAATAAAGCCGCTTGATGACAAACTGTTTTAGTAACAAAACGTTTTGTTTTAATTTGAGGTGTATTTTGTGGAACGTGAATAAGTTCTGAATTTTCTACTGCCTCACAAATTTGAGTCATTCTTTGAATTACCTGAACTGGGTAATTTCCTGTTGCAGTTTCTCCAGACAACATTACAGCATCTGCTCCGTCCATTACTGAGTTAGCAACGTCATTTACTTCGGCTCTTGTTGGTGTTAAACTTGTAATCATTGTTTCCATCATTTGTGTAGCAACGATAACAGGAATTCTAGCTGTTTTAGCTCTGCGAATTAAATCTTTTTGAACTAATGGTACTTCGTGTGCAGGAAGTTCAACTCCAAGATCTCCACGAGCAACCATTAAACCATCACAATATGCTACAATTTTATCCATGTTCTCAAGAGCTTCCGGCATTTCAATTTTAGCAATAATTGGAATTTTAACGTCTGAATGTTTAGCGATTAATTCTTGTAAATCTTGTAAATCGCGTGGTGTTTTCACGAATGAAAGTGCAATCCAGTCTACTTTTTGCTCAATTGCAAAAATAGCATCAGCAATATCTTTTTCAGTTAAAGCAGGTAAAGAAATTTTTGTATTAGGAAGATTTACACCTTTCTTAGATTTTAATTCTCCACCCTGAATAACTTTAGCGACAACTTCTGTTTTTTTATCTGTTGAAACAATTTCGAAAATAAGTTTACCATCGTCAAGCAAAATACGCTCTCCAACATTTACATCATTTGGAAAATTTTGGTATTTCATAAATGCTTTTTGAGCATTTCCTACAATATCTTCTGCAGTTGTAAAAGTGATTTCATCACCATCATTTACAACAGTTCCTTCTTCCATAACCCCCACTCTAAGTTTTGGCCCTTGCAAATCTCCAAGAATTGCTGTGGTATAACCAAACTCTTCGTTAAGTCCTCTAATAATATTAATCTTCTCTTTTACTCCTTCGTAATCAGCATGCGAAAAATTGATTCTAAACACATTAACCCCTGCATCGATCATATCCTTGATAATCTCTCTTGTACTACATGCAGGCCCAAGTGTAGCAACAATTTTGGTTTTCTTATTTGTTAACATTTTTTTTAAAAAATTAGATTGTTTTTTGATTTTATTTTATTGGTATCCACAGCATAAACTGCTGCAATACTTTCTATTGAGTTTAAATGTTGTTGAATTTCTGAAAAATCGACAGCCTCCTCGCTGTTTTCAATTTTCAGGAAAAAATCTACTTTCTTGAATTCAGGAAGTAAATGAATTGTCGTAGAAACCTCACTTGTTTCATTAGAAAACAAATTCTGGAAATCATTTGTACTCACAGAAATGATCTCATTTTTATTCTGAATCAAATTCCATGAAACAGCCTTTTCAGAATCATAATAATAAAATCTAGAAAAATTTGCCTCGCCTTCTTTAGTTTGAGCATGGATCTCGTTTTTGCTCTTACTTAAGTTAATCGGAAGGTTTTTATTGATAAAATAAGCCAATCTATAATCTTCTAATGAAGTATGAATAGCCATTAAATAATAATCAATTTCGTCAAATTCGTCTAAATCCAATCTATGAATAGCCATGTCATGAAAAATCAAGTTGTAAATATACTACTTCTATCGGAGCATCTATACTTATGAGTCGCTTGTTTTTGTTAATTTATAAACGAAAACGATTTAGCTTTAAGAAAACTACAGCGACTTTGTAATCATTTCTTGTCAATTTTTTCTTGAAATGCAAAATAAGCTCTTTGGGAAGCTTTTTCTTCTGCTTTCTTTTTTGAAGTTGCTCGCGCTCTTGCGATTACTTTATCATCAATGCTTAATTTGACACCAAACAAGCGTTGTCCGTCAATACCATTATCTTCAAAAATGTCGTAATGAAAAATTCTCTTTTCTTTTTGACACCATTCAATAACTAAGCTTTTATAACTAATTACTTTTCCTTCTAATCGAGCAATATCAACATAAGGAGTAATTACTCTTTTTTGAATAAATCTTTCACAATACGAATATCCTTTATCCAAATATATTGCACCAACAAGTGATTCAAAAATGTTTCCGTGAATGTTCTCTCCAAAATGCTGTACAGGTACTTTGCTTTCAACAAATTGTACTAAATTCAGATCTTTACCTAATTCATTCAAGTGCTCTCGGCTCACGATTTTCGAACGCATTTTTGTCAAATATCCTTCATCTCCATTTGGTGCTTTATTAAACAAATGTGCTGCAATTACGGCACTTAACATAGCATCTCCTAGAAACTCTAAACGTTCATAATTAATCGGATTTCCTGATTCATCTAATTTATTTGAAGATCTGTGCGTAAACGCTTTCTTATAAAAATCGATTGTAACAGGCTGAAAACCAACTATTTTTTGAATAGTGTCAAAAAAAATCCCGTCTTCTAGAGAACGGGATTTAGAAAATATTTTTTTGATAATATTCATATACGAAAATTAGTCAACTAATTTTTTAAACAATACACAAGCATTGTGTCCGCCAAAACCAAAAGTGTTACTCATAGCAACATTTACTTCTCTTTTTTGAGGTTTGTTTAAAGTAAGGTTCAATGATGGATCAATGTTTTCATCAACCACAGTATGGTTAATTGTTGGAGGAACAATACCATGTTGCATTGCTAAAATTGAAGCGATTGCTTCGATAGCTCCAGCAGCACCAAGTAAATGTCCTGTCATTGATTTCGTTGAGTTGATATTGATATTTTTTGCATGCTCACCAAATACAGCGCTAATCGCTTTTAATTCAGCAACATCTCCTAATGGAGTAGAAGTTCCGTGAGTATTGATATGATCAACATCTTCTGGATTCATTCCTGCATCTCTTAAAGTATTTTTCATAACTGCAATAACTCCAATTCCTTCCGGATGCGGTGCAGTTAAGTGATAAGCGTCAGATGACATTCCGCCTCCGCCAATTTCGCAATAAATTTTTGCTCCTCTGGCTTTTGCATGTTCATAATCTTCTAAAACTAAAGCTCCTGCTCCTTCTCCTAAAACAAAACCATCTCTAGTTGCGTCAAAAGGTCTTGAAGCCGTTTCTGGACTTTCGTTTCTTGTAGACAAAGCGTGCATTGAACTAAAACCACCCATACCAGCAATGGTAACAGCAGCTTCAGAACCACCTGATACAATTACATCACACATTCCTAAACGAATGTAATTAAAAGCATCGATTAATGCATTTGCAGAAGATGCACATGCAGAAACAGTAGTATAATTTGGTCCCATATACCCATTACGCATAGAAATATGCGCAGGAGCGATATCGGCAATCATTTTTGGAATAAAAAACGGATTGAATTTTGGAGTTCCGTCACCTTTAGCATAATAAATTACTTCATCTTGAAAAGTCTCTAAACCTCCAATTCCTGCTCCCCAAATAACACCAACTCTTTGTTTGTCGATATTATCATTAGTAAGTCCGGCATCTTTAATAGCCTCGTCACTAGCAGCAACAGCATATTGAGCAAATTTATCTAATCTACGAGATTCTTTACGATCCATAAAATCTTCAATATTGAAGTTTTTTACTTCACAGGCAAATTTCGTTTTATGCTTTTCTGTATCATAATATGTTATAGGAGCCGCTCCGCTAACCCCATTCACAAGTGCATTCCAATATTCCTGGATATTATTCCCGATAGGAGTAAGTGCACCTAATCCTGTTACAACAACTCGCCTTAATGCCATAAATATGTATTTTGTACTTTAAACAAATAAAACCCACGCTTTCTTAACAGTTTTGTTACTTAAGAGCCATGGGCATTACAATATAAATATATCTTTTTGATTGAAAATCAATCGAAATTTAAATTTTAAAAAAATAATAACACCCGACTCTTAAAAATTTCAAATTTCAAAAATCAAATTCCAATTGGAATTTGGAATTTCAAAAATTGGGATTTTTAGAAATCGGGTGCGGTATTATTATTTTTTAGCTTCTTCGATATAAGAAATAGCTTGACCTACAGTAGCAATGTTTTCTGCTTGATCGTCTGGAATTTGAATATCAAATTCTTTTTCGAATTCCATAATAAGCTCAACAGTGTCTAATGAGTCAGCTCCCAAATCATTAGTGAAGCTTGCTTCTGTTACAACTTCGTTTTCGTCAACACCTAATTTGTCTACGATAATCGCTTTTACTCTTGATGCAATGTCTGACATAATCTTTAATTTTAGAATTTAATTTGTTGGCAAAAATAAAAAACTTTATTTTAAAACAACTATTTAGTTTATAAATGTGACACTAATTTATAAAATTAATTTTAAGAAAGGTCTTTTAAAGCTATTTATTTTCGTTTTTTATTCCGTTTTTTGCATTCTCAAAATAAGCACTATTATGAAAAAAATTATCGTTTTTGCCTCAGGATCAGGAACTAATGCAGAAAATATTATAAAACATTTTGCAAATACTGAAATTGCAAAAGTTGTTTCGGTTTTTACCAATAATGCCTCTGCAAAAGTTATTGAAAGAGCAAAAAAACATCAAATTCCAGTCGAAATCTTCTCAAAAAACGAACTTTTAGAACGAAATGTATTACAAAAAATACAAAAAATCGACCCGGATTTGATAATTCTTGCTGGCTTTTTATTGAAATTTCCTGAAAACATAATTGAGCACTATCCAAATAAAATAATAAATATCCACCCTGCACTTTTACCAAATTATGGAGGCAAAGGAATGTATGGAATGCACATACATAGAGCAATAGTAAATAATAAAGAAAAGGAAACTGGAATTTCTATTCATTATGTAAATGAAAACTACGACGAAGGAGCTATTATTTTTCAAGCAAATACAGCATTAACTGAAGAGGACACCCCAGAAACAGTAGCCGAAAAAATCCACGAATTGGAACAAAAACACTTTCCGGAAATAATTCAGACTATCTTAGAAAATTCAAACTCTAATATTTAGACCATATAAGGCATATTAAGAATATATAAGTTCGACGCTTAAATAATTATCGCCATATTGACAAAGAAATATAAGATCGTATTTTAAATGAACTTATAGCACTTATATGGTTAATCAAAAATTAAAATGACCCAACACGAAGTACATATATACACTGATGGTGCTGCCAAAGGAAATCCTGGAAACGGCGGTTATGGCGTAGTGATGGAATTGGTAGGAACACCGCACAAAAAAGAGTTTTATGAGGGTTTTCGTCTTACGACTAATAACAGAATGGAACTTCTAGCTGTAATTGTCGGCCTTGAAAAACTAAAAAAACCAAACATGAAAGTTCTTGTAATTTCAGATTCTAAATATGTAGTAGATTCTGTTGAAAAGAAATGGGTGCTAGGCTGGGAAAAAAAGAAATTTGCCGGCAGAAAAAATCCTGATTTATGGAAACGTTTTTTAGTTGCTTACAGAAAACACCAAGTCGATTTTAAATGGATTAAAGGACACAACAATCATCCTCAAAATGAACGCTGTGACCAATTGGCCGTTATGGCATCAATGCAGCCCAAACTTTCGATTGATGAATATTACGAAACCATCGGTTCTAAAGAATAAAAAAAAGCATCAATATAATTGATGCTTTTTTTGTACTAACTTAATTTCCTACTTACTCTTTATCTAAATCTTTTGCTGTTTTAAACCCTGTCAAAAGCCCGATTCCTGCCATTATAAAAATAATTGAAGGATAAACTGCTCCGTCCTGAAGAGAAGTATAAGTAGTTATAAGTAACGCAAGAAAAATTCCAACACCGCTTCCTATTAATAAGAAAGCAAAATTTACCACAAAAATTTTCCAAACCGGAACACCGCTTCCTTTTCCCTGCAAAAAGATACTGGCATCTACTCCTTTTTCTATAAGAGCCAAACGCTCTCTATTTCTTGTTGAAAAGATTAAATAAACGATCCCGAAGATCATTAAGAAAAGACTAATTGGAATTAAAATTTTTTCGTCCATGATATTTTATGTTTTTAATTGATTGATATACCCATATGACGAGGCTTTTTAAATTGAGGTTACACGTTTTTGTAAAAACTTTCAAAAATTAAATTCAAAAACCCAAAAATCACTGATAATCAGTTAATTTTGAATATATTTTTTACAAGACAAACTTTGTCAAACTTTAAAACTTTGACGAAGTTCAATACTGCAATTGGAATTTCCTTTTCATATTTAGAATTTATTTTTAAAATGTTGTAACCTAAATAAACAAACTGTCGTCCTATATAATATGAGCACACTAAATGATCAACATTATATCGATAAAATTTTGCATGGCGAGACAAATGCTTTTGCCACACTTGTTGATCGTTATAAAGATATGATCTTTACATTGGCGCTCAAAATGGTAAAAAATCGAGAAGAAGCAGAAGAAGTTGCACAAGATACCTTTATTAAGGTTTTTAGTTCTTTAAATAAATTCAAAGGTGATTCTAAATTTTCGACCTGGATTTACAAGATTGCTTATAATACTTGTTTAGACAGATTGAAGAAAAACAAAAAAGAAGATCTAAACATTTCGATTGATGATTTTTCTTCTCATTTAATCAAAACCATGGATAATGCACTAAGTGTTTTAGAAGAAAAAGAACGAAAGCATACGATTCAGAAATGTTTAAACTTATTACCCAATGATGAAAATTTCCTTTTGACTTTATTTTATTTTGACGATCAAAATTTAGAAGAAATTGGAAAAATCATGAATATATCAGCAAATAATGCGAAAGTAAAATTATTTAGAAGCAGACAAAAATTAGCCGTAATTTTGAGAAAGCAGCTAGAACCAGAAATAATAGAATGTTATGAAAGAGAGCGATAAAAACATAGAACAACTTATTGATAAAATGATGGCTGAAGAAAAACTGCAGTCACCATCATTCGATTTTACTTCTAAAATAATGACCGAAGTTCATTTATTAGAAGAGAAAAAAATCAAAACATACCAACCATTGATTTCTAAACCTGTTTGGTTTTTTATAGGAACTGCAATCGTTGCTTTAATTATTTACATATCTCTTTTTTCAGTTTCAGAAAATAATCTGGAAATTGGAAAATTATATACGGACAAAATTGCAAATGCATTCTCAGGAATTCATCTTTCTAAAACCACATTGTATGCTGTTTTAATAGTACCTTTTATGGTTTTAGTTCAAGTTGGGATTTTAAAAAATTATTTTGATAAGAAATATCAACTATAGATCTAAAGATGAAAAATAAAACGTCAATTTTCAAATCTGTTCTAAGAGCAAAAAAAACACACGCCCATTATATCTTACTATTATTGTTATTATCTGTTACTAATTACACATCAGCAGTTCCGCCAAACTTTACTACTAAGGAAATAAAATTTGTTAGCGAAGGAATCTCACTCGCGGGAACTTTTTTTACACCTAAAAATATACAAGCAGCCGTTGTGATTGTTCACGGATCAGGGCAAGAAAAAAGAATGATAGACTTTGCTGCAAATCTAGCCAACAATGGAATTGCTGTTTTAACGTATGATAAACGCGGCGTCGGAGAATCAGCTGGTGTATATGCCGGACCTGAAGTAGGAACTAACAATGTTGATTTCTTCAATCTAAATCTTTTGTCTTTAGATGCAAGTGCCGCTGTAAATACTTTGTCCAAGCATTTAAAAAATGATCAAATAGCAATAGGCTTAATAGGAGGCAGTCAAGCCGGATGGATAATTCCATTGGCTGCGGAGAAAAATAGGAAAGTCAAATTTATGACCATATTTAGCGGAGCACTTATAACCGTTAAAGAGCAATTGAGATTCCAATTTTATACAAATGGTGATAAAAATTTTTGGGATACACATTCCGAAGAAGAGGCAAGAAAACACGTATTCAATGACCCAGACAAATATGAGTTTATTGACACAAATCCCAATGATATTCTTTCTAAATTATCAATTCCAGGAATCTGGATTTTTGGAAGCAAAGATATTCAGGTTCCAGTGAAACTATCCCTCGAATATCTTGATAAATTAAAATCAAAAGGAAAACCTTATGAATATAAATTGTTTCCAGAATTAGGCCACAACACAGCATTTTCAGACAATCAAGAGCCTATGAAAGATGCCATCAATTGGATTAAAAATGTAGATAAATTAAAGAATCACAACTAAAATCACTATCGCTGACAGTTACTAGAACATATTTTACGCTTTCTAAAAAATTATTTTGAGAAGAAGTATCAGTTGTAGTTTTATTTAAAAGAATCTTCTCTTTTTCGAATATAATCAATTCCTAGATAACAGTCAGAACTTATATCGTATTTGTTTATATATAAAAGATATTTTACTGTTGAATATTCAATAGAAGTTAAATTTGATTTTTTTAATTCAAGCCTATCTTTTCTATGTGATGATTTTGAATATTTTTTCAAAAAATCATGAAATTCTAAACTATTGTATTCATTTTTGATTTTTGAATTTAATTTAAAGCTTTCTAAATAATAACTCTTGTTTTTAAATAGCTTTTTATCAAAAACAAAATTGGTATTAAGACTCGAATCTAGAAATTGATTAAAAGACTTGAAATCCTTAGAATAGTATTTTTTATAAAAAAACATCAATTCATTATTATTTGTCTGATGGATTTCGTTATTGTTTGTTAAAATATATAAATCTAATCTCAGATAATACGGAGGCAAACCATCATCCTTAAAAACTAACTTTTGAATCATTTCTTTCGAAAAATTAGGCTCTTTTTGTTCGCAAGAAATCAAAAAACAGATCAACATTAATAAGCTTATAATTTTCTTCATAAATGAGATTTGATGTTGAAACAAATCTAACAAAAATATGCAGCATTTTTTCCAAAATAAATATTGCAATTTAATTCTGAAAATGATATTTTGAGCACTCAAAAGAACCTTCGATAATTTACTCATTCCCAATAGTTTTAAGCTCGAAATCGTCCTCAATTTTTTATGAAAATTTTGAGAACTTAAACCATTGCAATATTGCAACTTATGAAGTATCTTTGCACCCTAATTCGAAATTCATAAAATGAATAAATTATTGATTGTTGGAACAGTTGCTTTCGACGCGATTGAAACTCCTTTCGGAAAAACAGATAAAATATTAGGTGGTGCTGCAACGTACATTGGTTTATCAGCATCCTTTTTTAACTTGCAATCGGCCATAGTTTCTGTAGTTGGCGACGATTTTCCTCAAGAACATTTAGATCTTTTAACTTCAAAAAATATTGATATCTCTGGTATCGAAATTGTAAAAGGCGGAAAAACCTTTTTCTGGAGTGGTTTGTATCACAACGATTTAAATTCTAGAGACACTCTTGTAACGGAGTTAAACGTTTTAGCTGATTTTCAGCCAAAAGTTCCTCAAAACTACAAAGATGCTGATGTTGTGATGTTAGGAAACTTACATCCGTTAGTACAAAGCAGTGTTTTAGACCAAATGGAGAAAAAACCAAAATTAGTTGTTTTAGATACAATGAACTTTTGGATGGACTGCGCTCTTCCAGAATTACTAGACGTTATTAAACGTGTAGATGTTATTACAATCAATGATGAAGAAGCAAGACAACTTTCTGGTGAATATTCATTAGTAAAAGCAGCGGCTAAAATCCAAGATATGGGACCAAAATATGTGGTGATCAAAAAAGGAGAACACGGCGCACTTTTATTCCACAATAGAGAAGTATTCTTTGCACCAGCTTTACCATTAGAAGATGTTTTTGACCCAACTGGAGCAGGAGACACTTTTGCAGGTGGATTTTCAGGATTCATTGCACAAAGCGAAAACATTTCGTTTAACAACTTGAAAAATGCAATTATTTACGGTTCGAATTTAGCTTCATTTTGTGTAGAGAAATTTGGAACTGAAAGGATGGAAACATTAAGCAAAGCCGAAGTAGCGATTCGATTACAACAATTTAAGTCGTTAACTCAGTTTGACATAGAAATATAATGCCTAAGAGCCTCGATAAAACGGGGCTTTTTTATTACGTTAATACACACAACTTACAACAACACAAAATACAAAAACAATGAGCGACGCTTTAAAACACGAATGTGGTATAGCCTTAGTTAGACTTCTTAAACCGCTTGAATATTATAAAGAAAAATACGGAACTGCATTTTACGGAATTCAGAAAATGTATTTAATGATGGAAAAACAGCACAACCGTGGTCAAGACGGAGCTGGATTTGCAAGCATTAAACTTGATGTTGAGCCTGGACAACGCTACATAAGCAGAGTTCGTTCAAATCATTCACAGCCAATACAAGATGTTTTTAAACAAATCAATGAGAGAATCAGCGAAGAATTAAAAGCGAATCCTGAAATTGGTGATGATGTTGATAAAATAAAATCACAAATTCCATATGTTGGCGAATTGTTCTTAGGACACGTTCGCTACGGAACTTTTGGAAAAAACAGCATCGAAAGTGTTCATCCATTTTTACGTCAAAGTAACTGGATGCATCGTAATTTGATTTTGGCAGGAAACTTTAACATGACGAATGTTAAGGAACTTTTTGAAAATCTAGTTGAGCTTGGACAACATCCAAAAGAAATGGCAGATACTGTTACGGTAATGGAAAAAATTGGTCACTTTTTAGATAAAGAAGTAATGCAATTGTACCAAGACTGCAAAGCTGAAGGTTATTCAAAAAGAGAAGCTTCACCGGTAATTGCTGAAAGATTAGATATTGCAAAAATCTTAACTCGCTCAGCTAAAAACTTAGATGGCGGTTATGCAATGGCAGGTTTGTTAGGACATGGTGACGCATTTGTTTTTAGAGATCCAGCTGGAATTCGTCCAGCATACTTCTATCAAGATGATGAAGTTGTTGTTGTAGCTTCTGAGCGACCAGTTATTCAAACTGTGTTTAATGTTCCGTTTGAGAGCGTTCAAGAAATCGATCCAGGAAATGCTTTGATTATCAAGAAAAACGGAAATGTTTCTATGAACCAAATCTTGGAACCAACCGTTAAAAAAGCGTGTTCATTTGAAAGAATTTATTTCTCAAGAGGAAGTGATGCTGAAATTTACCAAGAACGTAAAAACTTAGGAAAACTAATTTTACCAGCCGTTCTTAAAGCTATTGACAGCGATACAGATAATACTGTTTTCTCGTATATTCCAAATACAGCCGAAACATCATTTTATGGTTTAGTCGAAGCTGCTCAGGATTTCTTAAATCAGAGAAAAAACAATTATATTTTAGCAAACAGAAATACACTTACTGCTGAAACATTGCAAGAACTATTAGCAGTAAAAATCCGTACGGAAAAAGTTGCTATTAAAGATGCTAAACTTAGAACCTTTATTACCGAAGACAGCAGTCGTGATGACTTAGTTGCTCACGTTTATGATGTTACTTACGGCGTAATTAAACCAGAAGACAATTTAGTTATTATTGATGACAGTATTGTTCGTGGTACGACTTTAAAAATGAGCATCATAAAAATGATGGATCGTTTAAATCCGAAACGTATCGTTATTGTTTCATCGGCACCGCAAATTCGTTATCCTGATTGTTACGGAATTGATATGGCGAAACTAGAAGGTCTTGTTGCTTTTAGAGCAGCATTAACTTTACTAAAGGAAAGAAACTTATACCATATCGTTGATGAAGTTTATGCTAAATGTAAAGCGCAGGAAAATTTTGAAGATAAAGATGTTGTTAATTATGTAACTGCAATTTACGATCAATTTACTCCTGAAGAAGTTTCAGATAAAATTGCCGAAATGTTAAGCTCACCAGAGATTAATGCCGAAGTTAAAATTATTTTCCAAAAAGTAGAAGATTTACACATTGCATGTCCTAAAAACCTGGGCGACTGGTACTTTACAGGAGATTATCCAACTCCGGGAGGAAATCGAGTTGTAAACAGAGCTTTCATGAATTTCTATGAAGGAAAAGATGCAAGAGCTTATTAATAAAATACTAACAAAAGGTTAATTTGTGCATTTCATCGGTTTTTTTTGCCGTTTATCCTGTTTGTTTGGTAAAAATGAAAAGCTATAATACTTTTGAACTACCATAACATTAGTAGGTTAAGTTTATGGTAGATTTGGGGCAAAAAGGGTGGAAGCAATTCCACCTTTTTTATTGGAGTAAACTCAAATATCTCACCTTGCATCTTTTATTCCATTTTGTCGAATATATTTGCCATTCAACTAGAAAGTTTTTTTCACAATAATAACTGCCATACATTTACTGAACCATAACATTAGTAGGTTAAGTTTATGGTAGATTTGGGGCAAAAAAGGCGGAAGAGATTCCGCCTTTTTTATTGAAATAAATTTAAACACCTAAAAAACAGATATCTACAGCTTTTTGTCGGATATATTTGCCATTCAACTAAAAAGTTTTTTTCACAAGAATAGCTGCCATACATTTACTGAACCATAACATTAGTAGGTTAAGTTTATGGTAGATTTGGGGCAAAAAAGGTGGAAGAGATTCCGCCTTTTTTATTTTACTTTTTTTTAGAGAATAGAATAAAGAAAATAGAACAAAGAGAAAAGATGATACTAAATAAAAAAAGACGGACACTTGCGCATCCGTCTTTTCTCTTTATTCTTTACTCTATCTTCTTATTTATCTAAAGCAAATCTTCTAGCAACTTCTGTCCAGTTAATTACGTTGAAGAAAGCCTCAATATAATCTGGTCTTCTGTTTTGGTAGTTTAAGTAGTAAGCGTGCTCCCAAACGTCCATTCCTAAAATTGGAGTTCCACCACAGCCAACTTCTGGCATTAATGGATTGTCTTGGTTTGGAGTTCCGCAAACGTCTAATTTACCGCCTTTGTGTACACATAACCAAGCCCATCCTGAACCAAATTGTGTTGCACCAGCTTTAGCAAACTTTGCTTTAAACTCTTCAAAAGTTCCAAAAGAAGCTTCGATAGCAGCTAATAAATCACCAGTTGGCAATCCGCCTCCATTTGGAGCCATTACTGTCCAGAATAAATTGTGGTTGTAAAAACCTCCACCATTGTTACGAACAGCTGCATTAGTTTTATCTAGGTTAATTAAGATATTTTCGATTGTTTTTCCTTCTAAATCTGTACCTGCAATAGCAGCATTAAGATTTGTAGTGTATGCATTATGATGTTTTGAATGGTGAATTTCCATTGTACGTGCATCAATATGTGGTTCTAATGCATCATATGCATAAGGTAATTGTGGTAATTCAAAAGCCATGGTATTATGATTTTTATGGTTTATAAATAATTTATTCCAAATTTAGACATTTAACTTTGGAATTGAAAATAGTATTTCGTTATAATTCAATTTAATTAATTGATAAATTGAATTTTATCCAAGACAAACATCTGATACTCTTTATTTTCCGTTAAAGGTTGTCATCGTGTTTTCAAGACCGGCTGTACCAAAAGATTTTATAATTTCTGATGCAACCTCTAAACGTTCTGTCAATTTTGCTTTTTCATCTTCATCCCATTCTCCCAAAACATAATCAACCTGCTGCCCTTTTTTAAACTGATCACTGATTCCAAATCTAAAGCGGGCATATTGCTGCGTATTCAAAACAAGATTGATATTTTTTAGTCCGTTATGACCTCCATCACTTCCTTTTGGCTTAATTCGGATCGTTCCAAACGACAGGTTTAAGTCATCAGTAATTACCAAAATATTTTCTAACGGAATATTTTCTTTATCCATCCAATATTTTACTGCTTTTCCGCTCAAATTCATGTAGGTATTTGGCTTAAGAAGCAAAAATGTTCTTCCTTTAAATTTGTATTCCGCTAACGCTCCTAATTTTACAGTTTCAAATGAAAGACCTTCTTTTTTAACTAAAAAGTCTAATACTTTAAATCCGATATTATGTCTTGTGTTTACGTATTCGGCTCCGATATTTCCTAAACCTACAATTAAATATTTTTTACTCACGCTTTTTATATTGTTTTTTTGGTGTTCGTGAACCTCCGGTTTCATATTATCTTCTGTGTTCTCTTCTTTTGGTGTTGATGAAAACAGTTTTGTTATCCATTTTATCATGATGCAAAAGTAAGATTAATTAGAGAATGTGGCAATTGGATAATTAGATAATTTGTGAATGTGACAATTAGATAATTGCCTGTTAGTGGTTATTTAACCGTAAAGGTCACTAAGAATGGTACGCAGATAAAACAGGCTAACACTGATTTTATTTTGTGCTACTCTTATGTCATCCTGAGCGAAGTCGAAGGATCGCAAGTAGCTCTACAATACATAGTTATAACTATACAGAGCTTCGACTCCGCTCAGCCTGACAAACATTAAGCGTGTCAAGCTGAGCGAAGTCGAAGCCCTCTCATATTAAAAAACTTAGAACCTTAGTACCTCAGCATCTCAGAACCTCAAAAAAAAAAAAGCCCCAATCGTAAGATTGAGGCTTTTTGTATGATTTGAAAAAAATTATTTTTTCTTTCCTTTTGCAGGAGCTTTTGCAGCTTTTGCAGCTTCTTGAGCAGCTTTCATAGCAGCACGAGAAATTCTTACTTGAGCAACAACTGTGTTGTCTGGGTGCATAATTTTGTATTCTGGAGCACCAACTTTAGTAACATATAATTTGTTACCCATTTCAAGTGGAGTGATGTCAGCTTCAACAAAATCAGGAAGATTTGCTGGTAAAGCTTTAACTTTTAATTTACGTTGGTTTAAACGTAAAACACCACCTGCAAGAACACCTTTAGATGTACCAACAATTTTTACTGGAACTTCCATAGTGATTTCTTTCTCATCAAATAATTGAAAGAAGTCAATGTGTAAAATTTTGTCAGATACAGGGTGAACCTGAATGTCTTGTAAAATTGCATTGAATGATTTTCCTTTTCCAAGTTCGATCACAACTGTGTGAGCGTTTGGAGTGTAAACCAAGTTTTTAAATGCTGTAACGTCTGCTGAGAAGTGTACTGCCTGATTTCCTCCGTATAAAACGCAAGGAACCTGTCCAGCATTACGTAAGGCTTTAGTTGACACTTTGCCCACGCTTTCTCTTTCTGATCCTTTAATTGTAATCGATTTCATTGTAAAAAAATATAGTTATTAATAAAATATTCTATTTTGCTGTAAGCTTTAAGCAATACGCTTTAAGCTTTTTTTTAAAATGAGTAACATTGCTTACGGCTTATAGCCTAAAGCCTACTGCTTCTACATTATAAATTTTCCACTAATGGAATTGTTGTGGTGCACCATGTGCATAACTTCTGCAAAAAGCGGTGCACAACTCACTACTTTTATTTTCTTTGATTCTTTCTTTAACGGAATTGAATCTGTAACGATTAATTCTGTCAATTTTGAATTTTCGATTTTCTCATACGCACTGCCAGATAATATAGCGTGTGTACAAATTGCTCTAACACTTAGCGCTCCTTTTTCGATCATTAGGTCTGCAGCTTTTGCTAAAGTTCCTCCTGTATCGATCATGTCGTCTACTAATATTACGTTACGACCTTTTACCTCACCAATCAATTCCATAGTGTCGATAACGTTGGCTGCTTTTCTTTGTTTGTAACAGATTACTACATCTGATTCTAAAAACTTAGAGTAAGCATATGCTCTTTTTGAACCTCCCATATCTGGAGATGCAATTGTTAGGTTTTCTAATTTTAAACTTTCTACGTATGGTAAAAAGATAGTAGATGCGAATAAATGATCTACTGGTTTTTCAAAAAATCCTTGGATTTGATCTGCATGCAAATCCATTGTCATTACTCTTGTCGCTCCTGCAGCATCTAATAAATTAGCTACTAACTTAGCTCCAATTGGAACTCTTGGTTTATCTTTTCTATCTTGTCTTGCCCAACCAAAATAAGGCATAACAGCTGTAATGTGTCTTGCTGATGCGCGTTTTGCCGCATCAATCATTAATAACAATTCCATCAAATTATCAGCAGTTGGAAATGTTGAGCACACGATAAAAACGCGTAATCCTCTAATTGACTCTTCGTAAGACGGCTGAAATTCTCCATCACTGTACGTTGACATCGTTACTTTTCCTAACGGAATTCCGTATTGTTCTGCAATTTTTTCTGCAAGATAAACACTTTGTGAACAAGCAAAAATTTTAGCTTCTGGTTCTAGGTGCGACATTATAATTTGTTGTTTTTGCTCCGCTGCGCTCTGCACAATTCGACTTTATCATTTTAGGTAAAGCAAAACCTGCATAAATGCCTCGGGTGTAGTTAGTTGTGTGTGCGTCGTTTTAACGAGGTGCAAATTTATAAAATTTATTGGACACTGAAAGGAAAAATTTAAGTATTTTTAGTAGTTGGTTTAAATTTATTTTTTACATTTGCACCGTGTTAAAGGAATGGCGCCATTTATGACTTCATTCTATTGCGTTAAAACAATTGACTTATTAGTTGTTTTTTCGTCTGCTAAGCCCGGATGGCGGAATTGGTAGACGCGCTGGTCTCAAACACCTGTGGGAAACCGTGCCGGTTCGACTCCGGCTCCGGGTACGTAAAACCTCTTCAGCAATGAAGAGGTTTTTTTATGGTATTTTTTAAACCATATAAAGCATGTAAGTAAATATAACTTTGCGTTTAAAGCTCTGCATTTAAATGAACTTACATCACTTATATCCTGGAAACCTCACAACTTGCATCATGCAAAACAGGAAAGTTGCACGAATTTGCTATAAAACACAATTGGTTTGCTTTAAAATGTAATTCCAAAGCCAATTCAATTTGATCTGGATTTGAAATTTTTACTTTTGGATTTAACCTAACCTCAACAAAACGCCCTCTTCCATCTGTAGAAACTTCAAGTACTGCTTCGGCGTTATCTGCATATTCGAGAACTTCTATTCCGTTTTGAGAACATACATATAAATAGGACATCATATGGCAGGAAACTAAACTGCTTAACAATAAATCTTCTGGATTATATAATGCGGGATCTCCTTTAAATGCTTTTGCCGCCGAAACATCCAAAACTGGCTTGCCTTCAATTTTAATTTGATGTGTTTTACTGTAAATTTTTGAAGTTGGATTTTCTTCTTTTTTTGAAGTCCAATTTAATTCTGCTTGGAATAAATGTTTCATTTTTATTTTTATTGCTAAATTAAGTTTTTTCTTTTTCGAATCAATTAATCTGGCAAAGTCGTAAAGTTTTATCCGCAATCTTGTCATTTCGACGAAGGAGAAATCTTCACAAGAAGCTCTACATAGGAATTCTCAAATCTTTATCGAGTTACTCGCGGAGATTTCTCCTTCGTCGAAATGACAAAAATGAGCGAATTCTTTGTTTCTATTGGTACTTTTATAAAAAAAACCTCGAAAGCAATGCTTTCGAGGTTTTTTGAGAACTGAACTAATTAACAAATTCCAAAACTATTTCTTTACTGAAAATTTAAAAGTAGTTTTAGTTTTATAATTTTCTCCCGGGTTTAAAACCGTTGTTGGGAAATTTTTCTGATTTGGAGAATCTGGATAATGCTCTGTTTCCAAACATAATCCCGTTCTGTGTCCGTATGTTTTTCCGTCGCGTGTTGGTAAAGTTCCATCAAGGAAATTTCCTGAGTAAAACTGAATTCCTGGCTCATCAGTAGTCATTTCCAAAACTCTTCCGCTTGCTGCGTGGTATACTTTTGCAATGATTGTTTTTCCTTTTTCAGGATTGTTCAACACCCAGCAGTGATCGTAACCTTTTCCTCTTTCTAACTGCTCGTTTTTAGCTTCGATGTCTTTACCAACCAATTTTGGTGTTCTAAAATCAAAAGGTGTATTGGCAACATCCTCTAATTTTCCTGTTGGAATTAAAGTCGCGTCAACTGGAACAATTTTATCCGCATTTAAAGTCAATTCGTGATCTAAGATTGTTTTAGAAAAATCTCCAGATAAATTAAAATACGAATGCTGCGTTAAGTTCACAACCGTTTTCTTGTCTGTTGCTGCTTCATATAAAACTTCTAATTGATTATCATTTGTCAATGTATAAGTCACAAAAACTTGTAAATTTCCTGGATAACCTTCTTCCATATCTTTACTTAAATATGATAATTTTAAAGAAGCTGTTTCTCCAGATTTAATCTCATCTGCTTTCCAAACCACTTTAAAAAAACCATTCGGTCCTCCGTGTAAAGCATTTGGCGCATTATTTATTGCCAATTGATACTCTTTTCCATCCAAAGAAAATTTTCCTTTCGCAATGCGGTTTCCGTACCTTCCAATTAAAGCTCCAAAAAACGGATTCTCTTTTTCGTATTGTGCCAAAGAATTAAATCCGATTACAACATTTTCAGAAACACCTTCCTTATTAGGAACTTTCAAATCGGTAATAATACCACCAAAAGTGATAATATCTACTTCCATTCCGTTTTGGTTTTTCAACTTATAACTGTCGATTTTTTCTCCTTTTGCAGTTGTTCCGTAAGCCGATTTTTCGATCGTTACTGCTGCTTTTTGATCTGAAACTGTAGCATCCATTTTTTTATCGCTTTTGCATTGAACTGAAACTAAAGCCAGACTTAACAGGCCGATTCCAAAAACACAACGTTTTAATACATTCATAAATAATATTTTTAATTGTAAAAAGTGAAATGTAAGATATGAAAAAATCAAAAGCGACAAAATTAAAACCTATGAACCTTTGCCTCTTTGAACCTTGTACCTTTAATTAAAGTCCATGCTGAAACGAATGAAAATAAGCTTCATTCGCATTAATCTTATCTTTAAACTCTCTAACAGTTGTTTTTTCATCAATAACCAATAATTCGATTCCAGCAATATCTGCAAAATCTTCCATATATTCAGTTGTTATCGATTGGCTGTAAACGGTGTGATGAGCTCCACCTGCTAAAATCCATGCTGTTGCTGCAATATCAAGATTTGGTTTACAATCCCATAAAACTCTGGCAACTGGTAATTTTGGTAATTCAGCCAATGGTTTAACCGCTTCAACTTCGTTTACAATTAAACGGAAACGAGTTCCCATATCTACCAAAGAAACATTGATTGCATCTCCAGCAGGCGAATTAAATACCAAACGAGCTGGGTCTTCTTTTCCGCCAATTCCTAAAGGATGCACTTCGCAAGAAGGTTTTCCATCAGCGATAGATGGACAAATTTCCAACATATGCGACCCTAAAACATATGATTTTTGCGGCGTGAAATGGTATGTGTAATCTTCCATGAAAGAAGTTCCGCCTTCAAGACCAATATTCATTACTTTTAAAGCTCTAACCATTGCAGCCGTTTTCCAGTCTCCTTCACCGCCAAAACCATAACCGTCGGCCATTAATCTTTGTGTTGCAATTCCTGGTAGTTGTTTCCAAGCTCCAAGATTTTCAAACGTATCCGTAAAAGCACCGAAACCTCCTTCTTCAAGGAAAGCTCTTAAACCTAATTCGATTTTTGCTGCTTCAACCAAAGAACTTCTTTGTGCTCCGCCCTCTTTTAAAGAATCAGTCAAAGTATATGATTGTTCGTAAACCGCTAATAAATCAGCTAATTCTTTCTCTGTTATTTTTTCGATATGTTTTGTCACATCTGAAGAATCGTATCCGTTTACCGACATTCCGAAACGAATCTGAGCTTCTACTTTATCACCATCTGTAACGGCAACTTCACGCATATTGTCTCCAATACGAGCTACTTTTAGGTTCTGAAGTTCGTCCCATCCAAGAACTACTCTTGACCAAATTCCTATTTTTTTATGAACTCTTTCATCTTCCCAATGCCCAACTACAACTTTACGCTTTTTACGCAATCTAGACATGATGAAACCGAATTCACGATCTCCGTGAGCCGATTGATTCAGGTTCATAAAATCCATATCGATAGATCCCCATGGAATTTCAGCATTGTATTGTGTATGTAAATGACATAATGGTTTTTTCAAAATACTCAAACCGCCAATCCACATTTTTGCAGGCGAAAAAGTATGCATCCAAGCTATAATTCCGATACAGTTTTTTTCTGAATTCGCAGCCAAACAAACATCTAAAATCTGCGAAGGCGATTTCACCACATCTTTGTAAACCACTTTTACCGGAATTGAAGATGAAGCATCTAATCCTTTTGCAATTATCTGAGAATGTTCTGCTACTTTTCTAAGTGTTTCTTCACCGTATAATTCTTGGCTTCCTACTACAAACCATACTTCTTTTTGAGATATATCTATCATTTTGTTGAATCGTTTATTTGTTGAACTGTTTATTTGTTGAATCGCTTAATCGTGAAAAACGGAACCGATTAAACGATTTACCGATTCACCGATTAAACAATTATTGTCCGTAATACGAATCTTTTCCGTGTTTACGATTGTAATGTTTCTTTATTAATGAATCTTTTAATCTTGGTGCGTTTGGATTTATTTGCAAAGTCAAGTAGGCCATTTCGGCAACAACTTCTAAAACTTTACTGTTGTAAACCGCTTTTGCCGCGTTTTTTCCCCAGGCAAACGGACCGTGATTTCCTATCAAAATCATTTCGACTTCTTCGTACGAAAGGTTTTTTTCTTTGAAACAATCCAAAATCTGAATTCCAGTATTGTGTTCGTAGTTTCCTTCAATTAAAGAATCTGCCATTGGAGGAGCACACGGAATATCAGCTGTTAAATGATCCGCATGAGTTGTTCCGAAAATTGGAATATCTTGTTGCGATTGCGCCCAAGCCACAGAATAGGTTGCATGTGTATGCGCCACGCCTCCAATATTTGGCCAGTTTTTGTATAAATAAGCATGTGTTTTGGTATCAGATGACGGACGCATGGTTCCTTCGATAACATTATTATCAAAATCGACAATTACGATATCTTCCGGTTTTAAATCTTCGTAAGGAACACCGCTTGGTTTAATAGCAAAAACACCATTTTCTCTATCAACGGCACTTACATTTCCAAAAGTGTACACCACCAAATTCAATGCATTTAACTGCATATTGGCTTCGTAACATTCTTGTTTTAAATCTTTATATTGAGAACTCATTTTCTTTAATTTTAATAGTTGGATCTTCGAAAGCGCTTAATTGATCGTAAGCAATAAGCAGTTTGTTATACGCTGCCACTTTATCTAATTGAGGGAAATATTCTCCGTCAAAATCACTTCCTATTTTTTGGCTTGCTTCGATTACATTTGGATAAATTCCAGCTGCAACAGCTGCATAAATCGCCGCACCCAAAGCCGGAGTCTGATCTGAAGCTGCGATTTTAATTGGCTTGTTTAAAACGTTTGCCAAAGTCTGCATAATAAAAGGAGATTTACGAGCAACGCCGCCAATTCCGATAACGCTGTCAATTTTCACACCTTCTTCTTCAAAACGATCTACGATTTTCTTAGCTCCAAAACAAATTGCGTTTACTAAAGCTTTGAAAATATGAGGTGCTTTTGTTCCTAAAGAAAGATTCGAAATAGCGCTTTTTAATTCCTGATTGGCATCTGGAGTTCTCCTACCGTTGATCCAGTCTAAAGCAATTGGAAGACTTTCTGAAACTGGAATTTTCTCCGCTTCTTTCGTTAATTCAACAATTAATTTATCGCTGAATTCTTCTCTTAATTGTTCTTTTTGAGCATCGTTTAAAACAGATGAAGAACCTAATAAATGATCTGTAGGCCAAAGCAATAATTCTTTGTACCAAGCCAATAAATCTCCAAAAGCAGATTGTCCAGCTTCAAGACCAATAAATCCCGGAATTACCGATCCGTCAACCTGTCCGCAGATTCCACGAACGGTTTTTGTTCCTACTTCATCATAAGAACCAACTAGAATATCACAAGTTGAAGTTCCCATAACTCGAACTAAAGTGTTTTCTCCAATTTTTGCTCCAACTGCTCCAGAATGTGCATCAAAAGTTCCAACTGCTACAACTGTTTCTGTCGAAAGTCCTAAACGGTCTGCCCATTCTTTGCTCAAATTTCCTGCTGCTAAATCAGATGTATAGCTTTCATCATATAAATTACCGCGAAGCTGCGCTAAATAAGGATGTAATTTTTCTAAAAATTCAACTGGCGGCAATCCGTTCCAGTCTGTGTGCCACATTGCTTTGTGTCCTGCTGCGCAACGGCTTCTTTTAAAGGTTTTTAAATCTTTGTCTTCTATTAACAAATAGGTCATTAAATCGCAGTGTTCCATCCAAGTGTGTGCTGCATTTCTAACAGCCTCATCTTGTCTTGCTATATGAAGAATTTTTGCCCAAAACCATTCTGATGAATAAATTCCGCCCACATATTTTGTAACGTCTTCTCCGCCCCAGTTTACTGCCAGTTCGTTAATTTCGTTTGCTTCATTTATTGAAGTATGATCTTTCCATAAAACCATCATTGCATTTGGGTTTTCTTCAAAACCTTTTGTCAATGCTAACGGAATTCCATCTTTTGTTACAGGAACTGGAGACGATCCAGTCGTATCTATACAAATTCCTTTTACTAATGAAGGATCAACTTTACTTTCTTTTATAACCGTTTGAATCGTGATTTCCAATCCTTCAATATGATCTAAAGGATGCTGACGAAATTGATTTATAGCAGCGTCGCAATATTGCTTATTCTTCCATCTTTTGTAATGAGAAACATTCGATGCTAATTCCTGCCCATTTTCAGCATCTATAAGCACCGCTCGAACAGAATCTGTTCCATAGTCTAATCCTATTACGTAATTTTTCATTCGAAATTTATTTTTAATGGTGACAAATATACTTATAAATATTTATAAGTGTACAAAAAACACTTAATAAAAAAGATGCAGTCTTTTTTTACAGATATTACACTAAAACAGTTCTTTGGAAGAAAAAGACAAAATAAATGTTTAAATAACATTTATTATATTGCGATTATCTCATCTTACAATCTAAAACTGCACAGCACAACCTGCTTTTCTAACTCTATTTTATCTGATTTTTTTCTTTTTTAACTTACTTTTATTCTAAAACCAAAACCTAAAAAGACATAAAAACTGATTTCTATTTCTTCTTCGTTTACAATCGAAATCATTGTAGTTTTAATTTTTTCCACTTCAAACCTTAAATAAGTGTCTCTTTAACATTTGTAAATTTAAATAAAAAAATGTCTTAAAAACAAATTAAAATTCTAAAACAACTGGTTGCAAAAAATAGATTTCATAATTATGATTTTGAAAACTATCTTATACAAACTGCTTTTTAACTTTAATTCAGCTTTCGTAAAAAGTTTAAAAATTATAAATTCTACAAAAAACTAATAAATACTGGGAGTTTGCAGCTTTTTTTGACAGTTTGATTTTTTAAAAATAAAATATCCAGCTTTATACGAATTCTCTTTTTAAAAATGTTTTTACCTTTGATCCTGATTTTGGTAATAAAAAGAATAATAAATAGAGAAATTATATTCTATTTATAGATGCCGAAATATATTATTGCCGATTCATATTTTTATTGCTATTTTCACATAAGTGTAAATGTTACATTAATAAGTTATGAAACAATTTAGGAAGTTTATATCTTTACCAATAAATTATTATATATGCTAAACAGTTATAGCTCTGCCGATAAGGTTTTACTAGCGGTAGATTGTATTATTTTTGGATTCGACAGTGAAGGTCTAAAAATACTTTTAATCAAAAGAGATTTTGAACCTGAAAAAGGAAAATGGTCCTTGATTGGAGGATTTTTAAAGCGTGATGAAGTTTTAGATAATGCAGCTATTAGAATATTAAATACGTATACTGGTTTAAACGATATTTATATGGAGCAGCTGTATGCTTACAGCGAAATTGATCGTGATCCTGTCGAAAGAACCATTTCTGTTTCTTATTTTGCCTTGATTAATATCGAAAACCACAATGCTGAACTTATTAAAAATTATCATGCTGAATGGTTCCCTATAAATGATGCGCCAAATTTAATTTTTGACCATAACGAAATGGTTCAAAATGCAATAAAAAGACTGCGATATAAAACTTCTATAAAACCAATTGGATTTGAATTACTGCCGGAAAAATTCACCATGCGTCAGCTTTTAGAATTATATGAAGCTATTTTAAGTAAGGAATTAGACAAAAGAAACTTCATTAGTAAAATAAACTCTCTTGAGATTTTAAATAAACTTGAAGAAAAAGACATGCAGTCGTCCAGAAAAGGATCGTATTTGTACACTTTTAATAAAGAAAAATACGAAGAGAAATTACTAAATGATTTCGTACTGAATTTATAAAAAAAACAAAACCCTGAAATTCCACAATTTTCAGGGTTTTTTCTTCAATAAAACTACTATTAAAAAAAATAAACAAAATTATTATCTTTTAACCTATGTATTTAGCTGTTATTATGAACACTAACTGCTAAAACATTAATAAGTGTAAAATTTACATTTGCAAATGTAAGCAAAATAATTCTTCAAAAACAAAAAATATCATCTTTATTTTTTTTATTAATAAATAAGAGAGTTTTTAATCAAATAAGGATTTAACCATAGTATGAATAACTGCATGTTAAATTCTTTATTAAATTACTACAAAGAATTTCGCATTATTAACGAGGACTTGTTCTCGATTTGTTCCTTTTTTCCCTTTAAAACCATTTCTGCCAAAATTTTTCCCATCGCTTCAAAATGAGTAGAAATTGTAGTAATTCCGTTGGCTACCACTTTTTTCAAAGGTGTTTCATTATAAGAAATGATTCCAAAATCTGTTCCCAGTTTTAAATTTTGATCTCTCGCGCTTTCTATTACCCGAACCAAATCACGATCATTTGGTATAATGTACAAATCTCCTGTGTTTATCTTTCTATTTGTAAATTCGGCAATAATTTCAGATTCAAAATTATGTGCTGTACAAAAATCTTCAAAACCCATTTTCATTCCTATTGGCTCTCGGAAACCTGGAAAAATCAAAATCAATTTCTGATATTTACTCAACCGTTCTTTTCCCCTCTCTAATCCTTCAAAAATATCCTTTTGATGATTCTGATAAATTGCAGGATACGATTTTAAGTCAGCGTTTGTCTGATCCAGTATAATAACATCACCCACTGGTAGGGTTTTTATAGAGCCAACTATATCTTTTAAATTTGTTGGCATTAAAATGTATTTCGTATAATTCCCAATACTGTCATTAATCAGTTTCTGAAAAACAACATTATTAAAATGATGAAAGTAAATATCGACCTGAACATTTTTCCCAATATTGTTTAAAAAGGAGTTATAAATATCTTCTTTGAAAATATTCAATTCATCAAACAACAAAAAAATCTTCTGCTTAATCGTGATTTCTACACTCTTAACGTAGTATCCTTTTCCGGGAATAGCATAAATAATACCTCTTTTTTTGAGCTCTTCGTATCCTAACAAAACGGTATCTCGGGATAATGAAAATGCTAGACAAACTTTATTTACAGAGGGCAATCTGTCTCCTTTAACCAGTTTTTCGTCTTCAATTGCTTTTTCAATTGAAAGAATAATCTGCTTATATTTTGGCAGACCAATGTTGTTTTGAATCGAAATTATGTTCATATAAAATAAAGGTCTTTTAAAATTTACACAAAAACTGGTAGGTACCGGTATGCAAAAATAAAGAATGTTTTTATTTTTGACTTTCATTTTTCTAAAATTTTAATGAAAACAATAAACAAATCACACAGTAACGAAACTTCTAATGCCGATTTTTCTGATTTTGAACCAGAGATCGAAAAAATTCGTTCTTTCGAATTATCGAATAAAAACGGAATGAAGGTTCAGATTTTAAATTACGGTGCAACTATTAGTTCTATTCAGATTCCAATTTCTGAAGGTAAAATTGTTGATGTTGTTTTGGGATTTGACTCTCCGAAGTCTTATTTAGAATCTTATAATTTACCAAGCGCTCCTTATTTTGGAACAACGGTTGGGCGTTATGCGGGGCGAATTCATAAAGGACTTTTTTCTTTAAATGGAAAAACATACCAATTAACAAAAAACAATAACGGAAACTCTTTACATGGCGGAAATATTGGTTTTGGCAAAAAAATATGGACTGTTACCAATCAAACTTCTAATGAAAATCCGTCGATAACATTTAGTCTTTTAAGTGAAGATCTTGATGAAAATTATCCTGGAGAATTACAAGTTGACTTAACTTACATGCTGACAGAAGATAATGAGCTGAAATTAAATTATAAAGCAATTTCGACAGAAGATACCATTATAAATTTAACGCATCATAGTTATTTTAATCTTGATGGTCACGATGGCAGTGTTCTGGATCAAAAAGTTTTTATTGATGCCGAAAAAATGCTGGAAACTAATCAAGAGAATATCCCAACTGGAAAATTTATTGATCTCAGCAATCATAAATTTGATTTTAGAACTGAAAAAAATTGTCCGGCTTCAATCGACAACTCTTTTGTTATCAATAAAACCAATAATCCTTCAGCATCTTTATTTAGTTCAAAAAACAATTTAAAAATGAACATTTATACGGATCAGCCAAGTGTACATATATATGTAGGCGGTAATTGTTTTGACATTTTAAAAGGAAAAAACAAAACTGTTTACCATAAAACGAGCGGGATTTGCTTTGAAACTCAAAACTTTCCAGATGCTCCCAACCAAGCGCATTTTCCTAATTCAGTTTTAAGAAAAGGTGAAACATATAATCAAGAAACCGTTTATAAATTTGAAATTTTAAACTAAAAACGGTAAACTAATTACAGTATAATGAATGACATTTTAATACAAAACACTACTACTTTTTTTGAAAAATCTTTTGGGACTAAACCAGAAAAAATAGTGCTTTCTCCAGGAAGAATCAACATTATTGGCGAACATATTGACTATAATGATGGTTATGTTTTACCTGCAGCAATTGACAAAGTAATTTGCTTTGCTTTGAAAAAAAACAATTCCAAAAAATCAAAAATAATTGCCATCGACTTAAACGAGGAATTTGAAATTGATTTAACTGAGGAAGTAAATTTAAATGATATTGTCTGGACAAATTATATTCGAGGCGTTATTAAACAATTGCAGGATAATGGCTTTTCTTTTGAAGGTTTCAACTGTGTTTTCAGCAGTAATATTCCTGTTGGTTCTGGTTTATCATCATCTGCCGCTTTAGAATGTGGAATGATTTTCGGGATTCAACAGCTTTTCGATTTAAAAATTGAGAAAGTAGACATAGCATTATTAGGACAAAAGGCTGAACACTGGGTGGGAATTAATTGTGGTATAATGGATCAGTTTTCAAGTGTACTTGGTCTTGAAAACAAAGTTATTCAATTAGATTGCAACACATTAGATTATCATTATCATAATGCTGATTTTAAAGATTATTCTTTGGTTCTGTTTGACAGCAATGTTAAACATTCTCTTTTTACATCTGAGTACAATACACGCAGAATAGAATGTGAGCAGGGATTGTCGATAATTAAAAGTCATTTTCCTGAGGTAAAAAGTTTTAGAAATTGTACCGAAGAACAACTTTTAAGTATTCAAGACAAAATGGATGAAACTGTTTTTAAAAGAGTTCATTATGTGGTAAAAGAAATTAATCGAGTTATAAAAGCCTGCGAAGCGCTGGACAAAGGAAATATAGAAGAATTAGGACAATTGCTCTTTGAAACACATTATGGTTTATCTCAGGAATACGAAGTAAGCTGCGCCGAATTGGATATGCTTGTTGATACGGCAAAAGCAGATAATACTATAATTGGTTCTCGCTTAATGGGCGGCGGTTTTGGCGGATGCACCATTAATTTAATTAAAAAAGGTCATGAAAATGAGGTGAAAAGTAAGTTTTCAAATCTTTATTTAAATACATTTGGGATTGAATTAAAATTTTACGACGTAAAAATCTCAAACGGAACAACATTACTTTAAATACCACACCAAAAAAATGAAAAATTTTGACATTAACGAAGATCCTCACAGACGTTTTAATCCTTTACTCAATGAATGGGTTTTAGTTTCACCTCATCGTGCGAAACGTCCTTGGCAGGGTCAAAACGAAACCATTTCGACTGAGAAACTTCCCAAACATGACCCAACTTGTTATTTATGTCCGGGAAATGTTCGTGCAAACGGCTTAAGTAATCCGGCATACAAAAACAGTTTTGTATTCGACAATGATTTTGCTGCTTTAAAACAAGATGAGATCATTTTTGAAGAAGATATTAAACATACCTTTTTTAAGGCTGAACCTGAACAAGGAATTTCGAGAGTGGTTTGTTTTTCACCAAGACACGACCTAACAATTCCTGAAATGGAAGTTACCGATATTGAGAATATTATTAAAACTTGGCAAAAAGAATATGCGGATCTAGGGAGCATTAAATACATTAACCACGTTCAGATTTTTGAAAATAAAGGAAGCGTCATGGGATGCAGTAATCCGCATCCGCATGGGCAGATCTGGGCGCAGTCATCATTACCTACTCAGGTTGAAAAAACACACAAAAGCTTAAAAGCGTATTATGATAAAAATCAAAGAACACTGCTTGAAGATTATGTGAAGGCTGAATTAAGAGTTGACAGTCGAATTGTAATCGAAAACGATCATTTTGTTGCATTAGTTCCGTTTTGGGCAATCTGGCCTTATGAAACTATGATTGTGAGCAAAAATCCAATTAGCAAAATCACAGATTTTAATGCCGAAGAAGTTACCGCTTATGCTAAAATTTTAAAGCAGCTTACCATTAAATACGATAATTTATTCAACACATCATTTCCTTATTCTTCAGGAATTCATCAAGCGCCAACAGATAATTTTGATCATCCAGAATGGCATTTTCACATGCATTTTTATCCACCGCTGCTTCGCTCAGCAACTGTAAAAAAATTCATGGTCGGCTATGAAATGATGGGAGAATCGCAAAGAGATATTACACCAGAAAAAAGTGCTGAAATTTTAAGACAACAATCAGACGTTCACTATAAATAAAAATTGGCTGAATTTTTCTTATAAAATAAGTATTGGATCGAAAATTTAACATAATATTTTATTTATAAATGTAAATAATACATTTACAATAGCAGATATATAACTTTTTATTTTAAATTTGGCTTCCGTTCTTGTTTTAATAAAAAAATAACAGAATAAAAACACATTTTTCATTTTTTAAACAAATTAAACCATACAAAACCACAAAAAACAATCGCTATACTAATTATCTAATATACCATTATCAATGAACCAGAACCTCACTATTGCAGATTATGCAGTATTTATTATCTATTTTCTCGTAGTATCTATTTATGGATATACGATTTATCGCAAACGCGAAAAAAACGAACATGATGCCAAGGCTTATTTCCTTGCAGAAGGAACACTTACATGGTGGGCAATTGGAGCTTCGTTAATTGCATCAAACATTTCGGCTGAACAATTTATCGGAATGAGCGGAGAAGGTTTCTTTTTAGGAATCGCGGTTGCTGCTTATGAATGGATTGCTGCTATTGCTTTGATTATTGTTGCAGTTTGGTTTATTCCAGTATATCTTAAGAATAAGATTTACACGATGCCTCAGTTCTTAAAAACACGTTACAATGAATCTACGGCTTTAATCATGGCAGTTTTTTGGTTGTTTTTGTATGTATTTGTAAACCTTACTTCTATTTTATATTTAGGAGCAGTTGCTATTAATGGTCTTGCTGGCGGAGAATATCTTCATGCCATTATGATAGGCTTAGCTGTTTTTGCATTAATTATCTCTTTAGGAGGAATGAAAGTTGTTGCTTATACCGATGTAATTCAGGTAGCGGTTTTAATCATTGGAGGTTTAGTTACAACTTATATCGCTTTGACTGTAGTATCTGATCATTTTGGTTTTGGAAAAGATGCCCTTGCAGGTTTCAATCTATTAATGGAAAAAGCACCTGAACATTTCAAAATGATAATTGACAGACCTACTGCTTCTTCATCTCAACTTGAAATTGATAAATATTTAACTTTCCCTGGTTTAATGTCTTATTTAGCGGGTATCTGGATTATCAATCTTAACTATTGGGGATGTAACCAATATATCACGCAAAGAGCTTTAGGTGCCGATTTGCAAACGGCTCGTAATGGTATTTTATTTGCAGGATTCTTAAAATTATTAATGCCTCTTATCGTTATGCTGCCTGGTATTGCTGCTTATGTTTTATACCAAAATGGTGGTTTACCACAATTGATTGGCGGAAAAGACGGAGCTTACTCGGCAATGTTAACTTTCCTTCCAACAGGTTTAAAAGGATTATCTGTTGCAGCCTTAACTGCTGCTATCGTAGCATCATTAGCAGGTAAAGTAAATAGTATTTCTACAATCTATACTTTAGACGTTCACAAAAAATACATTCAAAAAAATGCGAGTGACAGACACCAAGTAAATATCGGAAGATATGCTGTTTTTGCTGCTATGCTTTTAGCTGTATTATTTACATGGAATGATATATTAGGAATTGGCGGTGTTGGTGGATTTACTTATATTCAAAAATATACTGGCTTTATCAGCCCTGGAGTTTTTGCCATGTTCTTCCTTGGAATGTTCTGGAAAAGAACTACTGGAACTGCAGCAATTGTAGGTGTAATTTTAGGATTTGTATTGTCTGTTTTATTCAATGAATACGCTCCAATGCTTTTCGGAAATGAAACCTTATTATATACTGCTTATTCTAATGGAAAAGGCGCATTCGAAATTCCGTTCCATATTTGTATGGGATTATCATTCTTCTTTACAATGCTGGCAATGATTGCAATCAGTTTTGCTGGACCTAAAGTAAACCCTAAAGCATTTGAAATTGATTCTGAAATGTTTAAAGTTAAACCACAAACTACTGTGTTAATCGTAATTACATTATTGATTATTGTAGCATTATATGTGAAGTTCTGGTAATAACAAAATTTTACAAAATACGATTAAAAGAAAAGAGGATTCTAAATTTAGAATCCTCTTTTTTATTACAGTGCAACAATAGAAATAACCAAAAAACCAGATTATTCAGAGCTTTGTTCTTTTTGCATATTTAGTAAATACGCCATATTTGCAATTACATGATCGTGTTTCTTAACAAACGAATTTTCTTCGTTCCAAACATAACCTGCCAAAACAGCACATATTTTTTCTTTTACTTCAGGATTTTCCGGCTGATGGAAAAATAAAGTCTGCAGATTTCCTGTGTACCATTCTTGTACATAAGTCGTAAATACTGCAATTCCGCGTTTCATATATTGCGTAAACTCAACTTCCCAGTCTACAGGAGTTCCTTGTGCTTCTTTCAAATATAATTTCGCCGCTAGCATTCCAGATTCAGTTGCAAAAGCTACACCTGACGAGAAAACGGGATCTAAAAATTCTGAACTGTTTCCCGTTAAAGCAAAACCGTCGCCATACATTCTTTTTACAGCTCTCGAATAATTTTCCAATTTTACAGGCTCAAACAAAAACTCAGTTCCTTGAAATCTTTTAATATAAAAGTCTGAAAGCTGAATGGCATTTTTTAAAGCCTCGGCATTATCTTTATTTTCAGAAAGAGAATTGATAAAATCTGTTGGGCCAACAACTCCTAAACTCGTGTTTCCGTTAGAAAACGGAATTACCCATAACCAAACTTGAGTTTCTAGAATATCAAATGAAATTTGAGTTCCTTCTTCTCCTTCTTCTCTATTAATATCTTTTACGTGTGTAAATATTGAAGAATGCGGATCTAATTTCGAAGGCGTATCCAAATCTAAAAGTCTTGGTAAAACACGTCCATAACCGCTTGAGTCTATAATAAACTTCGCGTGAATTTCTTTTAAATTCCCATCCTTATCTTTTACAATAGTTTTAGAATTTTTCCCTTCAAAAAAAACTTCCAAAACCTCTGTTTCAAATTCCAGATCAACACCTTTTCGCACGACTTCCTGAGCCATTGTATTATCAAAATCAGCACGCGGAACCTGCCAGGTCCAATCCCAGCCTTCTCCAAATTTCTTACTGAAATCAAAAACACAAATTTCTTCACCTCTTATAAAACGAGCTCCCAGCTTCTTTTCAAAATTCATTGCATTAAGAGCGTCAAACAATTCTGCCTCAGCAAAATGATCCATTACTCTAGGAATTAAGCTTTCGCCAACAACAAGTCTCGGAAACCTTTGTTTTTCAACAACTTTTACCTTAACATTGTTTTTATGAAGATACGATGCCGATACGCATCCAGAGGGTCCGGCGCCTATCACTAAAACATCTACAAACTCCTTTGTCATAATAAAAATATTATCAATTATTACCTTACATTTGCCATCATCAAAATAACTACATTTATTTTGATTAATAAAATTAAATTAGCACAATCAAAACCGATTTAATGAATACAATTAATGAATATTTAAGTTTAGCAGAATTCGAATCTATTATATTTGGAAATAATAAAGTTGCAATCAGCGATGTCGTTCTAAACCGAGTAAATGAAAGCTTTAATTTCCTAAAAGAATTTTCTGGAAACAAAGTAATTTACGGCGTAAATACTGGCTTTGGCCCAATGGCGCAATATAGAATTAAAGAATCTGATCAAATTCAGCTTCAATATAATTTAATCCGAAGCCACTCATCTGGAACCGGAAAACCTTTAAGTCCAATTTGTGCAAAAGCAGCAATTCTAGCACGATTAAATACACTTTCATTAGGAAACTCAGGCGTTCATCCGTCAGTAATCAACCTAATGTCTGAACTTATTAATAGAGATATTACCCCATTAATCTTCGAACACGGCGGTGTTGGTGCCAGCGGTGACTTAGTACAATTATCCCATTTAGCTTTAGTTTTAATTGGTGAAGGCGAAGTTTTTTACAAAGGCGAAAGAAGACCAACTCCAGAAGTTTTTGAAATTGAAGGCTTAAAACCAATTCAAGTAGAAATTAGAGAAGGCTTGGCATTAATCAACGGAACTTCGGTAATGACCGGAATTGGTGTTGTAAATGTATATCACGCTAAAAAATTATTAGATTGGTCATTAAAATCTTCATGTGCGATCAACGAACTAGTTCAAGCTTATGACGATCATTTCTCAGAAGAATTAAATCAAACCAAACGTCATAAAGGACAACAGGAAGTGGCGGCGAAAATGCGTCAAAATCTTTCAGACAGTACTTTAATCCGTAAAAGAGAAGACCATTTATATTCTGGTGAAAATACCGAAGAAATCTTCAAAGAAAAAGTACAAGAATACTATTCATTAAGATGCGTTCCTCAAATTCTTGGACCGGTTTTAGAGACCATTAATAACGTTGCTTCAATTCTAGAAGACGAATTTAACTCGGCAAACGATAACCCAATTATCGACGTAAAAAATAAACACGTTTACCACGGCGGAAATTTCCACGGAGATTATATTTCGCTTGAAATGGACAAATTGAAAATCGTTATTACAAAATTAACGATGCTTGCAGAACGTCAATTGAATTATTTATTGAATTCAAAAATCAACGAATTGCTGCCTCCATTTGTAAATTTAGGAACATTAGGATTTAATTTCGGAATGCAGGGTGTGCAGTTTACAGCAACCTCAACAACTGCCGAAAGTCAAATGTTATCCAACCCAATGTACGTGCACAGTATTCCAAACAACAACGATAATCAGGATATTGTAAGTATGGGAACCAACTCAGCTGTTATTACCTCAAAAGTTATCGAAAATGCTTTTGAAGTTCTAGCTATCGAAATGATTACCATTGTTCAAGCAATTGATTATTTAGAACAAAAAGATAAAATTTCATCGGTTTCTAAAAAATGGTACGATGAAATTCGAAATATAATTCCTACTTTTAAAGAAGATCAGGTGATGTATCCTTTCGTTCAAAAAGTAAAAGATCATTTGATCAACAATTAAAACTTGTTTTACATTATTAATATTGAATCTTAAAATCATGAAAAAACCATTTATTTTTTTGTTGCTCGTATTTATTCAAACTGTTAATAGTCAAGAATTGGCATTAGTTAAAAAGAATTCCAAAATTGGATATATTTCTAAAGATGGATCTTTTAAAATTGAACCGCAGTACAAATCTGCCAAAAGCTTCTCTGAAGGTTTGGCCGCAGTAGAAAATGGCGGAAAATGGGGTTTTATTGATGCAAAAGGAGAATGGGTAATTCCGGCTGATTTTAAAGATGCTAAAGATTTTAACAACGGAATTGCTATAGTACAAAAAGATAAAGAATGGGTTTATATTGATAAAAAAGGAGAAATTCAAAAAAATCCTGCATCAGATAAATTATTCGATTTTAATAATGGCGTTGCTTTTTTCAGACAAAATAATAAAGTTGGACTGATCAACAATAAAATGGCAATAGTTTTAGAACCAAAATACGATCAAATCAAACCTTTTGAAAATGGTTTTGCAAGAGTGGAACTGAATAAAAACTGGGGAATTATAAATGCTGAAGGAAAAGAAGTAGTTGAGCCGGCTTACGCCGAAATTGGAAACTATTTTAAAAACACAACTTGGGCTAGAAAAGACAAAACTTTTGGACTTGTAAGTGCTGGTAAATTTATTCCAGTTGATGGAGCCGAAAAAATTTGGGATTTTGAAACACAAGATTTGACGTTTGCTAAAAAAAATGGAAAAATTGGATACATTGACTTAAAAGGAAACTGGACCATTTTACCAATATATGATAAAGGAAAAGCTTTTTCTAAAAATTTAGCACCCGTTTTAGTTGGAAAAAAATGGGGATACATTAATCCAAAAGCAGAATTTGTAATTGAACCAACTTATAACGATGCCGAAGTTTTTAGTGCAAATGGTTTAGCTCCAGTTAAAGAAAGCAATTGGGGATTTATTAATGAATCTGGAAAATTGATCATTCCAACACAATATGGTATTACTACAAATGCCATTATTGCTATGTTTGTACAACAAGACAAAGGTTTTATAGATGGCGTTGCAAGAGTAAAAAATGAAGGAAAATGGGGTTTTCTTAAACCAGACGGAACAGTATTAAGCAATCAATGGTTTGAAAATGCTGAGCTGTTTTCAAAATCTGCAGAAAAACCTCAGCCAGTTGCAGCTGCAGCTCCCGCTGAAGCTCCAAAACAAGAAACAAAAACAACAAAACCTGCTGCTAAATCGACACCGAAACCAGTAGCTAAGAAAAAGAAATAAATTTCACTTATGAAATGTGTATTAGTAACAGGCGGTTCCAGAGGAATTGGAAGTGCTATTTGTAAAAAATTAGCTGTTGAATCTAATTATCATATTTTGATCAATTACCATTCAAACAAAACCGCTGCTGAAGAAACACTTCAGGAAATACAAAAATTAGGAGCAACAGGAGAAATCTTAGGTTTTGATGTTGCTAATTTTGAACAAGTACAAAATGTTTTAACAAAATGGCAGGAAGCTAATCCTGAAGCAATTGTAGAAGCTATTGTAAACAATGCCGGAATTACAAAAGATGGTCTTTTTATGTGGATGACTCCAGAAGATTGGAACGGTGTTGTAAACACAAGTCTAAACGGGTTTTTTAATGTAACTCAGTTTTTCATTCAAAAAATGCTCCGTAATAAATATGGCCGAATCGTAAATATGGTTTCGGTTTCTGGTGTAAAAGGAACAGCAGGACAAACCAATTATTCCGCAGCAAAAGGTGCAATTGTTGCTGCCACAAAAGCATTGGCACAAGAAGTAGCAAAACGTAACATTACCGTAAATGCTGTTGCCCCGGGATTCATTAGAACTGACATGACAAGTGAGCTGGACGAGAAAGAATTATTAAAACTAATTCCTGTAAATCGTTTTGGCGAAGCTGAAGAAGTAGCAGATTTGGTAAGCTTTTTGATTTCAAAAAAATCAAGTTATATTACCGGTGAAATTATCAATATAAACGGAGGGATATATTCTTAAAAAATATTTTAAACACATAGAAACATAGAATTTTATGTGAAAAGAATGCAAAAAAGAAATGCATTTCTTTAACATAGATTGCTATGTGTATTTCAAATAAGTGAAACGCCTATTTTGAGTTTACAAAAGCTATTTTTCTATGTGTTAAAAACAAAATTACACGTAACGGATATAAAATTACTTTGAAAGACGATGAATAAGAGAGTTGTAATTACTGGAATGGGAATTTATTCTTGTATCGGAACTTCTTTAAATGAAGTGAAGGAATCATTATATAACGGAAAATCAGGTATTCTATTTGATTCTGACCGAAAAGAATTTGGTTTTCAATCAGCCTTAACAGGAATGGTTCCGAAAGCTGATTTAAAAAATTTATTGACACGCAGACAGCGTATGAGCATTGGTGAAGAAACCGAATATGCTTATATGGCGACTATCGAAGCATTGAAAAATGCTAATATTGACGACGCTTTTTTTGAAAATCGCGAGGTTGGAATTATGTATGGAAATGACAGCGTTTCTAAAGCTGTTATTGATGCTACAGATATTGTACGTGAGAAAAAAGACACCGCTTTAATTGGTTCTGGAGCTATTTTTAAATCCATGAATTCTACCGTTACAATGAATCTTTCAACGATTTTTAAACTGCGAGGTATTAATTTAACGGTTAGTGCAGCTTGTGCGAGCGGTTCACATTCTATCGGACTTGCTTATTTTTTAATAAAAAGTGGTTTTCAAGATATTATTATTACCGGCGGTGCACAAGAAATTAATAAATATGCTATGAGCAGTTTTGACGGATTAGGCGTTTTTTCGAATAGAGAAAATGATCCCGAAAAAGCTTCTAGACCTTTTGACAAGGATCGCGACGGATTAATTCCAAGCGGCGGCGGCGCAACTTTAATTCTAGAAAGTTACGAATCTGCAATTGCACGCGGCGCAAACATTATTGCCGAAGTTTCGGGTTACGGTTTTTCATCAAACGGCGGACATATTTCGACTCCAAATGTCGAAGGACCTGCCACAGCAATGCAAAGAGCTCTTGACGATGCAAAACTAAAAGCATCAGATATTGAATATATCAATGCACATGCAACCTCAACCCCTGTTGGAGATGCAAATGAAGCTAAAGCTATCTTTGAAGTTTTTGGCGAGAAAAACCCATACGTAAGTTCTACAAAATCAATGACAGGTCACGAATGCTGGATGGCTGGAGCAAGTGAAGTCATTTATTCTATCATAATGATGCAGCATGATTTTATTGCGCCAAACATCAATTTAGACAATCCCGATGAAGATGCTTCTAAATTAAATTTAGTTAAAACTACGTTAAACAAAAAATTTGACATATTTTTGTCCAATTCTTTCGGTTTCGGAGGAACCAACTCTGCGTTGGTGGTTAAAAAGTTTAAATTAAACAATGAATAAAGAAGAGATTATAGCAAGAATTAATGGTTTTTTAGTTGATGAATTTGAAGTTGACAATGACGACATTGAACCAAATGCTAATTTAAAAAACACACTTGGGTTAGACAGTCTGGATTATGTTGATTTAGTAGTTTCGATAGAATCTAACTTTGGTGTAAAACTAGTTGAGGCAGATTTTGTTGGAATTTCTGATTTTCAAAGTTTCTACGACCTTATTGAAACCAAATTAAAAGCCAAAACAGCTTAATGAGTCAATGGGATGGCAAATCAAAAGGAACTGTTTTAGGTTATAGAATATTCGTTTTTTTGATAAAAAAAGCGGGTATAAAGTCTGCTTATGTCCTGCTTTATTTTGTTGCCTCTTATTACTTTCTGTTTTTAAGAAAAAGCAATCGTGCTATTTTTTATTACTTTAAAGAAAGACTCAACTATTCTTATTTTAAATCAAAAAAAATGGTTTTCAAAAGTTACTATACTTTTGGACAGACCATTATTGATAAAATTTCCATTTCGGCAGGAATGCGAAACAAATTCACCTATGAGTTTGACGGAATCGAAGCGCTGAAAAAACTTTTAGCCGAAAAAAAAGGCGGTGTTTTAATCAGCGCTCATGTTGGAAATTTTGAAATCGCAGAACATTTTCTAGGCGACATCGATCTTAATTTTCAAATTAATTTAGTCACAACAGACTTAGAGCATTCTGCTATTAAAAATTATCTAGCAAGCGTTACTCAAAAACCAACCGTAAAATTCATCATCATTAAAGACGATTTGTCTCATATTTTTGAGATTAATGCAGCTTTAGCCAATAACGAATTAGTCTGCTTTACGGGAGATCGCTACTTTGAAGGAACAAAATCACTTTCAGAAAACATTTTAGGCAAAGAAGCCAGCTTTCCTGCAGGACCATTTTTAATCGCTTCAAGACTAAAAGTTCCTGTAGTATTTGTTTATGTTATGAAAGAGCCAAATCTGCATTATCATTTATATGCAAGAGAAGCCACAGTTAAACATCGTGACGAAAAAGCACTCTTGAAAGAGTATGTAACCAGCGTAGAAAATATCTTAAAAAAATATCCGCTTCAATGGTTTAATTATTTCGATTTTTGGAATGATTTATCATAATTTGTAAAAATCAAGCAGGTTTTTTCTCATTTTTGTCATTTCGACAAAGGAGACCCAAGCGATAGTGAACAGGCGAAGCAAATCTCTACGATGAGCTCCACAAAGATTGGCTTATAGGAACGGAGCTACTTGCGAAGATTTCTCCTTCGTCGAAATGACAAACCGTGCTTTAAAGTGTTCTGCGAGATTAAAAACCCGCCATAAATCCACATCAAAAAAAACTTATAAAACGAAACATTAAACAAGAAAATTCGTTTAAATAAAATTACTTATTTTTGTTCGCAACCATAGCCAATCAACCCAAATGAAAAAAGTTCTCGTTATTTATTATACTCAATCAGGACAATTAGAAAGTATTGCACAAAACATTGCAAAACCATTTTTAGATTCAGAGGAAATAGATGTAACTTTTTATCAAATACAACTAGAAAAACCTTTTCCTTTTCCTTGGAATAAGGATTCTTTTTTTGATGCCTTTCCAGAATCATTTTTACAGATTCCAACCGCTCTAAAACCAGTTCCAGAAGATATTCTAAATACAAAATTCGACCTGGTGCTTTTCAATTATCAAGTTTGGTATTTATCGCCTTCCATTCCTATTAACTCTTTTTTGAAAAGCAGCGAAGCAAAAAAAATTCTAAACAATACACCCGTAATCACCATTAGCGGTTCACGAAATATGTGGATAATGGCGCAGGAAAAAATCAAAACCCTGCTTAAAGAAGCCAATGCACAATTAGTAGGAAACGTTGCTCTAGTAGATCGTGTAGGAAACTTAATCAGCGTTATTACAATCGTAGAATGGATGTTCTCTGGCGTTAAGAAAAAATACTTAGGAATTTTTCCGCTTCCAGGAGTTTCAGAAAAAGACATTCAGGAATCTCCAAAGTTTGGAGAAATAATACTTACAGATCTAAAAACAAACAGTTTAAATGATCTACAACCAAAATTAGTCGCAAACGGCGCCGTAAAAATCAGTCCCTATTTAGTGACCGTAGACAAAACAGCTAATAAAATTTTTAATAAATGGTCAAACCTCATTTATAAAAATCAAAAAAACCGAAAACTGCTTCTAAAAGTATTTAATGTTTATTTATTCCTTGCGATTTGGTTAATCTCACCAATAGTGTATATATTGCACCTTATTTCCTACCCATTTAAGTTAAAAACCATAAAAAGAGAAACTCAATATTATCAAGGAGTTTAGCATACTAAATTAGATTATGTTTGAAGTATATATCACTAAAGCTGCAAAATATTTGCCAAATGAAGCTGTTTCGAATGATGAAATGGAAGCCTATTTAGGCCTTATCAACGATACTGCCTCAAAAGCAAGACGTATTATTTTGCGCAACAACAAAATTACAAGCCGTTATTACGCTGTTGACAAAACAGGAAAAAGTACACACAGTAATGCCGAATTAACACGAAATGCTATTTTACCGTTGTTCGACGAAAACTTTACATCTCAGGATCTAGAAGTACTTTCGTGCGGAACCTCAACTCCTGATATATTCCTGCCTTCGCACGCTGCCATGGTTCATGGTCTCTTAAAAAACAAATCGGTAGAACTAAACTCTTCAACAGGTGTTTGTTGTGCCGGAATGAATTCATTAAAATTTGGTTTTCTTTCTATAAAATCTGGAAATTCAAAAAATGCAATCTGTACAGGATCAGAAAAAGTTTCAACCTGGCTGAATGCCCAAAAATACAATCACGAAGCCGAAAACTTAAAAAATCTAGAAGAACAGCCCATCATAGCTTTCAAAAAAGACTTTTTAAGATGGATGCTTTCTGACGGTGCCGGCGCTTTTTTATTAGAAAATAAACCAAGAGGTCCGATTTCTCTAAAAATAGAATGGATGGAAGCTTTTTCGTATGCATACGAACTAGAAACATGCATGTATGCAGGAGGTGATAAATTAGAAAACGGCGAAATCAAATCATGGAGCGATTACGCACCAGAACAATGGTTGAACGAATCTGTTTTTGCCATCAAACAAGATGTAAAATTATTAGACGAATTTATCCTTTCTAAAGGCGCAGAAAGCATGAAAGATGCCATGGATAAAAACAATATTAAATCTGACGATATCACTTATTTTATTCCTCACGTTTCTTCTAACTTTTTTGTTGAAGGATTAAAAAAAGGATTAAATGAAAGAGGTATCGGAATGAATGATGATAAATGGTTCATGAATCTTTCTAGAGTTGGTAACGTAGGTTCTGCCTCAATATATTTAGCTTTAGAAGAATTAATGAATTCAGGAAACTTGAAAAAAGGAGACAAAATTCTTTTATCAGTTCCAGAAAGCGGAAGATTCTCTTTTGCCTACGCTTATTTAACAGTTTGCTAATGGAAACAACAGCACTTTTAGAAAAAGAAACGGTCGAAAATTTATTGCCTCAAAAGTTTCCTTTTGTAATGGTTGATGCAATGTATTCTTATACCGAAACTTCTTTGATTTCGGGTTTAACAATTCAGAACGATAACATTTTTGCCGAAAACAATATTTTTCTAGAAGCAGGTTTAATCGAACACATGGCACAATCTGTTGCCTTGCATACCGGTTATCAGTTTTTTTTAAGAAACGAAACTGCACCGACTGGATATATTGGTTCTATTAAAGAAATTGAAATTAAAAAACTGCCACAGATTAACGATTCTATTCAATCTGAAGTTACCATTTTACAAGAATTTGCAGGTATCACTTTAGTGAATATTGTTACCAAATTAAACAATGAAGAAATTGCAAACGGACAAATGAAAACCGTTTTAGCCAAATAATATAAAAATTGAATACTGGAGTTGACATACAAAATTATCTGCCGCACCGAGCACCAATGCTTATGGTAGATTTGATTTTGGATATAGATGCCAACTTTGTAGAAACCACTTTTTTGATAAAAGAAGACAATATTTTTGTTGCCGATACTATTTTTACAGAAGCTGGTTTAATCGAAAACACAGCACAAACCTGCTCCGCAATTGTTGGGAAAAAATATTTTTTTGAAGAAGACGGAACAGAAAATGAAAACGTAAATGTAATTGGATTTATCAGCGCCTTAAAAAATGCAAAAATTCATTCACTGCCAAAAGCCGGCGACACTATAATTACCAGAGCAAATTTAATTTCGAAATTTGCCGGCGACGATTATACTTTATGCACAATGAGCTGCAAAAGTTTACTCGACGAACAACTGCTCTTAGAATGCGAAATTAATTTATTCATTCAAAAAACAATTTCGGTTCCAGAATAAATCCCAATAGAAACGATAAATGTCATGGAAAAAGAAAATGTACCACAAGATAAAAGTAACTTAACCAAAAACAACGTTAAAGAGCTTTTATACGCGACTGATGAAAACGGCAATTATACCACAACCTTAAGTACAGGTTGGGAACCCAAAACAATTGCATTATCAAATTCTATCGACGAAATAAACGAACGTATTGCCGAAGCTAAACAACAAGTTAAAACTGGCGAAGTAAGTCCGATTTCTTATTATATGGAACTCAATAAAATGGATCTTACCATTTTGTCAAGCTACGTAGGAATGTGGAAATGGCGTGTAAAAAGACATTTTAAACCTGCTGTTTTTGCCAAATTAAGCGATTCTATTTTGAAAAAATATGCTGATGCTTTTAGTATTTCAGTATCCGAATTAAAAAACTTTAAAACAGATTAATGCAAGTCACTTTTACACATCACCAATCTGCTCACTGTGAAAATGGAGTAGCATCGAATCTGTTAAAAAACAACGGACTCAACATAAGCGAACCAATGGTTTTTGGTATCGGTTCAGGACTTTTCTTTGTGTATTTACCTTTTATAAAGGTTAATTACGCACCAGCAATCAGCTATAGAACTTTACCGGGACAAATTTTTAATAAAGTCGCAACCCGTTTAAATCTTAAAATTAAAAGACAAAAATTTTCGTCAACAGCAAATGCAAACAAAGCACTTGATGAAAATTTAAAAAATAATATTCCAACCGGATTACAAGTAGGCGTTTATAATTTAAGTTATTTCCCTGACGAATACCGTTTTCATTTCAATGCACACAATTTAGTGGTTTACGGAAAAACCGAAAAAGACTATTTGATCAGCGATCCTGTTATGGAAACCGTAACCACTTTAACACATGATGAATTAGATAAAGTACGTTTTGCAAAAGGAGCTTTTGCGCCCCGCGGACAAATGTATTATCCAATTCAAATTCCAAAAGATGTTGATTTAAAAAGTGCCATCATTAAAGGAATAAAAAACACTTGCAGAGATATGCTTGCGCCAATGCCAATTGTGGGTGTTCGCGGAATCAAATTCGTATCTAAGCAAATTAGAAAATGGCCTGTAAAACACGGTACCAAAAAAGCCAATCATTACTTGGCACAAATGGTTCGTATGCAGGAAGAAATTGGAACCGGCGGCGGAGGTTTTCGTTTTATTTATGCCGCATTTTTACAAGAAGCTTCAGTTATTCTAAACAATGAAGAACTTAAAACGCTTTCTAAAGAAATGACAAAAATTGGCGATTCTTGGCGCGATTTTGCTGTTGAAGCTTCACGAATTTATAAAAACAGAAGTGCCAAAGAAGACGCTTACAATACCATTGCCGATGAGCTTCTAGACATTGCCAATAGAGAAGAAATCTTTTTCAAAAAATTAAAAAAAGCCATCAGCTAAGATATTTTGCAATCTATAATTAAAATAGAATCCCTTTCGAAAAAGTACAAAGATGCCGACCAGTTTTCTTTGAACAATGTTTCGCTGGCTATAAATGAAGGAGAAATTTTTGGTTTACTAGGTCCAAACGGCGCCGGAAAAACAACCTTAATTTCAATGCTCTGCGGATTGGTAAAACCAACTTCAGGACATTTTACAATTGATGGTTTAAACTATGCCAATCATTCTTCAAAAATTAAAAAAATTATAGGAGTTGTTCCGCAAGAATATGCCTTATATCCTACTCTTACCGCAAGAGAAAATCTTCATTATTTTGGAAGTATGTACGGTTTAAAAGGCTCTGATTTAAAAGATAAAGTAATCGAAACTTTAGACCTTTTGGGTTTGTTAAAATTTGCCGATAAACGAGTTGAAACTTTCTCTGGCGGAATGAAACGCCGTGTCAATTTAATTGCCGGGATTCTGCATAAACCAAAAGTTTTATTTCTAGACGAACCAACCGTTGGCGTTGATGTTCATTCTAAAAATGCCATTATAGAATATCTGAAAGTGTTGAACCAAAACGGAACAACGATTATTTATACTTCACATCATTTGGCTGAAGCCGAAGATTTCTGCACCAACATTGCTATTTTAGACCAAGGTCGAATTTATGCGCAAAACACACCTTCAATTTTAATTGAATCAACAAAAGATGCTCGAAATCTTGAAGACGTTTTTATTTCATTAACCGGTAAAGACTTGAGAGATGATGTATAAAATTTGGATGTCTGTCGTAAAAGAATTTTTACTCCTTAAACGAGATTTAGGCGGGTTGATTATTCTATTTATAATGCCATTAGTTTTGGTCATTACCGTTACATTAATTCAAGACAGTACTTTTAAAAAAGTCAGCGATTCTAAAATTCCGATTTTATTAGTCGATAATGATAAAGGTTCGGTATCAAAAACTGTTTTTGATAATTTAGAAAAAAGCGATTTATTCAGCGTTGTTACACAAATCGACAATAAAACGATTACAGAAGATATTGCCAGAGAAAATGTTTACAAAGGAAAATTTCAACTGGCTATTGTAATTCCAAAAGATTTAAGTTCTGATTTACAAGCCAAAGTAGATCAAAATGTCGAGAAAATTGTCAGCAGTTTAGGCATGACTGATAGTACTGCAGCGAGTGAACCGCAGCGAATAATAAAAGAAAAGGAAGTAAAACTGTATTTTGATCCAGCGGTTCAAATGAGTTTTAAAAATGCGGTCATGAGTTCGATCGACAAAATGATTTCGCAAATCGAAACCAAATCTATTTACACCACTTTCCAAAATCAATTAGGAGGAAATGCCGACTTCGAGCAAAAAAGCTTCATTTCTTTCAAAGAAATAATTCCGAGAATAAACAACAAAGAAGTTCGTCCAAATTCTGTACAGCATAACGTTCCAGCTTGGACGCTTTTTGCGATATTTTTTATTGTAATTCCGTTATCCATTAATATTGTAAAAGAAAAATCGCAGGGAACTTTCGTTCGATTAAGAACCAATCCCGTTTCTAATTTAGTTGTGATAATCGGAAAAACCATTACCTACTCGATCATCTGTATGATTCAGTTTTATATGATGGTTGCCGTTGCCGTATTCTTATTTCCATCCATTGGATTGCCTTCTTTAAACATCGAAGGACATTTAGCATTAATGAGTGTGGTTGCTTTATTTTCAGGTTTCGCCGCCATTGGATTCGGAATTTTATTAGGAACCGTTGCCAGTACACAAGAACAATCGGCTCCTTTTGGAGCAACGAGCGTTATTATTCTCGCGGCAATTGGCGGTGTTTGGGTTCCTGTTTTTGCCATGCCGAAAATCATGCAGATCATTGCCAAATCATCACCTATGAATTGGGGATTAGAAGCTTTTTATGATGTTTTATTGCGCAGCGTTTCATTCCTAGAAATCATCCCAAAAATAAGTTTGTTATTTTTGTTCTTTATTATCACAACATCCATTGCCTTATTTTATGACAAAAAGAAAAGAACAGTTTAACGAAGCCACAGATTTAACCATTTCTCACGAAATCAGAATTCGTTTTAACGAAACTGATCCGCTTGGAATTGTTTGGCACGGCAATTATATCACGTATTTTGAAGATGGACGCGAAGCATTTGGTCGTGAACACGGACTTACCTATTTAGATATTGCAAAAACGGGTTATACAACGCCAATTGTAAAATCAAAATGTGAACATAAATTGTCTTTACGCTACGGCGATGTTGTAACAATTGAAACAACGGTTGTTGATACACCTGCCGCCAAAATGATTTATCGTTTTAAAATTATTGATGCTAAAGGTGAAATAGCTTGTACTGGCGAAACCGTTCAGGTTTTTTTAGATAAAGAAGGAAATCTAATGCTGACGAATCCTCCTTTTTATGAAGAATGGAAAAGGAAAGTTGGGCTGTTGAAATAAAGTTTTAGCCACTAATTTCACGAATTAGCACGAATTAAAAAAATCCTTTTAATCTGCGTGAAACTTTAAAAATTGAAAATCATAAAATGTTAAAAGAAATATACATCACACAAACGAATTGTATCACACCTTTAGGTTTTGATGTTGAATCAAATGTTGAAGCGATTCTTCGCGGCGATTCTGGAATTCAGCTTCACAATGATATTTCTTTAATGCCAAATCCATTTTATGCTTCAATTATTTCTGATGAAAAAATAAACAGTGCTTTTTCAAAAATCAGCACTGAAACCAAATATTCTCGTTTAGAGAAAATGATGATTTTGGCTTTAGAGCCAATTATCAAAAACTCAGAAATCGAATTCAATTCAAAAACTGCCTTTATACTTTCGACAACAAAAGGAAATGTGACGGCTTTAAAATACAATACTAGCGACAGTTTCAATAATGCGCATTTAGATGTTTTAGCCAAAAATGTTTCTGATTTCTTCGGATTTACGACGCAGCCAATTGTAGTTTCAAATGCTTGTGTTTCTGGAATTTTAGCAGTTTCAGTTGCCAAAAGAATGATTCAGTCTGAACTTTACGACAATGTTTTTATTGTAGCAGGAGACGAAGTTTCAGAATTTGTTTTATCTGGATTTAATGCTTTTCAAGCAATGAGTGAACTGCCTTGTAAACCTTATTCTAAAAACAGAACTGGAGTAAGTTTAGGCGAAGCGACGGCTGCTGTTTTAGTTGCGGCGGAAGCCAAAAATGCAAAAATAAAAGTAATTGGCGACAGTTCGATAAACGATGCCAATCATATTTCGGGTCCGTCAAGAACAGGTGAAGGTTTGTTCAGAAGTATTCAGAATGCTTTAAAAGAAGCACAAATTGAAGCCGGCAAATTAGATTATATTTCAGCACACGGAACCGCAACTCCGTTTAACGACGAAATGGAAGCCATTGCTTTAAATCGATTGGATTTGCAAAATGTTCCTGTAAATAGTTTAAAAGGTTTTTACGGTCATACATTAGGCGCTTCAGGATTATTGGAAACCGTAATTGCTATAGAATCGGTAAATAAAAATATGCTTTTTGAATCAAAAGGTTTTGACGAAATTGGGGTAAGTGAAGTTATAAATGTGACTGAGAAAAATGAAAAGGCAACTATTAATTATTTCCTGAAAACAGCTTCTGGATTTGGAGGTTGTAATACGGCGGTTGTTTTTGAGAAAGTAAAATAAAACACCAATTACACTAATTCACACGGATTAATTAGTGTAATTTTTAAGCCTAAATAATTTGTGACAATTCGTAAAATTCGTGTTTAAATTATAATAATGAATCACAACAAAACCAACATACAATCCTACATCACCATCCAAAACAACGAAATTGTTTTGAACGGAACTTCTGTATTCAAAATTGAACCAACAGATTTTGCTGATTTCTCGAAACAAGCCTATCGTAATTTTGAAATGCAGTATCCAAAGTTTTTCAAAATGGATGCTTTGAGCAAACTCGCTTTTTTAGGATCAGAATTGCTTTTGAGTCCGATAACTTTAACAGAAGAAGAAAATAATATCGCTTTGGTTTTAGCCAATAAATCGTCGAGTTTAGATACCGATGTAAAATATCAAGAATCTATTTCAAACAAAGAAAACTATTATCCGAGTCCAGCGGTTTTTGTTTATACACTGCCAAATATTTGTCTGGGTGAAATAAGTATTCGTCATCAGCTGAAAAGTGAGAATTCTTTCTTTATATTTGATGCCTTTAACACCGAATTCATGTCGAATTATTCGGACATTCTTCTGAATACGAATAAAGCAGATATGGTTTTGTGCGGTTGGGTAGAATATTTTAATGATAATTATAAAGCTTTTCTCTGCACTATAAGCAAAGAAGAAAGCGCAAAATATACAAACGAAACTATCAATACATTATACAATAAATAATCATGGAAGCATTAAAAGAAGAATTGAAAAACAAAATTATTACTACTCTAAACCTTGAAGATATCACAGTAGAAGATATTGCTGATAACGATCCTTTGTTTGGAGATGGTTTAGGTTTGGACTCCATTGATGCACTTGAATTGATCGTGATTTTAGATAAAGATTACGGAATTAAATTAGTAGATCCGAAAGAAGGAAAAACAATTTTCCAATCTATCGAAACTATGGCGGCTTATATCAGCGCTAACAGAACTAAATAAGACTTCTTAGACTGACTTAGATTTTTAGACTTCTTAGACAAAAAAACTGTCTAAATCTAGAAATCCAAAAATCTAAGCAAGTCTAAATTCTAATAATCTAAGCAAGTCTAAAAATCTAAGAAGTCTAAAATGACAAAGGGTGTTGCAATAACTGGAATGGGAATTATCTCTTCGATCGGAAATTCGGTTGAGGAAAATTATCATTCGTTAATCGAAAATAAAATCGGGATTTCTCGTATCTCAAATATTTCTACAGTTCATGCAGATGTTATTAAAGTAGGTGAAATCAAAAAAACCAACGATGAGCTTATCAGCGAACTGGGATTAAACAGCGATAATAATTTTTCGAGAACTGCTATGATTGGTACTTTGGCGGCAAAACAAGCCGTTGAAAATGCTGGAATCACCGCTATAAATGAATTTAGAACTGGACTTATTTCGGCTACTAGTGTAGGCGGAATGGACATGACAGAGACACATTATTACGATTATTTCGAAAAACCTGAATTGGTTAAATACATTACCTGTCACGACGGCGGTGATGTTGCTGAAAAAATTGCTGAAGAACTGGGGTTAAAAGGAATGGTTACAACCATAAGTACCGCTTGTTCCTCTGCAGCAAATTCGATTATGTTAGGTGCAAGATTGATTAAAACCGGAAAATTAGACCGTGTAATTGTTGGCGGTGCCGATGCTTTAGCAAAATTCACTATCAACGGATTTAAAACTTTAATGATTTTATCCGACGATTACAACAAACCTTTTGACAATAACAGAAAAGGGTTGAATCTTGGAGAAGCTGCTGCTTTTTTGGTTTTAGAATCGGATGAAATTGTTGCCAAACAAAATAAAAAAGTGCTGGCAAGAGTTTCGGGTTACGGAAATGCAAATGACGCTTTTCACCAAACGGCTTCTTCAGAAAATGGAGACGGCGCTTTTCTAGCAATGAAAAAAGCGTTTGAAGTTTCGGGTTTAAAACCTTCTGAAATAGATTATATCAACGTTCATGGAACTGCTACTCCAAATAACGATTTATCTGAAGGAAGAGCTTTGCGCCGAATTTATGAAGAGGAAAAAGTTCCCGATTTTAGTTCAACAAAACCATTTACAGGTCACACTTTAGCAGCTGCAGCAGCAATTGAAGCTGTTTACAGCGTTTTGTCGATTCAGAATAATGTCGTTTATCCAAATTTGAATTTTGAAACCCAAATGGAAGAATTCGATTTGACGCCGCAAACTACTTTAAAAAATAAAAACATCGAACACGTTTTATCTAACTCTTTTGGATTTGGAGGAAATTGTTCAACTCTTATATTTTCAAAAAGCTAAAATGAAAAAAACATATATAAATGGAGTAGGCTGTATTTCGACTCAAAAAACATTTGATACTGTTTTTTTAGAAGAAGCTGTTGTAAATCATAACGAAAATGTACTGGCGATAGTTCCTCCGGCATACAAAGAATATATTTCGCCAGCTGCAAGCCGGAGAATGGCAAAAGGCGTAAAAAACGGAATCGTAGCTTCGGCTTTGGCTATGAAAGATGCCAATGTTGAAATTGTTGACGCAATCATAACTGGAACTGGTTTAGGCTGCATCGAAGATTCTGAAAAATTCCTGAAAAGCATTTTAGATAATAAAGAAGAGTTTTTAACGCCAACTTCTTTTATTCAATCTACGCATAATACCGTTGGTGCGCAAATTGCACTTTTACAACAATGTAAAGGTTATAATTTTACGTATGTAAATGGTGCGGTTTCTTTTGAATCGGCGCTTTTGGATGCAAAAATGCAGATCGAAGAAGACGAAGCCAATTCGATTTTAGTAGGCGGTGTTGACGAAAACGGAGAATATACTACTTCTCTTTTCAAATTAAACGGACGTATTAAAGCAGATAATTCTGCTCCTTATGATGTTTTAAATGCTGCAACCAGCGGTGCCGTTTATGGTGAAGGTGCGAGCTTTTTTGTTTTAGAAAACGAAAGAAAAGATACTACTTACGCTGAACTTCTAGATGTTGCTATTGTAAATACGCTGGAAGAAAATGAAATTGAAAATGAAATTACATCATTTTTGAAATCCAATAATTTAGAGATTTCAGATATCGATGCATTAGTTTTAGGTTTTGACGGAAATGCCGATTTTGAAAATTATTACAGCAATCTAGCTGAAAATGCTTTCGCAAAAACGCCTATTTTGTATTACAAACATTTGAGCGGCGAATACGATACGGCTTCTGCATTTGCTTTTTGGATGGCTTCTAAAATTTTAAAAACACAGGAAATTCCAGAAATTATAAAAGTAAATTCGGTTACAAAACCCGCTTACAAAACCATTTTATTATACAATCAATTAAGCGGAAAAAATCATAGTTTTACGTTACTTTCAAAATGATAACGCATAAAAACATCTCGATATTTTTTATCTTTTTATTGCTTTTACTGCTTCTTTTGAATGTCTATATCGCAATAAATATATGGTGTTTTTTGGCTCTAATTTTTCTTTGGATCGGAATAAATGCTTTTGGTTCTTCGAGAATTTCATCTAATTATCATGTAAAAACTTTCTGCAATAATCCATTAGAAACAGAGAAAAAAATTGCGCTCACTTTTGATGACGGACCAAGTGAATTTACTTTGGAAGTTTTAGCGCTTTTAAAAAAATACAATGCCAAAGCGACTTTTTTCTGCATTGGTAAAAACGTAGAAACACATCCTGAAATCGTAAAACAAACTATTTGCGAAGGTCATTTGGTTGGAAATCACTCTTATTCCCATTCTAAGTTTTTTGATTTTTATAATGCCAAACAAATAAAAGAAGAAATAGAAAAAACAGATTCGCTTCTGGAAAAATATACTTCAAAAAAAATAAACTTCTTTCGTCCGCCTTACGGAGTTACTACACCATCTATTCGAAGAGCCTTAAAAATTACCGGACATAAAACAATTGGCTGGAATATTCGCTCGCTTGACGGAGGGACAACAAATGTGGAATTAATCTTCAACCAAATTATAAAACGAGTTTCTCCCGGCGGAATTGTACTTTTGCACGATACTGGTTCACATTCCGTTATAGTATTGGAACAGTTTTTGCAATTTTTACAACAAAATAATTATCAGGTCGTTTCAATCGAAGAACTTTTAAATCTAAAGGCTTATAAAAATTGAACACAGATGAAACAGATTCGCTATCGCGAAAACGCGGATAAAAACGGATTTTATTAAATCGAAAATTCGTGAAAATTGGTGCAATTCGTGGCAAAAAAATTAAAGTACAATTTAAAAAAACATGAAAACTAAAATAGCATTAGTAATTCTTTTTATTTCAAGCAGTTTGTTTGCTCAAGAGCAAAAAATGACTGCTGCAGAAATCACTCAATTTAAAGAAGACGTAAATATTGTCGCGAAAAAAATTAAAACTTTAAGTACCGATTTTGTTCAATACAAGCATTTAGATTTTTTATCAAAAGACATTGAAACTTCGGGAAAAATGGTTTTTAAAGAACCTGCACTTTTGCAATGGCAGTATAAAAAACCATACAACTACAGCATTACTTTCAAAAACGGAAAAATCCTAATTAATGATGAAGGAAAGAAAAGTGCGGTTGATATTGGCAACAGCAAAATCTTTGCAAGAATTAATAAATTAATTGTCGGAAGTGTAAGCGGCAATATGTTTGATGACAAAGAATTTGCGATTTCGTACTTTAAATTGAAAGGGCAGAATCTGGCAAAATTTATTCCGAAAGATGCTGCGCTGAAAAAATACATCAAACAAATTGAACTGAGTTTTGACAAAGAAGAGGCAACTGTTGTTCAGGTAAAATTGTTAGAATCATCTGAAGATTATACTAGAATTGTACTTAAAAATAAAGTAATCAATGCAAAAATCGACGATTCAGTTTTTACTAATTAATTGCTTTCTGGCAATTGTTTTAGTTTCGTGCGGTTCGGTCACAAAAAACTATACGCCCAAAAAAATAGACAAAACGTCTTATGATGTTCCGTATTTTTCAGATTCAAAAACCGATTATGTTTATAAAACTAACATAAGCGTTTACGGAAATGAATTATCAGGGATTTTCATTGCGAAAAAAATAAACGATACCACACACCGAATTGTTTTTACAACAGAATTTGGAAATAAATTAATGGATTTCGAAATTTCTGAAACTGATTTTAAAATCAATTCTATTGTTTCTGAATTAGATCGAAAAATATTGATCAATACTTTGAAAGAAGATTTTAGACTGCTTTTGAAAAAACAATATTTGATTCAAGAGCAATTTGAAAATGAATCAGATAATATCTATAAATCGGCAGATGGAAAACGAGACAATTACATTTTTGTTTCTAAAAAAGATCAAAAACTAGAAAAGATAGTTCACGCCTCCAAAACAAAAGAAAAATTTACGCTGTATTTCAATTCAGAAAACAATATTTTTGCCGAAAAGATTCAGATAATTCATCAAAATATTAAATTGAAAATTGAGCTTAATTATTTTAAATCAGAATAAAAATTTAAACTAATCCTAAAACTAAACTAATCTAATGATGAAAAAAATAACCTTAATTGCATTCGTTTTATGCATCGGAATTCAATTATCTCAAGCACAAGTAAAAGTTAGTCCAGGGCTACGAGGTGGTTTAAATGTGTCAACATTAACCAATATTGATGATAATCAATCTAAAACAGATTTCTATGTTGGTGGATTAGTGAATATTAAATTTAATAAATATTTTTCGCTGCAGCCTGAAATAACCTATTCTAGACAAGGTGATGAAGGAAGAGAATATTTTGGGAACAGCAATAATTATCGTTATGTAAATTATGAACTAAATTATTTAACACTTGGTGCGGTTGCAAAATTTAATATTGGCGGTAAAGGCTTTCACATTTTGGGCGGTCCATCTTTAGATTTAAAAGTTTCTGATAATTATATCAATAGCAATCCCGAAAGTTTTGACCTTGCCATTGTTGGCGGAATTGGCTATACATTGCCAAACGGATTAACATTTGAAGCCAGAATTAAACAAGGATTAATTGATATTTATGGTTACGACGGAATTGATTACGATAATAACGATTATTACTATAATGATGTTATCTTAAATCAAGTTTTTCAAATTGGTATTAGTTATACTTTTAAAGTAAAATAGATGTATAAAAGTAAAATAGTGACTGCCCTATTTCTTTTTTTCGCAGTTGTAAACATACAAGCTCAAGCAACTTTTAAACCCGGTTTACGAGCAGGTTTGAGTCTTTCGACAATTTCAGAAATGCATGCAGATTACAGACCTGACTTTTATATAGGCGGTTTTGGCGAAATAAATCTAACGAAACGTTACGCGCTGCAGCCTGAAATAAATTATATCCGACAAGGATCAAATAATGTTGCGCGAAATTTTATTGACCCAAATACACAAACAGAAAAAATCGTTTATCAGGATTTACAAATGAGTTATTTATCTATCGCTATGATTAACAAATTTACATTTGGGCAAGGTTTTCAAATACAATTTGGACCAGCTTTAGATGTTCTTTTAAACGATAATTTAGCTTTTAGAAAAACATATAATGATCTTTCATTTGTAACAGGTCTTGCTTATAAAATGCCTTCTGGATTAGCTTTTGAATTTCGATTTAAAAAAGGACTTTTAGACGTTTTAGACAGCGATTACTATTATAACAATTCTAATAGTCATTATCTTTTTGGTGATTATAATACTAATGTCAATTTTCAAATTGGTGTTTCTTACTCTTTTGAGGTGAAATAAAAAAATAAAATTATGGTTTTAAAAGACTTCTATAAAGTACTTTCAGAAGAGAAAACGGGCGATGCTAAATATAATATTCGTATATTAGTTAATGCCAATCATGAGGTTTTTAAGGGGCATTTTCCTGGAAACCCAATAATGCCGGGCGTTTGCATGATTCAAATTATTAAAGAACTTACCGAATCTATTACCAAAAGTTCGTTGATGATTCAAACCTTGACAAATGTAAAATTCATGGCATTAATAAATCCTGAGACAAATCCTGAGTTACGCTTAGAACTTGATATAACTGTCACAGAAGATGATTTGGTAAAGGTGAAAAACACCACTTATTTTAATGATACCGTTGCACTGAAATTGAGCAATGCGTATAAAAAATTATAATTATGAAATTACTTATATCATTACTTCTTTGGATCAATTTTGTTGGAACTCCTGATCTGGCTTCTATCCGAAAAATGTATTCTGATGTTGCAAAATCAGAAACTAATGCAAAAGAATTTACGCAGAAACTTTCTGGTGTTTCTAATGATGATGATAAAATTTTGGTGGCTTACAAAGCGGCATCTATTTTATTAGATTCAAAATTCGAGAAAAAATTGAGAGACAAAATGGATCGTTTTAAGGAAGGTGCCAAATTACTGGAAGCGACGATAAAAAGTGATCCAAACAATATCGAAATTAGAATGATTCGCTTAAGTATTCAGGAAGATGTTCCTGGAATTACCGGCTACAAAAAAAATATTAAAGAAGATAAAGCTTTTATTACCGCTCATTATGCCGAGCAAAATACTGCTTTAAAACTATATCTAAAGGACTTTGTTTTACAATCTAAAAGTTTCTCTGACAAGGAGAAGCAGTTTGTAAAATAAGCTCAAGAACAACTCCCAATGAAACCTATATTATCTCAGCAAGATCTGCTCAGTTCAACTTCTTTTTGTGTTATTGTACCCACTTACAATAATCAAAAAACATTGAAAAAAGTGCTGGATTCTATTTTAGATTTCACCTCAAATGTCATTATTGTTAATGATGGTTCGACTGATCAAACAAACGAAATTCTTAAACAATATCATCACCTAACTCAAATTCATCATCCTAAAAATCTAGGAAAAGGCAGAGCACTGCGTAATGGTTTTAGAAAAGCAATTGAACAAAATTTTGAATACGCCATTACGATTGATTCAGACGGACAGCATTTTGCTTCTGATATTCCTGTTTTTATTGAAGCAATTCAAAAAGAACCCAATTCGCTTTTAATTGGAAGCCGAAACATGACTCAGGAAAATGTTCCTAAGAAAAGTAGTTTTGGAAATAAATTTTCGAATTTCTGGTTTAAGTTTGAAACCGGAATTGTGCTTGAAGATACACAATCAGGATTTAGATTGTATCCTTTAAAATTAATTCCGAAACAATTTTACACCAATAAATTTGAGTTTGAAATTGAAGTAATTGTTCGTTCCGCGTGGAAAGGAATTGTAGTTAAAAATATTCCTATACAAGTTTTATACGATCCTGCTGAACGTGTTTCGCATTTTCGTCCCTTTAGAGATTTTACCCGAATCAGTATTTTAAATACCGTTTTGGTAATCAACGCTCTGTTGTACATTAAACCGAGAGATTTTTTTAGAAGAGCAAAAAAAAAAGGTTTTAAAAAATTCTTTCTTGAAGATATTTTAGAAAGCAACGATTCTAATTTCATAAAATCGGCGTCAATTGCTTTAGGAGTTTTTATTGGTATCTCACCATTTTGGGGTTTTCAAACCGTACTGCTTTTTACTTTTGCAGCCTTATTCAGGCTCAACAAAGTCATTGCTTATCTAGCTTCAAATGTAAGTTTCCCGCCTTTCATTCCGTTTGTCATATATGGTTCCTTAAAAATGGGAAGTTTTTTTGTAGCAGGAGATGACACTTTAGTTTTAGATAGTTCTGTCACGTTTGATGATATTCAAAAAAATGCTACGCAATATATCGCAGGAAGTCTTATTTTAGCATCCGTTTCGGCACTATCAGCTGGCTTTATAAGTTATTTGCTTTTAAGCGCTTTTAGTTCTAAGAACAAAACGAATATTAAGTAAGGTTTGCCACAGATTACACGGATTAAAATGATTTTTACATCCAATTTGTCAGGCTGAGCGAAGTCGAAGCCCACGTCCAATTGGAACGCCCTTCGACTTCGCTCAGGGCGACAAACTAAAACTAATCTTTTAATCTGTGGCTAAAAAAAATTACGCTATCTCTGCTATATTAATTAGTGGAAATTCGTGAAATTCGTGGCAAACTGACACAGATACTAAAATCATTTTAATCCATGTAATCTGTGGTAAAAAAACAATAATAAATAATTATGCATCAATACTTTTACGCCATTCATTTATTTGTAAACCGACGAAAATCTTTATCGGTTCTTTTGGCCGTTTTGATGCTTTTAGTATTTGGCTTTTTTGCATCACAAATTAAGTTTGAAGAAGACATCAGCAAACTTATTCCAGCAAACGACAAAGCCGATGCAACTGCAAAAGTTTTAAAACAATTAAATTTTGCTGATAAAACAACCGTTATTTTTAAACTCGAAAAAAACGGTTCGCAAGATGATTTAAAAGAAATGGCTGCTGTTTTTTCAGACAGTGTTTCTAAATCCTGCAAACCATACATTACTGGAATTCAAGGAAAAATAGACGAAGAAAACATTCAGGAAACCATTGATTTTGTTTACAATAATCTGCCTCTTTTTCTAGATGATAAAGATTATACTGCCATTCAAAACAAACTGCAAAAAGACAGCATTGCGGCAACTGTACAAGGAAATTACAAATCGATTATTTCTCCATCTGGATTTATTACCAAAGATTTTATTCTTCAGGATCCACTTGGAATTTCTTTTATTGCTTTAAAAAAGTTACAGCAATTAAATATTGGCGACGATTTTACACTCGATAATGGTTTTGTAATGACAAAGGATAAAAAGAATTTACTGCTTTTTATAACCTCGGATATTTCATCAAGTGAAACTGAAAAAAATTCCATTTTTGCCGAAAAACTTAAATCAATTCAGGAAAACTTAAATCAGCAGTTTAAAGGAAAAACTTCTGTGAGTTATTTTGGTTCCGCTTTAATTGCGGCTGCCAATGCAAAACAAATTAAAAGCGATATTGTTTTAACAACATCAATTGCGATGTTTACTTTGATGTTGATTCTGATATTGTTTTATAGAAAAATATTAATTCCGCTTATTATTTTTCTTCCAACCGTTTTTGGAGCTTTATTTGCCGTTGCCTTTTTATACTTTGTGAAAGAACAAATTTCAGCTATTTCACTCGGAATTGGATCAATCTTGTTAGGAATTACGATCGATTATTCGCTTCACATTCTTACGCATTACAAGCATAACAGCGATATTAAAACATTGTACAAAGATATTACAATGCCAGTAATTATGAGCAGTTCAACAACTGCCGTTGCATTTTTATGTCTGCTTTTTGTAAAATCTGATGCCCTAAATGATCTTGGAATTTTTGCCGCTGTAATCGTTATGGCAACTGGAGTTTTCTCTCTTTTGATTATTCCGCATTTGTATAATCCAAAACAAGACAATTTTGAACATAAAAAAAATGCGATTGATAAACTCGCGCATTTCTCCTTTCATAATAATAAAATCCTGATTGGGCTGTGTGTTATAATAACAATCGTTTGTTGTTTTACTTATAATAATGTTGGTTTCAATAACGATTTATCGCAGTTAAATTTTGTCCCAAAAGACATTAAAGCTGCCGAAAAACAATTGGAAGAAAGCACAAGTTTAACTTCAAAAACCATTTATGTTGCCTCGTATGGAAAAAGTATGGAGCAAGTACTACAAAACAACAACAAGCTTTTTGGAGATTTATCGAATGAAAAAGAACAAGATAAAATATTAAATTTTAGTTCAATTGGCGGCATTGTACTTTCGCAGGAAGCGCAAAAAAAGAAAATTGAAAAATGGAATTCATTTTGGAATGCTGAGAAAAAAGAAAATTTAAAATCACAATTGATTTCCGAAGGCTCAAAACTTGGTTTTAAACCAACGACCTACTCGATCTTTTTTGATCATTTAGATTTTGATTTTAAACCAATTTCTATTTCAGATTATTTAAAAGTTCAAGCGCTTCAGTTGAAAGAATTTGTAACCGAAAAAAATGGTTTTTATACGATTTCATCTTTAGTAAAAGTTACCCCAAAACAACGTGATCTTTTTGTAAAATCAACTTCTGCCAAAGACAACATCATTGCGATTGATCGTCAGCAAATGAATGAAACCTTTTTCAGTACTTTAAAAACCGATTTTAATTCTCTTGTAAATTATTCTTTTGTTGCCGTAATTTTGATTTTATTTTTCTTCTTCCGAAGAATCGAATTAGTGATTATCAGCTGTATTCCAATTGCTTTAACAGGAATTGTTACGGCTGGAATTATGGGCATTTTTGGTATTCAAATGAATATTTTCAGTATGATTGTCTGCACCTTGATTTTTGGTCATGGTGTTGATTTTAGTATTTTCATGACAAGTGCTTTACAAAAAGAATATTCTTCTGGGAAAAATGAAATTGCCATTTACAGAACTTCAATTATTCTAGCGGTAATTACAACCATTTTAGGAATTGGCGCGATGATTTTTGCAAAACATCCAGCATTGCGATCTATTTCTTCTGTTTCCTTAATTGGAGTTTTTGCAGCTTTAATTATCACGTTTATTTTTTATCCTATACTGTTCAAATTGTTTCTGTCGAATAGGCCTAAAAACGGAAATCCTCCTTTTCAATTACGCACTTTTGTTCATGGTGTAATTTCGTTTTTCTATTATGGCATGGGCGGCATTTTAATGTCGATTTTCAGTTTTACCATAATGCCGATTTTACCGCTGAGCAAAAAAACAAAAATGAAAGGTTTTAGATATGTGATTTCAAAATTCATGAAATCTGTATTGTATTCAAACCCATTTATACACAAAAAAGTTGTCAATAATTTTAATGAAACGTTTGATAAACCAGCTGTTATAATCGCAAATCATTCTTCGTTTATAGATATTCTTGCTATGGGAATGCTGAGTCCAAAAATTATTTTTTTAGTAAGCGACTGGGTTTACAACTCTCCTATATTTGGCGGTACAGTTCGAAAAGCAGGCTTTTATCCTGTTTCTGAAGGCCTTGAGGGCGGTGTGGAACATCTGAGAAAAAAAGTTGAAGAAGGTTACTCTTTAATGGTATTTCCAGAAGGAACCCGTTCTGAAAACAATGTCGTAAAAAGATTTCATAAAGGAGCCTTCTTTCTTGCTCAAGAATTTAACTTAGATATTATTCCCGTTGTAATTCACGGTGCCTCAGAAGCGATTCCAAAAGGCGATTTTGTAATTCATCGCAGCACACTTACCGTTTCAATTTTAGAACGAATTACTCCCGAAAATAATTCTTTTGGAAATAATTATGCCGAGCGTACCAAACAAATCAGTTCTTTCTTTAAAGCTGAATATCGCAAAATTCGCCAGCAGCTCGAAGGTCCTGCTTATTTTAAATCAATGCTCATTAACAGCTATGATTATAAAGAACTTGAAATAGGCAATAGTGTAAAAAAAGATCTAAGTCAAAATTTAGAAACCTATTACAACTTAAATAAATACATTGATTCTAAAGTTAAAGTACTTCATCTTACAAATGATTATGGGCAGCTCGATGTTTTATTGACTTTGCAGGAACCGCAGCGAAAGGTGTTTTCATTTATAAATGATGAAGAAAAATTGGCTGTTGCAAAAACGAATTATTTCCTTAAAAAGAGAAAAATACTCTATTCTGATCAAATAGAAGCAGCATTTGAAAATCAACATGAAATTCTTTTAATTTCTGATGAAAGCTATGCTGCTGCTTTTGAAAAAATCATTTTAAGCACGGCAATAATTTTAATCAGCTGTCCAGATTTAAAAGCTAAACTGATTGCTGCTGGTTTTGAAATTGCTGCTGAAGAGAATGCTATAACTGTATTAAAGAAAAAATAGGATGAAAGAGCATTACGATGTAGTAATTGTTGGCAGCGGTTTAGGCGGATTGGTTTCGTCTATAATTTTGGCTAAAGAAGGCTACAGCGTTTGTGTGCTCGAAAAAAACAATCAATACGGCGGAAATCTGCAGACTTTTGTTCGTGATAAAACTATTTTTGATACTGGAATTCACTATATCGGAGGCTTAGATAAAGGCGAAAATCTCTATAAATATTTTAATTATATCGGTATTATGAAGCATCTAAATTTGAAAAAATTAGATGATAACTGTTACGATATGATTTCTTTTGAAGATGATCCGAACGAATATCCGCATGCGCAGGGATATGATAATTTCACCAAACAGCTGACTGCCTTTTTTCCTGAAGAAAAAGCCAATATTGATAAATACTGCGAAAAACTAAAGGCGATCTGTGACGCTTTTCCGCTTTACAATTTAAATTGGGAAGGAAAATATGAAAACGAAATTCTTGCACTTAATGCCAAAGAAACGATTGAGGAATGCACGCAAAATGAAAAATTAAAAGCGGTTCTTGCCGGCTCTAATTTTTTATATGCTGGAATTCCAGACAAATCGCCATTTTACGTTCATGCTCTTTCGATAAACTCATACATTCAAAGTTCATGGCGATGCATTAACGGCGGAAGCCAGATCACAAAACAACTCTTAAAACAGCTTAAAAAATACGGCGGCGAATTTTACAAATACAAAGAAGTTACTCGATTTCATGTCGAAAACAACAAAGTTGAATTTGTAGAATTAAAAGACGGAACAAAAGTTTTTGGCTCAAGGTTTATTTCAAATATTGAACCTAAGACAACTTTGAAAATGGCTGGTGAAGAAAACTTTAGAAAAGCGTTTGTTAATAGAGTTCAAAGTCTTGAAGGTGTCATTTCGGCTTTTAGTTTGTATTTGGTTTTTAAACCCCAAACTTTTAAATATATCAATCATAATTTCTATCATTTCAAAAAAAGCAGCGAAGTATGGACTGCACATGATTATGATGATGATTCTTGGCCAAAAGGTTTTATGGCTTCGATGAATGCCTCAAAAAAAGATGAAATCTGGGCTGACGGAATGACGTTTATTACCTATATGAAATATGAAGATATGGCTCCTTGGAGCGGTACTTTTAATACAACTGCCGAAAAAAGCGATCGAGGGGAAAGTTATGAAGAATTTAAAGCGAGAAAAACGGCTAAATTTTTAGATGAAATTGAACTAAAATTTCCAGGAATTAAAGATTGTATCAAATCGATTCATTCCTCGACACCGCTTTCCTATCGTGATTATATTGGCGGTTACAACGGAAATATGTACGGATATGTTAAAGATTCTAATAATCCGATGAAAACATTAATCCCTGCAAAAACCAAATTGGATAATTTGTATCTTACGGGTCAAAGCATAAACATGCACGGAGTGTTGGGTGTAACAATTGGCGCCGTTTCGACCTGCTCTGAAATTATTGGTAAAGAATATTTGGTTACCAAAATCAACAAAGAATCTGAATAAAGAATCATGAAAAACCGAATCTCATTTTTTTTATTTATCGGTTTTCTACTATCGCTTGTTTCTTGCGGAACATCAAAATCAATGCACCATCAACCCGAAATTTTGGGGTATAATTCGGAAAAACCAGTTGTCAAGAAAATTTCTGACTCTGTTTTTACTTCAGGAAAAAATTCTCTTTTAAAAAACAAACAAGGTCTTTGGGAATTGTATGCTGAAGGCGATCCACTTGAAATTGGTTTAAACACCGGCGCCTTGACAGATTCACTTTTAAAAAAACAACAACAGATTTTTTTCTCTAAAATAACCGATTTAATTCCGTCAAATTTTGAGCAGAAAATGCTTCGTCATTTTTTAAAATGGTACAATCGAAAATTATATTTGAATGTTCCTGAAGAATATCAAACAGAAATTTTTGGCGTTTCAGAATATACTTCGCATGAGTTCGACAATATTGCATCCAAATATCAACGCGGCCTGTATTTACACGCTGCACACGATATTGGCCATGCTCTTCAAGATTTAGCTTTAGTCGGCTGTTCTTCTTTTGCTGCTTGGAATGAAAGATCGGAAGATGGAAGTTTAATTCTTGGACGAAATTTTGATTTTTATGTAAATGACGCTTTTGCGGAAAATAAAATTATAGCATTCATAAATCCGAAAGAAGGTCATAAATTTATGATGATTACTTGGCCGGGAATGATTGGTGCGGTTTCTGGAATGAACCAAGAAGGCTTAACAATTACAATTAATGCATCAAAATCGAAAATTCCGTTAATTGCCAAAACACCAATTTCGATCCTTACTCGAGAAATTCTACAGCACGCCGCAACTATAGATGAAGCCATTGCGATTGCCAAAAAAAGAAAAGTATTTGTTTCTGAATCTATAATGGTAGGAAGTGCAAATGATAACAAAGCAGTTTTAATCGAAGTTTCTCCCAAAAAAATGGATGTTTTCGATGTTTCAAACAGCAATGAATTAATTTGTTCTAATCATTTTCAAGGCGATGCCTTTAAAAATGACAAAAGAAATCAAGCTCAAATCGCCAACAGCCATTCTGAATATCGATTTGAAAGAATGCAGGAACTTTTATCTGAAAATTCAAAAGTAAATCCTGAAATTGCTTCTGAAATTCTTCGAAACAAAAACGGTTTAAAAAATATTCCGCTTGGTTACGGATCTGAAAAAGCACTAAATCAGCTTATGGCACATCATGGAATTATTTTTAAACCTAAAGAAAAATTAGTCTGGGTGTCTGCAAATCCGTATCAATTAGGCGAATTTGTCTGCTACAACTTAGATACTGTTTTTAGTAATCGAAAAACAGATACTTTGGTTTCGTTTCAACTAGAAAATTTAAATATTGCCAAAGATCCTTTTCTACAAACTACAGCTTACGAGAATTATAAAAAATTTAGAATTGAAGATCATAAAATAGATGCTCTGCTTGAAAAAAAAGAAAGTATTTCGGCTGCATTTATTCAAAATTACCAATTCTTAAACCCTGATTATTGGGTTGTATATTATAAGCCAGGATTGTACTTTTACCAAATAAAAGATTTTCAACAGGCAAAGCTTAATTTTGAAAAAGCTTTGACAAAAGAAATCACCACTGCACCTGAAAAAGAAAAAATTGAAAAATATTTAAAAAAGATCAAAAGAAAACTACAATGATTCCAGCAATAGAAAAAGATTCTTTAGAAGAAATTAAAATTTTTCAAGAAAAAAAACTTACCGAACTTTTAGAATATATCAGTCAAAATTCACCTTTTTACAAAAGACTTTTTGCTGGACAAAATATCGATATTTCGAAAATTAAAACACTCGAAGATTTACAATTTTTGCCTGTTACTACAAAAGAAGATTTACAACAATATAATGATGATTTTGTATGCGTGCCGCAAAATAAAATTATCGACTACGCCTCTACTTCAGGTACTTTGGGCGATCCTGTAACTTTTGGTTTAACTGATTCTGATTTAGATCGATTGGCTTATAATGAAGCTATTTCTTTTGCCTGTGCAGGAATTACCGAAGGCGATGTTGTACAGTTGATGACTACAATCGACAGAAAATTTATGGCTGGTTTGGCTTATTTTCTGGGACTTCGAAAACTAAAAGTAGGCGTTATTCGTGTTGGTGCCGGAATTCCTGAAATGCAATGGGACTCGATTTTAAAATACAATCCGAGTTATTTAATTACAGTTCCTTCGTTTTTATTGAAGTTAATTGAATATGCCGAAATTCACGGAATCGATTATAATAATTCGAGTGTAAAAGGCGCCATTTGCATTGGAGAATCGCTGAGAGATCAGGATTTTTCGATGAATACTTTGTCTAAAAAAATTACGGATAAATGGAATATTAAGTTATTTTCGACTTATGCTTCTACTGAAATGAGTACGGCTTTTACAGAATGTGAACACGGAAAAGGCGGTCATCATCATCCAGAATTAATCATTGTTGAAGTTTTGGACGAAAATAATCTACCGGTAAAAAATGGTGAAACGGGCGAACTCACTTTTACTACTTTAGGTATTGAAGCGATGCCTTTACTGCGTTTTAAAACGGGCGATGTTGTACAGCTTCATAATGAACCTTGCGCCTGCGGGCGACACACTTTGCGTGTTGGTCCTGTTTTAGGACGAAAAAAGCAAATGATTAAATACAAAGGCACAACGCTTTATCCGCCGGCAATGAACGATGTTTTAAGTGGTTTTGATAATATCGAAAATCATATTATTGAAATTTCGACAAACGATTTAGGAACGGATGAAATCGTGATAAAAATTGCTGTAAAAAATCAAACTCCAGAATTTTTGCAGGAAATAAAAGATCATTTTAGAGCTAAATTAAGAGTAACTCCAAAAATAGAATTCGCTTCAAAAGAAACTTTAAACCCTTTGGTTTTTAACCCTATGAGCCGCAAACCAATTCGGTTTTTTGATTACAGAACTTCGTTCTAAGTTTTTCTTTTTTAATATTAAATAAGGATAAAAAACTCAGAACCTTAGCATCTTAGAAACTTAGAATCTTTTTAATTGAACTAAAAGTTGTAATTTTGCAAAAAATTATGAAGATGGTCAAGATTGGCAACATAGAATTACCCGAATTTCCTTTACTGCTTGCTCCGATGGAAGATGTGAGTGATCCGCCGTTTCGCAGATTATGCAAAACGCACGGCGCTGACATGATGTATTCGGAATTTATTTCGTCAGAAGGATTAATTCGTGATGCTATCAAAAGTAGAATGAAGTTGGATATTTTTGATTACGAACGTCCTGTTGGAATTCAGATTTTTGGTGGTGATGAGGAAGCAATGGCACTTTCGTCTAAAATTGTTTCTACGGTAAAACCTGATTTAGTAGATATTAATTTTGGATGTCCTGTAAAAAAAGTAGTTTGTAAAGGTGCTGGAGCCGGCGTTTTGAAAGATGTTGACTTGATGGTTCGTTTGACAAAAGCGGTTATTAGAAGTACTGATTTGCCTGTAACGGTAAAAACGCGTTTGGGCTGGGATGAAAACTCGATTAATATTGATGAAGTTGCTGAAAGGCTTCAAGATATAGGTGTTCAAGCTTTAACGATTCACGCTAGAACTCGTGCTCAAATGTACAAAGGCCACTCTGACTGGTCGCATATTGCTCGTGTAAAAAACAACCCAAGAATTACAATGCCTATTTTTGGAAACGGTGATATCGATAATCCTGAAAAGGCTTTAAAATATAAAAACGAATACGGAATTGACGGTATCATGATTGGCCGTGCTGCAATTGGTTATCCATGGATTTTTAATGAAATTAAGCATTATTTTAAAACGGGCGAGCATTTACCTGCTCCAACGGTTATTGATCGTGTTGAAGCGGCGAGAAATCATTTACAATGGTCTATGGATTGGAAAGGCGAGCGTTTAGGAATTGTAGAAATGCGTCGTCATTATACCAACTATTTTAAGGGAATTCATTCTTTTAAAGAATTCAAACAAAAACTGGTTACTACTGATGCTCCTGAAGATTTATTCGCAATTATGAAGGAAATCGAGCAGGTTTACGCAGGATATGAATTTGCTTAAAATATAATCTTTTTCAAAGTTTTCAACTCTGATAAAAATCTGATATATAAAAAAAGACCTTCAATATTGAAGGTCTTTTTATTTTGAGTGTGCAATCATTTTTTACTTTACAGCTTCTAAAATGTTAAGTGCAATTTCTGTCTGTCCTTTTTCGCTGGTAATGTAATCGCGATCTTTTTCATTTGATAAAAATCCAATTTGTACTGTCATTACAGGGCAGCTAGCATTTTTTAGTATATAAAAAGGTGCTTCAGAAACTCTTCTTTTTGCGAGATTTCCGGCTTCAGTCATTTTATCAATTACAATAACTGCGCTTTCCTTTGATTTTTCATGAAACGTCTCATTTGATGGGACATAGACATCTACTCCGTTTACACTCATATTCATACTTTTACTAACATGCAGAGAAACAACTAAATCTGGTTTTAAATTATTGATTATAGAAACTCTTTCGCTCAATTCCATCTCACGATCACTATCTCGAAGTAAAACGATTTCAAGGTTACTATCCTTATTTAATGCTTTAATTTTTTTTGCGATTGTTTCCGTAATTAATTTTTCTTGAAATCCATACATGTCGGCACCAAGATCTTTTCCGCCATGACCGGCATCAATTACAATTGTTTTTTTCGCCTCTAGTGGTTTAAACGAAAAAATAACTGCCAATCCTAAAATTCCTAAAAGCGCTGAAAATTTAATTCGATTTTTCATAATATAGTTTTTGGTTACTAAATTTTAACGTCTTTTTTTAAGAAAAAGTATACAAATAAATTTTACACCTGAACTCTTTTCCACTTTCCTCTTTTATAGAAAAAGATTCCTGCTAATGTTATTGCAGTCTCTGCAACTGGAATTGCAATGAAAACTCCTGTTGGTCCCATATTAAAATGTTTGGCAAGTATGTAGGCTAATGGTATTTGAAACAGCCAGAATCCGAAGAAATTAATTCCTGTTGGTGTCCACGTATCTCCTGCTCCATTAAAGGTATTTATTAAAACCATTCCTATTCCATAAAAGACAAAACCAATGCACATGATCTGCAAAGCTTCTACTGCAACCGTTTTTACTATTTCGTCATTGGTGAAAAATGAAATTATATACTGTCCAAAAACTAATGTTATAATTGTAATAGAAGCCATAAAAACCAAATTGTATTTTGCAGTCGTAAAAACTGATTTTTCGGCACGCTCAATTTGTTTGGCTCCTAAATTTTGTCCTACCAAAGTTGCCGCTGCATTACTCAATCCCCAAGCAGGCAGAATAAAAAACATCATAATTCGCAATGCAGTTTGATAACCTGCAGAACCATGATCGCCTCCTGTTGTAGCTACTAATTGTGCCAAGAAAATCCAACTGCATGAAGCGATTACAAATTGTAAAACTCCCGGAGCTGCAATTTTGACTAAAGCTTTTATCTGCTTGAAATCTGGAATTAAATAGGAGATTTTAATTTTTAAAACTCCATTTCCATAAAACAAATGATAAATTTGATACAAAACCCCAATACTTCTTCCTAAAGTTGTGGCAATCGCCGCACCAACTAATCCGAAAGCAGGAATTGATCCGAAACCATTAATTAAAATTGGACATAAAATAATATTACAAATATTAGCAATCCAAAGGCTTTTCATTGCGATTGCCGCATTACCAGCACCGCGAAAAATTCCGTTTATCAGGAATAAAAATGTAATACATAAACTTGAGCCAATCATTATTTGAGTGTATCTAAACCCATGTTCAGCAGCTTCAACAGAAGCTCCCATGAATAAAAGAATATCTTTGGCATAGATGATTCCAAAAATGCTCATAAAAACACTTAGTACAAATGCAATAATTATAGCCTGCATTCCGGCTTTTGCAGCAGCGACAGGATCTTTTTCTCCAATACGTCTTGCTACAACTGCGGTTGCTGCCATACTTAATCCGATGTCTAGAGAATATATAATTGTTAATACAGACTCTGTTAATCCAACCGTTTGAATTGCAAAACTGCTGTGTTCTAAGTGACCAACAAAATACAAATCGACTAAAGCAAAAACCGATTCCATCATCATTTCTAAAACCATTGGTATGGCTAATAGAATTACGGCTTTCTTAATACTTCCAGAGGTATAATCAAAAGATTCGTCGCCTTGTAAGGCTTGTTTTAGGGTGGTGAAAATTTTAGAAAATAAACTTTTCTTTATAACTGTTTCTGTCATGATATTTAGGATAAATGATAAAATTTGCCCAGATGTAATAATCTGAACTAAGAGAGTAAAACGTAAGTATCCTAATTATTCTAAAAAAATAAAATTAGGATTAGGCAGAAACAATCATATGCTGTAGATTTTTAAAGCAATAAATGTAAGTAATATTTTTTAGAGAAATATATTAATCCAACAACTTTTTGCTTACACGGCTGCTGGCAATTAATGAAGCTACAAAACCAAGAGAAACAATTGTACCTAAAACAATAAGTACGTTTTCTACTGTAAATACTACTGGATAGGCCAAAGTTGCGGTAAGCATAATGAGCTCATATTTTTGCTGCAGCACTACTAGAATAATACCTAAAGCGAGACCCAATAATCCTCCAAAAATACTTAGCAGTGTTCCTTGAAGTAAAAATATTTTTCGAAGGCTGTTGATTTCTGTTCCAAGATTAAAAAGGGTTTTTAAATTTCCTTTTTTCTCTAAAATCATCATAATTAAAGCACCCACTAAATTAAAAAGTGCTACAACAATTACGAGAGTAAAAATCAAATAAACTACAATATTCTCAGTATTAAGCATTCTGTATAAAGACTCGTTAAGCTGTGCTCTGTTTTTTAAAGTGACTTTGTTATCGAAAATATTTTTTAGTTGATTTGTAATGGCACTTTCATCTGCATTTGGTTTCAGTTTAAATTCGATACCTGAAATCTGATTGGGTTTATACATCAATAATTCCTGAGTAAGACCTAAATCTGCAAATACATATTTTGAATCTAAATCTTCACTGATTGAGTAAACTCCAACAGGCAATACATCTGTTTTTGTAAAGGCTTCATTTGGATTTTCGATTGCTCCTGTTCCTGGTTTTGGTGCAAATATCTGCAGCGGGTTTTCAAAATCAAGAATTCCCATCGAGAAATCTTGTGCCATTCTATATCCAATTACTACCTGATAAGAGTCTCTTCTAAGCCACTGCCCATTAAATAGTTTTTTCTTGATATCGTTTACTACAGGATAAACACTGTCTACACCTTTTAAATAGGTAACATGCTGTTTATCTTTGAATAAGAACAAAACACGTTCTTCGATAATTTTGGTATAAGAGACAACTCCTTCAATTTTTTTGAGTTGATTTTCTTGTTCTTTAGAAATAAAAAATGATTTTCCTAAAGTACTTGTCATTTTCAAATCGGGATCTATTTCGTTTGTAAACGAAAGACTAAAAACTTTTAATCCGCTAAAAACGGATAACACCACAAACAAAGCCATTGTGCCAACAACAATTCCCATGCTGGCAATACGATTGATAATATTGATAGCGTTATTTTTACTTCGGCTGAAAATATATCGTTTGGCTATGTAAAGGGGGAAATTCAATTTATGATTTTCTTCTTTTTTCTAGTAGATCACGGTTTTCAATTGGATTCTCTCTGTTTGCCAAAGCATTGTCTATTTTCTCGATATAGTCTAAAGAGTCGTCAATAAAGAAAACTAGATTTGGCACACGGCGTAATTGCAAACGAACGCGCTGTGATAAATCATGTTTGATTAAGGTAGTATTTGATTTTATTCCTTCTAAAGTTTCTTTGGCTTTTTCTTGTGGAAAAATACTTAAATATACTGTCGCCACAGATAAATCTGAAGTAACACTAACTTTGGATACTGAAATTACTAAGTTGCTAATTCCATTTTTTCTCACTTCACCTTGCAAAATATCAACCAGATCTTTCTGGATTACACTGCCTATTTTTTTCTGTCTATTTGTTTCCATAGTGCAAAAATACTATTTTTAATTTCAATCGATGCAATTTCGAATTAACTTAAAAATGAATTTACAAATCTATTTCTCAAAAAACTGTCACTTCTAGTATTCCTTTTCACAATATTCTCAAATTTCAACTATTATAGGTAATCATTTGTTTTGATTTAAAAGCTGATAAATGTCACAAATATTATCGGAATTATTTTACATATTTGATATAAATTTAACACTTATCTATTATGAAAAAAAGAGAACCAATTAGTCACATTATGACTAAAAGCGTAGTGACTGTAAATCAAAATGATGATTTGAGAAAAGTAGTAGAAAAACTAAAATCAAATTCGATTAGACATATTCCAGTTGTAAATGGCAAAGTAGTAGTTGGTATTATAAGCCGAACAGATGTTAATCGATTGACTTTTGGTGCTTTGTTTGACGGACAAGAAGGTGTAGATGAAGCGATCTTAGATATGCTCAGCATTTCGCAAGTTATGACTTCGAAACCAAAAACTCTTCCTTCTGATACCATTATTAAAGATCTGGCGGAAGTTTTTGCAAAAGAAGATTTTCACGCTCTGCCTGTTGTAGACAATGGAGAACTGAAAGGAATTGTAACAACAACTGATGTTATTAAATATTTTTTAGAACAATATGATTAAAGTGAATGGAAGCCACAAAAAAGAGCTTCTTATTAAAAATTCTGCAATATGATCTAGATCCAGGATTCTGCTTTACTTTAAAATCTAGATAATGCAAACAATAAAAAAGTCGTTTTCATCAGCATGCTGATGAAAACGACTTTTTTAAACTTAATCCTTTAGCAAATTTTATATTCTAAAATTTTTAATTGCTGTATTATCTATTTTGCAGCCATCCTTCTGGATTGTTGTTTGATGTATTTTGAAGAATCAAGAATTTAATAATTGTTTTACCTGTGTCTCCACTAGTTCTAACTTTTCCAATAACTTGTTTTACTTTTACTTTATCACCTTGTTCAACAGATACAGAGCTTAGATTTTGATATACGGTAAAGAAATCTCCATGCTGAATAAAAACAGCTCTGTTTACAGGAGATAAAGCAATCACTTTCGATACCACTCCTTCAAACACCGCGCGTGCGCTTGCTCCTTGTTCAGTAGTAATCTCTACTCCTGAATTATGAACAGTCAATGACGGGTACAATGGATGCGGTTGATCTCCGTAACCAAGCGATATAAATCCTTTCTCTACCGGCCAAGGCAATTTTCCTCTATTTGCTTTAAAATCGGCAGCTAAAATTTTACCTTCCGGTGTTAATGCAATTCTGTCTGATGAATAACTTTTAGGTGCTGCTGCCTCTGCTTTCTCTGCTTCGCTGGCTTTACCTTCTGCGATTCTTCTGCGTCTCTCTTCTTCGGCTCTTTGATTCGCTAATCTAATTTGTTCACGAATAAGTTCTTTAATTTTAGCGTCGATTCTTCTCGATTCTTGCTGTTTTGCTCTCGTATCAGCAATAATTTTATTTTTGTCTTTTTTAATTGAGTTAACTAATTTTTGCTGTTCTTTTTTCTCAACTTCCAAACTTTGTTTTTCCTTTTCGTTCTCAGCTATAATTTTTTTCTTAACCTGTCTCTGCCCGTCCAACTTTGCATTAAAATCAACTAATTGTGCTGTTTTAGACTCAATTTCTAAACCTTGATTTTTTCTAAAATTCGTATATTGTTTTAAATATTGGGCTCTTTTATAAGCTTGCAAAAAACTTTCTGAAGACAAAATAAACATTGCTCTACTTTGCTCAGAACGGCTTTTGTACGATTTTAAAATCATCTTAGCATAATCTGCTTTTAAAACTTCCAGCTCTTTTTTTAATTTATTAACCTTAACTTGATTAATATACATATCATTACTTAACAGTTTTTCCTGCTTTGCGGTAGTATTGATTAATTTCTCTTTTAATTTGATTTTATTCGCCTGAATTAAAAATACATTTACAGCCGATTTTTCTTTTTTCTTTACTGATTGCAGCATCTTTTCATTATCTCTAATTTCCTGCTGAATCTGCGCTTTACGCTGTTCAAGTTTTTCTTGCTGTGAATCTTGCGCCCACATAAAAGTTGTGGCACAAATAAAAATTAGGCTGAGGAGAAATTTCGGCATGTTTCTTTTTTCTTTTTGCAAATTTACTTAATTAAAACTTTTTTATAACCGCTTGGTACACTATACGGAAAAGAAAGTTCCTCGTTAAACGAAATATTGTTATAATTTAAATTAATGTTGGTTGTTCCTTTTGGCTGCACAGCATTAATTGTAAGTGTTGTTGGAATTGTTCCTTGTGCAAAAGTTTTACTGTCAGAATAATTAATTTCTAACTTTCTGTTTTCAGATGCTTGTGTGATTTCTTCTTTCTGCAGCAAATATTTTTCAGGATCTAAATAGAATGCCTTTTTTATATTCTCATCCTTTTCATCTTCTAAACGAAAAAGATTTTCTACAATTGTCTGCGTATACTCTCCTTTTCTTAAATCATCAAAAGCTTCTCCAATTAATAAATTCTGTACTTTATTATAATCTAATTCAGTTCCAAGCCATTTGCTCAAACTGCTAAAATCACCTTCATAATAAGTACTGTTTATTTTTTCATAATAGCTTACTGCGGTTGGTGTAATCAAGGCTTTTGCCATTGTAATTCCTAAAAATCGAACGCTTACTAAAATCTGTTTGTCCTTTTCAATTTTTATTTCAGCAGTTACGTTTTGACTTTGTTTATCATCTACATACTTCGCAGCAGCTTTTATATAGAGAGTCGAAAAATCTAGTTTGTTTTCGTAATGCTTCTCTATTGCCTTTTTATCTTTTTTTGTAATCGTTTCGACTACAGTGTTGTTTTGTACTGCTGCCTGTTTTGATTTACATGAAATCACAAAAACGGACATTAATACTAATACAATATATTTTTTCATTTTATTCTCCTTATTATTTTTGTTTTAATAACTCATTTGCTTTCAAAAAGTATTCCTCTTTTTTCTTAGCATCTCCCAATCCATTGTAAGCCTCACCAAGTTGAATATTAAAATTTGCTTCGAGCTTTTTATCATCAACAACATAATCAAGTCCCATTTCTAAAACGGTTTTTGCGTTTTTAAATTGTTTCAGCTGATTATTTCCTAATCCTGCATAATAGTAAAATTGAGGCTGACTCGGATAAACTTCTATCATGCTCATTGCTCTTTTTGTCATTGGCTCAAATTGTTTTGCCTGCGTATAAGCATCAAGCAAAAGCAGGTTAGTCTCACGATCTGTCTCTGAATTTGTTCTTAGATCTTTCTCGTAATATTTAATTGCATTTTCAAATTGTCCTTTTCCATGATAAAATTTGCCAATTTCTTTTGCAACATCAATCTCTTTATCGTTATCAAAATATGCAATTGCCTTTTCTAAATCAGGTGCATACTGAGGATTTTTAGTCACAAAAATCAAAAACTCATTTAACGTGCGATGTTTCATTTTTGAGTCAATTTTTGAACTTGACAAAACTATATTCATCGCCTTAATCGCTTTTTCTGCTTGATTAGCGTCTAGATATACTTTGAATAAACTTACCTGTGCCCATTCTGAATCTGGAATTTCTTTTGATAATTGTTTTGCTATATCTAATGCCTTATCTGTTTCCTCTGCTTTTGAATATAAAAAAATCAAATTAACGTAATTGGATTCTTCTTTTGGGTTTTTCTTAATCTGATCTATTAAATTGGTAATGGCAGCATCTTGATATTTTCCCTGCGATAAAATCTGAATTTTATATCTTTCACGATCTTCAGATTTCCCAAACTTATCGTTCATTTCATTAATAGCAGTCAAAGCTTTATCAAATTGGTTTGTGATCATATACAACGATATTAAATCGTCTTTATACTCTTCATCAAAAACCATAATTTTCTGAATCGTTTCGATTGCCAGCGGATAATTTTTGGTTTCATAACTTACATCGTAAATTCCTAACCAATACCATTTGTTTTTTGGGTTTAATTGCGTGGCTTTTTCAAATGCTTCCTGCGCATTTTTATAATCTTTAAGCGCCAGATAATTTTTCCCTAATTCAAAATAGGCAACAGCATCATTAGGTTTTAGTTTGATACATTTATCTAATGATGCTATTGCTTTATCATAATTTTCGATTCCTTTTTGTTTTAAAGATTCATAAAAAGCATCCTGATAATCATCTGTTGCCATAGCAATATCTTCTGGTTCAGTTTGAGCCAAAACCGTATTTGAATTGCCAAGCAAAACGAAAAATAAAATTATTAAAACGCCTTTTTTCATTCTTTTTATATTTTCATTTTTAAACCAAAAAGAACCTTTTGAAACCTATTTTTATTCTAAAACAGAATAATCTCCAATGCTGATACTGGTAAATTTACCATCGTAACTTACATGATTTCCAATCATTGCATTGTCTAAATTTGCATTTTTTATTTGAGAATAAGTCTGCACTAAACTGTTCTTAATTGCACTATCCGTTATGTGGCATCCTTTCCCAATTGAAACGTTCGGGCCAACTGTTGTATTTTTAAGCACTACATTTTCACCAATATAACAAGGTGGAATGATGGTTGAGTTTTCTAGTTTTACATCATAGTCAACTAAATGTTCACCATCGTTATGTAAAAATCCCAACATTCTGGTATTTGTTTCAACAGTTACATCTTTATTTCCGCAATCCATCCATTCGTCAACGCTTCCAGTTTTAAAAACTTTTCCGTTGGCCATCATAGCTTTAATACCGTCATTGATTTGATATTCTCCGCCGTTTTGAATGTTATTATCTAAAACGCCTTGAAGTTCATTTTTCAAATCACTAACTTCTTTGAAATAGTAAATTCCAATAACCGCTAAGTCGCTTACAAACTCTTTTGGTTTTTCAACCAATTCTATGATTTCGTTATTTGTGTTTAGTTTTACTACACCAAAAGCTTCTGGCTGTTCTACTTGTTTTACCCAAATTACAGCATCTGCTTCAGGATCTAATTCAAAATCGGCTCTAATTAAAGTATCCGCGTAAGCAATAACTGCAGGGCCTGAAAGAGAGTCTTTTGCACACATAATAGCATGACCTGTTCCTAAAGGTAAATCTTGACGATAAATAGATGCTTTTGCTCCTAATCCTTTTGCTAAATCTTCTAAACTTGCTACAAGATCATCTCCAAAAAAAGCAGGATCTCCTAGTATAAAAGCGACTTCTTCAATAGGTTCTTTTAAAATTTTGGCAATATCCTCGACTAAACGATGTACAATTGATTTTCCTGCAACTGGAATTAATGGTTTTGGAACAGTTAAAGTATGTGGCCTAAGTCTAGATCCGCGGCCAGCCATTGGAACGATTATTTTCATTTTTTTATTGAAAGATTAAAAGATTGAAAAATTAAAAAAGATTATAATACAATCTTTTAATCACTAAATCTTTAAATTATTAAATTTTCTATTTTACTCCTGTACTGCCAAAACCGCCTTCACCTCTTGAAGTTTCAGAAAGTTCTTCGACTTCGATCCATTCAGCTCTTTCGTGTTTCGCAATAATTAATTGTGCAATTCGTTCTCCATTTTCGATTACAAATTCTTCATTTGATAAATTTACTAAAATTACCCCTATTTCTCCTCTATAATCTGCATCGACCGTTCCTGGAGAATTTAAAACGGTAACTCCTTTTTTAGCAGCCAATCCGCTTCTTGGTCTCACCTGTGCTTCATAACCAATTGGCAATTCGATAAAAAGTCCTGTTTTTACAATCGTTCTTTCTAAAGGTTTTAATGTAATTGACTCTGTTAAATTAGCACGCAAATCCATTCCTGCAGAAGCAATAGTTTCATAGTTAGGTAAATCGTGCTGTGATTTATTGATAATTTGTATTTTCATTTTATATTTTAAATAATTAAAAAAGTAACTTCTACTTTTTCATAATTCCTTTAATAGTCTCTTTTTCATTATGATAAACAAAGTACATAAAGCCTAAAAGCAGTGGGATGCCAACGAAATAATTTTCTCTAAAGCCATAAAAAGAAATTGCCGAAAACACAATCGAAATTCCTAAATAAGCAGATATTTTATTCATATCGTATGGTATCGGATAATATTTATTTCCTAAAACATAGGAAATTAACATCATGCTTCCGTATGCTGAAATAGTAGCAATCGCTGATCCGTAATAACTGTATTTTGGAATTAAAAAGTAGTTTAAAACTAATGTTACGATTGCGCCAACTATCGAAATGTAAGCTCCAATTTTTGTTTTATCTGTAAGTTTATACCAAACTGATAAATTGTTGTAGATTCCTAAAAAGAAATTTGCCAAAATAATTAAAGGCACTACTTTCATGGCTTCCCAATAGGATTTATTATCTAACAAAAGATATTTTAAAACATCGGCAAAAACGATGACACCTAATAAAATTAAGGATCCTAAAATCACAAAGTATTTCGTAATAACTGCATATGTTTGGGGAGCATTGGCGTTTTTTGCATGGCTAAAAAAGAACGGTTCAATTCCTAATCTAAAAGCTGTTGCAAACAAAACCATAAACAAACCAAGTTTGTAACAGGCAGAATAAGCTCCAACTTCAGATTTTGCTAAATTCTCGGGTAATAAATAGCCTAACAAAATTTTATCAAAATGCTCATTAACGGCGAATGCTAAACCTGCCACCAAAATTGGAAGACCATATTTCATCATTTTTTTCCAAAGTACAGGATCAAATTTTCGACCAAGCGACATATAATTTGGTGAAAGCACTATAAACGTGGCCAAACTTGCCAAAAGATTGGCAATGAAAATATAAGCGATCTGGAAATTTTCTACATATAAATTATCCCAAACTGAATTTGGATTTGAAGCGGCCAGTTTTGGTAAATACATCAAAAAGAAAATATTCAGCACCAAATTAACGATGACATTTCCAATTTTAATAGCCGCATACACCATTGGACGCTGATTGGCTCTTAACTTAGAAAATGGCACTAAAACCAAAGCATCTAAAACTAAAATCCAAACAGAATAAGTAATATACTGCACATCGACTTCTGCCCAAGCTGCCAAGGTGTTTCTAAATATTAAAGCAGCAAATAAGAAGATTATTGATGACCAAAATATTGATATTGTAGATGTTGCAATTACATTTTTCTTATCTTCTTCTGCGCTGTAAAATCTAAAAAAAGCCGTTTCCATTCCGTAGGAAAGTACTACGTTAAAGAAAACCATCCAAGACAAAACAATCGAAACCTCACCATATTCAGCCGTGGGCAAAATACCTGTATATAATCTGACCAGTAAAAAACTCAGCATTCGGGGTAAAACCGTCGCCAGTCCATAAATCGCAGTTTGTTTGAATAGATTTTTATATAATCCCAAAATAGTTTGTAATAAAGTTCGTGAAACAAAAATAACCAATTCTTTGGTTTAATAATGCTTTTAAAGGTTCAATAAAAGCTTAACTATTATTTTATTTAGTTATTTTACTTTCGTCTAATATTTTTACAAAATGAAACCCTTTTGGATTGTATCCTTGATTATAATAAAAACGATGAGCTCCAAAATTTCCCGTAAAAGCATCTAGAACTATACTGCTGCAACCTAAAGCTATCGCTTTCTGTTCTATAAAATCTGTTAATAATTTACCAATTCCTTTAGAACGATATTCTGGATTTACAACAAAATTGTCAATCTCTAGATATTTTCCTGTCCACAGTTTAGTAGCAGACCAACAGCCCGTAAGTCCTACACAAGTTTCATCTTGAAAAACACCAATTTGAATATAATTATGAGGCACCATCTCAAGGAGAAACGATTTATACTTTTCTACCGTAATCATTGGGTATAGAAATCTCATTGTATCGGTTTGGTCCAACATTTCTTCAATCGAAGTAAGCTCACGTATTTGTAAATTCATAATATATAAATAGACCTCAAAAATACTTATTTTTTTTGCTCTCTGTATAATAAGGTAAAAAGCAAACATGTTAAATCTATAATAAAGAGAAAAAATTTTGTAATTTTTCTAGGAACCTTCTTGATAACTTTGTGTCATAGGGAATGAGAAAAGCTACAACGCAACCCTAAAAAAGCAAAGCATTGGGACTAATAAAGCTAGTTTGTTCCCATAAAAGACAAAGCAGACAGAGGTGATAAATCTGTTCAATAATTTTATAAAATGGTAATGGTTCTCAATTTTTAGGGTAAATTGAGAATCACCATTTTATAAGCTGACTTGAAAATACAAAACTATTATACAAAAAAGAGCCGACAATTAATTGTCGGCTCTTTTCGTATTTGAATATCAAATTATCCGTTCAAAGCTTCTGCTCCACCAACGATCTCTAAGATTTCGTTTGTAATAGCAGCTTGACGTGCTTTGTTGTACGTTAATTTTAATTGGTTTCTTAATTCAGTTGCGTTGTCAGTTGCTTTGTGCATAGCTGTCATACGTGCTCCGTGTTCTGAAGCAAATGAATCGCGAATACCTTTGTATAATTGTGTTTTTAAAGACTTAGGAATTAAAGTCAAAACAATTTCTTCTTTTGAAGGTTCGAAAATATAATCTCCAGCAGAAACTGGCGCATCAGATTTAATTGGAGCTAACGGTAAAAATTGTTCTGTTTGAACGATTTGTGTTGCAGCATTTTTAAACTGATTATAGATTAATTCGATTCTGTCATATTCTCCTGATAAAAATTTCTCAGTCAAATTATCAGCAATTCCAGCAACATTATCAAAAGTTAAATGGTCAAAAATTGCATTATGATGTCCGTGTGCTTTAAAAGATTTACTTAGTACATCATTTCCTTTTTTACCAATAGGAAAAACATCTACTTGTTTTCCAGCATAAAAAGCAGCACGATTTTTAACTTCTTTAATAATATTTGCATTGAATGCTCCACATAAACCTCTATTTGAAGTTATAGCAACAAGTAATACTTTTTTTACTTCACGTTGTGTTGTGTAATCTCCTCCAACTTCACCATCAAGTGTAGCAGAAAGATTTTGCAGCAACTCCGTTAATTTCTCGGCATAAGGGCGCATCGCAGTGATTGCATCTTGTGCTTTCTTAAGCTTTGCTGCAGAAACCATTTTCATTGCCGATGTAATTTGCATCGTCGATGAAACGGAAGTAATTCTATTACGGATTTCCTTTAAATTTGCCATTTGTCGATTAAAAAAATGTGACAATTTGAAAATTAGATAATTAGAAAGTCTCCTAAGATGTTTTCTAATTATCTAATTTACGAATTCTCTAATTAGATATATTTTGCTGAAATTTCTTTTGCTGCTTTTTCGATAACATCAGTAATGTTGTCATCTAATTTTCCAGCTTTCAACGCGTTAAGCGTATCTTTATGTTTACTGTTTAAGTAAGCTAAGAAATCTGCTTCAAATTCTTTTACTTTATTTACAGGTACGTTTCTTAATAAGTTTTTAGAACCAGCGTAAATAATAGCTACTTGATTTTCTACTGTATAAGGATCGTTAAGACCTTGTTTCAAGATTTCAACGTTTCTTTTTCCTTTTTCAATTACGTTTAATGTAACAGAATCTAAGTCAGAACCAAATTTAGCGAAAGCTTCTAATTCACGGAATTGAGCCTGATCTAATTTTAAAGTTCCTGAAACTTTTTTCATTGATTTAATTTGAGCATTACCTCCAACACGAGATACAGAGATACCTACGTTAATTGCAGGACGAACTCCAGAGTTGAACAAATCTCCATCAAGGAAAATCTGACCATCTGTAATCGAAATTACGTTTGTTGGGATATATGCAGAAACGTCACCAGCTTGAGTTTCGATAATTGGCAATGCAGTTAATGAACCACCACCTTTTACGATAGACTTGATAGAATCTGGTAAATCATTCATGCTTTTAGCAATACCATCATCAGCAATTACTTTACAAGCACGCTCTAATAAACGAGAGTGTAAGTAGAAAACGTCTCCAGGGTAAGCCTCACGTCCCGGTGGTCTTCTTAATAAAAGAGAAACCTCACGGTAAGCAACTGCTTGTTTAGATAAATCATCATACACAATAAGTGCTGGACGACCTGAATCTCTAAAGTATTCACCAATTGCAGCACCTGCGAAAGGAGCATAAACTTGCATTGGAGCTGGATCAGAAGCATTTGCAGCAACGATAACTGTATAAGCCATTGCTCCTTTTTCTTCTAACATTTTTGCGATTCCTGCTACAGTTGAAGCTTTTTGTCCAATTGCAACATATATACAGAATACAGGTTTTCCTGCATCATAAAATTCTTTTTGATTTAAGATTGTATCGATACAAACAGTTGATTTACCTGTTTGACGGTCACCAATTACAAGCTCACGTTGTCCACGACCTACTGGAATCATAGCATCTACTGCTTTTACACCAGTTTGTAATGGCTCAGTTACTGGCTGACGAAATACAACACCAGGTGCTTTTCTTTCTAAAGGCATTTCATATAATGTTCCACCAATTGGTCCTTTTCCGTCAATTGGAAAACCAAGAGTGTTCACTACACGTCCTACCATTTGCTCACCTACTTTAAGAGAAGCAATACGTTGAGTTCTTTTTGCAGTAGATCCTTCTTTAATTCCTGTTGATGGTCCTAAAAGTACCACACCAACATTGTCTTCTTCAAGATTCAATACGATACCTTCCATACCGTTATCAAATTCTACTAACTCACCATATTGAACATTAGACAGCCCGTAAACACGAGCAATACCATCTCCAACTTGAAGTACTGTTCCTACTTCCTCCAGCGTAGCACCAGATTCAAAACCTTCTACTTGCTTTCTTAATATTGCTGAAATTTCAGCAGGTTTGATTTCCGCCATCTTAATTTATAATTTAGACACTTTTATGTGTAATAAAACTAATTACTTAACTCTCTTTTTAATACTTGCAATCTGTTTGCAACAGATGCATTGTATTGATTATCACCTATTCTTAAAATAAATCCACCAATAATTGAAGGATCTACTATATTTTCAATTGTAATTTTTTTGTCTGACAAAGTTGCGATTTTAGCTAAAACTTTAGCTTCTAATGCAGCATCCATTGGAATTGCAGTTGTTACTTTCGCAGTTTCAACTCCATTGCTTTCGTCAAATAATTTATTGTATTCTACTGCAATTGCATCTAGAATTTCAAATCTTTTGTTTTCGAATAATAAATGAAATAAACCTTTAGTTACACCATTTACATTTGCAAAAACTTCTAAAAGAGCACTTTCTTTAACTTCAACTTTTGTAGTTTGGTTTTGAATAAATGCGCTTAATTCTGAATTATTTTCAATCGCTGATGCAATTGATTTCATATCGTTATTTACAGCTTCGGCAACACCTTTAGAGTTTGCTAAGTCTAGAATTGCTTTTGCATAACGAATTGCTGCTCTTGTACTTGCCATAATCTTAGTTTAACTTTACGTCACCTAACATTTTCTCAACTAATTTAGTTTGAGATTCTTTGTTAGATAATTCTTCTTTCAATAATTTTTCAGCGATGCTTAAAGATAGACTTGAAACTTGTGATTTCAATTCTGCCATTGCAGCATTTTTTTCACTTTCGATCGCTGCTTTAGCTTGCTCAATTAATTTTTGACCTTGCTCTTGTGCATCATTTTTAGAATCAGCAATAATTTGCTCTCTCATTTCACGTGCTTCTTTCAACATAGCATCACGTTCTGCACGAGCTTCTTTTAAAATACGCTCATTATCTGCAGTTAAGTTTTCCATTTCTCTGCGAGCAGCTTCTGCTGAAGCTAAAGCATTGTTGATAGATTCCTCACGGCTTTTTACAGCTCCTAAAATTGGTTTCCAAGCAAATTTTGCTAAAAGAATAAAGAAAACAATAAAGATAATTGTTGTCCAAAAAATTAAACTTTCCGGTGAAGTTAATTGCATAACATTATATGTTTAAAAATTGTTTGTCGTTTTTTTTAAAAAAACTTCCTGGAGCCAACCGCTGCAGGAAGTTTTAAGTTTTAATTATTGTGCGATTAACGCAACAACTACTGCGAAAAGAGCAACCCCTTCAATAAGTGCAGCAGCAATAATCATAGCAGTCTGGATTTTCCCAGCAGCTTCTGGCTGACGAGCAATAGCGTCCATTGCAGAACCACCAATTTTTCCAATACCAATACCTGCACCAATTACAGCTAATCCAGCTCCGATTCCAGCTAATACCATAATAATAAATTTATATAGTTAATAATTAATAAAACTCTGATTAATGATGATCGTGCTCTTCAACAGCCTGACCAATAAATAATGCTGAAAGCAATGTAAATACATATGCTTGTAATGCAGCAACTAACATCTCTAATACGCTCATGAACAATACAAATGCTCCAGAAACTGGTCCAATTGCAACTGATTTAAATATGAAGATTAAAGAAACTAAACTCAAGATAATAATATGCCCTGCAGTAATGTTTGCAAATAAACGAATCATTAAAGCGAATGGCTTAGTAAGCATTCCAATGATCTCTACAGGAATCATAATTGGAGCTAACCACACAGGAACTCCTGGTGTATTAAAAATATGTCCCCAATAATTTTTGTTTCCGCTTAAAGTTGTAACTACAAACGTAATAAATGCCATTACAAATGTAAAGTAAATATTTCCTGTTAAGTTTGAACTGAATGGGAAGAATGGAATTAAACCAATAAGGTTATTAATCCAGATAAAGAAAAATATAGTTAAAAGATACGGCATATATTTCGCGTACTTTTTTGTACCTATATTAGGAATAGCAATTTCGTCTCTAACAAAAGTTACAAGCGGCTCTAAAAATCCAGCCAATCCTGTTGGTGCTTTGTCGTTTTTCTTGTATGATCTTGCCACTGCAAAAAATACAAGGAACAAAATTATTGCCGACATCAACATTGAGAAAACATTTTTTGTAATAGAGAAATCTAAAGGTCTTGCATCAAAAGCAAAAGCTCCGTTATCTTTTACCTCTTGTGACAATCCTTCAAATTTGTCAGCGTAGAAAATTATTTCTTTATAACGAACAAATTTTTGACCGTTGATATCAACAACATGTTCTCCTGAATTGTCGTGGTGAAATTTTGCAGATGAAAAAATCTCTAAACCATTTGCTGTCCATAAAATAACTGGAAGACTAAAAGAGATTGGATGACCATCCCAGTCAGCAATATGAAAATCGTGAGCATCTCCAATATGAGAATTGATTAATTCACTAGCATTAAATTCTTCTTCAACTTTATGAGCAACAGTTTCTCCGTGGCCGTTTGTCTCTGCATGACTTCCTTCTGCTAATTCGACATTTTCGTGTGCAGCTGAAGCACTGTCAACAGGCGTTGATGCGAAATTTATCGACGAAGTAAGTGCTAATAAGGTAACTAATAAGTACTGAACTGGTTTATTGGAAATTATCATTATTAAAACTGTATCTAATTTTAGGTTTCAAAAATTTTTTGCAAAGGTACATTTTTAATTTAAAACTGAAAATATATCGATATAATTTTTAAAATTTCCGTTTCAAAATGCGATATATTTAATAATGAGACCATTAACCCTTGTTTATAAGCCTAATTGTAAAGACTGTCTCAAAAAGTAAAAACAAAAAATAAGGGATAAAAAACGCACTTACATCTACTATAGGATTTGCAGCGCCTGACTTTATAAACGGAATTAAGAAAACCACAGCCGCCATCATTCTAAAAAAACTAGCACCAAGAAAAGTAAAACCTGTATAAGTGGAAAAGTTTTTATTGATGTAAATAAGTAAAAGATACACTATAAAAGTGGCCAAAATATTGAACAAATAAATACTCCATGCAGCATAAAAAAAGTTATACTTGTCAGACAAAGACTGCATTATAAAATACTGAGCAGCAAACAACACAATTGAAAAAGGGATAAAATACTTTAGGAAATCTACAGTTCTATTCATTACTTGTTTAAATTTTTAACTTGTCTGATGACATTATAAAGTGCTAAAAAAACAGAGAATAAAGAAAGAACAATTGTCCAAAGCGATCCTCCGTTAGAATACTTTTCGTCTAACCAGGTGCCAAAGTAACTAAATAAAAAAATAATTATCCCCATTTGAAAGGGGATATTTATAAATGCAATCCATTTGTTATTTTGTTTATTATTCGGATCCTTATCCATCTTTTAGGGTTACTTCCTTATTGTTAGTTATCATGGTACAAGTTGCTGTAAATTCAGCTCCAGGTTCTATAGAAAGTTTTCCAACGGCCACTTCGCCGTGAATTTGTGCAGATTCTTTAATATTAAGAATTTCTAGAACTTTAATTTTTCCACGAAATTCACCTTCAATATCAGCGTTGTTACAAATGATCTCTCCTTTTACAACACCGCTTGCTCCAATGACTAATTTTCCTTCGGATGTAAAATTTCCAATCAATTCGCCATCAAGCCTAAAATCAGCTTTTGAAACAATATCACCTATTATAGAGGTTCCTTCAACAATTCGATTTGTTTTTCCTAGAAGTTCTGTTCCGTTTTTTTTTACTTTATCAAACATTATTATGGGGTTTTTGGGGTCAAATAGACTTCGAGATTTTTCTTGATTTGAACCACCTTGTAATTATCGCTCGATATAATTACTGCAGGTTGAGCGATTTTAAATCTTTTATCATCTCTCAAAACGCCAGCCACATCTTTAGCATAAGCCTCAGATTTTACTCCGTGAATAACAACAAAACTTTCCGTCTTATTGTATTTATCTACTGAAGTTGTCAGACGCTGATAATTTTCAACAGCTAAAAAGCTTTTAATCACATCTTCTATATGCTTTGCTGTTTTACTGTCATTACTTGCAATTGGATATATTATTTTCCAGTTTTTATTGTCTTCTGTTGTAAAATTAAGACGTTCTAAAACTGGAACTTGCTTTTCTAGAATCTCTCTTGCATTTTTACCCTCTTCACTATTCGGATAATTATCTGCAACTGTTTCTAAACCTTTTTTATACACTTCCAATCCGTTAACCTTTCCTAATGTATTTGCTTTAAGCAATTCATATTTAGAAACTATTTCATCTCCTGAATACTGATTAATTAAATTATCAATATTATCTAAAACAACATTAAACTGCTCTTCTTGATAGAGTTTGAACCATTTTTGATATTCTTTATCTGGTGACGAAAGGTCGTCTGTTTTTACATTATTTAAAATTTGAGCATATCGTGAGTTCGGATATGTTGCTATAATGTTTGCTTTTATCGCTTGTGCCTTTGCTGGATCAGTAATTTGATAAATTTTATACAAATTATACATTGCCGGCAATACCAATTTTTCTTCTGGATTATTTTTTAATAATTGTTCCAGCTTATCACTTGCTAAAGCATATTCATTAAATTTTTCTTTATATATAAGTCCTAATTGATAGTACGCAAAATTGCGGTCTTTATTAATACTATCAATAGCCGTTTGCGATTTAGGAAGCTTATTTTCATAAAAAGCGGTAGTGTATTTTTCGACAACAACAGTGTCTTTTAATGCATTTGCATTTTCCAGATTATTTATTGTGTCATTCATTGCGGCATTATTTGCAGATTTTATAGCTGCCAATCTCCAATTTCCGCCCATTGTTCTATTACCCCACATTTTCTTAAATTGCAATTTTCCATAGGCAACTGTAGTTGGATTATAGAAATAAAAAGTACTTGCTACATCATTTCCAGATTGAGGTTTTAATCCGCCGTCAAAATCAACAGGTTTCCCTAATGAATTCGGATTAATTGCTGTTGGCGCATTAGATGCATTTGTATTTCGGTCAATATTTGCCAGCTTCTCTTTTTCTCTTTCTTCTAAAATTCTTTTTGCTTCATCTTTCTTTTTCAGTTCAGCAATATAATTTTCAAAGTAGGTTTTTCTCTCAGCTTCTGGCAGTTTGTATACCTTAATTATACTGTCATTAGTTTTTGCAATCGCTTCGTACTTAATAACGTTGTCAAGGTTTTTTCTGTTTTTTTCAATAAAAGCAAACTCTCTGGTTTTTGGGTTTAACTTCGTTAATGTACTGTCATAATATTTAGCAGCCATTGAATAATCTGTATTTTTAAAATACATATTTCCAATGTTTCGATAAGCCGATGCCATTAAATATGGGTCTTTGGATTTTCTGCCTAATGATTTATCATAAAATTTCAGCGCATTTTCAGTGTCTTTCTTTTTATCATAATAAACCGCCATTTCATAAAACAAAACATCATAATAAGGTCTGTTTTCACGATCTGCAACTAGTTTATTGTATGTTTTTAAGAAAATAGTATCGTTACCGCTTGCGTAATCGTACATCTGTGCTTTTTTTGCATAAGCATGCATCATATATTTTCGATCGGCTTTACGATTCATATCAATTACACCATCGTAAAAATAGTCTGCACTATCTTTTTTTCCAGCCTCTTGATACATCTGCCCTAAAATAAAACGGTATCTGGCACGATCTTCATTTATTTTGGTGAATTTTTCGGCAATTTTAAGCTTTGTTACTGCGCTGTCTCTTTGCTCTAAATTTAAAAATGCTTCAGCCAAAAGTGCATTAGCATCTGAAAAAGTCTGTTTATTTAAATCTGTGTTTTTTAATAATAGGTTGATGTTTTTTACAACAATTGCATCATTTCCTAAACGCATATTAGTTTTCTCACGCCAGATTTTTGCGGTATAAATATTACTGCTGTTTGGATATTTGTATAAAATATAATTGAATGCTTCTAATGCCGGTATAAAACGCTGATCGTAATATCTGGCTTTTCCAAGCATTAAATAAGCTTCGTCTATTTGAGAGTTTCTTTCTCGTCCTCCAATATTCATTGAATGCTTTTGAATTGCTTTTGTAGCTTTTGTCTCGGCTAATTCAAAATCAGGATTTTTTGCTTTTTCTTCATCAGAAAAGTTTTCATCAAACTGCATTTTTTCTATTGGAAGTATTTTCCAAAAGTTGTCCTGATTATTCGCATATATAGATTGTAAACCTTTATCGAGGCCTATTCCGCCATTATACAAAATGTTATATTTTGTACTTAAAGCATGTGAATTCCTCGATACAAAGCTGTTATTTTTGGTAGAACAAGCTATCAAAAGGAATAAAAAAACAAGAAAAAAACTATATTTAAGAGTATTCTTTTTCAATAGAACTGATTTTAAAGCATAAACTACCAAAAAGCATTTTTAGTATAAAGACTTGTAAAAATACGCTTCTTTTTGAAATATAGAAACTTATACGGCAAAAAACGATTCAAGCTCTTGCAGGGTTTCTTTTGATGTTTGAATATCCTTTACAATTTCGCCTTTGTTAAGCGCCACAATACGATCGCAAACCTCTACTGTATGCTGCAAATCGTGACTTGAAACCAAAACAGTTATATTTGGATTATCTGCCAATTCTCTAATAATTTTCTTTAATCGGCTGACTGTAGTCGGATCTAAATTTGCAAAAGGCTCATCTAAAATAACAACTTCAGGATTACCTATTAAAGTCGCTATAATACCTACCTTTTTTTGGTTTCCTTTAGATAAATCACGCAGATACTTTTTATTATTTAATATTTCTCCGTTAAAAAATTCCTCATGTTCTGCTAACAAAGCATCAACATCAGCTTTATTCTGACGACGTAAATCACCAATAAAATAAAAATATTCCTCTGGAGTTAAATATCCAATTAAAAAACTTTCATCAAGAAATGAACCTGTAAATGATTTCCAATTTTCGCTTGTATTTACTTGAATATCATTATTTTTTATAGATCCTGTTGACGGCTGAACCAAATCTAAAAGCAGACTAAAAAAAGTTGTTTTACCTGCTCCGTTGTTCCCAACTAACCCAAAACTTTGTCCTTTTGGGATTTCAAGATTATTAATATTTAAAACTGTAGTTCCGTTATATTTTTTTGAAAGTTGATTTGCTTGTATCATTTTAATTTTAGATTTTAGATTGTTGATTTAGATTAAAAAATCTATTTTTTCTTTGATTGTCAATCAGATAAAAATTATCTAATTATCGAATTGGCACATTTTCTAATTACGTTAATTCTTTTGTTTGTAAGCACTTATCGTACTATACTTTTCTATTTTGTATCTCTTTTCGATTACTGAAAATACTTTTTCTTTAAACACTAAGCCTAAAACTCCTGCCGTGGCAACCAAAGCTAATGCAACCGTTTTATCAGCAAAATGAAGCCCAAGCCAATACAACAGTAATGGCAAAAATATTTTTGGCAGCGAAAGCAGCATAGCGCTTACATTAAATGCTTTTTTGTCTCCAAAAGCCCCGCCAGCACTACTTAAATCAATAGGTGTTTTTGTAAATGCTCCTCCTAAAAGCACTAAATGTGAGTTTACACCAATATTATAAATGGCACCAACAACAATGGTTAAATAAACTTCCCATCCGTAAAAAAGATAAAATGAAGCCAAAACGGTTGAAACAAAAGTAGCAATAACAATCAGCCACCATTTTGAAGTAATGTATCCGCGATACGGAATATTTTGTGTCATCATCAATTGATAATAAGAACTATCCCAGCTTGGTACAAACTGACCAAAAACAAATAAAAATCCGCCCGAAACAAATATTCCGCCAAAAATTTGCATTACTTGCGGCTGACTTGTGTTTCCAAAAAAGAGCAGGCCGTAAAACAGGAAGACAACACTCAAAAAAATGGTTGTTTTTGATCTTTTGTTTCTTTTAATAAGTTTAATATCATTCTTTAGAAATGTTCCAACTGTTCCAAATTGATTCAACCACGAAAGATTCTCAGTTGTAGCAATATCCTGTTTTACTGAAAGTCCAGCATCTAGATATAAATTCTTCTTGAAATACTTAAAAGTAAAAAGATAAAGGCCTGCTAATACCCAAACTGGAATTAAAAATAGTCCGTCAATATCATAAAATCCTTGAAAAACAGGTGTTGTAAACGTCGTAATATCAAATAATTTATAATACTGAGCAGCTGCCAAAACTAAAATTATTCCAATAAAAACAACAAACAATTTATCTATGTTGCTTAATATAATATTTAGAAAATTATTGATGTATACTAAAGACAGTATGGCTAAATGCCAAAAAATAATTTCGATTAGATCATATCCATTTAAAATCAGTACTACCGAAAACGGAATAAAAAACAAAGCATGAACCCAATTGAAAAATGACAGCATTGTTTTGCCAAGAGAGAAATGAACAATAACTGATTTTTTAAAAGGTAAAACCAGCAAAGGTTTAATATTTAAAACTGGAATAGATTGTACTAATAATCGAATAACTAAATCGAACAAAAAATAATAAATTAAAAATTTATTGACGGTTTGCAACGGATCGAGATTCATTTTTTTAAGAGCATAAAATACTCCAACACCCGCTCCTATAAAAATTAATGAAAAATATATCATTAAAAACCCCAGTAAAATCTTCATCGCCAAATTTTTACCAAATGATGCAGATCTGGCAAAGGCTTTCCATTCAAGGTAAATAAACTTTTTAATCATTGTTAATTTGTTTTGATTTTGGTAGTAAGAGATCAAATGTAGGAAAACGTTACAAAAAAAGTTAAAAAAAATATTTTAGTAAGTGTCAATTACTTAGTCTTTGCTACTTTTGCAAAAAAAATTAATCATGCCTTCATTCTTAAAACTAATAATTAAAGAGGTAAAACGTGAAACTGCCGACGCTGTTTCTGTTCTTTTTAATGTTCCTGAAGAACTAAAACCAGATTATAAATTTATAGCTGGCCAATACATAAATTTAAAGTTAACACTTGATAATCAAGAAATTCGTCGTGCTTATTCAATTTGTTCTGCGCCAGAAAGCGGCGAATTACGAATTGCGGTAAAAGCGGTTAAAAATGGTTTATTCTCGCAATTTGCAAATACAAAGCTTAAAGCGGGAGATGTTCTTGAAGTTGGTCATCCAGAGGGTAAATTTACCTTTGAACCTGACGCTGAAAGACAAAAAAACTATGTGGCTTTTGCAGCAGGAAGTGGTATAACACCTGTTTTGTCTATTTTAAAATCAGTTTTAAAAAGCGAACCAAAAAGCTCATTTGTATTAGTTTACGGAAACAAAACTCCTGAAGAAACTATTTTTCATCAAGAATTACATGATTTACAATTGCAATACGTAGGCCGCTTTTTTGTGCATTATGTTTACAGCCAGGCAAAAGTTGAAAATGCATTATTTGGCCGAATCGAAAAATCGGCAGTGAATTTTGTTTTAAATAACAAACACAAAGAATTAGAGTTTGATAAATTTTTCTTGTGTGGACCTGAAGAAATGATCAACACGGTTTCTAATGTTTTGAAAGAGAAAAACGTAAAAGAATCTGCTATTAAGTTTGAGCTTTTTACTTCTTCTTCAAAAGAAAATGAAATTAAAACTTCGTTAGAAGGACATACAAAAATCACTGTTTTAGTTGATGATGAAGAAGTTACTTTTGAGATGTCTCAAAAACAAACTATTCTTGATGCGGCTTTAAAACAAGGTGTTGATGCTCCTTATTCTTGTCAAGGTGGTATTTGCAGCAGCTGTCTAGGACGTGTAACTGCAGGTTCTGCTGAAATGACAAAAAATTCTATTTTAACAGATAGTGAAATTGCAGAAGGTTTAATTTTAACTTGTCAGGCACATCCAACATCTGAAACTATTTATGTTGATTACGACGACGTATAGTCTGTATTAAATTCTAAAATATAAAATCCAAATTCCAACTTTACAATTGGGATTTGGATTTTTTTTGTTTTTTAATATTTACAGTGGTTGTAATGGTAGAAAAAATTAACACAGCTGAAGTTACAATAAAACATTTTTTAGCTAAAATAATGCTGATTTTTTATTAAATTAGGGGTAAAATTAAAGCACTCATAATCTGATGCTCTTATATTAGATTTACAGTCCTAAATCAAATTTGTCAACACATTTAAACATTAAATATCATGACAATACATCACTTCCTTCGTTTATCATTTATCGCAATTTTTGTAGTAACAGCTCTTTTTTGTATTTACTTTATAATTAAAAAACAACGAAATAAAAAAGGACCTAAATTACTTACCTCAGAAAAGTACAACTCAACAATGATTGGGAAAATGACTGAAATTAAAATCTCTGACCAAAATATTTTTAACATCTGGCCTTATGTGAGTAAATTAAAAGCCGCAAAAATACTTTCACATAAAATCAAAGAGTCTCAATTGGTGCATAAAGTCTATAGAAATTCAACCGAGAACTTTGAACACATTTTACTGTCTACAGAAAAAGAGAATCATTTTGTTGTAATTGTAGCCAATAGAAATAAAAAGAAAACAATTGGATATTTTCTTCATGATTTGAATGGATTATACGCTTAACTGAATTTTTTGAACGATTTCATTAGGAGAAATACTTCTCATCGCATCTTCATAACCTTCAACAGTTTTATTTCCATAAACCGAAGTTGGCAGTTGCGGGTATTGATTTCTATCAGAAGTTAGAGCATTTTCAAGACTTTGATTAAAAGGCAAAAATCCTGCATAAGGATGAGTTGCTCCCCAAAGCGTTATTACTTTTACGCCCAGCATAGCGGCAATATGTGCATTTCCAGAATCCATAGAAAGCATTACATCAAGATTGCTGATTAACTGTAATTCCTGTTGAAATTTAATTTTTCCAGCCATATTAATTACATTTTCAAAAGGTTGTGCTACTGAATCTAAAATCTCGATTTCTTTTTTTCCACCTCCGAAAAGCAAAATTTTATAGGATGAATTCTCTGCTAATTTTGCAACAACTTCTTTCATTAAATCTAACGGATAAACCTTAGAATCGTATTGTGCAAAAGGTGCGATACCAATTAATTTTTGATTTTTGTTTCCGATAATTTCTAAAATATCTTCACTTAAATTTGCCTTTTCTGGGAATTGAGGGTTAGATAAATCTAAAGAAAAACCAAGTTCTTCAAACACTTTTGCGTGTCTTTCAAACATTGTTGGTAATGGTGTAAAAATCTTATTTTCCGCTCTCGTCAATTCTTTTTTCCCTTCGCGGCCTTTATCAACAGTTGCTCTTTTTTTTCCGCTCAAAGCGAAAAGCGAGCCCACAACCTTAGATCGCAAAACGTTATGAAGATCTGCAAAAGCATCCACTTTCAATTTACTTACGTCTTTAAATAAGCGTACAAGTCCTAGAAAACCTTTATGTCTTTCTTTTTCATCAAAAACAAAAAAATCCAAATTCGGAATTCCGTCAAAAAAAGGTTTAAAAAAAGGACGAGAAATAACAGTCAATTTTACCTCTGGATATTGTTTTACAAAAGCACGTAAAACAGGAACCGTCATGGCGACATCTCCCATTGCGGATAGTCTCATGACGGCTATATGCTTAATTTTATTGGACAATTTTGCCAATTATTTTTTATTTTGATATAAAACAGGATTCAATTCATCGTCGTTATACATTTTCATTTGTTTGTATACTTTCATGAATTTATCACCATTTTCGATGTCAGTCAATAGATCATCAATTGCAGTTGACAAGTCAGATCTTTGCTCTAATAGAACATTTAATTTTTCCTGACATTTATCTCTATGTTCTTGTGTAGCTTCTGCGCGAGTAGCTTCTTCATGCATATGATAAATTTTTAATGCCAAAATCGATAATCTGTCAAATGCCCATGCTGGACTTTCAGAGTTAATTTTCGCACCGTCTTTTACTTTTACATTGCTGTATTTTTGCAAAAAGTAACTATCGATGTATTCTACCATATCAGTACGTTCCTGATTAGATGCATCGATTCTTCTTTTTAAAGTAAGAGCTGCCACTGGATCAATTTGCGGATCACGAATAATATCTTCAAAATGCCATTGAACAGTGTCAATCCAATTTTTTAGATATAATAAATGTTCGAATTTGTCCTTTGGATAAGGATTGTTTATAGGTTGATCTACATTATCAAATTTATGATAATCTTTGATGCTTTGTTCGAAAACAGAATATGCTAATTTTGAAAACATGTCTTTATTTGTTAGAGTTACAAAGATACTTTTTATACTTTTATGGTGCGAATAATAACGAGTAATTTTTTGTTCTCGTATTTTTACCAAATTTATAATTTTAAAATTTAACTATGAAAATTCATTATATATCTGAAAATAACAGCATTTTAAATCATTTTTTAGGTCAAATCCGAAATATAGATGTTCAAAATGACAGTATGCGTTTTCGACGAAATATAGAACGAATAGGTGAAATTATGGCGTATGAATTGAGTAAAGATCTTACTTATAAAAACGTCGAAATTCAGACTCCGCTTGGCATAAAAAACACAACAGAAATAGCTGCCGATTTGGTTTTATGTTCGATTTTAAGAGCTGGATTACCTCTACATACCGGCTTTTTAAATTATTTTGATAATGCAGAAAACAGTTTTGTTTCGGCCTGCAGATATCATCCTAATAATGATCACGTATTTGAAATTAGAGTTGAATATCAAGCCGTTTCAAATATCAATAATAAAACCGTTTTATTACTTGATCCAATGCTGGCAACTGGTCAGTCAATAGTTGCTGTTCATGAAAAACTAGTTGAAAATGCAACTCCGGAAGAAATTCACATTGTTGTAGTTATTGCGGCTCCAGAAGGAATTGCTTATCTAGAAAAAAACCTTCCTGAAAACTGTCATTTATGGGTTGCTTCGTTAGACGAAAAACTAAACGAGAAAAACTATATTATTCCTGGACTTGGTGATGCAGGTGATCTTGCTTTTGGAAGTAAATTATAATTGCGAGAAAAACGTAAATAAACTGCACAAAATCAGTACATAAAATACAATTTCGTTATTAAGTTTCTGCTGTACATACTCTATATGACTCGCTGCCATAATAGTAAGCGGTGCAATGCTAAACAGTAATAAATCATTGCTTTTATCTGGTGAGACAATAAAAACAAGAGCGGCAATAAAGAAACAGGCCACCACTTTTTTGTAAGAGGCATGAACAATCTGAGGCCTGTTTGACAATGTTGTAATCATTGAAACTACAAAGAATAAAGCAACTGCAACATATATTGAAAGCGCACCGTTTTCATAATTGTTCTTAAAATAATCTATTCTAAAATCGATTACTGCGCGTTTTTGAAAAAATTCAACCGCATTAATATTGAACATTAAAGATATCATGGTAAACACTAAAGCTACAGCCAAAAGCGCAATAAAGGGTAAAACCCAGTTCCTATAATCTCTCGAAACGTGAAAAACTATCGATATAAAAACCAAAATTAAAAATAAGACACACCAAAATTGAAATAAAGAAGCTACAAAAATCCAAAAAGAAGCATCAAATATTTTTTCTTTTGATGCTTTAAGAGATTGAAGTGAAACCAATCTTCGAAGTGCTAATAAGATGAAAAAATTAGCATAAATTACATCCGGATTATTAAATATTGTAGGGAAAAATAATATAAATAATAAATAGAAAAATATCGCGTATCCATTGTCTTTACTGAGGCCATTCTTTTTAACAATGAAATTAATCATGAAAAAAGAAGCCAAAATAAAGCACAATAAACTCAATTTTTGGAATATCGTAAAATATGAATTTATCCAAGACGTTTCTCGAATTTGAAACATAAAAAAGAAAACCAGTATCAAAATTACAACCAATGAATAATTTAATGGCGTAGATTTTTTAAAAACACTTGTTATCATAAGGATATTTTATACTTTTGTGACTGTAAATATAATACTTGTTTAAAAGGAAAAACCAACAAGTTGAAAAAGATTCTTTTGAATTTTAATTCAATGCGTTAAAAACAATAATAACATATAATTTTATAAATTATGACAGCTTTTTTCGAAGGAATTCAATACTTATTCGTTAACATTTTGTTTGCTCCACTTGACTTTTTACGTCATTTAGAACTAATTACTTGGTTTGGTGCAAACACAATTAACTGGATTTTCATGATCATCTGTGCATGTGCAATCGTTTATTGGATTAAACAATTACGCATTTTTGATGATGCTGGAACAGAAAACCAAGATACAACGGCTCACTCTTTTTTAAAATAAAAAATATCTAACCCTCCGAAAAGGGTTAGAGAATTCATTTATATTAGATCGAATCCGATATCTTTTCTAAAATACATCTTATCAAAGCTTAGTTTATCTATGTTTTGGTAAGATTTTTTTATGGCCTGCTGAAAATCATCTCCATATGATGTTACAGTCAAAACACGTCCTCCATTAGTAACGACATTTTCGTTATCTAATTTTGTTCCCGCGTGAAAAACTATTGAATCTGTAATATTTTCTAAACCAGTAATTACTTTTCCTTTTTCGAAATCTTCAGGATATCCGCCAGAAACCACCATAATTGTAGTTGCACTTCTTGGATCAACTTCTAAAGTAAAATCGTCTAATTTTTGATTCGCAACCGAAAGAAACAACTCAACCAAATCAGACTGTAATCTTGGCACTACAACTTCCGTTTCTGGATCTCCCATTCTCACGTTGTATTCAATAACGATTGGTTCATTTTTTACATTGATTAAACCAATAAACACAAATCCTTTGTATTCGATTCCATCTTTTTGGAAACCTTCGATTGTTGGTTTTACGATACGAGTTTCTATTTTTTCCATCAAAACAGCATCAACATAAGGAACTGGAGAAACTGCTCCCATTCCGCCTGTATTTAATCCTGTATCGCCTTCGCCAATACGTTTGTAATCTTTTGCTGTTGGAAGAATTTTATAGCTTTTTCCATCAGTCAAAACAAAACAGCTTAATTCAATTCCGTCTAAAAATTCTTCGATAACTACTTTTGAACTCGCTGCTCCAAATTTTGAATGAACAAGCATATTTCTCAATTCCGTTTTAGCCTCTTCTAAATCTTGAATAATCAAAACTCCTTTTCCTGCTGCTAAACCGTCTGCTTTTAAAACATAAGGAGGTTGTAAAGTTTCTAAGAATGCACATCCATTTTCAACTGTTTCGGCAGTAAAACTATCGTAAGCTGCTGTTGGAATATTATGTTTCATCAAGAATTCTTTTGCAAATTCTTTACTTCCTTCTAACTGTGCTCCTAATTTTGATGGTCCAATTACTGGAATATGTTTTAAACTTTCGTCGTTTTTAAAATAATCATAGATTCCTTTTACTAAAGGATCTTCGGGACCTACAACAACCATACTTACTTTTTCTTGAAGTACAAATGTTTTAATAGCATCAAAATCGGTTGGAGACATTGCAACATTTGTAGCAATTGCAGCTGTTCCTGCATTTCCTGGTGCAACAAAAAGTTTTTCGCAAAGCGGACTCTGAATCATTTTCCACGCAAAAGCATGCTCTCTTCCGCCTGATCCCAATAATAAAATTGTCATGGTGTAGTTGTATTTAGTTGTGGTGCAAAAATAATTGCTTTTGCACGTAAAAAATAATTAAATCTCAAAAACTTATTGATTCTTCACTGTTCATAATTGCTAAATATTACTTTTGACTAAAATTATAAGAAAAATGATTCGTCTTTTTGATCTTTCTCTTCTATTAAATGGTTTTCCGATAAAGAAAGCCAAAACCGAATTGGATAAGATTGTTTGTTTTTCTGAAGAAGAATTTGCTTCATTTCTTGAAAATAAAAAGAAAGAAATTGTTGATTTTCACTTGAAAAACAACTCTTTTTATGCGGCATTAGTTGGAGATAAAACTTTTAAAAATTGGAAAGATTTACCGATTTTAAATAAACAGAATCTTCAAAAGCCGCTGCAAGAAAGACTTTCAAAAGGCTATTCTAAAAAAACCATTTACCTCAACAAAACATCAGGTTCAAGCGGAACTCCTTTAATTTTTGCCAAAGATAAATATTCACATGCTTTGACTTGGGCATCGAATATTATGCATTTTGGATGGTTCGGGATCGATTTTAATCATTCCTATCAGGCACGTTTTTATGGAATTCCGATGGATTTTATTGGCTACCAAAAAGAACGTTTCAAAGATTTTTTGAGTTGCCGGGTTCGATTCCCAGTGTTTGATTTATCAGATGATGTTTTGGCTAAATTTTTGAAAAAATTCAAAACTAAAAAATTCGATTACATCAACGGATATACAAGTTCTATTGTTCTGTTTGCTAAGTTTCTAGAGCAGAAAAATATCGTTTTAAATGAAATTTGTCCAACATTAAAAGCCTGTTTTGTTACCTCAGAAATGCTTTTCGAAATGGATAAAAAACTATTAGAAAAACAATTCGGCATTCCAATTATCAATGAATACGGCGCTTCAGAACTGGATTTAATTGCTTTTGAAAATCCGCAAGACGAATGGCAGGTAAATGCGGAAACACTTTTTGTAGAAATTTTAGATGAAAATAATAATGTTCTCCCTTACGGGAAAGAAGGAAAGATTGTCATTACTTCGCTTTTCAATAAAGCAAATCCATTTATCCGATATGAAATTGGCGACATTGGAGTTTTAGACGAAAAAAGCACACCACAAAAACCAATTCTCAAAAAACTTATTGGCAGAACAAATGATATTGCAATTCTTCCAAGCGGAAAAAAATCGCCTGGTTTGACGTTTTATTATGTAACCAAAAGCATCATTGAAGACGACGGAAAAGTAAAAGAATTTATCATCAAACAAACCAAATTAGATACTTTTCAAATTGAATATGTTGCTGATACAGCATTAGTTTCAGAACAAATTCAAAAAATAAAAGAAGCTATCGATTTCTATTTAGAACCCAATTTAAACTTCACTTTTACAAGAAAAACTGTTTTAGAAAGAACCAATCGCGGAAAACTAAAACAGTTCAAATCATATTTATAAATATAAATAAAATCTTACATTTGATTTTCTAATTAAAAACTTATGGAAGATCAATCTTTACTTTCTGAAGAAACAATTTCTAATAAAATATATTTTATCTGTGGTCAAAAAGTGATGCTTGATAGCGATTTAGCGTTACTTTATGGAATAGAAACTAAAGTATTAAAACAAGCCGTTAAAAGAAATTTATCTCGATTTCCACAAGATTTCATATTTGAACTCACTAAAATCGAATATGATTCTCTAAGGTCACAATTTGTGACCTTAGAGAAAGGAAGAGGTAAATATCAAAAATATCTACCTTTTGCTTTTACAGAACATGGAGTTTTAATGCTCTCAAGCGTCCTAAAAAGCGACAAAGCAATTCAAACCAATATTCAAATCATGAGGATTTTCACAAAAGTGAGGCAAATGCTTTTGGATACAACTGAAATTAAAGTTGATATACTTCAGATCCAGAAGAAGTTAGAAAATCATGATAAAAATATTGAATTGGTATTTTCTTATTTAGATGAATTGACTGAAAAAAAAGAAAATGAATCTGAAAGAGTGAAAATTGGTTATAAAAAATAATTCTTCAAGGTCACAAATTGTGACAGAAACTTGATATCATAATTTGCGACATCAAGTTGAATTTTAAATCTTCTTTATATATTTTGGTTTGATAATCAATTGAGTAAACAAAAACCTCATCATCAAAAAAACAGAAAAAACAAGATTATTTCCGTGAAATTCCCGATAAACACCAAAGTTGTGTTTGATCAATTTGAATTTTGATGATGAAATAGAATCTTTTCTAATTCTGTATAAAGCTAATGATTCCGGAACAGCTTTTGCCTCTTTAATTTGTTTTAAAATGGTAAGCCATAATCTCCAATCCTGTCTTTTTTGAGAAGATTCTAATTTGATTTTTCCAAAAAAATCTGCGTCGTAAATAGCGGTTAAATTTCCAACGTAATTGCAAAAAAACAGTTGTTTATAAGTCAATGGTATCGGAGTTTGAACTCTTCTGTTTAAATTGTTTCCGTTGTCATCTATACAATCGTAAAAACTAAATGTAAACGATAAATTATTTGCTTTTAAAAACTGGATTTGCTTTTCTAATTTCTCTGGAAACCATAAATCATCGGCATCTAAAAATGCAATATATTTTCCTGAAGCTTTTTCTAAAGCAATATTTCTAGCGAAACCATTTCCTGAATTTGTTTGTAATTGATAGTGTTTTATTCGGCTTTCTTTTTGAATAAAATCGGCAATAATTTTTACCGTTTTATCTGTTGATGCATCATCAACCAAAATCATTTCCCAGTTCTCGTAAGTCTGCTTTTGAACTGATTCTACAGCAGCTTTAATGAATTTTTCAGCATTAAACGTTGGCATTAAAATAGAAACTAAATCATTCATTAATATGCCTTTTGATCGCCTTTAAAAATATTAATAACGGTTTGAAGAATTATTTTTAAATCTAAAATTAAAGACCAGTTCTCGATATAAAAAACATCAAACTTTATTCGGTTTATCATATCTCTTTCTATCGTTATTTCGCCTCTAAAACCGCTTACTTGCGCTAAACCAGTAATTCCTGGCTTTACGCAATGGCGAATCATGTATTTTTTTACTCTGCTGCTGTATTCTTTATTCTGAGACCACAAATGAGGTCTAGGTCCAACAACGGACATATCACCTAATAGAACATTTATAAATTGCGGGAGCTCGTCTATACTTGTTTTTCTCATAAAACGCCCCATTCCTGTTACGCGAGGATCATCTTTTGAAGCTTCTTTTTCAGTTGTTTTATTAATATACATAGAACGTAATTTATAACATACAAATTCGTTCTCATCTATTCCGGGTCTGCCTTGTTTGAAAAAAACGGGACCTTTTGATTCTAATTTGATTAAAATAGCTAATACTGGAATCAGCCATGACAATAAAAAAACGATTACCAAAAGAGAGAATAAAACATCAAACAGACGCTTCATGAATTTTACTGCAGGCTCATTAAGTACGGTTTGTTTTAATGACAATACTGGGAAAAAATCGTAGTAATCTATCTTTAGATTTTTTGAGAAAATCTCCTTTGTATCAGGAATAAACTTTATCGTTTTATTATTTTCATCTGCAAAATCAATTAGCTTTTTCAAACTGTTGTTTGATACTTCATTCAAAGAACAGTAAATTTCATCGACTTCATTTTCGATCACAAATGGCTTTAAAGCATCTAATTTTCCAGTAATATTCTGATTTTCATTTATATCTGAAAAATATCCTAAAAATCTATACCCATAGTCTTTTCTGGTTTCAAAAAGATTTTTAAGACTAATTGCTTCTGGTGTAAATCCAATAATAACGGCATTCCTATAATTGTTGCCTGTTATTATTCTATATTCTTTTAAATAAAAAAACCAAGCAAATTTAAAAACGGTAACTACTACCAAAACCAGAATTATAAACAAAAAAATCTTTGATTCGTTAAAAATGGCTTGTCTAGAAAATGGAAAAAATGCAATAACAGTCAATACAAATAAAATTCCTTGTTTGATTATTTTTGATGTAATAGCAACTGGAGTTGTAAAGCGATATACATCATAAAATTTAACAGAAAAGGCAACTATTCCCCAAGCGATAATTTGATAAAATATTAAAATCCAAATATTTGATGAACCCAGTTCATTAAAAAAAATGAAAAAACTGAGTATAGAGATCATTGTCAGGTCGATTAAAATACTTATTGGCCTAATATATTTTGAATATCTTCCTGTGTGAAATGCCATCATAAATAATTCCTCTATGCCTTTTTATCAAAATTTATTATCTTCGAAAATAATTCCGTTTACCGTTTATCTAATATAACCCGAAAAATCTTTATGCTCTTCTTTAGAAAGTTCTTCTTTAGAAAGTGATCTAAAATAATCATACGTAATTTTCATTCCTTCAGAACGGCTCACTTTTGCTTCCCAACCCAGCAGTTCTTTTGCTTTGGTTGTGTCTGGCTGGCGTTGTAATGGATCGTTTATAGGTAATGGATGATAAACTACTTTTTGATTTGTTCCTGTAAGTTTTATAATTTCTTCTGCAAAATCTTTTATTGTAATCTCATCTGGATTTCCAATATTTACTGGATATACATAATCAGAATGCAGTAATCTAAAAATACCTTCTACTTGATCGTCAACATAACAAAATGAACGAGTCTGCATACCATCTCCAAAAATCGTTAAATCTTCTCCACGCAAAGCCTGTCCGATAAAAGCAGGAATTACACGCCCGTCATTCAATCGCATTCTTGGACCATAAGTATTAAAAATACGTACAATTCTGGTTTCAACACCGTGAAAAGTATGATATGCCATTGTTATTGATTCCTGAAAACGTTTGGCTTCGTCATAAACTCCTCTTGGTCCAATTGTATTTACGTTGCCATAATATTCTTCTGTTTGAGGATGTACTAATGGATCTCCGTATACTTCAGATGTTGAAGCGATTAATATTCTAGCTTTTTTTACTCTTGCCAATCCTAATAAATTATGTGTTCCTAAAGAACCAACTTTTAGGGTCTGGATTGGAATTTTTAAATAATCTATTGGACTTGCCGGCGATGCAAAATGCAAAATATAATCTAAATCGCCTGGTATATGAACAAATTTTGTAATGTCGTGGTGGTAAAATTCAAAATGTTCTAATTTGAATAAATGCTCAATGTTTTTAAGATCGCCGGTAATCAAATTATCCATTCCTATAACAAAATAGCCTTCTTTGATAAATCGATCGCACAAATGTGATCCTAAAAAACCCGCTGCTCCGGTAATAAGTATTCTTTTCATAATGATTTTATTGAACCTTTTGTTTTGATAATGGCTGTAAATATGCACAAATGTAATAAAATATCCGGCCTTTTAAATTGACTAAAATTTTTACTAAAAATGAGATTTGTTTTTTTTAAGTCGATATTAAACTGGTTTATTCTATTTTTACGATTCTAAATTCTAAATGTTTTGAAAGTTGTACATATTGTTGAGGCACTAGAAGGTGGTGTTTATACTTATTTTAAAGATTTGTCAGCTTACTTTGGTGATGAAGAAATAAGCAAAAACATCGAAACTACTATTATTTACAGCAGTAATAGAAATGGTGTTAGTTCTCAAAAGGTTAATGCCGAATTCTCTAAAGGTGTTAACTTAATACACCTAGATATGGTTCGCGAAATTTCTCTCGTGAAAGATTTAAAATCTATTATTAAACTTACCCAAGAACTTAAAAAAATTAATCCTGATATTATTCATCTTCATTCCTCAAAAGCTGGGGTTTTAGGACGACTTTCTTCTTTTTTCTTATTCAAAAAAACAAGGCTTTTTTATTCTCCGCACGGATATGCTTTTTTAAGAACTGACATTTCAAATCGTACAAAAAAGTTTTATTCTGTTATAGAAAAAAGCTTTCAGTACCTATTTAGAGGAACAATTGTTGCTTGTGGTGATACTGAATTTGAAATTGCTAAAAATATCGGTCCCTCAAAACTTATTAGAAATGGTGTTGATATAAATGAAATTCGTCAATACTTTTTACCTCATCAAAACACAAAACTAACCATTGGCATATTGGGCAGAATAACTGCGGCAAGAAATCCTAAATTGTTTAATGAGATTGCTTTACAATTTCCTGATTTTAATTTTATCTGGATTGGTGATGGAGAACTAAACCATTTGATTACAGTGCCAAATATTCAGATTACGGGTTGGATTTTAGACAAAAATGCTGTTTTTAAAATACTAAATTCAATTGATATTTATCTGCAGACTTCTCTTTGGGAAGGTCTTCCAATTGCAATTTTAGAAGCGATGGCGCTAGAAAAACCTGTAATTGCCACCAATATTATTGGCAATAAAGACATTGTTGTTCCTAATAAAACGGGGTTTCTTTTTAACGAAATCAATGAACTAGAAAGTTACTTTAACGCTTTAAAAGATTCAAAAACAAGAACTGTTTTTGGAGAAAATGCATTAATTCGATGCAAGGATCTTTTTGATAAAAATAAAAACTTTAAACAGCTTTTTGATTTATATCAAGAATAGCTTTTTGCGGCAGCCAATAACTTGAAAAAACAGAAAACCAAAATCCGCTAAAGGCAATTCCATCAAATCTAAGCAAAAAGTCATCAGTTAAATTTGAGGTAAAAAAGAGGATGAAAAATGAAATTATTATCGCATTTTTCAAATCATATCCTAAATATCCGATACTGAAAATATAAAATGTTACTACTAAAGGACCAAGGATTCCAAATTTTAGTAAAAAATCTAAAAACTGGTTATGCGTTGGAAATTCATATTTAGCCAAAAACTGCTGGTTGGTTGCTTTAAAATATTTATTTAATTCTGGTTTTCCATCAGAAGCTCCTACTCCAAAAGGAAGATTTTTAACGGATAATTCCCAAGCTGATTTCCATACCGAGAGTCTTACTGCTAATGAATTGAAAGCATAAATTTCTGGATGATCAATTTCATCTAATTTTCCCACTTTATCCATATAGGCAAAAGTTACAGTAGAGTATTTCTCCTTCATATAGGGGTTTTTCTGTATAAAAACGAACAAAATACTACCTAATACAAGTAACACTGTTATTGCTGTTAGGATCATTTTTTTTATGTTGAATCTTGATTTTATTTCGAAAATGAAAACAACTAAAAAACCAATCAAAGCATTAAGCAACGCCATTCTGGTATTTACTAAAAGGACAAAGAAAAATGAAAGTAAAAAAATAATTATTCGAAGTATTTTAAAAGTACTTTTTTCTTTATTCTGAAAGCTGTAAAACACAAAATAGAATGCACAAATAGAGACAAATGCCAAATGCATATTTAGAGCCGGTGCATGAATACCAATGCTGTCTGCAAACTTATAACCCATTTCCCAAAGGTCAATTCTGCTTAAATATTTACTGACCAAATCAGGATAAACCACGTAAAATCTAGTTAAAAAAAACAGCATCAGCATTGTTGTTGCAATACTATAAGTCTCTATTAATTTTAAAAATTTTACACGCTGATAATGGCCAATAATAAAGATTGGAAATAATAGCAGCGAAGTACTCTTTTCAACCGCTTTTAATCCTTTAGATATAGAATCATTATTCCAGAAAAATAATAATTCTAACAAAAGCGGTGAAGCGATACAAGCAGTCAAAATCCAAGCTGTTTTGCTGAATTTTAGTTTTTTTACGTAGATCAAACTAAAAACACTAAATAAAATAATAAGCAGCGAACATGGTTTTCTGAATATCATTGCGATTGCAATCAGACACAAAAAAACATGAAATATTTTATTGAAGTTTTTTTCTGAAAGATTCATAGTATAATGCAAAATAAATTAAAGGAAAAACACCCATTTTATGTCGTACAGCGGTGCCTAAATCGGGTTCAAAAACTCCTTGTACGATAAAGAAAGAAAAAATAATGAGCAGTACTAACAGTTCTTTTGAATATGTTTTTCGATCTGCCAAACATTTTGCAAACCGAACTAATAAAATGTAAAACAGTAATAACTGCCAGATTATAAATATAATTATTTGTGGTGATAATAGGTGTTTTAAGCCGTTTATTGGAATATTGACTGTAAAAAATCCGTAAAATATTCCAATAGCTTCTCCGTACCACGTATCTGTTTTAACGGGAGAAATAATAATAGAATTGGCATCAGCAGAACCTATACGTTCATTGTTTACCACTTCTCGGCTGATTTCTGAAAGATATTTCCCTTTTAAAACGCCATGACTAAAAGATAAAAAAATGGCTATTAGCAAACCATAAAACAGTGTTGTTATAGTTTTACTTTTAAAACTCACTAAACTTACTAAATACATCCCGCCGCCAATAACTGGAATTAAAAGATAATAGGGACGAAAAAACACGCCGAAAACCAACAATAAAAGTACTGTGTATATGATTGTTCTTTTCAACGAAATTTGTTCATTTAAGCACATAAAAACGATTGGAGAGAGATATAAAAAGGTTATAAACTCTTTTGACGGCATTGATACAAAAATGGCAATCATTAAAAATGCCATATAAACCAAAATGTTCTTGACATTGAGCTTTTCAAAACGATCTGGAATACCTATTTTGTACAAAACATACATTAAAACAGGAAACTGAATTAAAGCAATGATTGGAAAGGGTAAGCAACGCAGTCCAGAAATTTTATACAACAAAATCGAAACCGGATAACTCCCTATATATCCTATTTCATTTCCTTTATCGTATGCAATAATAGCAGCATCATAAAAAAACTTGGGAGGCAAAATAAAAAAAGCAGCTGCTGCAACTGCTAGATTGGCTGTTGCAATAAGTAAAAATGCTGCTTTTCTTTTTTCTATTTTCATATAAAAATTGTCATTTCTTAATGTAAAAAAATCACTATTTTATCTTTTCGATAAATAATTAAGGCTACAACACTATTCCAGAAAATAGAGCTTGAAACAAATGCAATCGCGCCACCAACCATTCCATATTCTGGAATTAAAAATCGGTTTAAAAGAAAATTAATTACAACAGCCGCAATTAAAACAATCTGAAAAATATGCTGTCTTCCCGTCATATTCAAATAAACCGGCGCAGACCCAAACGCGGAACAAACTCCTTGACCAATTATTAAAACTAAAAAAGCTTCTTTTGCAACTACGTATTGATGCCCAAAAAAAGACAATACATGCTCAGAACACAGGCTGATTATAACTATTACCGGAAATGTGATTCCGAAGATTAAACGAACACTATTTCGTAAAATTCTTTTTAATTCTGCTTTATTATCTTTCGCAAAAAACTCTGCAATTTTTGCTGAAACAGTAATATTAATGGTTAAAATTATTACTGAAACGATGGTCATTACTTTAAAACCAACAGAATAAAAAGCGACTGTTTCGTCATTTCGATATTTTTTTAAAAACATAATATCAAAACTCATTAAAAGAAACATTGCCATTCCGCTTATTGCAATTGGGTACGATTTTAAGAATACTTCTTTATGCGAAAAAGTATCGTTACTTTCTGTGACTGTAAGTTCTCTAAAATAAATATAAACATATACTGAGCTAATGATTGAAAGCAAAACAAATCCAATCAAAAAAATATCTACCAAATAGGTTTCTTTATTCCAATAAAATAATAGTATCGCGCCTGCAATTAAAGGAACATATTTCACAACATTTCTAAACAATTCAGCCGTATACAATTTATCTAAGGCTCTAAAAATCTCTGTATTTAAAGTCGAAATTCCGTAGAAAAACAATGTTGCTGTACCTTTTAATAAAATAGAATATACCTCATTATCTGAAAAGTAATTATTTATTAATTCCTTACTAATTAAGGCAACAATAACAATTGCTGCAATTGAAGTTGCAAACAGCATTGCAACCATTTTAAAGTAGATTTTTTTCAATTGCTCAAGTCCTCCCGTGCCCGCCAATCTTCCTTTAAAATATAAAATAGACTGATCGAAACCTAATAAACATATGCTTCCGATGGCTAAAAGAAAAGAACGTGCAAAATCATACTGCCCAACTAATTTAGGACTGTAACATTTTGTTAGAAATATGGTGAATCCAAAAAGTAAAACAACTCCAAAAATCCTCAAAAACAAAGTACTTAGACTTTGTTTTAAAAATGCATTCTGCGAAATTCTTTCAAAGATTTTGTTCGTTTTCAATACATCGTTATTTAATTTGAGATTTTAAAAGCTGACTGTTGTAAAACTTCTTGAACAAATGAATAAAAATAAAAAGAAGAATAAAGACTGCTGGAAGCAAAATTTTAAAATTACCATTTGTAAGCTTTACAATATTTATGTTCAAAGTGGTATTAATCTCTTTAACTGCTTTATCGTAGTTCACTAACTTTAATCTATTTCTTCCTTGATCAACTATCAAAGTTTGCTTGGTTTTAATTAGATCATTAAGCTGTGTATTCTCATTGTAATAAACCAATTTATCGTTCTTTGGTCCATTTTTAACCGTGCTCGAAAAACCATTTAAAACATCGTCAATTTGAGCAATGATAGTATCATTTTTAGCAATTTGCTGCTCTAGATTTTTATATCCTATTTTTTGAAGTGCATTAAAATATTCTGAGCTGTTTAAATACTGCATCAATGGTAAAACTATTTCTTTGTCATTTACTTCTTTATTTGATACAAACGAAATAGTATGAAAAGTATAATTTTTGCTCGTTATATTATCTTCCAGAACTTTTTTTACTTCACCAACCTCAGCCATTAATTTTATGAGTTCAAAGTTTTGTTCCTTGTCTTCAATAAATTTATAAACGTCGGCAATTGGTTTAATTTCGATTTTTTTGATTGCTTTTGGATTCGAAATTCCAACGACCTTTTTTAAGAAAACAGTATCTCCTGAAACAATTTTAGACTCGATTAAATCTATTTTAGAATATAAATAATCTACACTGCCAAAATTGGGCGTTACAATAACCTCATTTTGAAACGTCTTTTTGTTTGAATCCAAAAACCACCCCAAACCAAATCCAAGAACAATCAAAACCAATATAATTATCCAGTTTCGAATAAAAAACTGAATTGATCTAAAAAGTAAGGCATTTATTCTGTCGAAAAAATTCCCAATTGTTTTCGATAAATCAAAAATATCAATTTCCTGCTCTGAGTTGTTTTGGGGTACTTTTGTACTCATTTACGTTTTTTATTTTACGTTGAAAATTTGTTCTAAAATTTTAATAGTAATCAAATAAGTTGGTTTTACCCCCGTTGTTCCAAGTCCGCCAGAAGCCAAAGTACTTCCCGTTTCTAATGGATTATCTGAAGCGTAATAGGCATAACGAACTTTTATATCGTGCGGTACACTTTTTCTAATTTTTGAAGCTGATTGTATCGCTTTTTGGTAATAAGATCCTTCCATTTCAAGACCAATTACACCCCACGTCGATTCGTGGAAAAATTTCAATAAATCTCTGTTTTGCAAAGATGTTCCTAAAACAGTAACCATCGCACCTTCAAAAACTGCAATATCGTTTCCTTCAAACATGGCGCCTGTTAATTCATTTTCGAAGAAATAATTATCAGCCGTTCCTTCATTTATATGTGCTGTAGGAATCATAATATCGCCTTTTCCACCTTCAAGAATTCCGGCTTTACCCATTATAGAAACTGATTTTACATTTAGTAATGTTTCTTTTTTAAATGGTTTTAAAAGTTCGTCGATAGTTTCATAAGCCTGCTCTCCAAAAGCATAATCCATTACAATAATTACCGGTTTTTCATCGTCGATTTTCGCTTCAGAGAATGCTGTTTTTGACCAGTCGATTTTTGCCGTATCAAAAATTTGAACGTCAATGTTGGTTCCCGAAGTATCAGGAAGTGAAATCATTCCGTTTTTCAAAGCCAATTCTTCAACATGACTTCTAATTTCTTTTGATCCTGAGTTGCTTAATTCTTCATATATAAAGAAATCTGTTTTTCCTTTAAATTTTGTTTTCAATAAAGGCGTCGCAAAAATCGAGTTCATCACACTGTGCATATTAGCACTAATTACGTGAATTGGTCGTTTTAAAAGGTCATTTGCTTTTAGAACTTCTTTGATATTTGTTGCCCAAATTTCTCCGTGAATATGGTGCCCTAGACGTTCGCGTAAAACAGGGCTGAAAGTAATTGTTCGTTTATTGTTTTCAACAATTTCTTCGATTGCTAATTTTCCTAACCAGTAAATAACGTGAAGGAAACGATCAGGCGCATTTTCAGAACCAAAAGCGTCATAAATGTCTAAAACCTCTTCAAAAGTTCGGCCTAAAATGTTTGCAACGTGCGAAATCGCTTTTTCTTTTTCAATCTGCGCCAGCTTTTTAGTCTGCATTACAGCTTGTTCTAATTTAAGCCAATCGCGAGAAACCTCTCCACCGTCATCTAATAAAACTCTATTTTTAATTTTATGCGATTCGATAAAAATAAAAGTCAAATGCGTCAGAATATCGTAAATATCAGAACGTCCGCGCGTGATTTCGACATTCATTTGTTCCTCGTCGATTCTATAACAGTTTCTTCTTCTTTTTGGAGGAACAATTGGTTGAAAATGCGATTTAGAATAACCTTCATCTGAAGTTAAATTGATAAAACGGCATTGTTCGATTCCTATTGGTAAACGTTCTATAACGTACAAAAGTCCGTTTAATTCTACTTTTTCTTCGGCAATATTCCCATAAATTTCTGGGCGTAAAGCCAATAATGATTCTCTTAAACTATCACCAGAAACTCCCATTGGTTTATAAAAACCACGGTTGAATAAGTGACGCATTGTAATGTACATTTTTTCTATAGCTGCAGATGATTCCTGAGCTCTTGATCTTGATATATGTTTAGTTTCTTTCATGTTTTTTATTTTAAAAATCTTCTTTTTGAGAAGATATCTGTGGTATTTTATTAAACGAAATTAGGAATTATAAATGTTAATTTAATTGAAATCTACCTATCTTTCTTTTTAATAACCTTTACTTCAAATTATCTGCAATATCTCTATTATTTGATAATCTCGGAATTTTATTTTGTCCGCCTAATTTTCCCTGCGATTTCATGTATTCCTGAAATCCATTTTTCGAAACTTTGGTAACAACTACTTTTCTCAACACATTTCCGGTGATTAAATCATCATAATAAATGTTTTGTTTTCGCATTGAATCGTCAATTGCTTCCGCAAAAGTTTCCATATTCTCTGGTTCGTTTTCAAATTCGATAAACCATTCATGATATGGTAATCCGTTTGATGGCGTAATTTGAGGCGCTACGGTAAATTCGTTTATTACAATATTTGTTCCTGCTGTTGCTTCTTTCATCGCATTTTCGACTTCATTGGCAATAACGTGTTCTCCAAAAGCAGAAATATAATGTTTGATACGTCCTGAAACAATAACTCTATGCGGAAACAAAGAGGTAAACTGAACGGTATCGCCAATATTATAACGCCAAAGCCCGGCATTTGTAGAAACTATTAAGGCATAATTAATCCCCATTTCTACTTCGCCAATCGTATAACTTTTTGGATTTTCGGTAAAGAATTCATCGGCTTTAATAAACTCGTAGAAAATTCCCGAATTCAAAAGCAAAAGCATTCCTTTTTGTTTCTGAGAATCTTGATAAGCAAAAAAACCTTCAGAGGCTGGAAACAATTCGATACTGTCTACTTTCCGGCCAATCATGTTTTCGAACTTAGCACGATAAGGCTCGTAATTAACTCCGCCGTAAATAAACAAATTAAAATTTTTGAATAACTCTCCTATTTTCTTACCGCCGCTTTTTTCTTCTAAACGCTCAAAATACATTTGTACCCAAGACGGAATTCCCGAAATTATGGTCATATCTTGATTGATTGTTTCCTCTACAATTGCATTTACTTTAGTATCCCAATCTTCAATACAATTGGTCTCCCAAGAGGGCATTCGGTTTTTCTGCAGATATTTTGGTACAAAATGCGCTCCAATTCCGGATAATCTTCCAAATTTGATTCCGTATTTTTCAACTAAAATTGGACTTCCCTGCAGGAAAATCATTTTCCCATCAACAAAATCAGCATTTCCCGTTTCATAAATATAATGCAAAATCGCATTTCGAGAGGCTTTTATATGAGATGGCATTGACTCTTTTGTAAGCGGAATGTATTTTGCGCCGGAGGTTGTTCCGGAGGTTTTTGCAAAATAAATTGGTTTTCCTTTCCAAAGAATATTCTCTTCTCCCTCTTTTACTCTATCGATATACAATTTTAAATCTTCATAATCTCGAACTGGGACATTCTTTTGAAAATCATCAACTGTTTTTATCTTTTTAAAATGATGGTCTTTTCCAAACACAGTTTCTTTTGCATCACTGATTAAACTCTTAAATATTTCATTTTGAGTTTCTATCGGTTTATTGGCCCAAGCCTGTGTTTTATGGTATATTTTGCTGGCAAATAGTTTTGCTGCTACTGATTTAATAGACATTTTTAATGGTATTATTTCTTTTCTTTTTTATTTTTAACAGCTTTAGAATTGATAGACTCCTTCTCCATTTTTGCAACTTCTTCTCTAAGCTTAATTTCTTCTTCGGTGGTTTTCATATTTACATCAGAAGGTTCATCAACATCTGCTAATATGGAATCTTTATTGAATTTTGCATATTCTAATTCTCCTTTCAATACTTTCTGAACCCCTTTTATATAAGCTTCATTTTTCCTCAAAGCTCTTTCTAATGAATCTGATTTTATGGCAAGTTCTGTCGCATTTCTTTTCAATTGCGATGAAGAATATCCTGGAATAAATTCGCGTAAAGGTGTAAAAGCAATAATAAAAGTAGTTACTAATATTAAAAATATACCGCCTAGAGTAAACGTTACAAAAACGTTCATTAAGTTGAGTTTAAATGAAAAAATTTCTTCAAAAGTTTCTTCATTCAAGATTACCAAGCGGTTTTTGATGAACAAATTTTTTCTAAAATTGAATTTTTTCTTAGTCATTTGGTTAATTATACAAGCAAATATAGTAATTAATCGTATTGCTGCTGTCTGACAAAAATGAGCAAACACAGCAATTTAAATATTTTATAAAATATTTAACGCAGTAAGTAACAAATATTTTAAACCAAAAACCCTTGTTGTTCGTATATTCTATATACCTTTGCGGTAGAATTTGAAAATCAATTTGCTTCGGCATTAATTATACAATCATGGGAAGATTAGGTCTTACAGAAATCCTTGTTATAGTAGGTATTGTGATATTACTTTTTGGAGGTAAAAAAATTCCAGAATTAATGAAAGGTTTAGGAAGCGGAATTAAGGAATTTAAAAACGCTGCTAAAGATGATCAAACAGCGCCTAAAAAAGAAGAGGAAGAAACTAAATAAGCATTTACAACCTTATTAAAAAATCCCAAGCTACAATGTAGTTTGGGATTTTTTTGTTTAATTCTCTTTTTTGAAATTTTATAAAATCATTGTCAGCTGAATTCTCTTTCTGTCCTCATCTACCTCAGTAACTTTTACATCAACATGCTGATGTAATTTTACAACTTCGTTTACGTCGCTTACAAAACCAGCTTTCAATTGTGATATATGAACCAAACCGCTTTCTTTGATTCCGATATCGACAAAACAGCCAAAGTTGGTAATGTTATTAACAATTCCTGGTAAAATCATTCCCGTTTTTAAATCTTTGATTGATTTTACATTAGCATCAAATTCAAAAACCTTTGCCGACTTTCTTGGGTCTAATCCAGGCTTTTCAAGCTCTTTTATGATGTCTTTTAATGTAAGCAAACCAATTTCAGGTGTAATATAGTTTTCGGCCTTAATAAGCGCTGTTTTCTCTTTGTTTGCTATTAAATCATTTACTGAAAGTTTCAAATCTTTTGCCATCTTTTCAACAACTGGATAAGCTTCTGGATGTACCGCAGAATTATCTAATGGATTTTTAGCATTCGAAATTCGAATAAAAGCTGCGCCTTGCTGATAGGCTTTATCACCCAAACGCGGAACTTTCTTCAATTGCTTTCTATCTTCAAAAGGACCATTTTCTGATCGATATTGTACAATGTTTTCTGCCAGCTTCTCTCCTATTCCACTCACATAACTCAACAAATGTTTACTTGCAGTATTAATATTAATTCCAACAGAGTTTACACATCGAATTACAGTATTGTCTAATTCTTCTTTTAATTTCGTTTGATCAACATCGTGTTGATATTGTCCTACTCCAATCGCTTTTGGATCAATTTTAACCAATTCAGCCAACGGATCTGAAAGTCGACGCCCAATAGAAACTGAACCACGAACTGTTACATCATAATTAGGAAATTCTTCTCTCGCTATTTTTGATGCTGAATAAACAGAAGCTCCTGCCTCAGAAACGATAAAAACCTGCAATGGTTTATCAAACGCAATTTTTTTAATGAAAAATTCCGTTTCTCTAGAAGCAGTTCCGTTACCAATAGAAATAGCATCAATTTGATACGCATTTACCATCGAACGGATTTTCTTGATTGCCATTGTTTCCTCATTTTGAGGTGCGTGCGGATAAATTGTTTCGTTGTATAATAAATCGCCTTTTTCGTCCAGACACACTACTTTACAACCACTTCTAAATCCTGGATCAATTGCCAGAATTCGTTTTTCGCCCAAAGGCGGAGCTAATAAAAGCTGTCCTAAATTATTAGCAAAAACCTGAATTGAATTAGCATCTGCTTTTGCTTTTGCTTCTTGTAACGTTTCGTTTCCTATTGCTGGATTTAATAAACGTTTATAACTGTCTTCAATCGCTAATTGCAAATGAGCTGTTGTACTGTTTTGTTTTTTAATGATAATTTCATCAATAACATCGTAAGCATCATCGATATCAACATCAATTTTCATTTTAACAAAACCTTCATTTTCAGCACGCAGCATAGCTAATAAACGATGCGAAGGGGTTTTAGTTAAAGGTTCTTCCCAATCAAAATACTGACTGAATTTTTGTGCGCCTTCTTCTTCGGCTTTCTTTTTTACAACTTTGGTTCCAATAGTTGCTTTTCGCTGATATAATCTACGAAGCTGTTTACGAACGTAAATGTTTTCGTTAATCCATTCTGCAACAATATCTCGTGCGCCTTGCATGGCAGCTTCTTCGTTAACAACATTTTCATTGATGTATTGAGTAGAAATAAAATCGACATCAACATCATTTTCAGACATTATAATTTTCGCCAACGGTTCTAGACCAAATTCGCGCGCAACATCAGCTTTTGTTTTTTTCTTCTTTTTGTATGGAAGATAAAAATCTTCTATTTCCTGCAGATCAAAACTCTGTTCTATTTTTTGTTTTAATTCTGGTGTAAGTGCTTTTTGTTCTTCAATGGATTTTAGAACGGCTTCTTTACGTTTTGTAAGCGTTTCATATTCTTTTTGAAGTTTTGCAATTTGTTCAATTACAACTTCATCAAGATTTCCAGTCGTATCTTTTCGATATCGAGAAATGAACGGAATCGTACAATCTTCCTCTAATAATTTAACGGTATTTTGAATATTAATTGCTGCTGTTTGTACAGACTTGGCAATGAATTGAATATTAGTCATACTTTTAATGAAATAAATTCTTAATTATAAATTGATATAATTTACTTGTTAAATAAATTTAGTAACCTACCAATGATTCGGCTAAAATAATATCTTTGTTTTTAATTTTATACCAATGGAGATTTTATTACTGTATTTTTTATTTGTAAATATCATTGTTTTTATCCTCGCAGGATATGATAAATATCAAGCTCGAAAAAACAAACAAAGAGTTCCCGAAAATACACTTTTTTTACTCGAAGCAATTGGCGGAACAATTGGTTTATTAACAGCAATGTTAATCTTTAGACATAAAACGAGTAAAATATCATTTATTATAAAATTCTCAATAATTTTTATACTTCAAGCCCTTTTGATTTACCTAATAGTAAATAATAAAATATAGATATTAACAATGTTGATAACCCCAAAAAATAGGCATATAAAACTGAATTACAGTAATTTAAAAAAATAAAAAACCGGATAAATTTTAAAAATATACCCGGTGAGTTTACTATATATTGGTGCGAAGCACCCATTTTTTCTGTTTTACGAACAAGCAATCTTATTTACTCTATTTTGATGTCTTCCGCCTTCAAAAGCAGTTGCTAAAAACGTTTCAACAATTTCTACAGCCTGTGGAATAGAAGTAAATCTTGCTGGAATACTCACAATATTAGCATCGTTGTGTAAACGTGTTAAATAAGCTATTTCTTTAGTCCAACATAAACCAGCTCTTACTTTAGGATGTTTATTAACAGTCATTGCAATTCCGTTACCGCTTCCGCAAATAACAATTCCAAAATCTGCTTTTCCTTCAGAAACATCATTTGCAACAGGATGCCCAAAATCAGGATAATCAACAGAATCCTCAGAATCAGTTCCGTAATTAGTTACTTCATATCCTTTTGCTTTAAGCATTTCAACAATTGCTTTTTTATACTCTGGTCCTGCGTGGTCGTTTCCTATCGAAATTTTCATTTTTAATACTATTAAGTTGTGTTGTGCAAATTTACTCAATTAATAAATGTTTGCCATGAATTTCCCTAATTTTCACAAATTTTATACTTATTAACTTTAAAAAGCACTGCTCCTAATAGTAAGCTCTATTTTAGAAATTAGTAAGCTGAAACCCTTGTTTTACAACTATCTTACTATCAAATCCTTATCAGTTATCAACATTTTTAATAACTCTATAAGTATCTCATTATCAATAAAGAATAAACAGCTTTTTTGTTAAAATTTTAAAGTGTTAATAGCGATTCCTAATTCGTTGATATTCAATTAACTTTAAGTTAACATTATTTGTTAATAAGTTGGAAAAGAAAATTAGAAGTTTTTTTTGGTCGTGTCAAAAAAATGCTTAATCCAAAACTGGAATTTAAAATGCAAGAAAAGTTTCAGGAATTTTTAGAAAAGTTATCAATATCAAAAATGCCATTTTCAACAAATATCAACATATGAACTTATCTACAAAATGAATTCATTTTTGGTTGTCAACCGTTGTTAATTAAAATACAAAAAGTCTTAAAAATTAAACTTTTAGCTAAAAATAACTATGTTGATAACTCAAGATAACTAAGAGAAACTTCATTTCAATACTTTTAAAAATAAATTTATTCGACATATTAACACACTATAATAACAACCAAATTTTTTTAAATTTTTAAAAATCTTTTTTGTTGTATTTAATATATGTTGAAAACTAAAAAAGTTTAAAAAGAAAAAAAATGAATTTAATTTGAAAAAAAGAAACTGTTTAAACGATTTTAAGAGGATTGTTTAAGTTGTCTAGAATTTCTTGAACTTGTTCGAAATCGTTTGGATGAACTTTGAGTTTGATTCCGCCAAGTGCAGCCGAGTACATTGGGACAACTGAAAGGGTCATTTCGTTTTCAAAAAAATATGGAATTTCTTCTTGTTCCAGTAAGTGTTTGAGAACTACCGTTTCGTGCTGATAATTGAATATAGCGATGGTTTGAAAGCTTTCCATTTTAGGTCTTTTTGTAAATGTACGAAAAGTTATATTTTTAATAATTCTAATTGTTAAAAAGTATTATCTAATATCTTATTTGTAATTTTAAGCCTTATAAGAAAAGATATATGAGTAAGAAAATTAGAAAGCCGATAAAAAATGAGAAGGATTTCTCTGGAAAAATAATAAAAATTTTATCGCAAAGCCCTAATAAACCATTCAATTATAAGCAAATAGGAGCAAAGCTCGAACTTGACGATACTAAAAGCAGAAATCAAATTATTAAGGATTTGAAAATTCTCGCTGCTTCAAAAAAGATTATAGAATCTGAACCTGGTAAGTATTTAATAAAAGCAATCAGTCAGGATTATTACGAAGGAACAATTGATATGACGAGCAGAAAAACGGCTTATTTTATTTGTCCTGATTTTGCAGAAGATGTTTTTATCCCGACAAATAATTTAAATCGTGCTTTAGATAAAGACAAAGTTAAAGTCTATGTTTATAATAGAAGAAAAGGAAAAAGACCTGAAGGTGAAGTAATTGAAGTTTTAGAAAGAGATAAAACAGAGTTTGTTGGAGTTATTGATATTCAGGCAAATTTTGCTTTTGTTTCGACTGCAAACCCAAAAATGTATACCGATATTTTTATTCCAAAAGATAAAATAGGTGAAGCTGAAAATGGAGATGTAGTTTTAGTAAAAATAGAAGATTGGCCAAAAAGAGCCGATAGTCCGTTTGGATCTGTAATTAGAGTTTTAGGAAAACCTGGAGAACACAATACAGAGATTCATGCTATTTTAGCCGAATACGGTTTACCAGCAGATTTTCCGGTAGAAGTAGAGGTTTATGCACAAAAATTAGATACCTCAATTCAGGAATCTGAAATAGCAAAACGTCGTGATATGCGTGATACACTTACGTACACGATAGATCCAAAAGATGCAAAAGATTTTGATGATGCATTGTCTTTCAAAAAGTTAGAAAATGGAAATTTTGAAATAGGTATTCACATTGCCGATGTTTCGTATTATCTTGAAGAAGGAACAATCTTAGATGATGAAGCTTATCAAAGAGCAACTTCGGTTTATTTAGTAGATAGAGTAGTGCCAATGCTTCCTGAAGTTTTGTCTAATTTCGCTTGTTCACTTCGCCCAAATGAAGAGAAATATACATTCTCTGCTGTTTTTGAAATTTCTCCAAATGCACAAGTTATTAACCAATGGTTTGGTAGAACTGTAATCTATTCAGATCAGCGTTTTGCCTATGAAGAAGCACAATATATCATTGAAACAAAAGACAATACTATTCCAGTTGATATTTCTATAACTGGAGATTCTTATGTAGTTTCAGATGAAATTGTAGAAGCGACTTTAAAATTAGATGAATTAGCGAAGATTTTGAGAAAGAAAAGAATGCAAAATGGTGCTATTTCTTTTGATAAAGTTGAAGTAAAATTTAATCTTGATGCAGAAGGAGAACCAGAAGGAGTTTACTTTAAAGTTTCAAAAGATGCCAATCATTTGATTGAAGAATTCATGCTTTTAGCCAATAGAAAAGTGGCTGAATACATTGGAAAACAAAAGAAAACGTTTGTTTATCGTATTCACGATGAACCAAACGAAGATAAATTAATTGCAATGCAAGGTGTAATTGCTAAGTTTGGTTATAAAATAGATTTCCGTAACAAAGGCGATATTTCGAAATCATTGAATGCTTTGATGGAAGAAGTAAATGGTAAAAAAGAACAAAACTTAATTGATACTCTTGCGATTAGAAGTATGAGTAAAGCCAAATATTCAACAGATAATATTGGTCATTATGGTTTAGCATTTGATTATTACAGTCATTTTACATCGCCAATTCGTCGTTATCCTGACGTTATGGTACATCGTTTGCTGCAGTATTATCTAGATGGAGGAGCTTCTGTAGATGAAGAAACTTATGAAACTAAATGTTTACATTGTTCAAATATGGAAGGTTTAGCTACAAATGCTGAACGTGACAGTATTAAATACATGCAGGTTAAATACATGCAGGATCATCAAGACGAAGAATTCCTTGGCGTTATTTCTGGTGTTACTGAATGGGGAATTTATGTTGAAATCGTTTCTAACAAGTGCGAAGGAATGGTAAGAATCAGAGAAATAAAAGATGATTACTATACTTTTGATGAAAAACAATATGCTTTAGTTGGAGCTACTTCAAACAGCATTTTACAATTAGGAGACGAAATTTATGTTAAAGTAAAAAATGCCGATTTAGTTAAAAAACAACTGGATTTTCATTTTTTACGAAGAGCTGAATAAATATTAATTAAAAAAATAAAAGTATGAGAAAGCTAATTATTGGAGCAGCAATTTTATTTGTACAAATGTCTTTTGGTCAAGTTACTAAAGAACTGGGAGATTTCGATTCGGTTAAAGTTTTTGATAAATTAAGTGTTAAATTAGTTCCATCTTCTGAAAACAAAATTGTTATTAAAGGAGCAAGAGAAGCAGAGGTTGAAGTTGTTAACAAGAAAGGTTTATTAAAATTAAGAATGCCTTTTCCTAAACTATTATCTGGTGATGATCTTGATATTACTTTGTATTACAGAAACATAGAACTTATTGATGTCAATGAAGGAGCTTATGTTTCAAGTAAAGATCCTATAAAAGCAACTGTTTTTAAAGTGAGTGCTCAGGAAGGCGGAAAAATAAATGTTGATTTAGATGTTGATAAACTTAATGTAAGCTCAGTTTCAGGAGGTTCAATAACATTAACTGGTAAAGCTTCCAATCAAGATGCAAGTCTTGGAGCAGGCGGTTATTTGCTGGCAAGTAAATTAGCCACTTCTCAGACGAAAGTAAGCGTTTCTGCGGGAGGAAAAGCAGATGTTAATGCATCAACCCTTGTCGATGCAAAAGTGAGCGCAGGAGGCTCTATTTACATTTATGGAAAACCAAAGCAAATTAACCAAAAAACGGTTTTTGGTGGTAAAATTGAAGAAGTAAAATAATTTTTGATGATAAATGATATTCTGGCTGGACTGCCATGGGGACTTGTTCTAAGCTTTATGGTAGGTCCGGTATTTTTTGTTTTATTAGAAACCAGCATTACAAAAGGATTTAGAGCTGCAATTGTATTTGATTTTGGAGTGGTATTGGGTGATATATTTTTTATTGCCATTGCCTATTTAGGAAGTTACAGACTGATTTCAAGTTTAAAAGACAAGCCGGCACTTTTTATTTTTGGAGGCATAATTATGCTTTCCTATGGTATTATTTCTTTTGTAAAACTGAAGAAGGAAGAAAAAATTAATGATGAAGAAATTGATCGAGATATCTTAAAAAGAAACTACGGAAGTTTGTTTGTAAAAGGATTTTTATTGAACGTTATTAATATAGGAGTTCTTGGTTTTTGGCTTGCAGTTATTATTTCTGTAGGACCAAAATTAGAAATGCAAAATTCAAGAATGTTTACTTTTTTTGCCTCTGTAATTATTACTTATTTGTTAGTTGACTGCATTAAAATACTATTAGCCAAACAATTAAAATCTAAAATGACACCGACTAATATTCTAAAAATTAAAAAAGGAATTAGTGTAGTTTTGATGGTTTTTGGTTTTGTTTTAATGATCCAGGGATGGTTTCCAAAAGAAAAAGAAATGGTTAAAAATGCTTTTGAGAATATTGAAAAGTAGTTTGTTAATAACCCAAAATTATAAAATTAAGCCTCTGAAATTCAGAGGCTTTTTTTTATGTTTATAATGTTCGTCTGTAATTTTGTCAAAGTTTAAAACTTTGACAAAGTTGACAACAGTTTGTCATTTCGACGAAGGAGAAATCTTCGCAACTAACTCCGTAGTAATTGTCAAATCTTGGTAGAGCTTCTTGTGGAGATTTCTCCTTCGTCGAAATGACAAGATTGTGGAAAGTTTAGGCATAAAAAAAAGAGATACAGAAATGTATCTCTTTTTGAGGCATCGTCCGGATTCGAACCGGAGTAGGAGCTTTTGCAGAGCCCAGCCTAGCCGCTCGGCCACGACGCCATTACTTGAACGGATGGCAAAAGTAACTAAAATCTTTAAATTTCAAAAGTTTAATGTAAACTATTTTAAAAAATTAGATTTTAAGCAAAAGGAATTACTTTCTTTTTTCGGTCATTTTAATGGTAACTGTTTCAACATCACCGCCAATAGGAGGATTTACTTTTGAAACCCAAACAGTCGTTTTTTCTACAGATTCAATTTCTGCCAGTACACGAATTATGATTCTTTTAGCAACATGTTCTAATAAATGAGAACGAATTGCCATTTCTTCAGCAACAATTTTATTCAAATGAACATAATCAACCGTGTCAGCAAGATGATCGCTTTGTGCTGATTGTTGTAAATTTGCTTTAATTTTTAGATCAACAATATAATCTGATCCTATTTTTCCTTCTTCAATTAAACATCCGTGGTAAGAAAAAGTACGGATATTTTTCAGTTTTATAACTCCCATTTTTTTATTGTTTCACGTTTAAAGTTTCAGGTTTTGTGCTACTTAAACAACTTTAAACCTGAAACCTGAAACCTTTTTTTTATCTTTGCTAAAATTACTATAAAATAATGGCATCAGAAGAGAAATCACTCAATTTTATTGAACAAATCATAGAGGAAGATCTAAAATCAGGTCTTTCACAAAGTAAACTTCATTTTCGTTTTCCACCAGAACCAAATGGTTATTTACACATTGGACATGCAAGTTCTATTGCATTAAATTTTGGTTTAGGAATTGATTATCAGTCTCCTGTAAATTTACGTTTTGACGATACAAACCCTGAAAAAGAAGAACAGGAATTTGTTGATGCTATTAAAAAAGATGTTGAATGGCTGGGTTACAAATGGGCTGAAGAACGTTATGCTTCTGATTACTTTCAACAATTATACGATTGGGCAGTTTTATTAATTAAAAAAGATAAAGCCTATGTTGATAGTCAGTCTTCTGAAGATATGGCTATTCAAAAAGGAACTCCATCTACAGTTGGAACAGATAGTCCGTACAGAAATCGTTCTGTTGAAGAAAACTTAGATTTATTCGAAAGAATGAAAAACGGTGAATTTGAGGCTGGTACACATATTCTTCGTGCTAAAATTGACATGAAATCGACTAATATGTTGATGCGTGATCCTATTATGTACAGAATTTTACACAAGCATCATCATAGAACCGGCGATGCTTGGAAAATTTATCCAATGTACGATTGGGCGCACGGACAAAGTGATTATTTAGAAGAAATCTCACACTCATTTTGTACGCTTGAATTTTTGCCTCACCGTGAATTATACGATTGGTTTTTAGATCAAATTTTAGACGAAAATAAACTGCGTCCGAAACAAAGAGAATTCGCAAGACGTAATTTATCACATACTGTTGTTAGTAAAAGAAAATTACAGCAACTAGTTAAAGAAAAGCATGTTAACGGTTGGGATGATCCTAGAATGTCAACTATTTCAGGACTTAGAAGACGTGGTTATACAGCTACATCTTTACGTCATTTTGCTAATACAATTGGTATTGCAAAACGCGATAATTTAATAAATGTATCGGTTTTAGAATTTTGTATTCGTGAAGATTTGAACAAAATTGCACCTCGTGTAATGGCTGTTTTAGATCCTGTAAAATTGGTAATTACAAATTATCCTGAAGGAAAAGAAGAGTGGTTGGAAGCTGAAAATAATCAGGAAGATGAAAATGCAGGTTTTAGAAAAGTACCTTTTTCTCGCGAATTATATATCGAAAGAGAAGACTTTTTAGAAGAAGCTCCATCTAAATATTTCCGTTTGACTTTAGGAAAAGAAGTACGTCTAAAAAATGCGTATATCATTAAAGGTGAATCTGTTGTAAAAGATTCTGAAGGTAATATTACAGAGATTCATGTTACTTATGATACTGATTCTTTAAGTGGAAGCGGGACAGAAGCAAGTCAAAGAAAAGTGTCTGGAACATTGCATTGGGTTTCTATCCCTCATGCTGTTGAAGCAGAAGTTCGTTTGTACGATCGTTTGTTTACAGATGAAGCTCCAGACAGTTATAAAGAGAAAAATTTCTTAGATTTTGTGAATCCAAATTCATTAGAAATTGTAACTGGATTTGTTGAACCAAGTTTAGCAACCGCTAAAAATGAAGACAAATTTCAGTTTCAACGTTTAGGATATTTTACTGTTGATAAAGATTCAACTGCTTCAAAATTAGTGTTTAACAAGACTGTAGGATTGAAAGATGCTTGGGAAGAAAAAGGTAAAAAAGAAGAAAACAGCATTAATAATTCTTTAAAAGATATTAATAAATATTTTAAATTAGAAAATTTAGCTGAACGTTTGGCAATTCGAGATGCAATAGGCGAGAACATAGCAGCTATTTCAAGTTTTTCACTTTTGCAGAATTCATTAAAAAAGAATATCAACAATAATAAGGCTTCATTGTTGTTTGCTCTATTTATTTTGAAATATTCAAATTGGAAATCTTCGGATTTTGAAGAAGAGGATATTAAAAAGTTATATACTATGTCTTTAAGAAGTGAATCAACTTATGTTAGATATAGAGCTCTTTTAAATTTAAAAAATATTGAAAACGAAAATTTAAGAAATCAGTTTGAAGACCAAATTTCAAAACTGCATTCAAATCCTCCAAAAAATGCATCGGAAAAAGAAATCGAAATTCTTGCCGAGATGATAAAAAAATAATATAACTACAATCTATTAGAAAGCGCTTTTTATAAGCGCTTTTTTTATTATTTATTTTTTCTATTGATAATTAATATTTTATAACTTTTATAAATTAAAAATGACTTTCATAAATTAATTTTGAGACATTTTTTCATTTCTTCCATGTTAATTATCCTATTTTTAAAAACAGTAAAACAGAAGGCTTTATTTTAATTTTTGATTTTATTTTATGTCTTTTTAGATTTTTTTAAGTACAAAATGTTTTTGAAATTGAAATTTACTTTTTTAAGAAAAATTATATTTAGTCTTTTGCAAGTTTTATCAATTTCTAAACTACTGTTTTTGTAATATCAATTTTAATTATTTTAATTTTATTATTCAATGTTTTTAATTATTATATATTTTATTTATTGATTTTTTAAATTTAATAGATAAATATAAGTAAAAATGACTTTAATAAATTAATTTTAAGACTTGTTTTTATCTTTTTAATGTTATTAATTATCTTTTTATTTATTGTTGTTCTACGATCTTTATTTTAATTTTTAGCGTAATTTTTCTTAGTTTAACGGGTTGTTAACACACAATTGTTTATAAAGTTGCTATTTTTATAAAAAGCTCAAGTATGAAATTTTAGAATTTCAAAAATTGACGTTTTAAGAATCGAATTGGAGTTTTTCTAAAATTTAAAAATTTTCATTTTTAGTTTTAGAGTTAATTCTAAACCTGAATTTTAAAAATTGATTTTATGGTCAGTTTATAGTTGTAATTTGTTTTTGATAATACGTTTACGATGTAAGTATTTTTTGAAGGCATTTATAATTTGTAAATTTCATGAAGTTAGTTTTACACGTATCGAAATTTTGATTTTCATTTTGAACTAAGAATTTTAATCCTTAAATTTTAAATGTTATGAAAAATTTATTTTTTACATTATCAGCAGTTTTATTTGCAAACATTGCAATTTCGCAAACACATCAAATTACAAAACACAATGGTGAGCAACTTGATGTAAATTTTATTAAAAACGAAAATGGTCTAATTTATTATTCTTTAAACGGAAGTTCTGAAGAAGTTAAAATTAGTAAGTATGCTGTTTCTCAATTAACCAATAAACAAACGAATCAAACACAAAAAATATCAGATAAAATAATCGTAGATTCAAAAGATGATTACAAAATGGTAACAGTTCTGCCTCAAGAAAAGACAATAGGACTGAAAGAAGTGGCTTCATTCACTGGTGTCTCGACAAGGACAAAAGGAGAACCGCCAATTGCTAATAAGAATCAAACTGCTATGAGAATTAAAAGTAAGTCGGCTTCAAATGGATATCCGTTTGTAAGTATTGTTGAGAAAGGAAATGGTAAATATGAAGCAGTAGCTTACGCGTATTAATTTTAGTGTTAAATTTTAGTAAATATCATTTGTTCAATAATTTATATTTTAAAAAAAGAGTACCTTTATTAATCACTTAAATTTTATTATTATGTCAAAGAACTTAAATACAGTAGCAGCTATCTTGGCTGGTGCAGCTGCTGGTGCAGCAATCGGAATATTATTTGCTCCAGATAAAGGATCAAAAACACGCGCAAAATTAAAAGAAGGTTTAGATGATGCCAGGCATAATTTAAAAGATTCTATTTCAGCTAGTTCTGAGGTATTGCGCGAAAAGTTTGCTCATGCAAAAGGTAATCTTGACGGAACTTATGATGAGTTACTTTCGAATATGAGTTATAAAACAGAGGAAGTAATTACTTTTTTAGAATCTAAACTTGCTGATTTAAAAGCGCATAATGCGAAACTTCAGAAATAATATTTAAGGAGCACAAAGTTCACTTGGATTTTTATAATTGTATTTTGGTTTATTTTACTTAATTTTAAGTAGCAGCTAAATACAGTTTTTTTCAAAGTGTATTTTGTGCTTCTTTTTTTTAATTAAAACTACAATTATGGCTTTTGAAGAATTAAAGGAAAATACAGAAAAGATTCAGGATCAGGCTAAAGTTTATATTGATAGTCATTTAGCATATTATAAACTCTGGGGTTTTAAAGTTGCAATGAAATCAACTACTTTAATTTTTAAGTTTACATTGATTTTATTGTGTTTTAGTATGGTTTTGCTTTTTGGATCTTTTGCTGCAGCTTATGCTTTTGGTGCTTTATTCGGAAGTATTGCTTTAGGATTCTTAGCAGTAGGAGGGATCTATTTGGTATTTACAGTTTTACTTTTCTTTGTAAAAGATAAATTTGTAGAGGGACCAATTTTAGAGAAATTTTCAGAAATCTTTTTTAATGAATAAGTTATGGAAACAAAAAAGTACTCTTCATACGCTGAAATCGACAGAGATTTAGAAATTTTAAAATTAGAAAAAGATATTAATTATCAAAAGTTAGTTTTAAATGTTCAAAAAACAAAAGAAAGTATAACACCGCAAAATATTGTAAACGGTTTTATTTCATCATACACAGATTATTTTTCAAATTCTTATACCAAGATACTTCAATCTGTTTTACCGTACATAATAGGTTGGTTTATAAATAGAAAAAGAGGCAATTAAGCCTCTTTTTTCTTTTAGTTAGTTATTTAACTTCAGGTTGGATATCATCTTCATAACCAGATTGTGGTTGAATTGGTTTTGGTTTCTCTATCTTTTTATTAGTTTTTTTCATCATTTCGCCAACTTGATTTGATGCTGTGAATGAAGCAACCATATTGTTCAACATATCACTTCCTGCTTGTGGTGAATTTGGTAATAATATTAAATTAGAATTAGTATCAGCACCAATAGATTGCAGTGTATCATAATGTTGTGTAACAACAATTAAAGCAGAAGCTTCTTGAGAATTAATACCAACATTGTTTAAAACTTCAACACTTTCTACTAAACCTCTTGCAATTTCACGACGTTGATCTGCAATACCTTGACCTTGTAAACGTTTACTTTCAGCTTCGGCTTTTGCTTTTGCAACAATTCTAATTCTTGAACTTTCAGCTTCAAATTCAGCAGCAGTTTTTTCTCTGTCAGCAGCGTTGATTCTGTTCATAGCATTTTTTACTTGGATATCTGGATCAATATCAGTAACCAATGTATTGATAATATCGTATCCGTAAGTAGTCATTGCTTCGTTTAATTCTCTTTTTACTGCAATTGCGATATCGTCTTTTCTTTCAAAAACATCATCTAATTTTAGTTTAGGAACTTCAGCACGAACAACGTCAAATACATAAGCAGTAATCTGATCGTGAGGATATTCTAGTTTATAAAAAGCATCATATACTTTATCTTGAATTACCTTAAACTGAACCGAAACTTTCATTTTAATAAAAACGTTGTCTTTCGTTTTAGTTTCAATAATAACATCTAACTGTTGAATTTTAAGATTTACACGTCCGGCCAATCTATCAACAACTGGAATTTTTAATTGCAATCCCGAATTTCTCACGCTGTGAAATTTTCCAAATCTCTCGATAACAACTGAACTTTGTTGTTTTACAGTAAAGAAAGACGACATGAAAATGAAGAATGCCAATACTAATAAGATAATAAATGCTGTACTCATGGTTTTTAATTTATGTTTATGATTTTGGGAATTTACGAAAATTCTTCTAAAATATGGTTTTTAAGCATTAAAAAAACGCTAAGAACATTTGTTAGATGTTTCTTAGCGTTTCTATTTTGAATTGAAATTTTATTATAAAGTTTCGATTGCTTTATGAATTCTTGAAATAGTTTCCTCTTTTCCGATGATTTCAACAATGTCAAATAGGTGAGGACCTTTAAGAGCTCCAACTAAACTCAAACGGAAAGGCTGCATAACTTTACCCATTCCAATTTCGTTTTTAGTTAACCAATCTTTTGCAATAGTTTCAATATTTGCGGAAGTAAAATCTTCAATATTTTCTAAAACCGAAATCAATTCCTGCATTAAAGCCGGAGTTTCTTCTTTCCAGTTTTTACTTGCTTTTTCATCATATGATGTTGGAGCCTGGAAAAAGAAATCAGTTAAGTCCCAAAATTCTGAAACAAAGTTTGCTCTTTCTTTGATAAGTGATACAATGCGAGTTGTCACTTCGAGCGGAGTCGAGAAACCTTTTTCTTCTAAAATAGGAGAGAAGCTTTTCGCTAAATCAGCATCATTTTGTTTGATTAAGTATTGATGATTGAACCATTTGTTCTTTTCAGGATCAAATTTTGCTCCTGCTTTATGAACTCTGTTTAAGTCAAAAGCCTCTACTAATTCTTCTAAAGAATATAATTCTTTATCTGTTCCGTCATTCCAACCTAACAAAGCAAGGAAGTTTACAACCGCTTCTGGGAAAAATCCTTTTTCTCTGTAGCCAGATGAAATGCCTTCTTCAGTTTTCCACTCAAGTGGAAACACAGGAAATCCTAATTTGTCACCATCTCTTTTAGATAATTTTCCGTTTCCAACAGGTTTTAAAATTAATGGTAAATGTGCAAATTCCGGAGCATCCCAACCAAAAGCTCTGTATAATAAAACGTGAAGCGGCATCGATGGAAGCCATTCTTCTCCACGAATTACATGAGAAGTTTCCATCAAATGATCATCAACAATATTAGCTAAATGGTAAGTTGGCATTCCGTCACTTTTGAAAAGAACTTTATCATCAAGTAAACTCGTTTCAAATTTTACATCACCACGAATAATATCTTTTAAATGTAAAGTTTCATCGACTGGAGTTTTAAAACGAATTACGTAATGTTCTCCATTTGCAATTCTTTTAGCAGTTTCATCAGCTGAAATTACTAATGATGTATCTAATTTTTCACGGTTTGTATGATTGTAAATAAATGTTTTTCCTTCAGCTTCCTGCTCTTTTCTTAAAGCATCAAGAGCTTCTGGAGTATCAAAAGCATAATATGCCCAACCTGAATTGATCAATTCATCTGCATATTTTTGGTATAATTCTTTACGATCACTTTGTCTGTATGGTCCAAATTTTTCATTTTTTCCAACTGTTTCTTCAGGAGAAATTCCTAACCATTCAAGCGCTTCCATAATGTAAGCTTCCGCACCTGGAACAAAACGAGTCTGATCTGTATCTTCAATTCTCAGATAAAAAACACCGTTATGTTTTTTTGCAAATAAATAATTAAATAGGGCAGTACGAACTCCGCCAATATGTAATGGTCCAGTTGGACTTGGTGCAAAACGCACACGAACTTGCTTTGACATTTGTTTAAATTTTGTTGCAAAGATACGATTCTAATCAGAGAATTAGAAAATGAGTTTAATTAGATAATGTATTGTTTGTAGCTTAATTGACTAATTTTCTCATTGATCATTTTCTAATTAAAATTAGTACTTTTATAGGTTATAAATAAAATAGATTCACATTGAAAACATCATCTGCAATATATCAGAAGTTAGAAGGATTTATAAAGAAATATTATATGAATGAATTGATAAAAGGAGGACTTCTTTTTATTGGTTTCGGTTTATTGTATTTTCTTTTTACCCTTTTTGTTGAGTATTTTCTATGGTTAAAACCTGCAGGAAGAACACTTTTGTTTTGGGTATTTATTGCAGTAGAAGTTTTTCTGTTATTTCGATTTATATTATTTCCAATTTTTAAACTTTTCAAACTTCAAAAAGGGATCGATTATAATCAGGCTTCGGCAATTATTGGAAATCATTTTACTGAAGTTAGTGATAAACTAACGAATTTTTTACAGCTTTCATCCAATGAAAATTCAGCAGAAAGTTCAGAATTAATGCTGGCTTCGATTGAGCAAAAAGCAAATTCATTGCAGCCAATTCCATTTGGAAATGCGATCAATTTTAAATCAAATAAAAAGTATTTACCACTAGCTTTAATTCCGGTTTTACTGTTTGCAGTCTTTTTTGTTTCTGGAAACAGCAATATAATTTCGCAGAGTTTTAATAGAGTAGTGCACTTTAATGCTTCGTTTTTGCCGCCGGCTCCTTTTAAGTTTGTGGTTTTAAACAGTAATCTTCAAACAGAACAAAACAAAGATTTTATTGTAAAAGTTGAAACGGAAGGTAATGTCGTTCCAGAAAATGTGATGATCCATATTGGGAGTGAAAGCTATTTTATGGAATCATCTCAAACAGGAAAGTTTGAATTTAAGATTGAAAAGCCAACAACGGATGTTCAGTTTTCTTTTGAAGGAAATTCAGTTTCATCAAATGATTATGAATTAAAAGTTATTACAGTTCCATCAATTGCGAACTTCGAAATGGTTTTGAATTTTCCGTCGTATTTAAAAAAGAAATCTGAGATAATTCAAGGAACAGGAAATGCAATTGTACCTGAAGGAACCGTTGTAACTTGGAAAATGAAAACCCAATCTACTCAAGAAGTGGTATGGAAAGAAGAAAACTCAATTTTTAAGTTTAATAAAGCTGAAAATGAGTTTAAATTGGCTAAGAATATTAGTCAAAATACAGATTATCAAATCCTTACTTCAAATAATAAGGTTAAAAACTATGAAAAGTTAGATTATCAGCTGTCAGTTATCAAAGATCAGTTTCCAACCATTACAGTTTCGCCTGCTCCTGATAGTTTAAAGCTTGATAAAAGTTATGTTTTAGGAAGATTAGGTGATGATTATGGATTGTCAAAGCTTCAGGTTGTTTATTATGAACATGGAAAACCTAATACTGCCAAACGTGGAACTATTCCTGTAAAGCAAGGAGTGTTTGATCAGTTTGTTTTTAATTTCCCAAGTAATCTTGCTGTGCAGGAGGGAGTATCTTACGAATACTATTTTGAGATTTTTGACAATGATGCACTGCACGGATTTAAGAGCACAAAGTCATCTACGTTTTCAGATCGTGTTTCTACAACTGATGAAATTCACGATGCGGAACTACAGCAGCAAAATGCAAATATTAACAGCTTATCTAAGTCATTAAAGAATCAGCAAAAGCAGTTTTCTGAAATGGATAAACTGAAAACTACAGGTAAAGAAAAGGATAATTTGGAGTTTAAAGATCAGCAAAAGATCAATGATTTTATCAAACGTCAGAAACAGCAAGATGAATTGATGAAGCAATTTGCTGAAAAGATGAATAAAAATCTAGATAAATTTCAATCTGAAAAGAAAGATAAAACTGCCGATGATTTGCAAAAGCGTTTAGACAATGCAGAGAAAGATTTAGAAAAGAATCAAAAATTGATGGATGAGTTGAAGAACCTAAATGATAAATTAAACAGCGAAGAGTTGTTTGATAAGATGGAAAAGTTCAAACAAATCAGTAAGAATCAATCTCGTAATTTAGAACAATTAGTTGAATTAACAAAGCGTTTTTATGTAGAAAAGAAAGCAGAGCAGGTTGCTGAAAAGTTGAATAAGTTGGCCGATAAGCAAGAACAGCTTTCAAATAACAAAGAAAATAACAAAGAGAAACAGGATGAAATTAATAAGTCTTTTGATAAAATTCAAGAAGATTTAAAAGATTTGAAACAAGAAAATAACTCTTTAAAATCTCCTTTGGATATTCCTAAAGACGCATCAAAAGAAAAAGAAGTAGAGAACGATTTGAATAAAGCTTCTGAAGAATTAGGTAAGAAGAATACTGAATCAGCTAAACCTAAACAGAAGAATGCTTCTAAGAAGATGAAGTCTATGGCAGAGCAAATGCAATCTACTATGGAAGCAGGAGAGCAAGAACAATTACAGGAAGATGTTGCAATGCTTCGTCAGATTCTTGACAATCTTTTGGCTTTTTCATTATCTCAAGAAGATGTTATGAAACAGTTTAAATCGATGAAATTAGGTTCTTCGGCCTATACAAAGAACATAAAAATACAGCAAAATTTAAAGCAGCAATTCCGTCATATTGATGATAGTTTGTTTGCATTATCGCTTAGAAACCCAAAAGTTGCTGAAGAGGTTACGAAGGAAATTGGCAATGTGCAGTATAATATGGATAAAGCAATTGAAACTTTAACGGATGTTCAGATTCCAAAAGGTGTTTCACATCAGCAATATTCTGTTTCTTCTGCAAATAAATTAGCTGATTTTTTGAGTGATTTATTGAACAATATGCAAATGTCTATGTCCAAACCAGGAGCAGGAAAGCCTAAACCCGGAGATGGTCAAGGTATGCAGCTGCCTGATATTATTCAAAAGCAAAAAGGTCTTGCTGATAAAATGAAAGATGGAATGAAGCAGGGTAATAAACCAGGTATGAGCCAGCAAGGTGATAATGGAGATGGGAAGGAAGGACAAGGAAAACAAAATCAAAGCAAAGAAGGACAAGGAAAAACAGGACAAGGAAAAGCGGGCGATGGTAAAAGTGGTCAAGGAAACAACAAAGGAGAGAAAGAAAGTAATGATAATGATGGTGAAGGTGATGCTGAAAAAATAATGGAAATATACAAAGAGCAAGTTAAACTTCGTGAAGCATTACAAAAAGAATTAGCAAAACAGGGTTTAGATATGCAAGGTAAATCAGTTATTGATCAGATGAAAGCATCGGAAAAGCAGATTTTGAATAAAGGTTTTAAGAATGAAAACCTGCAGCGTATTTTAAATATTCAACAAGAATTGCTAAAACTAAACAATGCAGTTCAGGAACAAGGACAGGATACAAAGCGACAATCTGAAACAAATAAAGCTGAGTTTTCTAATCGATCAAATGCTTTGCCAAGTTCGTTGACGGATTATTTAAACAGTGTAGAGATATTAAACAGACAATCACTACCTTTGCGCTCGAATTTTAATCAAAAGGTTCAAGAATATTTTAATACAAAATGATCAATTTTAATTACGAAACAGAATTTATTTTAGACAACGAACAAGCCTTTTCTGATTGGTTAAGTGCTGTAATAGTTTCTGAAAATAAAAACGAGGGAGAAATAAATTATATTTTTTGTGATGATGAATATCTTCATAAAATCAATGTAGAGTATTTAGATCACGACACATTAACTGATATTATCAGTTTTGATTATACAGTTGGTAACGAATTGAACGGAGATATATTTGTTTCTGTTGAAAGAGTAGAGGACAATGCCAAAGACTTTAATGTTTCTTTTGAGGAAGAATTGAAAAGAGTTTTAGCTCATGGGATACTACATTATTGTGGGTATAAAGACAAGAGTGATACAGAAGCAGAACTTATGCGTTCTAAAGAAGATGAAAAAATTGCGATGTTTCACGTGGAACAGTAGATAATTTTTCTATTTTCAAATTGTCGACATATGTAAAAACTGTTCCACGTGAAACGGTTTTTAAGTGGTTTTTTAGAAAGTGTTTCACGTGGAACAGATAAGTTGTTTTTAAAAAACTGACATTTTTTTTTAAAATGTTTCACGTGAAACATTTTAAAATTTGATTTAATTTTTTTGTGAATGTAATATAAGATGTTCCACGTGGAACCTTCGAGTTTGTTTTGAGGTTTTAAATGTGAAACTTGAAAAAAAAACTGAAATAAAAAAACTCGGTTCCACGTGGAACAAAGAAAATAAAGTTAATTCTGAGAATCGCCTTAAACGGTTTGCAGAGAATAATAAAACAAAATGTTTTTAGAAGAATACGATGTTATTGTAGTTGGTGCTGGTCATGCAGGATCTGAAGCCGCGGCAGCGGCCGCAAATTTGGGATCCAAAACTTTATTGGTTACAATGAGTTTGCAGAACATAGCTCAGATGTCTTGCAATCCTGCGATGGGAGGAATTGCAAAAGGACAAATCGTTCGTGAGATCGATGCACTTGGAGGTTACTCTGGAATTGTTTCAGATCGAACGGCAATTCAGTTTAAGATGTTGAACAAATCAAAAGGACCAGCAATGTGGTCGCCAAGAGTTCAAAGTGATCGAATGCGTTTTGCTGAAGAATGGAGAATGATGTTAGAGGGAACTCCAAATTTAGATTTTTACCAAGAGATGGTAAAAGGGTTAATAATTGAGAACGGAAAGATAAAAGGAATTAAAACTTCGCTTGGAGTTGAAATTCGTTCAAAATCGGTAGTGTTGACAAACGGAACTTTTTTGAATGGATTAATTCATATTGGAGAAAAACAATTCGGTGGAGGAAGAGCAGGTGAAAGTGCTGCAACTGGAATTACCGAAGATTTAGTGAAAGCTGGATTTGAAGCTGGAAGAATGAAAACAGGAACACCGCCACGAGTTGATGGTCGTTCTCTGGATTATTCGAAAATGAATGAAGAGAAAGGAGATGTAAAACCGGATAAGTTTTCTTATTCGGATTTAACCGTTCCGTTAACGCATCAGAGATCTTGTCATATGACATACACGTCGCTGGAAGTTCATGATATTTTGAGAGAAGGTTTTGATCGTTCGCCAATGTTCAACGGAAGAATTAAAAGTTTGGGTCCAAGATATTGCCCGTCGATTGAAGATAAGATTAATCGTTTTGCAGATAAAGAACGTCACCAACTTTTTGTTGAGCCAGAAGGATGGAATACTTGTGAAGTTTATGTAAACGGATTTTCGACTTCGCTTCCAGAGGATATTCAATTTAAAGCGTTGAGTTCTGTTGCTGGTTTTGAGAAAGTGAAATTCTTTCGTCCAGGTTATGCGATTGAGTATGATTATTTCCCGCCGACACAATTGAAACATACTTTGGAAACGAAGTTGGTTGAAGGGTTATATTTTGCCGGACAAATTAATGGAACGACAGGATATGAAGAAGCAGCATCGCAAGGTTTGATGGCTGGAATAAATGCGCATTTAAAAGTGCATGAAAAAGCACCATTAATTTTAAAACGTGATGAAGCTTATATTGGAGTTTTGATTGACGACTTGATTACGAAAGGAACGGAAGAACCATATCGTATGTTTACATCAAGAGCGGAGTATAGAACTTTACTGCGTCAAGATAATGCCGATTTTAGATTAACGCCAATGTCTCATGAAATTGGTCTTGCTTCTGAAGCTCGTTTGCGAAGAATGGAAAAGAAATTAAACGAGTCTGAAAAGATGGTTTCTTTTTTTAGAGAAACAAGTGTTTCGGTTGCGGAGACAAATCCAATTTTAGAAGCGAAAGAAACTGCACCAATTACACAAGGTGATAAAATGTTTAAAGTTTTTTCTCGCCCGCAGATTGATTTAGAAGATATGCTGAAATTCGAAAAAGTGAAAGCGTATGTTGAAGAAAATAATCTAGACAGAGAAATATTAGAGCAAGCCGAAATTCAAGTTAAGTATTCTGGTTATATCGAAAAGGAAAGAAATAACGCTGATAAGTTAACTCGTTTAGAAGAAGTAAAAATTCCGGAGAATTTCGATTATAATAAAATTAAATCAATGTCTATTGAAGCAAAACAAAAATTGGGTAAAATTCGACCAGTTACAATTTCTCAAGCTTCAAGAATCAGCGGAGTGTCGCCAAGTGATATTTCTGTGCTTTTAATTTATATGGGACGATAAAAGAAAGTTTCAAGTTTCAGGTTTCAAATTATATTGGAATTTGAAATTTTGTTTTATTTGATTTTTGTTCTGCATGATCTTAAAGTTTAAAACAAAGTAAACGTGAATCTATTTTAATTTTGTTCCACGTGAAACGATTTTTATAAAAATATCGTTTTATAAAAAAAAAGAGAATAAATTATAGAATTGTAGAGATGGACAGTTGTCCATCTTTTGCAATTTTGAAATCATATCAAATCAAGATTAGTCGAACTTCGGTTTGTCTAAATTATACGCACCTACTAAAACTATTAATTTAAAAAATGGACGTTTTAAACAAAAAACATTTTCTTACTGTAAAAGACCATTCTGTTTCAAAAGAAATTTTCGATTTATATTATGATGAAAATCTGGATATGCTGATTACTTCGCCGCAGCCGGATTTAGAAAATTTAGGAAGATATTACGAGAGCGAAGATTATATTTCGCATACAGACAATAAACGTTCGTTATTTGAAAAAGCATATCATTTTGTAAAAAATATTGCTTTAAAAAATAAACTGAATTTAATAAATGCTGAACAAATTCATAAAGGAAGAATTTTAGATATTGGTGCTGGAACTGGAGATTTTTTGTTGACAGCAAAAAATGATGGTTGGGAAACTGTTGGAGTAGAGCCGAGCGAAAGAGCAAAGAATATTGCAATTCAAAAAGGCATTTCGTTTGTGCATGAAATCAGTGATCTCGAAAGTCATTCTTTTGATATTGTAACAATGTGGCATGTTTTAGAACACGTGCCAAATTTAGAACTTCAAATTCAAGAATTGAAACGATTATTAAAACCAACTGGAACATTAATTGTTGCGGTTCCAAACTTTAAATCGTTTGATGCCGAATATTACAAATCTTTTTGGGCAGCTTATGATGTGCCAATTCATTTTTGGCATTTTTCAAAAAAATCGATTCAATCACTTTTTGAAAAAGTAGATATGAAATTAGAAAAAGTTCTGCCAATGAAATTTGATTCATTTTATGTGAGTCTTTTATCAGAAAAATACAAAACTGGGAAAATGAATTTTATTAGTGCATTTTTTATCGGATTGCGATCAAATTTAAAAGCGTCAAGGACAAAAGAGTATTCGTCGCATATTTATGTGCTAAAAAACAACCAAAACGCAAAATAAACGCATTTAAGACGTTTTTCGAGTGTATCCGAGGGTTTGTATTGTCTTTTTTGAGATATTCCCTCTAGTAAAAGCTATGAAAGCCACTTTTAATAGTGATATTTTATAGTAGCTTTTAACTCGATAAATAAAACCAATATCATAAAATTTTAGCATTTTTTAAACTTTATGTGGATGCTATTTATTTTTTTATATTTTTGTCTTTAATACTTTAAAAAAAATAGAAATTTAGAAATGAAAAAAGCATTAGTAATTATCGCACTTTCAATTTTTGTTGTTTCATGTGATAAAGCAGCCGAAGTTAAGGAAGTAAAAACAGCTTACGTAGATACTTCAGTTTTAATGAAAGAGTACACTGAAGCAAAAGACCTTGAAGCTAAATACAAAGCTCAAGCCGAAGAAAAGGGAAGACAACTTCAAGCTGAAATTACTCGTTTTAAACAAGACGCTGCTAATTTTCAAAGTCAAGCACAAGCTAATGGTCAGCAATGGGCGCAACAAAGAGGTGCTGAATTGCAAAAAAGAGAGCAGCAATTAGGTTATGCTCAGCAAGCATTATCGCAGCAATTGCAACAAGAAAGTGGTGTAGAAATGGATTCTCTAGTAAGCGGAGTTAAAAAATTTATTAAAGATTACGGTAAGAAAAATGGATATTCTTATATCTATGGTACTGGTGATGCAGCGTCAATATTGTATGCTGAAGACAAGTACGACATTACAAAAGAAGTTGTTAAAGCTTTGAATGATAAATACAAAGCATCTCCTAAAGCAGAAGATAAACCAGCTGTAAAAGAAGAGGCTAAAAAATAAACTGCCAAACTAACTAACTAAATTGAAAAACCTAAATCAGCTGCTGATTTAGGTTTTTTTCTTTTGTAAAAATGCGATATTTTTGACCTTTAATACCCGCCTAATGCAAAACGTTTCAGAAGCTGCAGCTTACACCTTGCAATTTATAAATCAGACGCAAAAATCGATCTTTTTAACTGGTAAAGCCGGTACAGGAAAAACGACTTTATTGCGCGAAATTATTGCGACTACACATAAAAATACTGTTGTTGTGGCTCCTACAGGAATTGCTGCGCTTAATGCCGGCGGTGTAACAATTCATTCGATGTTTCAACTGCCGTTTTCAGCTTTTTTACCCACTTATCAAGAAAGTTCTCAGTTTACAGAAACCGTAAAGTTTGAAAATAAAGAATCTCTGCGCAGGCATTTTAAGATGAATAACGTTAAGCGAAACGTGATTCGGAATATGGAATTGTTGATAATTGATGAAGTCAGTATGTTGCGTGCTGATTTACTGGATGCTATCGATTTTATGATGCAGACAGTTCGTAAAAACACTAAGGCTTTTGGTGGGGTTCAAGTACTTTTTATTGGAGATTTATTGCAATTACCGCCAGTAATTCGGGATGAAGAATGGCGCACACTTCGCAATTATTACAAAGGAAAATTCTTTTTTCATTCTCACGTTATTACGCAGAATCCGCCAATATATATTGAATTATCTAAAATTTATCGTCAGAGTGATGATGTTTTTATTTCGGTCTTAAATAATCTGCGCAATAATCAAATTACAAAAGAAGATGTAGAGGTTCTAAATCAATACGTTAAGCCTGATTTTGATTTAAAAAACAATCCTGGTTTTATAACACTTACAACGCATAATGCAAAGGCAGATACTATTAACGAACAGGCAATCAGTGACTTATTAGGAAATGAGTTCACGTATCAGCCTTTTGTAGTTGGAGATTTCCCAGAAAAAATATTTCCTGTCGAAGAAAGCTTAAAACTTAAAGTGGGAGCACAGGTCATGTTTGTTAAAAACGATTTGTCTTTCGAAAAACGTTATTTCAATGGAAAAATGGGCGTTATCAAGTCACTTTCGCCCGAAGAAATTTTTGTTCATTTTCCTGAGGAAAACAAAACGATTGAAGTTGAAAAGTACGAATGGAAAAATATTCGATACAAAGTAAACGAACTCACAAAAGAAATTGAAGAAGAGGTTTTAGGCACATTTGCACATTATCCTTTAAAATTGGCTTGGGCAATTACCGTGCATAAAAGTCAGGGATTAACTTTTGAGAAAGCTGCGCTCGATGTATCGCAAGTTTTTCTGCCTGGGCAGGCATATGTGGCATTATCGCGATTAACGTCCTTAAATGGGCTTATTTTGCTTTCTCCGATACAAATGAATGGTCTTTCCAACGATCAGGATGTAATGGATTATGCTTTGAACAAAGCAACTGAAGATGTTTTGAAGAATTCGCTTCATTTTGAAACCAAAAATTTTATTCATAACTATTTGATTAATAGTTTCAATTGGGCAGATTTAGCGCAGGAATGGCGCAATCATCGTTTTAGTTATAATGAAAATGCCGCTAGTTCCGAAAAATCTAAGCATTCTGCTTGGGCTCATAAGCGCTTAGAAACAATAGATTCTCTTATAAATCCGTCAGAAAAATTTGTGCAGCAGCTTAATAAAATATTCAGTAAAGAAACTGTTGATTTGTTGTTTGTGCAGGAAAGAGTTACAGCGGCTTATGATTACTTTTTTAAGCCTATGGATAAATTAGTTACGGATCTTTTGAGTAAAATGGCCGAAATTCAGAAATTTAAAAAAGTAAAGGAATTTTATGAAGAATTAGCACTGCTCGATGATTTACAAACAAAAGCAGTTCTGCGTTTGATGAAAGCAAAATTACTGATCGAAGTAGTAGTTTCCCGTGAAACAATTTGCAAAGAGAAATTAACTTCGCCAGCGATAAAAAATTATAAAACAGATAAAGTTTCCAAAATAAAAGAAGACTTTAAAATGGCGAATACAGACATGTTTCAGGTCGAAGAGCCAGTAACGCGTTATATTTCTAAAAAAGTGGATAAAACGGCCGAAAAAGGCCCAAAAAAGACCACTGTAGAAGAAACTCACGAACTATGGCTGGAAAAAAACTCTGTTGAAGATATTGCGAGACTTAGAAAATTGACAGTTCAAACGGTCGAAATGCATTTGGTAAAATTGATACAGGCCAAGAAAGTTGATATTTCTGATGTTCTTCCTTACGACAAAATCCTTGCGCTGCGTGAAGCTTTTCAGTTTTATCAAGAAGAATCGCTTAATGGTTTGAAAGAAAAACACGGTGATGAATTTAGCTGGGATGAACTTAAAATGTTTAAAGCCAGCATAAATTAACTATTTTTATAATTGATTGTAACTATCATGATTTATAATTAATTAAAAAAATAGAACATGAAAACAGTAAATGTATTTGTTGTATTAATGTTTTTTTGCATTGGTTTTGTTCATTCGCAAGACATTAAACCAGAATCGCAGGTTTTTGTAAATAGATTTATTACCAATGTAAAAAGCGACAATAAAGAGGCTCTTGCTGCATTTGTCTCCTATCCGCTTAAGCGTGAATATCCTATACAAGATATTGAAAACAAAGAAGAATTTTTAAAACGTTATTCAGAAGTATTTGATACTGTTTTAAAAAATGAAATTATTAAATCTGATCCTAAAAAAAATTGGTCTGATATGGGCTGGCGCGGATTAATGCTAAATCAAGGAAGTATTTGGCTGGATATTGATGGAAATTTGACGGCAGTAAATTATCAATCAAAGTTTGAAATAGATTTAAAAAAGAAATTAATTGCTGCACAAAAAAAAGAGCTGGATCCTAGTATTGCATTTTTTCAAACGCCGATCTGCATTTTAGAAACAGCTAAATTTAGAATTCGAATTGATGATTTAGGCAAGAATAATTATCGTTATGTGTCATGGTCAATTAACAAAAAAATGACCGAGAAGCCTGATTTAATACTATACGGCGGAAATTTGGTTTTAGAAGGAAGCGGCGGAAACCATCAGTATGAGTTCAAAAAAGATAAGTTTGTTTATGAATGTGCCATAATTGTTTTAGGCGAAAAAGATTCTCCGCCGGCAAGATTAACTATTTATCAGGGAGAGAAAGTGATTCTTTCTCAAGACGCAAAAATTGTTCCACGTTAAACAAAAAAAAATCCTATTCGTAAAGAATAGGATTTTAAGATTTTTATAGATTTTCAACGAGAATCCAGGCATCTGGATTTTCACCTTTTTGTATTTCTTTTTGAGCTTTTTGAGCTTCATTCATGGTAGCGTAACTTCCATATAAAACAGGGAATAAGCCGTGTTTATTTTCTCCAAGCATTCTAGCTTGATAACCATCTTTTATCAATTGGTTGTAAGCTTTTCTTGCATTTTGTTCACTTCTAAAAGCGCCTGCCATAATATGGTATGGCATTACTTTTTCTGCTGGAGCTTCTACTTTTGCTGAATCAACTGAAAGGGTTACAGCAGGTAAAGGATTTTCAATAAAAAAAGTAGCTTCTTGTATTTTGCTTTGAACTTTTTTCTGAACAACACCTTCTACAACAAGAGTTTGTGCTGCAATTTGATTTTGGTAAAGTGGGTAACCAATGCTTCCAGTAATTCCTAATCCTAGTACAAAAATAGCAGCATATCTTAAGAAAGTTCTTGATGATCTTCCTTCTTCATTTTCATATAGCGAAACGCTTTCTTTTTCAAGCTGTTCCAGTTTTTGCTCAAAATTCTCTTTCTTAATCAAAGGCGAAACAAACGGACTTAATCCAAACGATGTTGTTAAAAAGTTAGTTTGATCATTTGGTGTAAAAATGATATTGCTTTCAGAATTAAGACGGATTTCACCAATGTTTTTTAAACTTATAACTCCATTTTCTTCCAGTGTTTTTTTCCAACTCTGAACTTCAGCAGCAATCGCATTTACAGCAAAACCATAGGTTGTACTTTCTGCATGTGAAATATGATTAGCCAACAGTCCATCATTGTTTTTAAGATGGCTGTTGAAAGAGATCATTTTTTTTGGTGGAAAAAATGAATTTGTGCTTTCATTAAGCTGTGCCGATTGAATTTCGGTTAAAAATGCTCCAAACCCTGGAACCGTTACACACTGATAACGATACAATAACTGTGCGATGTAAGTTTCGATTTTCATAAAAACAAAGTTAGGTAATGAATATAGTTATCAAAATTTTATTCACAATTTTTATTAACAATTCGGCTTTTTTTATAGACAATTCGTTTTCAGTAATTTAAGAAATTTAGTTGTGTTTTTATTGAAGCCGCCGAAAGTTAAATTTAAATATTTATTAAGAAATTACTTTATTTTATTCATATTTGTACGATTAAATTGCTTTAATTTTTATTTCTATTTTACATAATGTTTTAAAGAGATGTCAGACCAAGAATTGTTTTATTTATTAGCCTTAATGAAGGTGGATGGTGTAGGGGATATAATGGCTAAAAAACTGCTTTCTAATTTTGGAAATGCTGAAGCTATTTTTAAAGCTAAATCAAATCAAATTGCTGTTATCGATGGTGTTGGAAGCGTTTTAATGAAAAATTTGAAAGACAAAACAATATTTGAAAAAGCCAGTAAGGAACTTGAATTTATAAACGCGGATGGTTTGAAAGTTTCTTTTTTTCAAGATGATGATTATCCGGAAAGACTTAAACATTGTATCGATTCTCCAGTTTTGATTTTTTCTTCGGGTAATATAAATTTAGAAAGGAGAAAGATTATCAGCATAGTAGGTACACGTCAGATTACATCATATGGAACTGAATTTTGTAGAAAGTTGATTGAAGATCTTGTGCCTTTAGATCCTGTAATTGTTAGTGGTTTTGCTTATGGTGTTGATATTGTGGCGCATCAGTTGGCGATTGAAAACAATTTGCAGACAATTGGAGTTTTAGCTCACGGTTTAAATCAAGTTTACCCGAAGACACATAAAAAGTACATGACCAAAATGGAGGAAAATGGTGGTTTTATTACTGAATTTTGGAGCTCATCAAATCCTGATAAAGAAAATTTTGTTCGGCGAAACCGCATTGTTGCTGGAATGAGTGAAGCTACAATTGTGATAGAATCTGCAGATAAGGGAGGATCACTTATTACGGCCAATTTAGCCAATGATTATAATCGGGATGTATTTGCTGTGCCAGGACGTGTAACTGATAAATACAGTCAAGGCTGTAATAACCTCATAAAAACGCAAAAAGCAAACGTTTTAACCTCTGCTGCCGATTTGGTTTATATTTTGAATTGGGACGTCGAAAACAAGCCAAAAACAGTACAGAAACAATTGTTTGTAGATTTAGATGAGTGCGAACAGAAGATTTATGACTTTTTGCTTAAAAATGGTAAGGAATTACTGGATATAATAGCGATAGAATGTGATCTGCCATTATTCAAATTATCGGGAACGCTTTTAAATATGGAGTTGAAAGGTGTAGTAAGACCTTTGCCGGGGAAATTGTTTGAAGCGGTTTAAAATAAAAAGCCTAACAGGTTTTTTAAATCTGTTAGGCTTGATAAATTATTTTTGAAACCCAAGAACATCTCTTACTTTGGCCAAAACGCCGTCAGCAACAACAGAAGCTTTTGCTGCACCTTTTTTCAATAGCGCATCAACTTCGTCAAGATTGTTTATGTAGTAATTGTATTTTTCTCTTTCTGTTTTAAATTTTTCTGTAATTAATTCAAACAAAGCTTGTTTGGCATGACCATAACCGTAATTTCCGCCTAAATAATTGGCTCTCATTTCGGCAATTTGTTCTTCTGTTCCTAATAGTGAATAGATAGCAAAGGCATTACAAGTATCTGGATTTTTAGGATCTTCAAGCGGAGTACTGTCAGTTTCAATACTCATAACCTGTTTGCGTAAAACTTTATCATCAAGAAAAATATTGATAATATTATTGGCAGATTTACTCATTTTTCCACCATTCGTTCCAGGAATTAACATACTGTTTTCTTGAATTTTAACTTCAGGAATTACAAAGGTTTCACCCATTTGATGATTGAAACGAGAAGCGACGTCACGAGTGATTTCTAAATGCTGCATCTGATCTTTTCCAACTGGAACAAATTCTGCATCATAAAGTAAAATATCAGCCGCCATTAACATTGGATATGTAAAAAGTCCAGCGTTTACATCATCTAAACGATCTGCTTTGTCTTTAAAAGAATGCGCTAAAGTCAAACGTTGAAAAGGGAAAAAACAGCTTAAATACCAAGTCAATTCAGTTGTTTGAGCCACATCAGACTGTCTGTAAAAGGTAACTTTATCAGGATTTAAACCACAGGCAAGCCAAGCAGCTGCAGTACTATATGTGTTTTCTCTTAAAGTTTTACCATCTTTAATTTGTGTAATCGAATGTAAATCAGCTATAAACAAATAAGATTCGTTTGCTGGATTATTCGATAACTCAACTGCAGGGATAATCGCTCCCAATAAATTGCCTAAGTGTGGCGTTCCAGTACTCTGAACACCAGTAAGTATTTTTGCCATTCTTGTTTTTTCTTATTCTTTCAACCACAAAGATTGCAAGTTTATTTTTTTTAACCGCAAAGTTCGCAAAGTTTTTCGCAATGTCCACAAAGTTTATTGAAGATATGGGCTGTTTTAAAGTTTTATTTTTTAGAAAAGTCTAATATTCTAAAAATCTAATACTCTAAAAATCTAAATTCACTTCTGTTTTCTTACATTTGAAACCATGAAAGGATTTAAAATTGTTTTTTGGATTTTATGGCGTATTTGGTTTTATGTTTTAATGGCTATTCCTATAGTGATTATGCTGCCGTTTTTAGTGATTTCTATTCTCTCAGAGAAAGGTTATCCCTATTTCTTTAAAATGGCCCGCATTTGGGCTAAATTCATTCTTTACGGCATGGGTTTTTATTACAAAGTAAAGCGCGAACAGAAACTCATTAAGCACAAAAGCTACATGATTGTTGCTAATCATACTTCGATGACAGACATCATGCTGACGCTTGCGATCATAAAAAATCCTTTTGTTTTTGTGGGAAAAAAAGAGCTTGTAAAAATTCCGTTGTTTGGTTTTTTCTATAAAAGAACTTGTATTTTGGTAGACAGAAATTCTTCTCGAAGCAAAAATGAGGTTTTTAAACGTGCTCAGAGTCGTTTAAATCAAGGTTTAAGTATTTGTATTTTTCCTGAAGGCGGAGTTCCAGATGACGAAAGTATTTTACTGGATGAGTTTAAAGACGGCGCTTTTAGACTGGCAATTGACCATCAAATTCCGATTGTTCCAATCGTGTATCCTGACAATAAAGAACGTTTTTCGTATACTTTTTTTAGCGGCAGTCCAGGAAAAATGAGAGTAAAAGTTTTGCCTTTTGTTGAAACGAATGGGCTGACTTCTGAAAACCGAAAAGAGCTTAGAGATAAAGTCAGACAATTGATTTACAAGGAACTGTTAGAGTTTGAGAAAAAAGATTCTAAGAAATAATACATACAAAACCCGATATTCCAGCTTTAAGAATATCGGGTTTTCTTTTTGAATTAAAAACATCCTTTTGTATTTAAAGAAGTTTATCTATGAATTATTTTTTCTGAGATAAAACGGAGCACTTTTTTAAATTTCAATTTGGTTTTTTTTCGGTTTTTACTGTACAACACTTCTATTTTCTCTTTCATGGTTAAAATATTATAAGGTTGGTAATAAAGAGTTTAAAACTCAGTTAACGTCACATTATAGTAGATAGTAAAAAATGAAAAAGGTTGCGTCAAAGAATGAAAAAAAATAAAAAGGATAAAATCCGTCAGCCAAAAACTAACGGATTTGTACCTTAACCAACCAAATTTATTCTAAAAACCATTGAATAGGTATTTATGGCAATACCTGCCCCAATATTAATTTATTTATTAGATGGGTTTATTTGTAAATGGTTGCGTTGTTTTTTTGCTTTTTTTGAAAATAAAAAACCCGACAGGTTTTAAACTTGTCGGGTTATAGAGAATAAATCTATAAATTACAGATTTATAATTATTTAAGCATTAGCTAATTCTTTGATGTGTGCTTTAATTTTTACTTCTAATTCATCAGCTAATTCTGGATTATCTTTAATTAAGGCTTTTACAGCATCACGGCCTTGTCCTAATTTTGTGTCTCCGTAACTAAACCAAGATCCAGCTTTTTTAACGATTTCAAATTCAACCGCTAAGTCAAGAATTTCACCAGTTTTAGAAACTCCTTCTCCGTACATAATGTCGAATTCGGCAGTTTTAAAAGGCGGAGCAACTTTGTTTTTAACGATTTTAACTTTGGTTCTGTTTCCAATAACGTTCTCACCGTCTTTAATTTGAGAAGAACGGCGAATATCTAAACGAACAGAAGCATAGAACTTTAATGCATTACCACCAGTTGTAGTTTCAGGATTTCCGAACATTACACCAATTTTTTCACGTAATTGGTTGATGAAGAAAACAGTACAGTTTGTTTTACTGATTGTTCCAGTTAATTTTCTTAAAGCCTGCGACATTAAACGTGCGTGAAGTCCCATTTTAGAATCTCCCATTTCACCTTCAATTTCACTTTTTGGAGTTAAGGCAGCAACAGAGTCAATAACAACAATGTCTATAGCTCCAGAACGAATCAAGTTTTCGGCAATTTCTAAAGCCTGCTCTCCGTTGTCTGGTTGTGAGATGATTAGGTTTTCGATATCTACACCTAATTTTTCAGCATAGTTTCTATCAAAAGCATGTTCAGCATCTATAAAAGCAGCAATTCCGCCCGCTTTTTGAGCTTCGGCAATAGCGTGTAAAGTTAATGTGGTCTTACCAGATGATTCTGGACCGTATATTTCAATAATTCTTCCTTTTGGATATCCATTAACTCCAAGAGCTAAATCAACGCCAAGTGAGCCAGAAGAAATCGTTTCTACCTCCACGATGGCTTTATCGCCCATTTTCATTACGGTTCCTTTTCCGTAGGTTTTGTCAAGTTTATCAAGCGTTAATTGTAACGCTTTTAATTTGGCTTCTTTGTCTGAACTCATCTTTTTCTTTTGTCTAAAATTGTTATTTTGTTTCTTTTTAATAAAAATCAAAAAGAGTAAACGGCGTCCTGATTTTTATTTTTTAGGCTTGTAATTTGGTAAAAATACTTCTTTTTTTTGAAGTTTGAGTGACTCAGATTGTCACAAATTGTAACAAATTTTATTATAAAAATAAAGCCTTTAATTCTGTGGCATCAGACGGTTTCATTTTTCCAGCAAGAACCAAACTCAGCTGTTTACGACGCAAAGCAGCATCAAAACGTTGTATTTCAAGTTCTGTTTCTGGCGTGATTGGCGGTACTTCAACAGGTCTTCCTGTATCATCAACTGCAACAAAAGTATAAATGGCTTCGTTTGCTTTTGTTCTGCTGCCAGATTCACGATCTTCTACCCAAACATCAATGAAAACTTCCATCGAACTTTTGAAAGATCTTGATACTTTTGCTTCAACAGTTACAACACTTCCTAATGATATAGCTCTATTGAAAGCAACGTGATTTACAGATGCCGTTACTACAATTCGGCGAGAATGTCTGCGCGCCGCAATACTTGCTGCACGATCCATACGGGCAAGTAACTCACCGCCAAATAGATTGTTTAAAGGATTTGTTTCACTTGGTAAAACCAAATCGGTTAAAATAGTTAAGGATTCTGAAGGATGTTTTGCATTCATTTTTTGATAAAATTTTATTTTCTTGCCGCGGTTTCCAGATTTAAAAACCTTTTAAATTGCGGCTTACTTTTTTTAAAATTGCGGTCGATTAATTCAACCAATAAACTGCCATTACAGCAGGAATAAAATAAATTACGATGGTTCTTGCACCATCATAATCTTTTGCTAATCGCTGTCCGAAAAGCATCATTAACAAACAAATACAAGAGAAAATTGCGCCATAAAAGCCGTATTCTCGGCCGCTGTTTGTTAATAATTGAATTGCTCCAACTACACATAAAACACCAGAAATTAATTCTAAAATTAATAAATGAAACAAAGCAAGAGGAACTTGGTTTTTTAGAGGTGTTTTGGCAAAATGACCTTTAAGCCATTCAACATTATCTTTCCAATAAAAAATCTTTTCATAGCCTGATTGTAAAAAAGTTATGGCTAAAAATGCTAGTAATAAAATAGAGGCGGCATTATTCATCTGAAAATTATTTTTTGTGAATTAAACGAGTCAGTTTTATAGATAAATCGGTTAAGATTATTTTTGCATTTCCGTTTCTTTCAATGTGATACATCGCATCTGAAAGTTCTTTGAAAATTTCATGAATATTATTGCCGTTTACAAAAGGCGCAAAATTTTCCAGTTTAAATTTTTCTACTTTAGGTTCAATGTAAACCAAAGTTGGTGCTTGGTAGTTAAGCAAAAGAGCTTGACGAAACATTTCAATACAAAACTGAATAAATTTCTTTTGACTTTCGCGTCCAAGTCCTGCAATTTCTTCGCTCCAAGAAATTAAATCCTGAATTGCGGCAGCATTTCCTTTTGCTCGGAAAGCAGCACGAACCCAATTGACAAACCATTGTTCAAAAGGATATTCAGAATCATCTTCTTTGAGTAAATGAAGTGCTTTATTGAAATTTCCTTGTGCTTGATGTGCAATTTTAAAAGCTGATTTTTCGTCTAGATTTTCTTTTGAAATTAAAGCTTCGGCAATTACTTTTTCCGGCAGTCCGTTAAAGTGAATTACTTGACAACGAGAACGTATGGTTTGAATAATATCTTCTTCGTTTTCAGAAATTAGGATAAAAATTGTTTTATCTGAGGGTTCTTCTAGAAGCTTTAACAGCTTGTTTGAGGCTGCAATATTCATCTTATCTGCCATCCAGATAATCATAATTTTATAACCGCCTTCGTATGATTTTAGCGAAAGTGATTTTAAAACTTCTTGAGCATCTTCGACTCTTATTTCTCCTTGTTTGTTTTGAACACCAAGAATTTTATACCAGTCGAACAAACCGCCGTATGGCATTTCGTGAATGAAAGTTCGCCAATCTTGAATAAAGTCTAAGCTTTTTGGTTTGGTTTTTACATCTTCGGTAGTAACCGTTGGGTAAATAAAATGCAGATCGGGATGCGAGATGTTTTGAAATTTTAGGTTGCAGGAATCGTTACCGTTTTCATTTTCGTTCCCGGTGTTATTACACAAAATATACTGCGCATAAGCAATTGCAGTCGATAATGTACCGCTTCCTTCAGGGCCGATGAATAATTGAGCATGCGGAATTCGTCCAGAAGATGCGCTTTTTATTAAATGGCTTTTGATGTAATCCTGACCTAAAATTTGTGAAAATTGCATGAGGCAAAGATAGAAGAAAATGATGTAGTCAAAAATTTTCCAGATAAAGTTTATACGGCAGCTTTAATTTATGAGATTCTGATGGATTTTTATAAAAATATTTGCGGTTTGCTAACGAACTTTTGTTAATAAAATTGTTCATGTTAGTAAATATAAAGACTTTTTTGTTAATATTTTTTTTGAAAAAACGACAATCGTATGCTTTTTTTGGTTATTTAGAGTAGATTTTACTCTAAATTTTATGGCTTAAATCTTACGGTTTGGATTTTAACAATTTTAACAGAAAGCACGTTAAAACGCACATTTTCTCGACATAACGCTGGTTTTTAAGCTTTTTTTAAGCTTTTTTTTTGAAAAAACAAATCAATAAAGTTGCAATTTAAGTTAATTTCTATATTTTTGTTTTCATCAACAACCAATTATTTAATAAGAATTTATGAAAGGGAAAATTATTTTATTAAGTGCATTTTTTATCTTGACAACTGCAGCTGCTTCGGCTCAGGCAAAGAACGCTCCAAGAAGTATAATTAGTACGACAGCTCTTATTCGTAAATATCACGATCAAAAAGAATTGAGTGGTATGCAAAAAGGGGAATTGTTAGAATTATACATTGAGCGAATTAAAGTATTAGTAAAAACTCTCCCTTACATTGCGTTGGTTACAAAGCCGGGTGTTACAATGGCAGACTTAGGTATTCCAGACGATAACGAACACAAAAAAGTTTTAGATGCTCAGGCTGTCGGTACATCAAATTTCTTAGATACTACAGTAGAATTTCAAAGAAAAATGATGCCATATTCAGATAAAGGAAACTTAATCGCAGCTATTTTATTTTACGAAAGTACATTGAAATCTTTACACGAATTCAACGATTTGAACGAAATGTAATTTTTATAAAAATATTTTAAATCTCTTTTTTGATGCTTGAACAGCTTTAAGCTCTCACAGCATTTTAAAAGAAAAAAGAAAATTAACTCGTTCTCGATATGTTCTGAATACCACCAGAAAATCTCGAGATGAGTTTTTTCATTTACGCATACCCAAATATTATTAACCCCCAATACCCCCCCTTATCATGAAAAAAATTACTCAATTGATCTGTATCTTTTTGACAGTCACAAGTATGAGTGCTCAACAAGAGAAAGGAATTATGGGCTACACCAATTGGTTAAACAACTGGACCGAATTTAAGCCTAACAAAGTAGATTACGGAGAAGCAAACCAAATTTTAGCAGGAAATATTTCTGTTAACACAAAATTGCTGAAGAGGAATATTTATGTTTTGCAAGGTAACGTGTATGTTACGAATAATGCAGTTTTAACAATTGAACCAGGAACTTTAATTATTGGTGATTTTGAAACAAAAGGAACATTGGTAGTTACTAAAGGTGCACAAATTATGGCTGATGGTTTAGAAACTGATCCAATTGTGTTTACTTCTAACAGAAGCCTGAAAAAAGCAGGAGACTGGGGTGGAGTAGTTATTCTTGGAGATGCTCCAATTAACAAATTTGGAAATGTAGGTTCTTATAACCTAGACTTAGACCCAACTCTTACTACTTATGGCGGTGATAATACAGCTTCAAATTCTGGTATTATGCGATTTGTTAGAATCGAATTTGCTGGAAAAAAAGTAAAAGGTGTTGATACTTTCAACGGATTAACTATCGCTGGAGTTGGTAATAAAACAATCTTAGAAAATGTAATGGTAAGTTACTCTGGAGGAGATTCATTTGCTTTCTTTGGAGGTGATGTCAATGCTACAAAATTTGTTTCTTACAAATCAATCAACGACGATTATAAATTTACTCAAGGAGTTCAATGTCGTTTATACAATTCATTAGCGGTTAGATCATCTTATTTATCTAGTAACAAAGACGGATCTCGTTGTATGGAAGTAAAATCATACGAAAAGAAAAGTGAAACAGATTTTACTAAAAAACAAACGCTTGTTGTTGCTACAAACATCACAATGCTTAACGACAGTGAAAACATCAATGCTGATATTCAATCAGGTTTAGTAAAAGAGGCTGTTTATGTAGCTGAAAATGCTTCTCTTGAAATGAAAAGAAGTGTAATCTCTGGATTTAATCCTGCTGTATTGTTAGACAGTAAAACTGAGATTAATGATGCTAACCTTAAAAAAATCAAATTTGAAGAAATGTACTTTAACCTATGTAAAGGAAATATCTTTACAGAGTACAATTCGAATAATGAAGATTTAGAGAGCTGGTACGGAAACAGCGTATTTTTTAACGTTTATTCTCAAAGCAGCAACAAAGAAACATTTATTGACATTTTCAACGCTAAAAAACCAGATTTTAGATTACAACTAGGAAAAATCACAGCTTCAAGCGGCAATAGGTAAATAGATTTCGATTTTTATTTCAACGCGTAAATTTTATTAATAAAGTCCCCAGACACAATTTATGTATCGTCTCAACCGGACCAAATAAAGATCAAGACATAATGGCTCAATCTACAAAAAAGTATTTTTTATATACAATATTTTTGTTTTCGCCTATATCGTTAAGTCTATATGCACAAAGTACTGTAACATCAGAAGCTATAGTTTCTGTTGAAGCACAGTGTAATTTGACTTCGTTTAAAGCGACAAACCAAAAAAATGATCCTGCTACAGGGATCAGTCAATTAGAGAATTCTAATCAGTTTATAGCAGGGCTGTCCACCCCCAAGGACAGCCTTACTATTGCAGCTGAAATGAAAGATCTAAGTGCAGACTGTAATGAAAATTCATTAATTAGTGCAACTTCAATTCTTGCAAAAGATATTATTGAAAACTATAAATATGATTTTTCAGAAACATTCATAGACATCTTATTTTTTGAACGTATAGACTTATCTAGAACGCGTACTATATGATTCAAAAAATTACTTTTTCTTTTACCAGATTACTTATTTTATTTAGCATAATTCTATTTACTAAATCAAATATTTATGCGCAGGTAAAAACTATCAGTCCACAAGTATTACCTTTTGATAGAATTTGTGCAAGCATTGATGGGAATGAATACACAGCAACATTTACCTATACGGGAATTCCGCCAGAAGCAGTTTTTGTGGTTGAACTATCAACAAATAACTTTACAACTATTGTTACTGCAGTGACCTCTCCTGTTAGTGATACAGGTAGTCAAAGAACTGTAAAATTTTCTGTTCCATCTAATTTGGTTGGCGCAGACAATTATAGTTTAAGAGTTTCAACTACTGGTTTTTCAAGTGGTAAATTTGTTTCTTTTGGTTTAAAGAATTTCTTTCCTATTTACTATAAAGCGCACGACAGGCAGTATACAATAAACAATTTTTCAGGTACGGCGACGTTTTGTTCGGGCGGTAGTTATTTATTAACTATTGACCCAGATTCAACTACGCCTCCAAATGATTCTCCTTTAAAATACAGTTTTTTAACTTACAACTGGTACAAGGATAATGGTGTTTCTACGCCACCTACCCTTATGGCTGGAGCTTCAGGACCTAGTTATAATGTTACGACGAATGGAGTTTATTATGTAGAAACCAACTATGGTACATGTACATCAGATTCTTATTCAAATCGTGTAACAGTTAGTTCTTCAGCATCAGGTTCTTCGGTTACAATCGACTCAAATTTAGGAAACCCTTTTTGCGCAAACGGAACAGGTACAATTTTAACAGCAACCGCAGGAAACAAATATCAATGGAAAAAGAATGGAGTTGCTATTAAAGATGCTGTAGGTCGTTCTTATGCGACAAATGAATCTGGTATTTATTCAGTTGATGTCGATTTTGGAGGCTGCAGCGCTTCAGGATCTATTGATCTTAAAAGTAACGGATTTACAGCAAGTATAGATGTTGCAGATACTACTGCTCTTAATGAAGGCGAAACTGTAAATGTAAGTCTTACTACAGATGCTGCTAATCCAGAGTTTGAGTGGTCATTAAATGGAAATGTAATCGCAGGAGCGACATCAAGATCATACTTGGTAGCTGCACCTGGTAACTATAAAGCAAAAATTTCGCAGACCACAGGGTGTATATCTTCTCAGGAATTTAGCTTTAAAGTTACAGGTCCTTCAGCACCCTCTACAGTTATTCAAAATATAATTAAGCTCAGCAGTGCGAACCCGTATTGGAATATTCCAGATGCTTATAAAAACGCTACTACTAAAGTAATTATTCTAAGTTCAAACGGCGAAAAGGTTCTTGATGTTTACAACTATCAAGGCGATTGGCCGCAGACAGCAATAGATTTTAAAAATGTAAATCCAGTATATTACTATGTCATTCAATCAGACACCGGTGAAAAAAAAGGATCAATAACTGTGATTAAATAAGATGAAGAAAATTTTACTATTCATAACTTTATTTTACGGTTTTTCAAATGCACTCTATTCTCAAGAACAAAATGAGAATGGAGTTGTTTCGTTTTCAATGCCTATAAGAAATTCTTTAAAGTTTAACAGATACTTAATTAACCCTGCATTTAGTTTTGTTCGAGAAACAAATGCTTACGCAAGTTTTTATAATAAAAGACAATGGGTACAATTTGATAATGCGCCGCAAACTTATTTGGCGGGTTATTCAGGTCGTTTTAGAGAAAACGAGGCTTTCGCTTTTGGTTTATTTCAACAAAATTACGGTTTAATGACTGTTTTTGGCGGAGTCGGAAATTTTGCTCATAACATCGTTTTACAAGAAGACAGTAACTTAACATTTGGTTTGAATGTAGGAGTTTATAAAAGCGGATTAGACAGAGGTAAAATCATTAGTGACGACATTGAAGTTTTAAACGGAGAGTATCCTTCAAATACTTTATTAACTGTTAATCCAGGTATTAATTACGGAACTGCTTTTCTAGATTTCGGATTATCGATAAACAACTTAGTGCTTTACAATTTTGGTTCAGGAATGGTAAAGGATGATCCAGAAAGAGCGATACAACTGCACGGAATGTACACGGGTTATTTGGATAGTTTTGGTTTTTTTGACAGAAGTAAATTTTCTGGACTTGTAAAAACAGAGATTAAAAAAGATAAAACGATTATTTCTGGACTTGCTATGCTTGCAATTCCGCAAGGATTTTGGGCACAGGCAGGATATAATACTTTATACGGAATTTCGGCTGGTTTAGGCGTTAATATTTCGCCTAGCATTTCTATCGAGTATAACTACGAAAGAGGAATGGGAAATTTCACCAATATGGGAGGTTCTCATGAGTTTGCAATTGCATATAAATTTAAAAGTAAAAATTACTATTACGGTGAAGATGAAGAAGGATCATTAATAGATCCTGCAAAACCAAAACCAGTAATGGCAAAGAAAACTACAAGTGCTCCAGTTACAAGGGTGAGTGGTGCCGAAACAGCTAGATTAGCAGCTGAAGCTAAAGCTGTTGCTGATGCAGAAGCAAAACAAGCAAGACTTGCCGCTGCAGAAAAAGTGAAGGCTGATGCCGAAGCAGCTGCAAAAGCAAAATTAGAAGCAGATAATAAAGCGAAAGCAGATGCTGAAGCTATTAAGATAAAATTAGCAGCCGATGCTAAGGCTAAAGCTGATGCCGCAGCCAGTGCAAGAGCACAAACTGCAACAGCAAATAGAGCAGTTGCCACAACACAAAAAACACAAACACAATTGGCCGCTGATAGAGCCAGAGCCGATGCTGAAGCACGCAGAATTAAACTAGCCGCAGATACTAAGGCAAGAGTTGATGCAGCAGCAGCAGCGAGAGCACAAGCAATTGCAAATAAACCTGCAGCAGCTAGTGCAGCTCCACAAAAAACACAAGCGCAGTTAGCAGCTGATAAAGCAAAAGCAGATGCAGAGGCTCTTAAAGTTAAACTTGCGGCTGATGCCAAGACCAAAGCAGATGCCGAAGCATTAAGAATAAAATTAGCAGCAGATGATAAGGCTAAAGCTGATGCAGCAGAAGCAAAACGAAAAGCAGAAGCTAAAGCCAAAGCAGAAGAAGCAGATTTACAATCGATACTTGCTGCTGATGCAAAAGCAAAAGCAGATTCTGATGCATTGCAAGCTAAGTTAGCTGCCGAAGCAAAAGCAAAAGCTGCTGCCGAAGCAAAAACTAAAGCTTCAATTGATGCCGCAAATAAGGCGAAACTAGCGTCAGATGCAAAAGCGAAAGCAGCTGCAGATGCGGCCTTGAAAGAAAAATTAGCTGCGGAAGCAAAAGCAAAAGCAGATGCCGAAGCAAGACAAGCATTAATAGCTGCCGAAGCAAAAGCGAAAGCAGATGCAGAAGCTTTAAAAATTAAATTGGCCGCAGATGCAAAAGCAAAAGCAGATGCCGAAGCGCAAGCAAAATTAGCCGCAGAAGCAAAAGCTAAAGCCGATGCTGAAGCACTTCAAGCAAAATTAGTAGCCGATGCCAAAGCAAAAGCAGACGCTCAAGCTAAGCTGGCTGCTGAGGCTAAAGCAAAAGCCAATGCAGAAGCATTACAAGCGAAATTGGCAGCTGAAGCTAAAGTGAAGGCTGATGCAGAAGCGGAACAAGCGAGATTGGCAGCAGAAGCAAAAGCAAAAGCCGATATGGTGGCATTACAAGCAAAACTAATTGCTGATGCAAGAGTTAAAGCAGATGCAGAAGCAACTGCGAAAGCAAAGGCAGACGCTGAAGCTAAACAATTGCAACGAGCTGAAGAAGCTCGCTTAGCCAAATTAGCTGCCGAAGCAAAAGCGAAAGCCGATGCTGAAGCTTTGAAAGCAAAACAAGCGGCTGAAGAAAAAGCCAAAGCCGATGGACTTCAAGCTAAACTTGCGGCAGATGCAAAAGCTAAAGCGGATGCAGAAGCATTACAGGCGAAACTTGCAGCCGATGCAAAAGCTAAGGCTGATGCAGAAGCACTTCAGGCAAAATTAGCCGCAGATGCAAAAGCGAAAGCAGATACTGAAGCTCTTAGAGTAAAACAAGCAGCGCAAGAAAAAGCAAAAGCTGATGCAGAAGCCCGCCAAGCAAAACTTGCTGCGGATGCAAAAGCAAAAGCAGACATGGAGGCGGCTCAGGCTAAATTATTAGCAGATGCAAAAGCAAAAGCAGATGCGGAAGCGACTGAAAAAATGAAAGCGGAAGAAGAAACGAGACAGTTAAGATTAGCAGAAGAAGCACGTGAGGCTAAATTATTGGCAGACGCTAAAGCGAAAGCTGATGCAGAAGCGCTTCAAGCAAGATTAGCTGCTGAAGCTGTGGCAAAAGCAGCAGCAACTCCAAAAGACGATACTGCTAAAGCTATTGAAAACTTAACACAGTCATTAGAAAATTCAAGTAAAGTACAGAAAGATTTATTATCTCAGTTTAATACAACAGTAGCTAATAAACAAAGAGACTTGAATGATTTAAGAGAAGAAAACGATTTAAGTGAAAAAGGTATTTATAAAGAGCCAAAACCATTTAAAAGTGTTGCAGCAGAAAATAGTCAATTAGAGGCCTTAAAAGGACAACTTGCAGATGCGAGCAGAATGCAAAAAGAAGAGATTGCAAAACTGACTAATTTGTATAACGAAAGACTTAAAAAAGTTCCAAATAAAAATGATGCTTTGAATAAAGCTTATTTAGATAAGATAAATGAGTTAAAAGCAGCACAGTTAAAAATGGAGCAAGACAGTGCGGTTCTGCTTTCGAATTTAGAGCGTATTAAGACTGAAACGGAGATTGAGAAAAAACGTAGAATTAAACGTGCAGCATATGAAAACGATCAAGGAAGATATGCACAGGACGTTGCCGCTCTTAAACGTATCAAAGAGACCACAAAATTAAGCAGCACACCATTGAAGGCAAGTGATTTTGATTTTGGAGAAGACCAGTCGAATATGCAGATTATTAAGAATATTAAAAATTCTGATAATGGTTATTATTTAATTATTGCAGTTCACAACAGCGTTGAAAAAAGAGATGAATTCTTAAGAAAAGCGGTAGCAGCTGGACGTACAGATGTTAATTTCTTTTACAACGTTACAACAAGTAAATATTACATCTATTACGATAAGTTCGATGGATTACCAGAAGCAACTAAGGCATTAGAAGCTAAAGGATCTAAACCATACAACGGGAAAATGGCTATCGTAAAAGTGGAAAATTAATATAATTACAATGAGAAAATATGTCCTTTTTGTTTTGAGAAGGACACAGATAATAAAATGTTTCAGAAAGCTGGAGTTTATTTTTTAATGCCCCTTAAAAAATAAACGTAAAGCAAAAACAAAATGAAGACCATGAAAAAACCTACTATTTTTAAAGCATTAATTGCCGTTATGTTGTTCTTGTTGAGCTTTTCTTCAGATGCTCAGGTAAGAAAAAATTTTAAAACGGAGTATGCAAACAACTTAAATGGCGATATTTTAGTTATTGGAAACAATATCTTAAATAGACATGAAGATAAGGATGGAAACCGTGCAAATGATCCTTTTGATGATACATCTAAGGTAAATGACAATTTCGAAATGAAATACATTAATGTTGATAAACAGGGCACCTTTAATTCAAGCTCTGCAACATTAACAATTCCTCCAGCTAGTAAAGGCTGTTTTGAAATTGAATATGCAGCTCTTTATTGGGCAGGAACCTACCAAGGTACGGATAGAAGTATTATTAATACAGTAAAACTTAAAGTACCAAATGGCACTTATACTCCAATTACGGGTACTGTTATTTATGATGAAGGAGGGCCAGGTGTTGATGAAGTTTATGCATCCAAGCCATATGCTTGCTTTAAAGAAATTACAGACGAGGTTAAAGCAGCAAAAGAAGGAGTTTATACCATTGGTGATATAGTTTGCTCTGAAGGAAAAATTACTCCTGGCGGTAACTCCGGAGGTTGGACACTTTTTGTGGTTTATAAAGATCCATTGCTTCCAAACAGGTTTATTACAAGTTTTAATGGTTTTGGTATTATTAAGAAAAGCGACCCGCCATTAATCCTTCCTATTTCAGGTTTTAGAACGAATCTTTTTGGAGATGTAAATGCTAAATTAGGGTTTAGTGCCTTAGAAGGTGATGCTAGTTTAAAAGGTGACGGTCTTGAAATTAAAGGAGCAAAATCTGCTGAATATGGAAATATTTCTTCACTTGTTAGACCAATTGCTCCTGGAGTACCTGCTTCTGGTCCGTGGTGGAATTATAAACCTGCGATACCGCCAACACCAAACTTTTTTAATAGTACTATAACAGACGGAGATGTTATACTAGCGGGGCGTGTTCCAAATAGTATAAATACATTAGGTTATGATGCTGGTGTTATAAAAATTGATAATAATAAAAACGCCATTATACAAAATGACGAAACAGATGCGAATTTGAGAATAAGCACTTCTTCAGATTCTTATTATCTGTTTTTTAATGCACTATCAGTAGAAATTATTGCGCCAAAAATTGTATTGAAAAAGAATGCACTTGATAAAGATGACAAGAATATTAATGGAAAGCCTGTAACATTAAATCAAGATATTCAATACGAGATTAATTTTAGAAATGAAGGAAATGATGACGCTAAGAACTTTACTATAACGGATGAGCTTCCTAAAAATGTAATTTTTGGTGGTCTTGGCAGTATTACAAAAGATTCTAGAATTGGTGCTACTTATGACGCTACAACAAGAAAACTTATTTTTACAATACCAGATGCAATGGTTGTTGCAAATGGACCGCTTACGCCATATAGTATTAAATTTAGAGTAAAAGTTGTAGACGATTGTAATGAATTGATTGATGCTTGTGCTAACAAAATTGAAAACATAGCATATTCTAAATATTACGGTGTAAAAAATACTTCTCCAAATGGTTTTGGAGAAGGAAGTTATTCTTCAATTTCGGCTTGTAATATTGGAGAACCAACAGCAACAAACTTTTTAGTTGGTATTCAGGATTGTTTATTTAGCCGAGACGTATCACTTTGCGGTACGACAACATTAACAGCTGCTTTGGGGTACACAACTTATGTGTGGAGAGATCCAAAGGGAGTTATTTTTGGAGGAAACAACAGAACCGTAACTATTAATAAACCGGGAAAATATACGGTTAACAATAGTGGAGCTGCAAATTGTGAACCTATTCAGCAAACTTTTAATGTGACAGATTATCTAGCTGGAACCATTAAAAACCCAATCAAAGGAGACAATATAGATCCTGCAACAAATGAGCCTTTCGTTTGTGTTCGAGATCTTAAACCTTTTCCTAAAATATTTTTATGCGGTCTAAATGATACAAGAGAACTCGATACTAAAATTACTGGAGCTACAAGTATTATTTGGCAGGAAACCACTGATATACCAGATAAAACAGTACCAGACAGCTGTCCTAATGAAGCCGCTACTAATTGGAATGAAATAGGACGAGGATCTATTTTTACGGTAAATAAAGCTGGTGTATATAGACTTGTTGTTAATTATGGAAATACCTGCGTTGTTATACATTATTTTAATGTATACCAAAATTTACTTGATCCTAAGGCCGAGAAACAAGATATTATTTGTAATACAAAAGGAAGTATTACAGTTACAAATCCGCCTGAAAACACAGGATATTCTTATAGTCTTGATGGTATAGATTATCAAACATCAAGTATATTTAATGATGTTCCAAAAGGAAGTTATAAAGTTCAAATTAGACAAACGGTATTAATTAATGGAGAAATTTCAAGCTGTCCATTTTTTGTAGACGTAAATGTTGAGGAACTTTTATTAACAACAGATATTAAAGCAACCCATCCAATTTGTACAGGTGATTTAGGAACAATAAATGCCAATATTAATAATGTTCCTGGTCAATATAAATTTGTGCTTAGAAAAAAAGGAAGCACAGTAGAGATTCAAAACACAGGGTTTATCGATGATAACTTTAAACAATTTACAGGAGTTGAACCTGGAGAATATGAAGTTGATATGTCTACAGCTAAAAACGGCTGTTTCCAAACAAAAGAAATAATAGTATTTGATTATCGTTTGACTGCCGAGGCAAAAATTACAAAAGTACTTTCTGCATGTGGTGATGGCGAAATTCAAGTAACAGTTAAAGGAGGAACTCCAAGACCAGGACCACCGCCATATTACATGTATTATGTAAATGGCAATGCTGATTATGTTACCAATCCTAAAATTCCAGTGACCGTAGATAATTTGCCTGCCGATGGAATTTATAAAATTGAAGTGGTTGATGATAAAGGATGTTCCGTAATGACACTTCCAATAACGGTTACAATGGTACCAAAACCAACAATTGACATTAAAACAACTGATGTTAAATGTTATGGGGAAAATATTGGAGAAATTATTATTGGAGTATCACCAGTAGATTCTGGTTATGCGGTATCATATAGTTTAGATGGAGGTGCATACAGTTCGATTTCACCAATTAAAAATTTAGCAGCAGGAAAGCACTCTTTAGTAGTTAAATATATTTATGATGGTGTAGAATGTGTTGATCTACCTAGAGAAATTACAATTTTAGGACCAGATGTAGCTTTAACAGCTTCAGCTGGAGTATCTGAATTAGCAGGCTGTGGACCTGCAGGTGAAGGAGTAATTCGTATAACAAATCCGCAAGGAGGAGTGTTGCCTTATACTTATAGTTTTGATGATCAAAAAACATGGATTACAGATAATTGGGCTTATAAACTTCCAGGAACATACACTGTTTACATAAAAGATAAGAATGGTTGTATTTATCCAATGAAGGATGTTAAAATAGATTTACCTCCAGTGGCTCCAATTATAGAAATTAAAGCTCCATTATCTTTTAATTGTGATGGTACGGCAACAACTACGGTGACTGTAAATAATCCAGATAATGCTAGTTTTGAATATAATTATTATTTGGACGATAGTACAACTCCAAATACAAATGTACCTCCAAATGTGTTTCCAAATGTAACGACAGGAGATCATAAGGTACGTGTTGAGTATAAATTAGTTAGTGTGCCTACTTACAGTAATTTATTGAAGGAAGATTTTGGCAGCGGAGCTGATGCAAAAATAGCTGGTATAAACGGTAATTATTGTTGGGAAAAGCAAGACTACATTACTGATTGTGGTGCAGGTTTATGGCATGATTATCTTTTAAACGATGGAGAATATGTAGTTACAAAAAAAATACTTCCTGATCATACTGCTGATTTTGGATGGACAATTCCTGTAGATCACACCAGTGGTGGAGCTAATACCGAAGGAAGATACTTAGCAGTAAACATTGGAAAAACAGCTGGTGCAGGTGGTATTATATATACAAAGCCAATTGTTGACATTATTCCTGGTCAGGATATTAAAGTTGAATTTTATGCTTTGAATTTGCTGCTTAAAGCAAATCAAAAAGTAAAACCAAACCTAACAGTTGAATTACATAAAAATGGAGTCGTAGTTCCAGGAGCATCTGTAAATACAGCAGATATTCTTCAAAATGAAAGTTGGAACTTTTTAGATAAATTATCAATTAATCCGGGTCCTAATACTGCTCTAGATTTTGTTATTAGATCAAATAGTGATAGAGAAGATGGTAACGATTTAGCGCTTGATGATATTTTGGTATATCAATTGCCAAAATCATGTAAAACGATTGTAGAAATTCCTTTTAATGTACCAACAGGTAAAGCTTTTACTGCCACTGCCACAGCTACTAAAGATGTGTCATGTGCTACAGGCGCCGCTGATGGTGAAATAACGATCACAGCATCTAATTTTGATACTGCAAATGGTTATCAATATTCAATTGATGGTGGTGCAAATTGGGTAACAACTACAGTAACCCCATTAATTGTTGGAGGATTTAATGCTGGTACTTTTGACGTAAGAATGCGATTCGATAGTACTCCAGCGGGATCAGGTTGCGTTGTAACAGCTTCGCCAACTATTAAAGCACCAGATGTGATAGTTGCAGATGCTTCTGTAAAAACAATTGCAAGATGTGATGTAGGTGCTACTATTACGGCAAGTGCCATAGGTGGATCAGGTGCTTATGAATATGAATTAAGATATGCAGCTGGTGGTGTATACAGAATTTTTCAGAAAAATGAAGAGTTTTTAGATGTATTACCAGGAGATTATGAACTATTTGTAAAAGATATTAACGGTTGTATCAGTCCGGCAGGAGATCCTATAAAAGTAGATGCCTCGCCAGTTATAGACGTAGAGTTGGATGTTGCTACAGATTATTGTTATGATGAAGTTAATAAAGCGACTTTAGTTGTAAAAGCAAGTGGCGGAACAGGTGTATTTAGCTATAGTTTAGATAATGATACAGCTCAGACATCTCATATTTTCAAAAATGTTGAACCTGGACTTCATAAAATTATAGTTATAGATGCGGCAGGATGTAAATCTCCAGAGATTTCAATTACAATTGAGCCAGAATTAGTTGTAACCCCTTCAGTTAAAGAACTTGACTGTTCTTCGCCAACGACAAAAGATGCTGTAATTACGGGAACTATAACTGGAGGATACCTTCCGTTTACAATAACTAAAGTATCAGGACCAGCAGGAACATTAGATCAGCCTTCGCCGTTAGCTACAGGTCGAACGTTTACTTTTACAACAAGTAACGCAGGTGATTATGAATTTGAGGTTAAAGATAAAAACGGATGTACGAAACCGTTAAAAGTTAAAATTGATCCAATCACAAATCCTAGCCTTAAAGAGATTAGCAAAACAAATGTTTCTTGCAAAACAAAAAGTGATGGATCTGTTGTATTGTCAGGAGAAAATGGTTCTGGAGGATATAAATTCAGCGATGATGGTACAACGTTTACAAATAATACTGGTATTTTCTTTGGTTTATCAGAAGGTGATCATACGTTTTATGTAAAAGACAGCAAAGGCTGTACAGGTCAAAAAACAGTTACTATTTCAGCTCCGGATGCTTTAGGAGGTTCTGCTTCAATATCAATTCCATATACTTGTGCACATAAGGCAACAATTTCTGCTTCTGCAACTGGTGGAAACGGATCTTTTACATTTGTATTAAAAAATGGTACAACAGTTATAGCATCAAATGATACAGGTTTATTTGAAAATTTAGATATTCCAGGAACTTATAATGTTGATATTACAGATGGAAAAGGATGTCCTCTTACAGTTCCTGCTGGAACTATAGTTGCTTTGACACCGCCTACTGATATGACATTCTCTAACACCGCATTAAAATGTCCGTCAAATACAGTTGATGTAACTATCGAAAGTGTGACTGGAGGTAAAGGTACAATGGCGACATTCCAATACCGTATTTCATTGCCGCTTACTGCACAGACATTATATCAATCAGATCCGAAATTTACAGGTTTAGCACCTGGAAATTATACTTTTGAAGTAAAAGACGAAAATGATTGTACAAAAGAAGTATTATATACTATTGATAAATTACCGTTATTAGGTATCAGCAGCAATGTTGACAGCAATGTAAAATGTCTTGATGATGCAAATGGATCTATAAAATATACTATTTCTGGGTTTGGTAATAACACACCATATTCTTATACTGTTGATGGCGGAACAGCTCAAACGGGATTATTTACACCTGCAACAGGCAGTTCATTTGAAATTTTAGTTTCTGGATTGGCAGCAGGAGAACATGAGATTATTGTTAAAAACGGAAAAACAGATTGCGAGGTTTCAAAAAAAGAAACTGTTAAAGCGCCATCGACAAAATTTGAAATTAATCTTCCAACTCTTTCGCCAGTTACTTGTAAAGAAAATGGAAAAGCCATTATTAATGTAGTAGGCGGATGGGGCGATTATGAATATACAGTAACTCCCGTTGCAGCCCCAAGTACTCCAATTGTAAAAACAAGCAATACTTTTGAGGATTTAGCAGATGGCGATTACAAAGTTGTGGTTAAAGATGCAAACGGGTGTGAGGTTACTCAAGACTTTACGATTGCTGGTAAAACAGCAGTAGTTGCAAGTATTGATGCAACATCAATCTTATGTTATACTGCAGCTGGAGCTACAATAAAAGTAACTCCAAATACACAGACCAATTATGTGTATAATATTATTGGAAAAGCTACTCAAAACCATGGAACTTTTTCAGGACTAAAGCCTGGCAAATACACTATTAGAGTTACAGATACGTCAACAGGATGTTATATCGACCTAGCAGAACAAACTGTTTCGACAGAGTTAACAGCTAGTACAAATTTAATAGACGCTCCTACATGTAAAGTACCAAGTATTAGAATCGATGGTGAAGTTTTAGGAGGAACTCAAGATTATTCTTATACAGTAGAAATTAACGGAGATGAAACTTTAGATCCTACAGTGTATACTTTTACAGGTAATACTTTTACTTATACAAATAACATTGCTACAACGGCGACAACACAAACAACTTACTTGTTTAAATTTAGTGATGCAAAAGGATGTACAACCTCTTCAACAGTAATAGTTGAGCCTAAAACGGATCCGGAGATAACATCAGCCGAACAAGGGAGTATTATTTATTGTCATGGAGACAAAACAGGATCTATTGATGTAGTTATTAATACAGCCAAAGGCAAGGGACCTTATACAATCAATGTAAAACAAACCAGCCCCGTTAGTTTTGATTTCGGTACTCAAACAACCGGTCTTCCAGCGGGTGATTATACCATAACGATTACTGATGATAACGGATGTACAGGTACTTTACCAGCAAAAATTAAAGAACCTCTTAAAATTGAGTACACAGTTGGTGTAGAATACATGAAATGTGATGGTGCAGGGTTCTCTTATGGATCAATTTCAGTAAAAGATTTAATTGGAGGATCAAACGTTGCTAATCCTGGACCACCTGTAGTTCTTGATGGACCATTCACCTATACGTTGACAAACAATGTTGGGCAGCCAACACAAACAGCTCCACATAATATATCTGATGCTAGAGGTGATTACACATTTAATGTTTTAAATTTTGGTATTTATGAATTGACAGTTACAGATGCTAATGATTGCTCTGTTACAAAAGTAATCCCTATGGCTTCTCCACCAGAGGAGATGGATATAAAGATTACAGGAACAAAATCATGTACTACTGCAGAATTATTAGTGTCTGTAAAGCCAGCTGTAGTAGGAGGACCATATCATTTTGCACTTTACCCTATTTTATCTGGTTCAACTCCTCCATACGAGTATGCCAGCAATTTGGGATCATATCAAGATGCTCTTGAAACAGTAGATAAAACAGATCCTAAATATTTACAATCACTTTTTACAGGATTAAATCCTGGTGTTGTCTATTCATTTATTGTTTATGACTTAGCAACAAATTGTTATTATTTTAAACAAGCTGAAGTTCCAACTGAATCAGCATCTACTTTAATTCCTGATGTTAAAGCAAGTAATGTTACTTGTATGGACGCGAAGGATGGTAAAGTTTCGTTCACACTTTCTGGATTTAATCCAGCAACCACAGATGTTAAATATGAAATATTTAATTCTCAAACAAACAAGCCGCTTCCAACTCCAGTTTCTGGAATGGTTACAAAAGCAACAGCTGCAACTGGTTACGATATCCCTGCTTTATTAATTCCAGGAACGTACTATATTTTATTTACAGAGTTTGATAATGTTGGCGGCGTAGATGTATGTATAAATTCATCTAAAACGTTTACAATTTCACAATCACTTACACCTTTAACTTTAACAGTAAATTTACCTAAGAATGATAATTGTAAAGCCGCGAAAGGAGTAATTGAAGCTTTTGGAAAAGGAGGAACAACTATTGATGCAGATCCAGCAAACGGTATCATTGCAGTACCATATTTATATCAAATTTTTGATGATTTAGGACCTGTTGGTTATGATGCAGCAAGTGATACTAAACCAACGGCAGCATCTTTTGAGCTTGCTTTACACACAAGCAACACATTTAATAAGGATAATGGTCATTATATAGTGTATGTTAGGGATGCTTATGGTTGTATTGAATTTAAAGAAGTTAATGTTTTACTTGATCCTGAGCCTGAAATTACAGCAGTAGTAGGAAATCAATGTACTGCAACAGAGGCTGGATTCAGTATTAATGTAAACTTTACTACCGTAGGAATTGGACAACATCAATATAGTTTAGATGGAGGTGCATTTAAACCAATTCCTGCAGCAGCATTTACAATTTCGAACTTATCTTCTGGGATACATAGTGTTGAAATTAAAGATGCCAATGGTTGTGGCAATAAGGTGTCAGGTATTGAAATAGTGGCACCATTGAACATCAATGCTGATTTTACCAAATTACCAGCTTGTAAACTTGCAAATGGAACAATTACTGCAGAGGTAACTGGAGGTACTATATCAAGTAATTTTAAATACACTTTAGTAAACAATACAGTTAGTACTCCAGATGTTGTACAATTAAATGATCCAATATTCTTGAATCAGGCAGCAGGAAATTATACAATTACGGTTGAAGATTTAGGTACAACTTGTAGTAAATCGACAGTTGTTGATCTATTAATTCCAACAGATGTTACGTTTACTTTAAAGAATACACCGCCATATTGTACACCTGGACAAGGTAATGATGCCAATGGTACTGTAGAAGTTGTATTGGCGGCATCTAATGACAATCAACCGTATAAGTTTACCCTTATCAGAACTATCCCAGCGGGTGGTATTCCAGTTGTTCAAGATACTCCACTATTTACTGGTTTAATAGCTGGTACGTATAGTGTAACTGTTAAATCTGATAGAGATTGTGAGTTTACAGATAATACCACACTTATTCCGCCAACGCCAGTTAGCGCTACATTCAAACAATCAAAATTTGAATGTAATGGAGATGATTTAAAAGACAAAGAAATTGAAATCATTCCTTCTGGCGGACAAGGAGGCGGTATAATTACAAACTATAAGTATAGTAACAATGGAACAACCTGGGGAGATGACAACATATTTAAAGTTGTTGATAATCAATTAACTCAAACTGTTAAGTATTATGTCAAAGATACTAATGGATGTATCTATAGCGAAGAGGTAATAATTGCCCCATTCCCTATATTACAAAAAGCTGTCGCAGTTGTAATAAATCCGCCAATGGACTGTCTTAACGATCAGCAAGACATTGAGGTAACTATTACAGGAGGTACAAATACTCCAGCAGCGTTTACTTATCAGGTATATAGAGATGGTGTTCTAATTCCAGGATTAATTCCAGTAACAGGTAATACATTTGTTTATGCTGCTAAAACAGCAGGTCATTTTTATGAATTTGAAATTTTCGATAACAATACTACTTGCAGCATTATGTCTAACGCTGTAGAAGTTCCGGTTTTCGATAAAATCAAAGTGACCGCTAGTGTCTTTACAAATGTAGATTGTAATACAAATATGACTGGACAAATCCAGATTAATATTACAGATTACGCAGGACCTTATACGTATGAGATTTTACAAGGAGGACTTCCGTTAACTCCACCAGTAACAGGAGTAGGAAACAGCAGCGCATCAACTTCTTTTGTAATTCCTGAAAAAGTTTACGCAGGTAAAAATTATACAGTTTCGATTGTAGAAACAGCTTTCCCAAGTTGTCCAGCAGTTTCAAATGAGGTTGAAATTACAGAACCACCAGTATTAAGTGGCTTTAGCGTAAAAAATGAGAATAAAAATTGTTTTAATGGTGGCTCAAGAGTTACTATTGATTTAACCAGTATTTCAGGAGGAAGTGGTGGTAATACCTACGCATTTGTTGAAGATGGTACTTCTCCAGATCTAGCATATGGCCCAGAAAGCGTTAAAGTATTAGATCCAGCAGTTAATACTAAATGGGATGTTTATGTAAAAGACAGCAAAGGCTGTGTTATTAAACAAGATGTTACAATTGCAGAAGATGTGAGTCCTTCAGGACTTTCAGTAAATGCATTCAGTAATTGCCCTAGTCTTACAGGAACCTATACTTTCACTGTAACTGCGACAACTGCAGGCGGTGCTGAGTATAGTATTGGTAACGGTTTTCAGCCTACAGGTACATTTACTGTAGATAAAGCAGGAGAATATATCGTAACTGTAAAAGATAAAAATGGATGTACAAACCCAGTTGAGTTTAAAGTAAATATTTTACAGCCATTAAAACTAATCACCAAGGTTTCAACAGTGCCAACATGTAATACATCTTCAGGTGAAGTTACTTTAAAGGCTTCTGGTGGTACAATTACTCCAAGCTATGAATTTAGTATGGATGGAATTGCATATTTTGAAGATCCTGCAACTCCAGCAGAGTATATATTTAAAGGATTAATACCAGGAGATTATAAATTCTACGTAAGAGATAAATTGACAAATTGCGTTAAAATCGAAGATGTAAAAATTGAAGATGCAACTTTAATAACAGGTTTCAGTTTAAAACCAACAGCAGTTACGTGCTTTAATTCAACAGATGGAACAATAACAGCAATTTTGGAAGCTCCATCAGCTGGAGTTAATGATAATCCTGATTATAAGTATAGTATCGATGGAGGAATAACAAAACAAGATAGTCCAATCTTTACAGGTTTAGCAGCAGGTCCTTACAGAATTACAGTATATTCAGGAAGAGGCTGTTCTGAATTTGCAGATATAACAGTAGGAACACCTGATATTATTAGTGTTCCAGTTCCTGATGTTGTACCATTTATGTGTACTTCAGGTAGTAACGTTAATAATTTTGCTACAATCACAGTAAACGTTGCTAATATTTTAGGAGGTTCAGGTAATTATAAAACATTTGAATTTATTAAAGCAGGAAATCCTATTCCGGTTAAAAAAGGAGGAGAACCATTTTATGTAGTGAACGACTTAAACGGAGGGATCTATACAGTAAATGTTTACGATAGCAAAGGTTGTATGGGAACAGCACCAGCAACTGTAGAAGTTAAACCATTTATAGCTATAGATGCAATAACGGTTGGTGTTACTAAAGCTATTACATGTAATAACCCGCAAGAGATTAAAGTTTCAGTTAGTTATGTAGGAGCGACAGCACCTGCTAATCTACAATATACTTTAGTAGATGTTGATACAGCAGCTGGTACAAGCGGTACCCTGTATCCTAAACAAACAAATACAGACGGTATTTTTATAGGTTTACCAGTAGCAAATTACCTAGTTACAGTAACAAATTTAGATACAGGATGTATGGTTAAAACATATCATTATGTAAACGAACCAAATACATTTAATCTTAAAATTGATAATGTTGTTAACTTAACTTGTTTCAATGACAATAACGGAAGTGTAGATGTTACTTTTATTGATAGAGTAATTACCACAACTCCTCTTAATCCAGACGAAGCTGGGCCATTTGATTATATCGTTACTGATGCAGCGGGAGTAACTGTTAAAAGCGGTAGTACACCAAACGCGGGACCATTTACAATTTCTAATTTGTCAGCTGGTGAATATAAGATTACAGCAACATTAAGAGGAACTCCTTTTTGCAGCGTTTCAAGCTATTTTACAATTAATAGACCAACAGCTGCATTAACTGCGTCTAAAACACAATCTGAAATTACTTGCGTTGCTGGTAACAATGATGGTGTAATTGTAGCATCAGCAACAGGTGGATGGCCGGGTGAATATTTGTACGAACTTAGATTAGGAACATCGGTTGTTAAAAGATATAACGCTTCACCAGTATTTGATAAGTTAACAGCTGGAGATTATACCGTTTATGTAAAAGATGGTTTAGGCTGCGAAAGCTCTGTTAGCGCCAAATTAGATAACCCTAAGCCAATTGATGTGAAGATTAGTGCTACGCCAAAGCTGACTTGTTTTGATAATGAAGACGGAGTAGTAACAATAGATTTAGTTACAGGAGGTTCAGGTAATTATACTTTTACGCTTCATGGAGTATTGACAGACGGTTCTGTGACAGTAGAACAATCACAAGGCGCAAGAAAGTTTACAGGTCTTAAAGCAGGAACATATTATGTAACAGTAAATGATACTTGGACTTGTACAAATGATTCAAACAAAGCAGTTATTGATCAGCCAGATTTAGTAAAAGCAAGATTAGAAATTGTAACTACTGAGACTTGTCGAAAAGCGCCAGTACTTAGACTTACTGCAGTTGGAGGAACTGGGCCATATTATTACAGCGCAGACGGAATTACATATTCTGCGGCATCATTTAATTCATTTGTAGATATTACATTGCCGGTAACAACAGCAAAAGTTCAATACAAATATTTTGTAAAAGACTCTAATGATTGTAAGAGCTATATATCTAATACATCTGAGTTCTCACCAGTTCCTAATTTAGATTTTGAGCATACTAGTGAGATTGATATTAAATGTAAAGGAAGCGCAACAGGATCTATTAAAGTAATTGCAAAAGGAGGTTTAGGAAATTATATTTACACCTTACAAGATGCAGCCGGAGTAGATATTACTCCAGTACCAACGCAGCTTACACCTGGAGTATTTACAAATTTATCTGTTGGAGTTTACAAAGTAAAAGTAACAAGTTCTGATTGCGAATTTTGGTCAACTTCAATTGAAATTACACAACCAAATGAGCCTCTTGTAGCAACAGCAGTACCTACTGGTGTAACTTGTAACGGTTATAATAACGGTAAAATAACAGTAAATGCAAATGGCGGAGTAGGAGTTTACAAATATGCTATTGAACCTGAATTTAGACAGTTCTTCGATAAAAATGTATTCGAAAACTTAAAACCTGGATTCTATGATATTTTAGTTCAGGATGAAAATGAGTGTTATGTATTCCTAAAAGACGTTGAGATAAAAGAGCCAGATCAACTTATTGCTGCTGAAATTGCAGGTTCTATGATTCCAGAAGTTTGTGCTGGTGATAAAGATGGTGCATTTAGTATCGAGATTAAAGGAGGTACAGCACCTTATACAGAAAGTCTTGATAATGAAAAAGGGCCGTACCTTCCAGTGAACGGAAATATCAGGGATTATACTGGTTTAACTGGAGGTAAACACACAGTTTATATTATTGATAGCAGCGGATGTAGTTCTGAAGTCGAAATCAATATGCCATTGCCAGTTGTTCTTGATCCAATTACCGAAGTATCTTACCACTGTGTCGACAATGCGCAAGCTAACATGGTAGTAGTAAAAATTGATGACAGCAATGATATTGCCGATGTTGATTACTCACTTGACGGAACAGGAACTTATCAGCCAAGTAATGTCTTTATGAACATAACGCCAGGAAGACACTTTATTGTGGCTAGACATACAAACGGATGTGAAGTACCAACAGCAAGTTTTGATATCGTTTCATACGAACCTTTAGCATTAACATTAGCCGAAGACAAAGGAGTATGGAACATTATTAAAGCAACTGCTACCGGTGGTGGAGGTGATTACGAATACAGTATCGATGGAGTAAACTTTAGCACTAAAAATGATTTCAAAATTTACAAAACAGGTACTTATACCATAACCGTAAGAGATAAAAACGGCTGTACAGTTTCTCAAGATTACTACATTAAGTATATTGATGTTTGTCTTGATAATTACTTTACACCAAACGGAGACGGCGTTTACGACACTTGGGGACCAGGATGTACTAATATCTATGACAAACTGGAGTTCTCAATATTTGACAGATACGGTCGTATAATTGCTAAATATCACTATGGTCAAAAATGGGATGGTAGATACAACGGTGCTGAATTACCATCAGGTGATTACTGGTATGTTCTTAAACTAAATGACGAGAATGATGCAAGAGAGTTTGTTGGACATTTCACTTTATACAGATAACAAAATAAATGCCCCTATGATGTTGTCTAAAAAAATTATTACAATGAAAAAGTTTATTTTATCCTTAGTACTCATGGCTGTAACAACAAGTTACAGCCAAGAGTTAAACCTACCAGTATTTACCCAGTATTTGGCAGATAACCCTTTTGTAATTTCACCAGCATTTGCAGGAATTGGTGATAATCTTAGAATTCGTGCCAACGGCCTTACACAATGGGTTGGGATTAAAGATGCACCCGATAATCAATCGCTGTATGCCGATTTTAGAATTCTAGACCGTTCAGGAGTTGGTTTAAATGTTTACAATGATAAAAATGGATATACCAGACAAACAGGAGCAAAAGTTTCATTTGCACACCATTTGATTCTTGATTATTATTCCAAACAATATTTGTCTTTTGGACTTTCATACAACTTCAATACATTTAGAATTGATATTGATGAATTTAACAATACAATAGAACATCCAATTTTGGATCCAGCCGTTACAGATAACCGTTATACAACAAATAGCAACTTCGATATTAGTGCGCTATATCGTAACAAAGGATTTTATGTAAGTTTTAATGCCAATAACGTCTTAAAAAAGAACACAGATAAATATCGTGGTGTAGAACCTAGTTTACTTTCAAACTATCAAGTATATACAGGCTTTGTATTTAATGACGGCGAAAATAGACGTATAGAATACGAACCATCAATTTACTATCAGTATTTTGCAAGCGATAAGCGTTCAACAACCGATTTCAACTTTAAGTACAGACGTTATAACCGTTACGAAGATTATTATTGGATTGGAGTTTCATACCGTTTCTTAAACGATCAATTTCCAAAACCACTTTCAGTAGGACCAATGGTAGGTTTCATGAAATCAAAATTCTATTTTGGATACTCCTATCAAGTAATGTTCAATGATTTAGGAAGTTACAATACCGGAACGCATTCAATTACAATTGGTTTTGATTTCTTCTCATCAATCAGTAACTGTCCTTGTACACAAAGTCCAGTACACGATTAATAAGAACCGCAGTAAAAATTTTATAGAATAAAACATTTTTTGTTTTATTTCATAATTTACATCGTTTTCGTTGTTAATCAACAGTTATTTTTGTTTTTTTCGAATTTAAGACAACTGTAAAAGTTCTATATTTGTTTTTCTTTCAAAAAAACTAAAAAATTATCAAATGAAAACTTTAAGCGATTTCGATTTTAAAAATAAAAAGGCAATTATCCGTGTTGATTTTAATGTGCCGTTAGACGAGAATTTTAATGTAACTGATACGACACGTATTGATGCAGCAAAACCAACAATTGATGCTATTTTAGCACAAGGAGGAAGCGTAATTTTAATGTCGCACTTAGGAAGACCAAAAGGAGCAGAAGAAAAATATTCGTTAAAACATATTTTAAAAACAGCTTCTCAAATTTTAGGAGTTGAGGTTAAGTTTGCTGAAAACTGTATTGGAGAACCAGCACAAACAGCAGCTAAAAATTTAAAACCAGGAGAAGTTTTATTGCTTGAAAATTTACGTTTTCATGCTGAAGAAGAAGCTGGAGACGTTGCTTTCGCAAAAGAATTAGCATCTCTTGGAGATATTTATGTAAATGATGCATTTGGTACAGCACATAGAGCTCACGCATCAACAACAATTATTGCACAGTTTTTTCCTAACGAAAAATGTTTTGGAACATTATTGGCAAAAGAAATAGAAAGCTTAAACAAAGTACTTAAAAACAGCGAAAAACCAGTAACAGCAGTTTTAGGAGGTTCAAAAGTTTCTTCTAAAATTACCGTTATCGAAAATATCCTTGACAAAGTAGATCACATGATTATTGGTGGTGGAATGACTTTTACTTTCGTTAAAGCACAAGGCGGTAAAATTGGTGAGTCAATCTGTGAAGATGACAAACTAGATTTAGCACTTGAAATTTTAAGATTAGCAAAAGAGAAAAATGTACAAGTTCACATTCCAGTTGATGTAGTTGCTGCTGATGATTTTTCAAACACAGCAAATACACAAATTGTAGATGTAACAGCAATTCCTGACGGATGGCAAGGACTTGATGCAGGACCAAAATCTTTAGAAAACTTTAAAAAAGTGATTTTAGAGTCAAAAACAATCCTATGGAACGGTCCATTAGGTGTTTTCGAGATGGAAACATTCTCTAAAGGAACTATAGCTTTAGGTGATTATATTGCCGAAGCAACACAAAATGGAGCATTTTCATTAGTTGGAGGCGGTGATTCAGTTGCAGCCGTAAAACAATTCGGTTTTGAAGACAAAATGAGCTATGTTTCTACTGGTGGCGGGGCAATGCTTGAAATGTTAGAGGGAAGAACTTTACCTGGAATCGCTGCGATTTTAGACTAAAATATCACATTTAACATTTTTTTGCATAGTTTTCTTCGTTAAACCATTTATTTTTGCAAAAACGAGGTCTTATAATTATTTGAATTATAAGGGTTTAAAAAAGATGTTATATGATTGTAAAAAAAATCTCACTAGCGGTATCTGTCCTTTTTTCGATGTCGATGTTTGCGCAGGAAACTGCAAAAACCGAATTAGAACTTAAGCCAGTTGTTAAGTTATCATATTTAGATTCAATAAAAAGCACTTTCAAAAAAGATGACATGGCAACTCGTGTTGACAGTCTTTGGATGAATGAGTTAGTAAGTCTAGATATTTATGACGATTTAACAAAAGATATTCAAACCATTAATTCAGATGTTACAGTAGATGAAGAACTGCCAACAGAACTTCTAAAACAGCGTCTGCACGCAATGAATGAAAAATCACCATTTGATATTCAATACAATCAAGGTTTAGAAAATATAATAAAGTCATTTCTTAAGAACCGTAAAAAATCGTTTTCTCGATTAATGGCTTTATCTGAATATTACTTTCCAATTTTTGAGGAAACGTTTGCCAAAGAAAAAATTCCTTTGGAAATTAAATATTTAGCCGTTGTAGAATCTGCTTTAAACCCTAAAGCAGTTTCTAAAATGGGCGCTACCGGACTTTGGCAGTTTATGTATGGAACCGGAAAACAATACGCTTTAAAAATCGATTCTTATGTTGATGAACGAAGCGATGCTCTTAAAGCTACAGCCGCAGCTTCAGATTACATGACCAGAATGTTTAACGTTTTTAACGATTGGGAACTAGTTTTAGCTTCATACAACTCAGGACCAGGAAACGTAACAAAAGCAATTCGTCGTTCTGGCGGTAAAACAAACTATTGGGATATTCGTAACCATCTTCCAAGAGAAACTCAAGGATACGTTCCAGCATTTTACGCTACAATGTACCTTTTCGAATACCATAAAGAGCACGGAATTAATCCAGAAAGAGCAGTCGTTAAAAATTTTGAAACAGATACGATTGCAATAAAAAATCAAATGTCTTTCAAGCAGATTGCCGATTTACTAGATATGCCGCAATCGCAGATTCAGCTCTTAAATCCTTCTTATAAATTAAATGTAGTGCCTTATTATCAAGGAGATCAGCATTTTCTTCGTTTACCAAAGGATAAAATTGCCACTTTCGTTTCAAACGAAGATAAAATATACGCCTACGTTAAATACCAATCTGGATTTAAAACAATGTCGACACAACTAGCAATGAAAGTGGCGCCAAAAGTAAAACCAGCGGTAACTCGAGAAGCCGCAGCAGCATCAAAAGATATTCAGTTTTATAAAGTTAGAAAAGGAGACAACTTAGGAGCAATCGCAGATAAGTACAACGTAAATATTTCTGATCTAAAAAAATGGAATAACCTTAAATCGAATGCAGTTGCATTTGGAAGAACATTAAAAATTAAATCAGAAGCAGAAACAGTTTCTAAAAATATAAAAGAGCCTAAAACTCCGGCAATTATCGAAAGAAATTCAGAAGAAGCTATTGCTGCTGCTGACGACAAAGATAAAAATGCTGTACAAACTCAAGAGTACACCGTTGCAGCTGGAGATAATTTAGGAAACATTGCTAAAAAATTCGGTACGACTATTGCGGACTTAAAAGAACTAAATAATCTGAATTCAAATACAATTGCTTTAGGAAAAACATTAATAGTTTCTAAAACAGTTTCTGAAATAGAAGAACCGGCATCAACTGCAATAGCACTTAATTCTGTTGATTCTTTCAAGAAAAAAGCACCATCTGCAAAAAGTTTGGGTGAAGATTATTACGTAAAAAAAGGAGATTCTTTGTACAGTATTTCTAAAAAATATCCAGGAGTAACAATCTCGGATATTAAAAAATGGAATGGTATTAAAGATGAAGACATTAAACCCGGAATGAAACTTAAAATAAACGGATAATAAAAAATCTTATTTAAATTTGGGTTTTATTTCATAAATTAAGAAAATGAATAAAACCCATTTTTTATTGCTGTTAATCCCATTTTTACTGTTGTCTTGTCTAAAGACTGATAAGCAGTCAGAGCCAATTTCTGGAAAAACGAATACTATTTCTATCATTATCGACGATCAATTGTGGTATGGAGAAGTAGGCGACAGTATTAGAAACAAATTTGCTTCACCAGTTTTGGGCTTAACCCAAGAAGAACCCTTATTTACAATAAATCAATATCCTGCCAGACTTCTTGAAGGTTTTGTAACAGACAGCCGCAGTATAATTGTAGTTAAAAAAGCTGCAGTAGATAAATTCGAAATTACTCGCAGCAAAGCTCTGCCGCATAATACATTTCGCATTTACGGAAAATCGGTTGATGATATTATTTGCAGTATCGAATTAAATTCAGCGCAAATAATAAAAATGATTCGTGATGCCGAAATCCAAAAAATTCAAGATGACAACAGCAAATCACTCTTAAACCCGGCAGTTATAAAAAACAAATTTCATATCGATCTCCAAATTCCAACCGGATATGAATACATGCTGCACAAAAAGAATTTCATTTGGCTTAAAAAAGACATTATAAGCGGCAATACAAGTTTACTTATTTACCAAATACCACTTCACAACTTTAAAATCAAAGGAAATGTTGTTGGTAACATAATCAAAATGAGAGATTCAATTGGTTATTATATCAAAGGACGTGAACCCAATACACGTATGATTACCGGGGAGGCTTATGCACCATATTTCTCAAACACAACTTTAGACCAAAAAGAAGCCTTTGAAACAAAAGGAACCTGGGAGCTCAAAAACGATTTCATGGCAGGACCATTTATCAATTACGCAATCGTCGATCCAGTTTATAATAGAATCTTAGTTATAGAAGGATTCTGTTATTCCCCATCCAATCAAGAACGAGATTTAATGTTAGAACTAGAAGCCATCATAAAATCAGTAAAAATTGATAAACGATAAAAATTTGTTTCAAGTTTTTTAATCAGAAAGTTTTTAATAGTATTCCTTTCGTAAACTGTTTGGCTAAACTGCACAATGTAAAACATGAAACATTGAAACCTTAAACTTAAAACCTCTACAGTTAATATATTTCTTATTTTTGTTTTATAACAAACAATAAAACAAATACTTATGAAAAATTTAACCACAACATTATTACTGGCAGCACTGTGTTTTACCTCTTGTAAAAAAGAAGTAAAAACAGAAGATGCCGAAAAAACAATCAAAGACAGCGTTGCTGTAGAAGAACCAGCTGCAGAACAGCCTTTAGACTCAGCAGCACAAATGAAAGCTTGGGCAGCTTATGCAACTCCAGGAAATGAGCATAAATTAATGGCCGATGAAGTTGGAACTTGGAATTGTGAAATGACTTTTTGGTCAGAACCAAATGGAAAACCTGAAAAAGCCACTTCGACGGCTAATGTAAAAATGATCCTTGGCGGACGTTATCAAGAAGCTATTTATATTGGAACCATGATGGGACAGCCATTTGAAGGCAAAAGCACATTAGCGTATAATAATGCCAGCAAAGAATTCACTAGTACTTTTATCGATAATATGGGAACAGGAATGATGGTAGGATTTGGTAAATACGACGAAAAAACCAAAAGCATGGAGTTAAAAGGCGATATGGTAAATCCGATGAACGGTATTAAAACACCTTACAGAGAAATTTATACTATTGTAGATCCTAAAACTCGAAAAATGGAAATGTTCGATATGAAAAACGGAGAAGAATATAAAAGCATGGAAATTATAATGAAGAAAAAGTAATTTTCTATTTAGGTACAGAGAAACAGAGACACAAAGGTTTATTCTAGCGGATGAAGCTTTGTGTCTTTGTAATTTCTATAAGAAACTTTAGCGCAGCTAAAAAATTATTTAACTTAGCGCCTTCGTGCCCTTGTGGCAAAAAAACAAGGAAGAATGGAATTAAAATGGAAAATAAAGCCTTTTGAGGCACTAAATGTAAACGAGCTATATGATTTGCTCAAATTAAGAAGTGAGATCTTTGTAGTAGAGCAAAACTGCGTTTATTTAGATCTTGATAGCAAAGACAAGAAAGCATTACACCTAATTGGGGAATACGACAATAAAATTGTTGCCTATGTACGTTTATTTGATGCAGGAATTACTTTTGATAATGCTTCAATAGGCCGTGTAGTGGTTGATGCCAATTATCGTGATAGAAAATGGGGACACGATTTAATGCGTGAAGCGATTTCTGCCATAAAAGCAAACTTCAATAAAGAAAAGATTACCATTGGCGCACAATTGTATTTAAAGAAATTTTACGAAAGCCACGGCTTTGTACAATCAAGCGAAATGTATTTAGAAGATGATATTCCGCATATTGAAATGATTAGAGAATAATAAAGATGATACTTTATTGAAAGTAAAAAATTTGGCGATTTTGTGATTTAATCTTGCAAAATCGCCAAGTTCTTTAAGTAGAATTCTTTTATTTTCTATTAAGACAGTAGTTTTTACTTCATTTTATCAAATCTTAGTAATCAAAAACTCAACACGGCGATCATAAGTATCTCCCTTTTTTAAAGGAAATTTATTGCCGCAGCCTTGATAAGTCATTCTGTTTTTAGAGACTTTTTTAGAGCTTAAATAATAAAAAACGGTTTTGGCACGGTTCCAAGACAAACGCCTTTCCTTTGTATCCTTGTCAATTCCGTCACTATATATTTCGGGAGTACAACAAACATGACCTCTAATTTCAAACTGTATGTTTTTTTGCTTTTGCAAAAGGATCGCAATTTTGTCTAATTCCTTTTTAGAATTATTAGTAAGTTTTGCACTTCCAAGATCAAAGAGAATATTGTCTAAATAAATCCTGTCACCAACCTTTAATTTATCTTTAAACGAAGAATAAACGCCTTTTCCAAAACTATTGCGTTTAACAACAATTAAATCAACCCGTCGATTTCTAGATCTCGTTTCGTACAAATTTTCGACCGTATCTGGTCGAAGCACCACACGGCCCTTTCCTTCTAAAACAACAATTTTAGTTTGATTAAATCCAGAAGCAAGCAGTAAGTCTTGAATTGTATTTACCCTGTCATGAGACAGTCGAAAATTATAATCATCGCTGCCTCGATCATCGCAGTAGCCGTAAATTTGTATAGATTCAACTTTAGAGGTATCTATTGTTTTAATAAAATTCTTTACAACTTCAATCTGCTGGCTGGTAAGATCAAATTTATCGAAATCAAAATAAACAGTTTCAATAGGTTTTTGCTGTGCCGATACATTGTAAATTAAAAACAGAAATAGGGCTCTATAAAGTTTCATTCATTACATTTTTAGAATCGTTTTATATTCGGTTTGATTATTTAATACGTTAACAGCTTTTTTTATCTCCGAATTATTTTTGATGTAAAATTGATATAAACCTTCCTGATATTGGTATCTTTTTATAAGTTCTTCCTGAATTAGATTTTTAATTTCTTTTTGATTTTTATCCAATAAAGTATTTTCGCTTTTCTCCAAAGCAGCTATTAATTGTTGGTATTCAGGAGCAATTGTTTCGTCAATTTTTTCATTTTTAGCAGCCGCCAAAGTATTTTTAAGCGCAATTTCAGTTTCAGTATCAAAACTAATTTTGTTCGATTTTAAATATTGTTTAAAACTGCCGTAATCAGCATCAGTAATTACAGGAATTTTGTCCCCTAAATTTGGATTCTTGTAATAGTATGACGTTGCATAATCAAAAATTCCATCATTTTTTAGAAGAGCAGTCGTAATCGGACTCATTTTTGTCTCGTCTAATTCAATATCCGGTAAAACTCCGCCGCCGTCATAAACCGTTCTTCCTTTTCTTGTTTTAAAAGCATTAAAATTTTTAGCATCCGTTTTTTGCGCTACGCCATTTTTGTCTTTATGCGCATAATCCAAAGCCTGAATGCATCTTCCAGACGGAGTGTAATATCTAGAAATAGTCACTTTTAACTGCGTTCCGTAAGTAAGATCTACAGAGCGCTGCACTAAACCTTTACCAAAACTGCGGCTTCCTAAAATAACAGCACGATCTAAATCCTGCAAAGCTCCAGAAACAATTTCAGAAGCCGAAGCACTGCGTCCGTTTACCAAAATAGCCAAAGGAATTTCAGTATCAACAGGTTCTTTGGTCGTTTTATAAGTATTATTGTGTTTTTCAATTCTCGATTTAGTAGTTACAATAACTTCATTTTTAGGAACAAACAAATTACAAATATCAATAGCTTCGTTCAGCAAACCTCCGGGATTTCCTCTTAAATCAAGAACAATTTGTGTTGCCCCATCCGCTTTTAACTTCTCCAGCGCCTCTTTAACTTCTGCAGAAGCTTTTCGGCTAAAGTGAGACAGCACTATATAACCCGTTTTGCTGTCAATCTTGCCATAAAAAGGAACCGATTTAATATCGACTTCGTCTAGAACTAATTCAGTAGTAAACATTTTTCCCTGACGAAGGTATTTTATAGCTATTTTGGTGTTTTTTGCCCCTTTTAAAAGCTGCGAAGCATCATCTTTAAAATCAGCAATTAAAACATCGCCAATTTGTATAATTTCGTCACCCGCTTTCAATCCTGCTTTATCAGCGGGATAATTTTTATAAGGCTCTCGAACAATTAAGCGGTCTTTTTTACGCGCTATCATAGCACCAATTCCAGTATATTCCCCAGTATTATTAATTTTAAAATTAACAACATCCTGTTCGTTAAAGTAAACCGTGTAAGGATCTAAACTTCCAAGCATACTTTTAATGGCTTTATCCATCAAATCACCCGGATTCGTTTCATCTACATAATTAGTGTTAACCGCTTTAAAAAGAGTCGTAAAAATTTCTATTTGCTTGGCAATTTCAAAGAAATCTTCTTTAAAACTGGTTCCAACAAATAAAAATCCTGCCGCAACAGCTGGTATGATAAATTTCTTTTTGAAATAAGGATACATGATTATTGTTTTTTTCTTTTAAATCTTCTTCTAATAAAATAAACCGCAGCACAAACCATCAACACAAATGGCCATACACTTAAAAGCCAAATGAAAAAACTCGACAAGCCAAAAAATCCAGATTTAAATGCCGTCCAGATTTTAGAACCGTATGATGTTTTAACGCCTTCTTGTTCTGCGATTGTTTTGTAAAATTCAATTGTGAAAGTGCTCTCAGAAACTCGGCTTTCTAAATATTTTAGCTGTCCTTGTTTCGCTTCAATTTCTTCACGAATGGCTGAAATTTGCTTTTCAATTTCTAAAATCTCACTAATCTTAGTCGCTTTTTGCAGAATTTGAAGATAACGTTCCTCCAGTTTTTGTTTTGTTTTTAATCGCGAATTCAGATCAATATATTGTTCTGTAACATCTTCTGCTGAAATATCCTTGCGTTCAAAATACGAAACGCCTTTTGAGACCGAACTTAAAAAAGGATCAAAATTTTGACTTGGAACTTTTACCGTTAAATTTCTAAAAATACTATTGTAATCTTTTCCTTCAGAATCACTTAGAATAGTTCCTTTATTAGCCGTTATAGCCGTTTTGATTTGATCGAAAGTTTTTTCTAAATCATTAGTTTCAAATCGAAGCGAAGCTTGTTTGATAATTTTCTGCGGAATTTCGGGTGAAGCTAAATTTGAAACTTTGTCTTTTGCTTCAGATTCACTTGCACCTGCTGGCGGCGGCGGTGACGACATTTCTACACTGCTTACAGCAAGATCTTCAGGATGCGAATTAGTTTTATTGCAGCCAGAAAGAACTAAAAAACAACATGTTAAAAAGAAAATAGATCGCATAAAGTTTCAATTTAGAGCTAAAACTACAATTTTTTTATAATTTTTTGTCTAAATTAAGATACAAAATGAGTTTTGAGGTCTACAACTCTGTATTATTTTCAGATTCCTGAGTTTTCTTAATTTGAAGTATGAATTTTTCAAACAATTGAATCGTTTTTGTGTTGATTTCTTCAAACGATAATCGGTCTTTTGTTTGATAAAAAAACATGAAAGAATAAGGCTGATCCAGATTATCTAAAAGTAAATGTTTGTTTAAACGATAAGTTTCTCTTAACACCCTTTTGAAATAATTTCGATCAACCGCTTTTTTAAAATATTTTTTAGATACCGAAACTCCAATTTTTGTTTTTTCCTCTGAATTTTCTCCCACTGGACAATAAACCAAACGAAGCGGGTATTTTGAAACCGATTTTCCTTCAGAAAACAGTAAACCAATTGTCGTTTTGCTCTTTAAGCGTTCATTTTTAGGGTAAGTAAAGTTCATTTAATTCAGAAAAAATTTGCAAATTTTGGTACAAAGGTACAATTAAAGCATAAAAATGGTTATTGTTTTTAATTTTTATACCGCTAAAAATATATTTATTACTTTTGGCCTTTAATTTTTAGAAGCATGCAAAAGGTAATTTCGTATCCTATATCTGTAATTTATTATTTATGTTTTGGATTATGCTTAGCGGTTTTTCATCCGATACAATGGGTTTGTTTAAACCTTTTTGGTTATCAGGCGCATAAAAAAAGCGTTGATTACTTGAACTTTTGCCTTTTAAAATGTACAAATCTAGTTGGAACAACCTATAAAATTGAAGGTGTAGATACAATTCCTAAAGGAGTACCGCTTATTTTCGTTTCAAATCATCAAAGTATGTACGATATCGTGACAATGATTTGGTACTTTAGACGTTTTCATTGTAAATTTGTAAGTAAGAAGGAGTTAGGAAGCGGAATCCCGAGTGTATCTTTTAATTTACGTCACGGAGGATCTGTACTAATTGACCGTAAAGACCCTAAACAAGCGATTCCAGTAATCAAAGGCTTGTCTGAATATATCGAAAAAAACACTAGATCTGCTGTGATTTTTCCAGAAGGAACCCGCAGCAAAACTGGAAAACCAAAAGAATTTGCCCAAAGCGGTTTAAAAATTCTATGTAAATATGCGCCTTCAGCGTATGTTGTGCCAGTAAGTATTAACAATTCATGGAAAATGGTGCGTTATGGAATGTTTCCTGTTGGTTTAGGAAATCGCCTTACCTTTACAGTGCATAAAGCAATGGCTGTAAAAGAGTATGATTTTGCAGAACTAATGGCTTTGACAGAAAAGGAAGTTGTAGAAGGAGTAAACGAGTATAAACAGATTTAATTTTAGTAAAAAGCTAAACTTAAATCCAAATTTAAAATAAGTAATGTCTATAAAAAACATTAGATTAGAAGTGATGCAGTTTTTGGAAAAAAACGTTGACAGCTTCGTTGAACAGTATTTAATTCCTGTGGAAAAAATTTGGCAGCCGTCTGATTTTTTGCCTAATTCTGAAGGTGAAAACTTTTTTGAAGAGGTAAAAGAATTGCGTGAAATTGCCAAAGAACTGCCATACGATTTCTGGGTAACGCTTGTAGGTGATACAATTACCGAAGAAGCTTTGCCAACATATGAATCTTGGTTAATGGATGTAGAAGGTATAAACCAAGTAGAAAATGGCGGCAATGGCTGGTCTAAATGGATTAGACAATGGACAGGAGAAGAGAACCGTCACGGTGATCTTTTAAATAAATACTTGTATTTGTCTGGTCGTGTAAATATGCGTGAAATCGAAATGACAACACAGCATTTAATTAACGACGGTTTTGATATTGGAACAGGAACTGATCCGTACAAAAACTTTGTATACACCAGTTTTCAGGAATTAGCAACTTATGTTTCACACAATAGAGTAGCACAAATCGCTAAGAAATTTGGTGATAACAAGTTGTCTAAAATGTGTAAAATGATTGCAGGTGACGAAATGCGTCATCATCATGCTTACAGCGAATTTGTTACCAGAATTTTCCAGGTTGATCCAAGCGAAATGATGCTGGCTTTTCAATACATGATGAAGCAGAAAATTGTTATGCCAGCTCACTTTTTAAGAGAATCAGGCCAAAAAATAAGCACCGCTTTTGAGCAATTCTCAGATTCAGCACAACGTATTGGTGTTTACACAGCTAACGATTATGTTGATATTATGCAGAAATTAATCAACAAATGGGAAATTGACAAAGTTACTAATTTGACTGATGAAGCAGAAAAAGCACGTGATTACTTAATGAAATTACCAGCTCGTATGGCTAGAATTTCTGAAAGATTAGTAATTCCTGCTGAAGGACATATCTTTAAATGGGTTGAACCAGCGAGATTATAGATTTTAGATTGCAGATTACTGATTTTAGATTTAAAATTGATTTTTGCAGTTGATATTGAAAACATTGTTGATTGTTAAAGTCTTAAAGCTTTAACAATCAACTTTTTTATTTTAAATATAAAAGCCAATAAAAATCTGTTTGATCAGAATGCTTTTATTACAAACTAAATACCACTTATGAATAATTCTGAACTTATAATCAAAACAATCACTTTTGTAAAAGAGAAATTAAATGATGCCGAAGGCGGACACGACTGGTTTCATATCGAACGTGTTTACAAGAATGCACTTTTAATTGCAAATGATACCAATTGTGACCTTACTGTTGTTCAATTAGGAGCTTTACTTCATGATATTGCCGATAGTAAGTTTCATAACGGAGACGAGACAATTGGCCCCAAAACTGCACGGTTGTTTTTAGAGTCAGAAAATGTTTCAGAAGAAATTATACAGCACGTTGTCAATATCATTGAAAATATCTCTTATAAAGGCGGAAATTTTGAAAAAAAGTTCTCTTCCATAGAATTAGATGTTGTTCAGGATGCTGATCGCTTAGATGCTATTGGAGCAATTGGAGTTGCAAGAGCATTTAATTACGGAGGATTCAAAAATAGAGCCTTGCACAATCCCGAAATTGCGCCGGTGACAAATATGACAAAAGAAGAGTACAAGAAAAATAGTGCGCCAACAATAAACCACTTTTACGAAAAGCTTTTGCTCCTAAAAGATAAAATGAATACCGAAAAAGGAAAACAAATTGCGGCCGAAAGACATCGTTTTATGGAAACATTTCTAGCCCAGTTTTATGCAGAGTGGGAAGGAGTGAAGTAAGTTTTTGTTTCGCAAATATTCAGCAAATAAACACAAAGCCTCGCAAAGATTTTTAATTCTCTGCGAGGCTTTGTGTTTTTACTTTGAGCATCTCTGTGAAATAATACTTTTCTAAAGTTAACTTGTTGGAAGCAATTATTTTCAACACATAGAAACATAGGTTTTGCAGGCAAAAATTAGGCGTTTCACTTTTTTAAAATACACATAGCTGTGCTATGCGAAAGAAACGAGTCTCTTTTTGTCTCCTTTTTTAGGTATAAAATCTATGTTTCTATGTGTTGATTTTTTTGTAATTACCCCCAACGAGTTAGACTTAGAATTTTATGGATTTTTTGGGTTTTAGTTTATCCGATAGACCCAGTCAATTTGAGTTATTGTTGTCATCGTATAAAGAAGATAAATTAGAAAACCTTTTTTTACGAAGATAAATATGCCTTTATTGAAATAATTTAGAGTGTTTTTTTTAGGTTCTATTTGTTTTAATAAAAAGCTATTGAGATAAAACCAGAATATTAGAGCAATACTAAAAAAGCATATTTTTCTAAAGTCTGATGCATTTATTTGATCAACAAAGAGATTTAATTGATGTATTAAATATACAATTATAAAAAAAGAGGCAATGCCTAAATTGATGTATCGATTTAAAAGAACTTTTTTAGAAAGTATTAAAAATATTGATAAATTTAAGGATATGAAGAATAAACAGTAAATGAAATTTGCCATTTTTTAAAATATCAGTCATTTGTATAGCTGAATCAAGCCAAAGCTCTTCTAAATCTTAGAACCTCAGCAACCCAGAACCTTTTTCCTATGAACACCCGCAATTACCATCACCACAGTCTTTTTTCTTTTTAGATTTCCAAAAAAACTTTTTGATCAAAAAAGCGACCGCAATAAAAAGGATTCCAAAAGCAATTATTTCTTGTATCATGGTGTTTTATTTTAAAAATTGATAAGCCAAAAGAGCTGTAAAATAAGCCAGTCCAGTCATAAAGAAAAGTTGTGCAACAGGCCATTTCCATGAATTTGTCTCTTTTTTTGTAATTGCTAATGTACTGGCACACTGCATCGCAAAAGCATAAAATAGCAGCAATGAAATGCCGCTGGCAAAATTGAATATCTTTTCGCCTGTTTCAGGATTAACTTCCTTTTGCATTTTGCTCTTAATTGTCGATTCATTATCACTGTCTCCAACACTGTAAATTGTTGCTAGAGTTCCCACCAAAACTTCACGAGCGGCAAAAGAACTAATAATGGCTATTCCAATTTTCCAATCATAACCCAAAGGCGAAATTACAGGTTCGATAGCTTTACCCATAATCCCGATATAAGAATTCTCTATTTTTTGAGAAGCCACTTCATTTTCAAATTGAACTTCATTTAAAGTCGTATTTGCGAATCTTTCCTTTACAATGTTTTCCGCATCGTTAAAATCTTTTCCAGGGCCAAAAGAAGCTAAAAACCATAAAATAACAGATATTGCTAAGATAATTTTACCAGCACCAAGAACAAAAGCTTTCGTTTTTTCGACAACATTGATTCCAACATTCTTCAAAAGCGGTAATTTGTAACTTGGCATTTCAACAACAAAATACGATTTTGAGTTTAGTTTTAAAACCTTATTTAAAACATATGCCGAAAGTATAGCGGCAACAAATCCTAGTAAATACAAAAACATCAAAGACAATCCCTGCAGATTGAAAATTCCTAAAACACGTTTATTAGGAATCACTAACGAAATCATAATCGCATAAACAGGTAATCTCGCAGAACAAGTTGTAAATGGTGTTACCAAAATAGTAATTAAACGCTCTTTCCAGTTTTCGATATTTCGTGTCGCCATAATTGCCGGAATCGCACAAGCTGTTCCTGAAATTAACGGCACAACACTTTTTCCCGAAAGCCCAAATTTGCGCATTATTTTATCCATTAAAAAAACAACACGACTCATATAACCACTCTCTTCCAGAATCGAAATAAATAAAAACAAGAAGGCAATTTGCGGAATAAAAATAATAACTCCCCCAATTCCTGGAATAATTCCCTGCGAAAGTAAATCGGTTAAAATACCGCTTGGCAGTTCATCAGCAACCCAGCTGCTTAACGATGCAAAAGAGCTGTCAATGAAATCCATTGGTATTGTCGACCAGCTGAAAATAGACTGGAAAATGACAAACAAAATACCTAGAAAAATAGCATAACCCCAAAATTTATGAGTTAAAACACGATCTAGTTTTGCTCTAAAATCTTTTGCTATCGAGGCATCAACTTTTAAACCTTCCTTTAAAACATCATTTATAAATTGATACCTTTTAATGGTTTCTTTTTGCTGCAGACGTTTTAATTCTGAATGTGATTTGGTAAAAGTGCTTCGGATTTCATTTCGATCTAAATTCGAGAAATTAACATCCTGCGTAATTACCAGCCACAATTTGTACATTAATTGATTTGGAAATGCTTTTTGTAAATTTTCAAAATATTCAGGATCAATTACAGAAGCATTTAAGCATGGTTCGTGCGGAATTGTTTTATAGGAAACAATTAATTCTTTTAATTGCTCAATTCCTAAACCTTTGCGAGAACTTACTAAAGCAATTTTAGTTTTTAGTTTTTCTTCTAAATACGGAATGTCTAAACTAATTCCCTTACTTTCCATACGATCAGACATATTGATAACTAGAATCGTCGGAATTTCAAGATCTTTTATTTGAGTATAAATCAGTAAATTTCGTTTCAAGTTTTCAACATCAGTAACTACTACAGCAACATCTGGATACAATTTGTCGTTTTTGTTCAGTAAAAGTTCAATAACAACACTTTCGTCCATCGAACTAGCATTTAAACTGTACGTTCCAGGCAAATCCAGAATATTAGCTTTGATGTTATGCGGTAATTTACAGAAACCTATTTTTTTCTCAACCGTAATTCCAGGATAATTCCCCACTTGTTGATTTAAACCCGTAAGTTGATTAAAAACAGAAGTCTTTCCAGTATTTGGATTCCCAATAAGGGCAACATTGATATTTTGAATGCTCATTACAAATTGTTTTTGATAAGTTCAACTTCAATTTCACGAGCAGTTTCAACACGTATGGCTACATGCGAACCATTTATATCTAAATATAAAGGATCTCCAAAAGGAGCAATTTGAAGCATTTCGACTAAGCTGCCCGGCAAACAACCCATCTCTAATAATTTTAAAGGAATCAAATCGATATCAAAATCTTTGATAATGGCTTTATCGCCTTTTTTCAGGGTGTGGATTGTATTTTGCAAGCTTATTTAGATTGAGTTTAGATTGCAAAAATAGGCAATAATTCTTTATTTCAAGGCATTTAACACACCTGAAAATGCTAAATCTTTCTAAAAATTGAGGATTTTACTCCTTACACAAGAAATCGATGTCTTCCAGCAGACGTTTAATTTCTTCTTTATTCGTTCCGTCATAAAAACCGCGAACACGTCTTTTTTGATCAACCAAAACAAAATTTTCGGTATGAACCATATCGTACAATTGATCAGGTCGACCTAATTTTACCGCCAAATACGATTTTCTGGCCATCGTATAGATTTCTTTTTTGTCGCCCGTAACCAAATTCCATTTGCTGTCTACAACACCATGTTTTACTGCATAAGCTTTCAAAACGGGAATGCTGTCCACTTCAGGAAAAACAGTATGCGAAAGCAGCATAACTTTTGGATTGTTTAAAACGGCTTTTTGAACCTCTTCAAGGTTTGTTGTCATTTTTGGACAGATAGAACCGCAGGTTGTAAAGAAGAAATCAGCAACATAAATTTTCCCTTCGTAGTTTTTTTGAGTAATTGTATCTCCATTTTGATTTACAAACGAAAAATCAGCAATTGTATGGTATTTACTTTTGTATTGAACAGTGCTGTCAACTAATTCCGGATTAACATCGGCAGGATTAAAAATAGGCAGCGTTTTTTGTGGTTTTAAAGCCGAATAAAATAAAGATATAGTGACAACCGAAAAGACAATTAATACAATAAAGAATTTGCGGTATTTGTATAGAAGCGATTTCATAAAAACAATTTGGCGCAAAAATACGAAAAGAGCATTTTAAAAGGCACAATTATAACGCTTTTTAACAGCTTTGATTTTTTTAATCTTGTAAAGTATGCAATGCTTTTTGTTTCACGTAGATTTCACAGATTTTATAATTAAATGCACACACTGCCAAAACTTACTTTCTAGAAATTGCAGAGGGTTTAAATCTTAAAAAGCAGAAATGGCGGAGGTTATACTTTTTACTAAAATACTGCCGTTAATTATTGCTTTGATTTTAACACAAAATTCCAAATATTAACAATATTTTTGTATTAACACAAAAATCACACTCGAAAATGAACAAACAATTTACAAAACCCTTATTTTGTGTCTTTTCTGTAATGTTTTCATTAACTGCAGTTAAAGCACAAAACGCAGCTCCAAAAGAGCCTGGTATTAATGTTTCTTACATGAATACCAAAGTTAGTCCAGGTCAGGACTTTTTTCAATATGTAAATGGAACTTGGTTAAGTAAAACCGAAATTCCAAGTGATCGTACAACATGGGGAAGTTTCAATGAATTGATAAAGAGAACAGACAAAGATGCAATGTCTATCCTAAAAGAAGCATCAAAAAACCCAAAGTACAAATCAGATACTGATCAAGGAAAAGCAATAAATTTATTTGCAACAGTTCTTGATACTGTAGGCAGAAACAAACAAGGAATTGCACCTTTACAATCTTATTTGAAAAAAATTGATGCAATTAAAAGCGTAGCGGATCTTCAAAAATATTTAACCGAAGTTGAGCAAGAAGGTGCAGCTGGTTTTTTCGGAACTTATGTAGGTTCAGATGAAAAAAACAGTTCTAAAAATTCGGTATATCTTGGAGTTAACCAATTGGGATTACCTGATAAAGATTATTATATTTCAGAAGATAAAGATTCTAAAGAAAAACGTGCAAAATACCTATTGCATGTTGCAAAGATGATGCAGTTTATTGGCGAATCTCCAGAGAAATCAAAACAAAGTGCTTCGGCTATTTTAGCTTTAGAAACAGAATTGTCAAAACCAAGATTAAATCGTGTTGAAAGCAGAGACAGCCGTTTGCAGTATAATCCAATGACAATTGCTGAACTTCAAAAGTTAACACCAGCTATAAAATGGGAAGCTTATTTTACTGGAATAGGTTTAGCAAAGCTTGATACAGTTGTAGTTATGGAGCCTAAATACATGAAAGCGCTTCAAACTGTTTTTACAGCTAACAAAGTTGGACAATGGAAAGAGTATTTAAAATGGGATTTAATCCATACTTATGCAACGAAATTATCAACAGATGTTGAAACGGCTAATTTCGATTTCTACAGCAAAACTTTAAGAGGAGCAATAAAACAATTGCCGCGTGAAGAAAAAGCATTACAAATTGTAAATAATAGTGTTGGTGAAGCACTTGGTAAATTGTACGTTGAGAAAGTTTTTCCAGCTGAAGCTAAAACCAAAGCTTTAGATATGATTCAAAATGTAATTACTGCATACCAAAATCGTATCAACAACTTAACTTGGATGTCTGCAGAAACGAAAGTAAAAGCAATTGAAAAATTAAACAAAATCACCATTAAAGTAGGGTATCCTGATAAATGGAAAGATTACTCAGCACTTGAAATTAAAAGTATTGCAGAAGGTGGAAGTTATTTCGATAATTCGCGTAATATAGCAAAATGGAACTTCAAAAAAGGAATTGAAAAATTAAACAAACCAGTTGATAAAACAGAATGGGGAATGTCACCGCAAACGGTAAATGCGTATTACAATCCATCTTACAACGAAATTGTTTTTCCAGCAGCAATTTTACAGCCGCCGTTTTACAATTATCAAGCTGACGAAGCTGTAAATTATGGCGGAATCGGAGCTGTAATCGGGCATGAAATTTCACATGGTTTTGATGATTCTGGGGCACGTTATAATGCCGAAGGAAATCTTGTAGACTGGTGGACGCCCGAAGATTTAAAACAATTTACAGCACTTGGCGATAAATTAGCAGATCAATACAGCGCATTAGAGCCTTTGCCGGGAATTCATGTAGATGGTAAATTTACATTGGGTGAAAACATTGGAGATTTAGGTGGAATAAATGCAGCTTACGATGGATTGCAGTTGTATTTAAAGAAGCACGGGAATCCTGGTTTAATTGACGGTTTTACACCAGATCAGCGTTTCTTTATTTCTTGGGCAACAGTTTGGAGAACAAAATCAAGAGACGAAGCGATAAAAAATCAAGTAAAAACAGACCCGCACTCTCCGGGAATGTACAGAGCTTATGTTCCTATTCAAAACATGGACGTTTTTTACACTACTTTTGGAATTAAGAGCGGTGATAAAATGTTTGTAAGTACAGATAAAAGAGTAAAAATTTGGTAAGATAATATTGAACCATAAAAAACGGCGCTGATTCAGCGCCGTTTTTGTTTGTATAAAGTATCAAATTAATTATTTAGAGTATTTAACAAATAGTTTAGAATAATTGCAATATGTTTGTGTATATACTAAAAACTATAAATAAAAATGATTAAACAGTTTAGAAAACCGCTGTTTTGTGTTGTTTCTGCAATGATTACAATTACTGCAGCTCAGGCACAAGACGCAAAAAAGAAAGAACCAGGTATCAATCTTTCTAATATGGACACGAAAGTGAGTCCAAAAAATGATTTTTTTCGTTACGTAAATGGAGCTTGGCTGGACAAAACAGAAATTCCAAGCGATAGAAATTCATGGGGAAGTTTTAACGAATTGCGTCAGAAGACTGATAATGATGCTCTTGCTATTCTAAAAGAAGCATCAAAAGATCCTAAATATAAATCAAATACAGATCAAGGTAAAGCAATTGCTTTGTTTAATACGATTATGGACACTGTTGGTCGTAATAAAAACGGAATTACGCCACTTCAGCCTGTTTTGAAGAAAATCGATGCTATTAAAAATGTTACCGATCTTCAGAATTTCTTTATCGAAATGCAGCCGCAAGGAGGTATTGGTTTTTTTGGAGTATATGTTGGAGCTGATGCTAAAAACAGTAACAAAAATACCGTTAACTTAGGACCGGGAGGTTTAGGATTATCTGATAAGGATTACTACAATTCAGACGATAAAGATTCAAAAGAAAAACGTGAAAAATACGAAATACACGTTGCGAGAATGTTACAATATATTGGAGAATCTCCTGCAAAAGCAAAAGAAAGTGCAAAACAAATTTTAGCTTTAGAAATTGAACTTTCTGCTCCAAGATTAGACCGTGTTGAAAGAAGAGACCGCAGAAAACAATACAATCCAACTGCGATTGCTGATTTAAAGAAAAATACGCCTTCTATTCAATGGGAGAAATATTTCACTGGAATCGGAATGACGAAATTAGATTCAGTAAATGTATCGCAGCCGCGTTATATGATTGCTTTAGAAAAAACACTTTCTGAAAAGAAAGTAGAAGCTTGGAAAGAATATTTGAAATGGTCTTTATTGAATAGAAATGCTTCAACATTGACCACAGCTATTGAAGAAGCAAATTTTGATTTCTACGGAAAAACCCTTACAGGAGCTTTAAAACAACGTCCTCGTGAGGAAATGGCATTGCAGGTAATTAACGGTGTTACTGGAGAAGCTTTAGGAAAATTGTATGTAGAAAAATTATTTCCTGCTGAGGCAAAAGATAAAGCAAAGAACATGATTGCTAATGTAATGTTAGCTTACGAAAACAGAATTAATGCATTGCCTTGGATGTCTGCGCCAACAAAAGCAAAAGCAATTGAAAAACTAAAGAGACTTACCATTAAAATTGGATATCCTGATAAATGGAAAGATTATTCTAAACTAGAACTTAAAAACGTTAACGAAGGCGGAACTTATTTTGATAATATGAAAAACATATCAAAATGGTCTTATTCAGAAAGTTTAGCAAAATTGGGTAAACCAGTTGATAAAACAGAGTGGGGAATGTCACCTCAAACGGTTAATGCTTATTTCAATCCATCGTATAACGAAATTGTGTTCCCAGCGGCAATTTTACAACCGCCTTTCTACAATTATCAAGCTGATGAAGCAGTTAATTATGGTGGAATTGGTGCAGTTATTGGTCACGAAATTTCTCATGGGTTTGATGATTCTGGAGCACGTTACAATGCCGATGGAAATCTTGTGGACTGGTGGACACCAGAAGATCTAAAACAATTTACAACTCTTGGAACTGCATTGGCTGATCAATACAGTGCTTTAGAGCCTTTGCCTGGAATTCACGTAGATGGTAAATTTACTTTAGGAGAGAATATAGGAGATTTAGGCGGAATTAATGCTGCTTATGACGGATTACAATTGTATTTGAAAGCAAATGGAAATCCTGGTTTAATTGACGGATTTACGCCAGAACAGCGTTTCTTTATTTCTTGGGCTACAGTTTGGAGAACAAAATCTAGAGACGAAGCAATTAAAAGTCAGGTTAAAACTGATCCACATTCTCCGGGAATGTACAGAGCAGTTGTGCCAATTCAGAACGTAGATGCTTTTTACCAAGCTTTTGATATTAAAAAAGGAGACAAAATGTATATTGATCCTGCTAAGAGAGTTAAAATCTGGTAAGAATAAAATCCATAAAAAAACGGCGCTGATTCAGCGCCGTTTTTGTTTTTATGTCTTATCGAATTGCAATGTAAATATCAACTTCTGCATTTTTTGGGTCTTGGACTTTTTCTCCATAAACTTCAAAATCTGCTGTAAAAATTCGATCTAGATCCGAATTCCAAATTTCCAGCCATTTATTATAAACAATACCTTCGGTTAAATTTCCTTTGGCAATAATTTTTTCATAATCAGCTGCTTCAACTGTTTTACCAACCATGTTTTCAGGTATGAAATCTAAACTTTCAACTTTACAGCCTAAAATAGTCGTGTAAGGTTTGGTGTGATCTTTTTCATAATCGGTATAAATACAAAAAATCTCTTCTGAAATTTTACCTGGAATTTTTTGCTGAATTCCTTCTGTCATAAATTTGTTCCAAAGCACAGGAATATCCTGAGCTGATTGACCATTTTCGTTTGTCGTTCTTACCGAAATACCAATAATATCGAATTTCTGAATTTTCATTTTACTTCATTTTTGTTGAATTGTAAATTTAAAATGAGGTAGTGACAACTGTATGTCAACAAGAAATAAAACTATTTTAATTTACTGTAGATATACGTTTCAATAGCCTTTAATTCTTCATCAGACATTGCCTGCGTTATCGGAATATTAGTTTTCATAACCGCAAATTGACTCGGGTCAACAATTGGTTCCGCTTTTCCTTTTAAGAACGTAACGATATCAGCATTTTTATCTTTGTAAATCTGTGCGATTTCTTTAATACTTGGTCCAATTACTTTTTGATCAACTTGATGACAAGAAGTACAGTTTCCTCTTCCTTCAAAAATTTCTTTTCCTAAAGCCTCTGGTGTTTTGGCTTCTGCAGATTCTCCTTCTGTATACGTTTCAGCTGGATTATGATTAGGGTTTTCAGCCGCTTCTTTTTTGCATGAAGCAAATGCTAAAACGGCAGATAAGAATAATATTTTTTTCATATTATTTATTTAAAATTACGGCAGCTTCTTTTGCAAAGTAAGTAGAGATAATACTAGCTCCTGCACGCTTAATGCAATAAAGTTGCTCTATCATAATTTTATCGTGATCCAACCATCCTCTTTCGGCTGCGGCCTTTACCATAGCGTACTCACCAGATACTTGATAAACAGCAACAGGAACATGTACCGCATTTTTTACCTCACGAACAATGTCTAAATATGCCATTCCTGGTTTTACCATAACAATATCTGCACCTTCCTCAACATCTAATAAAGCTTCGCGAATTCCTTCAATTCGGTTAGCATAATCCATTTGATATGTTTTCTTGTCTTTTGGAATATTTTGAGAATCTACAGGAGCAGAATCCAAAGCATCACGAAAAGGACCATAAAATGCCGAAGCATATTTAGCACTATAACTCATAATTCCAACATTATGATGTCCGTTTTCTTCCAAAGCCTTTCTAATCGCCAAAACTCTTCCATCCATCATATCACTTGGAGCAACAAAATCAGCTCCAGCTTCTGCATGACTTAAACTCATTCGAGTTAAAGCATCAACAGTTGCATCATTGATTAATTGACCATTTTCAATAATCCCGTCATGACCATAGATTGAATACGGATCTAAAGCTACATCCGGCATAACGATCATTTCTGGAACAGCGTCTTTTATCGCACGAATAGTTTGCTGCATCAAGCCGTCTTTATTCCAAGCTTCAGTTCCTTTGTTGTCTTTTAAATTATCGCTGACTTTTACATAGATATTTACCGCTTTTATTCCTAAATCCCAAGCTTCTTTTACTTCTTTGATTGTGTTATCTAACGAATGACGGTAAATTCCCGGCATTGACGGAATAGCTGCTTTTACATCTTTTCCTTCAGCAACAAACATTGGAAGCATAAAATCCTGCGGACTTAAACTGGTTTCACGTACTAAAGAACGAATTGATTCATTGGTTCTCAAACGACGGTTTCTTTGTAATGGGAACATATAATTTTAGATTTTAGATTTTAGATTTCAGACTTTAAACCTGATTTCTTTGAAAACAGATTAATGAATCTTAATTTCTAAAAATGCAGTTGTTATTTTATTTTTTTGAAGATTATTTTACTTTTTTAACAAGTAGCGCAAAGTTAATCAAAAATCAACAGAATAAGGAGTTTAGACCTGTGCAGAATCCGTTAATATTATCTAAAAATTGATGCTTTTATAAGCTGAATTTTAAGAAACCTTTGCGGTAGGTTTTTAAAATATTTCGCATAAATTTGCGAAATGAAGAAAATTCTTGCTTTCTGCTGCTGTTTGCTCTTGACGAGTTGTTTTGAGATAACAGAAAGAATCAAACATCACGACGATCAAAGTGGTGAATATACATTGATGATCGATTTTTCGAAATCATGGTTTAAAACCAAGTCTGCTATTTTTTTAGAAGAAGTAGATGGAGTTAAAATCCCAAACGAACAAGAAATCTCTCAGAAATTAGAAGACTTTAAAGGGAAAGCTTTAAAAATTGCGGGAATTTCAAACGTTACAACCAAAACAGATTTTGACAATTACATTTTCATCATCAAACTTAATTACGCCAATATAAAAGCTCTAAACGCTGTTGTAAATACGATTAACAATCAGCGTGATCAAATTCACTTTAGCAGTAATGCTAAAAATTTTGAAAGAATTGCATCCTATCCAGTTCCCGAAAAAGTGGTTAAAGATCCCAAGAAAAAGAAAGATCTTGAAGAAGCCAGTATAACAGCAATTTATACTTTCGACAAAGACATTTTATCAGTTGAAAATACCAATAGTAAAATATCCAAAAACAAAAAGACGGTTTTTTTAAAACAGAGTATGTACAGCGTACTTAAAAAATCGACATTAATGAATAATACAATCCAATTAACGCCTTGATTTATGAAGCAATTCTGCACTTTATTTTTAGTATTCGCCACCTATCTGACCTTTGGTCAAAACAATCAAAATAAATACGACTATTTTGTACAATTCAACGGAAATCAGCTTTCAAAAAAAGTAAATATCGATGAGGTATTGAATCATCCTGTATTGAATAAGTATAAAGATCGAAACTCAGATTTTGATATCAGCAAGTATACATCCCTTGTTTATTTAGACAAACAATTAACCGTTCATGGAAATTTTACAGACAGTATTCCGTATTGTCAAATCACTATTCCGATAAAGGATAAAGATGCTGCACGACAGTTTTTACTGCACGAATACAGCCTGAATAAAAACACAGATTCGGTTATAACTCCAAATGTTCAGGATTTTGGAAATTTCAGCATTCTTACTACAAAAAATGAAAAAGAATCATTTGCGTGGAATGATAATTATTTGGTAATATTAAAATTAACAAAGAAATTTCACTCCAACCGATATGATATTCCAGCAGCAGTTACACTACAAGATTCAATTGCAATAGATGAACCTTATAAAGAATTGTCTATTGAGGAGCCGGCAGTTACTGATAATTCAACAGTTGTAGAAGAATCTCCATATAGTAATGAATCTTATGCTGAATACACTAAAGAAGAAGATGACTTTAATCAAAAACTGGCTGAACAGCAAAATTTGATGATAAAAGCATTGTTCGAAAAAGGATTTACTGTTCCTGTATCCGATAAAATAAATGCACTTGCAGATATTTCATCATGGGTAAATTACGGTGCAGTTATGACTGGTTTATATTCTTCTTACTCCTATCCGATGGCAATTTTTGGAGGTTATGATAAATTTTTACCAAATCAGAAAAATTTGGGCAATTTTGTAAAAGGCATTAATCTCGACTTTTATTTCGACAGCAACAATGCGCGAATAGAAGAAGTTATCGAATATTCAGAACAGATTGCAGAAGTCGTGGGGAAAATCAGCAATAGAAAAATCAATAAAAACATATTTAATTACTTCCCTGTAAATAAACCTTTGGGATATATGTCTTATCATATCAATACCCAAGCAGCGCTTGAAAACATTCCCTCTTTAATGACAGATTTGTTTAATAGTCCAGCATTAAAGAAAGATGATGTGGCTGTCGTTACAGATTTAATTTCTACAATTGTTGATGAAGAGGCAACTGCAAAGCTTTTTGACGGTGATTTGAGCTTGTTTTTATACGACAGTAAGAAAGTTGAGGTGGTTTCTAAATCGTACGACTACGATGAAAATTTTGAGCCGATAGAAAAAGAAGAAAAAATTAAGAAAACAGTGCCGCTTTTCGCTGTAATTTTTACCTCTACACATCCAACATTTGGCGATAAGCTTTTACAGTTAGGCGTTCGTAAACAATTTCTAACTCAAAACGGAAATGCTTTCCTGATAGAAGGAACAAAAGAATATGGTGATTTGTTTATTATTAAAGATAAAGATGTTGTTGTCGTAGCAAATACACTTGATTATTTTAGTAAAGAAAAGGGATCATTTGTGGCTGAAGCCAAGAAAGATTTAAAGAAAAATTATATGTTCGGAAAGTTGAATATTGGTGAGACAATAAATGTCTTTGCTAAATTAGAAAACACGAATACATCCGATTTTGAAAAATTTAATAAGATTTCGAAGCAATTTTCAGATATTACTTTTGAGTCTCCTAAAAAACTAATCAATAACAAATTGATTTTTGCAGTTAAATTGAACACTTTAAAATCGGATAAAAACATCATTTTACAGACATTAGATTTAGCTGATGAAATGACTTCGAAATAATCGATAAAATACAAATCCCCGAAAAATCAATTTCGGGGATTTTTTTTTAAGCTTTAAATGATAATTTATTAGGTGATAGAAGCGTCATAAATGGCTTTTATCGTATGTTTCAGCGTATTATTAAAATCATCATCAGATTGTTGAGCACTAAGTCCTTCAGATAATGCTCTTGAGAAACTTGCAATTAATCCGTGGTTTTGTGCAAGTCTGTCATTGGCATCTTCTCTAGAATATCCGCCAGAAAGAGCCACAACTCTAACAACATTTGGGCTAGACATTAATTCTTTGTAAAAATCATTAACCGTTGGAATCGATAATTTCAACATTACTTTTACATCTTTGTCTAAAGATTTTAGTTGTTTTAAGATTTCTTCTTTTAGAATTTCTTCTGATTTTGTCTTATCAGCACTATAAATATCAACTTCAGGCTCAATAATAGGAATAAGTCCTTTTTTAAAGATTTGAAGACCTACAGCAAATTGCTGTTCCACAACTTCACGAATACCCTCCGCATTTGCCTCTTTAATAACAGAACGCATTTTAGTTCCAAAAACGTTTCGTTCAACCGCTCGTGTCAATAATTCATCCAAATTAGAAATAGGTTTCATTAACTGTACACCATTTGCAAGATCAGCAAGACCTTTGTCTACTTTTAAAAATGGTACAATCTGTTTTTTCTCCCACAAATAATCGGCAGTCCACAGGCCGTCAATTTTACGATCCATTGTGTTTTCAAACAAAATAGCGCCTAGAATATATTTGCTGTCAAATGCTGGACTTTTTATAATTCTAGTCCTCATTTCATGCACAAGAGTATACATTTCTTCGTCATTTGAAAAACTATTTTCTTGTATTCCATATTGTGCCAATGCTTTTGGGGTACTTCCGCCGCTTTGATCTAATGCGGCAATAAAGCCCTTTCCAGAATGCATGCGATTTAATTGTTCATTGTTCATATTTGCCATAATACTGAATTTTAGGTGGAATAAATTCCCGTTAATTTAAGCATTTTTTAGAACTTATTGAAAGAGCGTTTTTTACAGTCCAATTTTTTTGTTGACTTTATCGTAAACTTCTTTTACTTTTTTAGGAGGATCAAATCGATAACCGACAGAAATTTTTAAAGTACCGATATTGTCATTTAGTCTAGGATCGACTTTATCATCTTGAGCAAAACTTACCGAATTTAAACTTGCAAAAGCAAAAAAACGGTCTTTATTATAGGCCAGTTTTAAATTAAAATCAACCTGATATAACGCTGATGTATCTCCGTTAACATCATTAATTCCAGCTCCCAATGCAATGCCCGCTCCAATTAAAACGCGATCACTGATTACAAAATTATAAAAGTAGGAGGGTGCAATAGTAAATACATAAATATCTCCTGGAGTAGAATCTGAAGTATTTAAATCTATATTGGTGTAATAAAATGAAAATGTTGGAATAAAACTTCCCGAACTTTTAGTCTGCCATTCATTTTGGCTTACGAGCGTTTTAAAAGAGAATTTATCATTAAAAACATAAGCTGTCGATCCGCCAATTTTAGTAGTTCTCATCCTTGGCAATTGAGCAGTTATATTATCATCACTAATATAAAATCCCTTTTGATTGATGAAAGTAAAAGACTGCATCCATTTTTTATAATAAAAACGGGTATTAAAATTAAAATGTTTGGAATGAGAATCGCCTTTGTTGCCGCCAAGAAATTTGGGCGCGAAACCTAGAGTAACATCGATGATTTTGTAATTCAGATTAAAACCAATCTGTTCTCTGCGATTCGGAATTAGATTAACAAATGTTTTTGGATCTTGACTATTTGAGGCAATTTGAAAACTATTGGAAGTATCTAAATAATAAATACTTGCCGTAATTTTATCATTGTATGATTTAAAATAACGATTTTGTAAAGTATCGTTTTGAGCAAAACACCCAAGAATACTGGTGAAAAATGCTATGTAAATCAATTTTAAACACATAGAGACATAGTTTTTAGATCATTTAAAAGACGTTTCACTCAAAATGAGCCACATAGCACACTGTGAAAAAATCATGATTTTCTAAAATCACCTCTAAGATAATTAAATCTATGTTTCTATGTGTTGAATAAATTTTTAAATCAAGATGATTAAACCCACTCAATTGGGTTTTCTAATATATTGATCAATTTTTCCTCATCGCTTCCCGCTTCTGGATGATGATCGTAAACCCATTGAACATGCGGAGGTAAACTCATCAAAATACTTTCGATTCTTCCGTTTGTTTTTAAACCGAATAAAGTTCCTTTGTCGTGAACTAGATTAAATTCGACGTAACGACCGCGGCGAATTTCCTGCCACGTTCTGTTTTCTGGAGTATATTCTAAATTTTTTCTTTTTTCCACAATCGGAACATAAGCTTCAAGAAAACTATTACCAACTTCGGTTACAAAATTGTACCAGTTTTCCATTGACATTTGCTCATTTGCTTTACAATAATCAAAGAATAAACCGCCAATTCCGCGGGCTTCATTTCTATGCGCATTCCAAAAGTATGAATCGCATTGTTTCTTGTATTTTGGATAAAATTCTAAATTATGTTTACCGCAAGCCGTTTTACAAGTTTGGTGAAAGTGTTTTGCATCTTCCTCAAACAAATAATAAGGCGTTAAATCTTGTCCGCCGCCAAACCATTGTTCGATCACTTTTCCAGATTCATCATACATTTCAAAATAACGCCAATTCGCATGAACCGTAGGAACCATTGGGTTTTTTGGATGTAAAACTAAACTTAATCCGCAGGCAAAGAAATCAGCTTCGCCAACATTAAACATTTTTTGCATCGTTTCAGGAAGTTTTCCGTGAACGGCTGAAATGTTTACTCCGCCTTTTTCAAAAACATTTCCGTTTTCAATAACACGTGTTCTTCCACCGCCGCCTTCAGGACGTTTCCAAAGATCTTCACGGAATTTTGTAGTTCCGTCAACAGCTTCTAATCCAGCGCAGATTTGGTCTTGTAATTTTTGTATGTATGCGTAAAATTTATCTTTCATGTTGCTTGTATTCTGATTTGAGTAACCCAAAATAAACGACATCTTCAAATGTTCCGTCGCCGCCTTTAAATTCGTCTCTTAATATTCCTTCTTGTTTAAAATGATGTTTTAATGCAATTTGCTGACTTGCTTTATTGATTTTTGAAGTACAGATAAAAACCTTGTTCATTTTTAAAGTATTAAAACAAAAATCTAATGTTTCTGAAACCAGTTTTGAGGTAATTCCTTTTCCTTGATAATCTTCATCAACAAAATAACCCAATTCACATTTAGAAATACGATTATCAATGCTTTTGATACATAAATAACCAATTAATGCATTGGTTTTTATGTCTCTGGGATAAAAATAGTATCCTTCTTTATGGTTCTCTTTATCTTGATTATAAGCAATGAAATTTTTGGTTTTTTCTAAATCTAAGCAATGAGATAAAGTTACTGGAAAAGTTTTTTCGATGTGTTTTGCATTCTTTTCGATAAGCGCGTAAAAATCTTTGGGAAGAATGTTTTCAATTCGCTCTGTTTTCCAATCTGTAAAACTCATTTCTATCTGTTTTTGGCCGAAGCAATTTTAGCGTTAATCCCAAAGGAAAAAACTTTGCTTTCTTGTTGGATATATTGGTAGATTGCAAGTGCTTTTTCTCGAAAATTAAATTGTTTCTCTGCAGAAAGTCCCATTAAAATATCGGCAAATTGTTCTTGCTGATTCCAGTCTAAATGACATTGTTGCAATAGAATAATTAATTCCTCTTCTGGAATTTCAATTGTTCTCTGCAGACTTAAGCCGAAACTTTTTAATTGTTCATCAATAAGACTTGTGTCTTCAGCATTCCAAAATTTCGGGACAAAAATTAAGGCATGCAAAGTTCGCAGAGTATTCTCTATTCTAATAGATTCTTCATCTCTAAGACCTTTGTTCAGCATGTTTTTTTAGTTGATGGTTGATCGTTTTTGGTTGATCGTTACATTTCCAACAACCATCAACCAAAAACTATCAACGATTATTGCCCGTATTCCTTAACCGCGTCAATAAATGCTTTTGCGTGATCTACTGGGATATTTGGTAAAATTCCGTGACCTAAATTTACAATATATTTGTCTTTTCCGAACTCGTCGATCATTTCGTGAACCATCTTTTTGATAGTCGGAATTGGAGAAAGTAATCTTGATGGATCAAAATTTCCTTGTAAAGTAATGTTTCCACCAGACAAGTAACGAGCATTTCTAGCCGAACAAGTCCAATCAACTCCTAATGCAGAAGCTTTACTTTTTCCCATTTCGCCAAGAGCAAACCAACAACCTTTCCCGAAAACAATAACCGGAGTAATATCAGCTAAAGCATCAACAATTTGGTTGATGTATTTCCATGAAAATTCCTGATAATCAACAGGAGAAAGCATTCCTCCCCAAGAATCAAAAATTTGAACCGCATTTACTCCAGATTTTACTTTTTCTTTTAAGTATAAAATAGTGGTATCGGTAATTTTTTGTAATAAAGTATGCGCTGCTGCTGGATTTGAAAAGCAGAATCCTTTTGCAGTATCAAAACTTTTAGAACCTTTTCCTTCAACAGCATAACAGAAGATTGTCCAAGGAGAACCAGCGAAACCAATTAATGGTACTTCGTCGTTCAGCATTTCCTTAGTTAATTTTACAGCATCAAAAACGTAACCTAAACTTTCATTTACATCTGGAACAAAAACTTTGTGTACATCTGCTAAAGAACGAATAGGGTTTGGAATGATTGGACCCAAATTATCTTTCAATTCTACGTGAATTCCCATTGCACGAGGAACTACTAAAATATCTGAGAATAAAATTGCAGCATCTGGAGCAATTCTTCTGATTGGTTGTACTGTAATTTCAGCAGCTAATTCAGGAGTTTCGCAACGCGTAAAAAAATCATATTTGTCACGAAGTTCTCTAAATTCAGGTAAATATCTTCCTGCCTGACGCATCATCCATACCGGTGGGCGTTGAACTGTTTCTCCTTTTAATGCTCTTAAAAATAGGTCGTTTTTTAACATTGTTTTTTATTTTAGTTGCAAAGCCGCAAAGGGACAAAGTTGCAAAGGTTTTTATTTGTATTCGTTAATTACATCTTCAATTACGTCTTCAACTGTGGGCTGGTCTGCAATAATGATGTTTTTGGTGATTTTATGTAAAGCTTCTGCGGTGGTTTCCCCAATGCAAAAACAGATTTCTTTCTTGATCGTATTTTCTTTTAAATAACTTTCAACACCAGACGGACTGTAAAATAAAATTGCATCAACAGGTGATTTTATTTTTTGAGGCTGTAATGAGGTTTCGTAAACCTGAATTTCGTTTAGTTTTATTTGTGCTTCTTTTAAAGCTGTTGGTAAAGTATCTCTTCTAAGATTTCCACTGAAAAAAGTATAACTTTCACTGCGGTAAATTAAAGTGATAATTTCTGCTAAATCAGCCGCATAACCAGTATAAGCTACAACATTGAATCCGTTTTCAGATAAAAGAATCTTTGTTTTTAAACCAACGCAATACACGTTTTTACTTTTAAGATCTTCTGATTTTGGATTGGATAAAACACTACGAACTGCATTTTGACTGGTAAAAATCAAACTTTCGTTGAGGTTTTTAAGTTCAAAAGGTTTGTTTTCGGTTTTGATAAAGTCAGCTTCGATTACTTCTATGCCAGCTTTTGTTAACTCTTGTTTTTGAACAGGAGATAATATTTTTGTGGATAATATCTGAATTGATTTTGCCATTATTTTTTCAGGGATTCTTTAATCTTCTGCATTAATTCTGCTCCCCCATTATTTAAGATTTCCTGAGCTGAATGAAAACCTAATTTTTTCCATTCTGAAATATCAACCGTTTTGTTGATTTCTAATTTTTGTTTTCCGTCAATAGAAAGTAAAACACCTTGAAAATGAAGCGTATCCTCGTCTTCGTTATAGTTTACCAAAGCTCCGATTGGTGCCGTACATCCGCCTTCAAGTGTTCTCAAAAATTGACGTTCGATATACGTGCAAATTTCAGTTTCGATATGATTTAACTGCGAAAGTGCATCTAAAGTATAATTATCATTTTCCATTGCTACAACAAGCATTGCTCCTTGTGCCGGCGCGGGAATCATCCAGTCTAAATTGATGAAATTTTCAGGTTTTAAGTTAATTCGTTCCAAACCTGCAGCAGCAAAAACAGCCCCATCCCAATCATTGTCCTGTAATTTTTGCATACGCGTATTTACATTTCCGCGTAAATCAACTACAGTATGATTTGGATATTTGTTGAACCATTGCGCCTGACGACGTAAACTGCCGGTTGCAATTGTACTTGGATTCGTAAAATCAGGATTTCCTTTATGAACTAAAATATCAAGAACGTTTGCTCTTTCTAAAACAGCAGCTTGAACAATCCCTTTTGGTAAAGCCGTTGGAACATCTTTCATAGAATGAACCGCAATATCTATATCACCATTAATCATGGCAATATCCAGCGTTTTTGTAAAAATTCCTGTAATCCCTAATTCGTAAAGAGGTTTGTCCAGAATAATATCACCTTGAGATTTTACAGCAACAATTGAGGTTTTATAACCTAAGTCGTTTAATTTCTTTTCGACAGTGTGTGCCTGCCAAAGAGCCAATTCGCTGTCACGTGTTCCAATTCTGATTGTTTTTTCAGCCATTTTTTTTATTTTACCATTAAGGCATTAAGAGAATTAAGTCTTTGTGTTTAATTTAAGGTTATTAAGCTTTCTGTATGGTTTGGCTTAATTATCTTGACAAAGATTGACTTAATTTATTTAATGTCTTAATGATTTAATATTTTATTTTAATCAATTAATCTTGCAAAATGATCATTTACAAGAGGTTTCATTGATTTTGTTATGTTTGTTGTATTGAAATTTATCAATAACCCTTGAGGTCTTTGTAATAATTTCATATAAGTTAATAATTGCGCTTCGTGAATTGGTAGTAGGTTTTCTATTGCTTTTAATTCAACAACGACACAATCATTAACCAATAGATCTATTCTTAAATCAGATTCAAATTCAAGATCATAATAATCAATTTTAACAGATAATTGTTGTTTTACATCATATCCGTTTCGCTCTAATTCATATTTGAGGCACTTCTCGTATATACTTTCCAAAAGTCCAGGTCCTAAAGCTTTGTGCACTTTTATAGCAAAACCTGTAATTTCATAAGCCAATTGCGTTACCTCTTTTTTTGTCATAGAACTTTATTTCTTTTTACCATTAAGATATTAAGTTAATTAAGCTTTGTGTTCAAGAATAGCTTGGCTTAATTCTCTTGACAAAGATTGAACTTAATTTCCTTAATATCTTAATGGTTTAATTTTTATTAAGTATTACTACTACAAATCTTAATTCTCTTAATGCCTTAATGGTAAAATTTAAAATTAAGATGCTTTTATTTTGAAGACTTTTTCGATCCATTCGATGCTTTCATCGACCATAGTATCGTCGTCTTTTAAATGATTGGCAAAATGAGTAGTGATTTTTTGGATGATTCTATTACTGATGATTTCAGCTTGTTCTTCATTAAAATCGGCAATTTTTTTACTTTGAAAATCTAATTCTGAAGCTTTTATTGCGTTTAATTTTTCTTTTAAGGCGTTAATTGTTGGAGCAAATTTGCGGCCTTTCATCCAAATTACAAATTCTTCTTTGATTTCTTCAATGATCGCTTCCGCAGCTGGAATGTGTAATTTTCGGTTTTCCAAAGTTTCATCTGTCAATTGCGACAAATAATCCATATGGATCAAAGTTACACCGTCTAATTCCTCTACATTTTCATTAACGTTTTTCGGAATAGACAAATCCAGAATCAATAAAGGTTTTTTAAGATTTAAGATTGCTTTGTCAACAGTTGGGTTTTGAGCGCCTGTTGCAACAACCACAACATCGGCTTTTTGAAGTTCTAAATGAAGTTCAGAATAATCTTTAACAATCAAATTAAGTTTTCCAGCTAATTTCTCGGCTTTGTCTTTAGTTCGGTTGATTAAAGTAATATGTTCGTTTTTAGTATGTTTTACTAAATTTTCGCAAGTGTTTCTGCCAATTTTTCCAGTTCCAAAAAGCAAAATGTTTTTATTACTGATGTCTTCTACATTTTTAAGAATGTATTGTACTGAAGCAAAAGAAACCGAAGTTGCACCAGAACTGATTTCTGTTTCGTTTTTGATTCTTTTACTTGCCTGAATAACCGCATTAACCAATCTTTCTAAAAAAGCATTGGCTAATCCCATTGATTTTGAATGGGCAAAACTGGTTTTAATTTGGGATATAATTTCAAAATCGCCTAGAATTTGACTATCTAAACCAGTTCCTACGCGAAACATATGATTAATTGCTTCTTGGTTTTTGTAAACAAAACCAACTTTTTGAAAAGCATCAACAGAACCGTTGCTGTTGTCGCAAATAAGTTTGATTAATTGAAAAGGATGTTCTGCAAAACCATAGATTTCGGTTCTGTTGCAGGTTGAAGTAACAATTAAACTTTCTATTCCATCATTTTTAGCTTGTTCCAGCAAACGAGTTTTTGCAACAGCATCCAAACTAAATTGACCTCTGACCTCAGCATCAGCTTTTTTATAACTCAGACCAACTGAGTAAAAATAAAGGTGTTTCGGTACGTTATTGTTTTCCATAAATTCACTTTCATAAAAGTGCAACAAAATTATTACTATAGTGTTTATAAAAGTAACGCTTAAAGTACTTTTTGTATCGCTATGTGTTTTTTTGATTGTAAACGACTGTTTTTATGCAAAAAGAAGTACTTTTGTAGCAAAATCAAGTCGTTTGAAATGATTTGTTTAGAGTCGTTCTAAATAACATTCTGGATTTGCTTTGATTTTCTTTTCTAAAAAACATCGCTATGAGTTCTCAAGAAATTATAAAAATTGAAGACGACTTTACGCTGATCCGTTTTCAAAACGACAGTTCAGAACCCTTTTTTGGGCAGCATGAAGTAGGTAGTGGGCTGATACAGTTTCACTTCGGGATAAAAGGCAACGCCAAATTTTTGTTCAATCAAGGTAATTATGCTTTAGAATTGAAAGAAGAAAAATCGCTGCTTTTGTACAATCCGCAAAAAGAATTACCGCTGAATTTAGAATTAGCTCCAAACTCTTGGGTGATCTCTGTAATTGTCTCTATTAAAAAATTTCACGCGTTATTTTCTGCCGAAGCTGATTATATTACTTTTTTAAGTCCTGATAATAAGGATAAAAAGTATTACAATGAAGGGAATATTAGTCCGTCAATGGCAATTGTTTTAAGTCAGCTGTTTCATTATAATCTTCATCCATCTATAAAAAACCTTTATTATAAAGGAAAAGGATACGAATTATTGAGTTTGTATTTTAATAGAACCGAAGACCCAAACGCAGAACAATGCCCGTTTTTGATTGACGAAGATAATGTGTTGAAAATTCGCAGAGCTAAGGAAATTATCATTGCTAATATGGCTGAACCGCCTGGATTGCAAGAATTGGCAGATGAAATTGGTTTGAATTTGAAGAAGCTTAAAATGGGGTTCAAACAAATTTACGGCGACACTGTTTATGGTTTTCTATTTGATTATAAAATGGATTTTGCGAGAAAGCTTTTAGACAGCGGATCTTATAACGTAAACGAAGTTGGATTGAAAATTGGATACAGCACTGGAAGTCATTTTATAGCGGCGTTCAAGAAAAAATTTGCGACAACTCCAAAGAAGTATTTAATGTCAATTAATGCGAATGTTTAATGATTAAAAGATATTCAATAGTTTTATTGCTCTTCTTAATTCTGTCTTGCAAATCAAAAGAAGAAAAAATGTTTTTTGATTTTGATAGTGTTGAATATTATTCATTAAATAAGAGCAAAGAGCAGGAAATGGATGCGAACCATAGTAAAGGTATTGATAACACTACTGAGGACAAAATCTTTTATAATGATTATCCAGAGAAAGTAAATAATACGATTTTTTACAAAACAATTAATTCTGATGGATTTTCTAAGTCTGAACTATCTAAAAAAGATGTTGAGTATTTAAGAGATTATATTTTTTTAGAAAAGTCTTCTTTAAAGATGTTTGAAAATGTATATGCTTGTTCGCCTCAATATAGAGATATTTTAATTTTCAAAAAGAATAAAGAAATCTCAGGAATAGCTAAAATATGTCTTTCTTGTCGCCAGTTTTATCTGATTAGCTCTAAAAAGGAAATTCAAACAGAAAACTTTGGAACAGAGAAAGAATTTAAATCGTTGGAAAAATTATTCAACAAATATAAAAAGGATATAAACTGATAGTGTTTTAATTCAATCAATTTTAAAAATAACAAGATAATTAAAAAGTAATAAATATCATATTTCTAAAAAGTTACAAGTAATACTTTTGACGAAATTTTAAAAACAAATAAAAAGCTTAAAGCCTAATGCTTAAAGCCTAAAGCAAAAAAATAATGAAAGGCGTATTATTAGTAAATCTAGGATCTCCAGACAGTCCAACGACAAAAGATGTAAAACCTTATTTAGATGAATTTTTAATGGATAAATACGTGATTGACGTTCCGTATTTGTTGAGAGCATTATTAGTTCGCGGTATTATTTTAAGAAAAAGACCAGAAGAATCAGCGCATGCTTATGCAAAAATTTGGTGGGAAGAAGGCTCTCCTTTAGTAGTTCTTTCTGAAAGAATGCAGAAAAAAGTACAGCCTTTGGTAAATGTTCCCGTTTCTTTAGCAATGCGTTACGGAAGCATGACTATCGAAAAAGGACTTCAGGAATTGAGTGATAAAGGTGTTACAGAAGTTTTACTTTTCCCGCTTTATCCGCAATATGCAATGGCTTCAACTTTGACGATTTTGGTGAAAGCGGAAGAAATTCGCAAGAAAAAATTCCCACATATAACGTTTACAGATGTTCCGGCATTTTACAACAAACCAGATTATATCAAGAATTTGGCCGATTCGATTCAGAAGCACTTAGTTGGGTTTGATTATGATCATTTATTGTTTTCGTACCACGGAATTCCAGAGCGTCATATTCGTAAAACAGATGTAACCAAATCACATTGTAAAATTGACGGTTCTTGTTGTAATACGCCATCTCCGGCACACGATTTTTGTTACCGTCACCAATGTTATGAAACTACAAGACAAGTTATTAAGCTATTAGGACTTCCTGAAGATAAATATAGTTTGACATTTCAATCGCGTTTAGCGGGAGACAAATGGTTAGAACCTTACACCGATGTTGAAATTGATAACATGCCGGCAAAAGGAATCAAGAAATTAGCAGTTGTAACACCAGCTTTCGTTTCAGATTGTTTAGAAACGCTGGAGGAAATCGCAATGCGTGCCAAAGAAGATTTTGAAGCAAATGGAGGAGAAGAATTTTTGGCAATTCCATGTTTGAATGATGACGACGAATGGTGTGAGACTGTTGGGAATTGGATAAACGATTGGGCTAAATAGAGAATAGAAGCGAGAGTAAAGAAAAAAGACTTTATGGAATATTACAATTATCTAAAATCACTGCATCTTATATTTGTAATCACTTGGTTTGCTGGTTTGTTTTATATAGTGCGTTTGTTTGTTTATCAAATTGAAGCAAACGAAAAATCATCTCCAGAAAAAGAAATTTTACAGGCGCAATACAAAATAATGGCCTACCGTTTGTGGTATATAATTACATGGCCGTCGGCAGTTTTGGCGAGTATTTTTGCTTTTTGGATGCTGTTTTTTACAGATGCCGGTCATATTTGGCTTTCACAGTCCTGGATGCATGTAAAATTATGTTTCGTTTTTCTGTTATATTTATATCACGGAAAATGCCATCAAATTTTTAAACAGCTGCAAAATGACGAAGTAAAATATACCAATAATTTTATGCGTTTATGGAATGAAGGCGCAACAATTATACTATTTGCGGTTGTTTTTTTAGTAGTTTTAAAAAGTGCCGTCAACTGGATTTTTGGTGTAATCGGAATTATTTTATTCTCGGTTTTAATTATGCTTGGATTTAGGTTTTATAAAAGAATTAGAGAGAAAAAATAAAAAGGTTGCCACGAATTGCACGAATTAGCACGAATTTATTTTTGTGATTTTTTTGCCACAGATTAAAGTGATTATTAATATTTTAAACTGCGTAAAAAAATCATTGGAATTCTTTAATCTGTGGGAAAAAATTAGTGCTAATTCGTGTAATTCGCGGCGAAAAAACAAAAACTATGTTTAACAACTTCAAAATGTCAATGCTTTCGCTTCGTACCAGGATTTTCCTGTCGATGATTGTATTGATTGTTGTGGCATCTTTTTTATTGGCTTCGATTTCTATTATACAGTTCAAAACCGAAGCAAAAGAATACCATCAAGAGCGGCTGGAACGTAAAGAAAATGCTGTAAAAGAGCATATTAATTATGTACTTTCTACAACCACTTATCCTTTGAAAACCCAAAATCTAGATTTAATTTTCAAAGATAAAATTCATGAACTTGCACAGATTCATAAAATTGAAATCAATATTTACAGTCTCGACGGGAAGCTGCTAAAATCTTCAAAAGAATCCTTTGCAGTCGATAAAATATCACCGCCAATTCCTGAATATATTCTGAAATTAGTTCGTTCATCAATCGAAAAACGTTTTGTAGATATTAAAACTATCGACGGCGTTAAAAACAGATCGTCGTACAGTTTAATTAAAGATGAAAAATTCAAACCTTTAGGAATTTTAAATCTTCCATACTTAGAAGATGACGGTTATTATGACAATGAGCTGAATACGTTCTTAATTCGCTTAAGTCAAGTATATTCTTTTATGCTGCTTGTTGCTTTTGCGTTGGCGTATTTTCTTTCGACTTATATCACAAAATCATTAAAAACAATTTCTGATAAATTGGAAGAAACCAATTTAGATCAGAAAAACGAAAAAATCGTAATAGAAGCCACCAGTAAGGAAGTAAATTTCTTGATTAAGGCTTATAATGGAATGGTGGATAAACTTGAAACCAGCGCGATAAAATTAGCTCAAAGCGAACGTGAAGAAGCTTGGCGCGAAATGGCGAAACAAGTGGCGCATGAAATAAAAAATCCGCTTACGCCAATGCGATTGACCGTTCAGAGTTTTCAGCGAAAATTCGATCCAAACGATCCAGATGTAAAGCAGAAGATGAATGATTATTCAGAGACTTTAATTCAGCAAATCGATACCATGACAGCCGTTGCTTCGGCATTTTCTAATTTTGCCTCAATGCCTGCACAGCAAAATGAGACTTTAAATGTCGTTGAGGTTGTAGAGTTGGCATTGGATATTTTTAATGAAGATTATATTTCTTTTGAAAGTGATGAAGAAGAAATCATTTCTAAGATGGATAGGACACAGTTAATACGTGTGATCACGAATTTAGTTAAAAATGCAACACAAGCAATTCCAGAAAGTCAGATTCATAAATCGATTGTTGTCAAGGTAAAAAGGCGAAATAATAATGTTGAAATCGCTGTAAAGGACAACGGAATTGGAATTCAAAAACAAGATATAAGCCGAATATTTGAGCCAAAATTCACGACTAAAACAAGCGGAATGGGACTTGGATTAGGAATTATAAAAAACATTATCGAAAATTACAAAGGAACGATTACCTTTGAATCAACATACGGAAAAGGAACTACTTTTAGAGTTTCTTTGCCAATAACAAACTCATAAATTCTAGGTCATGAACTACGAAAATCTTTTAATTTCGATTGAAGAAAAAATTGCGACTGTTACAATTAACAGACCAGCAAAACTGAATGCTTTAAACAAAGCAATGATCAGCGATCTTAGTAAAGCGATTAAATTATTGGGAAAAAACGACGATGTTCGTGTTATTATCTTAACAGGAAGCGGCGAAAAAGCATTTGTGGCTGGAGCTGATATCTCAGAGTTTGCAAATTATACCATTATAGAAGGCGCACAATTGGCAGCCGAAGGTCAGGAGTCACTATTTGATTTTATAGAAAACCTTAAAAAACCTGTTATTGCGGCTGTTAACGGTTTTGCATTAGGAGGCGGATTAGAGTTAGCAATGGCTTGTCATTTTAGAGTAGCATCAGATAATGCTAAAATGGGATTGCCAGAAGTTACTTTAGGATTAATTCCTGGTTATGGAGGAACGCAGCGATTGCCTCAATTAATTGGAAAAGGACGCGCAATGGAAATGATTATGACTGCATCAATGATTTCTGCTGAAGAAGCAAAACAATACGGTTTGGTAAATCATGTTGTGTCTCAGGCAGAACTTTTGTCGTTTACAAACGGAATTGCTCAAAAAATTATTAAAAATGCTCCGTTTGCAATTGGTAAAGCAATTAAAGCAATTAACGCTAATTTCGAAGATGGCAAAAATGGATTTGACACGGAAATAAAATCTTTCGGAAAATGTTTTGGAACACAAGATTTTAAAGAAGGTACAACAGCATTTTTAGAAAAGCGCAAAGCCGAATTTACAGGAAAATAATTTTTCTTAACCGCAAAGTTCATAATTCAGATAGTTATAAAAATTGCGAACTTTGTGGTTAAATAATAACAGACAAAGGTTTTAAAAACTTAGAACCTTAGCATCTCAGAACCTTAGAACCTTAAAAAAAATGTACGAACCAATATTTGCTCTTTTTTGCGAACGCGTTAAAGAAAGCATTCAAAACGGAACTTTTGCTAAACTGACTTTAGCCAAAACAATGGGAGATACTGAAATTAAAAATATCTACTTTCGTTTGGTTTTAAATGAAGATAATACTTTCTCGATTTCATTAACAACGCGTTATAAAACGGAAGAAGTCGAAAGTATTCACACCTTAGACGAGGCTTTATTGGTGTTAGGAACCTATATTAAAAATCCTTTTTTGACAGCATTGTTATTTACAACAGACAACGATTTAACGTTTAAAGTAAACAAAAAGAATGCTGGAAGTATTATTGAACAACCACCAACATTTAAAAATGCTTCACCAGTAATGTTGGAGATGATTGAAAAGGGAATTGTTTGAAATAGTTAAAGTTAGTGTCTTTTTCTAATTCGTAAGAAAAATGAATTATTTTAGTTGTAGTTTTCTAGATTAAAAATAATTGCACATGAATGTATATAGAGTGTCAGGTCGGTTGAGAGCTTTTATTTTCTTTTTTTCAATAGTGCTAATATTGATGTTTGGCAGCTTATTTATAGTTCCTTTTGTTACTTTACCGCCCAACTCTCGTATTTCGGAAATGTATAGTTTCTGCTGTTCCTCAGTTTATTTGAATGTTCTAGTGATGTTACTAGCTTTTGTGGTTATCGTTTCGGCCCTAATTTTATTAATTAATGTCTTTATACGAAGAATCATTTTTACAAATGATTCTATTGTTTCAAGAAACATATTTAGTACCCGAAGATTAGCATACGATGAAATTAAGGGCTATAAAATTAACCATTCCATGCTTTATATAGTTACAAATTCCAGCAAGAAAAAACACATTGCGATAAATCTTTTTAGTTTAGAAAGAGCTAATAATTTAATACGCAGTTTAGAAATGCGGTTTACAAATTTAGATTTCTAATTAATAAAAAGAGCTATACTAATTTTACGAACAAATTAGAAGCGATTTTATTCGAAATCGACAATTCCTTGTTGTCAACTTTTATTTTTACAGATAAATCAAAAGATTCTTTAGAAAGGAATTCGATTTTAGAACCCAAAGCAATTCCTTGTTTGTCTAAATATTTTAGGAATTCTGATGAAGTATCTTTTACCCCTACACAAACGCCAGTTTGATTTTCAGATAATTCAGAAAGCAATTGTTTCTCTATCTTAATAATTCTACCATTTGCATCTGGAATGGGATCTCCGTGCGGATCTTCAGTCGGATTTCCAAGAAAATCATCCAAACGATTTATTAATTGTTCTGATTTAATGTGTTCTAATTGCTCTGCAATATCATGAACCTCATCCCAGCTGAAATTTAGTTTCTCAACTAGAAAAACTTCCCATAAACGATGTTTTCTAACAATCATTTTTGCCGCTAGTTTTCCATTTTCAGTTAACGAAACGCCTTGATATTTTTTATAATTAACCAAATCTTTCTCGGCTAACTTTTTAAGCATGTCAGTAACAGATGAAGCTTTAGTTTCCATCATTTCGGCAATTGCATTCGTGCTCACCTCAGTTTCTAATGAAGCTGTAAGATGATATATAGATTTAAGATAATTTTCTTCTGAAAAAGTCATTTTTTTGAGGTTCTAAGGTTCTAAGATGCTGAGGCTCTAAGTTTTCTTTTTCGGCTTTTATAAAACCTTAGCATCTTAGAGTCTCAGTACCTTTATTTAACAATCAACAAAGGTATCGAAATTTTATGTCTGAGTTTGTCTACTGTAGTGCCAAAAAGAATATCTTTTAATCCAGTGTGGCCGTGAGTTCCCATAACTAAAACATCAAAATTTCCTTGATTAATAATATTTGGAATCACAGTGTTAGGTTTTCCAAAACCAAGTTCAGTTTCGATTTTAAACCCTTTCTGCGAAAGCATATCTTTATATTCCAACAATAATTTCCCGTCTATAGTAGTTTCGTGATCAGCAATATTTCCTCCGTACATTAGCGCGCCTACCGTTTCAACAATATGAATTAAAGTGTATTGTGCATTAATTCCGCCCAGTTCAAAAGCATTGTTAAGTGCAGCTTCATCAGCTTTAGAAAAATCTACAGAAATGGCTATATTTTTCTTATTGTAGATTTCTTTTTGAACATATTGTAATTTAAGATGGTGAGGAGAATGATTTTCAATATTTGATTTCGCTCTTGCAATAAATGGTTTTACAATAATATATAGCAGCAAAGCCAGAAAACCAAAAGCAAGCGGCACAACTGTAAACCAAATTATTGCTGGATGCTCTGAATTTGCAAGCCAAGAAGTTATTTCGTCATAAACCAATTTTGCATTTAATGAAACGATGATTGCGGCGATGATCCAAGAAACTGTTTGAGTAGTTTTGGAGATATGAAAGCCATTCATTTTAGATTTATCACTCACAAAATGAATTAGAGGAATAATGGCAAAGCCAAGCTGAAGACTTAAAATTACCTGACTTAAGATTAATAATTTTCCAGTGACGCTTTCTCCATAAATAGAAATAACAATTAATGCTGGAACAATAGCAATTAAGCGGGTTAAAATACGACGAACCCAAGGCTGAATGCGCAAATGCAAATAACCTTCCATTACAATCTGTCCGGCAAGAGTTCCTGTTACGGTTGAACTTTGTCCTGCAGCAATAAGTGCAACAGCAAATAAAATTGGAGCCCATTTAGTTCCTAATAACGGTTCTAGAAATTGATGCGCATCTTGAATTTCGGCAACCTCAAACATTCCGTTTTTATGAAAAGTTGCAGCGGCGAGAATTAAAATTGCGGCGTTTACAAAGAATGCTAGATTTAAGGCAATAGTAGAATCGATCAAATTGTATTTCAACGCTTGTTTTATGCCCGCCGGGCTACGGTCAAATTTTCTAGTTTGTACTAAAGAAGAGTGCAAATATAAATTGTGCGGCATTACAGTCGCTCCAATAATTCCGATCGCGATGTATAAAGCTGCCGAATTTGGAATTGAAGGAATAAGACCTGCAAGGATTTTTGGAACTTCGGGTTGTGCAAAAATCATTTCAAAAATAAAAGAGAGACCAATAATTGCGACCAAAACAATTATAAAAGCTTCCATTTTTCGAATACCTTTATTAATTAAGAATAATAGAAGAAAAGTATCTAAAACAGTTATTAAAACGCCTTCAAACAGCGGAATTCCAAATAATAGATTAATTCCAATCGCCATTCCCAAAACTTCCGCAAGATCGCAGGCGGCAATGGCAATTTCTGCCAAAAAATATAAAATGTAATTAATGAATTTTGAATAGGTTTCTCTTGAAGCCTGCGCAAGGTCGCGCTGCGTTACAATTCCCAAACGTGCACTTAAGCTTTGCAGCAGCAAAGCCATTAAATTACTCATTAATAAAACCCAGACTAAAGTGTAACCAAATTGACTTCCTCCGGCGATATCTGTTGCCCAGTTTCCAGGATCCATATATCCAACACTTACAAGATATGCGGGGCCTAAAAAGGCTAATATTTTTCTAAAACCTGTTTTTTTATGCTCTGTAGCAACCGATTGGTTTACCTCTTCTAAAGATTTGGTCATTTTAAAAGTATTGTTTTAACAAATATAGGTATAAATTATATTCGTAGAACAATATTTTTAGGCGAGTCTAAATATTAGATGTTAGAATTCAAACAATTTGGACATAAACCTGATAATGTAAAATTTATCTCGTTTACTTTATAATTGTGCGGCATAATATAACTTGGCTTTACATTTTCGAGACAGGTAATTTCATGACAGTTTTCGCAGCTAAAATGGGCATGATTATGTATGTGCACACGCTGATGCGAATGATTGCATTTTGCATATTTTACGGTACCGTCTAGATTTGAAATTTTGTGAATAATATCATCGTTAACTAAGCGATCTAAAATTCGGTAAGTAGTAACACGATCACATATCTCGTTCAATTGTTTTTGAATTTCGGTATGAGACAGAGCTGTTTTAGATTTCTCAAAAATCTCTAAAACGGCCGTCTTTGCTGTGGTATTGCGCATGGTTTTCATTCTGTTTATAAATTAAAAAATTAACGCAACAATGTTGCAATTTATTTTAATGTGTATATTTGCAACAAAATTGCATTAAGCAAAAATACAAGAAATGAAGAAAACAACAACATCCTTTTATGATATTTTAGGAATTTCGAGCGCGACTATTTGCCTGGTTCATTGTTTAATTTTTCCACTCTTAACCATTCTGCCTTTAGGCTTAAGTCACAATCCAATTATCGATTTATTATTTGCTTCAATAGGTTTATTTGCCATCTTCAAAATTATTAAAAAATCTGCTCTTTTAGTCTCAACAATTCTAGTTGTTTCAATGATGTTGATCTGGATAAGCATTTTAAGTGAGATGGTGTTAGACATACATTCAGATTTAATTTATTTGGGAGGCATCGGAATGATTATCGGGCATTTGATCAATTACAAATTACACAAAAAACAAAATCATTAAAAAAACAGTGTTATGAAACAGAAAAATTTTGATGTGATTATCGTTGGCGGCAGTTATAGCGGTTTGTCAGCGGCAATGAGTTTGGGGCGCTCGCTGCGCCAGGTTTTGGTTATCGATAGTGGTTTGCCTTGTAACAGACAAACGCCATATTCTCATAATTTTATTACGCAGGACGGCGAAAAACCAGCTGTTATTTCGGCGAAAGCCAAATTGCAGGTTGCTCTTTATAAAACAATTCATTTTTATAATGGACTTGCGGTAGAAGCGGTTAAGAGAGAAAACGGATTTGAAATTTCAACAGAATCTGGTGAAGTTTTCAAGGCTAGAAAAGTCTTGTTTGCAACTGGCGTTAAAGATTTGCTTCCTGAAATTAAAGGTTTTGCAGATTGCTGGGGAATTTCAGTTTTACATTGTCCATATTGTCATGGTTATGAAGTTAAGAACGAAAGAACGGCCATTATTGCAAATGGTGAAATGGCTTTTGAATATTCAAAGCTGATTTCAAATTGGACAAAAGATCTTAGATTATGTACAAACGGAAAATCAACTTTGACTTTAGATCAAGTTGAGGCTTTGAAAAAACATGGAATTACTCTATTTGAGGATGAAATTGAAGCTTTTGAGCATGCAAATGGATATGTGGAGTATATTATCTTCAAAAACGGTGAAAAAACGGCTGTAAAGGCTGTTTATATGAAACCGCCTTTTAAACAACACTGCACTTTGCCAGAAGTATTAGGCTGTGATTTGAACGAACAAGATTTACTAAAAGTAGATGCAATGCAAAAAACAAATATTGCCGGTATTTATGCAAGTGGAGATTGCACGACTCAAATGCGATCTGTTGCAATAGCAGTTTCTACAGGATCGTTTGCTGGAGCTGTGATTAATAAAGAACTTATTGATGAGGATTTTTAATTATTGTCGAAAATCTTTCGCAAAGCCGTTAAGTTTTATAAAAAAAACTCGGCGTCTTCGCGGCTTTGCGAGATTTAGTTAAGAGAATGCAGTAAAAAATAACTTTGCGTTTTTTGTCTTTAATGGGTTAAAAATAAAAATATAACATATTGATATGGATTTAGTTGAAAAATTACAAATTTAAAGTTGATGTTTGTCAAATTTAATTTTTAGTTTTGTCTAAATTTAATTTTACCACGATGAAAAATTCAATTTGGATATTGATATTATTTAATTTACACTTTTCTTTTGCACAAGAAACGACGAAAGTATCGGGTTTTATTTCTGGTGAAGGAAGGAAAATACAAGCCGCAAATGTTCATTTACTAGGTTCAAAGCAAAAAACCGTTTCGGATAGTTTGGGTTTTTATGCATTCGAGAATGTTGCTTTTGGAAATTACACTATTCAGGTTTCTCAAATGGGATTTCAGACTTTGAAAAAGAAAATTGAAGTGACTAAAGATTCTATTCAATCTTATGATTTTGAATTGACCGATAATGAGAATCAGCTTAATGAAGTTGTGGTTTCTGGGACTTTAAAAGCCGTAAAGCGATTAGAAAGCGCCGTTCCGGTTGAGGTTTATTCGCCCGTTTTCTTCAAGAAAAACCCAACACCAAGTATTTACGATGCGCTTCAAAATGTAAATGGCGTTCGTCCTCAGCTCAATTGCGGCGTTTGCAATACGGGTGATATTCATATAAACGGTTTGGAAGGACCTTATACTTTGGTTTTGATTGATGGAATGCCAATTGTAAGCAGTCTTTCGACAGTTTACGGTTTGTCAGGAATACCAAATTCATTGGTTGAGCGAATTGAAATTGTAAAAGGTCCCGCTTCTTCTCTCTACGGAAGTGAGGCGGTTGGCGGATTAATTAATATTATCACTAAAAACCCAACAAATGCACCAATGTTTTCTGCGGATTATTTTACAACTAGCTATTTTGAGAATAATCTTGATTTGGGAATGAAATTTAATGTTGGAAAAAAAGCAACTTCGCTTTTAGGAATTAATTACTTCAATTATAATCAAGTTATCGATAAAGACAAAGATAATTTTACAGATGTAACACTTTCTGATCGTATTTCGGTTTTTAACAAATGGAGTTTTCGTCGAAATAATAATCGTTTGTTTACCATTGCAGCACGCGGAATGTATGAAGATCGCTGGGGCGGAGACATTAGATGGGAGAAAAAATATAGAGGCGGCGATGAAATTTACGGCGAAAGTATTTATACAAAAAGAGGAGAGCTGATAGGAAGTTATCAATTACCATTTGAAGAAAAATTAATGCTTTCTTTCTCTGGAAATGTGCATTATCAGGACAGCCGCTACGGAACAACCTCATATATAGCAAATCAAAAAATTGGTTTTCTGCAATTGACTTGGGATAAAAAAATAGGCAGAAATGATTTTCTTGCTGGAATTGCCACTCGATATTCTTATTATGATGATAACACAACGGCAACAAAAGAAGCTGAAAGTACTTGGCTGCCAGGAATTTTTGTTCAGGATGAAATTACAGTTTCGTCAAAAAGCCAAATTTTGTTAGGAGCGCGCTATGATTACAACTCCATTCATGGTTCGATTTTTACACCAAGATTTGCTTATCGCCTAAAAGCAAATGAAAATACTATTTTTAGATTAAATGCCGGAACAGGGTTTCGAGTTGTAAATTTATTTACTGAAGATCATGCAGCACTTACAGGTTCTCGAGATGTTGTAATTCAGAATGATTTGAAACCAGAAAAATCTGTAAATGTTAATTTTAATTATATTCAGAAAATTAATTTCGGAAACGGAACATTTATGGGTATTGAAACGACCGCTTTTTATACACGATTCAGCAATAAAATAATTTCAGATTACGAGACTGATCCTAACAAAATTATTTATGATAATATTGATGGATATGCCTTAAGTCAAGGAATTAGTACGAACATTGATGTGAATTTTACGAACGGATTGAAATTTATTCTCGGCGCGACTTTTTTAGATAATAAAAATGTTGAAGATGGAATTGCGGCACGACCTTTTTTAACAGAGAATTTTACTGGAACTTGGAGCATTTCGTATAAAATTGAACCTTGGAATTTGTTATTGGATTATACCGGAAATGTGTACAGCCCAATGAAACTGCCTTTGCTGAACGAATATGATCCAAGAAATCCAAACTCGCCTTGGTACAGCATTCAAAATATTCAGTTTACGTATACAGGATGGAAAAATTTTGAACTTTACGGGGGCGTAAAAAATCTGCTTAATTTTACTCCAATGCAGAATAACCCATTTTTGATTTCGAGAGCAAACGATCCTTTCGATAAAAATGTTCAATATGATTCGGCTGGAAAAGTATTGGTTACGCCTGATAATCCGTACGGTTTAACTTTTGATACGACTTATGTTTACGGACAAAATCAAACTATTCGTGGTTTTATAGGATTACGATATACTTTGAGGTGATTTTATAAGCCACAGATTGCAAGGATTAGAAAGGATTTTTTCGCCACGAATTGCACGAATTTACACAAAGTAGTACGTAGTAAAAAATTCAAAATTCGTGAAAATTTGTGTAATTCGTGGCAACATTTTGTAATCCTTTAAAATCAAATTATTCGCGGACTTAAAGGATTACGATATACTTTGAGATAAATTTATAAGCCACAGATTAAAATGATTTTTTTTAATATGATTGATTAGCAATTGTCAGGCTGAGCGAAGTCGAAGCCCTGCTCCAATTGGCAAGCCCTTCGACTTCGCTAAAGGTGACAATCAGAAAAAAGTATTTTAATCTGGGGTTCCAATAGCTATCGGGAGTGGCAAAAAAAACAAAACAATGAAAAAGCTATTTATTTTAATTTTCTTCCTCGGAATTTCAGCAACAGGTTTTTGTCAGCTGAAAAATAATTCTTTTGAAGAAATTGATAGTTTGCAGCAAATTCAAAAACGAAAAATCATTGTTTTCATTCATACCGATTGGTGTCAGTTTTGCCAAAGAATGAAAGCAACAACTTTCAAGAATAAAGAAATCATTGAAGCATTGAATTCAAATTTCTATTTCATTGATTTTAATGCCGAAGAGAAACGCGATATTATATTTAATAATCAGATATTTAAATATCAACCTTCGGGGAACAATGTTGGCGTTCATGAACTGGCTTTGCAGCTTGGAACGATTAATAACCAAATTGTATATCCGGTTTTGTGTGTTTTGAATGAGAATTATGAAATCATTCTTCAGTACAACAACTATTTAAGTCCAAAAGATTTTAAACTTATTTTAAAAAAATTGGAAGAATAAAATTTCTTATTTTTGAGAATGGATTCTTCGCAAATCAGACACTTCGATTACATTTTTACGGGAACTGGACTGGCTGCTTTAATGACAGTTTACAAAATGATTCTAACTGAAAAATTTTCAGATAAATCTATTTTGCTGCTAGATCAAGATTCAAAGAAAAGAAATGACAGAACTTGGTGTTTTTGGGAAAAAGAAGATTCGATTTGGAATCCTATCATTTCTAAAAAATGGGATTTGGCTTTGTTTGCCAATCAAGATTTTAAACGAGATCTTGAATTAGAACCATATACATATAATAAAATCAGCGGATTAGATTTTTACAATTTCATTTTTGAAAGGATTTTAAATCAGCCAAATGTTACTTTTTCGAATGAGAAAGTTACCGATATAAACGAACTTGAAACCCATGTTTTTGTGGGTACAGAAGAAAATCGTTACACGGGAAATTACTTATTCAACAGTATTTATACAAAGGCTTTCGCCGAAAGTCAAAATAAATATCCAGTTTTACAACAGCATTTTGTGGGTTGGTTTGTGAAAACTGAGAAGGAAATTTTTAATTCTGAAAAAGTCACTTTTATGGATTTTTCGGTAGAACAAAAAGGAAATACTCGATTTATGTATGTTTTACCTGCTTCTACAACTGAAGCTTTGGTAGAATATACTTTGTTTTCAGAAAAAAGACTTTCAACAGAAGAATACGAAAGTGAAATTCAAGTTTATTTGGAAAAACTCGGAATTCAGAAATATGAAATTCAGGAAAAAGAGCAGGGAAGTATCCCGATGACTTGTTATCCTTTTTGGAACAAAAACACTAAAAGGGTTTTAAACATTGGAACTGCCGGCGGATGGACAAAAGCAAGTACAGGTTATACCTTTAAAAATTCGGATAAAAAATCTTCAGAATTAGTTGATTTTCTTCAAAATGAGAATTTTAAAATGAAAGATTTTCACAAGAGAAGCCGATTTTGGTTTTATGATTTATTGCTTTTAGATATTTTGTATCGTCATAATGAATTAGGAAGTTCTATTTTTTCTTCTTTATTTAGAAATGGAAATCGTCGATTGATTTTTAAGTTCTTAGACGAAGAAACTAGTTTTTTTGAAGATGTTAAAGTTATTTTAAAGTGTCCAAAAATTCCATTTATTAAAGCGTTATTTAGGGTGATTTTTCTCTCAAATAAAATTAACCAAAACCAATAACCTTTGAAAAATATTACTTTAGGAATTTCTTTCTTTTTTACCCTTTTATCTTTCGGACAAGTTTCTACAAATAAAGTGCATGATGCTATTGTGGAAGAGTTTTTAACCAATTGCGCCGAAAAACACAATTATGTTTTTGAAATGGCTGAATGGCAGGATTGCCTTGATCAGGGATTAAAAAAAGACAGTACTGTTGCCTATCTCTGGCAGCAAAAAGCAATGCCTTATTTTAAATGCAAAAAGTATGAAGCCGGAATGCAATATTTAGACAAGGCTGTTTTTTATAATAAAGAACGCTGGCTGTCTTATAGGGCTTTTATTAAGTGCATTTTTGCACATACTTACAAAGAAGCTATTAAAGATTTTGAAGAATGTATAAAACTTTATGGAAACAGTTATGTTATGGATCATTCTTTTAGTTTTTACATGGGAATTTGTTATCTTCAGTTGAACGAATACAGCAAAGCGGAGAAGCTTTTTGATGATTATGTAAATGATATTTATAAAAACAGGCAACAATTGGAGCACCCAACGGCTTATTTTTATCAGGGAATTGCGCGGTACGAGTTGAAAAAATGGGATGAAGCAATTGCTATTTTTGATAAGGCGATTAAAATCTATCCTGAATTTTCAGACGCAAAGTATTACAAAGCGATTTGCTGGCTGAAACAAGGTAAACCAAGAGATGAAGTTGTGGCTTTGGTAGGTATTGCTAGAGAGGATGCTGCAAAAGGTTTTTCTCTTAATGAAGATAATACTATTTATGAAACCTATCCGTACCAAAAGAAATTCAGTAAATAAGATTATGTCATTGTTACCGAGTTTATTGTGGGTTTTGTTTTGAAGAAAGTGAGTTGTTTTAAGATTTGATTTTGACTTACGACTTTATGACTTTACAACTTTTGACTAAATCAATCGAACTATAACAAAACTTTATACTTCAAATTAAGTAGTTGCGAGTAAACTTTGTAACTTTGCAGTTCAAAAGTAAAATTTAAAAATAAGAAATATGTATCCAGAAGAAATGGTAAAACCAATGCAAGCTGAATTAACTGCTGCAGGTTTTCAAGATTTACATAGTGCTGAGGCTGTAGATAATGCTATCAAAGCTGAAGGTACCACTTTAGTTGTTGTAAACTCTGTTTGTGGTTGTGCTGCAAGAAATGCACGTCCGGGAGCAAAAATGAGTTTAGAAGGTGCTAAAAAACCAGATCATCTTATTACAGTTTTTGCTGGTGTAGACAAAGAAGCTGTTGATGCTGCAAGACAACATATGTTCCCATTTCCTCCATCATCGCCATCTATGGCTTTGTTCAAAAACGGAGAGTTGGTTCACATGTTAGAGCGTCACCACATTGAAGGTCGTCCAGCTGAAATGATCGCTGAGAATTTGCAAGATGCATTTAATGAGTTTTGCTAATTTAAGCGACTAAGGTTCTGAGTTGCTGAGNNCTCAGCAACTCAGAACCTTACATGCTCCATCCCCCGCCAAGTGCTTTATACAACTCCACCATTGAACTTAATTGTCTTTCAGATAATTGAGCTAAGCTTAATTGAGCATTAAACAGGTTGGTTTCGACATCTAAAACTTCTAGGTAAGAAACGTAGCCGCTGTCGTATCTTTCGCGAGAAAGGTTAAAGTTTATTAAGGCCGCTTTAACCTGTCTGTTGCGGGCTTCCCACTCTTCTTTGTAGGTTTTGATGTTTTGAATAGATTGTTCTACTTCGGTAACGGCAGAAATATAGGTTTTTTGATAGGAAAATTTGAGTTCTTCGGCCTGTTGTCTGTATATTTCAACTCTTCGTTTGTTTCTTCCAAAAGCAAATATTGGTCCGGCAATTCCAGCTGATGCATTCTGCGCGTAGGAACTTCCCAAAAATAAATTGCTTAAATCGGCACTTGCAAACCCTGCAATTGCGGCAAGGTTTAGAGAAGGAAAGCGCATGGCCTGAGCTGTTCCAATTCTTTCATTTGAAGCTTTGTACTTTAATTCTGCGGCTTTTACATCAGGTCTGTTTTCTAACAAGGAAGAAGGAATTGATAATGGTATTTCATTTACAACTCGAAGTTCTGTATTAGATTTTCCTCGTGGAATTTCAGATGGAAGCTGACCCGTGAGAAGAGAAATAATATTTTCTTGATAGGTAATCTGCCTTTTGATATTAGGAATAGCGGCTTGCGCTATAGCAACCTGTTGTTCAATTTGAACTTTATCGACCTCAGAAATATAACCGCTTTCAAATCTTTTGCTTATAATTTCATAGTACTTTTCTCTAGTAGAAAGGGTATGTTTTGCAATTTCCAATTGATCGTCAAAGTTTCGCATTTGAAAATAAGCTGTAGCAATACTGCTTACAATATCAGACAGAACAACTTTTCGAGCTTCTTCTGTCGCAAGAAGTTCGTTTTGTACAGCATTATTCTCATGACGATATCTTCCCCAAAAATCAATTTCCCAAGACATACTGGCGCCGACATTCGATGGCATTAAGTTTTTCTCATTGCTGTTTATTGTTGCTCCATATTGAAATGAAGGCAATAAATTTGTTTTAGAATAACCTAATTCTGCTCTAAGCTGATCAATTCTAGCGACTGCAATTTTTAAATCATAATTATTTTGCAACCCTTTTGTAATCAGATCTTTTAAAACATCATCATTAAATAGATCAAACCATTTTAAGTTGGTTACAGAAGCCAGTGTATCTAAATTTCTTTCGTTTTTATAAGAATCTGACTTTAGCTGTTCTGGTTTAGTATATTTTGGTCCCACCATACAGCCCACCGGTAATAGTGAAAGTATAAATATAACTACGATTATTTTGTATTTCTTAATCATGGTCTGTAGTTTTTGAGTCCATATTATTTTCAGTTGTTACGATCTCATCATCTTTCTTTTTGCCGATGTTTTCAATCATTACAAATAAGCCGGGAACAATTAATACACCTAAAACGGTGGCGATTAACATACCGCTGAATACTGCCATTCCCATTACAATACGAGCTTGAGAACCAGCTCCTGTAGCAGTTAACAGCGGAACAACTCCAAGAATGAAAGCAAAGGCAGTCATTAAAATTGGTCGAAAACGAAGTTTAGCCGCTACCATTGCTGATTCATAAAGCGGTTTTCCTTTTTCATATTCTTCTTTGGCAAACTCGACAATAAGAATGGCGTTTTTAGCCACCAATCCAATTAGTAATACTAATCCAATTTGAGCAAAAACGTTGTTTACATATGCATCACTTCCAATTCTCGCTAAAAGCAGTCCTAAAAATGCCCCAAAAACGGCAAAAGGAGCACCAAGCAGCACACTAAACGGCAGTTTCCAGCTTTCGTATTGTGCGGCTAGAATTAGAAACACAAAAACTAATGCCATTATAAATACTGAACCTCCGCCGGGCGAATGTTTTTCTTGATACGAAAGGTTGATATAATCAAAGCCCATATCTGAAGGCAGGGTTTGTTTAGCAACTTCTTCAAGAGCCGTTAAGGCTTGGGCACTACTGTAGCCGTCACTAGGACTTCCTCCAATTTCGGCAGATCTAAATAGATTTAGACGATTGGTGAAATCGGGCCCCATAACTTTTGTTGCTGTAACTAATGTAGATATTGGAAGCATATCGCCATCATTATTTTTGATATATATTAAATTTAGATCTTCTGGTTTTACTCTATTAACGGCTTCACCTTGTATGAAAACTTTATATTGACGTCCAAAACGGTTAAAGTCATTTACATAACTTCCTCCTAAAAATGCTCCTAGAGCTTCTGTAACTTTCGAGACGGGTACGCCTAGTTTCATGGCTTTGTCATTGTCAATATCAAGTTTAATTTGCGGAGAACCTGCATTAAAAGTGGTGTAAATACGTTTTATTTCAGGACGCTGCTGAGCTGCTGCTATAAAAGCCTGAGTTTGTTCTGCTAAATATTGTGGTGTATTACCGCCTTTATCTTGCAGCATTAAACTAAACCCGGCAGACGCACCAAGGCCTTGAATTGCAGGAGGGCCAAATCCAAATACAGAAGCGGTAGTTATTTGAGTTGCAAATTTTTTGTTTATTCTGTCAACAAATTGTTTAGAGGTTTCTTCCCTTTCTTCCCATGGTTTTAATGAAATGAAAACAAATGCACTATTAGGCTGGTAAGAATTCGTAAGCATACTAAACCCGTTTATGGTAGTATAAGACAGGATTGATTTTTCTTCTTTTAAAAAGCTGTCGACTTTTCTAGATACTTCATCTGTACGCTGCAATGAAGATGCCGGCGGTAAAGACATATTGACTAATACATAACCTTGATCTTCTTCAGGAATGAAGCCTAACGGAATTTTTTTACCTAGTAAAACAACCGCTGCCAGAATAACTGCCAGTAATACAACAATTCGCATTGATTTTTTGGCAAAAAAAGTGGCTCCTTTTATATATCTGCCCGTTACTTTTTCAAAGATTCTATTAAATCCAGTAAAAAACTTGGCTAACCAGCCTGTTTGTTCTTCGATAGGTTTTGTTGGTTTTAACAACATGGCACATAAAGCGGGACTTAAAGATAGGGCACTAAATGCAGAGAACGCCACGGAGACGGCAATGGTTATGGCAAACTGTTGATAAAAACGCCCTGTAATTCCTGGGGTCATCGCAACAGGTACAAATACAGCAATCAAAATTAAGGCAATTGCTATTACAGGTCCAGATACTTCGCGCATTGCTTGGATTGTTGCTTCTCTCGGATTTTTTCCTTTTTCTATATGATGAATTACAGCTTCTACAACAACAATGGCATCATCGACTACAATACCAATAGCTAATACTAATCCTAAAAGTGAAAGTGTATTGATAGAGAATCCTAATAACGGGAAAACGGCAATCGTTCCTATTAAAGAAACTGGAACTGTGATTAAAGGAATTAATGTTGCACGCCAGTTTTGAAGGAAAATAAAAACCACCAAAATTACCAGTATAATGGCTTCAAAAAGTGTATGAACAATATCATCAACTCCCGCTGTAATGGCAAGAGTCGTATCTAATGATTCTTGGTACTCTATGTCTTTTGGGAATTTTTCAGACAAGTCTTTCATGGTGCTTTTGGCTAGTTCAGCTACCTCTAGAGCATTACTGCCGGGCATTTGATAAACTGCCATTACTGCACTTGGAGAACTGTTACGACGGGCAGAAGAACTATAATTTTCAGTTCCCAGCTCAATTCTAGAAATGTCGCTTAGTAAAACTTGAGCACCGTCTTTTTTACTTCGAACAACGATTTCTCCAAACTGTTTTTCAGTAACTAAACGATCCTGCAGCGTAACACCATAAGTAAATTCAGTTCCGGGCGGTGCAGGCTCAGCACCAAATTTCCCTCCAGGACTAATCATGTTTTGAGCATTCAAGGCATTTTTTACATCGTCAACTGTTACGCCCAGTTTGCTCATTACATCTGCTTTTAGCCAAATACGCATCGAATAATCACTTCCTCCAAAAAGTGAAACTTCTCCAACACCTTTAATACGGGCTAACTGGTCTACAATATTAATACTGGCATAATTATTTAAAAATTTAGCATCGTATTTTGGATTGTTTGATGTTACTGTAAACAACATCATTGGGAATGAAAGGGATTTTTTTACCACAACACCTTGTTGTTTTACACTTGAAGGCATAAAAGGTGAAGATTGATTTTGCCTATTTTGCGTAAGCATATTGGCATTGTCCAAATTAGTTCCAACATCAAAAGTTACCTCAATGGTACAAGCCCCATCAGAAGTATTGGTAGATTTCATGTACAACATATTTTCTACACCATTTACCTTTTGTTCAATTGGTGTAGCAACGGCTTGTTCAACATTCAACGCATTAGCTCCTGTAAAACTTGTGGTAATTTTTACAACAGGCGGATTGATGTCGGGGTATTGTGAAATAGGCGTTTTTTGTAGTGCCAGTAATCCAAGTATTACAATAATAATACTTATTACAATAGCAACGATTGGTCTGCGAACGAAAAATTCTCCCATAATACTGTGTTGTATAAATTATTTAACTGCTCCAGCCCCAGTCTGACCTAATTCCCATTGCACTATTTTTGGTGTGATAACACTTCCGTTTTTTAATAATGAAGTGCCTCCCATGGCAATTTTATCTCCAGGTTTTAAACCGTCTTCAATAACATATCCATCTTTTACCGATGGCCCTGGTTTTACAATCTGCATATTGACTTTATTGTCTTTTCCAAGAACATACACTTGATAAATTCCTTGTACTTCTATTACTGCTCGCTGCGGAATCACGATTGCATTTTTGCGAACATCTGTAAGTAAACCAATTTTTACATATTGTCCCGGACGCAATAATTTATCAGGGTTTGCAAATGAAGCTTCAAATGTTATTGCACCAGTAGAAGGATCAATTTGTCTGTCGGCAAAACTAACTCGACCTGTTTCTGGATAAGTTGATCCATCTGATAATTTTAGAGAAACTACTGCACCCGATCCTTTTAAAGGAGAATCTGGTTTACTAAATTCTCTAAAAAGACGTAGAAATTCCTGTTCGCTCATTGTAAATCTAACTCTTACATCGCCTAGATCAGAAATTGTATTTAAAACAGATGCAGCGCCAGGTCTCACATAATCGCCCACTCTTACTTTAGATATCCCAATTAAACCTGAAATTGGAGCGAGAATTTGGCAGTAACCCAATTCTATTCTTGAATTTTCTAAAGAAGCTTGCGAGGCTTTAATTTGAGCCTGAGAAGCACTATTGGCAGATTTTGCCGAAATTAATTCTCTCTGACTAACAGCATTTATTTTAGCTAAAGGTGCAATCATATCCAAGTCTGCTTTGGTTTTTGCCAAACGTGCTTGTGATTCTGCCAATGTTCCTTCGGCTTCTGCAACTTTTGCTTTATATGGTAACGGATCAATGCTGTACAATAACTGACCTTTGGTTACAAAACCACCTTCTTTAAAATTTAAGCTTGTAATAATGCCATCGACTCGCGGATTTATTTGAATATCTGATTGTCCGTAAGTTTGTCCAGTATATTCAGATTCAACTTTTACATCCTGATTCAAAACTGTAAGGATTGAGATTTCTAATGGTTTGGGCGCTGGCGGAGTTTCTTTTTTGCAAGCTGAAAGAAAGAAAAGGGATAGAATTGCCGAGAGGTAAATTTTGTTCATTTTTAATTTATATTAAGATGCATTAATATTCAACTAATTAAAAACCAATTAAGTCCATAGCTAAGTTAACATTTTTTTAATAAAAAAGTAAAAAAAGTATATTTCATTTTATCTCACTTTGTAAAGACTGTATTTATTTGATAATCAGTAATTACGGTGGTTTTGAAGAATGGTAAAGAGAAAATGCATGAATTGCTCCGATTCTTTAATGAAAAAAAACAGATAAAATGTTAATAGAATTTTTAATCTGAAAATAAACCTTATTTTTGCAGCAGATTTTAAAAATCACATATATTCTTAACTTAAAACTGTTTATAGCATGCAACTGTACAACACTTTGAGCGCAGAAGAAAGAGCCATCATGATCGATGATGCAGGTAAACAACGTCTTACGTTGTCTTTCTATGCGTATGCAAAAATTGAAGATCCCAAAAAATTTCGCGATGATTTATTTCTAGCCTGGAACGCACTTGATGCTTTAGGTCGAATTTATGTTGCTAACGAAGGAATTAATGCTCAAATGAGTATTCCTGAGGAAAATTTGGAGGCTTTTAGAGCAACTCTTGAAGTTTATGATTTCATGAAAGGCATTCGCTTAAATGAAGCTGTAGAACATGATGACCATTCTTTTTTAAAATTAACTATTAAAGTTCGCCATAAAATCGTTGCCGACGGTTTAAATGATGATACTTTTGATGTTACTAATATAGGCATTCACTTGAAAGCCAAAGAATTCAACGAGATTTTAGATGATCCAAACACGATTGTTGTTGATTTTAGAAATCACTACGAAAGCGAAGTAGGTCATTTTAAAAATGCCATTACTCCAGATGTTGAGACTTTTAGAGAAAGTCTGCCAATAATCAACGATCAACTTCAAAACCATAAAGAAGATAAAAATCTGGTAATGTATTGTACTGGAGGAATTCGTTGTGAAAAAGCAAGTGCATACTTTAAGCACCAAGGTTTTAAAAACGTATTTCAGTTAGAAGGCGGAATTATTAATTATGCTAAGCAAATTGAAGCTGAAGGTTTAGAAAGCAAATTCATTGGAAAAAACTTTGTATTTGATAATCGTCTTGGTGAAAGAATTACGGATGACATTATTTCGCAATGCCACCAATGTGGAAAACCTTGCGACAATCACACAAACTGCGAAAATGACGGCTGTCATTTATTGTTTATTCAATGTGACGATTGTAAAGCCGCAATGGAAAACTGTTGTTCTACAGAATGTTTAGAGATTATTCATATGCCTTTAGTAGACCAAGTTCGTTTAAGAACTGGAAAACAAGTTGGAAACAAAGTGTTTAGAAAGGGAAAATCTGAAAATCTAAAATTTAAACATTCAGGAGAATTACCGAATTCAGCTTTGGGTGCTGCAGAAAAACCAGTTGATATTCGTCAGAAAGTAAAAGTAAAAAAAGTACTTCTTGGAAAAGCAGAACATTACTACGTAAAAGCACAAGTGGGACAATTTACTATTGAAAACCAAGAGTTAAACCGCGGTGATAAAATCTTAATTTCGGGACCAACAACAGGTAATCAGGAAATGATTTTAGAAAAGCTGATTGTTGACGGAGCAGAAACTGCAACGGCTAAAATTGGTGATAAAGTTACTTTTGAGGTTCCTTTTAGAATTAGATTGTCAGATAAATTGTATAAAATTGTAAATTAGCATAAATTTTTTATGCTAATTTATTTATGTCACAATCCTTTACCAAATTATGGATTCATGCAATTTGGGCAACCAAAAATCGGCAGGAATTAATTGGTTTTTCAATTGAAAAACAACTTTATGATTTCATTTGGCAGGAGTTAAGTGAACTTGGATGTCCTGTTAGGATCATTAATGGAATGCCTGACCATGTGCATGTTTTATTTTTACAAAATCCACAAAAAACAATATCAGACATTGTAAAGCAAATAAAAGGAAGTTCTTCTCATTTTATGAATAGAGGAAAATTTATCCTTGAAAAATTTGCCTGGCAAGCTGGCTTTGCAGCCTTTTCTGTCAGTGAATCTCAGTTAGAGGCTGTTTACAATTACATTAAAAATCAAAAACAACATCATCTTAAGAAAAATGGACAAGATGAATTTGATGAGTTTGTAAAATTACATGGATTAGATAAGTAGAATACTTGACTAAACAATACGTTTCCCGTGGTTGAAACCACGGGCTATATTGAAATATACGACGTCAAGAAAATATAGCCTGGGGTTTCAACCGCAGGAACACAACGTATATCCGTAACGATTATATATTTTTCAAAATTGAATTTTCAAATAATACGTTCCCCGTGGTTGAAACCACGGGCTATATTGACAAACAATAGGTAAAGAAAAACATAGCGTGCGGTTTCAACCGCAGGAACACAACGGATATCGATAACGATTATTAATACTTCTACGAATAATTTTTAAAATATAGACTATGATATAAATCATAGGAATCTAATCTATATCCACATTATTTTTGTCATTGGAATAATAAAATCAAAATGACACTTACCAATACAATTGAACTCATGGCTCCCGCAGGGAACTTTGAGTCACTTCAGGCTGCTTTAGATAATGGTTGTGATTCCGTATATTTTGGAGTTGAACAGCTTAATATGCGCGCACGTTCGACGGTGAACTTTACTATTGACGATTTAAAAGAAATTGCGAATCGATGCGAGGCAAAAAAAGTTAGAAGTTATCTTACATTAAATACAATTATTTACGATCATGATTTATCTGTCGTAAAAACATTATTGACTAAAGCGAAGGAAGCCAACGTTACGGCGGTAATTGCTTCTGATCAAGCTGTAATTGCCATGGCAAGATCAATTGGAATGGAAGTTCATATTTCAACACAGTTGAATGTAACGAACATAGAAACCATAAAATTTTACAGCTTATTTGCTGATACAATGGTTTTAAGCCGAGAATTAAGCTTGCGTCAAGTAAAAAATATTACGGCTCAGATTGAAAAAGAACAGATAAAAGGTCCAAACGGAAACTTAGTCGAAATCGAAATTTTTGGTCACGGTGCTTTGTGTATGGCAGTTTCAGGAAAATGTTATTTGAGTTTACATTCACATAATTCATCTGCAAATCGTGGTGCCTGTAAACAAAACTGCCGAAAAAAATATACCGTAATCGATCAGGAAACTGGTTTTGAAATTGAACTCGATAACGAATACATGATGTCGCCAAAAGATTTATGCACGCTGGATTTCTTAGATCAGGTTATCGATTCGGGAATTCAGGTTTTAAAAATCGAAGGACGTGGTCGTGCGCCAGAATATGTAGCAACGGTTATTAAAACTTATCGTGAAGCTATTGACGCTTATTATGACGGAACTTTCTCTAAAGAAAAAGTAACAGTTTGGATGCAGGCTTTAGAAACCGTTTATAATCGCGGTTTCTGGTCAGGATATTATTTGGGTCAGGAATTAGGAGAATGGAGTGCTATTCCGGGTTCTGCAGCAACACAGAAAAAAGTGTATGTTGGAAAAGGAACGCACTATTTTCCAAAAGCCAATGTAGGACAATTCAAAATAGAAGCTTACGATATTAAAATTGGGGATAAAATTCTCATAACCGGACCAAGTACCGGCGCTCAGGAAATGATTATTGACGAAATGTTTGTAAATGATCTCGAAGCCGAAAAAGCAACAAAAGGAGACGATTGTACTTTTAAACTTCCATTTAGAATCAGAATGTCGGACAAATTATATAAAATTGTTGAAGCGTAATGGTTATCGTAACTTTACAAAGAGATAAATGTATTGGATGTAATTACTGCGTCGAAATGGATCCAGTACATTTTCAAATGTCAAAAAAGGACGGAAAATCAGTTTTGATTCATTCTGTAAATGCAAAAGGCTTTTTTACATTAAAAACGCCAAATCATAGTATTGTTGAAAGCTGCGAATTAGCGGCAAAAGCTTGTCCAGTAAAGATTATTACGGTTAAGGAAACTTAGAGTTAATAAAATAATGACATTCCGTTTCTAATCAGCATTTAAAAGGTTTTATTTAAATTACAAATCCCACAAGCAAAACTTGTGGGATTATAAGATAACTAAACTATAAAAATATTAGAAAATAAATTTTACCACCAACCTGTTACAATGTAATTTACAGATGTTGATTTAGCATATGCAAGAGCAATATCTCTTTCCGCTTTTAAGGCAGCTTTATCAGCAGAAACTTCATCTTGGTATACTTTCATTCTAAAGCTCCAGGCTTTGTTGTTGTCTGCTAGAATTTTAGCCCCTATTTTGTCTGTAAAAGCTTTTGCTTCGTTATAGCATGCAGCATTTGGGCTTATTTCTGTTAAATATTCTCCTGCCGTATATGCTCCTGATTCATCCTGACTAGTATTCCAAATGTTTTTTGCCTGATTTAGTTTTACTTTACAATCATTATCTATATACTGTTTGTAAATTACTTTTGAAACAGGAAGACTTTTGTCATAACAAACTTTACAAGCATCAGGAATTGTAGCTAATTTAAATAATGCAGCCTCATACTGACCCTGACTAGCCATTGATTTCGCATCTTTTATAATAAAATCACATTTACGATTATAGTAATCTACAATTTTCACTTTAGCTTTTGCAATAAAATCCTGATATTTAGGATCGTCTACTTTTAAATTTTTTAAAGCCGACATATATGCTTTTGTTTCATTTTCTCCAACACCTTTCAGAGTAATAGAACAGCTGGAAAACTTAATGCCCTCCATACCGTCACCAATGTAAAGATTTACACCTAAAGTATAAGCCTGCATAGGCGGAGCTGTTGGCGTGATATCTTTTGTTAATACAACAACATTTGCAGTAATAATAAATCTTGAATTTTCGGAACTTACCCCCAAGCCACTTGATGTAATGATCTGAGAAAGTTTATTTTCAAGATTGTTTCTTGCTATGTCTGTTAAGCCCTCAATCTGATCAGGTACGTATGCAGTAATGTCTATCTGTGAGCTTGCATCAGAAGCACTTGAATTTTGAGCCTTTGCTCCACTAAAGTGAAGTGCCAGCAATATTAAAAGTAACTTTTTCATCTTTTTTAGATATTTAGATTATTTTTCTCCAACTATAATAGAAGCTTGACCAAGCCCTTTTGTCATTAACTTAGAATCTATTTTATAAGTATCTTTCAAATATTTTTGAAGTCCTTTAGCCCATCCTTTTGCATCAATTGCTTTTCCGTCACTGTCATAAAGCGGAATTCTTACTTGTTCAAAAAGCATCATGTTTTCAGTAGAATCGGTAGCATTATAACGACCTTTTACTGTGTTGTTTTTTACCCAGTTATCAATTTGATTTCCTAGTTCGTCTCCACCATATTCAGTTTCAAAATCCCCTTTAAATGAATCCCATTTTTTAAGTCTCAGGATGATTTCTCTTCCATTGGCAAACATATCATCAAAATGGCTCATCAGTTGCGTATTAAAATTATCCATATGTGATAAAACGGCAGTTTCTAACATTACAGGCAAATTAGAACCTATAAGTTCATTTCCAGTTCCAGATGCTCCAGCGATTTGTTTATCTGTATATGCATCTAAACCTTGAAGATTAAACGTAACAGAATGTTTAGGCCCCATAGTGTTGACATTCCATGTAATCTGCATAATAATATCGGCTTTTGCCGTTTTCTTTAATTTATCTATTGGACTTTCAGCAACAGAGGCTCCGCTAGATTTGCTATTTAACATTGCGTCTTCTGCAGATTCGCTTTCCAAGGATTTTAATGCAGATTCCAGATTTTTTAAAGGAAAGCCTCTTGTAGCCATCAATTCATTTATTTTGCTGATGGCAATTAAAAGATTAGAGTTCTCTTGAAGCGCTGTTTTGTAATCTGGAACTTTTACAATTGATCCCTGATTGTCATATTCAAGCATATACCCACGCTGGTTACACCAAACATCGCTTGGAACCACCATTATCGTTGGTTTTTTTGCTTGTGCCTTTATCGCTGAAACGCTTAAAAATAAAGTAAGAATTAAGATTATCTTTTTCATTTATGTACGGTTTTTAAATTATTGAATGAATTATTTTTTTAAAGTTTTCAAAGAGTTTTTTCAACTTTAAAACCCGCTTGTCAGCGATTTAATAATTCCTGAATTTTCGAGATCTTTTCTTAATTCTGCCACGTTTACAGAAACGATTACTCCAATTTTATATTCTTTTCCAATTTTCATTCGGTCTTCTGCGGCAACTGCTCCATCATTAGATAAGGAAACAAACTTCATGTATTTGCCTCCATCGCTAAAAAAGCTTTTAAAGAAATCTGCTTTTTCTTCTTCTAAATTGGAATTGTTCGTAAGAGGATTTTGGCTAGGAACACCCGCTTTGCCAGGAAAACCTTTAAATATTACACCGTGCACGGCATTCTTTTTAGATTGTTCTGTGGCAATTTCTGGTTTTTTAGAATATGACCAAACTTTTATCAGATAGGTTCCTTGAGTTCCGGTTTGAACTGCTTCAATCTCGTATCTCCAAGCCTCTGTATCTTTATTTGCTTTTCGTTGTTGTGCAATTCCAAAAGTTGAAATCAGCACTAATAATACAAGTGTGATACTGCGTTTAAAATTTTGCATTATTTTTTAATTTTAGGTTTAATATTAATTGATTTGTCTAATCAGCATTCCAGGATAGTATTTTCCCCCACCTTCAAAAGTGGTCGCTTCCAGTGCCGAATTAATTTCATTTCCATCATCATCTAAAAGTGGCAGTCCACCTGAGAAACGATTGTCCCAAATTCTATTTTTAGAAACTTTAATAGTTCCTTTTCTTTTATACTCTATAATTCCTGTTTTAGGATCCATGTTTGCTTCCAATACTTCAAATTTATCTCCAGGTTCCAAACCTTCTTTTATTCCAATTTTTGCAGTTATTGGATTTCCAGTAAACAATGGAACTTTGGTTTTAAATACATCATATTTTTTCTGAAGCTTTGCATATACGTTATCTACATTTCTAGCAACGGCAAGATTGATGATTTGATTTTCTGTTCTTTTTCCGTTTAATGAAAAAGTTACAAGACTTGTAGAACTTTCTGAACCAATAAGCTCCAATTGAAACAAATCAGATCTGTCAAATTTTGATTTTTTTTCTGCAAGATTTCCCGTTGTAGAGCTGTCGATCCAGTAATCTTGGTAAAAGGTATTACTAGTATCGTCATCCCATTTTAGTTTGTATAAATAAGAAGTTGTCCAAACAGAATAGCCTTCTTTTGCTCTTTCATAAGCTTTATCAGCTACATCAATTGCTTTATTTCTAACTAAAGCAATCGTTAATTTATTTGCTGCTACGTAGGCAGCCTCTCTAGCTGCTCTTGCTACAGGTTCGTTTTCGATGAACTTCATTTTTGAAACTACCACAAACGTATTACCTATTAGTTCTAATCCCGCAGACTCTAAAAGCGCTTTTCCTTCAGATGAAGCTTCGGCAGTTTTTATATCTGTAAAAGAAGCGTTGATTAATCCCCTTTCACTTACTAACTTGATGTCAAATGTTCCGTTGGCTTTTCTGTTAAACCATTTAGCAACTAACTTATTGGCTATTTTGTTGTCTGTAAAATATTTGTTTATAACCGGAATCATTTTTTCATCTGACGTATCGTCAGTTAAGCCATATTTTTTTGGGTCAAATGATTTTTCTCCGATCTGATGATCATCATATTTGTCTGGGAATGGCGCATTATAATAAGCTCCTATAACCTGGTCTTTTTTAGGAAAGTTGTTTGATTCAATTAAAATCGTGTGAAGCGAACTTCTGCGATATTTTACATCATTAATATCTTTGCCCGCCTGTGCAAAGCTACTTGAACTTGCAATTAATACCATTGCAACTAATACTTGCTTTAATTTCATAAAAATTTTCATGTTTTACAGATAGATTCTGCGTGAATAAATTAATTTTCTCTGATTTGTTAACTAGAATTTGTCAGAAAAATATGTAAATGTATTGTAAAGAAATTTGTAGGAAAGTACTCAATAGGGTATAAAAACAACAGAATAGGTTTTTTTAATGTTGAAATCTAACTTAGGGTGTTGAAGAAAATGTTGTTAAAACTTGAGTCATATTGAAAAACATCTCGAAAGCCAATGTAGGACAATTCAAAATAGAAGCTTACGATATTAAAATTGGGGATAAAATTCTCATAACCGGACCAAGTACCGGCGCTCAGGAAATGATTATTGACGAAATGTTTGTAAATGATCTCGAAGCCGAAAAAGCAACAAAAGGAGACGATTGTACTTTTAAACTTCCATTTAGAATCAGAATGTCGGACAAATTATATAAAATTGTTGAAGCGTAATGGTTATCGTAACTTTACAAAGAGATAAATGTATTGGATGTAATTACTGCGTCGAAATGGATCCAGTACATTTTCAAATGTCAAAAAAGGACGGAAAATCAGTTTTGATTCATTCTGTGAATGCAAAAGGCTTTTTTACATTAAAAACTCCAAATCATAGTATTGTTGAAAGCTGCGAATTAGCGGCAAAAGCTTGTCCAGTAAAGATTATTACGGTAAAAGAGACATAGATATATTCAGCCTAAAAAAAGCTTAAAAAAAACTATTTTGTGTTAAACAGAAGAGGTTTTTTTATTTTAGACGTCTTATAACTCAAACGATAAAAAGCAAAATAAAAAAAATACTATCTTTACCGATCAAACGTTTATGAACTTAAGCTGCATTTTAGCAGCACTACATATATAATTATGGCATGTACAAGTTGTTCAACCTCTGATGGCGGCGCACCAAAGGGTTGTAAAAATAATGGGACTTGCGGCACCGACAGCTGCAATAAATTGACGGTTTTTGATTGGCTTTCGAACATGAGCCCGTCTAATGGAGAGGTGATTTTTGATTGTGTTGAGGTTCGTTTTAAGAACGGACGTAAAGAATTTTTTAGAAATTCAGAAAAATTAAGTTTAAGTATTGGTGATATTGTAGCAACTGTTGCTTCGCCAGGACATGATATTGGAATTGTTACTTTGACAGGAGAATTGGTAAAAATTCAAATGAAGAAAAAAGGAGTAAATCCAGATAGTAACGAAGTTCCTAAGATTTATAGAAAAGCATCTCAAAAAGATATTGATATTTGGTCTGTAGCTCGTGATCGTGAAGAACCAATGAAAGTTCGTGCACGTGAATTGGCAATTCAGCATAAATTGGAGATGAAAATCTCAGATATTGAATTTCAAGGCGACGGATCAAAAGCGACTTTTTATTACACGGCAAATGACAGAGTCGATTTTAGACTTTTGATTAAAGATTTTGCAAAAGAATTTAGCACAAGAGTCGAGATGAAACAAGTAGGTTTCCGTCAGGAAGCTGCTCGTTTGGGTGGAATTGGGTCTTGCGGAAGAGAACTTTGCTGTTCAACTTGGTTAACAGATTTTAGAAGTGTTAATACATCGGCAGCGCGTTATCAGCAGCTTTCATTAAATCCGCAGAAATTAGCGGGACAATGCGGTAAACTAAAATGCTGTTTGAACTATGAGCTAGATACTTACATGGATGCATTGAAGGATTTTCCAGATTACGACACTAAATTAGTGACTGAAAAAGGAGATGCTATCTGTCAGAAACAAGATATTTTTAAAGGATTAATGTGGTTTGCTTATACCAATAATTTTGCAAATTGGCACGTTTTAAAAATTGATCAGGTAAAAGAAATTATAGCTGAAAATAAACAGAAAAACAAAGTTTCTTCATTAGAAGATTTTGCAATTGAAGTGACTTCAGAACCTGAAAAAGACTTTAATAATGCAATGGGTCAAGAAAGTTTAACTCGTTTTGATCAGCCTAAAAGAAAGAAAAAACCAAATCGCAAGCGTAAGCCAAATGCTGAAAATGCGATTGTTGCAGCTCCTGAAAAAGCACAGCAAGCCAATAATAAACCTGCTGGAGGAAATTCGAATAAACCAAATAAAGGGAATAATCCGAATAAGCCAAATCATCAGAATAAGCAGCAAAATCCGAATAAAGGAAGTAATTCGAATAAGCCAAATTCAAATGAAAATAAAACGGCTGAACCTAGAAAACCTATAATTATTACAAAAAATGAGAATAAAAAATAGCGGAATTCTTTTTTTGGCAGCGATACTTCTTTTTTCGTGCGATAAAAAAAGAGTGTTCGATGAGTATAGATCTGTTGGAAGTGCTTGGCACAAAGACAGTATTATAACTTTTGATCTGCCAGTTTTAGATTCTACCAAAAAATACAATTTGTTTGTAAATTTGAGAGACAACAACAATTATCCGTTTAATAATCTGTTCTTAATTGTAGCTTTAGAAACACCAAGTGGTTTTACAAAAGTGGATACTTTAGAATATCAAATGGCAAATCCTGATGGAACTCTTTTAGGAAACGGTTTTAGTGATATTAAAGAAAGTAAACTTTTTTACAAAGAAGATGTAAAGTTTAAAGGAACCTACAAAGTTCATATTAAACAAGCGGTTAGAGAGTCAGGAAAAATACCTGGTGTTGAAGCTTTAGATGGTATTACAGATGTAGGTTTTAGAATAGAACAAAAAGATTAGAAAATAGTTATGGCTGCTAAGAAAAACAATCAAACAAATAGCGTAAAGGATATTAATTATTATAAAAAGAAGTTCTGGAGAGTCTTTGCCTATTCCTTATTAGGTGTTCTGGCTTTCTTTTTATTTGCTTCTTGGGGACTTTTTGGCTCGATGCCTTCATTTGAAGATTTGGAAAATCCAGATTCTAATTTGGCAACCGAGATTATTTCTTCTGATGGAGTTGTAATTGGTAAGTATTTTAAAACCAATAGATCACAGCTTAAATATTCAGATTTGCCAAAAAGTTTGGTTGAAGCTTTGGTTGCAACCGAAGATGCTCGTTTTTATGAACATTCAGGAATCGACGGGCGAGGAACTTTGAGAGCGGTATTTAGTTTAGGAACAAATGGAGGAGCAAGTACATTAACTCAACAGCTTGCAAAACAATTATTTCATGGAGAAGGTTCTAAATTTCTTCCTTTTAGAATTGTACAAAAAATAAAAGAGTGGATTATCGCCATTCGTTTGGAACGTCAATATACCAAAAACGAAATTTTGGCAATGTATTGCAACGTTTATGATTTTGGAAATTATTCAGTAGGAGTTAGTTCTGCTGCGCAAACCTATTTCTCAAAAGATCCGAAAGATTTAACTATGGACGAATCAGCTATTTTAGTTGGAATGTTCAAAAACTCAGGATTATACAACCCAGTTCGTAATCCAGAAGGAGTAAAAAATCGTCGTAACGTAGTGCTTTCTCAAATGGAAAAAGCAAAAATGATTACTGAAGCTGAAAAGTTGAGATTACAAGCTTTGCCAATTGCTTTAAAATTCAAATTAGAAAGCCACCGTGAAGGAACAGCTACTTATTTTAGAGAATACCTTCGTGATTACATGAAAAAATGGGTTGCCGAAAATAAAAAACCTGACGGGTCAGATTATGACATTTACAAAGACGGTTTAAAAATATATACTACGATCGATTCAAGAATGCAGGCACATGCCGAAGAAGCAGTTTCTGAGCACATGAAAAATCTGCAGCAGCAATTTTTTATTGAAATGAAAACCAATAAAAATGCACCTTTCGTAAACATTACGCAAGCTGAGACTGATCGTATTATAATGCAGGCAATGAAAAACTCTGTTCGTTGGGCTCAGATGAAAGAAATGGACAAAAGCGAAGATGATATTATTGCTTCATTTAAAGTAAAAACAAAAATGCGCATCTTTACTTGGAAAGGAGAACGTGATACTGTAATGACGCCATTAGATTCTATTCGTTATTTCAAGCATTTTTTACAATCAGGAATGATGGCTATGGAGCCGCAAACTGGAAATATTAAAGCGTGGGTTGGGGGAATTAATTATAAATATTTCCAATACGATCACGTTGGGCAAGGAGCAAGACAAGTTGGTTCTACTTTTAAACCGTTTGTTTACGCAACTGCAATTGAACAATTAAATATGTCTCCTTGTGATTCAATTCTAGATGGACCATTTATGATTCACAAAGGACGTCATAATGTTACAGCAGATTGGGAACCAAGAAACTCTGACAACAGATACCGCGGAATGGTTACTTTAAAACAAGGTTTAGCGAACTCGATCAATACTATTTCAGCAAAATTAATTGATAGAACTGGTCCAGAAGCTGTTGTTGAATTAACACATAAATTAGGTGTAAAAACCGAAATTCCTGCGCAACCATCTATTGCTCTTGGAGCTGTTGATATTACAGTTGAAGATATGGTGGCTGCTTACAGTACATTTGCGAATCAAGGAGTATATGTAAAACCACAATTTTTAAGCCGTATCGAAAATAAAAGCGGAGAGGTTATTTACGAACCAATTCCAGAATCTCATGACGTTTTAAATAAAGATATTGCTTTTGCCGTAATCAAATTGTTAGAAGGGGTTACAGAAACTGGTTCTGGTGCTCGTTTGCGTACGCAAGGCGGAGGAAGTGGTGATAATAGATGGACAGGATATCCGTATATGTTCAAAAATCCAATTGCAGGTAAAACCGGAACAACACAAAATCAGTCAGATGGATGGTTTATGGGAATGGTTCCGAATTTAGTAACTGGAGTTTGGGTAGGTTGTGAAGATCGTTCGGCTCGTTTTAAAAGTTTAACATACGGACAAGGAGCTACAGCAGCATTGCCAATTTGGGGTTATTTCATGAAACTTTGTTATGCAGATCCAGGGCTTCAGATTTCTAAATCAGAATTTGAACGTCCAGCAAATCTTTCTATAAAAGTAGATTGTTACAGCAGACCTGCTGTTGTAAAAGACACAACACAAACAGAGCAAAATACAGACGAATTCGAATTGTAATTTAGTCTCTTTTTAAAATATAAAATATCCTTTTGCGGCTTTCAGATTTGAAAAACGCAAAAGGATTTTTTTTTGGATTGGTTGATTTTATTTTTTACGAAATCGATATAAATTAATCTAAAAATCTTATTTTTATCAAAAATATACGATAATAAAGACCCTTTGTTATGATAACAAAAAAAGTAAATAATGTTCAGGAAGCAATTGATGGAATAAAAACTGGAATGACAATTATGTTTGGTGGTTTTGGTCTATGCGGTATTCCTGAAAATACTATTGCTGCTTTAGTAGAAACTACAATTTCAGATTTAACTTGTATTTCGAACAATGCCGGCGTTGATGATTTTGGTTTAGGATTGCTTTTGCAAAAAAAACAAATCAAAAAAATGATCTCATCTTATGTGGGAGAAAATGCGGAGTTCGAGCGTCAGATGCTTTCAGGAGAATTGGAGGTTGAATTAACGCCACAAGGAACTTTGGCAGAACGCTGTCGTGCGGCACAAGCTGGAATTCCAGCTTTCTTTACACCTGCAGGTTACGGAACCGAAGTTGCTGAAGGAAAAGAAGTTCGAGAATTCAACGGTAAAATGCACATTATGGAACAAGCTTTTAAAGCTGATTTTGCCATTGTAAAAGCATGGAAAGGCGACGAAGCTGGAAATTTGATTTTTAAAGGAACTGCCAGAAACTTCAATGCTTGTATGGCTGGTGCGGGTAAAATTACAATTGCAGAGGTTGAAGAATTAGTTCCAGTTGGGACTTTAGATCCGAATCAAATTCATATTCCCGGAATTATGGTACAGCGCATCTTTCAAGGAGAAAAATTTGAAAAAAGAATCGAGCAGCGCACTGTTAGAATTAGATAATTAGAAAATGTGATAATTAGATAATTATTAAGATAGTGCAACGCTTGGCATTATCTAATTGTCTAATTTCCAAATTGACACATTATTATGGGACTTAGTAAAGAAGATATCGCAAAACGAATTGCGAAAGAAGTAAAAGACAGGTATTTTGTGAATCTAGGAATTGGGATTCCAACCTTGGTTGCAAATTATGTCAGAGAAGATATTGCAGTTGAATTTCAAAGCGAAAACGGAGTTCTTGGTATGGGACCTTTTCCTTTTGCCGGCGAAGAAGATGCAGATATTATCAATGCAGGAAAACAAACTATAACAACGCTTCCGGGTGCGAGTTTTTTCGATTCGGCTTTTAGCTTCGGAATGATACGCAGTCAAAAAGTAGATTTAACCATTCTAGGCGCAATGGAAGTTTCAGAAAACGGAGATATTGCCAACTGGAAAATTCCAGGTAAAATGGTAAAAGGAATGGGAGGCGCAATGGATTTGGTGGCTTCCGCCGAAAATATCATCGTTGCTATGATGCATGTGAATAAAGCGGGCGAATCTAAAATCTTAAAAAAATGTACTTTGCCATTAACCGGCGTAGGATGCGTTAAAAAGGTTGTAACCGAGTTGGCGGTTCTCGAAGTGACAGAAAAAGGTTTTAAGCTCTTAGAACGAGCGCCAGGCGTTTCTGTCGAGCATATCATCGCTTCAACTGAAGCCGATTTGATTATTGAGGGTGAAATTCCAGAAATGGCGATTTAGATTTTAACCGCAAGGCACGCTAAGATTTACGTTAAGTTCGCAAGGCTTTTTCTAATCTAGAAAAGACGGAGAGTCGCAANNTTGCGACTCTCCGTCTTTTCGAGATTAAAACATTTCACAATACTTTCGCGTTCCTTGCGGTTAAATGAGCGTAAAAAGCTTAATCTAAATTAAAAGAAGCTCCTAAACTAAAAGTCGTTTGGTTATTTAAGTGATCAAAAACACCATCATTACTTCCGTATTTTGCAATTGGAAATCCAATTTCAGTAAAAACTCCAAAACCATCTGTAAAGAAATAACGTCCGCCAATGTGACCTCCAAAATTATGTAATCCTAAACTTAAACCCGGGTAAACATCTAATTGTTCTACACCAATAACACTGCTTAAATTAGCATTAATTCTTGCTTTAGCATCAAAACGATCTCCAAAATCAGGAGTTTTAGTATTTGAAATTTGATTATTATAAAAAGTATAATCATCTACACCAAGTAAATAATTGGCAACAAATCCAAAAGAGAAATTTTCTCCTAAACCAAAATCTACAGACCCTTGAATTCCAGAACCTCCATCTTGTATATTAGCACCAACGTTTACTTTTATATCACCTTTTCCTTTAAAAGCCTGCTGCGCCTGAGTAAAACTAACTGTTACTAAAAACAAAAATGTAATAACCTTTTTCATAAAACTTAAATATTAATTATTGAGTGCAAATTTAATTTATTAGACGCTAATTCCTACCTTTTTCGTCGGAATATAATTCGTTCAACGGATCACTCTGCCAGAACTCTTTAGTATCAATATCCATAATTGTCAACGGGCCTTTAAAAGCAGCGCCAGTGTCAACATTCCAAACACAAGCCCTTTGTACAGGTACAGTCTGCCCAATTCGGGTAACAGGCGTATGCCCAATATAGATTTCTTTATAAACCGTAAAACGTTTCGGATAGTACAAATCATCTGGTTTTAAGTTTGGATCTAATGAAAGCGCAGTTTCCCATAGCGTTCTATCCCAATAAAACAGTTTCGGAAAGTATTCCCAAACAACACCATTTAAATTAGTAAAACCGGCATGTACAAATAGACGATTTTGATCATCTAAATAATAATCTTTAAGCGTTTCTAAAAAAGCAATATGTGTTTTCTTTTTTTCTTCAGATACTTTAGCGTAGCCTTCAACGGTTGCTCTTCCGCCATGTTTATACCACATTTCTTCATCAAGGTCATCATGTCTGTTTTCAAGCCATTCTAAGGCCAATTGATCGTGATTTCCTCTAATGCAGATGCAGTTTTGTTTGCTTTTTAAGTTAATCAAATAATCGATCACTTCTGCTGACTGACTCCAGCCATCAACATAATCACCTAAAAATATAAGAGTATCTTTTGGAGTAACTTGAGCTTTTTTAATCACTTGCTCAAGTGCGAGTAATCCGCCGTGTATGTCGCCTATAACAAATGTTCGCATTTTTAAAAATTTCGGGTATTAACTACAAAAATAAATAAAATGATTTGTTTGGAATCATTTAGTTGTTAATCTTTAAAAATTGATACTATTTATAACAGCAGAAGCTCTCTAGTTATAGGTTTCCTGTTTAAATTTGCATCATGTCAGACTTGCCAACATATCGAAAAATTATTCATATTGATATGGATGCTTTTTATGCTTCTGTTGAGCAGATGGATAATCCGATGCTGAGAGGAAAACCTGTTGCAGTTGGAGGTTCAGAGAATAGAGGGGTGGTTTCTGCAGCAAGTTATGAAGCTCGAAAGTATGGAGTTAGGAGTGCAATAAGCGGAGTTTTAGCCAAAAAATACTGTCCAGAAATTATCTTTGTCCGCCCAAGATTTGATCGATATAAAGAAATCTCTAGTAAAATTCATAAGATCTTTCATGAATATACGGATTTAGTTGAACCGCTTTCGCTGGATGAAGCTTATCTGGATGTTACACAAAATAAAAAAGGAAATCCCAGCGCAAGCTTATTGGCACAAGAAATCCGATTTAGGATTTTAAATGAAGTTGGTCTAACCGCTTCGGCTGGAATTTCAGTTAATAAATTTGTAGCAAAAATTGCCAGTGATATTAATAAACCTAATGGACAGAAAACAGTAAATCCAGATGAAATTTTGGCTTTTTTAGAAGATCTGCCTATTCGAAAGTTTTATGGTGTAGGAAAAGTTACAACAGAAAAAATGTACCACTTGGGCATTTTTACAGGATTAGATTTAAAAAGCAAATCGCTGGAGTTTCTGGAGAAACATTTTGGGAAGTCTGGGGCATTTTATTACAATGTTGTTAGAGGAATTCATAACAGCGAAGTAAAAGCACATCGTATTACAAAGTCGGTGGCGGCAGAACATACCTTTGATGTTAATTTATCGTCTGAGATTTTTATGTTGGAGCAGCTTGATAAAATTGCATCTTCACTAGAAAGGCGATTAAAAAAACATAATATTTCGGGAAAAACAGTTACACTTAAAATAAAATACAGCGATTTTACGCAGCAGACAAGAAGTAAAACGATGCCTTATTTTATTTCGGATAAAAGTTTAATTATCGAAATTGTTGAAGAATTACTATATCAGGAAAAAATGAAAGATTCCGTTCGACTGCTCGGTATTTCTTTAAATAATTTAAACACGGAAGAAAAAAAAGCAGTTGTAGTACAGTTAAAGTTTTCTTTTTGAGAAGATTAATAATTGATTAAAATTGTTTTTGTTTCTTTATTTGTGATGAATTTTCTTCTTATATTTGAGTTGAAATTTAGATAAAATCAAATATCTGAGCATGAAAACAAACTTATCTGAGGAGACTTCGGATCGTAATTCAGTTCCTATTTTGGCGTGGGATTTTCATTGTGAGTATTTTAGAGAGCTCAAAGCATTTCTTGCAGACTTAAAAAGAATGAATAAAATCTCCAGTCAGTTCGTCTGGAATCAGGAAAACTTTGATATCGAAGAGCGTATTACAAAGGAAGTTGTTTTGGTTACAGATTTGAATTTGAAAATTATTTTTGCTTCAAATGGAATTAAAAAAATGACTGGATATACAGAAGATGAAGTTTTAGGAAAAACACCAAAAATGTTTCAAGGACCCGCTACATCAAAAGTGGTTTTAAATGAAATAAGAGAAGCAATACAACAGCAAGTTCCATTCAATAAAACCCTTAAAAACTATAAAAAAGACGGAAAAGTTTACAAATGCAACATTGATGCAATACCTGTTTATAATCTAAAAGGAAAAGTTTCTCATTTTATAGCTTTCGAAAAAGAAGATAAAAGTGCTTAGTTTTAGGTTCAAAGTTGTAAAGGCTCAGAGTCACAAAAGAAAATCATAAAAGGCTACACACCTTTAAGTTATAGTAAAAAAGAAACCGCCAATTGGCGGTTTCTTTTATTTAAAATCTTAGCAGCTCAGAACCTTAGTTCCTTAGCATCTAAAAAAAATTATAAATTTTCAAAGAAGTCATTTCCTTTATCATCAGTGATAATAAAAGCTGGGAAATCTTTAACGGTGATTTTTCGAACTGCTTCCATTCCTAATTCTTCAAAATCAACAACTTCTACTTTTAGAATATTATCTTGAGCCAAAATAGCTGCTGGTCCGCCAATCGAACCTAAATAGAATCCACCGTATTTATGACAAGCATCAGTAACTTGTTTAGTTCGGTTTCCTTTTGCAAGCATAATCATGCTTCCGCCATGTTTTTGAAATTCATCCACATAAACATCCATACGACCAGCCGTAGTTGGACCAAAACTTCCTGAAGGCATTCCTTCTGGTGTTTTCGCTGGTCCAGCATAATAAACTGGATGGTTTTTAAAATATTCCGGCATTGGTTTTCCTTCTTCAAGCATTTCTTTAATTTTAGCATGTGCAATATCACGTGCTACAATTACAGTTCCGTTTAACTTTAAACGTGTTTTGATAGGATATTGAGATAGTTTTGCCAGCATATCTGCCATTGGCTGATTTAAGTCAATTTCAACCGGAGCTTCTAAATGCGGAGCTGTTTCTGGTAAAAATTGTTTTGGGTTCACTTCTAGTTGCTCAACAAAAATTCCGTCTTTCGTAATTTTTCCTTTGATATTTCTGTCTGCAGAACAAGAAACTCCTAATCCAACTGGGCAAGAAGCAGCGTGACGAGGTAAACGAATTACACGAACATCATGTGTAAAATATTTTCCTCCAAATTGAGCGCCAATTGCACTTTCTTGGCAAATTTGCTGTACACGTTCTTCCCATTCGTGATCGCGAAACGCCTGACCAGCCATGTTTCCTGAAGTTGGTAAATGGTCATAATAGCCTGCAGAAGCCTTTTTAACAGCGCTTAAATTCGCTTCAGCAGAAGTTCCTCCAATAACCAAAGCTAAATGGTATGGCGGACAAGCTGAAGTTCCTAAATCTTTAATCTTAGTGCGGATAAAAGCATCTAAAGATTTATCGTTTAATAAAGATTTAGTTTGTTGGTATAAATACGTTTTATTTGCAGAACCTCCGCCTTTTGCCATAAATAAGAATTCGTAAGAAGCTCCTTTTTTAGCATAAATATCAATTTGAGCCGGAAGATTTGAACCTGAATTCTTTTCTTCAAACATCGAAATTGGAACGATCTGCGAATAACGTAAGTTACGTTTTTGATAGGTATTAAAAATTCCTTTACTCAACCATTCTGCATCATCAACACCAGTAAAAATGCTTTCACCTTTTTTTGCCATTACAATAGCAGTTCCGGTATCTTGGCAGCTTGGCAACTGTCCTTCGGCAGCAACAGAAGCATTTTGAAGTAAATTGTAAGCCACAAAACGATCATTATCTGTAGCTTCAGGATCGTCAAGGATTTTTCTTAATTTCTTTAAATGCGTCGTTCTAAGCATAAACGAAACATCAGTTAAAGCTTCTTCAGCCAATAACTCTAAACCTTTTGGGTCAACAGTAAGAACTTCACGTTCTCCAAATTGTTCCACTTTTACAAAATCAGAAGTGATTTTGCGGTATTGCGTATCATCCTTTAAAATAGGATAAGGATCTTGGTATATAAAATCAATCATTGCTTTGTTTTTTACAAAGTTAGAAATTATTTACCTAAGAAAGAATTTGAATAAGACTTGTTTTTGAGTGTTTATTCTCGTTTGTGAAATTCGTCAAACGATACTTTTTTCTCGAAATAAACCTTGTCTTTGGCAGAAACTAATTGTTTTTTCCAATGATTGCCAGTTAAGCGAAAAGCAATAGAGTCATAATGTGAAACGGTTCCCATATCGTCATTATCGTCTTCAGGGAAATAGGTTACGGTTTTACAATAAAAAGATTCAGGATTAGATTTCGCATTAGGATTGTCAAATTCAACCCAGCTTCCCCAACCGCCATCGAGCATAGAATCCCATTCATGAACCAGTTGTAAGTCACTGTTTTTTAAATAAAACAAATAATTATTTTGGCTGTAACCGCAGGCAGGATACCCAAAAGTAATTCGAACAAAAGGAGAGTTTTTGGAAGCCGTAGAATTTAATCCATATGTTGCTCCCCATTCAGACCCTTTATCAACGCCGTTAATTGAAATTTTTGAATCGGTGACTTTAGTTTTATTTACATAGAAATCAAGACGGTATTTTGAAGTTACAATGCTGTCTTTATCTGCCGTTTGATTTAATAGATGAGCTAAAATAAAATTGGTTTTTGAGTTTTCTTCCCCTTCAGAAATTGAAATGGTATCTGTTTTTAGAAAATGTTCTTTTGCAGCAGTTGTTTCTGTCTTGGGTTCTGCAGTTGTACTTGTGAGTTGCGTTTCAGGTTTTGGTTTTTGACAGCTTATTAAAAGCAGTAAAAATAAAAGAGCTTGTGGTTTCATTATTTTAAATCGATATTATTTTAGGGCTATAACGAATAATTTCTTTTTTTGATAAAGTTCGGCTAACGAAATACTTTCTCCGTTGAGGTAAAAAAGTTGATTTTGGAATTTAACTTCATTAGGATTAATTAGAAAATAATAATTGTCGCGATCATTAAGAACGCTTAGGTTTTCATAATTTAATTCTATAATTTCAATATAATTTATAATGTTCAGTTTATGAGCTTCTTCCAACGTAATTGAATTATCTTCATATCTTAGAGAAAGTTTATCACCTCCACCAGGCATCCCAAACCACGGAATTGCTTTTGCAGATACCATCGAAATATAATCTGGAACAGTATTAAAGATAAATTGTTTTTTTTCAAAATTCTCAAAAAAATCAGGTAGAGATTTTTTTTCGAAAGGTTCATTGTTATCCCAAAAAAAGATACCCTGATTTTGCCAAGAAGGATCTTGAAGATTTTTCTCAGTATTATTATCCCAATAATGCATATACAATTCACGTGGCATAAAAGTCAGTATAGAATCGTTTATCAGCCAATCAATTTTATTGGGTTCGAATTTATTCTCTTCAATTTTAATTTCTTCTATAGTTTTAACCTCTTCGGGCTTATTTTTTTCGATAGTTTCAATTTCCTTTTTTTTGCTGAAGAATCTTTTAAACATACTTATATTAATTTGATTAAAGGAGAATTAAAAAAACCATGTAGCTACAAAAATCGCTGTAATCACACAAATCAAATCAACCAAAAGCATTGTTCCCAAAGCATAACGTGTGTTTTTGATATTGACAGACCCAAAGTAAACGGCAATTACATAAAAAGTACTTTCGGCGCTGCATTGAAAAATACTGCTTAATCTAGCCGTCAATGAATCTGCTCCAAAAGTATTCATAGAATCAATCAAAAATCCTCGAGATCCTGCTGAGCTAAATGGACGAAGCATTGCTACAGGCAGAGCATTTGTGATTTCTTTACTCACGCCCATATTCGAGAATACAAAGGCAATTCCATTACTTATAATTTCAAATAAACCACTGTTTCTGAATAAAGAAATAGCAACTAACATACCCAGTACATAAGGAAAAATAGTAACACCAGTTTTTACACCATTGTTTGCACCAACTACAAATGTTTCAAAAACAGTTGTATTGGCATCCGTAAATTTTTTCTCGTGAATGAATGAAAAAATCAAAGTAAAAGCAATAATTGCAATCAATATCAGACCTGAAAGATTAGAAGTAAAGTAGTTTTTTCCAATTAAATCTAAATGATTTACATACATCAGCAAACCAACGATAGCAGCAATTAATCCCATTAATACGATAAGAAGAGAAGCGCTTTTAAAATTGATTTTTTGTTTAATTCCCACAATTAAAAAAGCTGCAATTGTACCAATGAAAGATGTAATGATACAAGGCAGCATAACATCAGTTGGATTAGTTGCATTAGCTGCTGCACGATATCCAATAATAGAAGTCGCAATTAATGTTAACCCAGAAGCGTGAAGACACATAAACATAATTTGTGCATCGCTCGCCTTGTCTTTGTCAGGGTTTATTTCCTGTAAACTTTCCATAGCTTTAAGTCCAAATGGAGTTGCAGCCGAATCTAATCCTAAGAAATTAGCAGCAAAGTTTAAAGTCATATAAGATATTGAGGGATGGTTTTTAGGAATACTCGGAAATACCTTTACAAATACAGGACTTAATACTTTAGCCAGTCTTCCAGATGCTCCAGAAACAATTAAAAGTTCCATTAATCCGCAGAAAAAGGCTAGATATGCCATAAGAGGCAGAATTAAATCAAGTAAAGTCGTTTTACAAGTTGGAAGTAAACCATCCGATTTTTGAAGACCGCTGAAAATTTTTACCGTTTTGTTTTTATAAACATAAGTTGTGTCAGCATTAAGCGTATCACGATTGATAATCATCGTTTGATCTGGCGCTTTTTTAATACTGTCCTTGATAAAAGCAGGAAGCTGCTCAATGTATTTTTCTGAAATTAAAATTGGATCATCTTTCTTTCCATTTAAGACAGAATCAATAGTATAAGTATTGGCAGTAAATAAACTGACTACAATAAAGACAATCGAAGAAATAAAAATGACTAACCAGAATCTACTTAATACCATAATGCTGCTTTTTTTTGTAAATGTAATTATTTAGGGATAAAATGCACAAAGATTTTATAATCGAAACAAAAGTATCTCTCACAACTAATAATCATTTAGTGAAATTATGATTTATTCAATGATAATTTTAGTCTCGAGGTAATTTTCAAAAGGCTTAATTGCTTCAAAGAGTATTTCTTTTTTTGAGTTTTTAATTTCATTAAAAAACAGAGTTTCAATTTTTGCGTGATCTCTTTTGATCGTTCTTTTCCATGTTCCAATAACCTTTCCGTTTTCCATAATTATGGGTTTAAAGATACCGTTATTGGTAAAAGCTTTAGTTTGATGCTCTACTAAAATTGAAGCTTCGCGAGTTTTATACGAAATGAGAATTTCATCAAAAGCAGGAAGAAAATGTACGCTTTCGCGAAAGATATTCTCATTAGAAAGATCAGAACCCAACCAATAAGTTTGATTTTCAATTTCAACTGAATTCAATTCTGATGCGATTGAATGAATCGCCAATTTGCAGACTGTAGGCGAAAAACCAGACCACCACGAAAAATCTAGTAAAGTTGCCGGGCCATGACTTTCGAAATAACGTTTTGCTAGTTTTGCCAGTCCCTCTTCTTTTGTTAGTTTAGTATTTGGTCGTTCAACACGTTCTTCAAGAAGTGCATACGTAATTTGTTTGCCATTCATTTTTCCGTTACAAACCAAACCATCGAGTTCTGCATTCATCATAATTGCGGCACTTAGAAAATCTTCTTTCGAAGTTTTTTTAATATCTAGTTCCTGCATTATTTCATCTCGTGTCAAATGATTGTTTCCCGCCAATAGTTTTTCGATCGAAGTATTAATCTGATCTAGTTTTTTGGAATCAAAACCATATTTTTTTGCGGCTGAAGCAGTGAATTTTTTTACTTGCGGTGCTGAAAGATCAAGCATCCAATAAATATCATCTGCTGAAACAAAATGCCAAGTTGGTCTTAAAATATGGGTTCTGATAATCTTGCCAGAATTTACGGTTTCTTCAATTTCCTTTTCAGATGCATCACATCGAGATCCCACAGCCCATTTTGCCATGGCATAATCTTGAGCTTGCATCGCACCTAAATAGTGTACAATTTCTTGTGGAGAACATTTAGTTGTTTTATGCAATTTTTGAGAAACAAGACGGTGATGTGAAATTTCTGAATGAATCATTTTTTAAAATATCAAAATAAACTTTGCACCTCTGCACCTTTGTGCCTTAAAATTAAACGTGAATAATTTCATCGTCAATCAATAAATCTTCACGACGCAGACGAAGAAAAATCTGTGCAACGGCAATCGTATCTTTTTCGCAATACGTTACAATTCGATCAATATCTTTTTCAACATAAAACACATGAGCCACTTGACTGCCGTCAATATCACCTTTTGGCGATGGAACGCCTAGAATTTTAGTTAGTAGTTTTAAGGATGTAAAATGCTTATAATCGCCAAATTTCCATAATTCTAAAGTGTCTAAATGCGCAATTTCCCAAGGTTTTTTGCCAAACAAATTTAGTTTGTCTGGAATTGCAATTTGGTTGATAATCATTCGGCGGGCTAGAAACGGAATATCAAATTCTTTTGCATTATGTCCGCACAAAAGATGCTGCGGCTGATTGAAATGATTGTTCAATAAATTATTAAAGTCTTTCAAGATCTTTTTCTCTTCTCCAAAAAAAGAAGTCACTCTAAAATTACGAATGTCGCTTTTAATAGTAAAATAACCGACAGATATACAGACGATTTTTCCAAACTCGGCCCAAATTCCAGCACGATCGTAAAATTCTTCTGCAGTAAAATCGTCTTTTCGCTGATATTGTGTTTTATGATCCCAAAGCAGCTGCATTTCTGCATCAAGCGAATTGAAATTTTCTTCTTCAGGAACAGTTTCTATATCTAGAAAGAGAATGTTGTTGAGGTTTATTTTTTCAATCATTATTTAGACATCTTAGATGTTAGATTTTTAGACTTCTTAAATTTATAAAAGTACAAAAATCAATCGTTATATAAGAATTAACCTATTTTTTTAAAACAAACTTTGTTGTGTACTCGGACTTTCATGTTCCAAAAGCCATTTTTTACGAGATAATCCGCCGGCATAGCCCGTTAAAGAACCATTTGTGCCAATAACACGATGACAGGGAACTACAATCCAGAGCGGGTTTTTTCCATTTGCCGAAGCCACTGCTCGAATCGCTTTTACATCGCCCAGTTTTTTGGTTTGATCCATATAACTCACCGTTTTTCCATACGGAATTTCAAGTAATGATTTCCATACTTTTTGCTGGAATTCGGTGCCTTTTGGATTTAGTTTCAAATCAAAATCGGTTCTTTTGCCCTCAAAATATTCTTGAAGCTGCAAAACGGCTTCTTGCAAAACGTCAGGAATTGTTTCAGAAACTTCATTTGTGCCAACATCTGAAACTGAAATTACTGAAATACCATTTTCATCTCCAATAATTTTGGTGATTCCTAATGGTGAATTGATATAAACTGTTTCCATAATTTATTGCAAAAGACGTTAAACAAAGTTAAACCATATAAGTGATATAAGAAATTTAAGTTTTTGTTCGTTTTACTAAAGTTAGTAAAGTTTACACTATTGTCACCCTGAGCGAAGTCGAAGGCTTGTAAAAACAAAAGGACTACGACTTCGCTCAGCCTGACATTAGTCGTCTTTAATAATTCTCCAGTTTAAATTGATAGTTTAATTCGTTTTGAATTTTTTCGCTTGAAATAGTCTTTTTTATATCTGATTTTTCAGAACTGAATATCGGCAAAGCTAAATTCAATTCTTTTGCTTTTTGAGTGTAATATTCTTTTCGTGAAGGGTGAAAAGGTGCAGCGGCATTAAAAACTTCATTCCATTTTGATTGTGTGATGATCGCTTCAATTATGCCAATACAGTCATTTTGATGAATAAGATTTACCGGCGCATCTGGGTTTTTAAGATTTTCTTTTCCAGCTAAGAACTTTACAGGTTGTCTGTCTGTCCCAATTAATCCACCGAAACGAAGTATTGTGGTCTCGAAATTTTGATTTTTTTGAAGGATCTGTTCTGCCAAAAGCAATTGAAGGCCGCTTTCGGTTTCTGGATTTGGGTTTGTTTCTTCTGTAATTAAATTGTTTTCATCTCCATATACAGAAGTTGAGCTTACAAAAAGCACTTTTTTGATCGCTGCATTTTCTATAAAGGGAATTAGATTTTCTATTTTTTTGACAAAAAATTTATCGGAAGAATCAGATTTGTTTTCTCTTAATTTGGGCGGAATATCAATAATTAAAATTTCGTTTCCGTCTAAAAAAGCGTCTATACTTTCTGAAATTCCGTCGCTCTCAACCGAAACTAAAAAAGGATTTATGCCTGCATTTTTTAAAATTGAAAGTTTATGTTCAGAAGTTGTTGATCCTTTTACCGAATTTCCTGTTTCAATTAGTTTTTTAGCCAGAGGTAAACCCAGCCACCCGCAGCCCAGTATGCTTATTTTTGCCATTTTCGTGTAAAGATTCAAAGTTGAAAAAGCTCAAAGTTAAAACTTATAAAAGACTTTTTATGCTTGTCTTGCGATTGTTTCAGGATGTTTGCAAGAACAACTAAAGATCGAGTAAAGAAGATTTTTGAAAAAAGGAAGGGCAGTACTTAATTTAAAAGCCTGCCCTGAGATTTAATTTTCGACCAAAGTTTTTAAACTTTGAAGTATTGGATTTTCGTCACCTTGAGGTTCTTCTTGAACGGCTCCAGGACGATTGTCTTCTTGAATTATTTGTAGTTTTACTTTGTTGCTTTCTTCAAATAAAATATAACTCATTATGTAATAATTTTCTGGTTTGTCTTCTAATTCTGGACGTGGAAAAAACAAAGAGTATTTTATTTTTTGATTTGGAACAATTTCTAAAATACTGCCCCATTGCTCAAAGACTTGACCTTCCCATTCATTTCTAAAACGTATTTCATTACCTGTTTTCCAGTCTGTAATAAGTTCGCTGCCATATTGCCACTGTTTTACCAGATCTGGTTTTGTCAATGCATTCCAAACTTCTTCAATAGATGCATTTAATATTGTAGTTGAAATGTTTGTTGCCATAAAACTATTGTTGTTTAATAACTGGTTTTAAACTGTCTTTTGCAATAATTGTAGAGTCTTTTACAGTTGCAGCAGGGGGTAAAACTGGTGCCGGCGGCGTATATCGTTTTATTTTTTGTTGAATTAAAACCGCATCATTTAAAACAAAAGGTGTCGGCATCATCCAGTCGCTTCTAGGTTTGATTTTAAGCAACGGATTGGATAACAAATCAAAAGAACTCTCTATTAAATCCATATCAAAAATAGCCGATTTGTTAATATAGAAATCCAAAACAAGAGGTTCATTGCCTACAACATAATAACATAAAAGGCGCATTCCTTCTCGCTCTAAACGATTTCCTTTTTCGCCCGAAGTCGAAACGCCATTTGCCTTAAAGTTGTAAAATGTCATTTTTGGGTTAGCATAAATATCGTATCGATTTACTTTTCGATTAGGAGTAATTTTAATTTTTAAATAGCGATTATTGCCCACAACGCTGTCTTTAATAAAAGAAATAGTTGGTTTTGGCACATCAACAACTGGAGCAATTGCACTGTATGTAAAACCTGAGCTGTATTTACTGCTTAGCGGCAGATTGTTTAATCCTGGAGCTTTTTGATTTTTTTCTCCTAGATAAGCTTTTGTCCAATCATCTAGATTTGTATCGTAAGTAGCCCAAATTGCTGAGTTTGAATTTGCATTGTAGATGTATAATAAACTATTTGATTTTGCTTTTCCTGGTTCATACCCTGAGTGATAACCCGCATAAACAAAAAATCCTATTGAGCAGGCAAAGAAAACCATAAGCCAAACTCCTTTTTTTATGAAAGAGTTAAAAACCGGAAGCAATAATCCGAAAAGCAAAACGGTTAAAATTGCGCTTCCAAAAAGTATTTTTAAGCCCAAACCAATTGGGAACATTACGATAAACGGAGCTACAATTGCTAATGCTGGAATGCTAAAAATCAAGTTTAAACCCAAACCGGAATATTGAGTAAAAACATAGATTGCAAATAATACTATTCCAAAATAAACAGGAATAATTAAAAAACCTGCGCCAGTTAAACTGTTTGCTAAGAAGGCATTTATAATAATCCAAAGAAGCAAAGGAGCCGTAAAATGATTCATAGTTGCTTTTGCATCTGAAAAATGATGATAAAAGGCAAAACAAATGGCGATACTCAATGTTACAAATGCTCCAATATAAGCATGACCATTATAGGTAAAACCGTTTAGTAAATCAGAATATTGCGGATAGATTTCTAAGATAATTTTCCAACCTAAAAAAGTAACTAATCCAGCAGTAATTATAGATCCTAAAAGCGGAACAAAACCTTTGAATATTTCTCTGAAAGTAATTATACGTTTTGCTTTTCCAATAAAAATAAGAATAATCAATAAACCAAAAGCAATAAGAGTCATTGGTGCAACCCATGAAAACGGATAGCTTATAAATGAAAATGGAATATTGAAATATACATTATCTTCTGTTGATGAAGTTTTGTTCAAGTCTGTATTCGCAAAATATTTCAGCAAAGGCATTAAATAAGATCCTTGATGTGCCAGCGTAGTTTTGCTTAAATGGTGAATATCGTCTTGCTGCGTATGATAATTGTAATGTCCGTCGATAAAAGCAAAGTTGAATCCTTGAATATTTCCCTGCTCTCTAAAAACAGTTAAATCAGTATCATTTGGCAGCATTTTATAGATGCTGTACATTAACGAGTTAGAAACGGGATAAGCTGTTTTTGCCTTCGAAAATTCTTGAACAAGCGTTTGATTGCCTTTGTTTGTTTCCATTAACATATAACTTGGCCCGGAAGTTCCTCTGGCTTCAAAGTTTAAGACCAAACCAACGTCTTTTGCCCAAGGATGTTTGTTTACAAAAAGGGCAGCGCCATTTAAACCTAATTCTTCAGCATCTGAAAAAAGAATAATAATATCATTTTTTTGAGGCTGTTTAGCGTATAAAAAAGCACGAATTCCTTCTAGAATCGTGGCTACACCTGATGCATCATCACTTGCGCCTTTTGAAAAAGAATGCGGAGCACTGTCGTAATGCGATAAAAGTAAAAGTGCTTTAGTATTATTAGTACCCTTAATACGGGCTAAAATGTTTTTTGATTTTACTAAAAGACCTTTGTCGTTTAGTGTAAAACCTTCTTGAACACTAGTTTCTAAACCAATTCGATTAAGTTCAAGCTTAAGATAGTTTGCTACTAATTCATGATTTGTTGACCCAACATAATGTGGTTTCTGAGCGATAATCTGCACTTGATTGAAGGCTCTTTCAGTCGAAAAATCAGCGAGTGCTTCATCATTTTTTGACAGCCATTGCGGCATCATTGCGGCATAAATAATGCCTAAAAAGGTTAAAATGCAGACTACTGCCAGAATTGAGGCTGGGTTTTTTTTCATGATGAGTATTAAACTAAATTTCTTTTTTAACAAGCATATAATAATCATTGTCCAAAGAGCGATATCCTTGGTCGTATAGGAAATAGTAGGTATTTCCTGTTTTGGTCAGCAAGATATTGGTAAAGAAATCAAAATCAAAGCCTTTATTAATCATTTTATCTTTTGTTGCTTTTGATTTCCCATCAGTATTTAACTCAGACAAAATACGGTAATTTTTTCGTAATTTATTGTTTACATTACGCATATAATTGTTACTGTCTTTATTTATTTTATTGTTGTAGGCATTTCGGCAGCTGTCTGAGCAGAATTTTTTGTCTTCTCTGCCAACAAGTTTTTCTGAACATTCGAGGCACGTTTTCATTAATTTATTTTTTTAGTTTCATACAAATCTGTTCTTCTGTCTTTTAAAACCCGAACGCTTCCGTGTTCATGAAGTTCTTTGAGCAGATTTAAATCAACATCTACAATCAATGTCATTTCAGTATTTGGAGTTGCTTCCGCTTTAATTCCATTACTAGGAAAAGCAAAATCTGAAGGCGTAAATACAGAAGCCTGTGCATATTGAATATCCATATTGTTTACCTTCGGAAGATTGCCAACACAGCCGGCAATAGCAACATAACATTCATTTTCGATAGCACGAGCTTGCGAACAGTGTTTTACACGCGTGTACGCATTTTGAGTATCGGTTAAAAAGGGAACAAATAAAATATTCATTCCTTCATCTGCCAATAATCTTGAAAGTTCTGGGAATTCGACATCATAACAAATCAAAATACCAATTTTACCGCAATCTGTATCATAGGTTTTAAATTCAGAACCGCCTTTCATTCCCCAATGTTGTACTTCATTTGGAGTGATATGAATTTTTGAATACATTTCAGAAGTTCCGTCTCTTTTGCATAAAAAACCAACGTTGTATAAATTGCCATTTTCCAAGTGAGGCATACTTCCAGTTATAATATTGATATTATACGAAATGGCAAATTCTTGAAAACGCTTTCGAATTGGATCTGAATGACGCGCTAGTTCTCTAATTGCTTCGGCTTCGGATAAATGATTGAAATCGGCCATTAAAGGAGCAATAAAAAGCTCTGGAAACAGCGCAAAATCACTTCCGTAACCCGAAACAACATCTATAAAAAATTCGGCCTGTTCAAAAAGAGCTTCAACATTGTTTAATTGGCGCATTTGCCATTGAATTAATCCTAATCTGATAACACTCTTTTCTAGATTTATAAGTTTAGGACTTTCATCATAATAAACATTGTTCCATTCTAATAAAACCGCAAATTCTTTTGATTCTTCATCACCTTCTAAATAGTTCTTAATAATTCTCAATACATGAAAATCATTGCTGAGCTGAAAAGAAAGTACAGGATCATGAAGTTCTTTATCTTTAACCTTTTCGATATAGTTCTTTGGAGATAATTTTTTAGCGTATTGATTATAGTTTGGAATTCTTCCGGCAAAAACAATGGCTTTTAGATTAAGCTGTTCGCAAAGTTCCTTTCGCGCATCGTAAAGACGTCGGCCCAGACGGAGACCTCGATAGTTGGGATGAATAAAAACATCAATTCCGTACAAAATTTCTCCATTAGGATTGTGAGTTGAGAATGTATAATCGCCAATAATTTGTTTGTAGTTGTGTCTTTTATCGACTAGTTTTTCATCAACAATAAGCGATAATGCCGATCCAACAACTACACCATCGACAAGAATGACTAATTGTCCTTCGGGAAATATCGAAAGTAATTTTTTAATATCACTAGATCTCCAATACGAATTGGCCATTTCAGGATACGCTTCAACCATTGAGTTTTTCAATTGTTTGTAATCTTCAAGAGCTAAATTTCGTAGTTCTACTTTTTTGATTTCTGCTTGCATATCGTAGGATTTATCTCAAATATACAAAAAGATTTCCACTTACAAACGTTTACAAATATTTACAACCGAAAGTAATTAGTTTACAACCGAATATTTTTTGCAGTCGATCGCATCTTTGCCTTGTTGAATTTGATCAACGAATTCTTTATATGAACATTTAAAAAAGTAAAAGCCATGAATGCAATGAGAAACAGAGTACAATTAATTGGTAACGTAGGAAATGATCCAGAAATTAAAACGTTAGAAACAGGTAAAAAAGTAGCACATTTAACAATCGCTACAAATGAAATTTATAAAAATGAGAAAGGTGATAAAGTAGAAAAAACAGAGTGGCATCGTGTGACAGCATGGGGAAAAACTGCCGAAATAATTGAAAAGTTTGTTGTAAAAGGAAAAGAGATTGCTGTCGAGGGTAAATTAACCCACAGAAGTTATGATGATAAAAACGGCGAGAAAAGATATGTTACAGAAGTTGTTGTAAACGAGATTTTGCTGTTGAGTTAATAATCGCTTAATCAATTTATTGAAGCTAAACCAAACAGGTCTTAAAGCCTGTTTGGTTTTTTTATGAAAGCTATAGAATGGAAGCACCATTTGTATCTGTTGTTAATACTTCGCTCATATAATCTAAAAAAGGCCTCATGTTCTTGAAAGTTTCTAAAGCCTGTTCTAAAAACTGAGTACTCAACACTTCTTCATCGGTAAAGCGGCGAAGAACTAGAAACTGTTTGTAGCGCAGTAAATCAATTGCTTCGTGAGTTGTATCAAAACCTTTTGGAGCTGTTTTAAGTTGTTCGCCTTGTAAAGTTCCAAAGGTTGAAACAAAAGATTTTGAGTTTAAGATTGTTCTAAATGATTCTGAATCGTGACCAAATTCGCTTCTTATACGTTTTAAATCTGCTGCATTGGGTCCCCAAAAGCCGCCGCCGACAAAAGTATTTCCTTTTTCGATATGAAAATAATAACCGCCTCGTCTTTCATTTGTTGCTCGCGTAAAACTACCGCCCCAAAAGGTTTTAAAAGGAGTTTTGTCTTTAGAAAAACGAATATCTCGATAAATCCTGTACACACTTTTTTTGCCAGAAGCTGTTTCTATAAGATCAGTTTTAGAAAGTTCCTGTAATAATGCGCCTGCAAAAGTTTCAATATGATTTAATTCTTTTAAGTATTCCTGTTTATGTGTATCGAACCAAGGTTTGTTGTTGTTTTCTTTAAGCAGAGACAAAAAATCAAGGCTGGATTTGGGTATAGTTATGTGATTTTCCATATTTAGTTATGAAAGCGTTTTTTAAAATCAGATGATGAATTTACTTTAAAATTAAAAACCCACCAAATGTATTGGTGGGTTTTCTATATATCGTTAAGCTGTTTTTTTGAATAAATCAAACATAGGACAACGTGAACAACGTTTCTTTTCACTTTTTTTGTATTTCTCACAACAAGAAGATTTACAGTTTTCTAACTTCTTAATGTTTTCAAGGATAGCTTTATTCTTTTTTTTCTTTTTATCCTTTTTCTTGTCCTTGTCTTTTTCTTTCTTGCCCAATTTTCCTCTGTATTATAAAAACAGTAGCAAATATAAATCAAAAAAGTTATTTTTAAGTATTCTAAATAAACTTTAACTTTTTTTATTTTGGATTGATTGCAATCGAGCTTGTAACTGTTAATTGCTGAATATCACGATCAAACAAGTAAAGTCCGCCTTTATCGTCTCCAATTAAGTTTATTTTATCTAAAATTGATTTAGCAGTCGCTTCTTCCTCGATTTGTTCAGAAACATACCATTGTAAGAAATTATGTGTTGCATAATCTTTTTCTTCAAAAGTTATGTGTACTAATTCGTTGATCGATTTTGAAACAAAAAGTTCATGATTATAAAGCTCCTCAAACATTTCTTTAAAAGTAGAATAGCTTGTTTTTGGCGCTTTTAGATCTGTTATATGAGCGTGTCCTCCGCGTTCGTTTACATATTTTACTAATTTTAGCATATGTGCACGCTCTTCATCTGATTGTGTGTACATAAATTGGGCAATTCCCTCTAATCCGTGTACTTCAGCCCAACAAGCCATAGAAAGATAAGTTTGCGAAGATTCTGCTTCTATGCGAATTTGCTTGTTTAAAGCCGTTTCAATATTTTTTGATAGCATAATGATGTCTTTTTTGTAAAGTTAGAAAAAATAATTCATTCCATTTTTTCGAAACCAAGAAAACATGACGCATTTGAATTAATTCACACTAAAATTAAGGCTTATTTACAGGGAAATTTTTCGAAAAAACAGCTTTATTGCTAATAGGATTTCCTGCATCTTCACGCATAAATCCATCGGTAAATTTACGAATTACATATTGTTTTGTTCCCAGATCGTAATAACCTAAAAGCGAATAGTCTTTAAGTTTAATGATGTTTTCCAAGATAATGTTTTTACTTTTTCCTAAAAAATAAAATATATTATCAATAGCCAAAGGCTCAGTTTGTTGATTGTTTATAAACTCATAATTAGGATTCAGCATCGAATCAAAGTAAACCATTCGGCTTTGCGTGTAAGCAGGATAAGTATTGTAGTCTTCAAATCCGAAGAAAGCATCGTTTTGACTGTAGTTAAAACTTGGTCTAGGTGAGACTTGATATTCAAGAAATCCGCCAAAGGTGATAAAACTATTTTCTTTGTTTTTAAAAACCGTAACTCCAGCATTTAAAGCAGATAATTGTTTTAGAAATTTAGCTGTAGTATTAATTTTCTGCGGTTTGTATCCGTTATTTTGAATAAACAGCGGGGAGTTCTTGAAATTTATGGTGTCTTTTTTCGAAATAGAAACTGTTTTAACAGATTTGCCAGTAGACAAGTCTTTTATATTAAATAAAAACTCGTCGTTATTGGTGCTGATTTGAAATAGTTTATTGTCGTTGTAAAAAGAATTTGAAGTTTTAGAAGGTTTTTTAGATATAGGCTGATCGTAGTTTTTCTCAGTTACTTCCTGAGTTTCCAGATTAAGATCTAAAACTTGTGTTTTTTTTGTATTGTAATCTAAAGTTAAAAGAATGTGATTGTCTAAAACATACATTTTGTTTTTGCTAACACTTTTGTCCAGCGGATTAAAGTTGTCATATTCCATTTTTTCTATTGGAAAATACTGGAGAATTGTACTGAAAGAAAAACGCTGGTCATTTTTATTTTGAAATAAAATCCCTGAAAAATCAAACATTTTTATTTCGCATCTTCCATTTTTAAATATAAAAAGAAGTAAATGCGGCTCTTTTATTTCCTTGGCTAGAACATAAAACGAATCGTCTTTTTGAAAATGGCTTATAACATAAGAATTGTAAGAACCAAAATCAAAACTTAAAGTTTTGGAAGCTTTTGTATCAAAGTAATACTTAATAATTCTTAAGTTTTTATAGTCAGGAGAGCTCCAATACAGCGATGGATTTCCGTCTTCGCTTAAGCTGCTGCCCAGCAAAATTCCATTTTTTGCACTTTTTATAGAATCAGTATATTGACCTCGTAGAAATAGGGATTTATTGTATTTTAAAATATTGATATTGTTATTGTCTGAGGTAAATACATATATTTCATTAGTTTTTGCATCCTCTATATTTAAGCTCTGACCATTTTCTAGAGGATTACTTAAATTTAACGGAAAACTATTTAATACTGTTTGACTTAACAGTATCGAGTTAGGGAGTAAAACAAGGAAAAGTAATATTTTTTTCATGAGTATTTTGAGACAAAAATCATTCCAAATTTAATGAAATAAATTTTCTATTCCGAAACGAAAATGATCTTTCATAATTGTACTTTGTCTTTGGAAGAAGATAAAAAAAGCCCTAAAAACATCTTTTAGGGCTTTTAAATTTATTTGAAGTTTTTTTATTGCATTTTGTTTGTTCGTTTTAAAAGCAGCAGAACAAAATAAGATTGAAGAAAAACTATCGTTTATTCATTTCCTCTTCAAAACGATCTATAAATTGCCCTACATGTAAACCATCCATTAAAGCATGATGAACGTGAACCGACATTGAGATTGTTCGTTTTCCAGTTTCAGAAGTTATCATTTTTCCAAAAGAAATTTTAGGGCAGCTGTCTGGAAACGTGTAACTTCTGGCGTGTGAAATCGAAGTGAAATTTATCCACGGAATAGCCGAGAAATGGATCAAATTGTCATCATCAAAAGATCTTGTAAAAAGACCAGTTGTATTTTGAACGCGTTCAATTTCGGCTAAAGCATTTTGTGTAAATAAATTAAAATCTGGATTGTATTCAATTAATGAAAATCCGAAAGTGCCGTCTTCTCTTCCAATTGTTGCCGATGCATCAATATGATCATTCACGTAAATTTTATCATCGGCAATTCTATATTTAAAATTTTCTACTGAATTTACAGCAGCTAATGTCTTGTGTAAGTAGTAAATAAAAAAAGAAACATTTAGTTCTTTTGCTGTTTGATACGCTTTTGTGCAATCAATTTCAACAGTTACACCAAAAAATGGTTCTTCCATTTGTTTAAAGTGTACAAAATGTTCTTTTCTATTCCAGTTTTCTAGATCTAAAAGTGTTTTCATTATAGTAAGTTCTGAAGGACTTCAGTTATATTTTCGAATGAACTAAAATGTTCGTGTTCTATTTTATGAGTAATTTTTTCATGTTCCCAAGTAGTATGAAAGGGAATATGAACGGCATATCCTCCAATTTCTAAAACAGGCAGAACATCTGATTTTAATGAGTTTCCAATCATTAGAAATTCATGTGATTTAATGTCTAAACGACCAAGCAGTTTTTGGTAATCGATATTTTGTTTGTCTGACATTACTTCGATATGGTGAAAATAATGACCCAAACCAGAACGATGCAATTTGCTGTGCTGATCTTTAAGATCGCCTTTTGTAGCAACAACTAGTTTATATTTTCCATGAAGCGCTTGCAAAGTTTCTTCAACTCCGTCTAAAAGTTCGATTGGTTTTTCAAGTAATTCTTTTCCATATTGAATGATCTTTTCAATAACTTCAATTGGAATTGTATTGTTTGAAATGTTCATCGCAGCTTCAATCATCGAAAGAATGTAACCTTTGATTCCGTATCCGTATAAAGGCAGGTTCTCTATTTCAATTTTAAATAACTCCTGCGAAATACCTTGATGAGAAAGATAATCTTCCATCAAAGCACAAAATTTATGTTCTGTTTCTTGAAAATAAGGTTCGTTTACAAATAAAGTATCATCGGCATCAAATGCGATTACCTTTAAGTTTGGTATTTTGCTTTTATGTAACATAGTGTTTTTGTTTTAGGTTTTTTGTTGTTTCAGGTTTCAGGTTTTTTTGCCACAAATTATTGAGATTAAAATGATTTTTTAAAATCTGCTCAAATCTGCTGAATCTGTGTGAAAATATTTAGCCACGAATTACACGAATTGCACTAATTTTTTTGTCACTCCCGATAGCTGTCGGGATATTAAGATTAAAAAAAATATCTGCTCAATCTGCCAAATCTGCGTGAGATTTTTTTAGCCACGAATTACGCGAATTGCACTAATTTTTTAGCCACAGATTATTTAGATTAAAAGGATTTTCATTTGCTTAATCTGCCAAATCTGCGTGAGAACCTTTTTAAAAATTAATTAATAATCTATGTTAATTCTTTAAATCTGTGGAAATCTGTGAGCTGTTCTTTACTTAGAAAAAAGCTTTTTCAAAGAAATTGTTTTATCGTAAAACGTAATTCTAATTCCGAAAAGTAAAATAATACCGCCAAAAACCATTTGTAAAGTTATTTTTTCTTCTAAAAACAACCAAGCTAAAATTGATGTTATTACAGCCTGACTTAATAAACTCAGCGATACTCTTGTTGCGCGCATATGCTGTGTGGCATAACTAATCGAAAGCCACGCACACAATTGGCATATTACTGCTTGAAGTACTAATACAAACCAGCCTGTATTTGAAAATCCTGTAAAAGGTTCGTTTAAAGAATAACATAGAATTCCTAAATAGATGCTCGATGTAAATAAACTGATTGTCATAAAGGAAAGTACATCAACTTCTGATAATACATTTTTGCTGACCAAAAGATAAATCGAATATAAAATTCCTGATAAAACAGCAAACAGAAAGGCCTGATTGAAATTGAGATCAATAAAGAACTCAAAACCAACCAAAGTTACCATTCCGAATAAAGAAACAATTGTTCCAATCCAGAAATTTGTCGCAGGTTTTGATTTTAGAAATAAAAAGGAACCAATTCCTACCCAAACCGGCGATAAGTTTGTAAGCAATGAAGCCTGCGTTGCACTCGAATCCTGAATGGCGATATTCCAAACTGCCACATCCGATGAAAATAAAATTCCGCAAAGCATTGCCAAAAGCGTAAGTTTTAAACTCGGAAGTTTAAAGTTTTTACTTAAAAGCACATAAGGCAAAAGCAGAATAACAGCAAAAAACATTCGGTAGAAAGCCGAAATTAATCCTGATGTTAAACGTAATTTAACCAATATTGGGAAAATCGAGATGCAGAGTATACCGCAGATTAGGGCTAATCTTGGTTTAGTGAGTTTCATTATTGTTTGTTTTTAGGCTTATAGATAAAAAGAAAATTGCGTGAATCAAATTAAGAATAATCGACTCACGCAATTTATATAACTATATAAATCTTTAGTTTACAGTCGATCCGTTTGGAGCGTCAGCATCAGGATTTACAAAAACCAGTTTTCCTTCGGCATTTGTTGTCATTAAAATCATTCCCTGGCTTTCAACACCGCGTAAAGCTCTTGGTGCTAAATTAGCTAAAACAGAAACACGTTTACCAACGATTTCTTCTGGAGAAAAACTCTCGGCAATTCCTGAAACAATTGTACGAACATCAATTCCAGTATCCACTTTAAGAACTAAAAGTTTGTTTGCTTTTGGCATCTTTTCCGCTTCTAGAATAGTTCCTATACGGATATCCATTTTCGCAAAATCTTCAAACTGAATTAAATCTTTTTGTGGTTCAGGTTGTTTGCTTTCAGCAAGATTAGCCGTTTTTGTTGCTTCCAATTTATCTATTTGTTTTTGTATTTCTTCGTCTTCGATTTTAGCAAAAAGCAATTCAGCTTCGCCAATTTTATGTCCAGCAGGAATTAAATCTGAATTTTCAGTAATATCATTCCAACCTAATGTTTTATCCAAAATGATGTCTTTTGCATCACGATTTTTCTCTTTCAAGAATTTGCTGAATCCTTCAAAATGTTCTTTAAGATCACCTAAATTCAAGATTTTAGACAATTTTGCAGCTGTAAAAGGTAAAAACGGTTCAGCCAAAACGCTCAACGCCGCAGCAATTTGAAGTGCTACATACATTTGAGTTTTTACACGCTCTGGATTGTCTTTCATTACTTTCCAAGGCTCTTCGTCAGCAAGATATTTGTTTCCTAAACGAGCAACATTCATTAATTCGCCTAATGCTTCACGGAATCTGTAGCGCTCAACCGAACTTGAAATTACAGCTGGATACGCTTTTAATTCTGCTAAAACAGCTTCGTCAACTTCAGTAAATTCATTTGGCGTTGGAATAACACCTTCATAATATTTGTTGGTTAAAACCACAACGCGATTAATGAAGTTTCCGAAAATAGCAACCAATTCGTTGTTATTTCTAGCTTGGAAATCTTTCCAAGTAAAATCGTTATCTTTTGTTTCCGGCGCGTTTGATGTTAATGCATAACGTAAAACATCCTGTTTGTCTGGAAATTCTTCTAAATATTCATGTAACCAAACTGCCCAGTTTTTTGAAGTCGAAAGTTTGTTTCCTTCCAGATTCAAAAACTCATTTGCCGGAACATTGTCTGGTAAAATGTAGCTTCCTTCAGCTTTAAGCATTGCTGGGAAAATGATACAGTGAAAAACGATATTGTCTTTTCCGATAAAGTGAACCAGTTTCGTTTCTTCATCTTTCCAATACGGTTCCCAATCTTTTCCTTCGCGCGCTGCCCATTCTTTGGTAGAAGAAATGTAACCAATCGGCGCATCAAACCAAACGTATAATTTTTTTCCTTCGGCACCTTCAACAGGAACGTCAATTCCCCAATCAAGGTCACGCGTTACCGCACGAGGTTCAAGTCCGCCGTCGATCCAAGATTTTACTTGGCCGTAAACGTTAGGTTTCCAGTCGTTTTTATGACCTTCTAAAATCCATTTAGTCAAGAAATCAGAATATCTGTCTAAAGGTAAAAACCAGTGTTTTGTTTCTTTTAAAATTGGAGTTTCACCTGTAATTGTCGATTTTGGGTTGATTAAATCAGTAGCATTCAAAGTCGATCCGCATTTTTCGCACTGATCGCCGTAAGCTTCTGGATTGTCACATTTTGGGCAAGTTCCAACCACAAAACGGTCTGCTAAAAATTGATTTGCTTTTGCATCGTACAATTGCTCTGTAACTTCTTCAATAAAATCTCCTTTATCATACAAAGTTCTAAAGAATTCTGAAGCCGTATCATGATGAATTTTTGCCGATGTTCTGGAATAATTATCAAATGAAATTCCGAAATCTGCAAACGATTTACGGATGATTCCGTCGTATTTATCAATAACTTCTTGTGGCGTAACTCCTTCTTTTTTTGCTTTCATCGAAATTGCAACACCGTGTTCATCGCTTCCACAGATAAACGCAACGTCTTTATTTTGCAAACGCAAGTATCTAGAATATATATCTGCAGGCACGTAAACCCCCGCCAAATGCCCAATATGGATTGGTCCATTAGTATAAGGTAACGCTGCTGTAATAGTATATCTCTTTGGATTTTGTATCATAACTCAATTTTATTGAGTGCAAAAATAAGCAATAGAATTGAGATTTTGTTATTACGCAGCCATTCGCTGAGTTTTTTAATCTCGTAAAGTCGCAGAGGCGCAAAGTTTTTTAACCGTTTTGTCAGGCTGAGCGAAGTCGAAGCCTGTGCTAGTTTCACACAATCTTGTCATTTCGACGTAAGGAGAAATCTTTGTAAGCAGCTCGACAAAGATTGGAGATTTTAGGAATGGTGTTTCTCGCGAAGATTTCTCCTTACGTCGAAATGACATAAAATGAAGTAAAACTTTGCGATTCTGCAACTTTGCGAGATTATTTCAGCGTAAATAAATATAAAATCTTTGAGAGATTTCGACTTCGCTCAGTCTGACAATATTTGTGGTAAATCTCCATTAAAATAGAACCAGTTTAAACTAGCCTTGCGACTAAAATCTTCAAGATTTATTTCGCAATCTTTGCCTTCCGAAAAAAAACTAAAAAACAAGTTTATGAGCAAGACAAAATTAATCATCAATAAAAATGGATCAATCAAAATCGAAGGTGATTTTGAAATCATGGATTCTGAAGGAGCTGTATACGGATTACAAGGAAGATCTGCACTTGGTCTTTGCCGTTGCGGATTATCGGCAAACAAACCATTTTGCGATGGCGGACACAGAAATAATTTCGAACACGAATCTGTTGCATTCGATTTACCTCCAATGAAAACAAATTAAGATTTTTTCTAATTTGAATATAAAAAAAAGCTGCATTTTCTAGATGCAGCTTTTTTGTTTATAGATAAAGTTCCCCTTTCATTGTAATTATGGATGAACCGCCAACCAAAATATCATTTTCGCGATTCATAACTTCAATAATCGAAGGCTGATTTAATTTTACACCTTGCAGGATTTTATATTCGTGATTGAGTTTTGCTTGTTTCTTTTGAGTTAAAAATCCAATTAACGGACCTGCGGCAGTTCCTGTTGCGGGATCTTCATAAATTCCGATTATTGGATTAAAAAATCTAGTTTCGGCAATATGTTCTTCATTTTGACCTTTTATGGTAAAGCAATAAAAACCTTCAGATTGATATTCTTTCGAAATTTCGATTAACAGCTTAGGATCTGGAATACAGTCGTTCAGGATTTGACTGTTTTTAATGGGAACCATAGTATGTGAAACTTCGGTTTTAACGATTGTGGGAACAAAATCGTTGCTGTCTAAATCTTCAATTTTTAAACCAAGTGCAACGGCTAATTTGTAGGTTGGTATTTCTTGTTTAAGAACAGCCGATTTCTGATGCATTTGTACAACAGGATAAAAGCTTACAGGATCAAAACTTACGGTTAACGGAATTGCAGCGTGTTTCATGATTACGAAACGAGCGTTTTCTTGTTGGTCTTTAAATATGGGTATTCCTTTTAACAAAGCTCCGCAAACCGCTCCTAATAAATTGTGTCCTGCGCCGTCAATTTCGATTCCGGTTGGAGTAAACGAACGCACGTTTAATGCTTTTTGCGTTGGGGAATAATAAACAAATGAAGTTTCGGAATAGCCAAATTCTTTGGAGATGTTTTGATAGGTTTCTAGTTCTAAATTACCGTTTGTAAAAACCACCGAAAGGGGGTTTCCTTTGTAGCTTTCGTTTGAAAACACATCCAAAACATAATATTCTAATGCTTTTCTTCCTTCCATTCCTTTTTCTTTTTAGCTGACACTTTTTTAGACGGAATAAAGTTAGTGCTTAAAAAATACGAAAACAACAGCTTTTACAACATTCGTTTTTGTTCAGCACTTATGTTTATTGCTTTTTCCAATCTCGAAAGTCTGGTTTTTTCTTGTTTAGCACTCATAATCCAGTGAATCATAACTTTTTTGTACGATGGCGCTTGATTGTCGAAAAAGTTCCAAGCTGGTTTATTGGCTTTAAATTGTTTTTCAAATTCAGGATCGAGAACTTCAGGTTCTTTTTCATAAGAATAAATTCCAGATTTTGCATCAGATCTTAATTCAAAAGCTTTTAATCCGGCTTCTCTCATAAGTCCTGCCTTGGTAAGTTCTTCGACTTTTTTGATGTTAATGGCGCTCCAGTTGCTTGACTTTTTTCTGGGTGTAAATCTGTTCGAATAACTTTCTTCGTCAATTGATTTTCTAACGCTGTCAATCCAGCCAAAACAAAGCGCCTGATCTACAGATTCTGACCAGGTCATTGATGGTTTTTTGGTGCTCATTTTATAGAAACCTACTATAAGTTCGGTTTCTTTATCATGATTTTTTTCTAACCATGCTCTAAATTTTTCTGGGGTTGGGAAGAAGATTGGGTTCATGATTTAGTTGCTTTTTAGTGGAGGAGGAGGTGGTGGAAGGATATACTTGGAGCTGAAAAAGAATAATTTTTTCTTTGTTTCAATTAATTTTGCCGTTTTCTTCCAATTATAAATCCATATTGCTAAAGAATCTAATTCTTTTGGAACGTCTTTTTTACGACTATGTACCGCTATGGATTTTTTGATTGAATCTTTATCTATATACATTATGTAAAATCTTCCATCAGTATAATCTTCATTGTACATGGAGTCGTAATTTTTTAGCTGTGTTTTAGATATTAAATCAGACAGCTCTTTTCTGTCTTTTTTACTTAAGTATGCTATATAATTTGTTTTGTTTTTAGGGCTTTTAGTACTGTCAAAAGCAGTGTTACTATTCCAATGTTCTCTTAGATAAATAATATCTTTTGGAGTAAACTTGATTGAAAAACAGGTTCCGAAAGTATTATTAAAGGAAAAATCAAAATATTTAAATGGTGTTGTATTATCGTCCTCTTTTTTGCATCCAAAGAAAATAAATAAGATTATGACCAGTAAAGTTGTTTTCTTCATAATTACTAAAATTACAAATTAGTAATAACTCTAATAATCCATAAAAGTATAATGAATAACAAAAAAGAGAATTGAACTTTATTAACTTTTTGGTTTCCAAATTTTTTGACTAAAAAACGATCTATTAATACAACTGCAAAAACTGGAATTAACCAAAACAAAATATAAATTCCCATTAATCCATCTGGGGCAGAACTTCCGTTTATCAGGATTACAGCGTAAATAATTCCAATAATAATAGAGAGAATTCCTGCGACATAGAATAAGGTTAGATTTTTTGGTAAACTCATAGAATTGGCAGTTTCAAGATTTTTTACAGGTGAATTTTGAGTTACTTTACAGAAATTATTAAGGCTATTTTGTTTGTTTATTAGTTGTAATAATTAAAACACCAGCTTCAGCAAAATTGCCATATATGTTAATTCCTATTTGTCTTTCAAGAGGGACAATTTTTTTAATTTCGTCTTTATGCAACTGAATTTTCTCTTTTTCTAGATCCTGAAAGCGATAAGGTTTTCCGTCAATTACAACGATTGGTTGATTTGTAATTGTTTTGTTTTTAGCCAGTGATATTATAGTGTCTGATAAATAAAGTTTTTCTGCTCCTTCATCTTGGAGTTCATATCTGTTTTGAGAATACATTGAAAATGATAAAAGTGAGATAATTGCAATAGCAAGGTTTTTCTTTTTCATGAAACTTTGGTTTTAAGGATGTTATTATTATGCTAAAATAATCTTTTTTGTTTCGTAATAAACTCATATAAAAACATTGTTGATTATATCATTATTTGGACGAAATTTGCAAAGCAAAACAGTAAGGATGTGAATCATGGCAAAAGGACCCGAAAAGAATACTAAAAACAAGGCTTTACATACCAAATTACTAAATCGTAAAAAGGCTAAACTTCAAGAAGAAAAAAGAGAACGTGCTTTACGATTGAAAGCTTTAGTTGCGAAAATGAACGAAATGAAGAAGAACGACGAATCTGGCGCGGTTTAACTTAGTAGATTTCTTAGTCTTTAATTTAAAAATAATCTCAAAATAAAACAAAATGGAGGAATTTGGTAGAATTATAGTTTCTGAAACAGCAATGGAAAGTGAAAATCCACAGGATATTATCAACTCTAATATTTCGGTAATCAACCTGATGCGTGAAGAAAAAGTAGATGACGATTTGATTCATGAAGATGCTTTGTTGAGTTATTATTTAGATTATTATGCGTCGCAGTATGCAGCTGGAAATTTTTCGCAGTTTGTCTATAATTCTGGTTGGAACAAAGAACTAAACGAATTGATTGAAGAAGGTTTGACTTTGATTGGTGCCGAAAAACATTTGGAGTTATTTCAGGCACAAGCTAAAAGAGTCAAATTATTGAGCAGTGTAAAAATTGCTAAATTTCTTAAAGGAAAGTTTGAAGGTGTAAACCCAACAAGAGATTTGCTGAACAATAATACTTATTTTGAATTAGATGAAAACTTGGTAGAATTAAATGCCAATTTCCTAAAAAATCACCCTGATTTTGAAGTGCTTCCTGTAGATGAAATATTTGCAGTTTTGGAAGAGTTTGTTGGACACGAAATAAAAAGAGCGTAATTTTTTTAAGGTTCAAAGGTTCAGAGTGGCAAAGGTTCAAAGGTTTTGTGATTAGTTACTCTTTTTGAAACTATTGGTTAAAAAGAGTAAGACCTCACTAAGAGTACTGCTTAGCCTGTTGGTTTGTAGTTGGCTAAAAAATAATCTAACACATAGAAACATAGATTTATATCTAAAAAAGAATACAAAAAGAAACATGTTTCTTTCGCATAGCATTGCTATATGTATTTAAAAAAAGTGAAACGCCTAATTTTCGATTGCAAAAGCTATGTTTCTATGTGTTGGAAGAATTATACCCAACAGAGAAAACTTAACAAATCTTTACGCAGTCCTGCTATTATTTTGTGAAATAACTTTATTAATTTCGCTTTGAGTGTTTTACGGATTTTAAAAAGGCCCAAAATGAGAAATAAATACTGCCAAATTTTGCTTGTTCTTTTTATGCAAACAGCAATTTCTCAAAACAAAATTAATCTTTTTTCTGAAATCAATTACAGCTCCATTCCTGCAGTTTCTTTAAATGATTATAAATCAGTTCAGGAAAGAGATCCCAGTTTTCAGAATCCTAATATTGCACTCGGCATAAGTATTTCTGGAGGCGGTTCAAGAGCGCAGTTTTTCAGCATGGGAGTTCTTCTTGGTCTTGAAGAAATTAGCGAGAACAATCTGCAGCGCAATTTTTTGAATGAAATCGACTATTATTCGACAGTTTCGGGCGGCTGTTTTTCGGCAGGATATTATTTAACCATTCTCAAGAATAAATTATTTCAAGACAACTGTTCTTTCAACGAGTTTTATTTTTCGAAAGCAGACGCATATAAAGACTATGTCGATAAATCGGCCAATATATTGTCGCTTTTAAACAACAGCCGTAACGAAAAAGGAGATCGAGTATCAATGACACAGCGCATAGATGCCGATATTTTGCAATACGATGCTATAAATCCTGACAACAAAGATAAATTTGGAAAACAAATGCTGCTGTCTGATTTTTTTATCCCAAAAGAAAGTAATGTTGTGCCTTTGATGCCAATGTTTATTGCTAATGGAACTGCTTTTAATAACGGAGAACGAATTCCGTTTATGCCGCATATTATTAAAGGATTAAAGCTTAATGCATCGCTTGCGCCAAATAGAGCTGCTTTGCCATTAAACGAAAGTGAAATTAATGACGGATATAATTTTCCTGTAACGTATGGTATTACGGCGAGTTCTGCCTTTCCGGGTGTTTTGCCAAAGGTTAAATTTGGCGTCAAAGATCAAAGTAAAATATTGTGTATTATAGACGGCGGTGCTTCGGATAATATGGGATATAAAACTTTGGCTGAAGTACTTCACAGCGATACTAAAGTAAATGATAAAAATAAAAAAGCCGTTTTTATTGATTGTCTCGGTCAGGGAAAAAAGGAACCTTATATAAACGACACGAAAATAGGGCTTCTTTCGTTGTTTGAAACGGCTTCTCTTTATACGGTTCAAACGCGATATATGACTTTTGATAAAGATGTAGAAAGTACTTTTGAAAGATATAAGATTCCTGTTAAGAATTATCAGATAATTGGTTTTACTACAATTCGGGACCATTTGCTGAAAATGGTGAAAGATCAAGATTACAATGATTTAGTGGCAGAATTGAAAGGAACAAACGACGATTCCAGCAGTTGGATTAAGCTGTTTGTCAATTTTAAGGAAGATTTGGTCACTAGATTTGGTGAAAGTGCCTTTAAAAAAGATAAAGACGGCGAAATAATAGTAGCAACACTCGATAAAGATAAATTTCCAGAATTGACTGCAAGCGAAGTTTTACTGTTGTATGAATACGCTTCTCACGTTGAAACAAAATTGCGAATTACCGCTCAGGAAAGAGATGTCTTGCTTTTATCCGGACGCTTTGCGGTATTTTTAAAAACAAATGAATTAAGAGAATTACTCGTAGAGTATAAGTAAATTAACTCATTGAGTGTAACTGCAAAAACAACAATGATTAAACGCATAGAAACATAGGTTTTGTATCTAAAAAAGAAGACAAAAAGAAACACGTTTCTTTCGCATAGCACAGCTATGTTTATTTAAAAAAAGTGAAGCGCCTAATTTAGACTGCAAAAGCTATGTTTCTATGTGCTGAAAGTAATTACAGCTAGTGCGTTAAATTAAGGGCTTTCTTAAAAAAGTGATTTTAATTAAAAAGGGTAAGCAGATTATTTTATATTTGGCAGCCCCTAATTATTAAAATCAAGAACAATGAGAATTAAAACCTACTTAATTCTCAGTGGCATTTTTCTATTTTTATCCTCTTGTGGAAAAAAAGAGAAAGAAATCATTGAGGAAAATGCTTCATCGCTGGCTCTAAAAACAGAGACACCTAAACCAGTTGAAAAACTGATTTTCAAGAATAGTGAATATATAATTTCTTCTGACGAATTAGATTTAAGTCTGCTCAAAAAAGTATCCGAAAACTTGAAAATCGAATATAATGCTGTTAAAATAGAAGATGTCAGCTCGATAAAATACAATGAGGAAACAACTTTTTTTGTGATTTGTATTGTTAGAAAGGAGAACAAATCAAAATCAAATGATGAAAATCGTGGCAATTATTACGAAAGAAAATATGTTTTCGTAAACAACAGCGACGGAAAAATTCTGGCGGAAGAATCTGATGTTGGTCTTGGCTATTATGAAAATAAAGGCTTAAGAGTTGGTAAAACCTATATTTTGAAAAATCTATTGAAACTAGATGAAAAGAATCAGGCAATTGCTTTTACCACAGCAGTGTATTCAAACAGCAGAGTGGTAGTGTATTCTGAGGAAAAGCTCACGATTATGACTTTCGACGGAAATAAAATGAAGAAATTATTGTACGAATATCCTATTCGGTCAGTAAATGGAGATTCAGACGGAAGCGGTACCTATCAAATTGAAACGCTCGAAACCGGTATTAGTATTTCTGATGCTCAGTCAAATGGATTTTATGATTTATTGGTTTCAAAAATATTTTCGTACGAAGCCGCTGCAGAGGAAGACTTAGAAAATGATATTGAAAAAATGAATGATTTAAAAGTTAAAAAAGAATTTCAAAGGCTGCGATACAATGGCAAAATCTACACGTTTAAAAAAGACGATCAAAGCCGATTTTTATAATTTTGTACACGTATAGAAACTAAATAAATGCTAAAAAAAATACTTTTTGTTTTATTGATTTTACCTGTTTTTTTGCTGGCACAAGAAAGGGAAAGAGAAGTGTCTAATAATGTGACACGGTATTTTTATGACGATCATGTAGTGTCTATTGAGATTTGGTATGGAGCCGATAAAAAGCCAGACAGTTCTAAAACTTATTATTCAAACGGGAAACTAAATGAAGTTTTTTATTTTGATAAAGACGGTAAAAAAGACGGCGATTGTTTTCAGTTCAACAAACAAGGTGAAAAACTCGTAACGTGGAATTTTGTGCACGGAAAATTAACCAGCAGAGTAGATCATAAACTGCCTTTTAATAAAGACCGAGAAGAAACAGTCAAGAAAGCATTAAAAATGCTGACAGAAATTAATGCAAAAACTAATTTTAATCCAACAAGAATTAACGATCTCTATAATCGAGGAGTTTTAAGAATCAGCCTTGGTAATACAACATTGGCCATTGAGGATTTAAAAAAGGTTGAATATAGTATTGATAGAGATCCTAAAAACAAGAATTTAGTTTTATCAGATTCAGCGCAAAAGAAAGCTGCTGCTTTTCGCAGTAAGCTTTATGATCGTATGGCAAGCATTTATGGATCACTCGAAATGGAAAGTTTTGCCTTTCATTATTATTTTAAAGCAATCCAGAATGCACCCAATGATTATCGCATTTTATATAATTTTGCAACATTGTTGCAACAGCGAAAATCGTATGATTTGGCGCGTTATTATTTAGAGAAAATCATAGCAGCAAAACCCGATCATGCACACGCCAGATGGGGACTTGCAAGATTGTACAGCGATATTGGCGAGTACGAAAAAGCAATGGATAATATCATGTTTGCCTTTGTATCTGAAAGTGCTATTATAGAAAGAACAACAGCATATGGAGGACGAGATTTAAGAACGACCAGAGGTTTAATCTATCATAAACTTGGAGAATCGGACAAAGGAATTGCCGATTTAAAAATGGCGCTGGAGATGGATAAAAACAATTCCTACGCGATGAAAAATCTTGGAATCATTTATCTGGATCAAAAAAAATATAATGATGCCTGTAAGTTGTTTATAAAAGCAAAAGAACTTAATTATGCTTTAACGTATGATGAATTTGATCTCGATATGCTTTTAGAAAATGCCTGCAATAATATGCCGTCAAAAGAAGAGGGAAAGAGCAAGCCTTTTATTTTTCCAAATCCTGCCGTGACGACAATTACAGTTGAGAATTTAGGTGCTAAAAACTATGATTTTGAGTTTTTTAACTTTGAGTCCGTGTCTGTTTTAAAAGGAAAAACAAGCGACGGAACGATAAATGTTTCGGGTTTGCTTTCGGGATTTTATATTTTAAAAATCACAGTTGACGGTTCAGTTCAAACTTTTAAAATGATAAAAGAATAAATTTTAAAATTTCTTTATAAACCTTTAGATAAACCACATGCATCTGTGGGAAATATCTCTTTCCTCAAAAACTTTGTCATAATCTTAGGAAACATTTGCTTAAATTTGCTTCCGTTATAAAAAATATACAATAGTTATAAAAAACAAGCTATGTTACAAATCGCATTTATTAGAGAAAATCAGGAGAAAGTAATCAAGGCTTTAGCAAAACGAAATATCGATGCTAAAAGCGTTGTTGAAGAGGTGGTGAAATTAGATGAAAACCGTCGTGCTGCGCAAGTTGAGCTAGACAATATTTTATCTGAATCTAATAAATTATCCAAAGACATAGGCGAATTAATGAAAGCGGGAGAGAAATCAAAAGCCGCAATTTTAAAAGAAAAAACCGTTTCATTAAAAGAAAAAAGTAAAGAACTTGGCGAAAAAGCAGAAGCTTTGGCTGTTGAGCTGACTACTAAATTATACACACTTCCAAATCTTCCGGCAGATATCGTTCCTGAAGGAAAAACTCCAGATGATAATTTGAATGTTTTTCAAGAAGGAGATATTCCAGTTTTGCATGAAGGTGCACAACCACATTGGGAATTGGTTAAAAAATACGACATCATCGATTTTGAATTGGGTGTAAAAATTACTGGAGCTGGTTTTCCTGTTTACAAAGGAAAAGGAGCTCGTTTGCAACGTGCTTTAATCAATTACTTTTTAGATAAAAATACAGCTGCAGGATATAACGAAGTTCAAGTGCCGCATTTGGTAAATGAAGCTTCAGGTTACGGAACTGGGCAATTGCCAGATAAAGAAGGGCAAATGTATCACGCTGGAGTTGATGATTTATATTTGATTCCAACAGCTGAGGTGCCAGTTACCAATTTATTCCGCGACGTTATTTTAAACGAAAGTGAATTGCCGGTTTTACATACCGCTTATACACCATGTTTCCGTCGTGAAGCAGGTTCATATGGAGCGCACGTACGCGGATTAAACCGTTTGCATCAATTTGATAAAGTTGAAATCGTTCGTGTAGAACACCCAAATAATTCATACCAAGCGCTTGACGGAATGGTAGAGCATATAAAGAATATTTTGCAGGAACTAAAATTGCCATACAGAATTTTACGTTTATGTGGAGGTGATATGGGTTTCACATCAGCTTTAACCTATGATTTTGAAGTGTTTTCTACAGCGCAGGATCGTTGGTTAGAAATTAGTTCAGTTTCTAACTTCGAAACTTTTCAAGCAAACCGCTTAAAACTGCGTTTTAAAGACAAAGATGGTAAAAACCAATTGGCACACACATTAAACGGAAGTTCATTGGCTTTGCCTAGAGTTTTAGCAGGAATTATAGAAAATTATCAAACACCAGAAGGAATCGTAATTCCAGAAGTTTTACGCCCTTACTGCGGTTTTGACATCATAAATTAAAAATTTCGTACATTTAGGGTTAAACCTAACAGGTTTTTTTAAACTTGTTAGGTTTTCTTAATTGTAACAGTCAGCATAATTAAAATTGAAGAGGATGAATGGAGTGTTAAATTGGAATGTAGATCCTGTTATTTATTGGATAACTGATAGTTTTCCTTTAAAGTATTACGGAGCGCTTTTTGCTTGCGGACTTTTATTAGGATATTATATCGTAAGGAATATTTACAAAAAGGAAAATCTTTCTATCGAGAATCTTGACAGTCTGCTGGTTTATGTAATTGTTGGAACAATTTTGGGTGCAAGATTAGGGCATGTTTTTTTCTATGAGCCTGAATATTTTATGCAGCATCCAGTAGAAATTCTTTTGCCGATAAAAGAAACAGCGGGAGTTTATAAATTTGTTGGTTATCAAGGTTTAGCAAGTCACGGCGGATCAATAGGAGTTCTGATTGCATTGGTTTTATACTGTCGAAAATATCATGTTAAGTTTTTGTGGCTTTTAGATAAAATGGCAGTTGGAGTTCCGGTAACAGGAGCATTTATCAGGTTTGGGAATTTTATGAATTCTGAAATCTACGGAAAGGCTACTAACGGAAATTGGGGAGTTGTTTTTCAAAGAGACGATATGATTCCGAGACATCCAACCCAACTGTATGAAGCATTTGCTTATTTACTGATTTTTGGTATTTTGTTTAAAATGTATAAATCAGAAAGAATTAGAAATGCCAACGGATTGATTTTTGGAACCTTTTTGACACTATTGTTTTTAGCGCGATTTATAATTGAATTTTTTAAGGAAAATCAAGAAAGTTTCGAGAATAATATGCTTTTTAATATGGGACAATTATTGAGTATTCCTTTTATAATTATTGGCATAGTTTTGATTGTTTTAAAGTCAAGACAAAAAAATGATTACGCAGGAATTTGATAATTACTGTGTTCAGATTCTAAAACAGGTAAGTAAAAGCCGCAACTTAATAAGCTGAATATGAAAAACATCTTTATCTATATCGTTTTGTTGTGGTCTGGTTTTGTATTCGCGCAAAACGAGCAATTGGCAAATAATTATTATGAGAAAGGCGATTTTGAGAAAGCTAAACTGATTTATGAAGAGCTTTTAAAAGGTTCTCCATCTAATACGCAGTATTTTTTAAGAACGGTAGACTGTTACCAACAACTGCAAATGTATGATGTTGCCGAAAAAACGATTCAGGATCGCTATAACAAATACAAGCAAGGTGTTTTTTTAGTTGAATTAGGATATAATTTTCAGTTACAAAAAAATGACTCTAAGGCTACATCGTACTACGAGCAGGCAATCGATAAAATCAAAACAAGTCCTAATGATGTTTACGGAATAGGTAATTCTTTTGAGAAAAAAGTTTTGCTTGAATATGCGGTGAAAGCCTATCAAATGGGAATGCAGGTACAGCCCAATTATAATTTTAACTTCCAAATCGGGATGTTATACGGTCAGCTTGGGAAAACAGATCTAATGATCGATATGCTGCTGACAGAATCGTATCAGAATCCGCAAAATTCCAATTTGATACAAACGCAGCTTTCCCGTTTTATGAATGGCGAAACAGATAATACTGCATTTAAAGATGCTATGCGAAAAGCCTTGATTTTAAAAACACAAAAAGATCAAGATGTTTTTTGGAATCATTATCTAAGCTGGTTTTATGTACAGCAAAAAGAATTTGGAAAAGCATTTATTCAAGAGAAAGCAATTTACAAACGCGAACCAGAATCATTGATAAGCATTGTAAATCTGAGCCAGTTTGCCATAAATGAAGATGATACTGACACGGCAGAAGAAATTTTAAATTTCATTCTTCAAAACACCAAAGATTTAGATTTATTGGTAGAGAGCAACGCCCGTTTAATGCAGATTAAAATAGATAAAGCACAGGAAAAAGATTATCCAGCAATTACAAATGAGTTACAGCAATTGCTCACAACTTACGAAATAACTCCTTTTACCTTATCTTTGCAATTAATTCAAGCGCATTTTTTAGCTTTTAATCTAAAAAAGACAGAGGAAGCTAAGACAATTGTTAAAAAAGCGCTGGAATTAAATTTGAATGCATATCAGCAGGCAGATGCCAAGATGGAACTTGCAGATATTTTGTTATTAGAAGAAAAATTCAATCAGGCATTAATTTATTATTCGCAGATTCAATTAGATCTAAAGAATGATGTTATGGTGTATGAAGCAAGTTTAAAAGCCGCTAAAACAAGTTATTTTAAAACTGATTTTGAGTGGGCTTTAGCACAGTTTAAAGCATTAAAATCGGCAAATACACAATTGATTGCCAATGATGCTCTGGAGTATTTTTTGTTAATAAACGATAATAAAGCTGCCGATTCGACACAAACAGCTTTGAAACAGTTTGCAAAAGGTGATTTTTTAATTTATCAAAATAAAAAACAAGATGCAATTGCACAGTTTCAAAGCATATTAAAGGCTTATAAAGGACAGGAAATTGAAGCTGTTACAATGTTGCGTTTAGGTAAGATTTACGAGAGTTTGAAGGATTACAATTCGGCTTTAAGCCAATACCAGCAAATTATCGATCATCACAGCGACGGAATTTATGTTGATGAAGCACTGTTTTTTTCGGCAGAAATTTACAACGACGAATTGCATGATACAGAAAAGGCAAAGCCTTTATATGAAAAGGTAATTTTTAATCATCAGGATAGTATTTACTTTGTTGATGCCAGAAAAAAATACCGAGAGTTAAGAGGGGATAAGAATTTGTAAAATTAAATTCCAAAAAACAAATTAATAATACGATGATTCAATAAGGGATTAAGAGCCTAGAAAGAAAAAAAATCAGCATCTTAATGCCTCAGAATCTCAGAATCTTTAGAAAAAATGATTATTTACAACGTTACAACCAATATACACGAAAGCGTTCACGACCAATGGTTAAAATGGATGCAGGAAAAACACATACCAGAAGTTTTGGCAACTCAAAAATTCTCATCGGCAAGAATTGTTAGAGTTTTAGTTGAAGAGGAAATGGGAGGTATTACATATTCAGTTCAATATATAACAGACAGCAAGGCTACTTTAGAAAAGTATTACCTTGAAGACGCACCTAAATTAAGACAAGAAGCATTAGAATTATTTGCTGATAAAATGCTCTCTTTTAGAACAGAATTGGAGCTTATTTCAGAGCACTAGTTTGAGTTTTTAATCTCGGTTTTGCGCTTTTAGTTATAAAATCGGAAAAAAAACTAAATAAAACTTTGTGTCTTTGAGTCTTAGTAGTAAAAAAGTTTGAGCCTTTGCAGCAAAAAGAATACTTTTGCGCCCTCGCGGCAAAACAAGATAGAAAATGGAAAAAGTAAAAGCCAAAAAACACTTAGGACAACATTTCCTTAAAGACGAAAGTATTGCAAAAGCAATTGCCGATACTTTGAGCTTAAAGGGATATGAAGAGGTTTTAGAAATAGGGCCTGGGATGGGTGTGCTTACTAAGTATTTGCTCGAGAAACCAATTAATACTCACGTGATCGAAATTGATACCGAATCTGTGGCGTATTTAGGGGAGAACTATCCAAAATTAAAAGATCAGATTATCTCGAAAGATTTTCTGAAATACAATATACATGAAGTATACGGAGATAAACAATTTGCAATAATTGGAAATTTCCCTTATAATATCTCTACTCAAATTGTTTTTAGAACATTAGAGTTTAGAGACCAGATTCCTGAGTTTTCGGGAATGTTTCAAAAAGAAGTTGCAGAACGAATCTGCGAGAAAAAAGGCTCCAAAGCCTATGGAATCTTATCTGTTTTAGCACAGGCTTTCTATGATACTGAGTATCTGTTTACGGTAGATGAAAATGTTTTTATTCCTCCGCCCAAGGTCAAGTCGGGTGTGATGAAAATGACCCGAAAGGAAGATTATAGTCTTCCTTGTGGTGAAAAGTTATTTTTTACAGTAGTAAAAACGGCTTTTCAGCAAAGACGAAAAACATTACGTAACAGTTTGAAAACATTAAATTTATCTGATAATCTGCGAGAAGACACTATCTTTGATAAACGTCCGGAACAGCTTAGTGTCGAGGAATTTATTGTTTTGACTCAAAAAATAGAAGCCGATGGAGTTTAAAATCAGTAAAGAGCTCATTAAGGAAATAGAACAGCTTATTCAAGCTAAGAACAATAAAGAGCTAGAGGTTTTATTGAATGACATGCACCATGCTGATTTCGCCGAAATACTTGACGAAATTGACATTGCAGATGCTACTTATATTTTTAAGGTTTTAGACAGCGAGAAAACAGCCGAGATTCTTTTGGAATTAGAGGATGATCTGCGTGAGAAAATCTTAAATAGACTTTCACCAAAGGAAATTGCAGAAGAGCTTGATGAGCTTGAAACGAATGATGCCGCAGATATTATTGGTGAACTTTCGAAAGATAGAAAAGCTGAAGTAATCTCGGAACTTCAAGACGTTGAGCACGCAAAAAGCATTGTAGACTTACTTCGTTACGATGAAGATACTGCCGGAGGTATCATGCATAAAGAGTTAGTGAAAGTTAATGAAAACTGGAACGTTCTTACTTGTGTGAAAGAAATGCGTATTCAAGCCGAAAATGTTTCAAGAGTACATTCTATTTATGTCGTCGACGATGAAAACCGTCTTAAAGGCAGATTATCACTTAAGGATTTGCTGACTACTTCTACTAAAACACAAATTTCAGATATTTATATTAGAAAATTGTATTCTGTAAATGTTGAAACACCAGATGTTGAGGTTGCTCGAATAATGGATAAATACGACCTGGAAGCAATACCTGTAGTAGATGAATTAGGACGTTTAGTGGGACGCATTACAATTGATGATATTATCGACGTAATCAAAGATGAAATCGAAAAAAGAGATACCGAAGATATTCAAAAGTTTGGAGGTCTTGAAGCGTTAGAACTTCCTTACGTTCAAACTCGACTTGGTGAAATGGTGAAAAAGAGAGCAACTTGGCTGGTTGTTCTGTTTATTGGTGAAATGTTTACCGCTTCGGCAATGGGATTTTTTGAAGGAGAAATCGAAAAAGCCGTTGTTCTAGCCTTATTTGTGCCGCTTATTATTTCGAGTGGAGGAAATTCAGGTTCGCAAGCTGCAACATTGATTATTCGTGCTATGGCCTTAAAGGAACTTACTTTAAAGGATTGGTGGTATGTAATGAAAAAAGAAATTGCATCTGGATTTCTATTAGGAGCAATCTTAGGTATTGTTGGTTTTATTAGAATTTTAGTTTGGCAGCAAAGCGGATTATATGAATATGGAGAGCACTGGTTGGCGATAGGAATGACAGTTTCACTTTCATTAGTATTTATTGTTTTGTGGGGAACGCTTTCAGGATCAATGATACCCTTTTTGTTGAAAAAGCTTAAGCTGGATCCTGCAACTTCATCAGCACCTTTTGTTGCTACTTTGGTTGATGTAACCGGATTAGTGATTTACTTTACAATTGCGTCCTTACTCTTAAAAGGGAAGTTGTTATAAAATAAAATAGGTTTGTTTACTGCATTGAATTAGGGTTTTTCAACCGCTAAAGGATTTTCGAACTTTAGATTTTTGCCACAAATTGATAGTTTACAGTGATTTAAAATGGGTAAAATCTACGTAATTTACATGCCGAAAAATGAGCTGTTAATCAGCCAACAATAAATTAAAACCAAGCAGGATGAAAGTACATATTATAGGGGGAGGGAACCTAGGCGTTTCTATTGCCTTAGGAATTGCAAAATTTTCAAAAAACAATCAAGTTACAGTAACAAGAAGAAACACTGCAAGTATTCAATATTTATCTGAATACGGAATTACTGTTTCTAATGATAATAAACATAATATTCAGGAAGCTGATGTAGTGATTTTAACCATAAAACCGTATCAAGTGGATATCGTTTTAGCTGAAATTCTGCCAGTTATTCAAAATAAAACAATTGCTTCGGCAGTAAGCGGATTGTCTTTGGATGTTCTTCAATCCAAAACAAATAACGAATATCCAGTGGTGCGTATTATGCCAAACATTGCGGCACAGTTTGGAGAATCGGCAACCTGTATTTCTTTTCCAGAAAAAGACCGTGAAAAAGCACTGCCAATTGTTGATCTATTTCAAGATTTAGGAACAGCTCCGGTAATTGATGAAAAATTAATGGATGCAGCGACTGTTTTAGGTGCTTGCGGTACTGCATATGCCTTGCGTTACATTCGTGCTTCTATGCAGGCAGGAATTGAAATTGGATTCGATTCAAACACGGCTTTAGCAATTGCTGCGCAAACCGTAAAAGGAGCAGCAAAAATGTTATTAGAAGAAAAAGTGCATCCAGAACAATTAATCGACCGTGTAACAACGCCTCAAGGCTGTACAATTGTTGGTTTGAATGAAATGGAACACAATGGTTTCAGTTCATCATTGATAAAAGGCATTAAGACTTCTTTGAAACAAATTAAAGGCTGAGAATAAATAAAATCAATATTTAAAAATCCTAATTCCAAACTTGATAAGTAGGGAGTTAGGATTTTTTATTTTTTAGACTTTTTTCTTTCCCAAAACATATTTGAGGTAAACAAACCCAAATACACCAGATAATACAGAGGCAATTAAAATCGCTATTTTAGAAAATACTATAGTTTCAGGATCTTTAAAAGCAAGAATTGTGATAAAAATAGACATTGTAAAACCAATACCCCCAAGCATTCCTGCTCCTAAAATATGCGCCCATTTTAAGTTTTTAGGTAAAGCGCATAATCCGGCACTTACACCAATTGACGAAAATAGTAAGATTCCTAATGGTTTTCCAACAACCAATCCTAGAATAATTCCAAAAGTATTTGGGTGATTTAATCCTTCATGCCAGTCAGATTCGATCGCGATACAAGTATTTGCAACAGCAAAAAGAGGTAAAATTACAAAGGCAACTGGTTTGTGTAAAAAATGCTGTAGTTTATAAGAAGAAGATTGCTCATCTCCATTGCCAAACGGAATCACAAAAGCGAGAATAACACCTGTAATAGTAGCATGAACACCTGAATTAAGCATAAAATACCACATAATAACTCCGCCGATTAGGTATGGAATTAGATTGTGAATTTTCATTCGATTCAAAACAAACAAGAAAACCCATATTCCTAATGCAATAGCAAGATTTACAAAAGCAATCGAAGTGGTGTAAAATACTGCAATTACTATTATAGCGCCCAAATCATCAATAACTGCTAGAGCTGTTAAAAAAACTTTTAACGACGATGGCACTTTGCTTCCTAAAAGTGAAAGAATACCAATTGCAAAAGCAATATCTGTTGCCATAGGAATTCCTGCGCCGTTTTGAGTTGCTGTTCCAAAGTTTAGCGCTAGAAATATAGCGGCAGGAACCAACATTCCTCCAAAAGCAGCCATTATAGGAAGTGAAGCATTTTTTATGCTGGACAATTCACCATGATAAATTTCTCTCTCTAATTCTAAACCAATTAATAAAAAGAAAATAGTCATTAAACCGTCATTAATCCAATGCGTGATAGAATGACCATTGAAATCTTTTTCCCAAAACGAGATATATTCAGCAGAATAAGAAGAATTAGCCAGGTACAACGAAACAATCGTAACAAATAATAGAAGCAGCCCGCCTGATTTTTCGTTTTCAAAAAAGGCTTTAAAAGTTTTGGTTAGTTTCATTTGAAGGGTATAATAATTTAGAAAGAAAGAATTTTCTTTAACTCTTGTTTTTCAAAGTTAAAAAAAAATATAACCAATAAAAAATCCTGAAGTTTTGCAATGGCGTATTTCTTTTCTAAAGCCATAAAAAAACCGCCTAAATTGGCGGTTTTAAGTTTCTTAGAGAGCTGCTGCAGCTTCTAGAATTAAAGCACTTACCTCTTTAGGTTTTGATGCCAGAGATGCATGGCCAGCGTCTAAATGAATAATTTTTTTAGGATTTAATTGTTCTGCCATTTCTTTTTGAGTTTCTGGCGGAATCATATTATCGTGATTGGAAATTTGATACCAGCTTGGTTTAGTTTTCCATGCAGGTTCGCCCGCTTGATCTCCAAAACACTGACCATGTATTGGTTTTTGAGCCAGTGCCATAACTAAAGCTCTTTCTTCGTCTAAATCCTGTCCAAATGATTTGTGAAATTCATCATACTTAATCCATAAAAATCCTTTAGGATCAGGATATATACTGGCGCCTCCCGAGCCGGCTCTTCGTCCCAAAAGAGCTCCTAAGCTGTCTCCTGCATCTGGTGCAAATGCTGCGATATAAACTAAACCCGCAACTTTGTCGTGGTTTCCCGCTCCAGAAATTACTGCTCCTCCGTATGAATGCCCAACCAGCAGTACCTTGCCGTCTTGAGCATCAATTAAATCTTTTGTTTTATTTATATCGTCTTGTAAAGAGGTTAAAGGATTTTGAACACTGCGCACTTTATATCCTTTTTTTGTCAGTTCAGGAATTACATATTGCCAATGAGATCCATCTCCCCACGCTCCGTGAACCAAAATAATAGTTAAATCTTGTGTTGCCATAATTGTTTTATTGTTTAAATGGTTAAAATGTAAATTGCTTAATTAGAATTTAATATCAGTTTGTTTAAACGATTGGTCAATTATTTTTTTAAGGTTAAGAAAAATGGGGCAGGTTTATGATTCGTTTTTAAAGTAACAGGTATCTATAAAATTATGAAAATTAATTGATTAACTCTTATTAGTGTTTTAATTTTTGTAATGTTAAAGTAAGGAATGCGAAAGCCATTAGTTGGTTTGAAAGGGATTTCTTTAATTTATTGAAAAGGATATTCAGGTTTCCTTAAAACAGGCAGAGTTTATAGGATTAATAAATCAATAAAAAACTAAGAGAATTAACCGTATTTTTGTTTTAATAAATTAAATAAAAATGAGTGTAAAAATTCTACATATCGATAGTAACCATCCAATTTTATGGAAACAGCTGGAAGAGGCTGGTTTTGAAAATTATGCCGATTTTACTTCTTCTAAAGAAGAAATTGAGGCGAAAATTCAAGATTATAATGGAATCGTAATTCGCAGCCGATTTAAAATCGACAAAACGTTTTTAGATAAGGCAGTCAATTTGCAGTTTATAGCAAGAGTTGGCGCAGGTCTAGAAAGTATTGATTGTGATTATGCTCTGGATAAAGATATTGAATTAATTGCTGCTCCTGAAGGAAATTGCAATGCTGTGGCAGAACATACATTAGGAATGATTCTCTCTCTTTTTAATAAATTGAATATTGCCGATTATGAAATTCGCTCAGGTCAATGGAATAGAGAAAGTAATCGCGGCCATGAACTTGATGGTAAAACCGTTGGGATCATTGGATATGGAAATATGGGTAAAGCTTTTGCAAAAAAACTGAGAGGATTTGATGTTGAAGTTTTATGTTACGATATTCAAGATAATGTAGGCGATGAAAATGCCAGACAGGTATCATTAAAAGAGCTTCATGAAAAAACCGATGTATTGAGTTTGCATATTCCGTGGACTCCTGAAACGGATAAAATGGTTGATGCGGCGTTTATTAATGAGTTCAAAAAGCCAATATGGATCATTAATACTTCACGAGGTAAAAATATTGTAACGGCAGATTTGGTCGCAACAATGAAGTTAGGAAAAGTACTTGGCGCAGGTTTGGATGTTTTAGAGTATGAAAAACTATCTTTTGAAACACTTTTTCAGGATAAAAATACACCAGAAGCCTTTCAATATCTTTTAGATGGAAGAAAAGTAATCTTAACACCACATATTGCCGGATGGACTTTTGAAAGCCATGAGCGCCTTGCGCAGGTTATTGTAGATAAGATAAAGGCCATTTATAAAAAGTAAGCAAAGACAACTACAATAGTTAACAGTTTATAACGAGTTTTTTCTTGTGAAAAAACTCGCGTCATAATTAGTTTATAAAATTAATTTTTGATAATATTGTTGCGATTTTAACAAAAATTAAAGGAAGAAATAATCAAAGTCTTCAAATGCAATAAATATTAACAAACTAATTTATTATTTATGATTGAGTGGTACAAGAAAGTAGTTTTTGAGAACTATGCGAATTTTTCAGGTCGTGCAAGAAGAAGTGAGTATTGGTATTATACACTAGCTTCAGTAATTATTTCTATAATACTTTCAACTTTGGATAATTTTGCTGGTTTGACTTTTGGTCTAGCAGATTCAGGTATATTGTCGTCGATTTATAGTTTATTGGTTTTCTTACCAGGTTTAGGAGTAATGGTAAGACGTTTACACGATGCGGGTAAAAGCGGTTGGTTTATTCTGGTTGTACTTATTCCGTTAGCGGGAGTTATCTGGTTGCTTATTGTCTTGTGTACAGAAGGTAATAGCGGTGTAAATGCTTACGGACCTGATCCTAAGGACGATTTTGAAGAAATAAACGAAATAGGACGTGCTGAAATATAAATAATCTAAAATACAATAATAAAAAATGGAAAATACAAAACCAGAAGCTTGGAATACGCCATCAGCTCCAAGACAAGAAAATAAAAAAGTACTAGCGGGAATTATGGGGATAATTTTTGGATACTTAGGGATTCATAAATTTATTCTTGGATATACTAAAGAAGGTATAATTCAAATAGTAATTACAATTGTTACTTGTGGAGTTGGAAGTATAATTGGGTTTATCGAAGGGATTATCTATTTAACGAAATCTGATGAAGACTTTTATCAAACGTATCAAGTTGGTAAAAAAGGCTGGTTCTAAAAGATATATTCCCATTTGAAATTAACAAATGGGATTTTTTTGAAATCCCCATATTATTTAATTAACTATTGAACTTAAAAATATAAATTATGGAAAACACGCAGTCAGAGTTTGGTAATGCTAAACCAGAGAATAAAAAAGTTGTTGCAGGGGTTCTTGCAATTTTACTTGGAGTATTTGGAGTGCATAAGTTTTATCTAGGTTATACTAAAGAAGGTATTATTCAGCTTATTTTAGGGTTACTATGTGGAATAGGAGGAGTAATAGGTCTTATAGAAGGAATTATTTATTTGACGAAGACTGATGAAGAGTTCTATCAGACTTATCAGGTTGGTCAGAAAACTTGGTTCTAAAAATATAAAATCCCATTCAGTAATGAATGGGATTTTTGTTTGTGAGTAGTTCGCTCTTAAAAAAATGTCTTTTTTTGATACTATAATGTCGGTTAGTTTCTTTAAATAATTGTAAAAGTAAGTAATCTTGAACTTTGTTAAGAAGTAATGGAGTAACTGAAAATCCATAAAGAGTAGGGCAATTTTAAAGATTTTATTATGTTAGAAATGTACAAAAAAGTAGTTTTGGAAAACTATGCAAACTTTAATGGAAGAGCAAGAAGAAGAGAATATTGGATGTTCTTTTTAATGAACTTGATAATTAGTTTTGTTATTGGTTTTATTTTTGGGCTTGTAGCACCAAAAGTGGCTTTCATTGCTAATATTTACAGTTTAGCAGTTTTAATTCCTTCAATTGCTGTTGGAGTTAGAAGAATGCATGATATTGGTAAGAGTGGCTGGTATTTTCTTATTCCAATTTATAATATCCTATTACTTGCTACTGAAGGTGAAAAAGGACCAAATCAATATGGTGCAGATCCTAAAAATGGATTAGAGGGATTAGATGAAATTGGAAAAGAATAAGGTCTAATTTGTTTTTAAATAAGTGTTGAAGCTAAAAAATCCCATTTGTTATTACAAATGGGATTTTTTAGTTTTGAGAGATTAGAGCTAATCTTCTTTCTCAGATAATTTACGCTCTAATTCTATTTGAAATTCTTCAATAACGGGTTTCATAGTGCTTTCAGGAATATCAGCGATTCTGATGTACATTAAGCCGTCAACAGCATTGTTAAACAAAGGATCTACGTTGAAAGCAACAACACGTGCATTTTGTTTGATGTATTTTTTGATTAAAACAGGTAAACGTAAATTGCCCGGTTCTAATTCATCAATGATTTTATCAAATTTATTTAAGTCAGATTCAGCTTCGTCGAAGATAAAGTCTTTATCAGCATCTTTTAATTTTACTTTATAAGCTTTCTTCGGATGAATGTATTGTGCAATATAAGGATCATAATAATTTGATTTCATGAACTCAATCATCAACGATTTAGAGAAATCAGAAAATTGATTACTGATACTTACGCCGCCTAATAAATACTTGTGTTCAGGATGGCGAAGAGTAGTGTGTATAATTCCTTTCCATAACAAGAACAAAGGCATTGGTTTTTGCTGATATTCACGAATAATAAAAGCACGTCCCATTTCGATCGATTTGTGCATCATGTCGTGAAGTTCTGGTTCAAATCTAAAAAGATCTGTCAAGTAGAAACCTTCGATGCCATATTTCGGATAAATCTCAGAACCTAATCCCATGCGGTATGCACCTGCAATTTTTTTGGTTTCATCGTCCCATAAAAACATATGGTGATAATACTTGTCGTATTCGTCTAAGTCAATAGATTCATTGGTTCCTTCACCAACTTCTCTAAAGGTGATTTCACGCAGACGACCTATTTCATGCAGAATATTCGGGATAGATTTTGCGCGTGCAAAAAATACTTCGTAATTTTTGCTTTGCAGCAGGCGGCAATCGCTATTTCTTAACGCATTAACTTCGTCAATCATTTTTGATTCGTTCGCCGGCGTAACAATTTTTTTAGGTGCCTTTGGTATTTTTAGGCTTGCTGTATCAATCAATTTGGTGTCTTTTTCAAACGGATTAGCCAGCATATAAGTTTTCTTTCTCAAGAACTCAGAATATTCTTCAAACGATTCGATTTCGTTTTGCTCGTTTACTGAAATTGGTTTTCCAATACGAACTTTAATCACGCGATCTTTCTGTGTCAGTAATTCCGAAGGTAATTTTGCAGTACGCAAAGTATCATCAATTTTAGAAAGCCAGTAGAATAATTTACTGTTCTTAGCATGAAAATAAATGGGTACAACTGGAACTTTGGCTTTTCTAATTAATTTTAAAGCGCCTTCTTCCCAAGGTTTGTCAACTACTAATTTTCCGTCTTTATAAGTTGAAACTTCTCCTGCAGGGAAAATCCCTAAAGGTTTTCCGTCGCTTAAATGACGTAAAGTTTCTTTGATTCCGACCACGCTCGATTTGGCGTCCTTATGATTTTCAAAAGGATTAACCGGCATGATATATTTTTTAAGAGGAACAATTCTGTGCAATAAAAAATTAGCGATAATCTTGAAATTTGGTTCTCTTTCGAGCATTAATTTCAAAAGCAAAATACCATCAATTCCTCCAAGCGGATGATTTGAGATGGTAATATAAGCGCCGTCTTTAGGTAAACGTTTTAAATCTTCTTCAGGAATTTCAAATTTGATTTCCATTTCATCCAAAATCCCGTTTAAAAACGCAACATCCTCTAAGTGTTTATTGTGATCGTAAATTTTATTTAGGGTAGAGATCTTAAGGACCTTCATAAGAATCCAGCCTGAAAAAGTACCAAATACTCCGTACTTATCAACATTTATTGCTTTTGCAACTTCTTTCGCGGTAACTAAACCCATGTACTATTTTTAAATTATTAGAGCAGCCAACAAAGATAACAAAAAACTCTACTTTTCGTTTATTCAAACGCAAACTTTCCACTTTTTTATTACATTTGGAATCCTTAAAAATACAATCTGATGAAAATTATTTCTTATAATGTAAACGGAATTCGTGCTGCAATTAACAAAGGTTTTATCGAATGGCTGCAACAGGCAAATCCTGATGTAATCTGCCTTCAAGAAATCAAAGCTACGAAGGATCAAATTCCGGTTGACGATATTACGGCCGCAGGCTATCCGTATCAATATTATTATCCTGCAACAAAAAAAGGTTACAGTGGTGTTGCAATTTTATCCAAAACAAAACCCAATAATGTAGTTTACGGTACAGGAATTCATCATATGGATTTTGAAGGACGTAATCTGCGTGCTGATTTTGATGATGTTTCGGTAATGAGTTTATATCTTCCGTCAGGAACAAATATTGAAAGATTAGATCATAAATTTATGTTTATGGATGATTTTCAAACGTATATTAATGAATTGAAATTAGCTATTCCTAATTTGATTATTTGCGGTGATTATAATATTTGTCACGAAGCGATAGATATTCATGATCCGGTGCGTAATAAAACAGTTTCAGGATTTTTACCTGCTGAACGCGCGTGGCTCGATGGTTTTATGAAATCTGGTTTTATAGACAGTTTCCGTCATTTTAATAAAGATCCGCATCATTATTCGTGGTGGAGCTATCGTGCAGGAGCGAGAGGAAATAACAAAGGCTGGCGTATCGATTATAATTTAGTAAGCGCTCCGATGGAACATCGTTTAAAACGTGCCGTGATTCTTCCAGATGCGGTTCATTCAGATCATTGTCCAGTTTTAGTCGAAATTGAGTAAAATTTGGTATTGTTCTTGTTGAGAGAAATGGGATTCGGAAATTCTGATAAATTGAATTTTGCTTTTATTTTTAAAGAAAAGTTCATTTAGATTTTATTCGAATTATCGTTTAAATCAGGAATTAATAATACGTTTCAAATAAAAAAACAGAAAATAAAATGATTAAGAAAGCTTCGATAGGATTAGTGGTTTTGGCTTTGTCTATGACTTCTTGTGTGTCTAAAAAGATTTATAATGATTTGGAAACAAAGTATTCAGATCTTAAAAAAGAAAATCGTTCGATTGCAGATCAAAATGCCGATTTGCAAAAATCAAAGAATCAGCTGGAATTAGAACGCGATAATTTAACCAAAGATTTAAACAGCACAAAAGATGAATTGGCAAAACAAAAAGCAGATTTAGCTGCTGCGCAAAATAAATATAAAGTTTTACAAGATTCATACAATGCTCTCGAGAAAAACAGCAATGATGCATTGGAGAAAAACATGAATAAAAACCGCGAGTTGTTAGCACAATTAGAAGCGAAATCAAAAAAACTGGCTGAAGAACAAGCAAGTCTTGATAAAACAGCAAGTCGATTAAAAGAGCTTGAAGATATGATTGCTGCAAAAGAGGAATCAATGCGCAAACTGAAAGAAACTTTATCAAAAGCTTTAAATGGTTTTGAAGGTAAAGGTTTGACGGTGGAACAAAAGAACGGAAAAGTGTATGTTTCTATGGAAAACAAACTGCTTTTCAATTCAGGAAGCTGGGCTGTTGGAACAGAGGGAAGAAAAGCTGTTGTAGAATTAGGAAAAGTTCTAGGTGATAATCCTGATCTTTCAGTTCTTATTGAAGGACATACAGATGATGATCCGTATGCTGGTTCTGGACCAATTGCAAATAACTGGGATTTATCTACTAAAAGAGCAACTGCAATTGTGGCTATTTTAAGTGAAAATGCTAAAATCAACAAACAAAAGCTGACTGCGGCTGGAAGAAGTGAATTTTCTCCTTTGGCAAGTAATGCGACTCCAGAAGGAAAGGCTAAAAATCGTAGAATCGAAATTATTTTAACTCCAAGATTAGACGAGATTGCAGAGATGCTTAATAGTATAAATTAAGGAGCTGAGGTTCTGAGGAACTAAGGTGCTAAGATTTTTTAAAAGGTTCAAAGTTTTGCTTTGAGCCTTTTTTATTGCTTTGAATTTAACTTAGCACCTCAGAAAAACTTGTAGTTTTTTTAACTATTCTAAGATTTTCATTTGAAGAATAGCATCGTATCTTTGAAGCTTATTATTCGAAAAAAGAAACCTTAGAATCTTAGTTTCTCAGAACCTTAGTACCTTAGAAAAAAAATGAAATACACTACATTACCCAACACCGATATAAAAGTTAGTAAAATCAATCTTGGAACCATGACTTTTGGCCAACAGAATACAGAGGCAGAAGGTCATGCTCAAATGGATTATGCGCTGGAACAAGGTGTAAACTTTTTTGATACTGCAGAGATGTATTCGGTTCCAGCAAGTGAAGCAACTTACGGAAGTACTGAAAAAATTATTGGAACTTGGTTTAAAAAATCAGGAAACCGTGATAAAGTTGTTTTAGCTTCTAAAATAGCTGGGCCAAATCCGAATTTTGGATATATGCGTGAGAAGTTAGATTTTTCGCCTGCAAGTATTAAATATGCTTTAGAAAACAGTTTAAAGCGTTTGCAGACAGATTATATCGACTTGTATCAAATGCATTGGCCGGAACGAAAAACTAATAACTTTGGGCACCGCGCGTTTACAGGTTTTGAAGATGCATGGGAAGATAACTTCAGAGAAATTTTAGAAACGTTTGATGGATTAATTAAAGAAGGAAAAATTAAACATATTGGTGTTTCAAATGAGAATTCTTGGGGAATGATGCGTCTTTTGGAAGAAAGTAAATATCAAAATCTGCCTAGAATTAAAACCGTTCAAAATCCTTATTCATTATTAAATCGTCTTTTTGAAGTGAATTCAGCCGAAGTTTCAATGCATGAAAATGTTGGATTGCTGGCTTATTCGCCTTTAGCATTTGGAGTTTTAACGGGTAAATTTTTAACAGGAGAAGCGCACCCAAATTCTAGAATAAAACTTTTTCCGCAATACACGCGTTACAATAGTGAGCAATGTACACAAGCAACAAAGTTGTATTTAGAAATTGCTAAAAAACATGGTTTAACTCTGACAGAATTAGCAATGGGATTTGTGTTGCAGCAGCCATTTTTAACTAGTGCAATTATTGGTGCTACAACTTTAGAACAATTAAAAGAAAATATCGCCACAATTGATGTCGTACTTTCAAAAGAAATGATCACTGAAATTAATCAAGTTCAGGCAATAATTCCTGATCCTGCGCCTTAAATTCGATTTTGTAATAAACACAAAAGCCACAAATTAACACAGATTAATCCGTGATAATTTGTGGCTTTTTTTTGAAGTGCGGCTAAAATAGCTGTCTTAATTATTTGGTTTTTGTGTTACCGCTATTTTTGCGATTAAATCACCCAATTTTTGATTCTTCTTTGTCAAAACAATTGGGATTAGGTAAATGAAAGGACAAACTAATTCAAGCAGATCAAAAAGTCGTCTAATAATTATTCTAAAATATTTTTTGTATCCGTTTATTTCCATAGGATTATCAAATGTCATCTGCAGCTTGAAGATGTGCTTTCCAATAGTTTTATTCATAAAAACATCTTGAAAAATAAAAAAGAGATAATAAATTAAAAGACCAATTTCCGTTTTAATGAAGCTCTCGCCACTGCTGTTTTTATAAGAGATATACGGAAATAGTATTTTAACTGTCAGCGCTAAAATGATAAAGTCAATTCCAAAGGCAAAAACTCTTTTAAATAAATAAGTGGGTTTCATAATTACAAATCAAATTCGTCGCTGGTAGATAAAGAGTCCGCAGGAACTGCGGTAGAATCTGGAGCTTTAATTCGTATTAATGAACGCGCATTTCCAGAAATATAAACAGGTAATTGTCCAATTGTATCTTCGGGAACTAAAAGTCCTCTTCTGAACATTAAATTCTTTAAAAATTTCTGGTTTTTAATGGCGAAATCTTTCAGGTTTCCTTCGTCATTAAATTGATACATGAATTTTCTTGGTTTCGGAATAATCGTTGCTAAATATAAACATTCATCTACGCTTAAAGCTGAAGGACTTTTTTGGAAATAAAAATGACTTGCTTCGCCAATTCCGTATACATTTGGTCCCCATTCAATAATGTTGAAATAAACTTCCAGCATTCGTTCCTTACTTACAATTCGGTTATTTTCTAAAATATAAACCAAAAGGATTTCTTCAAGCTTTCGCGAAAGTGTTTTTTCTCTCGTTAAGAATACATTTTTAATCAGTTGCATGCTTATTGTGCTGGCACCGCGCGAGAACTTTTTAGTTCTAATGTTTTTAAGAATAGACTGTTTGAAGGCTTCATTTATAAAACCGCGATGCGAGAAGAAAGAAGGATCTTCAGTTGTTAAAACGCATTTTCGTAAATAAGGCGAAATTTGATCTAATGGCGTATAATTCGGATTTGCATTTCCAACTAAAACAGGTCGCTGCAAGACATTTTGAATAATTGCACGATATACAAATTCACCGTTTAGTTTGTTCAAATCAGCTTCGCCATATTTAGTGATATGTAAATCTTCTTTGTTCATTTTACTGTCAAAAACAAGCGTATTTGGTTTGTTTTTATTGAATTTGAAATCGAGTTTGTAATCGAAATTTCCAGTTGCCTGCATGCCTTGAAAATGCGTGAATAATCCATCTGGAAGCGAAACAATAAAATCTTGCGCTTTCATTTTCGGAATATTCACCTTCAAAGTATAAACGGTATCTTTTTCTGTGCTGTAAGAGATATATGGTTTTACTTTGATCTTATTCAACTGCATTGTTGAAGTGCTGTCAATCGAGATAAAATCATCACCAAGTAAAAATCGGTAATCAAAACGAGCATTTTTTATAATTACATCTTTGCTGGCAATTTTTGGATGATTAATTTTCAGATTAACGATAGAGGTGAAGCCGTCAATGTGCAATTCGCTGCCGCTTTTGTCAATGTTTTGAACATTCAGGCGAATAGAATCAAAGCTTGCTTTTAAATTGTAGCGTTCATCGAGATAAGGAACACGAATGGCTCCAGTATCTAAATTAAAGAATCGAATATCCGCTTTTTGATTTCTTGGATCAGCAAAACCTTTTAAGTTCCAGCGCTGATCAAAATCTTTGCTTTGAACATGAATATTGGTTTCGAGTTGTTTGTTGTTTAAAACCAGTTTGTTGATTGCAACAGCTGTTTTTTTGCCATTATCATCGATTTTGAATTGGAAGTTTTCCAAATTCATGTCCGTAGGAACCAGATTTAATAGTTTTGAAATAATGCGATAAGCAAAAGCGCCGTATTTGCGTTTTTCGTTTTTCTCGGAATCATCACGATTTCTTTTTAGAAAAGCATCAAAATTTCGAATTTTTCCTTTTTTAACCAATTGAATGTAGCCGTTGTTAACCTTTAAAGTACCAACTTGAACATCGCCGATTAATAAGTTGCTTAAGCTGACACTGGTTTCGATGTTTTTGATTTTTAAAAGTGTGTCTGCATTTTTTGGAACCAAAACAACATCCGTTAGTTTTATGCTGGATAATCCGCTGAAAGAAGCTTCTTTTATAGAAAAATCACTGTTGTAATCAACAGCCATTTTGTGGGTAACTTTGGCGACCGCTTGTTTTAGAAGCGAGTTGCGAAAAAAGTACAATCCGATGCAAAGCAAAACCAATATAACGGCAAGTATTTTTAGAGCTTTGTATATTTTTTGTTTTGGAAAATTCATAGCAGCAGTTTTCGAAAGAATTTAGAACTATTAGAATGAAGCGTTGTTTTTTTTGCCACAAATTGCACTAATTTCTCGAATTTAGTAAATGTCTAGATTTAGATTTTAAAATTAAATAAAAATTCGTGTTTAATTTGTGGAATTCGAGGCGAAAAAAAATTACCCAAAAAGAATACTGGCAACATCTTCAATTTTAGCAACAAGTTCAATTTTAATTCCAGTGTTTTTTAAAGTGATTTTATTGTATTTAGAAACAAAAATAGTATCAAAACCTAGTTTTTCGGCTTCCTGAATACGCTGATCAACACGATTTACAGGGCGAATTTCTCCAGAAAGTCCTACTTCGCCGGCAAAGCAAAAACCTTTTCCAACTGGAATGTCTTCGTTTGAAGATAAAATCGCAGCAACAACAGCAAGATCAATTGCAGGATCATCAACAGAAATTCCGCCGGTTACATTTAAGAAAACATCTTTTGCACCCAAACGAAATCCTGCTCTTTTTTCTAAAACTGCTAAAATCATGTTTAATCTTTTAGCATTGTATCCTGTGGTGCTTCTTTGCGGAGTTCCGTAAACCGCTGTACTTACAAGTGATTGAATTTCGATCATAAGCGGACGCATGCCTTCGAGTGTTGTGGCAATTGCAGTTCCTGATAATTCTTCGTCTTTGTGCGAAATCAATATTTCTGACGGATTGCTTACTTCTCGTAAACCGCTTCCAAGCATTTCATAAATTCCCAATTCGGCCGTAGAGCCAAAACGGTTTTTAAGCGAACGCAAAATTCGGTAAACGTGATTTCTGTCGCCTTCAAATTGAAGAACGGTATCAACCATGTGTTCTAGAATTTTTGGTCCGGCAATATTTCCGTCTTTTGTAATATGTCCAATTAAAATAACTGGGGTATTGGTTTCTTTAGCAAATTTTATCAATTCTGCAGTGGTTTCTCTAATTTGAGAAATACTTCCCGCTGTTGATTCGATATAATCGGTGTGTAAAGTCTGAATCGAATCGATGATTACAATTTCTGGCTGAATCGCTTCAATTTGTTTAAAGATATTCTGCGTTTTGGTTTCCGTAAGGATATAACAGTTGTCGCTGTTTGGTGTTATTCTTTCGGCGCGCATTTTTATTTGTTTCTGACTTTCTTCTCCAGAAACATATAAAGTTTTATAGGGTAATTTTAGTGAAATTTGAAGTAAAAGTGTGCTTTTTCCTATTCCAGGCTCGCCGCCCAAAAGCGTTAAAGAACCTGGAACAATTCCGCCGCCCAAAACGCGATTTAATTCGCCGTCAGTAGTATTCATGCGAATTTCCTGAGCCGAGTCGATTTCGTTTATTTTTAAAGGTCTTGGCGCTTTACCTGTTGAAGTTGGTTCGCTTTTCCAAGCCACTTTTTCCTGTTTCTGAATGATTTCTTCAGCAATAGTATTCCATTCTTTGCACGCATTGCATTGGCCTTGCCATTTTGAATATTGGGTGCCGCAATTTTGGCAGAAAAAGGAAGTTTTAACTTTTGACATTATTTACTTTTTTTAGAAAGTGCGTTCATTTCGTCCATCTTCTCATACATTAAATCCTTGTTCAAATCACCTATAGGTTCCATTTGAGAAGCATTTTGATATTTTTTTGAGGCATGTTTTGCATCGCCCATTTTTTCGTACATTAAGCCTAGTTCGTATTCTCCCAGCATTGCTTTTGGATAATTTATATTTCCAATTTCGGCCATCTTTCCTAGTTCGTCGTATGCATTCTTCTTCAAGATTATGTTTTCAATTACTTTGAAGTCGCTCATTCGAACTGGAATTTGAACGCCTAAAACTTCGGACATTGTATTGTATTTTTTTTCTAAATAATCAGCATAACCTGTTTCAAGCACGGCAATTTTATTTGCATATTCAGCCGAGTTTATTGGTCTGTAAACTTCAAAAATTTGATAAAGTGCACTCGGAATCGAATGTAAAACTTCAGTATAATGAGTTGCGTTTTTAAATAATTCGTATTTATAATTTACTAACGGATTATTTGCGATTTTAATATTGTTGTCTAATTTTTCTATTGGTTCTTTAATTTTTTTTATGTCACCTTCTCCCGCAGAAAGATAGTAGAATATTGGTTTTTGTATTTTAGCAAACTTCTCTGCAATACGAACTTCCATTTTTGGAGCCAATTCTGGACTTAGACAAATATACGCACTGAAAAGCGGGTTTTCTTTGTATAAATAAAAATTGGCAAAACTAGCTGTTACATCATGTCCTGCAATAATTCTAAAAGGCGAGGTTCTGTATTTTTTTTCAATGTAAGGAATCAATTCTGCTCCTATAAATTCAAAAAATTTTGCTCCTTTTTCAAAAGGCAAACCTTCATTTTGATCAATTGTTGTGTCGTCATAACGTTCGCCATCTTTGTTTTGATGAATCCCGATTATGATCATTTCTGGAATATCATCCCAATAAGCGCCGTAACTTACAGCTCCAGAAAAAGGGTCGAACAAATAATCGCCGTCTAAAAGATATAAAACCGGATATTTTTTGTCCGGCTTAGCTTCGTATGAAGCCGGAAGTCCAATTGTTATCCTTCTTTCTTCTCCGAGTTTTAGGGATTGAATGTTGTCGAATTTTTTCTGCGAAAAGACAGAAATGGAAATAAATGCAATTAGCAGGTAAACTTTTTTCATGATTTGGGGCGTTTCAGTGAATTAAAAAGTATTGAAAATAGTGTGGCAATATAATACTTTAATTTGCTTTTTTGTTATAGAAAACTTACGGAGAAATATAAAATATTTTGTATTGATTAAATTGTTTTAACCGCAAAATACGCTAAGATTTTTATCTAATTATAAGGTTTAAAAAACACAAAGTTCGTAAAGCTTTGTTTTGATGCAGCTTTGCGAACTTTGTGTTTTCTATATATAAAGTAAAATTAAGCCATAGCGGCCTTTGCAGTTAATTTTATTTGTAATTTTTTGCTCCAAAGATTTTGTATTGATCCTTTTGTTTTGGACCAAAAAAATCCCGTTTGTGCAAAATAAATTTTTGACAAATAGTAAAATAAGATATAATTTGAGGTTGAAACCTAGGTTAATGAATTGTCATTTTCGTTAGGGAAAATAATCCATGGTTTGAAGGTTTTTGCTTCTTCAAATTCTAGGGTTGCATATGAAATAATGATGATAATGTCATCTTTTTGAACTTTTCTAGCTGCAGGACCATTCAGCGTAATTTCGCCTGAATTTTTTTCTCCTTTAATGGCATAAGTTTCAAAACGTTCTCCATTATTAATGTTAACGATAGCTACTTTTTCACCTTCAATGATGTTTGAAGCTTCTAGTAATGTTTCATCAATAGTAATACTGCCAATGTAATTTAAATCGGCTCCAGTTACTTTAACTCGATGAATTTTTGATTTTATAACTTGAATTTGCATGTTGCAAAGGTAATTTAATTAAATGAAATGGTGTCTATTAACCTTATAGAATTAACAAATACTGCTATAAACGCACGGTATTTTTTATCGTTAATTTTATGATCGATTGATAATAATGTAGATTCATCAGCAATGACAAAATATTCGAGTTCGAATTTTTTGTTGTCTTTAAAAGATTCTTCGACAAATTTGATAGTTTCTTCGGGAGTACCGTTCTGGAAGATTTCCTTAGCTTCAGTAAGAACTTTGTAAATTATTGACGCTTCTTTTCTTTCGTCTGCAGTCAGTCGCTCATTTCTAGAACTCATTGCAAGCAGATTATCTTCTCTAAAAATTGGACAGCCTATAACATTTACAGGTAAGTCATTTTTTTCGACTAGTTTTTTAACAATTTGCAGCTGCTGAAAATCTTTTTCTCCAAAATAAGCATTTGTTGGAGTGACGATTTCAAACAAACGTTTCACAATAGTTCCAACTCCGTTAAAATGTCCAGGCCTAAACTTGCCTTCCATTTGATTCTCTAATCCGTCAAAGTCAAATGACTGCGAAATGGTTTGTCCTTCATAAATATCATCAACAGAAGGAGCGTATAAAATTATTTTGTCGCTTAATCCTCGCATTTTTTTTACATCTTCTTCAAGAGTTCGAGGGTATTTTTCGAGATCTTCAGGATTGTTGAATTGGGTTGGATTTACGAAAATGCTTACAACAGTGTCGTCGTTTTCTTTGAGCGATCGCTGCATTAAAGCCAGATGCCCTTGGTGCAAAGCTCCCATTGTTGGTACAAATCCGATAGTTGAATTTGCGGTTTTGATAGTTTTTAAATAGGCTATCAGAGCTACTTTGCCGTAGAAAATATGCATGGCGGTATTATTAAAATTTAGTGCAAACATAATATATTAGTTAATAACTGCATAAATTTTTGTAATTTTGCAACGTTTTTATTACCAAAAATTAAGTAAAATACTATTTATGAAAGATAAGAGGATATTATATGTATCATCTGAAGTCGTGCCTTATTTGGCTGAAAATGAAGTTTCTTTAATGTCTTATGACGTTCCGAAAATGATTAACGATCAAGGAGGTCAGATAAGAATTTTCATGCCAAGATATGGAAATATCAACGAGAGAAGACATCAATTACACGAAGTAATTAGGCTTTCAGGGATGAATTTGGTAGTGAATGATTTAGATATGCCATTGATTATTAAGGTGGCTTCAATTCCTAAAGAGAGAATTCAGGTTTACTTTATCGATAATGATGAATACTTTAAACGCAAAGCAACTTTTGCTGATGAAGAAGGTGTTTTGTATCCTGATAATGACGAAAGAGCCATATTTTTTGCTAAAGGTGTTGTTGAAACAGTAAAAAAATTAAACTGGGTTCCTGATATTATTCATGTACATGGCTGGCTGGCATCTATGCTGCCAATCTATATGAAGCACTATTATAAAAATGAAGCTTTATTCTCTGAAACAAAAATTGTAACATCAGTTTATGGTCAGTCTTTTGATGAGAATCTAGATATGGAGATGATTAACAAAGTAAAATTTGACGGAGTTCCGCATGAATCTGTATCAGATCTAGAAGTTCCTAACTATGAGAACATCTTAAAAGCTAGTATATTGCATTCTGATGCTGTAATTATTGCTTCAGAAAACGTTTCTCCAAGTTTAACAAAATTTATAGAATCTTCAGGAAAACCTTTTTTACCTTTCGCCACGAAAGATGCATTCGCTGAAGCGTATACAAATTTCTATAAAGAAATGGGACTTTAAATTTTAACTTTATTATTAAACATGTACAATACTTCTTTTATTAAGAAAATACTTTTAGCTCTTACGGTTGTTCTTTTATATTCGTGCGATAAAGATTTTAATGCAATTGGAGATGATTTAATTGGTGACGATCATTTTGGACTTGAGTCTGAAAAATATGATGTTGTAGCTTTTAATCAAGAGGTTACGCCTATACAGTCAAATGTTTTAGCGGTTAATGCATTAGGTATTTATGATAATCCTGTTTTTGGAACAACGACAGCTAATTTTGCTACACAGGTAGATTTAAGTACTACGTATCCAGTAATTATTGGTGAAGAGCCCGTAATTACAAGTGTACGATTAAGTATACCTTATTTTAAGAAGCTGAAAACGACTAATAGTGATGGAACTCATACTTATACTTTAGATTCTATTTATGGGCCGGCAGAAGGAAAACTTAAGTTAAGTGTTTATGAATCTGGCGTTCAAATGCGCAGTTCGTACGTGAGCAATGGAGTTTCGTTGCCACAGTTTTATTATACGGATGAAAACAATGTTTTTAATCAATATAAAGTTGGTGCTCGTTTGAATAATTCAAGCAATGTACTGCAAAATGATCAATTCTTTTTTAGTTCAGCAGAATATGTGGATAAGACAACAGATGCGGCAGGAAAAGAAACGACAACTTATACTCCACCAGAAATGCGTTTGGATTTAAATACCGCTTATTTTCAGCAAAAAATATTGAATGCTCCGGCTTCAAAACTGTCTGCTCCAGATTTGTTTCAGGAGTATTTTAGAGGTTTGTACTTTAGCGTTGAAAAAGCAGATGGAAGCCCTGGTAATATGGCTTTGTTAGATTTCTCAGGAGGAAAAATTGTAATTACTTATAAAGCAAAAACAGCAAGTACGACAGATGCTGATACAGAGAAAGAAGATAAAACAATTACAATGACAATTGTAAATCCTGCAAATTCTAGTGCAAATGCCAATTTGCTTCAAGATGTAAAGGCGGCTAATTATCAGAATGCTATTACAACGGCAAACATAAATAAAACTGAAGGAGACGAAAGGCTTTATGTAAAAGGTGGTCAAGGTTCTCTTGCTATTATTAAGCTTAATGATTTTGTCGCAAAACTAGAAGACATCAGAGCTAAAAATTGGAAAGTAAATGAAGCTAATTTGGTGTTTAATATCGATGCCGATAAAATGACAGGAACTAGAGAGCCGAAAAGAGTTTATTTGTATGATTTAACTAATAATGTTCCGGTTGTAGATTACCTTGTTGATGGAAGTGGAAATCTTGTATTATCAGATCCTAAAACAGCTAAGTATATTTATGGAGGCATGATTAACCTTGATGATAATAAACGAGGAAAAAATTATAAAATTAGAATTACAGAACATATCCGTAATCTTATAAAAGATAAAACAGCCAAAAATGTTGATTTAGGATTGGTTGTAACGGAGAGTATAGCGATTTCGACTTCGAATTTTTTAAAGAATAAGAATGAGAATATTTCTCAAGCGCCAAGAGCGTCAGTTATGAATCCGCTCGGAACTATTTTGTATGGAGGGAAATCTTCAGTACCAGAGGATAAACGATTGAGGCTTGAGGTTTACTACACGAAACCAAATTAATAAATATATATGTGTGGAATTGTTGGGTATATCGGTCATAGAGAGGCTTATCCTATTGTTATAAAAGGATTAAAGCGTCTTGAGTACAGAGGATATGATAGTGCCGGCGTTATGTTATACGATGACGAGGCGGGAGTTAAAATTTGTAAAACAAAGGGTAAGGTTTCAGATCTTGAAGCTAAAGCAAAAGAAGGTTTTGCAATCAATGGAAATATTGGAATTGGACACACTCGTTGGGCAACTCACGGTGTTCCAAACGATGTGAACTCACATCCTCATGCTTCTAATTCTGGTGATTTAGTAATCATTCATAATGGTATTATCGAGAATTATGCTCCTCTAAAAGAAGAGCTGATTAAAAGAGGTTATACTTTTAAGTCTGATACAGATACAGAAGTTTTAGTTAACTTAATTGAGGAAGTTCAAAAGAATGAAAATATAAAGCTTGGAAAAGCAGTTCAGGTGGCTTTGAATCAGGTTGTTGGAGCTTATGCAATAGCAGTTTTTGATAAAAAGAACCCAGACGAAATTGTCGCGGCAAGACTAGGAAGTCCATTGGCTATTGGAGTAGGTGAAGGAGAATACTTTATTGCTTCTGATGCTTCTCCGTTTATTGAGTATACTTCAAATGCAGTATATTTAGAAGATGGTGAAATGGCAAATATCAGATTGCACAAGCCACTTAAAATCAGAAAAATTAAAGATGATTCTTTGGTAGATCCTTATATTCAAGAACTTCAAATGAATTTGGAGCAAATTGAAAAAGGAGGTTACGATCATTTCATGCTTAAAGAAATCTACGAACAGCCAAGTGTAATTAAAGATACGTACAGAGGAAGACTTCATGCAAATGAAGGAATCGTTCAGATGGCTGGTGTTGAGGATAACTTGGAGAAATTCCTAAATGCAAAACGTATTTTGATTGTTGCCTGCGGAACTTCATGGCATGCAGGTTTAGTGGCAGAGTATATTTTTGAGGAATTTACAAGAATTCCAGTAGAGGTAGAATATGCTTCTGAATTTAGATACAGAAACCCAATTATCAATAAAGACGATGTAGTAATTGCTATTTCTCAATCAGGAGAAACGGCAGATACGATGGCGGCTATTAAGCTGGCTAAAGAAAACGGAGCTTTTGTATTTGGAGTTTGTAATGTTGTAGGTTCTTCTATTTCAAGAGAAAGCCATGCGGGTGCTTATACACATGCAGGTCCAGAAATTGGAGTAGCTTCTACTAAAGCTTTTACTACGCAAATTACGGTTTTAACAATGATTGCTTTGAAGTTAGGAAAAGCAAAAGGAACATTGTCAAATCCTGATTTCCATGCTTATTTACAAGAATTAGAATTAATTCCTGAAAAAGTGAGCGAAGCTTTAGAAACTAATGATCGTGCAAAAGAAATTGCTGCGGCTTTTAAAGATGCGCCAAATTGTCTTTACTTAGGAAGAGGGTATAATTTTCCAGTAGCACTAGAAGGAGCGTTAAAGCTTAAAGAGATCTCTTATATCCATGCTGAAGGTTATCCTGCAGCCGAAATGAAACACGGGCCAATTGCTTTAATCGATGAGCATATGCCGGTTATTGTAATTGCTCCAAAGCAAGGTCACTACGATAAAATTGTAAGTAACATTCAAGAGATTAAATCTCGAAGCGGTAAAATTATTGCTGTTGTTACTAAAGGTGATACGCAAGTTCGTGAATTAGCCGATTATGTAATCGAAATTCCAGAAACTTCAGATGCATTGTCGCCGCTTATTACTACAATACCATTGCAATTGCTTTCTTATTATATTGCAGTTATGAGAGGTTGTAATGTTGATCAGCCGCGTAACTTGGCAAAATCTGTTACAGTAGAGTAAGTATATTTTTAAAATATCAATAATGTTAAAAAAGCGAGATTTAGGTCTCGCTTTTTTTTATTGTCAGATTTTTTTTTTGAGTCTATGTATTTTTGTGAATTTTTCAATTTTTTGATAAAAATTAATATGTATGCATAGTAAATTGATTTTTCTTTAGGTTTTCTTTGTTTTTATTCTAATAAATTCAATTAGCAAATAGTTAAAATATTGCATAAATACGTGATAAATATTAATTTTTTTTAACGTTTTTTTATGCATATTAAAATATTTGTGTATTTTGGCTATATACTAACAAAAAAAAAACTAACCCAATGAGAGTCTACTTGCTAATTATGTTATTGTTCAGCGGATTATCTTTTGCGCAGAATACAATAACAGGTTCGGTTACAGATGGTAACAAACAATCTATTCCTGGTGCTAATGTTGTTGTTGCTGGAGAAAACAGTGGTGCTTCTACTGATTTTGACGGATCGTTTAAATTGACTACTAAAGCTAAACTGCCTTTTTCTATAAAGGTTTCTGCGGTAGGATTTGAAACAAAAATTATTAGTGTTACATCGGCAAATCAAAAAGTAAATGTAATCTTAAAAGATGAAGAAACTAAACTTGATGAAATAGTTGTTTCTGCTTCTAGAACACCTGAGCGTGTTTTTGAGTCTCCTGTTACTATCGAGAGAATGGGTATTCAGGATATCAAAAAAACGGCTTCACCGTCATTTTATGATGGATTGGAAAATTTAAAAGAGGTGCAGATGAATACTAGTAGTATGACTTTTAAGTCGATTAATACTAGAGGATTTGCTTCGGTTGCTAATACGCGTTTTATGCAATTAGTAGATGGTATGGATAACTCGTCTCCGTTGTTGAATTTTGTGCTGGGAAACATGATTGGAGTTTCTGAAATAGATGTGCAGAGTGTTGAGCTGCTGCCGGGAGCATCTTCTGCTTTGTATGGGGCAAATGCTTTTAATGGGATTTTGTTTATGAATAGTAAAAGTCCATTTACTTATCAAGGTGTTTCGACTTATTTTAAATACGGCGTGACTTCACAAGAAGCCGCAGGTACAAATGGGTATTATGATTTTGGTATTAGATTCGCGCATGCGTTTAATAAATATTTTGCAGCAAAGGCGAACTTTACTTATATGCAGGCTACAGATTGGTATGCAACGAATTATGAAGATAAAACTAGAGCGGGCATCGATAGAACGAATCCTAGTTATGACGGTATTAATGTTTATGGCGATGAGGCTGCGACAAATATAAAAGGAGTTGGTAAAAAATTAGAATCAATGGGTTTGATTCCTGCTGGGGCATCTAATCTTTTGCCAGATTCAATGGTTAGTAGAACGGGATATAATGAAATTGATTTGACTAATAATAAGGCGGCTAATAAAAAAGTTGATTTCTCTTTTCATGGAAGACCTTTTGGGGATGAGAGATTGGAAATTATCTGGCAAAGTAAATTTGGTACTGGTAACGCGGTTTATCAAGGAGGAAATAGATATTACTTGAATGATTTTTTTATGCAGCAGCATAAATTAGAAGTTAAGGGAAAGAACTTTTTTGTGAGAGGTTATACAACATCTGAAGATGGAGGACATTCTTATGATATGGTTTTTACAGGTATTAATGTGAACAGAAAATGGAAAGATGATAATACTTGGTTTGGTCAATATGCTGGAGCTTATATTCAAGGAACGTTGGCTGGTATGACGCCGCAACAGGCGCATGCTGTGGGAAGAGCTACGGCTGATACAGGTCGTTTTATGCCAGGTACGACTGAATTTAATAACGCTTTTAATCAGGTTATAGCGGATCCAGACGTTCGTACTGGCTCAAGATTGGTTGATAATTCTAGAATTTATCATTCTGATGCAAATTATAATTTTAGAGATTTGATAAAATTTGCCGAAATTCAAGTAGGAGGTTCGTTTAGAGCTTATGAGCTTAATTCTCATGGTAGAATTTATACAGATGCAAATGGACCGATTAATTATAACGAGTACGGAGCTTATGCTCAGTTAATGAAGAAATTCTTAGAAGATAGATTGAAGTTTACGGGTTCTCTTCGTTATGATAAATCTAAAAACTTCGACGGTAATTACTCGCCGCGTTTATCTTTAGTGTATTCAGGAGGAGAAAGAAAAAATCATAATATTAGAGCTTCATTTCAAACAGGTTTCAGAAATCCGTCAACTCAAGATCAATATATCGGATTTAATATTGGAAATGCGGTATTGGTTGGGTCTGCGCCAGATAACTTAACAAGATTTAATGAAACGTTTAATTTAAGTGCAGAAGGGCAGCTGTATAACGGAGGTCCAACTAAAGTTATGAGTGGTAATGATGCTTATTATAATTCGTATTTAGCAAGTTCGGTTAGTGCTTTTTCTGCTATGGCAGGTAGTAATCCTATTGCGGCGGCTGCATTGTTAACAAAAACAAGAGCTAATCTTGTTAAGCCTGAAGAAGTAAAAGCTTTTGAGTTAGGATATCGTTCTGTTTTTGAAGGGATGTCAATCGATATTAATGGTTACTATAATATATATAATAACTTTATTGGTAATTTAAATGTGATTTCTCCTTATTACGGAACAGCTCAAGACAATCCAAATCTTGCGGCGGGAGTTACAGATCCGGGAGTTCAATCAGTAAGAGCGATTCAAAATGGAGAGTATAGAGTGTATCAATTGTATACTAATTCAGACGTAGAGATACATTCATTAGGATTTGGAGTTGGACTTACTAAAAAAATAATTTCAAATTTTGAGTTAGGATTGAATTACAATTATGCTCAGTTTGATTTTGATCAAGCAAAAGATCCAAGTTTTGAAGCAGGATTTAATACTCCAAAACATAGAATTAAATTGTCTGTTGGTAATGATAAATTGTTCGAAAATTTTGGGTTTAATGTCAGCGGAAGATGGAATAGTGAGTATGAGTGGCAATCAGGCTTCGCTGATGGCACAATTAAATCTGCTACAGTAATAGATGCACAGATAAATTACGGAATTCCAAAATTGAAATCTGTTGTGAAACTTGGAGCTGCTAATATTGGCGGTAAAGAGTATTATCAAGTAATTGGAGCTGGATTAATCGGGCAGCAATATTTTGTTTCATGGACTATTAATCCATAAATCGATTATTAACTATAGGTCAAATACGTTATTTATGTTTCTAAAAATATGATTTAGAAGCAGGTAATTTTAAAATATAAAAATTATGATAAAAAATTTCAAATGGCTTTTATTGGTTTCTTTGACCTTTATGGCTTGTAATAGTGATGACGATGCAGTAACTGTTGTTGATTCGTCAGACGGATTGCCTCTAACATCTGGTTCTGCTAATTTCTCTAAATATGTTGCGTTAGGAAATTCTTTAACGTCTGGTTTTAGCGATGGAGCTCTTTTTAAAAAGGGACAAGAAGGAGCGTATACCAATATAATGGCACAGCAATTTAAACTTGTTGGAGGAGGAGAATTTAAAATTCCTTATACTAATGATAATATTGGTGGCTTGCTTTTTGGCGGACAACCCAATCCAGCATTTGGTCCAAGGCTTTATTTTAATACTACAGTTTCTCCAACTCATCCTAGTTCGACAGTTGATCCCGTAAGCGGGACTCCAACAACGGAAGTTATGAATCCTGCAATTGCGGCTGCGGGACCTTATAATAATACAGGTGTTCCTGGTGCTAAAAGTTTTCATTTGCTGTCTCCAACTTATGGAGCGGCGGCTGGTTTAGCAAACGGAACGGCAAATCCTTATTATGTACGTTTTGCTCCAAACGGAACAACTTCTGTTCTTGCATATGCAATGAGTCAAACGCCAACATTCTTTTCTTTATGGATTGGTAATAATGATGTTTTAGGTTATGCAACTTCTGGAGGAGATGGTACAAACCCAATTACGCCAGCTTCTGGAGCTGCCGGTGTTGGTTTTGATGGAACATACGCGGCTTTAGTAACTACTTTAACTTCGGGAGGAGCAAAAGGTGTTGTGGCAAATATTCCATACGTAACATCAATTCCGTTTTTTAAGACCGTTCCATATGATCCTTTAACGGCTTCTGCGATAGGTAAGGGTAATGCTGCTCAAGGTCTTGCGCTTATTTCGGCATTGAATACACAATTATATGGTCCGCTAAAACAAGCTTTGACTGCTTTTGGAGCGGGATCAAGAATTAATTTGCTGTCAACAACTGCGGCAAATCCATTATTGATAAAAGACGAATCGCTTCCAAACTTATCTGCACAATTAACAGCTGCTTTTACACCTACGCTTGGAGCTCAGACAGCGGATTTTTACGGTAAGGTATTTGGTCAGGCGCGTCAAGCAACAAAGGCTGATTTAATTCTTTTGACAACGCAATCGGCTATTGGAACAGCACCTACAGCTGAAAATTCAGGATTAGGAATAGCTCCGCCGGCTCCATTGAATAATTTTGGAATTACATATCCTTTGCAAGATAAATATGTTTTGATACCAACTGAAGTTGCAGAACTTGAAGTGGCAACAAATGCGTTTAATGCAACTATAAAATCTATTGCAGAGTCTAAAGGACTTGCTTTTGTAGATGCAAATGCAATTATGAAACAAATTGATCAAGGGGGAATTTCTGCCAATAGTTTTACAATGGCATCGACATTTGTAACTGGAGGGACTTTTTCTTTAGATGGGGTTCATCCTTCGCCGAGAGGGTATGCATTTATAGCAAATAAATTCATTGAAGCAATTAATGCTAAATACGGATCAAATTTAAAAGGAGTAAATGTGGGTAACTATCCAGTTTTATATCCTGCCGTATTGCCATAAAACCATTTTTTTTAATTAAAAAGCCGTTTGTTTTTTAAAAGCAGCGGCTTTTTTTGTTAGTGTAAAAAATGCTTAAAATGGGAGTTTGAAGCTCTCATTTTTAGAATCAAACAAAATCATGCTATTTTTTATGAAAAAAAAATTGATTTTATATTTTAAAAAATTATCTTTGCGCTCTGAAAAAAGAGGTATTTTCGATAAACCTAAATAGCTATTTAATAAACACATAAGTAATGTCAAAAGTAATAGGAAAAGTTGCTCAAATCATTGGACCAGTAGTTGACGTAGTTTTCAACGGTAAGGATGTTGAACTTCCAAAAATTTATGATTCACTAGAAATCACTAAAAAAGACGGAACATTGTTAGTTCTAGAAGTACAATCTCACATCGGTGAAAACACTGTTCGTACCATTTCTATGGACTCAACAGACGGTTTAAGCAGAGGATATGAAGTAGTTGGAACTGGAAATCCAATCCAAATGCCAATCGGTCCAGACGTATATGGAAGATTATTCAATGTAATTGGAGATGCAATTGATGGTTTAGGAAACTTGCCAAAAACAGGAGAAAACGGTTTGTCAATTCACAGACAAGCGCCTAAATTTGAAGATTTATCAACTTCATCTGAAGTTTTATTCACAGGTATTAAAGTAATCGATTTGATCGAGCCTTATGCAAAAGGAGGTAAAATTGGATTGTTTGGTGGTGCAGGTGTTGGTAAAACAGTATTGATTCAGGAGTTGATTAACAATATTGCAAAAGGTCACGGTGGACTTTCAGTATTCGCAGGAGTAGGTGAAAGAACACGTGAAGGAAATGACTTACTTCGTGAGATGTTAGAGTCAGGAATTATTAAATACGGTGATGATTTCATGCACTCTATGGAAAATGGAGGATGGGATTTATCTAAAGTAGATATGCCAGGAATGAGAGAGTCTAAAGCTACTTTCGTTTTCGGACAAATGAATGAGCCACCTGGAGCTCGTGCACGTGTGGCACTTTCAGGATTATCTATCGCTGAGTATTTCCGTGATGGAGCTGGATCTGATCAAGGTAAAGATGTATTATTCTTCGTTGATAATATCTTCCGTTTTACACAAGCAGGTTCTGAGGTATCGGCACTTTTAGGACGTATGCCATCTGCAGTAGGTTACCAACCAACTTTGGCAACAGAGATGGGTGCTATGCAAGAGCGTATTACATCTACAAACAAAGGATCTATTACATCTGTACAAGCGGTTTACGTTCCTGCGGATGACTTAACTGACCCGGCGCCAGCTACAACTTTCGCCCACTTAGATGCTACAACAGTATTGTCTCGTAAAATTGCTGAGCTTGGTATTTATCCAGCGGTTGACCCGTTAGATTCTACTTCAAGAATTTTAACTCCTCAAATTTTAGGAAATGAGCACTACGATTGCGCACAAAGAGTAAAAGAAATTCTTCAAAAATACAAACAACTTCAAGATATTATTGCGATCTTAGGTATGGAAGAGTTATCTGAAGAAGATAAACTTTCTGTATCAAGAGCACGTCGTGTACAACGTTTCTTGTCTCAGCCTTTCCATGTAGCAGAGCAATTTACAGGTATTCCTGGAGTATTAGTAGATATTAAAGATACTATTAAAGGATTCAACATGATTATCGATGGTGAGTTAGATCACCTTCCAGAAGCTGCTTTCAACTTGAAAGGTTCTATTCAAGATGCAATCGAAGCTGGAGAAAAAATGTTAGCTGAAGCATAATTCAATTGATAATTATCAATTGACAATTATCAATTATCAATTATTAAAATTATGATTTTAGAAATAGTATCACCAGAAGCAAAATTATTTTCGGGAGAAGTAACAGCAGTTACTGTACCGGGAGTTGATGGAAGCTTTCAAATATTGAATAATCACGCTCCTATTGTTTCTATTTTAGAAAAGGGAACTGTAAAAATTGCAGCGCCAAGTTTTAACTTTTCTAAAGAAGTAGTGAGTAAATTCACGAAGGTAAACGATCAGACTTATACATTAGAGATCACGTCGGGTACTATCGAGATGAAAGACAATAAAGTAATTGTTTTAGTTGACTAAAGACAATTTTTGAATAAAGAAAAAGCCAAACAGAAATGTTTGGCTTTTTTGTTTTTGTTTAGATTGATGATTTTATATTATTATAACCCGTTGGCTGTAATTATTTTCAACACATAGAAACATAGCTTTTGCAGTTGAAAATTAGGCGTTTCACTTCTTTTTAATACACATAGCTTCACTATGCGAAAGAAACGTGTTTCTTTTTGTCTCCTTTTTTAGATATAAAATCTATGTTTCTATGTGTTAGATTATTTTTTTTTTTGAATACACTCAATGGATTATTATAATATTCCCCAAAAACCAGTAGAAACATAGGCGTTAACAGTAAGACCTGAGATAATCCCCCAAGAGATAATTCCGAAAGCACTTGTAGAAAAGGCTTTTACTAATTGAAGTTTGGTGCTTTTATTTAAAAACTTGTAATAAAAAAGCGTAAAGTAAAAGAGCTGAAAGAGCAGGAAAAGCAAAGCTTGATAATTAGGCGATACATGAAATAATAAAGAAATAGGCAAAATTAAAAGCGTATTAACTAATATACAAAAACCTAGCATATACATTCCGGCAACCAAATGCTCTGTATAGTTGTAGTTTTCTTTTTTGTAAAACAACCAGAAAAAGAATGCCGTAAGAGGTAAAGCCATCATCGCCATTAGATTTGAATATTTTTTCATGAAATGAACCATTTTTTCTTTTCGTTCATAAAGATGTATAATTTTTTCCTTTTGGATAGGATCAGAAATAGCGCTGAGTTCCTTGTTTTCCTGTGAGACATTGATAGCAGGTGTTTCTTTTGGAATATTGGAAATGAAAACAAAGACCGCTGCTACCAGCAGAAAAAAATTAAGCGGTGCGAAGTACTTTTTTCTTTTACCATTTATATATTCTTTAGCTACAACGCCGCTTTTTAATGTAAGATCCCTAATGAGCTGAAAAATACCTTTGTCGGCATGTGTAAAATAATGAACGGCTTCATGAAAAATTTCGTGTGGATTTATGCGATGTAAATTGATTTTCTGACTGCAATTAGGGCAATAATTAAAGTCAGGATAATTTGGTTTTTCACAGTTTTTGCAAATGGTTTTCATTTTTTTCTTTTTAATAAATAATTAAATTAGTGGTAGTTAGTTCGCAGTTTAAAATTAGACAAAAAAAATAATTAACAATTGTTTGAAATTTAAATTATAAACTTTAATCAGTATCAAACCTGCTGATTATTTAAAAGCGACTTCAATTTTTATAACTTTGCTTTTATGAAATTACCTAAAAATCTAGTTCAAAAGCTTGAAAATAGAAGGCTGAATAATTCGTTACGACAATTGCCAAGTTTTAATAATCTTGTCGATTTTTCGTCAAATGATTATATTGGTTTTTCAAAATCAGAGCCGATTTTTAAATTATCGCACCATTATTTAATCGAAAATGAGATTATTCAGAACGGTGCAACGGGTTCAAGATTGATTTCTGGAAATCATTCTTTATATCAAATTACAGAAACTTTTATAGCGCAGTTTCATGAAGCTGAATCGGCTTTAATTTTTAATTCGGGTTACGATGCCAATGTTGGTTTTTTTAGCGCTGTACCGCAGCGAAATGATGTTATTTTATATGATGAATTAAGTCATGCTTCTATAAGAGATGGAATTCTTATGTCGAATGCTAAATCGTATAAATTCAATCATAATGATTTTGAAGATCTGGAGCGCTTAATTTTGAAATTCCCCAATGCGAATATTTATATCGTTACCGAAACGGTTTTTTCTATGGATGGCGACAGTCCAAATCTAGAAGAATTAGTAGAATTGTCTGAAAAATATAATTGTTATTTAGTAGTTGATGAAGCTCATACTTTAGGTGTTTTTGGTGAAAAAGGCGAAGGTTTGATACAGTATTTGCAATTGCATAACCGAATCTTTGCTCGAATTATGACTTTCGGAAAAGGCTTAGGCTGCCACGGTGCCACAGTTTTAGGCAGTATAGATCTTAAAGATTATTTGGTAAACTTCGCCAGAAGTTTTATTTATACAACAGGATTATCTCCACATTCTGTTTCTACCATTTTTACTGCTTATCAGCAATTGAATATTGAAAAAGAAACTATTGAAAAGTTGAGGCAAAATATCATATTTTTTAATCAGCAAAAAAACTTACTAGGTTTAAAACCAATGTTTGTTCGAAGTAAATCGGCAATACAATCGGCAATTGTGCCGGGGAATGAAAATGTAAAAAAATTGGCGCAGCAGCTTCAGGACAAAGGTTATGATGTAAAACCAATACTTTCGCCTACAGTTCCTGAAAGACAAGAGCGCTTGCGTTTTTGTATTCATAGTTATAATTCAGAAGAAGAAATTAATCAAGTTCTGAAATTATTAAACGGTTTTATATTTTAATTATGGAAGAGGATTTTAAATTAGTTAGAAGTTATCAGTATTCATATGAAGCTCAGGTTTTTTGCAGTAAGCTTGAATCAGAAGGTGTAGATGTGTATTTAAGAGACGTTAATACTGTAGACTCAAACCCTATTTGGAGCAATGCAGTGGGTGGTGTTAAGCTTTTTGTAAAAAGTCAGGATTTTGAAAAAGCAAATAAAATTCTATCAGAAATCAGTCCCTATTCTCTAAATGAAAATAATGAATTGATTAAATGTCCGCGTTGCGGAGTCGAAGAAATAGAAATGGTAACTTCAATAAAAGATTTAAAAACACTTTTAGCTTTTGTTCTTTCATTACTTCTTGTTTTGATTCCTATTTATTCAAAACACAGGTATAAATGCAATAAATGTAAGTTTGAATTTGATTGATGGAAATAGGTTTTTAATTTTTTTATGTTCGCAATCCCTTTATTTTATTGATGTTTTAAAAAAAAATAAAATTTTTTGTAACGTTTTAAATGTTTGATTACTTACGAGTCGTAATCAAATAAATCAAAACAATTATGAAAACAACATCAACTTCAATCAGCGGGAAAATCTTTGATTTTATCTTTTTTTCTTCAATAGGATTCATCTTAGGTTTAGTAAGTTTCTTTTTAATAAAAGTACTCAGCATCATTTTGGTAGTTTTTTTAGCTGCGGTTTGGTGGAAGAGATATAAAAATAATAAATATTAAAGAGGAGTTTCAATCATTCAAAATCAATCAAAATTTAAAATCAATCAAAAATGAAAAATTTATTTACATCAGCAATCGCAGTAATCACATTATTTTTTAGCGGAGCAACACAAGCTCAAACAAAATCTGTAAAACTTGAAAACTCTCTTTTATGGGAAGTTTCAGGAAATGGATTATCAAAACCATCATATTTGTACGGAACGATTCATTCTATTTGCCCAACAGATTATTTTTTGACAGAAAAAACGAAGAATGCTTTTCAAAAATCAGATAAATTAATTGTCGAAATCAATTTTTCTGATCCAAATGAAATGGCAGACGCTCAAAAATTAGCAATGTCTCCAGAGTTATTAAGTAAAAAATTAACGTCTGAACAATTGTCAGAATTAGATTCCATTTTGCAAAAAGCTACAGGTATAAAAGTGCAGCAGGTAGACAGTTACAGTTTAGCAACAGTTATGAGTTTAATTACTATTAAAACGTTTGACTGTGAAACCTTAAAATCATACGAATCAGATTTTACAGATTTGGCACAGAAAGAAAAGAAAAGTGTAGGTGGTTTCGAAACGGTAAAAGGACAGTTGAATATGCTTTCTAATGCTTACACAGATTCAGAACTGATCAAATCATTAGGTGATGCGAGTAAAACTCAAACAAAAAAAATGGTAAAGGACTATAAAAATGAAAATATAATGGATCTTTATGGAGATATTGCCAATGAAAAGGTAATGAGTAAAAAAGCTAAAAAATATATTCTTGATGATAGAAATAGAGAATGGGTGAAGAAAATGAAGGATATGATGAAAAATGAAGCACTGTTTGTAGCAGTTGGTTCAGCACATTTGGCTGGAGATGAAGGAGTAATTAATTTGTTAAGAAAGGCAGGATACAAAGTAAAACCAGTAATGAATTAGTATTATTTTGAAAGAAAAAGAACAAGAATTTTTAAATCGGATCGAAAGTCATAAAGGAATACTATACAAAGTTTCTAAAATGTACATGGATAATCATGATGATCAACAAGATTTGTTTCAGGAGATTATTTGTCAGCTTTGGAAATCGTATGATTCTTTTAGAAACGAAAGTCAGTTTTCGACATGGATGTATCGGGTTGCCGTAAATACAGCAATTGTTTTCTTGAAAAAAGAAAAACGAAAAGTGGATAAATATGAAATCGCTTCTGAAAATATCAAAGAAGATGAAGGCGATTCACATATCAAAGAAAGCCAGATAGATCATTTTTATAAAGCAGTTCAAAAACTAGAAAAAATTGATAAAGCAATCATTTTTTATCAGCTCGAAGGTTTCTCTCATAAAGAAATAGGGGAGAATCTAGGAATATCAGAGGGAAATGCAAGAGTGAAATTAAACAGAGCAAAAGAAAAATTAAAAGAAATAATTAAAAATCAAGGATATGGATTTTAACGATATACAAAACGCATGGAATAGCGAAAAGACAGATAATGTTGTTGTTCCTAATAATTTAGAAAAAATACAATCGGCAAGTATGCCCCTGGATAGAATTAGAAAAAGTTTAAGGATAGAATTCTTTATTCAATTTTTGTCCTTGGTGATTATAGGTCTTTTGCCATTGCATAGTAAGTTTCCATCAAATTTAGTGGTGCCATACTATTTTATATTCGGGATATTGGTTGCCATTTGTATTTATTATCTAACACAGCTTTTTTTGTTTTACAGAAGATTAGACAAGGCTGCATTGAAAACTAAAGATAGTTTGTACGAAACGTATCTTGACATCAGGCTGAATATGCAGCTTTATAAGACATTTACTTTTTCGTTATCACCTTTTTTTCTAATTTATTTCTTTGGATTTATTCTTTATGAAATGCCTGACTTTCTGCAGATTTTAAATGAAGGTTTTGCCAACAAGAAATTAGGATTGATTGTGTTTGTTTTTGTAATCACAATTTTACTTATAGGCGTGCTTACAGAGTGGTGGGTACATTACTCCTATGGAAAATACGCTAAGGAAATCCGAAAAGTAATAGACGAATTAAAAGAAGAATAAGAAATAATAAAAACCCATCGCCATGATGGGTTTTGTTTTTATTGGTATTTTTGTTGAAATTATTCAATAGTTTTTTAGAAATAAAATGGCTTTTGGAATAGTTATGAAATAAAAAAGTATGAAAATATTTGTTACCGGAATTTCAACAGATGTTGGAAAAACAATTGCATCGTCTATTATTGTAGAAGCCTTAGAGGCTGATTATTGGAAACCTGTTCAGGCAGGAGATTTAGATAATTCGGACAGTCATAAAATCAAAATAAAAATCTCGAATAATAAGTCTCAAATTTTCGAGAACAGCTACAAATTAAACACGCCCGCAAGTCCGCATTTAGCAGCCGAGATTGATGGTATTACAATTGATTTAAAACAAATACAAGAACCTAAAACCAATAATCATTTAGTAATTGAAGGTGCGGGAGGTATTTTTGTTCCTTTAAACGATAAAGATTCTATTATTGATTTAATTCAACAGGATTATAAAATAGTAATCGTTTCAAGACATTATCTAGGAAGTATCAATCATACTTTACTGACGATTGAAGCAATTAAAAATCGAGGTTTTGAAACTGCTGGAATTATCTTTAGCGGAAGCGAAAACAAAGCAACAGAAAGTATAATTTTAGAAAGAACAGGAATTAAATTAATTGGAAGAATCGACGAAGAGCCTTATTTTGATCAGAATGTAATTCGCGAATACGCTGATTTATTTCGAGAAAATCTACTTCGTTTATAGAGCAAAGATTATAGAAAATAGAATATAGACTTTCCTATCTTTGCTTAAACAATTGAGTTTAGTCTTTTTTCTATTCTCTTTCTTCTATTTTCTTAAAAATGACATTAACAGAAAAAGACAGCCAATATCTTTGGCATCCTTATACACAGCACAAAACATCTCAAACTCCAATTGCAATTTCTAGAGGCGAAGGCGCTTTATTGTGGGATGAAAATGGCAAAGAATATATCGATGCAATTGCGTCGTGGTGGGTAAACCCTTTTGGACACAGTAATAAATTTATTGCCGATGCTGTTTATAAGCAATTGACAACTCTTGAACATGTTTTGTTTGGAGGTTTTACACACGAACCAGCTGTAAAAGTAGCCGAAAAGCTGATTGAAATTTTACCCAAAAACCAACAGAAGATCTTTTTTTCTGATAATGGTTCTACGGCCGTAGAGGTTGCGATAAAAGTAGCTTTGCAATATTTCTTCAATAAAAATGAAAAACGTACCACTATAATTGCTTTTGAAAATGCTTTTCATGGTGATACTTTCGCGGCAATGGCGGCAAGTGGAATCTCTTTTTACACACAAGCTTTTCAAGGAATGTTTATTGATGTTGTTCGAATTCCAGTACCGACAAAAGGACAAGAACAGGCAAGTTTTGATGCATTGACAAATGTAATTCAAAATCATAATTGCGCAGGTTTTATATTTGAACCATTGGTACAAGGTGCAGCCGGAATGGTAATGTACAAACCAGAAGCATTGGCAAAATTAATTCAGATTTGTGCAGCAAATAAGGTGCTCACAATTGCTGATGAAGTTATGACTGGTTTTGGTAAAACTGGAAAAACCTTTGCAATGGATTATGTTTCTGAGGTGCCTGATATGATTTGTTTGTCTAAAGCCTTAACAGGAGGAACTATTCCTATGGCAATTACGACTTTTACACAGGATATTTTCGATGCCTTTTATGATGATGATATTAATAAAGCATTATTTCATGGACATACTTTTACAGCAAATCCAACAGGTTGTGCTGCGGTGCTGGCAAGTATCGATTTATTGCAGACTGCAGAAATGCAGGCTAATATTGAAAGAATTAATGCCAGCCATTTAGAATTTCAAAAGAAAATCGAAAACCATTCAAAAGTAATTACAGCTAGAACATTGGGAGTTATTTTTGCAGTTGAAATTAAATCAGATTCAGAAGAAAGTTATTATGGGGCGATGCGAACAAAGCTTTATAATTTTTTCATAGAAAATGGAGTAGTTCTGCGTCCGGTCGGAAACATTGTTTACATATTACCGCCTTATATCATGACTAATGAACAGCTTCAAAAAGTATATAAAACAATTGAAGAAGCCATTGAAATGGTTTAGCTCTGTAGATCGGTATTAGTAATGCTGTCATTTTTAGTAACATATATTACTTATGTCGTTTTATTTTTTACTCTAAAACCCGTTGAACTTTGCATAAACTTTTGCGAACTTTGCGGTTAAATAAAATAATGTGAATACACAAAAAATTGCCATAACAGCCTTTTCTTCTATTTCTCCTTTAGGAAGCGATAAAGACGAGGTTTGGAATAAATATCTGAACGGAAAACATTGTTTTACTAAACGATTTTTAGATCAGCAAGATACTTTTGTTGCAGCTTTAAGTACAAATTCAAAACAATTGATTGTTCAAATACGGGAATCAGATCCTAAATATAAATTTTTAGACGATTCTGTTTTATTTGCATTAGCAGCTTCACGAAAAGCAGTCCAAAATGCTGGTTGGAATTCCGAAGATGTTTTCGGTATAAATATTGGATCTTCAAGAGGAGCTACAGATTTGTTTGAAAAACATTATGCAGCCTATATTGAAACAGGAAAAGCACAGACTTTAACATCACCTACAACAACTTTAGGAAATATTTCTTCATGGATTGCGCATGATTTGCAAAGTGCGGGACCAGAAATTTCACATTCAATAACTTGTTCAACAGCATTACATTCCCTTTTAAACGGTGTTGCATGGTTAAAATCGGGAATGGCTGATAAGTTTTTGGTAGGAGGCAGCGAAGCACCTTTAACAGATTTTACTATCGGACAAATGCGTGCGTTAAAAATATATTCACGCATTGATCAAGAAAATGATTCTTGGCCCAACCTTGCTTTTGATTTTGAGAAAACACAAAATACCATGATTTTGGGAGAAGGTGCTGCAGTATGTTGCTTAGAATCTGGTGAAAAAGAAAATGCTATTGCCTACGTTACGGGAGTGGGTTATGCAACTGAAATTTTAGAACATAATATCTCAATTTCAGCCGAGGCTGATTGTTTTCAGAAGTCTATGAGAATGGCGTTAAAAGATACCGATTTAGATAGTGTTGATGTTATTGTAATGCATGCACCTGGAACAATTAAAGGAGATTTGACAGAACTTCGTGCAATTGAAAAAGTTTTTGGTTCAAAACAGCCTTTGTTGACCACTAATAAATGGAAAATCGGGCATACTTTTGGGGCTTCTGGAATATTGAGTGTAGAGCTCGCGCTTTTAATGATGGAACATGATATTTTTATCGAAACTCCTTTTTCAAAAGCAATAAATAAAGAAGGATCTATTAAAAAAGTTTTGATTAATGCTGTTGGTTTTGGCGGAAATGCTGTTAGTATTTTAATCGAAAAAGCATAGTTTTAATCTTTAAAGTAAAAATCCATTTACCTACTGATAAATGGATTTTTTGTTTTTTATATCTAGGAACTCTTTGTTTAAAATAGTTTAAAGGTTTTCAAGATCTTTTACTTTTTCATAAACCAGATTACTTTCATACCCTCTTCGAAGCATATAGTCGCAAAATTTTTTGCGCTTTTTTAATATATTTTTCTCCTGTATACCGTTCCAACATCTTTCAGAAAGAGCTTCAAAAGTTTCAATATATTCTTCTTGCGAAATCTCTTTGAGTGCGAGAGTTATATTTGTGCTGGAAATATTTCGAAACTTCAGCTCATTTGTAATTCTCAGTTTTCCCCAATGTTTAATGCGGTGTTTTCCTCTGGCAAAACTGCACGCAAAACGAGTTTCATTCAAGAAGTTACCTTCAATTAATTGAACCAGAATAAGATCTATTTCGTCAGAAGTCATTTTTAAACTGTAAAGCTTTGATACAACTTCATCATGACAACGCTCCTGATAAGCACAAAAGTGTTCTAGTTTCTGTAAGGCTTCTTTCGGAGTACAGGTCGAATTCATGTGTTTTCTTTCTTTATTAACTGTTATTGCTTCAAGTAGTTATTTTCTTGAAAATTCTATCAAACCAAAAGCAAATTTAAATAAATCCCCCAGTTTATAAGATTCAAAATTTACTTTTGAGTGTTCAATTTTTATACCCTCAGTTAAAAAATTGTTTTTAGGCATTATAAAAATCACTAAAAGTGGGTATTGTTTTTAAAATCAGAACAGTTTAATTTCGGTTAATTCTTACAATTTTAAACAATCATCTAGTTTTGATAAAAAAACTACTTTACCAGCTGTTTTTGGTTTCTTTTCTCTCCTGTACTTTCATTAATGCGCAGCAAGGAAAATTGGATACCACTTTTAATACATTTGATGATGGTACAAAGGGGGATGGTTTTGACAGTGCCGTTCGAACTTTACTTTTGCAGCCCAATAATAATTTAATAGTTGGAGGTGATTTTTCCAGTCTAAACGGAATTTCATCTCCCTCTTTAATACGTTTAAAACCAGATGGAACAATCGATGAAAGTTTTACCATCGGTTCAGGGTTCAGTGGTAAAGTTTATGCTGCTTATTTACAGCTCGATGGGAAAATAATAGTGGGTGGGGGATTTACAAGTTATAATGCAGTAAATTCGGGAAGATTAATTCGTTTAAATGCAGATGGTTCCCGTGATTCAACTTTTGACACTTCTGTGGGAGCAGGCAGCGGTATTATTTATAGTATAGCAGAACAACTAGATGGGAAAATTATAATCGTAGGAAGCTTTACAAAATACAATAATGTAACTGTAAACCGCATAGCGCGAATTCTTCCAAATGGTTCCTTAGATCGAACATTTGCGACAGGAACGGGATCTTCTACAAATATTACTAATGTTAGAATCCTTTCAAATGGAAAAATCTTAATTACAGGAAATTTTATTTCGTTTAATGGCACATTAAGCAATAGGATTATTCGTTTGAATTCTGACGGAAGTGTTGATAATAGTTTTAATATTGGTTCTGGATTTAATGATGATGTAAATGCCATTGCGGTTCAACGAGATGGAAAAATTCTTCTAGGGGGTAATTTTACAGTTTATAACGAAAATACCGCAAATAGAATTATTCGTATTTATGAAGATGGATCATTAGATCAAAGTTTTCAAAGATTAGGTTTTAATAACGGTTCAGTACAAATAATCAAAGAAGATTTTTTAGGAAATATAATGGTTGGAGGATCTTTTTCCAGCAAATATGGAAGTGATGATGTAAATAGAACAGTACTATTAAACGCCGATGGAACTATAAAATCTGACTTTGATTTGGGCGCAGGTCCTGGATCAGCTTCTGTTTTTGCATTAGAAGAAGATCAAGAAGGATCATGGTTTATTGGCGGTTCATTTGCTGTTTTTGATGGGCAAAATCAAGGAGGTTTGGCTAAAACAGATTCTAATGGAGAGCAAGATACAGGTTATTTGTCAGCAGCAGTTGGCTTTGATAATTCGGTGTTAAAGATTTTACCATTGGTAAATTTAAAAACAATGGTTTTTGGTAATTTCAGTAAATTCAATAATTTACCAGTTAATCGAATTACACGACTTTTGGAAGATGGTTCGCTTGATCTGGATTTTAATGCAGGTAAATTAGGAGCCGATAAACTAATAAAAGCAGCTGTACTTCAAGAAGGGGAGAAAATTGTTTTTGGAGGAAATTTTACCAAGTACAATGACGCAGCTTCTAATAGAATTGCTAGAATATTACCAAACGGCACTTTAGATAATACTTTCAATATTGGTTCTGGATTTAATAGTCAAGTTTATGCTTTAGCAGTACAGTCAGACAATAAAATTATTGCTGCTGGTAACTTCACTCGGTTCAATAACGATTTATCTGCTGCTAGAATAGTCAGATTATTGCCAGATGGATCACGAGATGTTACTTTTAATGTTGGTACCGGTGCAGATGCTATTATCGAAGATGTTTTGATTCAACCAGATGGGAAAATATTGGCTGCAGGCAGATTTACCACTTTTAATGGACAGTCTTATCCTCATTTAGTTCGCTTAAATGAAGACGGAAGTATCGATTTAAGTTTTAATATAGGTGCTGGTTTTGATAAACACATCTATGCACTTGCAATGCAATCAGACGGAAAAATAATCGCTGGAGGTACATTTTTGACATTTAAAGGCTCTTCCCAAAAAAGAATCATCCGTTTAAATCCCAATGGAAGTCTGGACGATAGTTTTTCTGCGGGAACAGGTTTTAGTAACGGCGACGTAAGGTGTATTTTGGTACAGCCAGATGATAAACTTTTAGTTGGAGGAGCCTTTTCAGGAACTTATAAAAACAGTAAGGCGCTGCGATTAATAAGGCTTTTGAAAACAGGCGATTTTGATAACTCATTTGATGCGAGGCTCAATAAAAATCTTTTAACTTTAAATTTTACCAACGATTATAGACTTTTAATAGGTGGTGATTTTAATTCGGTCAACGGAGTTTCTAAACATCGAGCAGCACGATTAAAACTTTGTGTAGATACTACAATTTGGGATGGCTTTTCTTGGACAAAAGGTTATCCGTCCAGCGGAAAAGAAGTGTTTTTTAAAGAAAGTTATCCAAATCTAATTTCCGCAAATATTTGCAGCTGTACAATTGAATCAGCCAAAACAGTTACACTTTTAAGCGGAAATACTTTAGGTATAGAATTTTCTTATTCAGGTTTAGGAACATTAATCTTAGAAGATACGGCTAGTTTATATCAATCAGACGATAGTGTTGTAAATACTGGGATTATTAACCTTTTTCGAAAAACAAAACCAATTTTAAGATACGATTATACGTTTTGGTCTTCACCTGTCGATAATCAAAAATTAATAGATGTGTCGCCCAATACCTTGTTTGATAAATATTTGTCATTTGATACCGCCGCAGGCTGGAAAGAAGAATCATGGTTAAATAATATGCTGTTAGGTAAAGGATATGCAATAAGAGGACCGCAGGAATTTTCAATAACATCAAGAGCAGTTTATGAAGCAGTTTTTAAAGGAATTCCCAATAATGGAAAAGTAGCAATTGAATTGGGAGAAACAGATAGTTTTAGTTTAGTCGGAAATCCCTATCCATCAGCAATAGATGCCGCCATTTTTTTGAATAGAAACAATCTTAAAACAAAAGGTGCACTTTACTTTTGGACGCATCACACACCAGTAACTAATTTTGAATACAATTCAGATGACTATGCGGCCTATAATCTGGTTGGCGGAGTTGGTACTGAAGCATCATCTTTTGGAATAAATGAAACTATTCCTGACGGGAAAATAGCTTCAGGGCAATCATTTTTTGTTACAAGTAATACTTCAGGTACGATCGAATTTAACAACAGCATGCGGACACAAGGAAATAATAATGCTTTTTTTAAACCTTCTAAAGCAGGAAATTTTCCGAGCCGTAATAAAATAGAGAAACATCGATTGTGGTTGAATTTTGAAAATTCAAAAGGAGCCTATAAACAAATTTTAATTGGATATATGGATGAAGCCACCAATGCTTACGATTTAAACTACGATGCAGAATCATTAGATGGAAATCAATTTGTTGATTTTTATAGTTTAATTGACGATAAAAAACTTGTAATTCAAGGGCGTGCTTTGCCTTTTTCAGAATCAGATTTTGTGGTTTTAGGATATAGTTCAACAATTGCTGGCGAATTTTCAATTGCAATTGATCATACAGATGGAGATCTGAGTGCACAAACTGTTTATTTAGAAGATAAAACCGAAAATGTTATGCATAACCTTCTAGAAAGCAGCTATAAATTTACAACCACAGCAGGAACCTTTTTAGATCGTTTTGCAATTCGGTATAATATTGAAACATTAGGAGCAGATCAATTTAAGAATCAAGAAAGTTCACTTTGCATTTCGGTTAAAGGAAAAAAAATAATATTAAATTCGACAAAAGATGTTATGAAAGAAGTATCAATTTTTGATGTTTCAGGAAAAATGTTATTCAATAACAAAACAATTAATAATACAGAATACCAGATTGTAAACTTCAAATCCAGTGATCAGATATTGTTAATTAATGTAGTTTTTGACAGCGGAGAATCGGCAGCCCAAAAGATTGTTTTTCATTAATTTTTCTCAGAAAGTCTTTTGCAGTTTTTCATGAGTATTTTGAATTGCTTTTTCATTCTTATAATCAATCCATTTTTGTCCTTTTACCTTTCGCATCATGATATCAAAATAGCGCATAATAAAAACGTTATAAGCAGCTTTTGATAAATTGGTTATGTTTTTAGGAAAGGAGCGCAGACTCATAGAAAATCCTGGAGTTAAATATTTCATATAATGCCAATAACCTTCTGGCATATACAGCATTTCGCCATGTTTTAAGTTAGTAATGTAGCCTTTTGCATTTTTAAGAGCAGGAAATTTTTCGTAATCAGGATCATCAAAATTTATATCTTCTCTCGAAATTAAAGCGTGAGGTACTTTATACATGTATTTCGATTGGTCAGGAGCAAATAGCATACATTGTTTTTCTCCATTAAAATGAAAATGAAGAATATTCGAATAGTCAATATCAAAATGCATGAACACCTTAGAGTTTTCTCCTCCAAAAAACAGCATAGGCATTTGTTTTACAAGTTTTAAACCAATATCAGGCCATAAAAAATCTTGATTTAACGCCGGAACTTCTTTCATTAAATTATAAAGAAAGATGCGATAATTTGTTGGTTTTTGCTCCAGAAGATTTATATAATCGCTCATTTTCATTTTAGTGTGAGCTTCATTAAAACCGTCTTCATGATTAACGGGTCTATTATCGTACAAAGGCACAATTAAATCTCCTGCGACTTTCTTTATATAAGAAAGCTTCCAATTTTTATAGGCTGGCCAATCTTCGGTCAGTTCTTCAACAACTACTGGGATTTGTTTTTTTACATACTGGGAAATAAAATCGGCCTTAGAGATTTTTTTTACCCTTTCGATTTGTTTTAACTCCATCATCTAAATAAAAAAATTGCTTATAACATACAAGTTATAAGCAATTTAGAAATATTTATCGAGATTTTGAGCTCTGTTAATTAAATTTTTGATTTAACTGAAGCTTCAATGTTTTTTTCGATAGTATGTCCAGGTCTTGACCATTTAGGTTTTTCACCCAATGAAGTAAATTGAGAATCAGCGGCTTCAACAGTTTTTGGCTGCATCACTTTGATAAAAGGTTTTTGAGGCACCATTCCTAATGTTTCAAACATCTTCATATCTTCGTTTACATCTGGGTTTGGTGTTGTAAGTAATTTGTCACCTGCAAAAATTGAGTTTGCACCTGCAAAAAAGCACATTGCCTGCCCTTCACGAGTCATATTAGTTCTTCCAGCAGATAAACGAACCTGAGTTTCCGGCATTACAATTCGAGTAGTAGCGACCATCCGAATCATTTCCCAAATTTCAACTGGTTTTTCTTCTTCCATTGGAGTTCCTTCAACAGCAACCAAAGCATTAATTGGTACTGATTCTGGCTGCGGGTTTAATGTAGAAAGAGCAACTAGCATTCCAGCTCTGTCATCAATACTTTCTCCCATTCCAATAATTCCCCCGCTGCAAACCGTAACATTGGTTTTACGAACATTCTCGATAGTCTGCAAACGATCTTCAAAACCACGTGTAGAAATCACATCTTTATAATATTCTTCAGAAGTGTCTAAGTTATGATTGTAGGCGTATAAACCAGCTTCAGCCAAACGCTGCGCTTGATTTTCAGTAATCATTCCTAGAGTACAGCAAACTTCCATATCTAGTTTATTAATGGTACGAACCATTTCTAAAACCTGATCAAATTCTTCGCCGTCTTTTACATTTCGCCAAGCCGCTCCCATGCAAACGCGTGAAGATCCGCTTGATTTTGCACGCAAAGCCTGTGCTTTTACCTGACTTACACTCATTAAATCATTTCCTTCAACACCAGTATTATAACGTGCAGCTTGTGGGCAATAGCCGCAATCTTCAGGACAGCCGCCCGTTTTGATCGAAAGTAAGGTAGATACCTGAACTACATTCGGATCATGTTGTTGTCTGTGAATTGTAGCTGCTTCATAAAGCAAATCCATTAAAGGTTTATTATAGATTGCGATTATTTCGTCTTTGGTCCAGTTGTGTTTTGTAATGCTCATCGAATACATTGTTTTTGAAGCTTCAAAAGTAATTAAATTGTCCTAATCGACAATAATGAATGCTGGAAAGAATGTTTGCAGGGTATTTAAAAAAAAAAGAAACACTCTAAAATCATCATATTAAAGCTTTTATGATTTTAGAGTGTTTTTGAATGAATGTTTTTATTCTGATATATTAATCAGCAACATATTTATTATTCCAATATAACATCATCAATAAAGTAACAATTACAGATGAAGCAAGCCCTTCAAAAAGAAGGCAGATGCAATAAGTGGGAACAGAAGGATTTCCTCCAAACATGAAAGTTTTTGAGAGTGTACTCACATAAGCATCACCACCGCGTGCGTAACTATATACTAATAATCCAAATACGCTCAATGCAACACCAACCACTGAAGTTGCCATTGCCGAAACAGCATTAGATACAAAATTCGTTTCTCCCTCGTGAAGATTCATTTGCATAGTTCTGTTTACGCCCCAGAATATAAAAAATACATTTAAAACGCGCAGGTAAAACAAATCAGCTAAACCCAATACATTCATCAATAAAAAGTAAATGCCAATTCCGAGGAATATCAAAAAACCGTTGGTTATTTCTTTAGGTAGTTTCATAGTGGTTATTTTTAAAGAAGTTAATAGTAAAGTTTTGATAAACAGAGTTGTATATCAAATTTACTAAAAAAATAACTACGATGGTTTAAAATTAAAGAAAAGTATATCTTAAGATTTGCTTACAATTGATTTATAAATGCCAGTGCATTTATTCGATCTTGATTTAACTGTTCTTTTAGTAAATCTATCGATCCAAACTTTTGTTCTTCACGTAGGAAATGCAATAATGAAACCTCGATTTCTTTGTCATAAATATCAGCATCGAAATCAAAAAGATTTACCTCGATAGTTTGTTTTTGACCATTTACAGTTGGATTAAAACCAATATTCATCATTCCAAAAATCTCCTTTTGATCGATAAGAGCTTTAACGGCATAAACGCCTGTTTTAGGGATCAATTTATAATCCTCTTCAATTTCTATATTTGCTGTTGGAAAACCAATTGTTCTTCCAAGCTGCTTTCCTTTTACAATTTTACCGGTCAAAAAATAGTCATAACCTAGATATTCATTGGCTAAATCCATTTTTCCTTCGGTAAGAGCTTTTCTAATTTTAGTAGAACTTACAGAGACATCTTGAATTTCTTGTGCTGAAATTTGTTCAACTTCAAAACCATATTCAGCGCCATAAGCAATTAAATTATCAATATTGGCAGTTCGATTCCTTCCAAAACGATGATCGTGACCAATAATTATTTTTTGAATATGAAATTGATCTACCAAAATTGAATGCACAAATTCTTCAGCAGTTAGTCTCGAAAAACTTTCGTCGAAAGGATGAATGATTAAATTTTCGATTCCCGTCGCTTCCAGAAGTTTTGTTTTTTCAGCAATTGTGTTTAAAAGTTTTATTTCTGATTTTTCCTGTAAAACCATTCTTGGATGTGGAAAAAAGGTAAGTACCAAACTTTCGTATTTGCCATTTTCGGTATTTTGAGTAATTCGTTCCAGAATTTTTTTATGACCAATATGCACACCATCAAAAGTACCAAGAGTTAAAATTGTTTTCTTGGTCGAATGAAAATCGTTTATAGAATGAAAGAGCTTCAAAACAAATAATTTAAGATGCTGCAAATTTATACTATCTATTTTAAATTTTAAGCTTAGACGAATTGATTTTTTTAAGAAGATTACGTTTCCCTTGACGACAAAAAGTGAGACTTGTCGATTAAAAAATATTAAATGTCGTTAAAAAGTAAGAATTTGATTTAATTCCTTTAATTTTGATGTAGTAAAGAACAGCTTGCCATGAAAAAAACACTACTCTTTTTATTCTTACTTTTTTGTTGGTCAGGAGTACAAGCTCAAAGTGATGACTTGTGGCAAAAAGTGAATACTGCTTCAGTTTTTAGTAAAAAGATAATTGTTTTAGATTCAGGCAAACTTTATTATAAGCTGAATGCAGGTTTTTTAACCTCAAAATTGGCAAAAACAATCGAAAAATCGGCAGTAATTAATACAGCAGAAATTACAATTCCAAATTCAAATGGAGTTTTAGAGCGGTTTCAAGTTTGGGAATCTTCCAATTTTGAACCTGAATTACAAGCCAAATATCCAGAAATTAGAGCGTATCAAGGAAGAGGATTAGACGATAAGTCGGCTAAAGTACATTTCAGTGTTTCTGAAAGCGGAATACAAACAATGGTTTTAAGAGTAGATAAAGCTACCGAGTTTATAGAAGAAAATCCAGAGAATAAAACAGAATACGTTTTATTTACGGCTAAAGATAAAACTTCAAAAGTTAAGTTGGATTGTAAAACATCAGACGAACTTGCAGTCAATTCTAGTTTTGGTAAAACTGCAAAAACAGCAGCAAACACAAAAGTTTTAAAAACTCTGCGTTTAGCATTGTCTTGTACGGGAGAATATGCAGCCTATTTTGGCGGTACAAAGGCGAAAGCTTTAGAAGGAATGAATGCAACGATGACCAGAGTTAATGGGATTTTGAATAAAGATCTTGCTGTGAAACTGGTTTTAATTGCAAATAACGATGCCGTAATTTATACTGATGCGTCGACAGATCCTTATTCTGTTGCATCAACAGGAGTTAAAGGAGCTTGGAATAAAGAAGTGCAAACTACTTTAACTAGTGTAATAGGTAACAATAATTACGATATAGGACATTTGTTTGGTGCTTCTGGCGGAGGTGGAAATGCGGGTTGTATAGGCTGCGTATGTGCAAATCCAACTTCTAGTGATTCTTTGGCAAAAGGAAGTGCTTATACATCTCCAGGCGATGGGAAACCTCAAGGAGATACTTTTGATGTTGATTTTGTTGTACATGAATTTGGTCATCAATTAGGAGCAAGTCATACTTTTTCATACGATTCTACCGAAAGAACAAATGTAAATGTTGAACCAGGAAGCGGTTCTACAATAATGGGATATGCAGGAGTAAGCGGTGATTATGATATACAAGATAATTCAGATGATTATTTTGCTTATGTAAGTATTTTACAAATTCAAAATAGCCTTGCAGGGAAAAGCTGTCCTGTTACTACAAGTTTGACCAACAATCCGCCGGTAATTGATGCTGGTTTAGATTATACCATTCCAATAAGTACTGCATTTATTTTAAAAGGCAATGGTTCAGACCCAGATGGCGACACCGTTACTTTCAATTGGGAAGAAAATGATAACGCAATAACAACTTCAGGATCAACAAGTATTGCTTATCCAACAAAACCAGATGGGCCTTTGTTTCGATCGGTAATTCCTAATAGTTCTCCAATTCGATATATGCCAAGGTTGAGTTATGTTTTAGACAATAAATTAACTACAACTTGGGAATCAGTTTCTTCTATCCCGAGAACATTAAACTTTACTTTAACAGGCAGAGATAATTCAACTTTAGATTCAGGACAAACCAATACAGATGCTATGGTAGTAAACGTCGTTTCTACTGCAGGACCATTTACGATTTCTTCACATAATGGTACTGATGTGAGCTGGTGGCAGGGCTTAAGTGAAACTGTAACTTGGAATGTTAATAATACAAATACGCTTCAGGGATCATCGCAGGTAAACATTAAATTGTCTACAGATGGAGGTTTAACTTTTCCAATAGTACTTGCGGCAAATACTCCAAATGATGGTTCAGAAACGATTATACTTCCAACAAGTGTTACTTCATCAACTAATTGCCGATTATTGATTGAGCCAACGGCTAATATTTATTATGCGGTAAACAGCAAGCCTTTTGCGGTGGGCTATACGCCATCAACCGCTTGCACTTCTTATAGTTTTGGAAGTTCGTTTAGTATTCCGGGAGGAACAACATTTACAACAAAAGCCGTTAGTGTTCCTGCTTCCACAGGTACAGTATCAGATATAAATGTTTCAGTAAATGTAACACACGAAAGAATGTCAGATCTTGAAATTCAAATCGTAAGTCCAAAGGGAACTGTGGCTCGTTTGTTTAATAGATCCTGCCCAAGTTTGAATTCAACTTTAATTTTCCGATTTGATGATTCCGGTGCTGTTTTAGATTGCAGTAAAACAACAGAACAAATCGTTATTCCTGTAGATCAATTAAGTGTTTTTAATGGAGAAAATCCAGAGGGAAATTGGACATTTGGAGTTCGTGATGCCGTTTCGGGAATGTCTGGAACCATTAATTCAGCTTCTGTAAATATTTGTACACAGAGTTTTACTTTAGGACGTGATGATTTCGAAAATATTGATTTTGCTCTTTATCCAAATCCAAATAAAGGCAGCTTTTCGGTTCAGTTTCAAAGTGAGTCAGCAGCAGGATGTAAAGTATTTGTTCATGATATTTTGGGAAAAAAAGTTTACGAAAATACTTTTGAAAGTTCTGGAATTTTCAATCAAAGTATTCACTTGCCAAACGCAGCAGCTGGAATTTATCTCGTTACTGTAATTGATGGAGACAGAAGAACGGTTAAGAAAATAATCGTCAATTAAAGTATTTAAAATTTCTCTCTTAAGAATTTGCCATTGCCATACATGCAATGCTGATTTTTGCTCCTTGAATTTTTAATAAAGCACGAGAACAAGCCTCCAAAGTTGCTCCAGTTGTGAGCACATCATCAACAATTAAAAAATGCTTATTGTGATTTTCTTCTTTTAAAATCACATCAAATATATTTTCGATATTTTCGGATCGCCCTAAAAGATTCTTTTTTGACTGTGTTTTTGAATACTTAGTTCGATACAAAATAGAATCGTCATATGGTATTTTTAAACCTTCGGCAAGTGCTTTTCCGAAAGAAGCGACTTGATTATAGCCGCGTTCTTTAAATTTCTTTGGATGCAGCGGGACAGGAATAATCATTTCAAAAGGCGTTTTTAATTGCAGTTCTTTTAAATCTTCAACATACCATTCTCCTAACACTACTCCAATTTCTTCATGGCCTTTGTATTTTAAATTGTGAATGAGTTCCTGAACGATTCCTTTTTTGTTGAAGTACACAAATGCTGAAGCATGTTCAATTTCAATTTTGCCGTAAAATTTTTTTACAGCTCCATTATTTGGGTCTAGGTAATACTGAGTTAGAGGTATTTCATGACGACAACGAGTGCATAAAACGGTTTCGTTAGTCATTAAAACAGAGCGGCATCCCGAGCAAACTTTAGGGAAAAAGAGGTCGATTATGAATTTAAACACAAATAGAAAGAATTTAGTTACAAAAATAAAGAAATTTGAACTTCAATCTTTTTAATTTTTCTTTTTTTTATAAGTACTTTTTATATTTTTGCATTACTATGGCAAAACAAGACGATTTATTTAAGAATGTGGTTTCGCACGCAAAAGAGTACGGATTTATATTTCCGTCAAGCGAAGTATACGATGGATTGAGTGCAGTGTATGATTATGCACAAAATGGTGTCGAATTAAAAAAGAATATCCGTGAATATTGGTGGAAATCAATGGTTCAAATGAATGAAAATATTGTTGGTTTAGATGCAGCAATATTAATGCACCCAACTACCTGGAAAGCTTCAGGTCACGTTGATGCCTTCAATGATCCATTAATTGATAATAAAGATTCTAAAAAAAGATATAGAGCCGATGTTTTAGTTGAAGATTATGCTGAAAAGATTAATCTAAAAGCTAAAAAAGAAATCGAAAAAGCGAAAGCTCGCTTTGGAGACGCTTTCAATGAAGAAGAATTTGTAACTACAAATGCTCGAGTAATTGAATATTTGGCTAAAGAAAGAGAAATTAGAGAGCGTTTAGGACGTTCTTTAGGAAATGGTGATCTTGAAGATGTAAAAGCTTTAATCGAAGAACTTGAAATTGCTGATCCTGAAACAGGTTCTAGAAACTGGACAGATGTAAAGCAGTTTAACTTAATGTTTGGAACTAAACTTGGAGCTTCTGCAGAGTCTGCAATGGATTTGTATTTACGTCCAGAAACAGCACAAGGTATTTTTGTAAACTTTTTAAATGTTCAGAAATCCGGTCGTATGAAAGTTCCTTTTGGAATTGCACAAACTGGAAAAGCATTTAGAAACGAAATCGTTGCAAGACAGTTTATCTTCCGTATGCGTGAATTCGAACAAATGGAAATGCAATTTTTTGTGCGTCCAGGAGAAGAAATGCAATGGTACGAACATTGGAAGCAAACACGTTTAAACTGGCATTTATCTTTAGGTTTAGGAAAAGATAATTACCGTTTTCACGATCACGAGAAATTAGCACATTACGCAAATGCTGCTGCAGATATTGAATTTAACTTTCCGTTCGGATTTAAAGAGTTAGAAGGAATTCACTCTCGTACCGATTTTGACTTAAAAGCACACGAACAATATTCTGGTAGAAAACTACAATATTTTGATCCAGAATTGAATGAAAACTATGTGCCATATGTAGTAGAAACTTCAGTTGGTTTAGATCGTATGTTCTTGGCTGTATTTGCAACATCATTACAAGAAGAAACATTAGAAGACGGTTCGTCAAGAACAGTTTTAAAATTACCGGCAGTTTTAGCGCCAACAAAAGCAGCAGTTTTACCATTAGTTAAAAAAGATGGTTTACCAGAAATTTCAAAAAAGATTATAGAAGATCTAAAATGGGATTTCAATGTTTCTTATGATGAAAAAGATGCTGTAGGACGCCGTTATAGAAGACAAGATGCACTTGGTACTCCATTTTGTATTACTGTAGATCACCAAACTCTTGAAGATGAAACGGTAACAATTCGTCATAGAGATACAATGAAACAAGATCGTGTAAAAATCTCTGAATTAAGAGGTATTATTGAAAACGAGGTTTCAATGAAAAATTGGTTGATGAAGATGTAATCTTTGGATGCTTAACAATACAAATCCCAAATTCCTTAGCAGGAGTTTGGGATTTTTTTAATTTTGAATGATGCAATTCATCGGATATTTTTGCATTTCATCAGTATGTGTTAACATTTTGAAGTAATGTATTAACAATGAAATGCTTAAAATATTGAAATTCGTATTTTTAGATGCGGATAAAATGAAAAATAATAATTTTTTCTTAAAGTATTTATGAAACTGTTTTCTAATCTCAAATAGAAAGCGCTGGAAGGGATTAATGAAAAAGCAATATAAACTATCTTGAATAAGTATTCGTATATAATTATTGATGATGATGCTGAGAGTATTTCAAAAACCAAAACAATTGCTGAAGGTTTTTCGGAGTTGTCTTTTGCGGCTTCAGCTTCTAATTATCAAGATGGCTTAAATTTGGTTTTAGAACATAAGCCGTCTATTGTTTTTCTGGAAATTGAACCCCAGGATAGTTCAAGTAATTTATCGTTTGCTTTTATTAATGAATTGCACAGGTTTTTAGATACAATTCCTCACATTGTTATTACCACATTAAAAACAGAACAAGCTTTTAATGCGATCAAATTTGGTGTGTTTGATTATTTAATAAAACCAATAATACCTGTAGACTTGTTGAAAACAGTTTTGAAACTGAACAAAATAACCGAAGATCTAAACTTAAAAGTTTTTAAACAAGAGGTTTCTACGTTAATTACCTCAGATACAAAAACTGGTCAAATATTTGATAGACCACTTATAATCTGTATTAAATCATATGGAGATCATCGTTATATAAATGCCGATGATATTGCATATTTTCAAGCCGATAATAATTCAACAGATATTTATTTAAATTCTGGTGAAATGATAACAGCTTTTAAGACATTAAAGCATTTCGAGAACGTTTTAGTGTATCCGTTTATTCGAATTCACAACAGTTATATTATAAATCGAAATTACATTGCAAGAATTCATAGCGGACACTCAGTATGTTACATAAAAAACTCATTGAAAAAGATCCCTTTTTCAAAAACTTATAAATCAAATGTCGACTTAATTATTGCAGATTTTACTGCTGGAAATTATTTAGAAGTCTAACAATTAAGCGATTACATTGATTTGACGCTCATTGACTATCAATTGGGCATGATCTACCATAAACCTGTTTTTTCGTATAAATTTTTTTTGATTACGGTGTTAGTTTTACACCATGATTCACACTAAGTGAACAACTCCAAAAAAAAAATCATTTAAAAATATTAATACCTCAAATCATGAAAAAAACAGCTTTAACTTTCGGACTATTTTCTTTAGTAATGGTAGCAACTTCTTTTGCAACACCAAAAACAAATTCAGTACTATTGGCACAAAATCAGACAATAGAGAGAGATGGAGAGACAGATGGAACTGGTGCTGTAGGTGGACAGAAGAAAGCTGATTTTCATCAAGTAAGAGAACAATTAATGGATACAGATGGAACTGGTGCTGTAGGAGGACAAAAGAAAGCAGATTTTCATCAAGTAAGAAGTAATTCACATTTAAATTTTGCAAGTGTTAATCAATCTATTGGAACAGATAAAAAATTAGATTAATTAAACTCTGAATAATATGTAGTAAAGCTGTCAATTTTTTGACAGCTTTTTTTTTGTGTCTATAGTTTTACTATTTTTGGTGAAACTCTAAATCGCAATTGAAAAGAAAACGTAAAATAATATTGCTTTTATTTTTTGTTTTAATGGCATGTACCAAGAAAACAGAATTTGCTAAAAATGAAATTCCTCCAGTAGATAGTTTGTCTACATATCTTTCGTTAGCAAATGAGGATAAGCTTCCTTTTAATATTAAGAAGGGTTACAATGAGAAAGCGTTAAATGTAATTCTAAATCAAAAGGACGATTCTCTTAATAAAGTAAATCTTTTTAAAGTAGCCAATCGATATTACAATATAAGCGACTGGAAATCATATCTTCAAGTGACCAAGTTGATCTTAGAAAGAGCGACTAATTCTAGTGATTCTGTCCATATGGCAAAAGCATACAGCTATTTGGGAGATTATTATGCTTCTCAATCCATTTCGGATAGTGCTTTCATGCACTACTATAAAGCAGAAAAAATTTATTTGAAGTTGAATGATAATTTTAATTTGTCAAAAACAATTTTAAACAAAGCAGGTCTGCAATATAACGAGGGGGATTTTTTTGAAAGTGAGATCGCCGTTTTTAAAGCTTTAAGCAGTTTAAAAAAACAGCAAAAGGTAAATGAGTTGTATTATGAAAGTTACAATTTACTAGGAGTATTGTATAATGAAAGAGGAGAATATACAAAAGCTTTAGAGTTTCAAAACAAGGCTTTAAAGACTTTGGAAGATAAATCAATACCAACATTGTTTCAATATAAGGCGGCTTCATTAAATAATATAGGCTTTATATATTTAAATTGGAATAATTACAAAGAAGCAAAAGGATTTTTTGAAAAAGGTTTAAATCAGGAAAACCTTTTTAAAGACAGGGTAAGTCTCTATGCCATTTTACTTGATAATTTAGGTTATTCTAAATTCAAATTAAAAGAATTTGACAACTTGCCGGATTTGTTTTATAAATCATTAAAAATTAGAGATAGTTTAGGTCTTACATCAGGAGTAGTTTCTAGTAAAATACATTTGTCTGAATACTTTGCTTTAAAAAAAGATACTTTAAGAGCCGTTCAATTTGCAAAACAAGCGTTAAATTCATCCCGAGGCACAACAAAATTGATTAGTACGTTAGATGCACTTAAACAATTGGCAGTTGTTGATCCTGCCCGAGCTTCGGTTTATTCAAAGGAATATATCAGGTTAAATGATAAAATGCTGAAAGCAGAGCGAAAAATGGGAGAAAAATTCTCTCGTATCGAATATGAAACGAATGAAATAAAAGACCAGAACTCTAACTTGCAAGAAAAAAACAAAACCCTAGTGTATGTTTTTAGTATTTGTACATTGCTGGGTTTGTTTTTTTATGTTTATAAAACGCAGCAGGCAAGAAATAGAGAGCTGCTTTTTAAACAGCAGCAGCAGATAGCAAATGAAGATATTTATAATCTGATGATTTCGCAGCAAAATGAGATAGAAGCAACTCGAATTCGAGAAAAGAAAAATGTTGCTCAGGAATTGCATGATGGTGTTTTAGGGCGTATGTTTGGAATTCGAATTAGTTTGGATAGTTTAGATAAAGTAGACGAAAGCCTTGCGGCGCCGAAACGAAAAAAATATTTGGCTGAGTTAAAAAGTATTGAAGAAGATATTCGAGAAATATCGCACGATTTAAATCGAGAGAAATCAGAACTAGTAAATAATTTTGTTTTAATTTTGAATAAACTAATTGAAAATCAGAGAAATACATACGATTCTAGATTGATCACTTTTTTTGATTCTCAAATAAAATGGGAACTCGTAAACAATACGGTTAAAATTAATTTGTATAGAATTGTTCAAGAAGCACTTCAAAACTGTAATAAGTATGCAGATGCAGAAACCATTAAAGTCGAGTTTAAAAGCGAAATAGATTATCTCATATTGTCAATTATGGATGATGGAGTTGGATTTAATACCAAACGTAAAAAAAAGGGTATAGGTTTGCATAATATAGAATATAGAGCCGCAGAATGCAAGGGTACAGTCGCCATAAAATCTGCCAAAGGAGAAGGAACACTTCTAGTTGTTAAAGTTCCAATAGATCAAAAAATTAACCTACATAAAAATGACATCTGATAGCAATGCCCCAATTTCGGAATTAATAAAGCCCAATATATTAATTGTCGATGATCATCCTTTTATTATTGAAGGATATAAGAATGCAATAACTCGATATAATCCCAAAGAATACGAGTTTGAAATTGCACAAGCCCACGATTGTAAATCAGCGTACGAGTTATTGCAAGATGAGCATACACCTGAGTTTGACATTGCTTTTTTAGATATAAGTATGCCGGCCTATGAAGAAAAAGATCTTTTTTCTGGCGAAGATCTGGCAAAATTGATCATTAAAAAAATGCCGCATTGTAAAATCGTTTTGCTTACGATGTATACAGAATTACTGAAAATCAAAACCATTATCAGGACAATTAATCCGAATGGATTAGTTATAAAAAATGATTTAACTTTTGATGAATTGCTTTTTGCGTTTGATAAAGTAATGAAATGCGAAAAGTATTATAGCCAATCAGTCGTAAAAATGCTAAATCAATCACCACACAATTCTATAGAAATTGATGAGTTTGATAAGCAGATTTTGTTCCACTTTTCAAAGGGAACAGAACTTTCTGAAATGCCTCATTATATTGCTATTTCTTTAAATGAAATTCAAAGACGCAGGATTGGTTTAATGGAACTGCTGAAAGTAAAATCAGGTTCAAATGATGATTTAGTAAAAGAAGCAAAGAGCAAAGGACTCTTCTAAAAATAAAATTTCAAAATAAAAAAATCCAAATTCCAATGCCTCAAAACACATTAGAATTTGGAATTTTTTTATTAGATTTTTTAAAGTTTATTCGCTCAAAGCATCCCAGCCGCGTGCTTTTAAGGCAATTTTAGTATTGGCGCGAGTTACCAAATGAATTCCTTCGCTTTCATCAGCCATATGACCAATAATTGAAAAGTTCGGATTTCCTTTTATCTTATCAAAATCATTAATATCTATTGTAAAAAGAAGTTCATAATCTTCGCCGCCATTAATCGCAACAGTAGTGCTGTCAATATTAAACTCTTCACAAGTCGAAATAAACTGAGGATCTAGAGGAAGTTTATCTTCATATAAATTACAACCCACTTTAGATTGCTTACAGATGTGAATAATCTCTGAAGATAAGCCGTCAGAAATGTCAATCATCGAAGTTGGTTTTATTTCAAGTGCATGCAAAAGAGTTCGAACATCTTTGCGCGCTTCGGGTTTTAGTTGTCTTTCGACCAAATAAGTATAAGGATCCAAATCTGGCTGACTGTTTGGGTTTACCTGAAAAACCTGTTTTTCACGTTCCAAAACCTGCAATCCCATATATGCTGCGCCAATATCGCCGGTTACAACTAATAAGTCAGTTTGCTTAGCTCCATTACGATAAACGATTTCATCTTCATCAGCTTCGCCAATAGCCGTTATGCTGATAATTAATCCTTTTTGTGATGAGGTAGTGTCACCGCCAATAACGTCTACTTTATATTCTTTTGCGGCATGCGTAATCCCTTCAAATAATTCTTCTAAGGCTTCTAATGGAAAACGATTAGAAACGGCAACAGAAACAGTTATTTGCGTTGGTTTAGCATTCATGGCGCAAATATCAGATACATTTACCACAACAGCTTTGTATCCTAAATGCTTTAAGGGCATATAAGCCAAATCAAAATGCACACCTTCTATTAATAAATCTGTAGAAACGACCACCTTTTTAGCCTTGAAATCAAGAACAGCAGCGTCATCGCCTATACTTTTTAAAGTAGACTCTTGAGTAACATCAAAGTTCTTGGTTAAATGTTCAATTAGGCCAAATTCGCCTAATTGTGCTATACTGGTACGTTGAGGATTTTTATCTTCGATCATTTTTTTTAAGTTCCAAAGTTTGTAAGGTGCAAAGGTACAAAGGTTTTTTCTAAAGACACTAAGATTCTGAGAGGCTAAGGTTCTAAGTTTTTTTCTAGCATGTTTATTTTGTAGAGACGCACTGCTGTGTGTCTATACCTAGTATTTTCTTGTCGATTATCAAAAAAATAAAAGAAAATGTAAAATAATTTTTAATTGTTTTTTCCTACTGACAAACTGTTGTCACCGGCTCATTTTACTTTTGAAGTATAGAAATATTAAAACTTTAAAACCATGAAAACATTAGAAGCACAAGTAATTACTTCAGAAGAATTATTGAAACATTGGCAAGGACATCGCGCGCTTACGCGTCATGTGATTGAGGCTTTTCCTGAAAAAGATTTTTTTGAATTCTCGATTGGAGGTATGCGTCCTTTTGCAAAATTAGCTGATGAACTTTTAGCTATTGCTGCACCAGCACTTAAATCGATAGTTAATCGTGACGTTCAGCCTTATACAGAAGGAACAGAAAAATTGATTTTTAAAGCACAGTACCTTGAAAAATGGGATGAGGCAACAGAGGAAATTAATAAATATTGGGAGAAATTGTCGATCGAAGATTTTAATGAAAACTTTAATCTATTTGGACAATATGAATTTCCAATTATTCAAAATATTTTGTATTTTATTGATAATGAAGTGCATCACCGTGGGCAAGGTTATGTGTATTTGCGAGCTTTAAATATTGAACCTCCATTTTTCTGGGAAAGATAATCAGATTGCTTTTTAATTCGTTTAACTTTAAAAATCTAAATTAACAGCTATGAGTTTAAAAAAGATAATGTCTAATTATGCCGATTATAATTTATGGGTAAATCAACAATTTGTAAATTGGCTTTCGCCGAAATCTGATGAATTGCTTTATGCAGAGGTTTCTTCGAGTTTTTCAAATATTATGAAAACATTGGATCATATTTGGTCTACAGAAGAATATTGGTTTTCGATCATTTCTGAAACTTCTCCAATAGAAAAGAAAGCAGAAAATGAATTGTCGAAAGAAGAAATATTTGCAGGACTATTAAATTCATCTGTAAAGTTGAAGGACATTATCCATTCATTGTCTGAAGAAGATTTGGTTAAAGAAGTTAAAATTAGTAATCCTTGGTTTGAATGCGAACTTCCAGTTTCTGATTATTTGCTTCAGGTGATTAATCACGGAACATATCATAGAGGGCAAATAGTTACAATGGGTAGAAACATTGGAATTACAGACGCTTCAAATACAGATTATAATTTTTACAACGTTGTTAAACAGAAATAAATAAAAAAAACTCCTGAAGATTTCTCTCAGGAGTTTTTTTATAAAAGTCTTAGTCTGTTAATTTCTAGTAATTCTAAAGCTCTTGTTTTTAGTCTTTCAGGTTCTAAGATTTCGGCATAATCACCAAACATTAAAAACCAACGCGGGAACCCGCTTTCAATATCCTTGCACATAAACGTCATTTCTATTTTTCCATCAACTTCTTTTTCTGAAATAAAGCCATGATATTTTTTTTCAGTTCCTAAGTAGCGGGAGATTTTTTTGTCAATCAAGATCCTGACTTTTGTAGTTGGAATAGTTTCGTTTTTAGATAAATAAGTGTCCAAGGAATTATGTTCGATCGTAAAACTAGTTTCCGTTTTCTGAATTTTTTGAATTCTGTCTGTTCTAAATTGGCGATAATCTTTTCGTAGATGACAATATCCTAAAAAGTACCAATTGTTATGATCGTGAAAAACACCAACAGGCTCAATATTTCGTTCATTAGTTTGATCGCTTTCAAAAGTTTTGTACGAAAGCAAGATTTGTTTTTTCTCAGCAATACTTTCAAAAAGAACCGCTAAAGTATTTGGAGAATTGTCGTTAAACATTGGTTCTGCAGTCTGCATTACAACTTTAGATTCAATATTAGAAAGCCAGTCTTTATCAGTACTTCGAAGGACTGATTTCAGCTTATACATTGCCGATGCGTAATGATTTCCAAGAGCAGGATCAGTAAACTTCTGCATTAGTTTTTCGGCAGCAATAAAACTGCTTACTTCTTCGCGCGTAAACATAACCGGCGGAAGTCTGTAGCCTTCCATTAAAGCGTAGCCTACGCCAGCTTCACTGTAGATTGGAACTCCAGAAGCTTCAAGAGTTCTGATGTCTCTATAAATAGTTCGTAAACTCACATCAAATCGATCTGCCAATTCTTGTGCTTTTACAATTTTTTTTGATTGTAATTGAATTAGAATAGCCACAATTCGGTCAAATCTTTTAGGAGTTTCGTCGAGCATTTTTTTTGGTTCAAAGGTTAAGAGGCTCAAAGTTACAAAGGTTTGATGTTTAAAGAAATAAAAAAGCTGTCCCAAATTGAGACAGCTTTTATAGGTAAATCGTAGAAACGAATTAAAATTTATACAAAAGTCCAAACTTTGGTTGATCAAAAATGTTTTCAAATAAGTTGATGTTTAGTTGAAAAGTATCTGATGATGGACCATTTTCCGGCGAAACACTATTGTAAGATAAAATGTTAGCAAGGGTAAATGTAACGGCAATATTTTTGGTTAAAAAATAGTTTAAACCAACATTAATATTAGCAGTAAGACTGTTGCTGTCGTCAGAACCTGCACTTGTTTCAACTTTGTTTCGGCCATAGCCAAGGCCGGCTTCACTATATGCTTTGAAACGTTTCTTATCTAATTCAAGCACATAATATCTTGCAAATCCTCCAATACCAAAAATGTTTGTTTTAGTATTTGTTGATTCAAATTTGTTGCTTGAATAATTTAATTGACCTCCAACAGCAAATTTGTTATTAAGGAAGTATCCAAATTTAGGATTGAAAGCATAGTAATCCTGGTCGCCGCCAGTGCTAATTTGTATAGAACCTTCTACAAACATATCCCCATGCGCAAAAGTGATTCCTTTTGCAGTTTTCATTTCTGACTCAACTTCTTCTTGTTGAGCATTAACGAATGAGAAAGTTAACATCGATAAAATAATAAAAAATTTAGTTTTCATAATTATCTGGTTTTAAAGTTGTAAGATTACAAGTTATAATTTTTGTGTTAAATTCTGTGTTAATTTCGACGAACTGCATCAAAATTCTGCGAAGGGTGTTAATATTTTTATTTTTGTAGCTTTTTACATATGTTTATTTGGATTGGATTTAATTGCTTTTTTTGTAATGAATTGATTACTAGTTTTTAATAATGACTTTGCTAAAAAAGAAAAACCCGATAACATAAGTCATCGGGTTTTTATCTATATTCTATTCTCTTTATTCTTTTTTCTAAATAAAAGATCTAGTCGTTAAGTTTTAAAACAGCCATAAACGCTTCTTGTGGAATCTCAACGTTTCCTACTTGGCGCATACGTTTTTTACCTTTTTTCTGTTTTTCAAGAAGTTTACGCTTACGCGAAATATCTCCACCGTAACATTTTGCGGTAACGTCTTTACGAAGTGCTTTAATGGTTTCACGAGCGATAATTTTAGCTCCAATTGCAGCCTGAATCGGAATATCAAACTGTTGTCTTGGAATCAGCTCACGTAATTTTTCGGTCATTTTTTTACCAATATTGTAAGCGTTGTCTTCGTGAATTAAAGCAGAAAGAGCATCAACCGTTTGTGCATTTAAAAGAACATCCAGTTTTACTAGTTTCGAAGTTCTCATTCCAATAGGAGAATAATCAAAAGAAGCATAACCTTTTGAAACTGTTTTTAAACGATCGTAAAAATCAAATACGATTTCTGCCAAAGGCATATCAAAATTCAATTCAACACGTTCCGTAGTTAAATACGTTTGATTGGTAATTTGGCCGCGTTTCTCAATACATAAACTCATTACGTTACCTACGAAATCAGCTTTTGTAATGATAGTTGCTTTAATATATGGTTCTTCAACTCTGTCTAAACGAGATGGTTCAGGTAAGTCTGAAGGATTATTTACAACAAATGCAGTTTCCGGATCTTTTTTAGTATAAGCCAAATACGAAACGTTAGGAACCGTAGTAATTACAGTCATATCGAACTCACGCTCTAAACGTTCCTGGATAATTTCCATGTGAAGCATTCCTAAGAATCCGCAACGGAAACCAAAACCTAATGCAGCAGAGCTTTCAGGAGTAAAAACTAACGAAGCATCATTCAATTGCAATTTCTCCATAGAAGAACGCAAATCTTCGTAATCTTCAGTATCAACAGGATAAATTCCCGCAAATACCATTGGTTTTACATCCTCAAAACCAGTAATCATATTAGTAGTCGGTGTTTTTGCATCAGTTAGAGTATCTCCAACTTTTACTTCTTTGGCTTCTTTAATTCCAGAAATTAAATAACCAACATCACCTGAAGAAATTACATTTTTAGGAACTTGATTTAATTTTAAAGTTCCAATTTCGTCCGCAAAATATTCATTGCCGGTAGCCATGAATTTAATTTTTTGCCCTTTTTTAATTTCACCATTTACAACTCTAAAGATAACTTCGATTCCACGAAACGGATTGTAAACCGAGTCAAAAATCAAAGCTTGTAAAGGTTCTTCAGGATTTCCTTTTGGAGCTGGAATTTTTTCGATAATTGCAGCTAAGATATTTTCAACACCAAAACCTGTTTTTCCAGAAGCATGAATAATATCTTCCAATTTACATCCCAGCAAATCGATGATATCATCACTAACTTCTTCAGGATTTGCACTTGGTAAATCTACCTTGTTTAAAACCGGAATAATTTCTAAGTCATTTTCTAATGCTAAGTACAAATTAGAAATAGTTTGTGCTTGAATACTTTGCGCAGCATCAACAATTAAAAGTGCACCTTCGCAGGCAGCAATCGAACGTGAAACTTCGTATGAGAAATCGACGTGTCCAGGAGTATCAATCAAATTCAAAATGTATTCTTCACCTTTGTAAGTGTATTCCATTTGAATAGCGTGACTTTTTATGGTAATACCACGTTCACGCTCCAGATCCATGTTGTCAAGCAATTGAGCTTTTTCTTCACGGGCTGTAACGGTTTGAGTAGCACCCAATAATCTATCTGCCAGTGTGCTTTTACCGTGGTCAATGTGTGCAATAATGCAAAAATTACGAATCTTCTTCATTGTAATATATAAGTTCTCTAATCGAGTTTAAGTATTTCTTTTAATGTAAACTGCGCTCTAACAATTGCTTTAGCGTATGTTACTAAGCCGCAAAGATAGCGCAAAGTTTTGGATTCTGGAATTCAGAAGCCCGATAGTTAAAAGCTAAGATTTAAAAAGTGCTTTAAAATTCAAAATTAAACCCTTTTTGAGTTAATTTCTTGTAGATTTCGTCATCAAACTTATAAAGTTTTGCAGCTCTATGCGAAACATCTTGTTCTTTTTCATCCAGTTCAAGCAGTAGTTTCATATGAAGAATTTTTCTTCTAAAATTTGATTTTTCTAAAGCAGTACCTAGAATTTCTTCGTAAAGATGCATCAACTGCAATAAAGTAAATTTTTCAGGAAGAAGATTAAAGCCAATAGGAGCATGGCGAACTCTGCTGCGAAGGTGTTGTAAACTGTAAGACAGGATTTCGTTATGATCGTAGATTAAATCAGGAATACTGTTTATTTTGTACCATTTTGCATCAGATGCGGTGAAGCCAACTTTAATATTATAATCTTCTCTTTTTACAAGAGCATAATATCCTATAGTAATAACCCGCCGAAGCGGAAAACGATCTGGATCGCTAAACACTTTTAACTGTTCCAAATAAATGTTATCAAGACCTGTAAGTTCACTTAATAAACGTTGAGCAGCAGTATCAGTGCTTTCGGTTTTATTGATCCATCCGCCTGGAAGTCCCCATTTTCCTTTACTGATTCCTTCCGCGTGTTGTACTAAAAGAACTTCTAGACTTCCTTCTTCAAAACCAAATACAACACAGTCAATTGTAATCGCTTTCATTGCATTTTGTTCACTTTTTGGAACAGAGCAGGCTTCTACGTTTTTATTCATTTGCGAAGTAAATTTTTACAAATTAAATAAATAAAAAGCACAACTCTTCTTGTTGATCATTTAATATTTTTAATGGCTTAAAAATTTGACAACCAATAATTTAAAAATAGAAAGAAAAGAAAATTAAAGCAGTAATTGTATTAGTTAGGTGGTGTATTGCTGTTTTTTGAGGAATTATCTGACTGATTGTCTTTGAAATTCTCGTACCATTTCTCAATTGACGGATATACAAAAGCGGCCACTTTTTTTACAGGATTATAAAAAATAGACTTGTCCAGAGTTTCCTTTTTAGCGAAAGTATTATTGAAATTGATTTTTTCAAATAAGGCAATAAAAATGCTTAAAATAAGAATTGATTTTAAAACCCTAAAAAAGCCTCCACCTAATTTATTTGCCCATCCTAAAAAGGCAAAATCGGCAATTCCCGTAAGGATTTTGGCTAAAAAATAAACACCTATTACAACTAAAATAAAAGTTAGTATAAAAGCTGTAATTTGAATTGTGCTTGGATTCCACGACACATGTTTGCTGATTATATCTTTAATTAAAGAAGAAAATTTAATTGCTAAATAAATTCCTAACAACAACGAAATAAAAGAGGCAACTTCTACAAAAAGCCCATTTTTAATGCCTTTGTATAAGCTAAAACCTAAAAGTGCACCAACAATAATATCAAAAAAACTCATGTTTTCTGTGGATTTAATAAAGGCGCAAATATAGATCTTTTTTTAGGTTCAAAGGAGCAAAGCTTCAAAGGGGTAAAGTTTTTAATTTTCAAAATCAATTAGTATACTTGAGATTTTGATATCGTAAAAACGGAAGTTTTCGTTTTTTGAGGTCTTTGGATTTGAAGTTCTTATCTTTGCAACTCTAATTTTAGAATTCAGATTGCTGATTTTAGATTTTTAAATCAGCAATCTAAGATCTAAGATCTAAAATCATAAATAAAATGTCAAGAGATACACAATTAAAAGAGCGCTGGGAAAAGCTCGTCGATATACTTTCAAATCAATTTTCGCAAGGTGAAGACCTAGATTTAGATGCAATTATTTATTTAATTGGAGTTCAGGAACTCGGAAAAGTTCATCGAGAGTTCAAGAAAGATGAAAAATTAAATTTGATGCACATTGCAATCTGCAGATTATTGGAGCCTTATGGGTTTTATGAATTTGATTTTTTTGATGCTGAAGGGTGGCCTCATTACAAAGTAAAAGAACAATTACCGGCTTTAAAAGCTGGCGAACAATCGGTTTTAATGAAAGAGGCAATCGTTAATTATTTTTTAGAAAGGGAAGTAATAGAATAGAAAATTTAAATTTTAGAATATAGATTTTAGATTTTAGATTGAAATTATGACAGAAGTTTAGAAAATACTTCAAACATCTCACTCTTAACATCTCACTTTTTTACTAAATTTGTATTCTCAATTATTGAAGGAAAATGATAGACAAGATAAAAGAACATATAGAGGAAGCTAAAGCCTTTAATGACAAAAATAAAGAATCCTTAGAGCAATTCCGTATTAAATATTTAGGTAGTAAAGGATTGTTGAAAGAACTTTTTACAGAGTTCAAGAACATTCCAAACGACCAGAAAAAAGATTTTGGACAGGTAATTAACACTCTAAAAGCTGTTGCTGAAGAAAAAGTTCGCGTTATTCAGGAAGAACTGGAAAGCAAACAAGAAACAAAAGGAGTTTTTGGTGATTTAACACGTGCGGCAGAGCCGGTAATTATTGGTTCTCGCCATCCGATTTCAATTGTTAAAAATCAGATTATTGATATTTTTGCTAATATTGGTTTCAATGTTTCCGAAGGTCCGGAAATAGAAGATGATTGGCATAATTTTACCGCATTGAATTTGCCAGAATATCATCCGGCACGTGATATGCAGGATACATTTTTTATCCAAACAAATCCTGATGTGTTGCTGCGTACGCATACATCATCTGTTCAGGTGCGTTATATGGAAAATCATAAACCGCCAATTCGTACGATTTCTCCAGGACGTGTTTTTCGTAATGAAGCAATTTCGTCTCGTTCGCACTGTATTTTTCACCAGGTAGAAGGATTGTACATTGACAAAGATGTTTCTTTTGCCGATTTGAAACAGACGTTACTTTATTTTACAAAAGAAATGTTTGGAAAATCTAAAATTCGTCTTCGTCCGTCATACTTTCCATTTACAGAACCAAGTGCTGAAATTGATATCTATTGGGGTTTAAAAACCGAAACGGATTATCGTATTACAAAAGGTACAGGATGGTTAGAAATTGGAGGATGTGGAATGGTTGATCCTAACGTTTTGAAAAACTGTGACATCAATCCAGATGAATATAACGGTTTTGCATTTGGAATGGGAGTAGAGCGTATTGCGATGCTTTTATACCAAATTGGTGATATCCGTATGTTTTATGAAAACGATGTTCGTTTCTTAGAGCAATTCAAAGCAAATATATAATTCTAAGTCTAAAAGTCATAAAGTCGAAAGTCATAAAGTCATAACTTTGAGGTTTTCGACTTTATGACTTTCGACTTTTAAACTTTTGACTAAAATGAAAAAAGATATAATAATCCCAATAGTTGAAAACGTGTTTCTAGCTGCCGTGCAGGAATGGAGCGATGATTTTATGGAAAAAGTATGGTATGCTTATCTTGTAAATGACAGCGATTTTAATCTAGACAGTGTAATGGTGGTTTCAAAAGCATTTGGAACAATTGATGGGGAAATGAAAAAAACTTCAATTTTGCGTCACGCTTTTGTTGAAGTTCCTGCAGTTTCTGTAGTAAAGATTGAGATGATAGAGAAAAGTCTTCTGGTTATGAACAATGAATTTATGGTAACTTTTTTCATCGGAAATACTTTGTATGATAAGAAATTTACTTTCAAATCTAATTTAATCAACGAAAATGATACTGAAGAAGTGCCAATTTTGTTTGTTGAAGGAATTATGGTGAAGTAAAGAGAATAGAAGAAAGAGGCAAGAAAAAAGACTTGCACTGAAATAAAAAAGAGTCAAACTGATTGTCCAGTCTTGACTCTTTTTTATTTATTCTATTTTTAAAAATCTTGTCTCTTGCTTCTTGCCTCTTTTAACTAAAAACTTTAATCCAGCGACTCAGTCAATTTTTTAAATACAGATTTTGCATCTTTTCCTTCGTATAAAACAGCATAAACAGCGTCTATAATAGGTGTTTTTGCTCCGTAACCTTGGTTTAGTTTGTAAGCACTTTTTGTGGCGTAATAACCTTCGGCAACCATGCTCATTTCCATCATGGCGCTTTTTACTGTGTATCCTTTTCCAATCATATTTCCGAACATTCTGTTTCTTGAAAAAATAGAATATCCTGTAACTAATAAATCGCCCAAATAAGCAGAATCATTAATGTTACGTTTCATTTTGTGAACTTTACGAATGAATTTTTTCATTTCGCGAATTCCGTTACTCATCATAACCGATTGGAAATTATCTCCATAGCCTAAACCATGTGCAATTCCGGCAGCAATTGCGTAAATGTTTTTAAGCATTGCTGCGTATTCAGTTCCGATAATGTCGTCTGAAATTTTAGCTTTAATATAATTTCCTGAAAGAGATTTTGCTACAGTAGAAGCTTTTTCGGGATCACCGCAAGCAATTGTTAGGTAAGAAAGTCTTTCTAATGCCACTTCTTCAGCATGACAAGGACCTGTAATAACTCCTATGTTGTAGTATGGAATATCGTATTGAATATGAAAATGCTCGCCAACAATTAAACTAGTTTCTGGAACGATACCTTTAATTGCTGAGAAAATAATTTTATCTGATAAAGAAACCGTCATGTTTTTTAATTCGGCATCTAAAAAAGCAGATGGGATAGCAAAAATGATGTAATCTGCATATTCGATCGCTTCATTTATATTGCTGGTTAGTTTAAGCTTGTTAGTGTCAAACTCAACCGAGCTTAGATAATTTGGGTTGTGTTTGTATTTCTGAATATGTTCGATCGCAGATTCATTACGCATATACCACGCAATTTCTGAAAGGTTTACGCACAACATTTTTGCAATTGCCGTTGCCCAGCTTCCTCCTCCAATTACTGCAAATTTTAACTTTTCACTCATTATTTTAATAATTTAAAACAAAAGTACTTAATAAAGTAGTAATAATACAAAAACTGATTTAAGAAATTTATTTGTGTGTATATAATAGCAATGGTTTTCAGCAGTTTTTCAATTAAAGTAAAAAATATTTTTTGACAAACACAATAAAAATAAAATCCTTACGTTGTAACTGTTTATAAATTAGAATTTAATGAGTTTAGCAAGAATTGAGTTAGTTAGTTTTGTTTTAGTATTTTAAAAAGGCGCTCTTAAACTAGTTAAGAACGCCTTTTTTCATTAGTTGCCAGTACTCACTTTTTAGTACTCACGGTTAATTTTTACTGATCACTTAATAACTAAGTTCAACAATAGATTTTACTTTGTCTAAAGTTATTAATTGATTTTCTCCGAGACCTTTCCAGCCTCTTTCGTCAAAGCGGTTTACTATGAAATCGGCAGTATTGCTGTAATTTTCTGTGTATTGAGATAGTTTTGTGTCCATTCCCATTGTATGGAAAAATTCCACTGTTTTATTAATTGCTTCTTTTGCCACTTCATCGTCAGATCCTGAAATATTAAAAATACGACGGCCATATTGTGCCAGTTTGCCTTTTTTAGTCTCAAACATTACCTTGTATAAACTTGGGCCAATAATAGCTAAAGTTCTTGCATGATCAATTCCGTAAAGTGCAGTTAATTCATGTCCTATCATATGAGTTGCCCAATCTTGAGGAACGCCTTTTTGAATTAATCCATTCAATGCCATAGTACAACTCCACATAAAGTTTGAAGCTAAAGCATAATCGGTTGGATTTTCAACAACTTTTGGACCTATTTCAATTAAAGTTTGTAAAATTCCCTCAGCAATTCGGTCTTGTAAAAAACCTTCATGCGGATAGGTTAGGTATTGTTCCATTACGTGCGTGTAAGCATCAACAACACCATTTTGGATTTGTCTTTTTGGTAAAGAAGCAATAACCGTTGGGTCGCAAATAGAGAATTTAGGAAACATTGCGCTCCCGCCAAAAGCAAGTTTTTCTTGAGTAGATTCGATGGTTACAACAGAACCAGAATTCATTTCGCTTCCTGTTGCAGGCAGCGTCAAAACCGTTCCAAAAGGCATTGCATTTTCTGTAATTAAGATTCTTTTTTGCAGAATATCAATCGGATTTCCTTCAAAATTTACAGCTGCCGAAATAAATTTCACACCATCAATTACTGATCCTCCACCAACGGCAAGAATAAAATTGATTTTTTCGGCTTTGATAACGTCAACTGCCTTCATTAAAGTTTCAAATCTTGGATTTGGTTCAATTCCGCCAAATTCTACAATTTCAAAACCTTTTAAGTTTGCGATTACTTGATCGTAAACACCGTTTTTGAAAATACTTCCGCCTCCATAAGCCAAAAGAATTTTAGCCTCTTTTGGAACTAGAGTTGATAGTTTTTCAATTTGTCCTTTTCCGAAAATTAAATTTGTCGGATTGTATAATTCAAAGTTTAGCATTTTTTTTTAGGGTTCTAAGATGCTAAGATTCTGAGGTTCTAAGGTTTTTTTCTTTGAACTTATCTAATCGACTTAGCATGGTTGTTTGTTTAATTTTGTTATTTATCAATTTGCTTATGGGACGTTAGCTTTTTTTAGTTCCTAAGAGAAGAACCTTAGAATCTTAGCGTCTCAGTCCCTCAGCATCTTATTTATTTAATTTTTTGCAATAATTTGCCGGCTACTAGCTTAGACGATGCTGGATTTTGACCTGTAATTAAAAGTCCGTCTTCAACAGCATATGGCTGCCAGTTTGGTCCTTTTGAAAAAATCCCTCCATTTGATGATAAAGCGTCTTCTAATAAAAAAGGAACGACTTTAGTTAAACCAACCGCTTCTTCTTCATCATTGGTAAATCCAGTTACCTTTTTGCCTTTCACGAGATATTCACCGTTGACTTTTACGTTTTTCAAAACTGCTGGTGCATGACATACAAAAGCAATAGGTTTGTTATGCGTATAAAATGATTCGATTAAGGAAATGGAATTTTTATCTTGAACTAAATCCCAAAGCGGTCCATGACCTCCAGGGTAAAAAACGGCATCATAATCTTTTTGACTAACAGCCGAAAGTTTTAAAGTGTTTTTTAGTTTTTCTTGTAAAACCTTATCAGCATCAAAACGTTTTGTGTCTTCTGTAGCTGAAGACGGATCGGCACTTTTTGGATCAATTGGTGGTTGTCCGCCAAGAGGAGAAGCAATTGTAATTTCGACTCCCTGATCTAATAACTCGTAATATGGTGCAGCAAATTCTTCTGACCAAAACCCAGTTTTTTCTCCAGTATTGCCCAGCTTATCATTACTGGTAACAACAAATAATACTTTTTTCATCCCTTTTTTATTTGATTTTTGTGCAACAGCCGAAATGTTTGTGACAGCGAATGCAATTATTGAAAGTAATGCTATTTTCTTCATAATATTAAATTTTGAACAAATTTACAGGTTAAGTGATATTAGTAAAAATAAAATAAACTATGTTTGTTATAAATAAATTTATGTCATGGTAAATCTAGAATGGTACAGAACTTTTAAGGCTGTTTATAAAAACGGCAATTTTTCGGTAGCTGCAAAGGAATTATTTATGAGTCAGCCAGCCGTTAGTCAGCAAATTTCTATGCTCGAAGCTCATGTTGGGAATAAATTATTTAATCGAAAATCAAAAGGAGTAGAGCCAACGGAATATGCTAAGTTACTGAATAATTTGATTATAGATGCGTTGGACAGGCTCGAAAGTGTCGAGGCTGGTTTTAGAACTAAAGCTGAAGATGCTAATCGATTAATTTCTGTTGGAATTTCAAAACATCTTTTTGAATGTATAGGGAATCTTTTGATTTCAAAATTTGATTTGATCGATTTTACCTTTGCCGAAAACGATGAGCTTTTTGCATTAGTCGATTCTAAAAAACTTGATTTTGCAATAACCACAAAAAGGTTTGATACTTTTGATACCACTTATGAAATTGTTGGAAAAATTAAATTAATAGTGGTTGCTCCAACAACTTTAGATATAACAGAATTTCGTCAAAGACTAAAAGCAGACAATTTTGTTGAGATAGAACAATGGTTGAATGGGCAAAAATGGTATAGCCATGATGCCCGAATTCCGCACATAAAATTATTTTGGCTCCATGCTTTTAATAAAAAAAGACCATCAATGGTGCCTAATTACATTATTCCTTCAGAATCTGAGATGCTGCGACTTCTGTCCAAAAATGAAGGAGTGGCGGTAACTTGGAATTGTAACGCGAGAAGTTTTATTAAAGAGAATAAACTGCAGTTAGTGTGGAATAGTTTTCACGTGCCAGAGGAATTTGTGTACTTATTAGCACCCAAAAACAATAATTTAAATGCGCTTTTTGAGATTATTTCTAAAGAATTAAAGTTGTTTTTTGGTAACAGATTATGATTTAAATCATTTGTTTTTGTTATTTAAAAGAATAATTTTGATTCATAAACCACTAAAATTTTCAAAAATGAAAAAGTTTGTATCAGTGTTAGTTCTTATTGCAACTGTGTTTATGAGTAATTCTTGCAGTAAGAGTGATAGCGAGGCAATTGTAGATTGCTTAGCAGAGTCAATTTTTGTTAAATTACATAATTCGACAGATGCTAATAATCCTAAGATAATGAATTATTCAGTTGGTTACAGCGGAACAGGAACTTTGGTTTCTGTAAAATGGACATTTGGCGATGGTAGTACAGCAACTGGAAAAGATGTTTCTCATACTTATGCTGCTGCAGGAACGTATGAAGCTAAGGCTGAGGTTACGGTTAAAAAAGATGGTCAAGAATGTACATCTGTTCCAAAGCGAACTGTAACGGTTAACTAGTAACTGACAAATAAAAAGAAAGCCTGAATTTTAAATTCAGGCTTTCTTACTTTTAGGTGTTTTTTTGTCATTCCGACGAAGGAGGGATCTCCGCAAGAAACTCCGTAAAGATTAATCATATACTTTGTCGATTTAGCAACGAAGATTTCTCCTTCGTCGAAATGACAATATTGTGTATAATTGTTTATTTACTTCTTATATAAATTATTGTGATCGATATATTCCCAAACTTTTGGCGGCAATAATGGCTGAATGTTTTTGCCTTCTTTGATATTGTTTCGAATAAAAGTTGAAGAGATTTCCACAATTGGCGCATCGATTACATGAATTTTTGGATGCGATTTTAGTTCTGTGTTTTCTGGTTCATCAGAGATACGCGGGTAAACATAAATATCATGGTTTTCGAGAATCACCTCGTAGTTTCTCCATTTATGAAGCGTTTTTAGATTGTCTTCACCCATAATCAAAGAAAATTCATGACTTGGATATTTTTCTTGTAAATGCGCTAACGTAACAACTGTATAATTAGGCTGCGGCAGTTTAAACTCAATATCCGAGGGCTTGATCTTCGGATAATCTTCTGTTGCAAGAAAGACCATTTGCAAACGGTGATGATCATCGAGTAAGGTTGCTTTCTTTTTTAACGGATTATGAGGAGTAACAACCATCCAAATCTGATCTAAATCTGCAAACTCAGCCATGTGATTGGCAATGATCAAATGACCAACATGAATGGGGTTATACGTTCCGAAGTAAAGTCCTATTTTCATTTTTTTTTAGAGTACTTAGTTTTTAGTACTTAGTTCTTAGTCTTTAAGATTTTTGGAAAAAGCACTTATCATTTTACTTTCTTCTTCAATTAAAAACATAATTTCATTAAATAGATTATCATCAGAGATAAATTTTAATTCCTTTGCAATAATTAATTGTGTTTCTATTTCATTTAAAGAGCCTCGGGAAATATTCAAAAAGTGATTAAAAGATTTGTCAGTTTGACGTCCAAAGCCTTCTGCGATATTCGAAGGAACAGATACACTTGCTCTTTTTAATTGACTTGCTAGCGCATATATTTCTTCTTTAGGAAAGCTTTTTGTGAGTTTATAAACTAGAAGAACTATTTTTATTCCTTTTTGCCAAATAAATAACTCTTTATAGGATTTAATACCACTCATATAAACTTTTTAATTTAACTCTTTTCAAACTAAGGACTAGCAACTAGGGACTAAAAAAATCACTTAGAAATAAATTCTTTTACCAATTGATAAGCTTCTTCTTTTGCAGTATCTAAATCGTAGTTTTTTATAATAGTGTCAAATTGAGGTGCTGTGGCTAATTCGACAGATGCTTTTGCAATTCGCATATTAATTTTATCGTCACTTTCTGTAGAACGTTGTTTTAATCTGCGTTTTAGTTCGTCGACACTAGGTGGTTTTACGAAAACGGCTAAAGTCTGTTCTGGAAATTTGTGCTTTATACGTAATCCGCCGGCAACATCAATATCAAAGATTACATTTTTTCCTAAAGCCCAAATACGTTCAATTTCCGACTTTAATGTGCCGTAAAAATTATCGCGATAAACCTCTTCCCATTCTAGGAATTCTTCGGCCTTAATGTGTTTTTTGAATTGTTCTAACGAAATAAAATAATAATCTTTTCCGTGTTCTTCTTCTCCGCGTGGTTCGCGAGAAGCTGCTGAGATCGAAAATTCTAAGTTTAAATCTTCTTTCCCTAGTAAATGTTTTACTATAGTTGTTTTTCCCGATCCTGAAGGTGCTGAAAAAACAATTAATTTTCCTTTGTTCATTATTGTTATGCTTTAAGCTTTAGGCTTTAGGCCTTAGGCTTTAATTTGATTTCGTTTTTAGCTTATTGCCTATAGCTTAAAGCTTACAGCGTTTTTACAAAACATTCAAAACCTGTTCTTTAATCTTTTCTAATTCATCTTTCATCATCACAACCAATTTCTGCATTTGAGCATGATTTGATTTTGAACCCATAGTGTTGATTTCACGACCCATTTCTTGAGTAATAAAGCCTAATTTTCGACCGTTTGCTTCATTTCCATTTAAAGTTTCTAAGAAATAGTCTAAATGGTTCGTTAAACGCACTTTTTCTTCGGTTATATCCAACTTTTCTAAGTAGTAGATTAATTCCTGCTCAAAACGATTTTCGTCAACATTAACTTGTAATTCTGAGATTGCAGTTTGTAAACGATCTTTAATGGCTTGAACACGTTCTGGATCTAATGCCAAAGCGTCGTTCATATATTGACGAATATTACCAATTCTTAAGTTGAATTCTTTTTCTAGAGATTCTCCTTCGTCTTTTCTGAAACCTAGAATGTTTTGAAGTGCTTCGTCAATAATAACTTGAATTTGTTCCCAGTCGTTTTCGTCGATTTCTTCGCGTTCAGTTTTTAATGTGTCAGGCATACGAACAGCCATTTTCATTAATTCAGTTTCATCTGCGTCTGGATAAACCTCTTTTAATTGGGCAATGTAGTTTTTTACGACAGGTACATTTACTTTTGTTGAAGTTTGTTCAGAAGTGCTTTCGATATAAATTCCGAAATCAATTTTTCCTCTTTCCAGTTTTGCAGCGATTTGAGTTCTTAAACCTAGTTCCATTTCGCGATAAAGCGACGGCATTCTTACGTTTAAATCTAAACCTTTGCTATTTAAGGACTTTACTTCAACGGTAATTTTTTTTGTAGGCAATTGCAAAGAAGCTTTGCCAAACCCTGTCATAGATTGTATCATATAATTGAGTATAAAGGCGCAAAGATAACTAAAAGTTTGTAGTCTTGCGCTGTAATTCAATAATCTGTGTAATTGTAAAATCGAGGAAAAAATCCTAACTCAAAACTTTTATAACTTCTGCAATGTTTTTTTGGCTGTTGCCGATGTAAATTTTTCCGTCAATAATAAAAACGGGACGACTTAAGAAAGTGTAGTGTTCTAAAATGTACTTTTTAAAATCAGCTTCAGTCAAAGATTTGTTTTTTAAATCCATTGACTTGTACAATTGTGCTTTTTTACTGAATAGTGCTTCATAGCTTCCAGAAAGTTTATACATTTCATCGAGTTCTGTTTCCGTAATCGGGTTTTGTCGGATGTCTTGAAAAACTAAATTATGATTTTCAGGTAAACTTTTAATGATTTTTCGACAAGTGTCGCAAGATGCTAAATAGTATATTTTGTTCATTTTTTTACAAATTTGTTAGACTGCAAAGAAAAATCATTTAAAACTTAAAAATGACTAATTTTATAAAAAAAATACATATTTATGAAATCAGTTTTTAATGTACAGACTACTATTAGAGAAGTTATTTTGAAGATTTTAGATAATTATTCATTAGAACAATTAAATAAAATTCCAGAAGGATTTAGTAATAATTTAATTTGGAATGCGGGTCACTGTATATCTGTTCAGCAGGCCTTGGTTTATAAATTGTCAGGTTTGCCAGCAAATGTTTCTGAAGAATTTATGGCAAAGTATAAAAAAGGAACCAAGCCGGAAGGTGATGTTTCGCAAGAAGAGGTTGGTGAGATTAAAAGGCTTCTTTTGTCCACTTTAAAGCAAGTAGAAAGTGATTTTGAGAAAGGTATTTTTGTTAACTATATGGAGTATAGTACAAGTATAGGTTATACTTTAAAGAATATTGAAGGAGCTTTAGATTTTAATAATTATCATGAAGGACTTCACACTGGAGTTATGATGAGTATTAAAAAGTTTGTATAAAAAAATCCCGCTAGAGCGGGATTTTTTTTTTATTCTATTATTGTCTCGATTGTAACTTTCATCGCACCGGCACCTTTATTTTTGGTGATTTCCATAAAGGCTCTTTTTGAAAGGTCGATTTCACGGGTTTTTACAAATGGACCGCGATCTGTGATTTTTACAATTACAAATTTTCCGTTGGCTTCATTAGTTACTTTAACTCTTGTTCCAAAAGGAAGTTTTTTATGAGCAGCGGTATATTTACTGTTGCTGAATCTGCTTCCGTCAGCTGTTTTTCTACCGTTAAAACGATCTGCATAGTAGGATGCGTGAGCTGTTTTTTTGTATAATTTTAGTTTTAAGCCTTTGTCTGTAAAAACAGAGTCAGTTGGCATGGCAATTATGCTCGGTCTATTGTTTTTTACAGTGTCTTGAGTTGATTTTTGTTCAATTACTGGTTTTGTTTGGCTTATAATGTAGGTAAAGCAACTTAAAAAAGTTAATGCAAATGTGGTAAGTATGATATTCTTTTTACTCATGATTTATTTTTTTTCAGACTTGGGGGAGTTTGTACAAATAATATGCCGAGATAAAAAAAGCCCTATTTTTCTAGGGCTTTAATTGGTGTTTTTAGAACCAAAGGTTCCATGGAATTCTACTTAAAATAAGTAATAATCCTAATCCGTAAAATATAGCAAATGTTTTAAATTTTGCTTCGCTGTTGATTAGCTTTTTATGTTTTGACCATCCAATAGTAATTAAAACGATGGCGATAATATTGATCAGCGGGTGTTCTAAAGAAGTTAATCTAAGTTCAGTATTAGACATTTGTCCAAAAGCTGCTTTTCCTAACGGAGACACAAAATAAAGGATTAAACCAATCAACAATTGTGTATGAGTTCCAATTAAAGCAAATAAAGAAATCTTGCGATCTTTTGCTGTAAACTCTTTTTTAGAAGAGAAGCCGATAATAGCATTTATTACTGCAATTGCTAAAAGCAAAAGTGCTAAATAGGCCCAACCTGAGTGAAATTTTTGTAAAAAATGGTACATAAATTAAATTTTTATTGAAACAAATATAACAAAAATGGGCAATAAAAAACGGCATTAAACTTAAAAGTCAATGCCGTTTTTTCTTATTTAGTTTGGTTCTTTATTAGAAATTGTAGCGTAAGCTAAAGTTCCAAGTTCTTCCTAAACCAAAGTATCCTGTGTTTGCAACGTTAATTCCTTTGTAGTTGTTTGAAGTTGGTGTTACAGCTGTAGCTGTAGTCAATTCAGATAAATAAACTTCATCAAATACATTGTTAACATTTACTCTGAATCCGATAGAATCATGTTTTCCTTTTCCAATAAACAATTTGTATGAGATACCTGAGTCAACTAAATCGTAGCTTGGTAATTCTAAGTTGTTTTTTACAGCACCAACATTTGAGTATAATTTGTCATAATATCTCCAGTCAGCATCGATAGAAAGGTTTTTAACGAATTCATATCTGAAACCTAAGCCGTAAGTTACTTGAGCACCATCTCCAACTTTTCCACCGTCAACATCTTGTTGAACTTTGTCTAAAGTAGATAAGCTTTCGTCTCTAGTTGTAGTTACTGTATTACCTTTATATTGCCAGTCTCCAACAGATAAGAATCCTGTTAAGTTAAGATTGTGAGTTGGTTTTGCAACGAAATCTAACTCTACACCAGTGTGAACCTGCTCAACACCTTCGTTAGTTTTGTAAATTAAATCACCTAATTGTAAAGATGGATATTTAGCAACATCAGCAGCTGTAGCAGTAGTAGATGTAGTTGTAACTCTGTCTTTCCAAGAAGTTCTGTAAGCATTAACACTTGCAGTTACTATTTTTGAAGCGAAAGTATATCCAGCTTCAAGACCAAATATTTTTTCGTTTTTAGTTAATGGGTTTACCGCATTTGTAAAGTTCAAATAGATGTTATCGTGGTATGGTTGACGGCTGTAGTAACCAGCATTTGCATAAATTGTATGTTGTTCAGCAATTTTGTAGCTAGTTCCTCCTTTTACGTTGTATCCTACGTTGTCAACTTTTTTAGAATCTTGGTATTGTGGTAAGTAATCGAATCTATCAACTCTACTGTGAGATTGGTTTGAAAGCGATCCTTGGAAGAATGCAGAAAAGTTATCTTTTGAATATTCTAACTGACTAAATACACCACCGTAAGAAATAGTTTCTCCGTAATCGTAATCAATTCTTTGATCTTCTGCAATTGTGTTGAAAGTTGCAGGCCAAGGCAATGCTCTTCCAGATTCTGTAACATAGTTACTTTTCATAGTACCGCTTGGGTTACTATTACCATCTTTAAGGTTTCTTGTGTCAGTCCAGCTTGACAATCCCATGAAGTCAGAAACTTGTCTGAAGTGAGTTCCTTTGTAAGTTCTTAAGTCAAGACCAACATTTAAAGCTAAATTATCAGTAAGTTGGTTTTTTAAGTTAGATACTAAACCGTACCAAGCGTGGTTATTAACACTAGCTCTAATTACGTAAGCACCATTTGTACTTCTACCGTCAGCATTTCCTTTACCGTTAATAATAGCTTGATTGCTTGCAAAGATACCATCAAAATTTATTTGACCTCCTGCAGCAGTAGCTGGTTTAGTACCGTAGCTTCCAGTTCCTCCACCTCTTCCCCAAGATCCGTATAATACGGTAGAAAGCTGTGTTTTGTCACTAATATCATAATCCCAGTTTATGTTAGCAACTGGTTTGTGGTAATAGTTTGTTCTTTCAGATTTGTATTCTCCGTTTTGAGTACCCCAGTTATTGTTGTACTTTCTTCCGTATTTTAAATAGCTGTCAATAGACTTTGTAAAGTTTTGATCGTGCCATTGTGGAGCACCAGTTAACAAGAAGTTAAAACTGTGTTTGTCATTAGCTTTATATCCAACAGAAATAAAGTAAGTTTGTCCTTCACCTTTTGTTCCGTCATTGTATCCATCACCTTGCCAGTGAGATAACATTACACTTGTTCCCCATCCGCTTTTGCTCATACCTGTGTTGTAAGCAGCAGTAGTTTTGAAGTAATTATCGTTTGCAACTCCTAAAGAAACAAAACCACCTTCATTTTTTTCAGTAGCTTTTGTAATAAAGTTTACAGTACCTCCTACAGAAGAGATTGCTAATTTTGAAGATCCTAAACCTCTTTGGATTTGTACAGCATTTGCGATATCAGATAAACCAGACCAGTTAGACCAGTATACTTTACCATCTTCCATACCGTTGATTGGTTGACCGTTTAATAAGAAAGCGGTGTTATCTTGAGCAAATCCACGAACACTGATTCTTGAATCTCCGTAACCTCCAGATTGACCAGCAACATAAACAGATGGAGTGTTTACCATTGTTTGTGTAATGTCTGCAGTACCTATTTTCGCTTGAATTTCAGCAGCTTTAATAGTAGAAACTGCAATAGGAGTTTTTCTGTCTTTAGCTAAATCGATAATTCCTTTACCCATTACTACAATTTCTTCTAATTGATTAGAATCAGATTCTAAAACAATTTTTCCTAAGTTTGTTGTAGCTCCTTTAGAAACTGTGAATTTTACTGTTAAGTTGTTGTAACCTAAGTAAGTGATGTATAATTCTCCAGCAGCTGTAGGTGAATCAATAGTAAATTTTCCATCAAAATCAGTAGATGTTGATGTTGTAGAACCTTTGATAACTACATTAGCTCCTGGTAATGAAACTATACCATCAGTAATAGTACCAGTAATTTTTCCCTGAGAGAATACAGTTGAAACTACCATAAAAAATAGTCCTGTAAGTAACCAATTTTTCATTTTCTTCATTTGTTGTTTTTGTTATTTGTTTTTGGCAAAATTATAACAATTAAATCAGATAGTGTTATCAAAATGTTAAGAAAAGTAAGTTTTATAAAATTTGTTGCGCATTAAAATGATTTTTTCTTTTTTGTTTGCATAAAACAACGTTTTTTTGATTTTACACACTTGTTTTTTGTTAAAATCGTAAGAATGTGCTCGGTCATGTAGTGTTAAACTTGCAAATTTTTACGACAAACTGCCGTTTTACTGGTTGTTTATGCGAAAAAACGCCTTAAATTTTGTTAATTTAAGGCGTTTCAGGAGGTTATAAAACTCTATTTTTTAAGGTTTTATTTATTCTTCAAAAAATGGTTCAATAAAAATGTAGTTGAACTGTCGTGATTTTTTACTGTTTTAGAGTTAATTTCATCTAAAATAGAATTTGCCAGTTGTTTTCCTAATTCAACTCCCCATTGGTCAAAGCTGAAAATATTCCAGATTACACCCTGAACAAAAATTTTGTGTTCATATAATGCAATTAATGAACCTAAACTTTTTGGTGTTAATTTTTCAATCAAAATAGTATTCGTTGGTTTGTTACCCGTAAATACCTTGAATGGTAATAAATAAGAAGCTTTTTCTGCAGAAAGTCCTTGTTTGTCAAATTCTGCTTGAACTTGTGCCGGAGTTTTTCCGTTCATTAAAGCTTCTGTTTGGGCGAAAAAGTTTGACATCAATTTATCATGATGATCTTCGTTTCCGTAAAGTGGTTTTATGAATCCAATAAAATCTGTTGGGATTCTTTTTGTTCCTTGGTGAATTAGTTGAAAGAAAGCATGCTGTGAGTTTGTTCCTGGTTCTCCCCAAATAATAGTTCCTGTTTGGTAGTTTACAGGTTTTCCATCACGGCCAACACTTTTTCCGTTGCTTTCCATAGTTGCCTGCTGCAAGTAAGGAGCTAGTTTAGATAAATATTGTGTATATGGAATCAAAGCTTCGCTTTCGGCACCATAAAAATTATTGTACCAAACACTTAATAAAGCTAAAATTACAGGAATGTTTTCATCAAATTCTGTTGATTTGAAATGTTCATCCATTTCATTTGCGCCAACTAATAATTGGTTGTAATTGTCAAAGCCAATTGCTAGCGCGATACTTAAACCAACTGCACTCCAAAGAGAAAATCTTCCGCCAACCCAATCCCACATTGGGAAAATGTTGTCAGGATTAATTCCAAATTCAGTTACTTTTTGAATATTTGTTGAAACTGCCACGAAGTGTTTTGCAATATCTTCTTGTGAAGCTGATTTTAAAAACCATTCTTTGATAGTTTCAGAATTTGATAAAGTCTCTTGAGTAGTAAAAGTTTTAGAAACGATTAAAAAAAGTGTAGTTTCTGGGTTTAACTTTTTGATTATTTCATTTACATGATCACCGTCAACATTTGAAACGAAATGCGTTTTTAGATGATTTTTGTAAAACTGTAAAGCTTCAACAGCCATAACAGGCCCAAGATCTGAACCTCCAATTCCAATATTTACAATATCAGTAAAAGCTTTTCCGGTAAAACCTTTTCTTTCTCCAGAAATTATTTCTTCTGTAAAGTTTTTGATTTTGTTTTTTACCTCGTAAACTTCAGGAATTACATTTTCTCCATCAACTTTTATAACTGCAGATTCTGGAGCGCGTAAAGCAGTATGTAAAACAGCTCTGTTCTCCGTTTGATTGATAATTGCTCCGCCAAAATATTGTGCGATTGCATCTTTTAATCCAATAGAATTTGCTAATTCTAATAATAGCGAAATGGTTTCTTGGCTGATATTATTTTTTGAATAATCAACTAAAAAGTCATTCCATTGTAAGTTGAATTTTTCAGCACGAGCATTATCTTGCTGAAAAAGTTCTTGTATTGTAGTTTCGTGAATTGCGTTATAGTGGTTTTGCAGATTTTTCCACGCTTCAGTCCCGGTTGGGTTTGTTGTGTTTAAAGCCATTTGTATTTTTATTGAAGTTTAGTTTTTTTAGAAATACAAAAATACTGAAATAACTTTTAAAAGGGCAGTGGTTCGGGATTATATAACAAATAGTTACGAAAACGATTTATGAGATTGGGGCTTCAATTTTTGATTTTTGCTGTTATTATGACGGCACCATCATTTTCTTTTTCGTTATATATTATGCGGCTGCTGTTCTTGTTTAAAAAATCCAGATTTATGATCTCTGATTTTTTCAACGGCAATAAAATAGTGTCTTGCTGTTTGTTGTATTTAAATGGAATTCCGTTTATTACGATTAGGGGAGATTGATCAATTTGATCTTTTACAAAAGCATTATTGATTAATTCTGATGCGTAATATTTGTTTGCATTTGAATCCTTTAAAATGAAAATCTTTGGATTAGAACATCCGAGTATTATTGTCGATGAGAATGCAAATAGTATTTTTTTCATTAATTAATTTGTGATTTGATAAAAGATGTTTTTGAATTAAAGTTTTACCAAATCTTCCACCAAGGCTTTTTATTAATGGTAATAGTTTTTTCGGCTGTATTAATTTCTATTCTTTTTAAAGGCTCTGTTTTAATCTTAGAATCATCAAAGAATAATTCGCCATTATCACTCATTCCAATTGGAGACTTCGTTCTTTCTTTCCAGTTTTCGGTTTGTAACTCTGGGATTAAAGATGAATTAATTTTGGTGCTGAATTTTTTTCTTGCCTTTTCGATAATTTCTTCTTCAAGATTTGAGGAAGAATTTTTAAAAAGCGAAATTGAGGTATCGGGAATATTTAAAAGAAAAACCTGTGTTTTATCATCAATTTTTTGAATATCTAGAACTTTAAAATAAGCAATCGAATCTAATAGAAAATGTCCAATTTTTGCTGAATCAGGATTGAATTTTGATAAATCTTTAGGATGAGCGCTGGCAATCAAATATCTAAAATTTCCAAAAAGACCACCGCCAATTGAAGTCATATCGGTAAAACCTTTTTCTTGAATGATTTGTCCGATTTTGTAATTCAAAATTAAGTTCTCGGGCAAATTAGTGTCTCTGTAAAATAGTTTTAAACCTGAAAAAGTTTCATTGTAAATTGCTTTAATCCGAGCGTTTTTCATGTCCTCTAATTGATAAGGTTACAAATTCCCAATACTGTCCAATTCTCTTTTCAAAGGTTCGATTTGTTTCATGAAACGCGTTCTGTCATTTCCAGTCAAAGATTCGCCAGTTGGTAAATTAAGTCGAAGTGCATCTACCTGAACGCCGTTTTTCCAGAATCGGTAACAAACGTGAGGTCCAGTTGCAAGTCCTGTACTTCCTACTAATCCTATAGTTTGTCCTTGTGTAACACGTTGCCCGCGTCGAACTAAAATTCGTGACATGTGTAAGTATTGAGTAGAGTAAGTTCCGTTGTGTTTTACTTTTACAAAGTTTCCGTTTCCTGCTGTGTATCCTGTAGCTTCAACAACTCCAGATGCAGTTGTTGAAATTGGAGTTCCTGTTGGTGCTGCATAATCGGTTCCTTTGTGTGCTTTCCAAGTATGTTGTACAGGATGGAATCTATTCGCAGTAAAGCGAGAAGTGATTCGGCTGAATTTGATTGGTGTTTTTAAGAAAAAGTTTTTTAATGTTTTTCCTTCGTCATCATAATATTCAATTTTTCCTGAAGTGGTATCTCTTTCAAATGGAAATGCATAAACGATTTTACCTTTATATTCAAAAAAAGCTGCTTCTAGTTCTTCAACACCATCATAAGTTTTGCCATTGATAAAACGCTCGGTGAAAATTAACCCGTAACGATCTCCTTTTTTTAGTTTAAAGAAGTCAATAGACCATGAGAATACTTTTGTAATTCTGCTGGCAAGTGCAGTTTCGACGCTCTCGTTTCCAAGAGTTTCAGATAGTGAGCTTTTTAAAACTCCGCCAATAATTTTACGCTTTAAAGTAACAGGTTTTACTTTTTTGTATGCTTTTGCGATGCTGTCTCTTAAGTCAATTACATAATAAGACAATGCATCTGGCTGGTAAATAAATACTTGTAATTTGTTGGTTTTGTTTTTAGCTCTAAGTAAAGTAAAGGGTTTGTTGTAACGAATTGATCTTACGTTAAAAGAATCTTTTACTTGTTCGACAATATTGTGAACTTGTTTGTCGCCAATATTTTGACCTTGAATTATTGAACCAAAAGAATCTCCTTTTTCGATAGTATCGTTAACAACATTGAAGTCAGCATAATTAAAACCAAATTCTACTTTTTTGGTTTTTGGTTTAATAGTTTTTGTTTCAACCTTTTCGGCGGTTTTATTGCATGAAAATATTGAAAATAATACTATTATAATTACGAATGCTTTTTTCAAACTTTTATATTTTTTGGGAAACTAAAGTAGTTTATTCGTTCCCCCAGTTAGACAATTCATCTTCGGTCCACAATTTAGGAAAAAAGATGCGTCGTTGGTATTTTGGGTGCATATATTTTTGCCAGTCGCTTCCGCCTGTTGCTTCTCCCGTTCCTTTTCCGCTTTCTAAGATGTATTTTCTTGCAGTATTTAAATGCTGCATTACCCAAGTAATATTTACGGTTTTATCATAGTGACGCATTGCTGCGATTAAATCACTATTTTGCTGGTCTTCAACTGGTAATTGAGAGAATTTCTGCCAAATGTTTTTCGTCTTAAATGAAGTCATTTGTCTTAAAAACTGATCTTTATATTTTTTTTCAAACTCATTTAGCAAATAAGATTTTTCGCCAGTTTGGTAATCTTTTCCTGCGGCTTGCCAGTATAAATGCTCAAAACTTGTTTCAAGATCTGTGTTTTCGTTAAAATTTGCTTTGTATCTGCGGTCTGTTAAATTAATAACATCTGTAGATGCAAATTCGATTAATCTGTATTGTGCACTTTGAAAACCGCTGGCAGGAGTAAGTGTGTTTCTGAATTTCATGTATTGATCTACTTCCATACCGTTCTCCATAATACTGAACGAATTGGTAAGCATGTCAAAATATCTTGTAATTCTTGAAAGTCTTTCGCTGAAAAAATCGGACTGAATGTTTTCTGTGTCAGCAATTTGATCGATTTCCCATAAAATCATTTTAAAGATTAATTCGTTTACCTGATGATACATAATGAAAACCATTTCGTCAGGAAGTGTGGTGCGTTGTATTTGTAAATTTAAAAGAGCATCAGTTTGTATGTAGTCCCAATATGTAATTGGTTTTGACCAAAGCAAACCTTCTAACTGAACATCAGTTTTTTGATTTATGGCTTGAAATTTAAGGTCAATTTCTTTTAAAATTGATTCTGAATGATCAGTTAGGTTCATTTCTTTTTAACTTTAAGCGGATTTTTTAATCCTTTATATTCATCAAGATCTGCTTTTAGAGATCCAACGGCAAGATCTGCTTTGATTCTGATTGGTACTTTGTTGTCGTCGTCTGTAATCCAGAGTGTTAAGCTTTCTTTTTCTTTAAAGACTCTTCCTGTTTGCACAAGAGGTTTGAAAACCATTGTTGAAACGGTTCCAAATTTAGTCGTAATATCTTGACGGCCTACATATTTTAACTTAAATTTTGTGATTTCATCATCAAAAAACATATCAATAGTAATGGATTCACCTGATTTTAGTTTATCGATATTGGGATGATTTCTTAAATAATAAAAAGACGAAACAATATCTTGAACATTGTCAGTAACTACAATTGTTTTTTCGGTTTTTCGTTTGTAATCTTTTACTAAAACTTTGTTCTCGGAGAGATTAAAAAAACCTTCTTGATTTTTAGTGTAGCCGCCTTCGTCAATTTTACGAACATAACGATAAGGACTTCCAGTTTCTTTATCGAAATAACTTTCGTATAAGTCTTCGACTTTAAAAAAGAATTTTGACATTCCGGTTGTATAGCCTTTTCCTATGGCGTGATGAACTTTTTTGTTGTTTATTGTAGCGTCTTTAATTTCAAGAGTTGCGTATCCGGCATTTACAATCCCGTAATGAATTCTGAATTTGAAGTATTCTCCAGTATCAAAAGCGTCTTCTTTTTGAGTGTCAAAACTAAATGTTGTTAGAATTAATATAATGAGGACGAACTTTTTCATAGTACAATTTTTACATTTCATAATAAAGGTAAATAAATGCAAATTCTATTCCAAATGTACCAAAACAAAAAAACTCAGTCAAGGAATGACTGAGTTTTTATGCTATTAACTAACCAAAAAACTATAAATTATGAAATTTATATCAAATTAGAAGGAAACCACCCCTTCTTGATTTGCGAGTGCAAAGATAGATACAAAGTGCATAAAAAAAATAGCAAATAGTAAGTTTAACATAACATTTGCATAAAAATCATCATTTTACAGAGATTTTTTTTGCATAATGTAAAAATAATGCAATTTTACAAAGTTCCTCTCAATTCCTGCTCTCTCTCAATTGACTCAAACAGAGCTTTAAAGTTGCCTGCACCAAACCCTTTTGCACCCATTCTTTGAATAATTTCAAAGAAAAGAGTAGGTCTGTCTTGAACTGGCTTCGTAAATATTTGTAAAAGGTAACCATCTTCATCGGCATCGACCATGATCGCTAACTTTTCAATTTCATTGATATCTTCTTTCATCATGTCCATATGAACTCCTAATCTTTCAGGAATTGCTTGATAATAGGTATGAGGAGGAGCTGATAAAAATTCAACCCCGCGTGCTCTTAGTTGTGATACTGTTTTGATGATGTCATCTGTAGCAATAGCGATATGTTGAATTCCAGGCCCGCCATAAAAATCTAAATATTCTTCAATTTGGGATTTTTTCTTTCCTTCGGCAGGTTCGTTGATTGGAAATTTGATTCTTCCGTTTCCGTTAGACATTACTTTACTCATCAACGCAGAATATTCTGTAGTAATTTGTTTGTCATCAAATGATAAGAAATTCACGAATCCCATAACGTCTTCGTAGAATTTTACCCAAGTATTCATTTCATTCCATCCTACATTTCCAACCATGTGATCAATATATTTTAATCCCGTTGGTTCTGGGTTGTAATCTGATTTCCATTCTTTATAACCGGGCAAGAAAACACCGTTGTAGTTTTTTCTTTCTACAAAAATGTGAACTGTTTCGCCATAAGTATAAATTCCTGAACGAACTACTTGACCAAATTCATCTTCTTCGACAGTTGGTTCCATAAAAGAACGCGCACCGCGTTTCATCGTTTCTTTGTAAGATTTTGTTGCATCTTCAACCCAAAGAGCTGCCACTTTTACTCCGTCGCCGTGTTTTTTCAAATGTTCGTTTATTGGAGAATCTGCCGTTAAAGGCGTTGTCAAAACAATTCTGATTTTATCTTGCTTTAAAACGTAAGATGCTTTGTCTTTAACTCCAGTTTCTAATCCGGCATAAGCCAAAGACTGGTATCCGAAGGCTGTTTTATAATAATGTGCAGATTGTTTTGCATTCCCTACATAAAATTCTACATAATCTGTTCCTAATAATGGAAGGAAATCTTGCGCTCCTTCAAATATTTTCTCTAATCCGTATTCTACTGATTTTACTTCTTTTGACATGATGTTTATTTGTTTAATCGGTTAATCGTTTATCTGATTAAACCGAAATGTTGTTTAAGATTTTTTCTAACCGCAAAGTTCGCAAAGATTTTTCGCAAGGTTCGCAAAGTGATCATAGCGTTCTTTGTGAAAAATCTTTGTGAACTTTGCGGTTAAGTAGGTTAACTATTCCGTCCAGGATTTGTAATATTGACCATCATCAAGACCCATAGCTTCTTCGGTTACCATTAATGGTCTGAAAGTGTCAACCATAACAGCTAATTCCTGAGTTTCTTTATGACCAATACTGCGTTCCATTGCGCCAGGTGCTGGTCCGTGTGGAATTCCTTTTGGGTGTAAAGTAATATGACCCTGCTCAATATTATTACGGCTCATAAAATCGCCATCAACATAATACAGTACTTCGTCTGAATCTATATTGCTGTGATTGTAAGGTGCCGGAATTGCTTTTGGGTGATAATCGTAAAGTCTTGGGCAGAATGAACAAACAACAAAAGTTGCCGTTTCAAAAGTTTGATGTACCGGAGGCGGTTGGTGAACACGCCCGGTTATAGGTTCGAAATTGTGAATTGAAAATCCGTATGGGAAATTGTATCCATCCCAACCGACAACATCAAATGGATGTGTAGCATAAACCACTTCGTGAATCATGCCTTCTTTTTTAATCTTAATTAAAAAATCTCCTTTTTCGTCGTAGGTTTCCAATTCGTTTGGCAAAATAAAATCACGTTCACAAAATGGAGAATGTTCTAAATGCTGACCTGATTGATTTTTGTATCGTTTTGGAGTATAAAATGGAGAATACGATTCTAAATAAAATAGTCGGTTGTCTTCTGTTTCAAAATCGATTTGATAAATTATACCTCTCGGAATAATTAAATAGTCACCATATTCAAACGGAATATTTCCTAACATGGTTCTTAATTTTCCTTTTCCTTTATGGATGAAAAGCATTTCGTCGGCATCGGCATTTTTATAGAAATAATTTCGAAGCGATTCTTTCGGTGCAGCCAAGCCAATGATACAGTCTTTATTGACTAACATTGCTTTTCGGCTGTCAAGAAAATCATTTTCAGATTTTAATTCAAACCCTTTAAAAAGAAGTGATTTTATGTTTTTTCCAATTGCGATTTTTGGTTCAACCGAATAGGAGTTTAAAATTTCTTTTACCTGCGTTGGTCTGTGAACATGATAAGATAGTGACGAATGTCCGTGAAAACCTTCGGTTCCAAATAATTGTTCATAGTAAAACCCTCCGTTTGGTTTTTCGAATTGGGTATGTCTCTTTTGAGGAAAATCTCCAAGTTTATGGTATAATGGCATGGCTTTTCAATTAGATAATTTTTAAATTAATTAGATAATTCGAAAATTTTGAATTGTGTGAACAGATAATCAAGTCAACTTTAGTTTTGACTAATTATCTCAATTCGATAGCTTCATTCAGGATTTCTCTTGATGAGGAATTGAAGATATTCTAATAAACCTGTCCATTTAGTTTTCATTATAACAAATGTCGTAATTTTTATTGATCAAAATTACATATTATATTATTTATAACATAAAATATTTCGAAAAAATCGAAATTAAAATAAAAAACCTATACTAAACCAAGTGAAGCTCTTTGACATTTCTGGCGACCAAGATTGTTTAATTTCGATTGGGCCAATAATCGTTTCGAGTCCGTAGCCTACTGCATAACCAGAATATTTTGGCATTGAAATCCAATCGACCGTACTAAATATATCATCGCCCAAATTGGCATAATTGGCCGAAAGATTTACGTGATTTTTCTTGAAAATCTCGTAATCAAGTGTGATTCCCGTTTTTATAAAACTGTTTCCAGCAATACTCAGAAAATCATAACCGTAAAAATAATTGAAGTTATTTATCTTATTATATCCATAACCTCCTAGAATATAATCGAAAAAAGGTACGCTGTCATTTCCAAATGTTAAACCAGCATCAGCATCTATTTTAAAAGTAAGTTTTTTAAATATCGTGTTTACATAGGAAACCTCTGCTTTTGCCATTGAAAATGGTTTAAACAAATTGGTATAATTTGAAGATGCTAAATAAGTTTGGAGATCTGTCGAGAAATACAATCCTGAATTTGGGTAATATTTGTCATCAAATGAATCGTATTTTAGGTAGGCAAATGCACTTAGATAACTGCTTTTGTCAATTACATTGTCAATATTGGCAAGTGTTGGGGAGCTTATTTTAAGATATTTATATTCAAGTCCACCGCCCATTAAAAATTTCTGTACAAAAATGGTTTGAAAATAAGCCTGATTGCTTAAATCCATAAAATCGACATTGATAAGGTTTACATTCGGATTTTGAGCTGTTAAAGTACTTATATTGGTCGTTACATTTCTATTAAATTGATTTAATCGAGAGCGAAATCCAAAACTAATATTAAAACCATTTTCGACATAATAGTTAAAATCATATCTAAAATTGTCTCCTAGAATGATATCCATTGAAGTAACATCATTTTTTAAGAATGTTTTTTTATGTGTAAGATTCAATAGTATGCCGCTTTTATACAAGCCGTCATAATGAAGACCAAGTTTTAAATAGGTCTGTGTTGGGTTTTCTTTAAGCACAAGATCTAAGTCGTCGCTTTCTCCATCTGGTTCTAAACAGTAGGATATTGTACTAAAGTTTTGAGTTGCATTTAAGTTGTTGATTCCAGTTTTAAGATCGGCATATGTAATCGTGCTTTCTGGTTTGAAGCGAAGTTTTCCTCGAATATATTCTTTGGTGTAATTTTCGAGATTGTCACTGTTTATTTTTGCGATTTTAAGTGTATCCGAAGCAATTTTTAGTTTTGGTTTTTTATAAAAATTATCTTCGTTTACAAGCGATTTTAGTTTCTCATAAACAGCAAAAGAAGCTTCTTCTCCTTTTCGAATAATTTCTTCTCCTTTGTCAAAAGAGATTACGCCATAATCACGAATGTCGGGTTTGATGTAAATGTCAGTATCTTTTACTTTACTTTTCATTTTCTCAATAGATTGCAGATTGGTGATCTGAACCAAAATTCGAGTTGCGTTTTTTAGGTTTTTTCTATTCAATAAATCATCCTGAACATCGACACCAATAATAATGTCTGCGCCAAGATTACGAACTTCTTTTATAGGATAATTGTTTACAACGCCTCCGTCTACTAATAAATTTCCGTCGATTTCAACAGGTGTAAATAAAGATGGAAAAGCGGCACTCGCCATCATGGCTTGCACTAGATTTCCTTTGTTAAGTAATACTTCTTCGCCGGTTTCAATATTCGTTCCAATGCATAAAAACGGAGTTGGAAGTTTGTTGAAATCGCGAACATGACGAACATTACGTGTTAGACTGCTCAGTAAATTGTAGTTGTACATTCCTTTTGAAAGTGCCTCAGGAATACCTATTTTAAAATTACTGAAAGGTAAAACAATAGCATACAATTCATCATTTTTCTTTCCGTAGAAATTTTTTGATGAACGCGGAATATAATCGTTTATTAATTCGTCGAAATTTGTTTTCTTGAAAATAGAATCAATTTGAGAAGCATTGTAACCAGAAGCATAAAGTCCGCCAATTACAGATCCCATACTGGTTCCGCCAATATAATCAATTTTGATTCCAGCTTCTTCCAGTACTTTTAAAACACCAATATGTGCAAAACCTTTGGCACCGCCGCCGCTTAATACCAATCCAATTTTTGGTTTTTTAATACTGTCTCTTTTATTTTCCTGTGAAAAAGATTTTTGGGGAGTCAGTAATAAAAGTGTAAAAAGTAATCCTGTACTCCAGAAGGAAATAGAAAACTGCGAAAACGAAAAGATTGTTTTTTCCTGCCAAATAAGAGCGGCCCAAGAAGCTCCCTTTCTGGAATCGGAGAAAAATCCTTTTAACCGAGTATTTAAAATTGACAGCTGGTTTGGGCGCATAAGAATTTACTAGTTCGTTTTGTAAAAGTCGACAATTTTTTTGGCTTTAGAAACCCCTACAACGGCAGATATTTCTTTTTCTGATGCTAATTTCAATCTTTTAACACTTTTAAAATGTTGTATTAACGTAAGCATAGTTTTTTCGCCAATTCCCGGAATACTTTCTACTGAGGAATTAAGAGCTGCTTTGCTGCGTTTGTCTCTGTGAAAAGTAATTCCAAATCGGTGCGCTTCGTTTCGTAATTGCTGAATCACTTTGAGCGTTTCTGATTTTTTATCAAGATATAACGGAATTGAATCTCCGGGATAAAATAGTTCTTCTAAACGTTTTGCGATCCCGATAATGGCAACTTTTCCGCGTAAACCTAATTCGTCAATGCTTTTTAACGCTGCTGATAACTGACCTTTTCCGCCGTCAATAATAATTAATTGCGGCAGCGGTTCATTTTCCTCTAACACTCTTTTGTAACGACGATATACAATTTCGGTCATTGAGGCAAAATCATCTGGACCTTCGACTGTTTTTACATTAAAATGACGATAATCTTTCTTGCTTGGTTTTCCATCCTTAAATACTACACAGGCAGCAACAGGATTTGTTCCTTGAATATTCGAGTTATCAAAACATTCGATATGACGCGGCTCTGACGGAAGTCGTAAATCTTTTTGCATTTGCGCCATGATTCGATTTGTATGTCGGTCAGGATCTACAATTTGTAATTGTTTTAATTGTTCAATTCGGTAAAATTTTGCATTTCGAATCGATAGATCTAAAATCTGTTTTTTATCACCAAGCTGCGGAACTGTTGTTTTGATGTTTTCGCCTAAATCTATTTCAAACGGAACAATTACTTCCTTAGATAAAAGCTGAAAACGTTCCCGAAGTTCAATAATAGCAAGTTCTAAAAGCTCTTCGTCACTTTCGTCAAGCTTCTTTTTCATTTCTAAAGTGTGCGAACGAATAATCGATCCATGTGAAATTTGCAGAAAGTTGACAAAAGCGGCACTTTCATCAGACACAATCGAAAATACATCGATATTGGTAATCTTTGGATTTACAATTGTCGATTTTGATTGATAGTTTTCTAGAACTTCTATTTTCTCTTTTATTTTCTGTGCTTCTTCAAAACGCAATTCCTGCGCATATTCAATCATTAATCGTTTAAAGCCTTTGATACTTTCTTTGAAATTTCCTTTAAGAATTTCGCGAATTGCATCGACTTGTTTTTGATATTCTTCTAATGATTCTAAACCTTCACACGGTCCTTTGCAATTGCCAATATGATATTCAAGGCAGACTTTAAATTTACCAGAATCAATATTTGATTTGCTTAAGTCGTAATTGCAGGTTCGAAGCGGATACAATTCTTTGATAAGATCAAGAATAGTGTGTACTGTTTTGAAACTGGTATAAGGACCAAAATATTCGGATCCGTCTTTGACCATTCTTCTGGTCGAAAATATTCTCGAAAAAGGTTCTCTTTTTATACAAATCCAAGGATAACTTTTATCATCACGAAGCAGAACGTTATATCTTGGCTGTAGTGTTTTTATTAGATTATTTTCTAACAAAAGAGCATCCGTTTCAGTAGGAACCACAATGTGTTTTATGGTAACGATTTTTTTTACTAAAACATTTGTTTTAGCTGTATCGTGAGTTTTATTGAAATAGGATGAAACTCTTTTTTTTAAGTTTTTGGCTTTGCCAACATATAGAATCTTTCCGTCTTTATCATAATATTGATAAACGCCCGGATTATCTGGTAAAGTTAGAATTTGAAGTTCGAGAGGAGTCTGCATAGAACAAATTTAAACTTTTGCGCTCAAATTAAATAATTCTTTTAGTTTTCTTAAAGAAAAAACGCCCGTTTTCTCTAAGAAACGGACGCTTTTTTTATGGTGTTATTTTTACTTAATTGTAAAATATTCTGTTTGCAGTAAATGTGTTCTTTCATCAAATGAAAAGTCTACGTATTTTGCATCATCTTTTTTGATAGAAACTTCTAATTTACTTCTGCCGATTTCTTTTTTATCAGCATCAAAAGCTTTTAGTAAAATATCGCCTTTAAAGTCTTTTTTAGCAATCAGATAAATTGTTACTTTCTTTTGTTTATCATTGTCAGAGGCGTAAATTTTCTCCGCTTTACATTCTTCAAAACTGGTTTTAAAAGCAGGATCAGAAATTACTTTTGAAGTGTTGATACTTTCGCTCATTCCTGAATTGATGCCTTTAATCACATCACCAATTCCTTTTGATGCACTTTTAGCAGCAGCTTTTCCTTCTTCTTGAAGTGCTTTTCCCGCACCGTCAATTAATTTTGATTTAACAGCAACAGCTTCATTTCCATCCGCTTCAGCTTCTTTCATTTTCTCTTCTTTACTCTGGCAGGAAACCAATATGGCTAATGCACTAAATAAAACTAATACTTTTTTCATTTCTTTTTTAGGTTTTGAATAGATTGTATGTTAGGAATTTAAGTGTTAAAAACCAAAGATATAAATTTAAAATATAATTTCTATATTTAGCTTTTATTATTAAATATGAAAAATAGTAAGCCTTTGGTGATTTTTGGTGAAGCAATTCTACCCGGAGAAAGCAGAACCATAAATGTTGAGATTGCTCGATTACATACTACCACAAAACTTAATATTCCTGTTATTGTTCGTCGTTCAAAACAAGAAGGGCCTGTTGTTTTATTTTCGGCAGGAATTCATGGCGATGAAATAAATGGAGTTGAAGTTGTTCGTCAGATTATCAGTAAAAAAATTAATCGTCCAGCAAGAGGCACCATCATTTGTATTCCGATTATCAATATGTATGGTTTTGTAAATAAATCTCGTGAGTTTCCTGACGGAAGGGATTTAAACAGGGTTTTCCCCGGAAGTAAAAAAGGATCGCTCGCAAGCCGATTTGCCTATCATATTGTAGCCGAAATTTTGCCTATCATTGATTATGCTGTCGATTTTCATGCAGGCGGCGCCAGTCGTTTTAATGCGCCTCAAATTAGAGTTACAGAGAATAATCCCGAGTTGAAAATTCTGGCTGATGTTTTTAATGCGCCTTTTACTTTATATTCTAAAAATATCAATGGTTCTTTTAGAAATACCTGTGAGAAAGCCAATATTAAAATGCTGCTTTTTGAAGGCGGAAAATCGCTGGATATAAACGATGCAATTGCAAATGAAGGTGTAATGGGAGTGAAGCGTCTTTTGCATTATCTTAAAATGCTTGATCCTAAACACATTGTTGAAAAAGCCGAAGAGCCATCCATCTACATTAAAAATTCAGTTTGGCTTAGAGCTAAATGCTCAGGTTTGCTTCATGATTATAACCTGATTGGAAAGTTTGTGACTAAGGGAACAATTTTGGCGATAATTACAGATCCGTTTGGTAAATTTGAGCAAAAGGTAAAAGCGCCCCATGAAGGATTTGTTATAAACGCTAATCATTCGCCAATTGTATACGAGGGTGATGCTATTTATCATATGTCTAAAACTTTACCTGAAAATGCCGACGAATAAAAAGGAATTACGCATACATTATAAAAATCTTCGAAAAGAACTTTCGGCAGATAATATTGAAGAAAAAAGTCTGGCTATTGCCAATAATTTAATCCAATTGCCTATTTGGGATAAAACATATTATCATGTTTTTCTTCCAATAGTAGAACATAAAGAAGTTGATACTGAATTTATTCTGCATTTGCTTTCAGGAAAAGACAAGGAAATCGTGATTTCTAAAAGCGATTTTGAAACTCGTGGAATGACTCATTTTTTATTGACGGATAATACCAAAATCAAAAAGAATGAATATAATATTCCTGAACCTTTAAACGGACTTGAGGTTCCAACTCAAACTATCGATGTGGTTTTTGTACCGCTTTTAGCTTTTGATCATTTTGGAAACCGAATAGGTTACGGAAAAGGTTTTTATGATAAATTCCTTGCCGATTGTAAACCTGATACTATTAAAATTGGACTTTCGTTTTTTGAAGCATCAGATCAGATTGATGATGTTTTTGAATCTGATGTGAGATTGGATTACTGCGTTACACCTGAGAAAGTTTATACTTTTTAATTGTAAACCCTATAAGTGATATAATAAAATTTGACTTTGTTTTTTGAACAAGCTTAAGTTTACTTATATCACTTATAGGATGGAATAAAGCTCCAATTGTTCATCTTGGAATTTGGGATTCTTTTATTTTAGTAAAAGTTATTGCAATTTAAAGTATTCTATTTTTGTATTGCCGCAAACTATTTCTGAAATACCAGTATCATGCTCTTGTCCGATGAAATACGCAATTAATCCCCCAGAAGGTGTATCTATGTAATAAGTCCAAACATCTTTGTTTGAATAAGATATGTATAGAGGATCAGAAGACATGTTTGCTTTATCTGTAAAAACTAGTTTTTCGGTTTTAATCAAACTCCATTTTTTAGTTTTGGGATATAGTTCATAAAACAGTATTTCATGAGGATTTATAGTAATCATTTTTGCAACTACGCTGTCTGAAGGTTCTCTCATAGCCCATGTTTCAGCAGTTATCATTTTCCAATTACCAGTAATTTCTTTGATTAAATTTGTTCGTAAAATAACTTTTAACGAATCTGATTTTTTTAAAGAAAGATCCTTTATCTTTTTATTAGAACCGAAATTTTGGGCTAAAGAAAAAAAGGCATGCGCTCGGTTGAGTTCTTGATCTTTTAAAGCTGTTTCAGCCTTTAAAAACACTTCTTTTTGACGATTATCTATATCAAATACTTCTTCTTGAGCAAAGAGGTTAAGTGAGAAAGTAAGTAATAGTGTTAAAACAAGTTTTTTGAGCATTCGAATGTAATTTAAAATGAGATTATAATTTGCATTCTGTTGAGAGTCTACTTCACCTCCTTGATCGTCGAAGCATCAATCCAGCCTTCTTGACCGTCTGTTAATTCGATTTTTTTCCATTTTCCAACAGTCTCGATTACATAAACTTTTGCTCCTTCATGCAGTAAAATTACTGGAGAACCTGCTTTTTGAGGTTCGCTTCGAACTTCACTTAATTCCGCAAAAACAATTGCGGGACGATCGTTGTCAAAGTGATTCTTCTCAGACATTCCTGCTGAAACGCTTAGAAGTAATGCAACTAAAAGAATAAACATTCCGATAAAATAAATTCTTTTGCTAATTGTAAGCTGCGAAAAGTAGTATCCAATAAAACATAGCAGGAATACAAATGAAATGACAACAGAAATTTTTGCCCAAGTATCATAGTCAAAAATTCCGGTAAAGTTTTGAATTAGTTTTGCGAAACCTACTTTTGGGACTTCTTTAATTTCATCAATTGTTCTTTTTTTAGCAAACTTTAAGTTGTTTAAAGCTTCAGGATGATGAGGATTTAATGATAATGCTTTCTCATAATTATAAATAGAAGGAGCAACTTTATTTAGTTTATAATAACAATTTGCAAGGTTATAATAAACCTCTGCCGATTCTTGTTTGTCTTCTTTAGCTATATTTTCGAAAACCTCTGCAGCCTGTTGATACTCTCCCTTTTGGTACAAAGCATTTCCTTTGTCAAAGGCGCTTTGAGCAAAAAAGACCTGCGTGATTAATAAAAAGAGATATACTATATTTTTCATTTTTATTTTCTTTGAACCTGAGTTGGTTTTAAAACCTCTCGAGTTTGATGTTATATTTAAACAATCTGCTTTTCTAGTGCCGAAATAATTAAAACAGCTTTATCATAATCCTGTTGGATAGAAGCGCTTGATGCTGGCGCATAACGTGCAAATTCACAGTTTTCGGTCAAGTTAATAAAATCTTGAACCGCTTCTGGATTTGCATTTCTAGACAACAATAATTCTTGAATATTGGCTTTGCTCATTTCTGAAGTTTCAATATGCAGTTTCGCCTTTAAGAAATTATGCATTGCTTTCTCTAATGCGATATAGAAAGCTTCTTTATTGTTAAGCTGTTTTTTGGCTTGCGATAAGTATTTTTTAGCAAGCTTATTGTTCATTCTAATTCTATTTCCTGTTACGTCGCCGTCTATTGCTTCTTTTCTTTTCTTAGCAAGAATAATAATTGGTATAATAGCAAAAGGCAGGAACAACAAAGTATAATACAAGTTTGAACCGTAAAAATCATTTTTAGCAATTGGTACTAATATGGTTTTTGTTTTGTTGTATTTAAATTGCTCTTTTTCTGCAATAACATTTTTAGAAGCTGTCGATGGATTTGCTTCGGCTAATGTTGGACCGTCTAAAACATCAATCATAATCTCTTTTGTAGTTATTGTTCTATACGAACCAGAACTAAGATCAAAATAAGAGAATGTCATTGGTTTAATCGCATACTTTCCTTTGTATTGAGGAACGATGGTGTATTTGTCGGATATTTTTCCAGACATGCCAGATAATGCTGTTGAAACATTTTCATCATGAACTGGGTCGTACATCTCTAATGCGTTTGGCACAACTGGTTTTGGCAGGGTAAATAATTTCATGTTTCCGTTTCCGGTTGCACTTACCATTAAATCAAGACTTTCACCGCTTTTTAAAGTTGTCTTTGTTGGCGTAACTGTAAAATTAAATTTACCAACTGCACCAGTAAAGCTTTCGGGTTTTCCAGTTTCAGGAAGTGGTTTTACATTAATAGTTCTTGCTCCCGCAGATACAATTTTATTATCTTCAGTTATAATCATCTGACCAAACATGTCACGACGATTTGTTGGTAATTGAACACCAATATCTAGTGAAAAAGGTTCGATCGTTAATTTCCCAGATTTTTGAGGATATAAAATGGTTTTCTTTAAAACAACATAATAGCATCTTTGCCCTTGAAAATTACCTTCTTCAATTGCCAATTGTTTAACTTCGATATTCTGATTCCAGAAATCATTGTATTTAGGTTTTGCAACTTCTTTAAAACCAGTAACACCAATTCCGTTAAAATATAGTTTATAAACTACAGTTATTGGTTCGTTTAAGTACGGATTTGTTTTAGAAACTTCTGCGACTAATTGCAATAATTCGTTTCCAGAACCTTGAGGTCTGTCGTTAGGATCTCTTTCTTGTGCAACTGCATTGGTTACAGTAACTTTTATGGGGTTAGTTTTATAAATCTGCCCATTGTATTCGATCGCGGCCTGCTTGATTATAACTGATCCTTTTTGAGCTGGCTGTAAAATGTAAGAGTATATTTTTTGAAAAGAGCTTCGTCCGTTTACCCATGATTGGCTTATTTGCTGACTAGGTCCTGCAACTAGTTTAAAACCGTCAAAAGAAGGCTGGTCGAAATTATCTCCGTCAACATTCATGATGAAATCAACGCGAAGTCTTTCGTTTAGTCCAAGTGTATTTTTGCTTACTCTGGCTTCAAATTGAACTTGAGCCAAAAGCCCTTGAAAAGTGAATAGTAATAGAATTAAATATCTTTTCATTTAATTTTTTAATCGTTGTTGGTTTAACTGTTAAATCGTTTATTCGTTTGCCCGTTTTATTATTAAACGATTCGACGATTAAACGATTGAACTAAAAATTTTACCAGTCTTTCTCTGGTTTTTTAGGATTTGATTTTACTTTTTGTGCGTTAACTTTATCTTGAATTTTCTTCTCTTCATTGTTTACAGCATCTAATAAGTTTTGAACGCGTTCTTTTGAGATTCCCCCAGGCATTGGTTTTGGCTCTCCGTTATTGTCGGACTTGTCGTCTTTCTTCGGATCGTTTTTGCCGTCTTTTTTATCCTTGTCTTTATCTCCTTTATCGTCTTTTTTCTGATCGTCTTTACCGTCTTTTTTATCTTTATTATCGCCGTCTTTCTTTTGATCGTCTTTCTTGTCGTTCTTTTTATCCTTATCCTTGTCTTTGTTCTTGTCGTTTTTAGGAGGATTTTCTTTTAATTTTTGTTTCGCCAATGCATAATTATAACGCGTTTCATCATCTGTAGGATCGTTGCGTAAAGCTTCTTTGTAAGCTTCAACGGCCTGCGTATAATTTTTCTCTTTCATAAAAACGTTTCCAAGATTATGAAAAGCTTTATGTTTTTCTGGTCTCGTTTTAGCATTTTTTATAGCATTCGCAAAAGCATATTTAGCTTCAGAAACTTGATTTTGTTTGTAAATCGAGTTTCCAAGATTATAAGGAGCTGCTGCGCGCTTAGGAAATTTTGAGGCAGAGATTCTATAATTAGCTTCGGCATCAACAAATTTATTCTGCTTATATTCCTCATTGGCACTAGGCAATGTCTTATCTTTTTCCTGAGCAGAAACTGCCAAAGAAAACGTTAGTAAAATATAAAGAAGTAAATTTTTCATTCTAATGTTTTTATTTTTTATTCCGAGTTTTAAGCGGAATCTTTATTTTTTCTCGTTAAATAAATTCAACTCTTTAATCCAATTGGTTTTTCTTTCTAAAAGGAAAATGTCTACAAACAACAGCAAGAAAGCAAATCCGATGAACCATTGAAACTGTGATTGAAAATCGGCCATTTGCGTAGATTCAAACTCTGTTTTTTGAATGTTATTTAAAGCATTTTTGATATATTCTAAAACCTCTTTAGTATTACCGCCGTAAACATAACCTCCTTTTGTTGCTTTTGCAATAGTTTTTAAGCCTTCTTGATTAAGTTTAGTAATAACAGTTTCTCCGTTTTGATCTTTTTGATAACTGCGAACTACGCCGTTTTCTTTTAACGGAATTGTTCCTCCTTTTTCTGTTCCAACACCAACAGTAATAATTTTCATTCCTATTTTGTTGGCTTCTTCAGCAGCAAGCGACGCTCCTTCTGAATGATCTTCACCATCAGAAATTAAAATTAAAAGCTTGCTTGTTTTGCTTTTTTCATCAAAATATTTAGCTGATAATCGAATTGCTTCGTCAAGTGATGTTCCTTGCGATGAAACCATATCAGGACTCATGCTTTGCAAGAACATTTTTGCAACGCTGTAATCAGATGTGATAGGTAAAACAGGGAAGGCGCTTCCGGCATAAGCAACAATCCCGATTCTATCGTTTCCTAGAGAATTAATAATCTGCGAAACGAGCTGCTTACTTTTGTCTAAACGATTTGGCGCAACGTCTTCTGCAAGCATACTTTTAGAAACGTCAACAGCAAAAACAATATCAATACCTTCGCGTTTTACGGTTTCCATTTTGGTTCCTATTTTTGGATTTACCAAACCGATAATTAAAAACGCTAATGCCAAAAGCAAGATCGATATTTTTAATACAGGTTTAAAAACAGATCGCTCCGGGCTTAGTTTTTTTACCATTTCTAAATCACCGAACTCAAGTTGTTTTTTTCTTTTCCAATACATATTGAAAAGAAATATACACGCCACAATTGGGAGTAGTAATAAGAGATATAAATATTTTTTTTCGTCTAATTCCATATAATTTTTAAAATTCCAATCCCTGTGTTATCGAGATCTTTATTCGAATTTCTTTAAATAAAGCTTCTATAAACCGTGTTTCTTAAGCCAACTTCTAACAATAGTAAGAAAGCTGCAAGTAAAACAAAACCTCTGTATTTTTCGTCGTAATCGTAGAATTTCAATTCTTGGATTTCTGTTGTTTCTAGTTTGTTAATTGCATTGTATATTTCGGCTAACTTGTCGTTGCTTGTTGCTCTAAAATAAGTTCCATCCGTTTTTCGAGCGATATTTTTCATTAATCTTTCGTCGATTTCAACCTTCTGCATTTTGAATAAAAAACCTCCGTTTGGGGCATATGCGTAAGGAGATTCCGCCATTCCGTTTGTTCCAATACCAATCGTGTATACTTTTATGCCATATTGTTTGGCAATATCAGCAGCAGTTTCTGGTTCAATAAAACCGGCATTATTAACACCATCGGTCATTAAAATAACAACTCTGCTTTTTGCTTTACTATCTTTAAGACGATTTACGGCAGTTGCTAAACCCATTCCAATTCCAGTTCCGTCTTGCAGAACAGTATCATATCGAATTCCTTTTATTGCTTCAAGAATAATTGGTTTGTCGCTTGTAACAGGTGTTTTAGTATACGCTTCAGAAGCATATAAAACTAAGCCAATTCTGTCGTTTGGTCTTTCTTCAACAAAATCTGCAGCCACTCTTTTTAAAGCTTCCATACGGTTTGGCTTTAAATCTTTTGCAAGCATACTTCCAGATACGTCAATTGCCATTACAATATCAATTCCTTTTGTTGTTTTAGTTTGATTGCTAATATCTACCGTTCTTGGTCTTGCAAGTGCAATAATTAAAGAACATAAAGCAATGATTCTAAAAACGTATAGAAAAGGTTTTAATTTTGTTAATAACGATTCGCTGTTTTTAAAACCTGCCGTCGAGCTCATTTTTAATGTAGCCGACTGCTGATTTCTTTTCCAAAAAAACCAAGCAATAGCGATTGGAATTAATAGAAACAACCAAAAAAATTCTGGATTTAAAAAAGTGATCTTATTATTCATTAGTTACTTGCCTTTTTAAGTTCAACAGAATTTAAAATTCGGGTTGTGATATCGTTAGCATATGTATCGCCCTCCTCGTGTAAAATAACTATCTGTTGTAATCCTTGATCTTGTTTAAACAACAAGATTTCGTAATATGCTTTTGTACTTGTTTTAGTCGACGGATTTAAAATACTCATCGTTCCGTAACCTTTTATGCCTTGTATTCCCTGATTAGTCTGGAAATCTTCTTGCTTAACGATTATATTTTGACCTCCTTGAAGTTCGATTACTTTTAGACTTCCTTCTAAAGCTTTTGATAAATCAATCTCAGTTGGTGTTTTAAATTGAGTTGTAGAAACGGCAACATAAAAATTATCAATCATACTGCCATAAGCAAAAAGCTGCATTTCCTTTATCAAAGCCATCGTTTCCTTCGGAAGTGCTTTTAAAGCGTCCATACGTTTTAAAACCTTTGGAGTTTCAATAATAACGCCAGGATTTCCGTATTCACTTTTTACCCATTCTCCTTCTAACAATTCTTTAGACGGATGTCCAATAATGTTGTCTTTTACGTATGCGAACCCTTTTGTTGCAATAAAGAAAGTAGTTGTTGCGAATAGTAAAAAAACAACTGAACCAGCAGCAATTGCAATGCGTTTGTTTCTTTGTTTTTTTAATTGAAGCTGAATTTGTTTTTGTTTTTGAGCTTCATTTAATAATTGATCTTCTTCTTCAGCAGGAACTTCTGTTGGAATAGCATTATCCAGCGTTAGAATTACTTTTTGAATTTTATTTCGGTCATCTGTAATTTCAAAATCCAGCGGTTTAGATTTTGCAAATTTTACTAAATCGGCCTGACGTAATACACGTTCTAGATTTTCAACCGTTTCTGGCGTTAAAGCCATTTTCTTTTTAGTAGAAGCGGTTCTAATGGCCTGAATTAATTCAGAAGTTGTACTTTCCATTGCAGGAATATGAATGGCTTCTTCAATATAATTACGAGCAATATCAGTTAGTTCACTATAATATTCTTTAATCTCTCCTTTTTGAACTAATTCCTTTTGCTCTAGATTGTTTAATAAACTAGTCGCTTTTTCGATTGGAGTTTTATAAACTTCTTCTTCGATTTTCTTTTTCTGATGTTTTTTAACATACCAGTATACAAAAGCACCAATTCCTAAAATGATAATCAATGCTAAAATATACTTCCACCAATCGCCAATACCATTGTCAACAGTCGAGATGTCTTTGATGTCATACATTTTTTGCTGCAGCGTATCGACTTTTACATTGGCAACTTCTACTTTAATAGAATCGGATAAATAAGGCTTTTTGTCGATTAGAATCTGAACACTCGGAATTACATATTTTCCTGAATCAAATTGTGTTAAGCCATATTTTTTGATTAACTCGTAAGTGTCGTTTTTCTTAACAGTATCAATTGGGTACGATTGAATTACTTCTAAAGCGCCAATTCTTTTCAGTTTAGGAAAAACTACTTTCGAACTCGAATTAACAGTTGTTTTAAGAGTCAGCTTAAATTCGGCTCCAATTTTATTTTTTGTAGTATCAATGCTTGTTTCAACTTGTTTTTGCTGAGCGAAAACAGTCGAAGTAAGTAAAAATAAAAATATGTAAAACTTTAATTTCATTTGATTAACGATTGAAGGTTTTTGATTAACGATTGAAGATTAACGATTTTTGATTTCAGATTTTTTGTTAAAATCATATTTAGATGTTTTTCTTCCAATTTTAATCCTTCATTATTTATGAATTATTTTTTGATGTTTTTATACTTGAAACAAAGATTGAAATTAATTCATTTACTTCTTTTTTTGCTTTTGATAGATTTTCTAAATTGGATGTCAAGTTTGCTTTTCCAATTATTTTTAGACAAACAAAAGTCTCTCTTAATTCTTTTAAGCAAATCCCCATTTTATGAATAAAATCTTTTTTGCTCTCAGCACTCTGAGCTTCTCCATAATTTAAAGCTGGTGAAGTGCCTGAGCGAATTATTTGACCTGATAAATGATTTCCGGCGTAATTTTTTTCAAAATTACTTGCTACTACTATTATAGTTGCAGCAAATTCAATTAATCTATCTTCTAATTCTTGTTTAGTCATTCCTTAAATTCTTCCTTTTAACCATAAATCATTACACATCATAAATCAAAAATCGTTAATCAAAAATCTTAAATCTTTACCTCGATTTAAAATAGCCTAATAATTTGGTTACATAATTTTCGTCAACCCTTGTGTTTACAACGCCAGCTCCAGATTTACTGAAAATTTCTTTGAAATAATTAACTCTTTCAAGGTAATGTTTCTCGTAATTCATTCGCACGGTTTTTGAACCTGTATCGACCAGTTGAATTTTACCAGTTTCGGCATCAAGCATTGTGACCATTCCTAAATTTGGAATTTTTTCTTCACGCAGGTCGTATACTCTAACTCCTGTAATGTCGTGTTTTTTAGAAGCAATTTTTAAAGTCTGCTCATAATTTTCAGACATGAAATCAGAAATCATAAAAACAATTGCTTTCTTTTTCTGAGTTCCCGATAAAAATTTTAAGGCTTGAGCGATATCAGTTTTTTGACTTTTTGGTTCAAACTCGATCAATTCACGAATGATTCTCAATACGTGTGAGCGTCCTTTTTTTGGCGGAATATACAATTCTACGTTATCAGAAAAAAGGATTAAACCAATTTTATCATTATTTTGTGTAGCCGAAAAAGCCATCGTTGCCGCAATTTCGGTGACGATGTCTTTTTTAAACTGACTTTTAGATCCAAAACCTTCAGAGCCCGAAATATCAACCATTAGAACCATGGTTAATTCGCGTTCTTCTTCAAAAACTTTTACGTGGGCTTCATTGTAGCGTGCGGTAACATTCCAATCTATATTACGAATATCATCGCCATATTGGTATTGGCGCACCTCGCTAAAAGTCATTCCGCGCCCTTTAAATGAAGAATGGTACTCTCCCGAAAAGATATGATTACTCAGTCTTTTGGTTTTGATTTCTATTTTCCGTACTTTTTTTAAAAGCTCTTTTGTATCCATTATGATTGTTGATTGTTGATTAACGATTACTGATTTTAGATCTGAAATCTAAAATCTGCAATCTAAAATCTAAAATCTTTTTAAGGTACTTCAATCTCGTTTACGATTTTGTTGATAATGTCTACAGAAGTAATGTTTTCAGCTTCAGCTTCATACGTTATTCCAACTCTATGACGTAAAACATCATGTACAACTGCACGAACATCTTCCGGAATTACATATCCGCGACGTTTGATGAAAGCGTAACATTTAGCAGCATTTGCTAAATTGATACTTCCACGTGGAGATGCTCCAAAACTGATAAGAGGTTTTAAGTCGGCTAATTTGTACTTCTCTGGATAACGAGTAGCAAAGATGATATCTAAGATATATTTTTCGATTTTTTCATCCATATAAACTTCACGAACTGCTTCTTGCGCACGTAAAATTTGTTCTACAGAAACTACAGGATTTACTTTTTCGTAAGATCCTTTTAAGTTTTGACGAATTACAAAACGCTCTTCGTCGATTTTTGGATAATCAATTACAGTTTTAAGCATAAAACGGTCAACCTGTGCTTCAGGAAGCTGATAAGTTCCTTCTTGCTCAACAGGGTTTTGAGTCGCTAATACTAAAAACGGACGGTCTAGTTTGAAAGTAGTGTCACCAATAGTAACTTGTTTTTCCTGCATCGCCTCTAAAAGAGCAGATTGCACTTTTGCAGGAGCACGGTTAATCTCATCGGCAAGTACGAAATTAGCAAAGATTGGTCCTTTTTTAATAGAAAATTCGTTTGCTTTGATGTTGTAAATCATTGTTCCAATAACATCGGCAGGCAATAAGTCAGGGGTAAATTGGATACGGCTGAAAGATCCTTGAACTGCTTGAGACAAAGTATTTATTGCTAATGTCTTTGCTAATCCAGGTACTCCTTCAAGCAAAATATGTCCTTGACCTAAAAGACCAATCAACAAACGCTCGACCATATGTTTCTGTCCCACAATAACTTTGTTCATTTCCATTGTAAGAAGGTCTATAAAAGCGCTTTCTCTCTCAATTTTTTCATTTATCGCTCTAATGTCTAAAGTCGTTGTATTTTCTTCCATATAAATATTTTTAAAACCTTGATTTTTATGCCTGAATTTTGAGAGTGCAAATTGACTATTTTTTGAGAAGTAAGATGTTAAAGAATGGTTAAAACTTCGACCAAAGTTCTAATTTTAAGGACGAATTGTGAATCTATTTTTATATTTTTAAGAACTTTGATGATTATGCTTTTAAAAAGCATACATATTAGCAAAAATAATACAATAAAACCATGAGTAAAACAGCATTATCGCCTATTATTTCGGGCACTATGAATTGGGGAGTTTGGGATAAAAACCTAACAACTAAAGAGATGGAGAATATGATACAAATTTGTGTCGAAAATAAAATCACCACTTTTGATCATGCCGATATTTATGGAGGCTACACCACTGAAGCCGATTTTGGAAAAGCATTTAAAGCAAGCAAAATTTCGCGCGAAAAACTACAATTAATTACTAAATGCGGTATTCAGATGATTGCTGAAAGCCGTACTAACAAAATTAAGCATTACGATTATTCTAAAGAATATATTATTTGGTCTGTCGAAGAATCTCTTAAAAAATTAAAAACAGATTTTGTTGATGTGTTTTTATTGCACAGACCAAGCCCATTAATGCAGGCTGACGAAATTGCGGAAGCTGTTGAAAAATTAAAAGCAGAAGGGAAAATTGTTGATTTTGGACTTTCAAACTTCACCAGCTCTCAAACAGAATTGATCCGTCAGAAAACAGAAGTAAGCTATAATCAGGTTCAATTTTCTGCGACTCATTATGAAGCAATGGTTGATGGAAGTTTAGATTATATGCAAACGCACGGAATCCGTCCGTTGTCATGGAATCCACTTGGAACGGTATTTAGAGAAGACACGAAAAAAACGCGTCGTTTGAAAAAATTACTGGCAGATTTAGTTCAAAAATACGGTTTTGGTTCTGATACACTTTTGCTTGCTTGGATTTTAAAACATCCATCAGGAGTTATTCCAATTGCAGGAACAGTAAACATTGCTAGAATTCAAGCGTTAATGAAAGCGGTTGAACTGGAAATGGATAAAGAAGACTGGTTTGCGATCTGGACAGAAAGTATGGGCGACGATGTGCCTTAAATACAATATTCTAAAATGATACAACTAGAAAAGTTTGCTAAAGAGTTTTATCCAGAATTGATTAATTCCATCAAAAATGCAAAAGAATTAATGCAGTTTGGCGGACCAGAATTTAGTTTTCCGTTAACGGAAGAGCAAATAGATAAAACACTTTCTGATGAAAACAGAATTGCTTTTAGAGTTGTAAATACTTCTGATGATACTACAATAGGACATTCTGAAATTTATTTTAAAGAGGATTCTGCAAAACTGGGACGAATTCTTATCATTGATGAAAATCAAAGAGGGAAAGGTGTTGGTGAGCAAATGTTGATTTTATTGTTGAAGTTTATTTTTGAAAACCGAAAAGAGCGACATATCGAATTGAATGTTTTTGATTTTAATATTGGCGCTATAAAATGTTACAAAAAAGTAGGATTCAGTATAAATCCAGATAAAAAGCTAATAAGAGAAGTAGAAGGTGAAACTTGGACGGCGCTTAATATGGTGTTGAATTTGGAAATTTGGAAAAATAGGAATTAAAATATTTTGCGACAGATTAAAAGGATTCTCACAGATTAAAACATCATTTAAATCCTTTTAATCTGTAGTAAAATGAAAAAACATAAAATGAAAAAAACAGCCCTAATTACTGGAGCGACAAGCGGAATAGGAAAAGCAACCGCTCAAATTTTAGCAAAAAATAACTATAAAATTATTCTTTGCGGAAGGCGTAAAGAACGTTTAGAAGAATTAGAAAAAGAACTTTCTGCTTTTACCGAAGTGCATTCGCTTTCGTTTGATGTTCGTGATAAAAATGATGTTCTTGAAAAAATAGAATCCCTTCCTGCAGGTTTTTCAGACATTGATGTTTTGATTAACAATGCAGGAAATGCGCACGGTTTAGATCCAATTCAAACAGGAGATTTAGACGATTGGGATGCCATGATTGATATTAATGTAAAAGGACTTTTGTACGTTTCAAAAGCTGTAATTCCTAAAATGACAGCAAAACAATCTGGACATATCATTAATATTGGCTCAACTGCTGCAAAAGAAGTTTATCCGAACGGGAATGTGTATTGCGGAACGAAACATGCTGTCGATGCTATTACTGCAGGAATGCGAATTGATTTAAATCCGTTTGGAATTAGAGTTGGAGCCATTCATCCCGGGATGGTAGAAACAGAATTTAGTGAAGTGCGTTTTAAAGGAGATGCCGAAAGAGCTTCAAATGTTTACAAAGGTTTTGATCCGCTGCAGGCAGAAGATATCGCAGATATTATTCATTTTGTAGTTTCAAGACCATATCATGTAAATATTGCCGATTTAGTTGTGATGAGTACAGCACAAGCATCTTCGACTATTGTTAAAAGAGACTAATTTAGATTTTTTAGATTAACTTAGACTTCTTAGATTTGAAGTTTATTACGGTAAAAATCTGAGGAGTCTAAAAGTCTAAGCTAGTCTAATAATCTAAAAAAGAATGATCAATAAACGCCTTTTAATAAAAAACCTACTTGCTCACAATGACGAGAGCAGTTTTTATGATAAAAAAAGGCAGTTGAATTTGCATTCCAGAGAAGGAAAGGGCAAGTTTTTGAAGCACATTTGTGCATTATCAAACTCAAATCCAACCAATAATTCTTATATCGTTGTTGGTGTTGAAGATCATGATAATGAGATTGTAGGAGACGATTTTTTTGATGACAGCCGTATTCAAAATCTTGTAAATGCTTTCCTTGAAAACCCTCCTAAAATTCAATATGAAAATGTACCGTTTCCAAATCTGCCAAAAGATAAAGTAGTTGGATTAGTTACGATTAAACCTAAAAGCAAAATTTCCTATTTCAAAAAAGGAATTCACACCATTCTTGCTAACAGTATTTTTGTGAGACGAGGTAGTAATTCGATTCCTTTAGAAATTAGTGAAGAAGTTGAAAAAAATTATCAAAATACAGAAACGGTAATTGGTATCGAAAATAGTTCCCGAAACAGTATTCAATATACACTGGACGGCGTAATTGATTTTATGAATTTCAGGCACAAAGATATGTCGCCCAAATATTACGTTTTTAAAGAATTATTTGTGATTTGCTGGGCTGGAGTTCCTAAAAAATCTCGCGATAAAACATTCTTGTCTCGAGTTGATATTGAATTAATCAACGAGCAAATTAAACTGTTTTATTCGGCACAAGATGTTGTTACGATTGTTTACGACGATGATAGTTTTACGATAACAGAATATGTGCCGCTTGGGTTAAACGATAAAACAAGTTATTATCCTTTAGAAAAACAAACGATACATTTTTTTGATAATGGCTACTATAAAATTGATCGCGAAATACTTTTTCAGCCGCCAGAATTCAATCGAAAAATGCTTTACCATATTTACAATTCGAATATGGCATTACTTCAAAAATTGCAAAAGGGGATTGCTTTATCGGAACGGGAATTAAAAGATTTGGAGAACCTTCCTTCGACTTTTATGATTTGTTATTTGAATGGTTTCGAAGAAGCTAAGCAAAAGCTGATAGATGCTAAGTTATTGTTGAAACCTTTTGGGCAAGTGTATTTGTCTTTTAAAGAAGCTTTACGTGTTTTGCGCAAAATGAAATATGATGTTCAGTAGGTAAGGTGCTGAGGTTCTTAGGTACTGAGGCTCTAAGTTTTTTTCTGTAGAGACGCACTGCAGTGCGTCTAACTTAATAAGGTGTATCTGTGTAAATCATTGAAAATTTAAATATTTACTGACTTTATCATAAGGAAACAAAATCTTTTTTGGACCATCGGCGTAAGATGCAGCTTCGTAGGAATTATAGTAAAGAAGCAAGCCTTTGTCTGTATAGAAAATGTTCTGAGGCAAATGAAATTTATCATTTTCAAACATTAATCCTGTTGCGTTTATATTTGATTTTTGCGGAATTTTATATTGAGTTCTGAATTCCTTTTCGGCGAAAGCCAGAAAAGCTGCTTCATTTTTAAAAAGCTGATTGTTAAAAATGGTTTTGCCTGTTTTTAAATTAAAAAGTAAAGATCGAAATCCTTGGTAACCATGTGCTCCTCCAGTAAAAGTATAATGATCAATCTTAATATTTAAAATTTGATCTGATTCAAATTCTACATTTCCAGTTATTTTTCCTTCCCAGCCAAAAGTGTCATTTGGGAATTTTTGATGCATTTCTTCATAGGATGTAATAAAAGATTTTGACAATGATTTATAGTCATTCACTTTTATAGAGTCTTCTCCAAAATAAATGATTTCTTTTACCACCGCAAAAACTTTTTTGTTGATACTATCAGCTGCAAGCGAACTATTTTTTGCTATCGGAATATCGATGCTGATTTTTGGGCAGTCATTTTTGCACGGAATAGTTGATTTTTCTTCAAACGTTTCATTTTCAAATGAAAGTCCTTTATTGCAGCTTATAAAAATCAAACACAAAAAGATTAAAAAAGAACAATGTTTCATATCAATAAGTGTTAATTAAATACAAAGGTAAGAAGTTGTGTCACGATAAAATAAATTAAACGGTAAATTTGTGCTGTAAATAAAGATCTAAAATTTATAACGATATGAAATTCAATACTAAGGTAATACACGGTGGTCAGCATCATGATCCAAGTACGGGAGCTGTTATGCCTCCGGTGTATCAAACTTCAACTTTTATTCAAACAAGCCCAGGGAAACCTTTGGCTGATTACGAATATAGCCGAGCGTCAAACCCAACTCGAAGCGCTTTAGAAAATGCATTAGCAAGTATTGAAAACGGTACTCGCGGTTTAGCTTTTTCATCTGGTTTAGCAGCGACAGATTGTATTTTAAGATCGTTTAAAGCTGGCGATGAAATTATAGCAATGGATGATTTATATGGAGGAACATACAGAATGTTTTCTCGTATTTATAAAGATTCTGGAATTAAATTTCATTTTGTAGATATGACAGATATTGAAAAATTGAAGTCATTAATTAATGAAAACACGAAACTGGTTTGGGTAGAAACGCCTACAAATCCGTTGATGAAATTGGCAGATATTGAGGAAGTAGCCAAAATCACAAAAGAGAATAAAATTTTGTTTGCCGTTGATAATACTTTTGCAACACCTTATTTGCAAAAACCTCTTGATTTAGGAGCAGATATTGTGATGCACTCCGCTACAAAATATTTAGGCGGACATTCTGATGTTATAGCCGGTGCTTTAATTGTAAAAGATGAGGCTTTGGGAGATCAACTGCATTTTCAACAATTTGCAACTGGTGCTACACTTGGACCAATGGATAGTTTTTTGGTTTTAAGAGGAATCAAAACACTTTCGTTAAGAGTGCAGAGACATTGTGAAAACGGAGAAAAAGTGGTGGAGTTTTTAAGCAATCATCCAAAAATTGATACTGTTTATTATCCGGGATTAAAAAGCCATCCGTTTCACGAAATTGCTAAGAAACAAATGAAGGCTTTTGGCGGAATGGTTTCTTTTACTTTTAAATCAGGTAAAAAAGAAGATTCTATTGCATTTCTAGAGAAATTAAAAGTTTTTACTCTGGCCGAATCTTTGGGAGGAGTAGAGTCTTTGGCGAATCATCCAGCTTTAATGACACACGCTTCTATTCCAGCTGATAAAAGAGCCGAAGTTGGTATTACTGATGATTTAGTTCGATTAAGTGTAGGTATTGAAGATGCCGAAGATTTAATTGCAGATCTAGAACAAGCTTTAGCATAAAGGTTAAATTTTCAAATAAAAAATCCCAAATTCCAATCTTAACTATTTTGGAATTTGGGATTTTTTTTGCCTATTTTTTTAGAAATCTAAATAATAAATGTATCCCAGATTAAACCAGATTTGCGAATCGTTTGATTTGTTTTCTTTGTAAATGTCTTTGTTTGGATTTAAACCATCAACCCAGTCAGAATTAAAGACTTGAAAACGCGCTTCAAACATTAAGTCACTCATATTGGTTAATTTATAGTGAACACCTGCGCCCGCAGTTGCTGATAAAACTAAATTACTTTCGGTTGAATAGCCATGTTCATGACCATCAGAAGGAGTTAGGTATTTTAATGGCGTTGTTTCTATAGTTCCTAATTCACCTAAACTAGATTTTGTTTTAGTTGAATAATAACTTACGAGAAAGCCCAAACTTATATATGGACTTAAACTTCCCGGACTATTTTCGTAATCGTGTATTTTCATAAAAGGAGAAAACTCTAATTGCGGCCCTAGATTTATCGTGCTTGTGCTTCCGCTCATGGCTTTAAGTCTTTGGACTCCTAATGTTGGAGGATTTTTACTAACCCATTTACCAAAATGATGAAGATTGGTTTTGGTGAATGAAAACTCAGTGCGTATTTTGAAGTGTTCTGAAAAAAAATGCTCTTTGTTATTATTTGAAGAAAAGTTGAGAAAGTGAATGATTCCTACGCCAAAACCTGTGTTGGCAACATTTGTGTCAAAGTTATTTCTTTCACCATAATCTGATTGAAAAGTTACGGGACCAAACATAATTCCTATTTCATGTGCAAGAGATGACTGCGCATTTATTGTTGAAATTCCAAACAAGGCGAAAATAATGAAATATAGGCGTTTACACATTTTTAAGGCTTTGAAATATTGGGTAAATATATAAAAAACGTGATCTATTCAAAATATTATGATCTTCTATTAGAAAATTGGTAACAAAACACTTAATTTTCTAACTTTAAGTACTGCAATTGGATGTAAATTCGAAAGGGAAAAATTGTATTTGATTGTTTGTTTAGAAATAACACAATTCTTCTTCAAAAACGAAAAAAAATAACAATGCATGATCATTTTGATGTATCTTTGTCAGTTGTAACGAAAACGTTTTCTTAAAACGTATTTTCTTATTTTAAAGGGTTAAAAGTTAAACTATTATTTGAATAATTTATTTAAAAAAATGGAACAAAAAATAAATGAATTTATGGCTCAAGTTGAGTCAAAAAATCCAAATGAGCCAGAATTTCTTCAAGCGGTTAGAGAATTTGCAGAAACCGTAATCCCATTTATCGCAGAACGTAAGAAGTATGATGGAAAAAATTTACTTCTTAGAATTGCTGAGCCGGAAAGATCTATAATCTTTAGAGTTCCGTGGGTTGACGACAAAGGAGAAATAATTGTAAATAGAGGTTTTAGAATTCAAATGAATTCTGCAATTGGACCTTACAAAGGAGGAATTAGATTTCATCACACAGTAAACTTATCTGTTTTGAAATTCTTGGCCTTCGAACAGGTTTTTAAAAATAGTTTGACAACACTGCCAATGGGTGGTGGAAAAGGAGGTTCTGATTTTGATCCTGAAGGAAAATCTGATGGAGAAATCATGCGTTTCTGTCAATCATTTATGACGGAATTATGCCGTCATATTGGTCCAGACTTAGATGTTCCTGCTGGTGATATTGGTGTTGGAGCAAGAGAAATTGGTTACCTTTTTGGTCAATACAAAAGAATTAGAAATGAGTTTACTGGAGTTTTAACTGGAAAAGGAATTGCTTACGGTGGTTCTTTGATTAGACCAGAAGCTACAGGTTACGGAGTTGTTTACTTTACAGATCAAATGCTTCGTACTATTGGACACGATATTAAAGGTAAAAGAGTTGCTATTTCTGGATTTGGAAATGTAGCTTGGGGAGTTGCCTTAAAAATAAACGAATTAGGAGGTAAACTGGTTACTATTTCTGGTCCTGATGGTTATATTTATGATGAAGAAGGAATCTCTGGCGAAAAAATCGATCATATGGTCGAAATGAGAGCAAGTGGAGATAACAGAGCCGAAAGATATTTAGAGAAATATCCAAATGCTGTTTTCCATAAAGGAAAAAGCCCTTGGGAAGTAAAAGTGGATATTGCTATTCCTTGTGCTACTCAAAATGAATTAAATGGAGATGATGCTCAGAAACTTATTGATAATGGCGTTTTATGTGTAACTGAAGCGGCAAACATGCCTTCGACTTTAGATGCTATTAAATTGTTCTTAGACAATAAAGTGCTTTTTGCTCCAGGAAAAGCAGCTAATGCTGGTGGAGTTGCAGCGTCTGGATTAGAAATGACACAAAACTCAATTCGTTTGAACTGGACAAGTGAAGAAGTAGATTTGAGATTAAAAGATATCATGGTTGGAATTCACAACCAATGTAAAAAATACGGTGCAGAAGAAGATGGTTATGTAAACTACGTAAAAGGAGCTAACATTGCCGGATTTGTTAAAGTTGCCGATGCTATGCTTGCTCAAGGTGTAGTGTAAGATTAATTACAATTGAAAAATGCTCTCATTTGTCTTTCAGGATGAATCGAGAGCATTTTTTTTGTGCAGCAACAAAAATTAAATGTACTTGTTTATAGTATATTTGTCTATCTGAATATAGTAATAATGACAAGAAAGGCGCTGTACATTTTGTTTTTGACTTTGTTTCAATTTGGTTTTGCTCAAAGTCAATTGTCATGGCAGGGTTATTTTTCTTTAAATGAAATTAAAGATATTTCAGAGTCTCCAAATACAGTTTTTGCTGCATCAGAAAATGCATTGTTTTTTAAAAACGCCGCATCAAATGTATTGAAGACAAAAACAACCGTCGATGGTCTTTCTGGGCAGACAATTTCTGCCGTTTATCATAGTGAAGCTTTCAAAAAAACAATCCTTGGTTACGAAAATGGTTTGATGATTATTATTAATGATGCTGACGGAAGTATAACCAAGAAAGTCGATATTATAAATAAACAGCTTCCTTCAAATTTAAAAAAGATCAATCATATAATGGAGCATAACGGATTGCTCTATGTTGCGTGCGATTTTGGAATTGTACAGTTCAATTTGGCGACATTGCAGTTTGGTGATACTTATTTTATAGGAGATAATGGTGCTGAAATAAGCGTAAAGCAAACCGCTTTTTTTAACGGTTTTATTTTTGCGGCCACCTCGTCAGGAATGAGAAAAGCAGATGCAGCAAGTGTTAACCTAAACGATTTTAGTCAATGGACTGTTGTAAATGCTGGGGATTGGTCAAGTGTTGAGGCTTTAGATTCAGAGCTGATAGCAATTAACGCTTCGGGTTATGTTCATCGTTATAATTCAATTAATTTTATTGGGTTTTTACAACTTCCCCAGTCTTCTTCTGATATGCGGGCAGTAAACCACAATTTGTTTATTACAATCCCTAATACAGTATATGTTTATAATAATCAGATGATTTTAAGTCGTCAGATTTCAAATACCCAGGTTCTAGATAACAGCTTAGTTTTTACCTGCGCCACAGTAGTTGGAGATTTATTATATATTGGAACAAAAGACAAAGGATTGATGACTTCTTCGCTCAGCAGTACTGGAGTTTTTGTAAATAGTACGCCGGCAGGACCTTTTAGAAATAATATTTTTTCATTAGATGTTACGCCAAATGTGCTTTGGGCAGTTTACGGAGATTATGATACTTATTACAATCCGTATGATTTGGATAGTTATGGAATTAGTAAATACGCATCTTCCAGCTGGTCGAATATTCCATATTCTGACGTGCTTGATGCAAAATCAATAACAAGAATTATTGTAAATCCTAAAAATGAAAAACAAGTTTATGTAAGTTCTTTTTTCTCAGGTTTGCTTCGAGTAGAGAATGATGTTCCTAGCTTTTTGTATAACGAAAAAAACAGCGGTTTAGAAAGCATAACTTATGAAGGACCAAATTATAAAGATGTTCGTATAAATGGAACCGCATTTGATAAAACTGGAAACCTCTGGATAACAAACAGCAGGATTAAAAACGGACTGAAAGTTTTGAAAGCAAACGGACAATGGCAGAGTTACGCAACCAGCTCAATTTTGAATAATGCAGAAACAACCAGTTATGCTAATATTGTTATTGATAGAAATAATACCAAATGGATTTCGACAAGTAACGAAGGTGTGATTGCTTTTAACGAAACTACAAATACATTCAAGAAAATGACATTTGGAGTTGATGCAGGAAATTTACCAGCTGCAGATGTGAGATCTGTGATAATAGATACTAAAAATCAACTTTGGATAGGAACTACAAAAGGATTAAGAGTTTTGTCAAACGTGGGAAGTTTTCAATCTGACAGCCAGTTAAAAGCAAATCCGATCATTATCATGGAAGATAATTTGGCTCAAGAATTAATGTACGAACAGTTTATTACTTCTATAGCGGTAGACGGATCAAATAATAAATGGATTGGAACGGCTGATTCTGGAGTTTTTATGGTTTCGCCTAACGGGCAGGAAACAAAATATCATTTTACTATAAATAACTCGCCAATGCCAAGTAATATGGTGAATGATATTAAGATTAATAGCGTAACTGGTGAAGTTTTTATAGCAACCAACAAAGGAATGATTTCGTTTAAAGGAGTTGCAACTGGAGCCAATGATGATTTGAGCAATGTTTATGTGTATCCAAATCCAGTTCGCCCAACCTATTCAGGAACCGTAAAAGTGGCTGGATTGTTAGATAAAGCCAATGTTAAAATTACTGATATTGAAGGAAATCTTGTTTTCGAAACTACTTCAGAAGGCGGTACAATAGAATGGGATACAACCGCTTTTGGTAAATATAAAGTAGCCTCTGGTGTGTATATGGTTTTTATCTCAGCGCAAGACGGAGGAGAAACAAAAGTTAAAAAAGTGATGATAATTAGATAATGTGAAAATTGAGATAATTAGATAATTGCTAAATAACTAAGAAGATATAGGCAAAAGTTTATAGTCAAAATTCTAACAATCTAAGACGTCTAAAGTCTAAGAAGTCTCATAATCTAAAAATATAAAAGTGCTCGTTAAAACAAAAGCCATAGTAATTTCCTCTTTAAAATTTCAAGAAAAAAGCCTGATCGTAAAATGTTTTACGCTTTCAAGCGGCTTGAAGTCTTATTTTGTGCGTGATGCGTTTTCCAGTAGAAAAGCGAGTCAGAAAATTGCTTATTTTCAGCCATTGTCTATTTTAGAAATTGAAGCTGTGCATAAAAACAAAGGCACTTTAGAAAATTTTAAAGAGATAAAAACCGCAGTTCCTTTTCAAAGCATTCATACAGATCTTGTAAAAAGTACAATGGTAATGTTTCTTTCAGAAGTGCTTCATTATTCTATTCAGGAAGAAGAAAAAAACGAATCACTTTTTGTGTTTTTAGAAACTGCATTGACTTGGCTGGATCATCATGATGAAATCTCGAATTTTCATTTAATTTTACTTTTAGAAATTACAAAATATCTAGGCTTTTATCCAGATGTTTTAGAAATAGATCTGCCACATTTTGAGATGAATGATGGAGTTTTTACACTTTTTTCAGGTGGAAATACACTTTCCGAGCACGAAACCAATTTGCTGAAAAAATTACTCGATTTAAAATTTGATAACGATCAAAAAGTTTTTCATGTTTTAGAAAGACAAATTCTGCTAAAAATTATTATTGATTACTATAGTTTTCATTTAGATGGATTCAAAAAGCCGAAATCTTTAGAGATTTTAAAGGAAGTTTTCTCTTAAATCAGCCAAAAGGCTGTTTTTTTTTGCGGAATCCACGTGAAATTACCTGTTATTAGTCTTTTTTCCGTCATCTTTTCTCTATTTCCCTCAAAATTCCTTACTTTCGCACCTCGTTTAAGAAAAGGATAAAATGAGCACAAAATTTACTGAATACAAAGGACTTGACTTGCCAACTGTAGCGTCTGAAGTTCTTGATTTTTGGAAGAAAGAAAATATATTTGAAAAGAGTGTAACTACTCGCGAAGGTGCAGAACCTTACGTATTTTTTGAAGGTCCGCCTTCAGCAAATGGATTACCAGGAATTCACCACGTAATGGCACGTGCGATTAAAGATATTTTTTGCAGATATAAAACTCAAAAAGGTTTTCAGGTAAAAAGAAAAGCTGGATGGGATACTCACGGTTTGCCTGTAGAATTAGGTACGGAGAAAGAACTAGGAATTACAAAAGAAGATATTGGTAAAACAATTTCTATCGAAGAATATAACGAAGCGTGTAAAAAAACCGTTATGCGTTATACCGACGTATGGAATGATTTGACCGAGAAAATGGGTTATTGGGTAGATATGGAAGATCCATATGTAACTTATAAACCAAAATACATGGAATCTGTTTGGTGGCTTTTGAAGCAAATCTACGATAAAGGTTTGTTGTACAAGGGATACACGATTCAGCCATATTCTCCAAAAGCAGGAACTGGATTGTCTTCTCACGAAGTAAATCAGCCTGGAGCTTATAGAGATGTTACAGATACTACAATTGTAGCGCAATTCAAGACTTTGCCAGAAACGCTTCCGAGCTTTTTACAAGGTTTTGGAGATATTCACATTTTGGCTTGGACGACAACGCCTTGGACATTGCCATCAAATACAGCTTTGACAGTTGGACCAAAAATCGATTATGTTTTAGTAAAAACTTTCAATCAATATACTTTTGAGCCAATCAATGTTGTTTTGGCTAAAAACTTAGTTGGAAAACAATTCGGAAAAGGATTTTTCTTAAGTGAAGACGATGCTGATTTTGATAACGTTAAAAACGGCGATAAAAAACTTCCTTATAAAATCTTAACTGAAGCAAAAGGGGCTGATTTAGTAGAAATCCGTTACGAGCAATTATTGCCTTACGTATTGCCATATCAGAATCCTGAAAATGCATTTAGAGTAATTGCCGGAGATTTCGTTACTACCGAAGACGGAACAGGAGTTGTACATACAGCCCCAACTTTTGGTGCAGATGATGCTAAAGTAGCAAAAGAAGCAAAACCAGAAGTTCCGCCAATGTTGGTTTTAGACGAAAACGGAACTGCTGTTCCTTTAGTAGATTTGCAAGGAAAATTCACTTCGCATGTAGGTGAACTTGCTGGTAAATACGTGAAAAACGAATATTATGATGCAGGTCAGGCGCCAGAGCGTTCTGTTGATGTTGAAATTGCTATTCGATTAAAAGAAGAAAATAAAGCCTTTAAGGTTGAAAAATACGTACACAGTTATCCACACAGCTGGAGAACTGATGAACCGTTATTATATTATCCTCTAGACTCTTGGTTCATTAAAGTAACCGATGTAAAAGATAGAATGTTCGACCTGAACGAAACTATCAATTGGAAACCTAAGTCTACTGGTGAAGGACGTTTTGGAAATTGGCTTAAAAATGCTAACGACTGGAACTTATCTCGTTCTAGATATTGGGGAATTCCGTTGCCAATTTGGAGAACTGAAGACAAAAAAGAAGAAGTTCTTATTGGTTCTGTAGAAGAATTGTACAATGCGATCGAGAAATCTATCGAAGCAGGTTTTCAAAAAGAAAATCCATTCAAAGGTTTTGAAATCGGAAATATGTCTGAATCTAATTATGATTTAATTGACTTGCATAAAAATGTAGTTGATCAGATTACTTTAGTTTCAGCTTCAGGACAGCCAATGAAACGCGAAAGCGATTTGATTGATGTTTGGTTCGATTCTGGAGCAATGCCTTATGCACAATGGCATTATCCTTTTGAAAACAAAGATAAAATTGATGATAATAAAGATTTTCCAGCGAATTTCATTGCTGAAGGTGTTGATCAAACGCGTGGATGGTTTTATACTTTGCATGCTATCGGAACCTTGGTTTTTGATAAAGTTGCCTATAAAAATGTAGTTTCGAATGGTCTTGTTTTAGATAAAAACGGACAAAAAATGTCGAAACGTTTAGGGAATGCAACAGATCCTTTTGAAACCATTGCAGAATATGGTCCTGATGCTACACGTTGGTACATGATTTCAAACGCAAATCCTTGGGATAACTTGAAATTTGACATCGAAGGAATTGCTGAGGTTCGTCGTAAATTCTTCGGAACTTTATATAACACGTATTCATTCTTCTCATTATATGCTAATATCGATGGATTTAAATACGCTGAAGCGGAAATTCCGTTAAACGAAAGACCAGAAATCGATCAGTGGATCATATCTGAACTGAATACTTTAGTAAAGTTTGTTGATGAATGTTATGAGGATTATGAGCCGACAAAAGCTACAAGAGCTATCTCTGAATTCGTTCAGGAAAACTTAAGTAACTGGTATGTTCGTTTATGCCGTCGTCGTTTCTGGAAAGGAGAATATGCTAAAGATAAAATTGCAGCTTACCAAACGCTTTATACTTGTTTATTAACGATAAGCAAATTAAGCGCTCCGGTCGCTCCTTTTTTCATGGATAAATTGTACAGAGATTTGACCGCTTCGACGGGAACCGAGGATTTTGCTAGTGTTCACTTGGCTGAATTCCCAAAATTTGTCGAAAACTTTGTTAATAAAACGTTAGAGAGCAAAATGCAGAAGGCGCAAACGATCTCATCTTTGGTTTTATCTCTTCGTAAAAAGGAAATGATCAAGGTGCGTCAACCGCTGCAAAAGGTAATGATACCAGTACTTGACGAGAATCAGAGAGCTGAAATTGAGGCTATTTCTGAGCTTGTAAAAGCCGAAGTAAACGTGAAAGAAATCGTGCTTTTAGATGATGATTCAGGTATTTTGGTAAAACAAATTAAACCTAATTTTAAAGCATTGGGACCTCGTTTTGGAAAAGATATGGGTCTGATTTCTAAAGAGATACAAGCTTTTTCAGCAGAACAGATTAATCAGTTAGATAAGCAGGGAACGCTGGATATTGTTATTTCTGGAAATAATGTAACTTTATCATTAGAAGACGTCGAAATAACATCGCAAGATATCGAAGGATGGCTGGTTGCAAATTCAAATGGAATTACAGTTGCGCTTGACATTACAATATCTGAAGAATTGAAAAATGAAGGGATTGCGAGAGAATTAGTAAACAGAATTCAGAATATCCGTAAAGATTCAGGATTTGAAGTTACTGATAAGATCAAAGTTCAAATTAAACGAAATGGACTTTTAGAAGAAGCTATTTTGAAAAATGAAGACTATATTAAGTCTGAGACATTAACAGATGATTTGGTTTTTGTAGACGCTTTAGAAAACGGCACAGAAATTGAGTTTGATGATATTAAAACAGTGATATTAATTTCAAAATAAGATAAATACTATGATAGATGAAATTACAAGATACTCTGACGCTGATTTGGCGGAGTTCAAAGAAATAATACAAAGCAAAATAAAAAAAGCACAAGAAGATCTTGATTTGATCAAGAGTGCTTATATGAATGATTTGAATAACGGAACTGACGATACTTCTCCAACTTTTAAAGCTTTTGAAGAAGGAAGCGAAACAATGTCTAAAGAGGCAAACTCTCAGTTGGCTATCAGACAAGAAAAGTTTATTCGCGATTTAAAGAACGCGCTATTCCGTGTTGAAAATAAAACATATGGTATTTGCAAAGTAACAGGTAAATTAATCAGCAAAGAAAGGCTTAAAATCGTTCCTCATGCAACAATGAGTATCGAAGCTAAAAATTTGCAGAGATAATAAATATCTATCCAAAAAATAACGCTCCTTTTAGGGGCGTTTTTTTTTGTTTAATGTTTTTGAGAAATAGTAATACTGTTGTTTAGATCTATTTGAAAGAATTTATTTTCAAAGTAAAAGATAGCTGCTGTTTTTTTGATTTACTTTTTGTAGGAATCGTAATTGCAGAGGCAAAATAAGTATGTTTAAATTAGAACTGCCCAATTTCAGACAGTTCTAATTTTAAGAATAATGAAAATTAAGCAAGATTTTTTTCTAAGTCTGCTTTGTGTTTTCTTAAAACTGCTCTTGTCATTCCAAGATTTGCTTTTTGTGCATCAGCAGCTAAATAAATCATGAATTTTTTGTTAGGAGAAATGTCGATAACGTGAATTTGATTTGAAAGCGTAATTAAAATATCCTCAATGTCTTGATTTAAGTTTAAAGCTTTCACAGCATTTAGTTTAGCCTTTACGACTTCAAGGTTGTAAGCTGCTGCTAATTCTGGATCAAAAGCGGGATCAATAGTTAAATTACCAAAGCTTAATCCTGACTCAATTTCAGTTACAGATACAGCAATAAAGCCATTTACATTAGTTTTCATTTCATTTAAAAACACGTTTAAAAAATCGTTGCTCATAGTTTTTGGGTTTGTGGTTAATAGATTTATGTTATTTCAATAGGGAATTTTTGCTAAGTTCTGATGATAGTTCGTCAGTTGAACGCATTAATAAGGCAAGGTTGCTTCCTTCTTTTGAAAACACAATGACGAAATTCGTACCGCTTATTTTGTTTCCAATAACTACACCTTCAGAGGTTTTTAGATAAAGTTGTTTAAGTAGTCCTTTTTCTAGATCAAGGAGAAACTTTTCGCTCATTGATAAAATTGCTGCACTCATAGCAGCAACACTGTCTCCATAATCTAAATTCAGAGAGGTGATCAGTTTTCCTTTTCCGTTTAAAATTAAAGCCGCAGTTGCTTTGGTAGTGGTTAAAAAGTCATTTAGTGCAGAAGTGATTTCGTTCATATTTTTGTAGGATTAAGGATGTTGTTAAAAATAGGTGGTATTTCACATCGGTTCGGCAATTTTTTTATTGTAATAACTAAACAATTGTTAATTTTATTAACAAATATAAATTAAAATATGTATCATTGTAATATCAAATCGTTATTATTTTATTTTTTTTACTTATAAAACTTACAGTATGGCTAAAGTATTGAAATTCAAAGATGTAAATTCTGATGTTGAAAGCAGAATGAAGGAATTTGAGAAGTTAAGAACAAAATTTAAATCTGATTTGAACAAAGCTGCGACAAAAAAAAGTACCGCAGGAGCAGAAGGAAAAGGGCTGCTTAAATCTATTTCTAATTTTTTTGCTGATAGTCCTGCAACAGCAAAAAAGTAGATTTTCGGGTTGCGTTTAATGAAAACTGATGAGGTTTAGATTTATGGCAAAGAATTAACGTTCCTTTAGGGACGTTTTTTTTGATTTAATTACTATTTTTGCCCATCAAAATTCCTTAAAATGTCATTACGAAAAGCGTATTTCCTTATATTTTTAGTTTTAATTGTCGATCAGCTTTCAAAAATCTATGTAAAAACAAACTTTGTTTTAGGTGAAGAAGTTGTAATTTTTGATTGGTTTAGAATTCATTTTATAGAAAATGAAGGAATGGCATGGGGGACAAAAATACCAGGAGAATACGGAAAACTAATCCTTACAGTTTTTAGAATTTTTGCCGTATTCGGAATTGGATGGTGGCTTTCGGATGCTATAAAAAAACGTCATTCTACTTATTTGATTGTTTCTATCGCATTAATATTTGCTGGAGCAGCGGGTAATATTATAGATTCTGTTTTTTATGGAGTAATTTTTGACGACAGTACGCATAGTTTGGCAACAATTTTTTCGCCTGAGCCATACGGAACATGGTTTCATGGTTTGGTGGTTGATATGTTTTATTTTCCAATTTGGGAAGGTAATCTGCCTTCTTGGATACCTGTTTTTGGCGGAAAACATTTTATGTTTTTTAATGCTATTTTTAATGTTGCCGATATGGCTATCTCTACAGGAGTTGGAATATTATTAGTTTTTAATAAAAGAGCATTTCCAAAACACGCATAAATATTTCAAAATAGTAAAATTCCAAATTCCAATAT
>NZ_MUHA01000006.1:131442-216818 GCF_002217355.1 Flavobacterium oncorhynchi | reverse complement strand
TTGGTTTTTATTATATTAAAATTAACTTTGTCTATAGGATTAGTAGAGTTTAAAATAATATTTGAAACTAAAAAAATTATATTTTGAAAACAACCGAAAGCATATCGTATTACATTCTTCCTAAAAAATACACCTATAACACATTCTGTTATATGTGCTTCTGTTGCTAATTCCTAATGCAAATTATTCGTTTACAATAGATTAATTTTCAAATCTAATATAAAACGAGACTTTTAAATTTCACCACCACATTACCATTTTATATTCCAAACCTCTATTTGCGGCATTAAACTGCTTCGGAAAGATCTTTGAATATATCTCAATTTTAAAAAAGAAAATAATTAACAACTAAAAAAAACTAAAATGAAAATGATGCAAACCTGCTGCTGTAAATAAAAAAAAAGCCATTTCTGCGGCAACAGAAATGGCGAGGCTTAAAGAATTTTATCACTAGATCAAGGACACATTAGAGAGTTGAAAAATCAACTTTCAGGGCGCCTTGTTAATTACTAAAAACCATTACAAAGAAATGAAAAAAAATATAAATCTCATTTTATGGGTTACCTTTTTGTTAACATCCCTGCAATTTCAGGCTCAAAATACAAAACCGTTAATACAATCTAAACTCGACGGAACTGTAATTGACGACATTACAAATCAGCCCATCATTGGGGCATCAATAAACATTAAAGGTACAACCCACGGCGTTGTAACAGATGCTGAAGGAAAATTTTACTTTCAAACTGGTCAAAAACTGCCTTATACTTTAATTGTAACCTACATAGGGTATAAAAAATTAGAAATAATTGTAGACAAAAATCCTGTAATTATTCATTTAAAAGAGGAACGACAAGAGCTGGACGAACTAGTAGTTGTTGGATACGGAACTCAAAAACGAAAAGATATTACGGGTTCTGTAGCCTCTGTTCCAAAAGCAAATCTATCTCAAGTAACCTCATCTGCAGATAATTTATTAAGAGGTGCTGTTGCAGGAGTTGTGGTTACACAAAGCTCAGGAAGACCAGGCGCATCTTCAAGTGTACGTATTAGAGGAGGAAACTCAATTACGGCGGGTAATGAACCTCTTTATGTTGTAGATGGAATTTTAATTTACAATGACAACAGCAACAGTTCAGCAGGAGTATCATTTGCAGGCGCCAGTTTAAATGTACTGTCAACTATAAATCCTGCCGATATAGAATCTATTGAGGTACTAAAAGATGCCTCGGCTACAGCTATTTATGGCTCTAGAGGTGCAAATGGTGTCGTTATTATTACGACTAAAAAGGGAACAAAAGGACAAGATAATATTTCGTATCAAGGCTACTTTGGATTCCAAAATGTTTCGAAAAAACTCAGCGTAATGAACGCCAGCGAATGGGCAAGTTTACGAAATGATGTTCAAGCAAGTATTGGTCAAGCTCCTTCATTTTCTCCTGCGCAAATCGAAGCATTTAAAAACTCTGGAAGTTACGATTGGCAATCAGCAGCTTTTAGAACTGCGGCTCCTGTGCAAAACCATCAATTGTCATTTTCTGGAGGTGATGAAAAATCTAGATATGCAGTTTCTGCAGGATATTTTGATCAAGAAGGAATCGTTTTGGGATCTGATTTTAAACGTATTTCACTTCGTATAAACTATGAAAGAAACTATTCTCAGAATTTTAAATTTGGAGTAAACGCAAATTACAGTAATTCGGTTTCAAATGGTGTAGGAACCAATGGCGGTGCGGGTGCAGGAAGAAATCCAAATCCTATTGTAAGCGTTTTGTTAACTGCTCCTGTTGTTCCAATTAAAAATGCTGATGGAAGTTACAATGTAACCAATAATCCTTATGCAACTTCTGTAAATGGTTTTGTTCCAAATCCAATTAATGATCTAGACAACACTATTAACGAAACTAAAATCAACAGAATTCTAACCAGCTTATTTGGTGAATACAAAATAACCAAAAAATTAGTGGCAAAAGTTGCGGTAAGCGGTGACGTAATTGGGACGAAACAAAATTATTATGCTCCAGCCAATACAACAACCGGAGCGGGAACAAAAGGGTTAGCATCTGTGGGTGACAGAACAGTAAGTTCAGTATTAAATGAAAACACATTAAACTATAACACCAATTTTGGAGAAAACCATAAGTTTTCGGTTTTAGGAGGATACACACTTCAATACACTAAAGGCGAAGTAGTTAATGCAGGCGCAAATACTTTTGTAAATGATGCTAATACTTATAATGCGCTTCAAGATGGTGTAGCTGTAAAGCCTTATAGTGATGCTTTTGAAAGCGTTTTGAAATCATGGTTAACGAGAGTAAATTATTCGTATAGAGGAAAATACAATTTCACATTATCAGCTCGTGCAGATGGTTCGTCTAGATTTGGATCAGAATCACTTTGGGGGTACTTTCCTTCTGCAGGATTCTCTTGGAATATTACCGACGAAGAATTTGCAAATAATATTAAAGGCGTAACTGAGGCTAAATTAAGAATTACAGCAGGAACAACAGGAAATCAAGAAATTGGAAACTACCTTTCGTTAGCTTCTATGGGTTCTGTAAATTATGCTTTTGGAGGTACATTACAAACTGGTTTAGCTCCTACCCGATTAGCAAATCCTGATTTGAAATGGGAAAAAACAAATCAATACAATGTTGGTTTAGACTTATCCTTACTTGATCGAAAAATCAACTTTGTCTTTGATGTTTATTATAAAAAGACAAACGATTTGTTAATCAACGTTCCAATTCCGTTAACATCAGGATATGCAACAGTATTACAAAACATTGGCGGAGTTGAAAATAAAGGTATCGAGATTGGTTTAACTACTGAAAATATAAAAACGGAGAACTTTTCATGGAATTCAAACATTGTATTTTCTGCCAATAAAAATAAAGTAACTGCCATAGGAAATGGTGTTGATCAATTTTTTCCAGTTGTGCCAAATGGTTCTTTATTGCAGCAGCAGCCTGTAATTGTAAAAGTTGGAAAGCCTCTGGGAACTTTCTGGGGATACAAGACAAACGGTATTTTTCAAACGCAGGAAGAGGTAAATACACAGCCAAAAATAAACAGTTTAGCCAATACAAAAGTGGGAGACAGAAGATATGTTGATACTAATGGCGACGGCGTTATTACAGCTCTTGACAAAGGAGATCTTGGAACATCACAGCCAAAATTTGTTGGAAGTTTCAGTAATACAATTTCATACAACGACTTCGATTTGAATTTCTCTTTTCAAGGATCGTATGGCGGAAAAGTTTTTAATGCTTTAAACCAGCAATTAGAAATTTCAACTCTTGGTACAAACGCGGCTACAACTTTAGTCGATCGCTGGACACCAACAAACCCAAGCAACGAAATACCTAGAGCATCAAGTTCTCCTTTAGGGATAGTTTCTGAACGTTACGTTGAAGATGCTTCTTTCGTACGATTAAAATTAATTACGCTTGGCTACACTTTACCAAAAAGTGTTTCTAAAAAATTGGGAACAAAAAGCGTAAAGTTTTATGTCTCTGCCGAAAATCTAATTACATGGACAAAATACACTGGTTATGATCCAGAGGTAAGTTCATACGAACAAAACAACTTATATCCGGGAATTGACTTTGGGTCTTATCCAAACTCAAAAACATTCATATCGGGCTTGAACGTAACTTTCTAAGTAAAAAAAATATAAAATGAAAAAGATCATTATAACATTCCTTTTAAGTGCCGGACTACTGGTATCGTGCACCGAGCTGGAGGTAACACCAACCTCTTTTGTAACCGAAGACAACTATTTTAAAACCCAAGACGATGCCATTGCAAGTGTAACCGCAGTTTATGCTTCTTTAAGCCTTGATCCGGGAGAACAAAGTTTATTTGGTCGAAACCTTTATTTCCTGACTGATATGGCTTCAGATTATGCAGCTGCAGGAGTTTCAGCAACAAATCCGCAGGTTCGAGCATTAAGCAGTTTAACACATGATGCAACTTCAGATCGTGTTCAAGTCGCTTGGCGTCAAATTTATGCCGGAATAAACAGAGCCAATGTTTCAATCGATAACATTTCGAAAGTATCTGGTTCAGAAGTTGTTAAAACGAGATTAATCAACGAATCTAAATTTATTAGAGCCTTATTATACTTTCAAGCAGTTCGTCTTTGGGGCGCAGTTCCAATCGTTTTGCATGAACCAACTTCAATTCAATTAGAAAGTTTAAAAGCAAACAGAAAACCAGTTGAAGAAGTATACGCTCAAATTATTGCCGATTTAAAAGATGCCGAAAGTCTGCCTCCAACTTACCCAGCTTCTGACGCAGGCCGCGCAACGTCTGGAGCAGCAAAAGCTATTTTGGCTAAAGTGTATTTAACTCGAAAAGATTGGCCAAACGCCGTTTTAAAAGCACGAGAAGTTATAAACGGCGGTTACGGATATGCGTTGTTTGAAAGTTTTCAAGACATCTTTACGAAGACAAAAAAGAACGGAAAAGAGCATATTTTCTCTGTTCAATTTGAACCGAATCAAGCAGGAAATGGATCTAGCGGAAGTACATTTCAAGCCACTTCTTTCACAGGATTTACTGCTACAGAACCTGCTGATATTATTTCGGATGTAGCCTTGTTCTATGATATTTATGCTGTTGGAGATACAAGAAGAGATGTGAGCTATGCTAAACAATTGCCTAATCCAGCAACGGGAACTTTGTACACTTTTCCTAAACCAATTTTCAAAAAGTATTTGGACTTAACCAATTTGGCAACTCCGGGTAACGTAGCAATCAACTTTCCTGTAATTCGCTATGCCGATATTTTATTATCTCTCGCAGAAGCAATCAATGAGCAGGGAACGCCAACTCCTGAAGCGTACGAATTGATTAACCAAGTAAGAAGAAGAGCTTTTGGCAAACCTATAACTACTCCTGATGCAGCAATAGATTTAAAAGGTTTAACACAAACAACTTTTAGAGCAGCCATACAAGAAGAGCGTAAAAAAGAATTTGTTCAAGAAGGACAGCGCTGGTTTGATTTAGTGCGATGGGGAACTCTGGTTACAGAAGTTAAAAAAGTAACCGCCAAAAACTCCGTTTCAGAAAGAAATAACCTCTATCCGATTCCGCAAAGCGAGCGAAATATTAACCCTGACGGCTTACCACAAAACCCTGGATATTAATTAACATATAACCAAAAAACGAAGTAAAAATGAAAAATTCAAAAAATAACATCACAATCAAAAGTCCGAAAAAAGGGCTTTTGATTACTGCATTACTTATCGCACAATTCGGCTTTAGCCAAACAAATCCTAATGCTGAATTTAAAGGTGTAATTGGCAAAACTTTAGCCGAATCTAAAGAATACTGGCCAGATCCTGTAAAAGCTCCTAAAGGCGCACCAAACATTGTTTGGATATTACTAGACGACGTAGGTTTTGGAGCGTCAAGTGCTTTTGGCGGATTAATTCAAACCCCAACATTTGACAATTTGGCAAATAATGGTTTGCGTTACACCAACTTTCATACTACAGCAATTTGTGCTCCTACCCGTGCGGCATTATTAACGGGAAGAAACTCTGCAAGAGTTCATGTAAGCGGTTTTTCTCATACCGTAATGTCAGCAGGTTTTGCAGGATGGGACGGTCGTATTCCTTCTGATAAAGGAACGATCGCAGAAATTTTACGCGACAATGGTTACAACACATTTGCAGTTGGTAAATATGGCGTTACTCCAGATGAAGAAGCTACAGATGCGGGGCCATTTGACAGATGGCCGACAGGAAAAGGTTTTGAACATTTTTACGGATTCTTAGGTTCGCAAACCGATCAATACAATCCTGATTTAGTAGAAGATCAGGTTCATGTTAAGCCTGACGGACGTCATTTAAGTGAGTTAATTACTGATAAAGCGATCAGTTATATTCAAAAACAACAAAAAGCAGCACCTGGAAAACCATTCTTTTTATACTATGCACCAGGCGCAGTTCATGCACCACATCAAGTTGCTGAAAAATGGAGCGATGCTTACAAAGGAAAATTTGATGAAGGTTACGACGCTTACCGCGAAAAAGTATTGGCTAACCAAAAGAAACTGGGCGTAGTTCCTGCAAATGCCGTTTTGCCAGAGCGCAACCCATTAATTACAGATTGGAAAAAACTAACGCCAGATCAAAAGAAAGTATATGCTAGATTCATGGAAGTATACGCAGGTTATTTAACCTATACAGATTACGAAATTGGAAGAGTTGTAAATTATTTAAAAGAAAGCAACCAATTAGACAATACTTTGATTTTTGTCGCTATTGGAGATAATGGAGCTAGTAAAGAAGGGACTTTACAAGGTACAATTAATCAAAGTTTATTCTCTCAAGGAAAATCTGACGAGCAAAATCTGCAAAGCAATTTAGATAATATTGGAGAAATTGGAACTGCAAAAGGTTTAAATACCAACTATCCTTTAGGATGGGCACAAGCCACAAATGTTCCTTTTAAAAACTGGAAACAAGACGCACATTCTGAAGGAGGAACGCGTAATCCGCTTATTGTATTTTATCCAAACGGAATTAAAGACAAAGGCGGTATTAGAAATCAATACAGCCACGTAACCGATTTGCTTCCAACAACTTTAGATATTGCCGGGATAAAAGCGCCGGAATATATTCGCGAAATTAAACAGGATATTATCCAAGGTTCGTCATTTCAAGCTTCTTTAGATAATCCAAAAGCCGAGTCGCTGCACAAAGTTCAATATTATTACATTTTTGGAAACAGAGCCATTTATAAAGACGGATGGAAAGCTGCCGCAGCGCATTTACCAGATTCATTTGCTTTGAAAAGCTCTTTGGGCAAAAATGAAAAACCAGAACCAAGCAATTTCGATAATGATGTTTGGGAATTATACAATCTGAACGAAGATTTTAATGAGCGTAATAATCTGGCAAAAAAATATCCAGAAAAATTAGCCGAGCTTAAAAAACTATTTGATGAGCAGGCAAAAGAAAATAATCTTTATCCACTGATTGACTGGCAGGACGTTTTTAACCGTAGAATTCATAATAACGGTCAAGACAAAGGCAAAACCTTGCAGGAACTTGCTAGAAAAGCAACACAATCAGGTTCTGGAGCAACACACTAAAAATAGTAATCAGGTCTTTTTACCAAACTAAAAGACCTGATTCAATTTTGAAATCAAAAAAATAAAACAGCATGAAACAAGTAGATTTTATAATTATAGGAAAAAAGATTGTCGTAGGCACAATCCTATTTTTAGTTCCGCTGGCAATATTAGCCGGAGGACTGGCAGTAATTAATCAATTTTTAAAATAAAAAATCATGGCAGCAGTACAAAACTCAAAACTAACAAGAGATTTAGCCATCAGCCTTTTGTTATACACATTGCCCGTTTTGGCAATATATTTATATTTCAAGTTAAGTAATAATCCCGTAACGGAATCGCATCTTACGATACCTTCATTTTTAGAATTTGCAAAACCAGCTTTCGCCAATATTAGAACTTGGGGATTAACTGTTTTCATGCTTGTTCTGGGAGTTATAGAATTTACAGCGGGTTTATATGACGATCAATGGACAGGTGAAGAGCGCAAAATCGATATTGTTTCTTTCTTGGCTCCAAAATTACTTTTACCGCCCATTATTGCCTTTTTCAGCTTAACAGTTTTACCTTTTTTAATTCCTAATCTTGAAAACTCATTATCATGGGTTCCGTTTTGGGGAGCATTTTTCTTAATTGCCGTAGCCGATGATTTAACACAGTATTGGTACCATAGACTTCATCATCAAGTGCCTTTTTTATGGCGTTTTCATAGAACACATCATTCCGCTCCTTATATGGGAATGGCGATGCTTTCTAGACAAAACTTCATTTATACAGTGTTTTTCTCTCAAATATATTTAACCGCAACTTTAACCTATTTAGGTTTAGGTTTACCCGCTTTATTTGTCTTAGTAATAAAAAGTTTTATCACACTTGGCGCACACTCAAGTATTGCCTGGGATAAACCGCTTTACAAATACAAAGTGCTTCATCCTATTGCTTGGGTTTTAGAACGCTTAATTTCTACACCTGCTACACATCATGCACATCATGCAGATACGAGCGGAGATGGTATTGGACATTTTAAAGGAAACTTTGGAAATATGTTTTTCATTTGGGATGTGATTTTTGGAACTGGTTTAATTACCCGAAAATTTCCAAAATCGTACGGAATCAAATCCTACAAACAAGAAGAATGGTATGCCCAATTTTTATGGCCGATATTCAAATCTAAAAAAGAAGGAAGCGCTTTAGCAGAAGGAGTTTTATCCGTTCCGTTAAAACCGAAACCAGTTTTAGCTGCAGATACTCCTGCTCCAATTTTAGAACAAGTTCAATCTTAAAAAACAAAGTTAAGCAGTGCATTCAAAATTTAACTTGAATACACTGCTTACTTTTTAAAACTACAGATTATGAAAAATAAAACATTAAGAAACAGCATTATAACTCTATTATTACTCTTTACCTTTATAGGGTTTTCACAAAACAAAAGTTCAAACACTATTTCATTAGAGCAGTTTTATGCAAAAATTAAAGCCGAAAAAAATCCGCAGATAATCGATGCCAGAGGTTCTGAGGAATTTGCTTTAAATCATATTATTGGTGCCGTAAATTTTAATCTGGAATCAAAAGATTATGCAGAACAAATAGCAAAACTAGATAAAACAAAACCTGTATTTACGTATTCTATTGGTGCAGGAAGAAGCGTTTGGCTTGCAGATGATTTATTAAAAAAAGGTTTTAAAGAAGCTTATAGTTTAGAAGGCGGAATTGCGAACTGGATTGGTAACGGAAAACCTTTCTTTTCTAATTCTAAAAGCAAATTAACGCTTACAGAATACAAAAAAATCATTGCCGAAAACAAAGATGTTTTAGTGGATATAGGCTCTGTTTATTGTGGTGCCTGCAAAAAAGTAAAACCCGTTTTAGAAAGTATTAAAGCACAATATGGCAATACTCTAAAAATCGTAGAAATAGATCTTGAAGACAGTCCGCAGGTAATTGCCGACTTAAAAACAATAAAAGTTTTTCCGACATTAATTCTATACAAAAACGGAGAAATTGTATTTAAAAAAGAAGGTTCCGCCGATTTGAAAAATGATGTTGATGCGGCTTTAGCTTCTAGATAATATTTTTTAACACATAGAAACATAGATTTAAAACTCAGCTTAAAGATCATTTAAAGAAATCACGATTTCTTCACATAATGCTATGCGTTTTATTTTAAGTGAAACATCTTTTTCTAGCACTCTAAATACTATGTTTCTATGTGTTTAAAAACAATGTTTTCAAACTTCAAACAGCATTAAAAACTAACCTTATGGCAGCCTATAAAAAAACATCCAAGATTATACTATCCATTTTAATAGTGCTTCTTATTTTCGCAGCCTTTTTATTCTGGCCCATCAATACAGATGGAACTCTAATACAACCAGACAAAAAACTGCTTGAAGGAAAAACAAACTTTCTAGCTGAAAAAGTTCCAGCAGACAGCACTTTCAAAAAGCCAAATATTATTATTCTCCTTGCTGATGATTTGGGAAAATATGATATTTCGTTGTACGGAGGAAAATCTACACCAACCCCAAATATCGATTCTCTGGCAGCGTCGGGAGTTACATTTCAAGACGGTTATGTTTCGGCTTCTATTTGTTCGCCGTCGCGAGCGGGAATTTTAACGGGGCGTTATCAGGAACGTTTCGGACATGAATATCAACCCGGAGATCGTTATCCTAAAAACAACTTAGAATATTATGGTTTTAAATATTTAATCAATACCAATAACTGGCGGTTAAATCCAAAAATAAAGTATCCGAATGAAGCTTCGATAGCCACTCAAGGTTTACCACAATCTGAAATTACATTTGCTGATCTTGCCAAAAAACAAGGTTACAGCACCGCAATTATTGGAAAATGGCATCTTGGACACAATAAAGGATTTTTTCCTTTAGATCGTGGTTTCGATTATCATTACGGATTTTATCAGGCGTTTTCGCTTTATACTCCCGAAGATGATAATCCAGATATTATTAACCATCATCACAAAGATTTTACCGATAAAATGATTTGGGGAAAAGGTCGTGTCGGCATTGGACAAATTCGTCGTGATACTACAATAGTTCATAATAAAGCGTATTTAACTGAAACTTTTGCAGATGAAGCTGAAGCTTTTATTGATAAAAATAAAACGAAACCTTTCTTGCTTTATGTTCCGTTCAATGCACCGCACACGCCATTTCAAGTTCGTAAAAAATATTACGATCGTTTCCCGAATGTGAAAGACGAAAACAAACGTGTTTATTTTGCTATGATCAGTGCGCTTGATGATGCCATAGGTAGAATTAGAGCAAAAGTAAAAAAAGAAGGTCTCGAAGATAATACACTAATCTTTTTTGCCAGTGATAATGGCGGAGCCGATTACACTTTTGCCTCTACAAACGCTCCATTAAAAGCGGGAAAATTTTCTCATTTTGAAGGCGGAGTAAACGTTCCCTTTGCACTTTCGTGGAAGGGAAAAATCAAACCGCACGCGATCTATAAAACTCCTGTAAGCACATTGGATATTTTTAGCACGATTGCCGCTGCCATACATTCAGATTTACCAAAAGACCGAGTTTATGATGGTGTTGATTTAGTAAAAACTGTAAATGAAAACAAAATCGCACACAAAGATTTATACTGGCGTTCGGGCGATGCAAAAGCCATAAGAAGCGGCGATTGGAAATTAATCATAAGTGGAAAAACACATGAAAAATGGCTTTACAATCTTGCCTCAGACAAATCGGAGACAAAAGATCTCGCTCAGCAAAATCAGCAAAAAGTAAAAGAATTAGAAAATGCTTTACAAAACTGGGAAAAAGGACTAATTAAACCCCTTTGGCCAAATTTAACCTATTACGAATTTGATTTTGGCAAACAAAAATACTTTGTCGATTTGTAACCTATAAGCAAAACCGAAATTTAGATGTCCTAACAGGTTTTAAAAAACCTGTTAGGTATCTAGAAGAATATATGTTTTGCTAAAGAAATGAATTCCCTCCTGCTTTAGCTGGAGGTTCAAAATTGGAAAAAGAGAAGGCTTTAGCCAAACTTTCTATTCGGCTAAAACCTTTTATCCATAAACTTCTACCTCCAGCTAAAGCTTGAGGTAATTCAAAAAAAGCAATAAAAAATTAAATACCTAACAGGTTTTGAAAACCTGTTAGGATAATAAAATAAACAATGTCAACCCATACCAAAACATTCACCATTCACGAAGATTGGGCCGTCGTTATTCTCGGATTTATTATAATCGGACTTTCGTTATTTGTTTTTCTTCCCGAAGTTCCCGTTTTCAAATGGTCAAATCAAACTGATTTACTTACTGATGTTTTCGACTCTGCAAACCTCAAAATCCTCTTATTTCAATTTTTATATTTAATTATCATTGGAGCACTTGGAGCATTTTTAATCGGAAAATCGGTAAAACACTTTCTGTTAGGTTTTCCAATAGTTTACCTGCTAACCGTTATTGCATTAATAATCGCAGGAAATACTGAAGTAAAAGCGTTAAATCTAGAAGCTGTAATTTTCAGTTTAATTATTGGTTTAGCCATCAGCAACTTTTTTAAACTTCCAGACTGGTTTAAATTGGCTCTTTCTACCGAAGTATTTGTCAAAATCGGATTGGTTTTATTAGGAACCAGTGTTATTTTTTCAGACATTTTAAAAGCAGGTTCTTTAGGATTAATTCAGGCTTTGGTTGTCGTTTTATCCGTTTGGTATTTTGCTTTTTGGCTGTGTAAAAAACTAAAAGTCGACGACGAATTAACGATGATGATCTCTAGTGCTGTTTCGATTTGCGGAGTTTCTGCTGCCATAGCCACCTCGGGTGCCATAAAAGGCGATTCAAAAAAGCTTTCTTATGTTATTTCGATTGTATTGGTAACCGCAATTCCGATGATGATCTTTATGCCTATAATTGCCAAATATTTTAATTTTCCGGAAGAAGTTACCGGAGCATGGCTGGGCGGAAGCATTGATACTTCGGGCGCAGTTGTCGCTTCGGGTTCGTTAGTTGGTGAAACTGCTTTAAAAATCAGTACTATTGTAAAATTCTCTCAAAACGTATTATTAGGAATTGCTGCTTTTGCCATATCGGTTTATTGGACTTACTCGCATAATTCGTCGGCTGAAACTGCAAAATCTAAACCAACCTTAAAAGTAATCTGGGAACGTTTTCCTAAATTCGTAATTGGTTTTATTGCAGCATCTCTACTCTTTTCTTTCCTGCTTACAGCCGAAACTAGAGATGAAGTAAAAGACAGTTTAAAAAATCTGCAGGGAATTTGGTTTGCCTTGGCTTTTACAAGTATTGGTCTCGAAACCAATTTTAAAGATTTATTAAACAACAACAGCCGAAAACCTTTATATGCCTTTTTAATCGCACAATTATTCAATGTGATTATAACGCTGCTTATTGCTTTTTTACTGTTTAGTAAATGATTTAATCCTAAATGTTTATTTTTTTAACACCTAGAAACATAGTTTGGATTGTTTATGAAAGTCGTTTCACTCAAAATAAAACATATAGCCAATAATAAAAATATTCATTATTGTTATCGCCAAGCATAACAGAATGAGCTAACTAGCATAAACATAAGCATTATCAAAGTTTCACCTGCCATTTCCAATGCATTAAAATATCAACTCAAATGAAAAAAACACTTATTACACTAAATCTCCTGTTCGTCGCAGCAGCTTTAGTTTCGGCACAAAACAAAACAACTCAAGAAACCACAAAACCCAATATTATTTTAATAATGGTTGATGATATGGGCTATTCTGATTTAGGAAATTATGGTTCCGAAATTAAAACACCCAATCTCGATAAACTCGCCAGCGAAGGTTTGCGTTTACGCGAATTTTACAATAACTCGATTTGCGCACCAACTCGTGGTTCCTTACTTACGGGACAATATCAGCATAAAGCGGGAATGGGATTTTTTGATATCAATTTAGGACTTCCTGCTTACCAAGGTTATTTAAATAAAGAATCATTGACTTTAGGTGAAGTTTTCCGTTCCGGCGGTTACAGTACTTTACTTTCTGGAAAATGGCACGTAGGATCTGAAGATCAATCGCAATGGCCAAACCAAAGAGGTTTTGATAAATTTTATGGCATTTTAAAAGGCGCTTCAAACTATTTTGATACCAAACCTCTGCCTTTTGGAAAAACGCCATATCCTGTAAAATTAATTCGCAATAATGAAGAATTACATCCAAAAGACGATTCGTATTATTTTACAGATGAAATAGGAAATAATGCCGTCACTTTTCTTGATGAGCAAAACAAAGAAAATAAACCCTTCTTTTTGTATCTCGCTTTTACAGCTCCGCATTGGCCTTTGCAGGCAAAACCAATTGATATTGCTAAATACAGAGGAAAATTTGACGAGGGCTGGGATGTTTTAAGAGAAAAAAGAATTGAAAAACTTAAAGCAAACGGAATTTTACCCGCCAATCAGACGGTTGCTCCTAGAGATCCAGAAGTTCCTGAATGGAGTAAATTGTCGTATGATGAAAAACAATTTTGGAAGGCGAAAATGGAGGTTTACGCCGCTATGGTTGACAACATGGATCAAAACGTTGGAAAAGTATTAAACAAATTGAAAGCTTTAAAAAAGGATAAAAACACTTTAATTATTTTTATTTCAGACAATGGTGCGCAAGGCGGTTTTAATACTTACAATCCTTTAGGGCGAGGTTTAGTTCGAAATGACGGGCCGGTTGGAACTTCGGGATCGTTTGATTATCAAGAGCAAAACTGGGCTTACTTGTCGAACACTCCACTGCAGCAGTATAAAAACAATATGCACGAAGGTGGTTTTAGTTCGCCGTTTATCGCTTGGTATCCATCAAAAATAAAAGCAGGACGAATCGATAAAGGAACGGGACATATTATTGACCTTGCTCCTACTTTTTATGAATTGGCAGGAATTACTTATCCCGCTGCTTATAATGGCGTAAACTCAAATCCGTTAGCGGGGAAAAGTTTGCTTCCAGTTTTGTTCGACAATGTTTCTGAAGTAAATCGTGGTGCTCCATTATTTTGGGAAAGAGCTGGAAACAGAGCGGTAAGAGACGGAAAATGGAAACTGGTTTCAACATATCCTACCTATCAATGGGAACTTTACGACCTTGAAACAGATCGCGGCGAAACAAATAATGTTGCACAGCAAAATCCTGGAATTGTAAATGATCTCTCCGCAAAATATTTTGACTGGGCTGATAAAACAGGTGTTATTGAATACAGTAAGTTTAAATTAAAAACGGAAGTTATGCCCGGCGGTGCCTCGTTAAAAAAATAATTTTTAAAATTAAAAGCAGATTGAGGCTGATTTTTCTACCAACTAGAACTTTCATTAACTAATTTAAAGATCAAAACAGCAGTTTTTGCATTTCATAAAACATTAAAAGACAGAAAAATAAGTAAAAAAAGATCTCCCAAACTTATTTTTTTGTCTTTTTTTATTTCAATTAATAATTTCATAAACAACTATAAACCAATTGATTAAACACAAATTTCAATCGTTTTATAAGTATCTGTTTTCTAAACATTTAAATAAAAATTAAAAAACTTTTGGTTTTTATTATATTAAATTTAACTTTGTCTATAGAATTAGTAGAGTTTAAAACTATAAACAACTGTATTTTGAAAACAACCGTTAGCATATCATCTTTTATTCTTCCTAAAAAGTATACCTATAACACTTTTCGTTATATGTGCTTCTGTTGTTAATTCTACATCAACATTTCGTTTTTAATTGTTTTTTCTGCAAAACCTTAAAAACAATTTTCTTAAAACCTTAGGTTTCTTACTGACATAATTCAATCGTTTTGATTCAATATTTTTTGCATCAATAAGGATTCTTGTATCATAACCATAAATCATCAAAATAATAACTAACACCAACAAACATGACAAAAAACAACCATTTCAACTACACGTAAACACGTTTCTGCGGCAACAGAAATGAGACAGAATTAAAGAATATTTATCACTAAAATAAAAGAATGTAGACAAGGGTTTAAACGAACCTCTTTGTGCATTTTTTAATTACAAAAACCTATTACCAAGAATGAAAAAAAGTACAAAACTTATTTTATGGATTAGCATTTTGTTTATCTCGGTTGGGATTAAAGCTCAAAACACAGAGCCGACAATTCAATCTAAACTAAATGGAACCATAGTAGATCAAATAACCAATCAGCCTATTATTGGTGCTTCTGTAAACATTAAAGGAACCACTCACGGCGTAGAAACAGATTTAGACGGAAAATTTTATTTTCAAACAGGTCAAAAATTTCCTTACACTTTACAAATCAGCTATATCGGATATCTTTCTAAAGAAGTTGTAGTAGATGGAAGTCCAATTGTAATAAAGCTGACTGAACAAGTCGAAAAATTAGACGAAATTGTTGTTGTAGGATACGGAACTTCGGCAAAAAAAACCTTTACAGGTTCTACTGCAAAAATCGATGCTAAACAAATAGCAAATCGTCCTGCACAAAGTTTTGACCAGTTATTAGGTGGTCAAGCATCAGGACTAAATATTGTACAGCCAAGCGGTTCGCTAAACAATACGCCAGTTATTAGAATTCGAGGAATAAACTCTATCACCAGTTCGTTATATCCGCTTATTATTGTTGATGGAGTAACCGTATTTACAGGAACTGCAGGCGGAGCAATTGGCAATAATCCATTATCAGATATTAATCCGAATGATATTGAATCTATCGATGTTTTAAAAGACGCATCGGCTGCGGCAGTTTATGGTTCGCGTGCAGCAAATGGAGTTATTGTAATTACAACTAAAAAAGGAAAAAAAGGAAAAGTAAATATCAATTATGATGTTTGGGTAAGCTGGAACAAAGCCAATAATTTACCAAAACTTTTAAACGCTCAGGATTATGTAACCATCAAAAATGAAGCAAGAACAAATGCCGGACTTACACCTGGTTTTGCTCTAGGACAAAATGCTGACGGATCTACACAAGAAACCAATTGGTATGATGTTGCTTATCATACAGGTGTTTCTCAAAACCACAATTTGAGTTTTTCTGGCGCGACAAATTCTACCAACTATTTTGTATCGGCAAACTATTCAGATCAAAATGGTATTTTGAAAACAAACGAATTTAAAAGACAGGGAATTCGACTAAACTTTGAACAAAAGGTAACTAATTCGTTTATTTTAGGAACTAATTTCTCTTATAATAATACGTTGAATTCAGGACCAAATTCGGGTTCTTCGGCTCCTAATTCTGTTGCTTCTTCATCTGGAAACAGTGTTAATACACAATACATAGGATTACAGCCGCTTGGAAGACTTACTTATATTTTGCCATCAAACGTTTCTGTTTATAATGCTGATGGTTCATACAACATAAATCCAGCCAACGGAAATATTGGATATGGTCCAAATAGTCCATCATTAGGCGTTTTTAATGCTTACAACCTACAGACGATTTTAGATTTAGACAAAAATACTTCTGAAAACAATACTTTTATCGGAAGTGTTTATGCTGAACTTGAAATCCTTAAAAACTTAAAATTTAAGACTGTTTACGGTATTAACAATTTTGTTGTCGAAAACAAAGAATTCAGAAACCCTTACAGCGGTGACGGTTTTTCAACCAAAGGAGCGGCTACCAATTCGAACACAAAATACCAAAGATCAAACTGGACAAATACACTTACCTACTCTATTGTATTTAACGAAAAACATAATTTAAAAGCGCTTTTAGGACAAGAAAAAAATGTTAGAACAATTGATGGATGGGGAGCAATAAAAACAGGACTTACAGATCCGTTTTTTACCAGTTTTCAAGGCGGTTTTACAACTATAAGCCCAGGAATATCTGTTCAAACTGAAAATGTATTACTTTCTTATTTCAGCAGTATTGCTTACGATTACGACAAAAAATATTTACTGAATCTTAACTTCAGAAGAGACGGATTATCAGCATTAGCAAGCGGTAATAAATGGGGGAATTTTGGAGGTGCTTCTGTAGGATGGAATATATCTGAAGAAGATTTTTATAAAAACTCGTCTATCAAAGAAGTGCTGAATGCGTTTAAAGTGCGCGCCAGCTACGGAATTGTGGGTAACAGCGAATTGAACGATTATGCTTCGTTGTCGCAATATACAGCAGGAACTTACGCCGGAGTGCCAACTCTTAACTTCTCTCAATCTGGAAATTCTAACTTAAAATGGGAAACCAGCAAAAAGTTTGATTTTGGAGTTAATTTGGCTTTATTCAATAATCGTATTACCATTGAAGCAGATTATTATAAAAACAATATCAACGATTTAATTTTAAATGCTCCTCAGGCATTATCGCAAGGAATCCCGAACAACTCTATTGCTGCAAACGTAGGTTCTCTTTACAATAAAGGTTTTGAGCTTACTGTGAATGCGAATATTATTGATGACAACGATTTTCAGTGGAATGCGAGTTTGAATCTATCTACGATCAAAAACAAAGTTACTTCTCTTGGAGGATACGGCGATATTTATCCAACAGCTCTAAGCACTTTCGGAATTCAAAATATTACTAGAGAAGGTTATTCTGTAGGTTCTATTTTTGCGGTTCCAACGACTGGCGTAAATCCTGAAAACGGAAACCGAGTTTATGTAAATGCAAATAATGAAGAGGTGCAATACAATGCACTTACAAAGGCTTTTACCTATTTAAACGGCACCGCAGCTCCTGCAATCGACAACTATCGTGACGGACGTATTCAAGGCCCGTCTTTGCCAACTTATTACGGTGGTTTGAATAATAATTTATCCTATCGAAATTTCGACTTAACGATTGGACTTACTTTTTCTGGAGGAAACAAATTATACAACGGTACAAGATCTACTTTATCAGATCAACGCTTTTTTAACAACGGAACTTTCATAAAAGACCGTTGGACAACACCAGGGCAAGTTACTGATGTTCCAAAATTAGTGTATGGCGACAGTTTTTCTGGAGGTTTCTCATCAAGCAACTCAGCTTATGTGGAAGATGGATCGTATTTAAAACTTAAAAACATCATTTTAAGTTACAGAATTCCAGTTAAAAATGAATTGATTAATAAATACATCTCATCTGCAAAAGTATATGCTCAGGGATCAAATTTATTGACTTGGACTAAATACAGAGGTTCAGATCCTGAGATTTCAATAAACGGAAATTCAATTAATTCTGGAAAAGATCAAAACGTGCCAGCCAACTCATCTGTATTTACATTAGGTCTTAATGTAGGTTTCTAGGCACTAATTAATTATACCATTAAATAAAAACATCATGAATTTCAATTATAAAAATTATAGAAAAAGCATCACAAAAGCCTTTATTATTACTCCATTTATTGCCCTATTATTGGCAGGATGCAGTGATGATTCTTTAGATACGGTGCCGGAAACAAGCATTTCTACCGAGACCGCTTTTAGTACACCAGCCAAGATTTTAGCACAAGTAAATGGACTTTATGCACAATTCAGTAATCCGTCATTGTACGGCGGCCGATTCATTATTTTTAATGAGCAGCGAGGAAATGAATTTAGCCAAAATGACGGAAACAACTCAACTGGTGCCAATGTTTGGAATCAGTCTATAACCTCATCGGGAGATTTTGTAAACTCTGTTTGGAGCGTTGCTTATACAGCGATAAATTTCTCGAATATTCTAATCGATAATTTAGCAAACACAACTGTTGTTGCCGACGATTTACGCAAAAATTATATTGCCGAAGCCAAGTTTATCAGAGCCATTTCGTACTTGAGTTTAGTACAGACTTATGCAAAACCTTATGCTCAAAATAGTGCTGCGCCAGCGCTTCCGCTTCGTTTAAAAGGAAACACATCTGGAGGACTTAATGACTTCGCTTTTAGTTCTGTTGCCGATATTTACACTCAAATACTAAAAGATCTTGACGAAGCCGAAGCCGATTTGCCAGAAAGTTATTCAACCGCAATTCTTAATGCTTCGAGAGCACATAAAGCCACAGCGATTGCCTTAAAAACAAGAGCCTATTTAAGCAAAGGCGATTATGCAAAAGTAGTTTCAGAAGCAAGTAAAATTGTACCCCAATCGGCACCCTTTCAATATGTTTCAGGAAGTTTAACGCATCGTTTGGAACCCAATATTGCGACCGTTTTTGGAGGTCTTTATGTAGGCAGCGAAGCGATATTTACCATTCCGTTTACAACAGCCGCAGAAGCGCCGGGTTTACAAAGTGCTCTTGGACCAAATTATTTAACTCCGGTTCTCTATTTTAATACCGGTGGAATTATTGCAAATGATGTTTTTGCTTCGCCAACCTCAACAGATGCTAGAAAAGCTTTAGTAATTACCAATTCAACTGGTCAGAAACTACTAAACAAATTCAAGAAAAACAGCGCTCCTTTTACTGATTTTGTACCTGTTATTAGATATGCCGAAATCATATTAAACTATGCTGAAGCCGCGGCGCAGAATAACAATCTTCCTTTGGCTAGAACTTTATTATCCGCTGTACGAAATCGTTCTGATGCTGCTTATGTTTTTACAACCGGTGTTACAACAAAAGACGAATTAATTACCACTATTTTAACAGAAAGAAGAATAGAATTAGTTGGTGAAGGATTCCGTACACCAGACTTATTGCGACGTGTGCAGACTCTTCCGGGAAAAACAGGAAATGCAGGCGTAGCGCCAGAAGTGCTGCCAACAGCAGGTAATTATGTTTGGGCAATTCCTAGTAACGAATTGGCTTATAACAAACTGGCTCCGAGATAAAAAAACACTTTAGAAAATATCAATAAAAAAATAACGAAATGAAAAATAATTTTAAATATCTGGCTGTAATCTTCGCTTCGACGATTATTACCGCTCAACAAAAAAATACCGCTGATAAGGTTTTTATCAATGGAAATATAATTACTGTTGATGCCAAAAACAGCACAGCACAAGCCGTTGCAGTAAGTAATGGGAAAATTCTAGCAGTTGGCAGCAATAGCGCAATAGAAAAACTGAAAGACAAAAAAACAATTGTTGTTGACTTAAAAGGCAAAACTGTAGTTCCAGGATTTATTGACGGACACAGTCATTTTATGGGATTATCAAGATCGACTACCGTAAATGTAGGTTCGCCGCCAATGGGCTCAGTTAAAAACATTGCCGATTTGGTAAGTCGAATTCAGGATTTCCAGAAGCAAAAAAATATCGCTCCAGGCGAATGGATTGATGCTTACGGATACGATCAAGATCAATTAGAAGAAAAAAGACATCCTAATAAAGAAGATCTTGATGCCGCATTTCCTAATAATCCCGTAACGATTACGAACATCAATGGGCATATGTCTGTTTCAAATTCTTATGCTTTAAAAATTTCAGGAATTGATGCAAGTACTCCAAACCCTGCCGGAGGTGCTATCGAAAGAAAAAAAGGCACAAACGAACCTACAGGTTTATTACAAGAAAATGCCAGCCGATTATTAAAAAGACCTGCAAAACCAGCACCATCTTTAGAGGAACAGATAAAAAGTTTAAATGAACAGCAATTGTTTTATGCAAGCAATGGTATTACCACAGCTCAGGATGGATATACAAGTTATGAGTCACTGCAATTATTGCATAAAGCAGCCGAAAAAAATGCTTTATTTATTGATATTGAAGCTTTACCCGGTTATCCAACTTTAGAAAAAGTACTAGAAAATCCTGAGTTTAAATTTGGTGTACTAAAAAACCACTTAAAACTAGCAGGAACAAAAATGATTGCCGATGGTTCTCCACAAGGCAAAACAGCTTTTTTCAGCAAATCCTATTTAGTAGAAGTACCAGGTTGTAATCATGATCAATGTACAGGTTTCCCAAACATTACACAAGATCAATTTAATGACCTTGTAATTAAAGCTTTTCAAAACAATGTTCGTCCGTTTGTGCATTGCAACGGAGATGCAACCATAGACATGTATTTAAAAGCAATCGAAAATGCTAATAAATCTCTAAATACAAACAGTAATGATCGCAGGCCCGTAACTATTCACTCACAATTTGTACGACCAGATCAATTAGACAGCTACAAAAAACTGGGTATAATTGCCGCTTTATTTAGTAATCACGCCTTTTTTTGGGGAGACGTACACGTTCGCAACTTAGGTCCAGAAAGAGCAAACTTCTTGAGCCCTTTAAAAACAGCCATTAAAAAAGGAGTTGTTGCAACAAACCATACTGATTATCCTGTTACACCGCTAAACCAATTGTTTTTGCTGTGGACTTCTGTAGAAAGAAAATCACGTTCTGGACAAGTTATTGGTCCTGACGAACGCCTTACTCCTATCGAAGGTTTACGCGCCATTACTATAAACGGAGCATATCAATATTTTGAAGAAAACAGCAAAGGTTCTATAGAAACTGGAAAACTAGCCGATCTAGTAGTTCTTTCTGATGATTTAACTAAAGTTGAGCCTTTTAAAATAAAAGACATAATTGTTTTGGAAACGATTAAAGAAGGAAAAACAGTTTATAAAAAATAACCCTTTAAATCTAAAAAAAATGAATCAGATCAACATTAATCCTGCACCAGCTGTATCAATGAGAGCACCAAAAAAGTCTTCTGAATTTTTCTGGTTTAGTGAAACTGATACAGTAAACTCACATGATAAAAAGAATACAAAAATAAAAAAGAGCTTAAAAAAGAAGAAAAAAAATGATTGAGGAAAAAATTGAAACTGTCGCCATTAGAACACCAGAAAGAGTCGCAGAGATCTCTTGGTTTAATGATATTATTGGCGGTGATACAGCATATTTAGGCGTTCTAGACAATGATCGCCGAAGCAGCTACGAGCATTGCCGCGACATTACGCTGGAAGCAGAAAAATTAGGTTTCAGCAATATTTTATATCCATCTGCTTATACTGTCGGTCAAGACGGATTGGCTTTTGCGGCAAGTGTTGCACCCGAAACCAACAAGATTACATTTTTGCTCGCAATTCGTACCGGCGAAGTACATCCGCCCATGTTAGCGCGCGCCATTTCTTCGCTGGATCATATGCTGAAAGGAAGACTGATTTTGAATATCATTAATTCCGATTTACCCGGAACACGTGAAGATCCGAATGTAAGATACCAAAGATGTTCTGAAGTAATTCAGATTTTACAGCAAGGCTGGACGCAAGACCGAATCTCGCACAAAGGCGAAATTTATCAGTTTGATCTACCTTCTGATCCTGTAAAATCATATCAGCAAAATGGTGGTCCGTTATTGTATTTCGGAGGAACTTCACCCGGTTCCAGAGCTGTTTGTGCCAAACATTGTGATGTATTTTTGACTTGGCCGGAATCTGAAGAATCGATGTATGCCACTCTTAAAGAAATGAGCGAACGCGCTGCTGCCGAAGGAAGAACTATTGATTTTGGATTAAGAATACATGTAATTGTTCGCGAAACACAAGAAGAAGCAAGAGCTTACGCCAAAAAGCTGATTTCAAAGTTTGACGAAAAGCGAGGTTTAGAAATTAGAAGCCGCGGTGAAGATTCACGTTCATTAGGTGTTTTAAAGCAAGACGAATTAAGAGAAACTGCAGATGACGATGGTTATGTCGAGGATATTTTATGGACAGATATTGGTAAAGTTTTTTCTGGCTGCGGAAGCGGTTTAGTAGGAAGTGCTGATCAAATTATAGAGAAACTAAATCGCTACATGGATATGGGCTTTCGTTCTTTTATTTTCTCAGGATTTCCTTTGATTGAAGAAGCCAATTATTTTGCAAAGCTGGTTCTGCCGCGTTTACCAAATGCCTCTTTACCACATTTGCAAGGAAGAATTCCGCAAGAAACACCTACAACACCTTTAACCAATGCTGAATTGGTTTAGTTATAAAAATAAAATTTAGAATGTCTGAAATAGAAAAAAAACAAGAATACAAAAGAGAACTCGGTCTTGCCGATGCAGCCTTATTGGTTGCCAGCGGAATGATTGGTTCTGGAATTTTTATTGTGAGTGCTGATGTTACCCGAAACGTGGGATCGGCAGGATGGCTTATTTTGGTTTGGCTCATTGGCGGTTTCATGACTTTGATCGCTGCCGTAAGTTATGGTGAGTTGAGCGGTATGTTTCCTAAATCTGGAGGTCAATATGTTTATTTAAAAGAAGCTTACAATCCGCTTGTTGCTTTTGTTTACGGCTGGAGTTTATTTACTGTTATTCAAACAGGAACAATTGCTGCAGTTTGTGTTTCGTTCTTTAAATTTCTGGCTTACTTTTTTCCGTTTTTTAGTGAAGATTTGATTGCTTTTAGAATTGGAGAATCGTTTACAGTTTCTCCGGCACAGCTCTCCTCTATTGTCTTGCTATTTATTTTAACTTATATAAATACCAAAGGTGTAAAACTAGGAAAGCTCATTCAGAAGTTTTTTACAGGAACTAAGTTAATCAGCTTATTAGCATTGATTATTTTCGGATTTATATTTTTTAAACCCGAAATCTGGCAGGCAAACTGGACGAATCCATTTCATCTTCAAAAGCTAAATCCCGATGGCACTTTTTTACAATATACAAATACACCCGCTTTTTGGGGCGCTATAGCTTCGGCATTAGTAGGAACGGTAATTAGTTACGACGCATGGAACAATGTAACTTTTGTATCAGACGAAATAAAAAATCCAAAACGCAATATTGGTTTGAGTTTACTTCTAGGAACTGCAGTTGTAACCCTAATTTATGTTTCATTAAATGTAATGTTTACCGCTGTTTTACCTGTTGAAGCTATTGGAACACCAGAAAAAGACCGCGTTGGAATTGCGGCTGCGCAGGCTATTTTTGGTTCAAGCGGAACTTCGATTATTGCCTTAATGATTTTAATTGCTTCGTTTGGTTGTGCTAACGGAATGATTCTATCGGGCGCAAGAGTTTATCAAAGTATGGCAAAAGACGGTTTGTTCTTCAAAAAAACGGCGATATTAAACAAACATTCAGTTCCTGCAAATGCACTTTGGATACAGTTTTTTATGGCCGTAATTTTGAGTTTAAGCGGACGTTACGGCAACTTGCTAGACATGATTTCTTTTGTTGTGGTTTTGTTTTACGTTATCACTATTGCTGGAATTTTTGTGCTGCGTATTAACAAACCTAAACACGAACGTCCTTATAAAGCTTTTGGATATCCGTTTTTGCCCGCCATTTATATTCTTTTAGGATCAGCTTTTTGCATTTTATTAATCATTTACAAACCTACTTACACTTGGCCTGGATTGATCATTGCAGGAATTGGAATACCTGTTTATTATATAAGAGAGAAATTTTCGACACCTAAAAGCTCAGACATTTAGCCTATTTAAAAGTACAAATTCAGATTAGTTGATTTCTCGTAAATGTTAGTTACTAACCAAAAAACACTTTATTATGAATTCATTTTATCAAGAAATAGCAAAACAGCATCAGGAATTACTAATACTTCCAGAGAAGAAATTAATACATCTGTTTATTGATGACTTATTTGTCATTTTGTTTTCAAATACATCGAAATCATACGAATCTGAAGCTACAATTAAATACAAATTCAATCAGCTGAAAAAGCGTTTTGATGAATTGGTTCAAGATTTTTCGCAAAGAAACGATCCTGATAAAGAGCAGACGCTGACTTTTTTTAATGCCATACCTCATTTGCATAAAAAAACGATAAACGATGCTTTAAGCATTTTTACAAAAGATCCTGCTGCAAAATCGCTCGAAGAAGTATTGTATTCTTATCCCGGCTTTTTTGCTATTGCGATATACCGATTTTCACATCAATTATGGAAACAGGATTTAAAACTTTTAGCGAGAACTATTTCAGAATATGCGCATATTAAAACCAGTATAGAAATTCATCCGGGCGCACAAATAGGAAATGATTTTGCAATTGACCACGGAACTGGAATTGTAATTGGAGAAACTACAATTATAGGCGATAATGTACAACTTTTTCAAGGTGTTACGCTGGGTGCTTTGAGTGTAAAAAAAGAAGACACTTTTATTAAAAGACATCCAACTATTGAGAACAATGTTATTATATATTCGAACAGCACCATTTTGGGCGGACAAACGGTTGTAGGAAGCGATTCTATCATTGGCGGAAATGTCTGGCTTACTTATACTGTCCCGTCAAATTCAATAGTATATCACAAAAATGAAATTAAAATAAAAGACAACAATTTGATCGTATTTAGTGAATAAACGATTCATAAACACTGTATATCAATAATTTAAAAACAATTTTACTATAAATTAAATCCAATTTATTTTGAGTGCTTTTATTTTTAATCTAAATTTATATATCAAATTAAAAAATATTTCTAAACATCTAATAGTAAGCATTTTTAATCAAAAATCAATTAACCTTTTAAACCTTTAAATCATGGCGGAATCAAAACAACAGCAGACCGCATTAGGAGATGTAGCTGCAAGACAATTAGCAATTGCTACACGTACAGTTCCTCAAATTGGAACTATCAGTCCACGCTGGCTGACGCATCTTTTACATTGGACACCGGTAGAATCAGGAGTTTTTCGTTTGAACAAAGTAAAAGACGCCAATCATATACAAGTTGACTGTTCTGCACGAGACGAAAGGGTTTTACCAAATACCTTTGTTGATTATATCGAGAATCCTCGAGAATATAATCTTGCTGCAGTACAAACTATTGTCGAAGTACATACTCGTGTTTCTGACTTGTACAGCAAGCCTTATAATCAAATTTCAGAGCAGCTTAGACTGGCAATCGAGACGATTAAAGAACGTCAGGAAAGCGAATTAATCAACAATAAAGATTATGGTTTATTAAGTAATGTTGCTTCATCCCAAATAATAAAAACCAGAACTGGCGCACCAACTCCAGACGATTTAGACGAATTATTGACGAAAGTCTGGAAAGAACCCGGATTTTTCTTGCTTCATCCGTTAGCCATTGCTGCTTTTGGACGCGAATGTACACGTCGCGGTGTACCGCCGCCAACTACGTCTTTATTTGGATCTCAATTTTTAACTTGGAGAGGTATTCCGCTGATTCCGTCAGATAAACTACCAATTAAAAACGGAAAATCAAAAATCATTTTGTTGCGTACCGGCGAAAGTCGTCAAGGAGTTATCGGTCTTATTCAACCGGGACTGCAAGGCGAACAGTCTCCAGGATTATCAGTTCGTTTTATGGGAATAAACGAAAAAGCAATTGCTTCTTATTTGGTCTCTCTTTATTGTTCATTAGCCATTTTAGTAGATGACGCAATTGCAGTTTTAGAAGATGTAGAAATAGGCAAATATCATGAGTACAAATACTAACGATAACGGCTTGCCAAACATTGACGATTTACAGCATTTAGCCAACGAATTGTTCAAGACGCTGCCTAACGAATTTCCTAAAGAAATCTCGTTAAGTCCAGATCGTACTGAACATCCTCGTGCCGCAAAAGTTGTAGAAACGTTTTTGCAAACTGGAAATTTAGGCAGCGGTGACCCTCCACTTTCATCACAAAGCGCAGTAAACACACCTTCGGCTTTGCCTGCATTTAGTGGTTTTGGAGCTTCACCTACAGTTGCAAATTATGGTTCAGGAGCTTCTGCATTATATCCTAATGCTGGAGCAGGATTTGATCCTAAAAGCGGCGTTACAACATCGGGGGTTCAGGAAGATTATAATCTAAACCTCAACAATCCGCACACTGGTTTTTATGACACTAACTTAAAAAACGCAGCCACTCCGCAATTAAATGAGGAAAGTGTTTTTTCTCAACTGCTCTTAAACAATGAATATCTGCCATTTCAAACAGAGAATTCTTCTTTTGAGATTGAGTTAAAAGCTGCTTTAGCATTTGTTGATACACAATTTACGAAACGTGAAGCTTTTCCGTTAAATGGAAATGACGCTGCAAATTCGTATTATTTTATAGATCAAAATCCATTTGCTTTTGATAAAAGAAATACAAATGCAATTGTTGGAAACACATTCACACCAAAAGAAATTAGCGGCTTTACAACTTCTCATTTTGATGCCAATTTGATCAAAAAAGATTTCCCAATTTTAAGCGAAACAGTAAACGGAAAACCATTAGTTTGGTTTGATAATGCAGCTACTACTCAAAAACCAAAATCGGTAATTGAGCGTATTGCTTATTTCTATGAACACGAAAATTCAAACATTCATCGTGCAGCACATGAGTTAGCCGCTAGAGCTTCTGATGCTTATGAAGCAGCTCGTGAAAAGGTAAAAACATTCTTGAATGCATCTTCGGTAAACGAAATTGTTTTTGTGCGAGGCGCAACAGAAGGAATAAACTTAGTAGCGTGCACTTGGGGCGATCAAAATTTAAGTGCCGGCGATGAAATTATCGTAAGCAATTTAGAACATCACGCCAATATAGTTCCGTGGAAACGACTAGCAGACAAAAAAGGTTTAAAACTTAGAGTAATTCCTGTTGATGATGATGGTCAGATTTTGCTGGATGAATATGCAAAACTGCTCAACTCAAAAACACGTTTGGTTGCTTTTACACAAGTTTCAAATGCACTTGGTACCGTAACTCCTGCTAAAAGAATTACTGAAATGGCGCATGCTGTTGGTGCCAAAGTTCTGATAGACGGCGCACAATCCGTTTCGCATATGAAAGTTGATGTACAGGATTTAAATCCAGATTGGCTGGTGTTTTCTGGACATAAGCTTTTTGGTCCAACCGGAATTGGCGCTTTGTATGGTAAAGAAGATTTATTAAATGAAATGCCTCCGTATCAATCTGGCGGAAACATGATTCAGGATGTAACTTTTGAGGAAATAAAATACCACAAAGCTCCTAATCGTTTTGAAGCTGGAACAGGAAATATTGCAGATGCTATTGGTCTTGGCGCAGCAATCGATTATGTTACCAAATTAGGTATCGATACAATTGGACAATACGAGCATTATTTGCTGGAATACGCAACAAATCTTTTAAAAGAAATTCCGGGCGTGCGATTGATTGGAACTGCAAAAGACAAAGCGAGTGTGCTCTCTTTTAATTTACAAGGTTACAGCAACGATCAAGTTGGACAGGCTTTGAATAAAGAAGGTGTTGCAGTACGAACCGGTCATCATTGTGCACAGCCTATTTTGCGACGAATGGGAGTTGAAACAACAGTTCGCCCTTCATTGGCTTTTTACAATACCACACAAGATGTTGATACTTTTATCAAGACATTGTGGGAACTAAAAAAAGTAAGATTTTAATATAATTAAGAGTAAATGTCTCACGCATCTATTCAAAGAGATAATTACTTTTTTTGATATTTTAAGTAATTATAAACAAAAGGCGACTGTTTCAATACAATCGCCTTTTTTTATAATAAAGTAAGCTGAATTAATTACTTAAATTCATTCAATGATTTTTCGATTATAACCAGACATTCCTGAATTTGAGTTTCTGTCATTACCAAAGGCGGTGCTAATCTAATTTTATTGCCATGAGTTGGTTTTGCAAGCAGTCCGTTATCTCTAAATTTTAAGCAAATCTGCCAAGCTAAATCAGAATCTTCATCACAGTTAATAACAATAGCATTCAAAAGTCCTTTACCGCGAACCAGTGTAATTAAATTATTTCTTTCAGCGATTTCGTTCAATCCCTTTCTTAAAACAACACCTAAACGCTCTGCATTTTCAGCAAGATTTTCTTCTTTTACAACTTCCAAAGCTGCAATTGCAACAGCAGCCGCGACAGGATTTCCTCCAAAAGTAGATCCGTGCTGACCTGGTTTAATAACGTTCATAATTTCGTCATTACATAAAACAGCCGAAACTGGATAAACTCCGCCCGAAATGGCTTTACCTAAAATTAAAATATCCGGCTGTACATTTTCATGATGAACCGCTAGTAATTTTCCAGTACGCGCAATTCCAGTTTGAACCTCATCGGCTATAAATAAAACATTATGTTTCTCACATAATGCTTTTGCTTTTGCTAAATATCCTTCAGACGGTACATAAACACCGGCTTCACCTTGAATTGGCTCTACTAGAAATCCTGCAATAGTTTTTGATGATTCTAAAGCTTTTTCAAGTGCTTCAAGATTATCATATTCAATTTTTATAAATCCATCAGTAAACGGTCCAAAGTTTTTACGAGCCGATTCATCATTAGAAAACGAAATAATTGTAGTTGTTCTTCCGTGAAAATTATTCTCACAAACAATGATCTGCGCTTGATTTTCTGGAATACCTTTTACTTCATAAGCCCATTTACGACACACTTTAAGAGCTGTTTCAACAGCTTCAGCGCCAGTATTCATTGGTAAAACTTTATCAAAACCAAAATACTTCGTTACAAATTCTTCGTAGTTTCCTAATTTATCATTGTAAAAAGCACGTGAAGTAAGCGTCAATTTTTGAGCTTGATCAACCATTGCTTTCACAATTTTAGGATGACAATGCCCTTGATTTACTGCTGAATATGCTGATAAAAAATCATAATACTTTTTCCCATCAACATCCCATACATAAACGCCTTCTCCTTTTTCTAAAACCACAGGAAGCGGATGGTAATTGTGAGCTCCGTATTTATTCTCTTTCTCGATTAAAATCTCAGATTTTGCCGAAAGTATTTCTTGAGTATTTGCCATGATAATTTCTTTTTTACTTCTGCAAAAGTATAAAAATTATTTATTTTAAACCAAAAACAAGACAATTTAACTCATAAATAGCTTTTAAAAAACCAAAACATCAATTTTGAAACACATATTAAGTCATTTTGTTTTTGTAATCACCCAGACAAATCAGACTTATTTTTATCTTTACAGAAAATAAAAATTTTCGCATGGATATTTTAGATGAGTTTGACGTAAAAATTATCAAAGAATTAGAAAAAGATGGCAGAATAGCTTATTCGACAATTGCTTCTAATTTGAAGATTTCGAATACAATGGTGCATCAACGTATTAATCGTTTATTTGAACAAGGCATAATTGCAGGCATCAAACCTATTTTAAATGAAAAGCAAATTGGCTATGACTGGGCTTCTTTTACCGGAATTACGCTCAATAAAGATTCTGACTCCGAAAGAATTATTGAAGCTTTAAAAGCAATTCCAGAAATTACAGAATGTTATTTTGTAACTGGATCTTTTACACTTTACCTTAAGATTACGGCAAAAAACCACGAGCACATGCGAAAAATATTATACGAAAAAATCGATAATATACCCGGAATTGCAAAAACAGATTCGATGGTTGAATTAGGATGTGCCTTTAAACGAAATGTATCCTTGTAAAAAAATAAATATGATTTATTCTGCTAAATTATTACATACAACACTTCTTTTTTGCTGCATTTCTATGTTTGCTTTTTCTCAAAATCTAAGTAAAAAAGAAATTGCGAAATTGGAAGAAACAGCACAAAAAGTAACCATAATTCGTGATAACTGGGGAATTCCTCATATTTATGGAAAAACGGATGCTGCGGCTGTTTTTGGTTTAATGTATGCACAATGCGAAGATGATTTTAAACGTGTTGAGATGAATTATATAGAAAAACTAGGTCGTCTTTCTGAAATAAAAGGACAATCTGTTCTATATAATGATTTAGAAATAAAACTTTTAATAGATATCAACGAAGCTAAAACCGATTATAAAAATGCAGCGCCCTGGCTAAAAAAGCTATTGGATAGTTATGCTGATGGAATCAATTTTTACTTGTACAAACATCCTGAAGTAAAACCTTTTTTACTAACTCATTTCGAGCCTTGGTTTCCTTTACTTTGGACAGACGGAAGTATTGGCGCAATTAGTACAGCCGATCTTTCAGTAGGAGAATTAAAAGCTTTTTACTCGGGCAGCAATGAAAAAACAGCCTACGTAGAAAGAGAAAAAAATGTACAGACGGGTTCAAATGGATTCGCCTTTGCTCCTTCAAAAACGACTTCTGGAAATGCTATTCTTTATATTAATCCGCATACTACTTTTTATTTCAGACCAGAGGTTCAAGTTTCAAGTGAAGAAGGTTTAAATGCTTATGGCGCCGTGACCTGGGGACAATTTTTTATCTATCAAGGATTTAATGAAAACTGCGGCTGGATGCACACTTCTTCAAATGTTGATGTTGCCGATATGTACGCTGAAAAAATTGTTTTGAAAAAAAATAAACTGTTCTACGAATACGACAAAAAATTAATTCCTGTAATTGAGAAAGAAATCACCATTAAGTATTTAGAGAATGGAAAACTAGTCCCTAAAACACTTAAAACTTACTTTACCAATAATGGTCCAATAATGGCTAAACGAGACGGGAAATGGATAAGCTTAAAATCTAATAATCGCTCAATGAATAGTTTAATTCAAAGCTGGGTTAGAACGAAATCAAAAGATTTTGACGACTATAAAAAGGCAATGGATCTGAAAGCCAATACTTCCAACAATACTGTTTATGCGGATAGTAATGGGAATATTGCTTATTGGCACGGAAACTTTATTCCGGTAAGAGATAAAAATCTCAATTGGTCAAAAGTCGTTGACGGATCGATTTCTGCAACGCAATGGAAAGGACTCCACGACGTAAATGAAACGGTTCATTTGTATAATCCAACAAACGGATGGCTGCAAAACTGTAATTCAACACCATACACCGCAGCGGGAACTAATAGTCCAAAGAAAGAAGACTATCCTGCATATATGTCTCCTGATGGAGAAAATTTTAGAGGTATAAACGCTGTTCGTATTTTTAGTAAAGACAAAAAATATACTTTAGATGAAGTTATTACTGACGGTTACGATTCTAAACTATCTATTTTTGAAATCTTGATTCCCGCTTTGACAGAAGTTTTCGAAAAAAACATAAAACCTACAGATGCCGCCTATATTGAACTTGCTGAACCAATCTCTATTTTAAAAAACTGGGATTATTATGCCAAAGAAAATTCTATAGCAACAACTCTAGCGGTCGAATGGGCATACAAACTAGATCCTATCATTCAAAAAGCTTATGTTAACGAAGGAGAAACTGATCAAGTAGAAAACACTAAAAAATTTGCTAAAAATGCAACTGCAGAACAATTGGTTCCACAACTGCAGGCAGTAGTAAAAGATTTAAAAGCTAAATGGGGAACATGGCAGATTCCGTGGGGAGAAATCAATCGTTTTCAACGTTCTAATGGTGATATTAATTTAAAGTATGACGATTCGAAACCAAGTTTACCAATTGCTTATGGCCCTGGTTCTTGGGGAAGTCTTCCTTCTTTTAAAAGCAGTTACCAAAATGGTTCCAAAAAACGTTACGGTTACAATGGTAATAGTTTTGTCTGTGTTGTCGAATTTGGATCAAAGATAAAAGCGAAATCAGTATTAGCAGGAGGAAATAGCGGAGACATAAACTCAAAACACTTTTTTGATCAAGCCCAAATGTATCAAAATGGGCAATTTAAAGATGTTTTATTTTATAAGGACGATGTCGAAAAAAATGCTGAGCGCACTTATCATCCAGGAGAATAATCTCTAAAGCCTGCTTTAAATAAACAAACCTCAGAAGAAATGTCTTTTGAGGTTTTTTTTTATTGTAATATTCCTCATATTTGTCTTAAAAATATCATTTTATGAAAATCATACAGCTATTTGTTTTAGGAATTTTACTAAATACTACCCTAATGAATGCACAATTGAAACCAATAAAATATTCTGACGGCAAGCAGGTTTTGAATGGCTTATATATAAAAGCTGCTGAAAAAAGCTCCGAAAATCCAAGTATCTTAATGCTTCCAGCATGGCTTGGAATTGATAATGCTTCTAAAGGAATTGCCGAAAATTTAGCAAAACTGGGTTATAATGTTTTTATAGCTGATATTTATGGCGAAGGAAATGTTCCTAAAAACACTTCTGAAGCTGGAAAACAAGCCGGTTATTATAAAACAAATTATAACGCCTATCAAAAAAGAATTGATATTGCACTTTATGAATTAATAAAATTAGGCGCAAACCAAGACAATATTGCCGCTATTGGGTATTGTTTTGGAGGAACAGGAGTTTTAGAAGCCGCTCGCGGAGGTTTAAAACTTAAAGGTGTTGCTTCGTTTCATGGAGGTTTAGGAAAAGATACTTCTAGAAAAACCGAACCTATTACTACAAAAGTTCTTATTTGTCATGGTGCTGATGATCCGTTTGTATCAAAAGATGAAGTGGCATCATTTCAGCAGGAAATGCGCGATTCTAAGGCCGATTGGCAGATGATTTATTACGCAAATGCAGTACACTCGTTTACAAATCCTGAGGCTGGAAATGACAATTCAAAAGGTGCTGCCTATAATCCCATTGCAGCAAAAAGAGCTTTTGAGCATTTACAGCTTTTTCTAAATGAAGTGCTTAAAAAGTAAATCTTAAAATACCAATCAAAAAACCAAAATCAAAACAATTAATACACCAATGTCACACAACAAAATTAGAGAAGACAAAACCTGCTTGAACTGCAGACATGTTGTTGAACAAAAGTTCTGTCCAAACTGCGGACAAGAAAACAGTGATTCCCGTAAAACTTTTCATCATTTATTTATTCATTTCATTGAAGATCTAACACACTATGAAAATGCATTTTGGAAAACCATAAAAAACCTTCTTTTAAAACCTTCAACTTTAACTAAAGAATATCTTTCAGGAAGACGATTATCTTATTTGGCTCCGGTTAGGCTATATATTTTTATAAGTTTTATAACCTTTTTATTAATAGCTATGTTTCCTATTCATGTAGAAGAAGACACAAACGAATCTGTAAAAACAGAAAAGGTTCAAAAAGAAATTTCAAAGCAGACAAATTCATTAAAAGAAAATGAAAACGTAAAAGCCTTATTAAGCTCTGATTCGGTATCACCAGAAGACAAAAAGGCGATTCAGAATATGTTAGATAATCCAAAATCAAGTGACAATAGTCTAATAAATTTAGGATATAAATCTGTTAAACAAATTGACTCCATTCAAAAATATGGTTCAAAAGCTGAGAAACTTTCTGATTTTAGTTATTGGATAAATAGAAAAATACAAATCATAAAAGATAAAAATACCAATCAAGAACTTTTCAATAAATTCATAGAGTCTTTTATACACAACTTACCTAAAGTTTTGTTTATCATCATGCCTTTCTTTGCTTTCTTTTTATGGATTTTTCATAGTAAAAAGCGTTGGTATTATTTTGACCATGGCATATTTACGCTGCATTATTTTTCGTTTTTACTGCTGATTTTTCTAGTACTTTTCTCCGTTGGAAAAATAGGAAACGCAATAAACAATTCACTACTTTCTATCGTAATTGACTGTTTCACATTTGCAGGAGTCGTGTGGGCATTTTATTATTTTTTCCCAGCGCATCATAGATTTTACGGAGAATCAAGAATTGTATCCTTTACTAAAAGTGTAGTATTATTTTTCATAAACTCATTTTTTATTCTATTTTTACTAATTGCTTTTGCTTTTTACACATTTATCAATTTACACTAATACCAAATGAAAAAAATTGTAGTTTTATTATTAATTGCCTCAGCGTTTTCGTGTAAAAACACCCAGTCCGCTGCATCAAAAGACAACTCAGATCCAACGAAATACTTAAACTCGATTTCTGAAAAAGACCTAAAAAAAATGCTGTATGTTGTTGCATCAGATGAAATGCAAGGCCGCGAAACGGGTTCTCCCGGACAAAAAAAGGCTGGATTGTATATGATTGAGCAATACAAAAAAAGTGGTGTTTCATTCCCAAAAGGAGCAAAAGATTATTATCAACATATCCCTGCATCTTTCCTAAATGCAAGACGTAACGAAAACTTACCAGACTCTGAAAACATTTGGGCATATATTGAAGGATCTGAAAAACCAAATGAAGTTTTAGTAATTTCAGCACATTATGACCACGTAGGCGTTAAAGGCGAAGACATATACAACGGTGCCGATGATGACGGTTCTGGAACCGTTGCGGTTATTGAAATGGCTAAAGCATTTGCAAAAGCAAAAAAACAAGGACATGGACCAAAACGTTCAATTTTATTCCTTCACGTAACTGGCGAAGAACATGGTTTACACGGTTCACGTTATTACTCTGAAAATCCTTTATTTCCACTTGCCAATACTGTTGCCGATATCAATATTGATATGATTGGCCGTCGTGACGTAGAACACACTAAAACAAACAATTATGTTTATGTAATTGGTGCTGATCGACTATCATCCGATTTACACAATGCTGTGGTATCTCAAAATGAAAAATACACTAAAGTAGATTTAGATTTTAAATTCAATGATCCAAAAGATCCAAATCATTTTTACGAGCGTTCTGACCATTATAACTTTGCTAAACATGGTATTCCTTCTGTTTTCTTCTTCAACGGAGTTCACGAAGATTATCACGGAAAAGATGACAATCCTGAAAAAATTGAATACGATGCTTTAACCAAAAGAACAAAACTAGCTTTTGTTGTTGCCTGGGATTTAGCCAATAGAGAAAATAGACCTGTAGTTGATAAGAAATAAGGTTCTGAGGTTCTGAGGTTCACAAAAAAAGGGATGAGTTTTTAACTCATCCCTTTTTTGTATAATAAATACAGAATACTAAAAGAAAAACCTTAGCTACTCAGGACCTTAGTCCCTCAGCACCTTTCCTCTAGTCATTCATAGAAATCAAAAACTCTTCGTTATTTCTAGTTTTTTTGAAACGATCGTTTACAAAATCCATAGATTCTACTGGGTTCATATCTGAAAGATATTTACGCATAATCCACATTCTTTGCAACGTTTTCTCATCCAATAATAAATCATCACGACGTGTGCTTGACGAAGTAAGATCAATTGCAGGGAAAATACGTTTGTTAGCAATTTTACGATCCAATTGAAGCTCCATGTTACCAGTTCCTTTGAACTCTTCAAAGATAACCTCATCCATTTTAGAACCTGTTTCTGTCAATGCAGTTGCGATGATACTTAACGAACCGCCATTTTCTACATTTCTAGCCGCTCCAAAGAAACGTTTTGGTTTTTGTAATGCATTTGCATCCACACCTCCACTTAACACTTTTCCAGATGCCGGCTGAACTGTATTATAAGCTCTTGCTAAACGTGTAATCGAATCTAGTAAAATCACTACATCGTGACCACATTCTACTAAACGTTTTGCTTTTTCTAGTACGATATTAGCAATTTTTACGTGTTCTTGCGGCTCTCTGTCAAAAGTCGAAGCAATAACTTCACCACGAACACTGCGCTGCATATCTGTAACCTCTTCAGGACGCTCATCAATTAAAAGAACAATTAAATAAACCTCAGGATGGTTAGCTGCAATTGCATTTGCAATGTCTTTTAATAACATTGTTTTACCCGTTTTCGGTTGTGCGACTATCATACCACGTTGACCTTTTCCTATTGGAGAAAACAAATCAATAATACGAGTAGAAACTGAACTTCCTTTTTCGGCTAATTTGAATTTTTCTGAAGGGAAAACCGGCGTCAAATGTTCAAAAGAAACTCTATCGCGAACAACTTGCGGATCGTGACCATTGATTTTAAGAACACGAACTAAAGGAAAAAACTTTTCTCCTTCTTTTGGAGGGCGAACCACACCTTTTACAGTATCTCCAGTTTTTAAACCAAACAATCTAATTTGTGAAGTCGATAAATAAATATCATCAGGAGACGCTAAATAATTATAATCTGATGAACGCAAAAATCCATAACCGTCAGGCATCATTTCAAGAACACCTTCACTTTCTATAATTCCATCAAATTCAAAATCTGAATCTCTGAAATTATTCTTTTTATTTTTATGATTTTGGTTTGGATTTTGGTTTCCGTTATTCCCGTTTCCATTCCCGCTTTGGTTTGGGTTTTGAGCTGGATTTTGATTTGGGTTGGGATTTTGATTTTTATTCTGATTAGGAACAATCTTTTTTGCTGGGGCAGGAGTTTCAGATTTCTCTGTATTTGCAACAATTGCTGGTGTTTCAGGTGTTTCAGATGTTTCTTCGTTTGAAACTATTTCTTTTGCTGCTTCTTTTTCTTTTTGCAGTGCTACCTTTTTTTCGTAAGCTGATTTATTAAACTTAACTATTTTCGGTGCTTTCTTTTCTGCTGCTTTATTCTCTGCCGTTTTATTTTCTGCTTTTTCTTGAACTTGTACAGTTTCCTTTTTTTCTAACGCCGCAGGAGTTTCAATTTCCTTTGGAGTTTCTTCAATCTTATCAAATTCTAAAACTGGAGCATTTTTACTGACAATTTTCTTTGCCGGAGCAATTCTAGCTCTTTTTGGTTTATCATCAGTTATTTCCTTTTCAACAATAGTTGGTTCCGGCGCCGCTGAAGCCGCCTCTTGGTGCGCTAATATCTGAGTAATCAGAGTATCTTTTTTAACGCCATTAAACTTTATTGTTTTAGCTAACTTAGCTATTTCTTGAAGCTCAGAAAGCTTCATTTCTTTTAATGCAGAAATATCAAACATGAATGTTCTATGAATTTAATTATTTTAAAGGAAAAACTGTAAAAGAATAGGTAGATATATTTAATTCAATTGACCGCAGTATGAAGTGCTTACGGTATTATGATGCAATAATACGAATAAAATTTAATCATACAATAGTATTTTAAAAAAAGAAAATATATTTTTGTAAAACAATTTTAGATCATGATACAACGAATTCAAACCGTATATTTAATTCTTACCTTTTTAGTAACAGGGGTTTTAATGTTTTTTACGCCGCTTTGGACCTTAAATACTGGTAAAGCTTTTTACTTTATGCAAGATCAGCTTTACACTGTTTTACTAGGATTAAGTACAATGCTTAGCATCGTTAGTATCATTTCATACAAGAAAAGACAAAATCAATTTGTAATGGGCAGATTGAACATAATATTAAATTTAATTTTATTAGGATTATTTGTATATCGTTCTCTAAATTTATCTGGAGAGACAGTAAATGCTGTTTCTGAGAAAGGTATTGGGATGTTTCTTCCTATTGTTGCTATCGTGTTATTAGTTTTAGCTAATAAAGCCATCAAAAAGGACGAAGATCTTGTAAAATCTGTAGATCGTTTGAGATAAACCTATAAACTTAATTTTTATGTGCGAAGAGAACCCGAAATTTTATTTCGGGTTTTTTTGTGCTTTTAATTTACACCTAAACTGATAATTCTAAAACGAAGACTAAAAACAAAGTTGTAAGATATTTTTTTCATAAATTTGTATTTCTGTTCCAAAAACCATTATGACAAATAAAATAAGGATTCATCTTGCCGACGATCATCAAGTACTGATTGATGGGCTCACTAATTTACTTCAGACTGTTTCTAATTTTGAAGTTGTAGGAAGCTCATTGAATGGCAGTACGATTTATGAAGATATCTTGCTCGACAAACCAGATATATTAATTCTTGACATCAGTATGCCAGGAAAAGACGGTGTTGAAGTTTTAAAAGAATTCAGTCAAAAAGGATTTCCTGCAAAAGTGATTATTTTATCCAGTTATGATGATTTAAAAATCATAAAAGAAGTAATGAAATTAGGTGCAAAAGGCTATTTGACAAAAAAATGTGCCGGCCAGAATATCATCGAAGCAATTGAAGCTGTTTATCAAGAACAAGAATATTTTTGTGATGCTGTAAGAGAGAAAATATTCAACATCTTTTTTCAAAATAATCCAAAAGTAAACAAAGATGTTTATATCGAAAATCCTATTTTAAGTCCGCGTGAAATTGAAATAATCACGCTGATATGCTTGGAATACAGCGGAAAAGAAATAAGCGAACAGCTTTTTATCAGTACAAATACTGTTGAAACACATCGCAAGAATATCATGAAAAAACTGCAGATAAAAAACACAATTGGACTGGTAAAATATGCATTAAAAAATAATTTAATTAATTCGTAGTTCAGAAAATACAAATAAGTAACTATCAGAAATTTTATGGTGTTTATTAGAATTTTAATATTGATATTATTCTTTATTTCCAATGGAGACAAAGTCTACAGTCAGCAAAATAATCCTTCTGAAACAACGAATCCTGCATTACTAAATGATTCCAGCAAAAACACTATTTCTCCACAGGCCAAACGCGAACAGTTAAGAAACAAAAAAGTAGTCAGCTTATTTGTTGTACTTATTATAATTATTTCACTCTTATTTTACTTTGTTTATCAAAACAATAAACTCAAGCAAAAAATTAGGAGAAAAGACATCAAACAGAAAATACTCTTAAATGTTATTAATGCTGGAATTGACAGCCAGGAAAACGAACAAAAAAAAATCGCATCGTTTTTGCACGATAACATCAACTCACTATTAACTTCAGCTTCATTGCATTTAAACGTTTATACCACAAAATACAATGTAACATCAGAAGAAATCAGTAAATCAAAAACGATTTTGGCAGAAGCGCACGATTTATTGCGTGATATGTCTCATGACCTTGTCCCTACTCTTTTAGTCCGATTTGGGTTAATCTATGCTTTAGAAGATTTATGCGAAAAAAACAGCACTTCAAATATACGTTTTGAGTTTTCTAGTTATGTTCCTACAGAAAGAAGATATCCAGAGAAATTTGAAATGAAACTTTATTTTATTGTAACTGAACTGTTCAATAATATTATAAAACACAGCGGCGCTCAAAAAGCTAGAATCACATTGCAAGAAAAAAACGAGCACTTTGTAATCATTATTTATGATAACGGTAAAGGCTTTAAAACACTTAAATTAAAACAAATTGAAGGTTTTGGATTAAACCGTATTCGAGCTAGAATCAAAAAATACAAAGGAAGCTTCTCTATCTCTTCAAAGGAAAACAATGGAACAACAATTAAAATACAAATTCCATTACCTCATTAATTTTTTTACTTTTTACCAATTTCTATAATCTCAAGATCCTTTATTTTGTCGTCATCAATTACAAAACGAAGCATTGTTCTCATTTGATGAAATCCACTTTTACCTGCAGCACCAGGGTTCATGTGCAGTAAATTGTTTTTCTTATCAAACATTACTTTTAAAATATGAGAATGCCCGCAAATAAATAATTTTGGAGGATTCGAAACCATTTCTTCTCTAATACTTGGATTGTATTTTCCGGGATAACCCCCAATATGAGTTATCCAAACAGAAACATTTTCACACAAAAACCGATTATGAAGCGGGAATTCTAATCTTGCTTTTGCATCATCAATATTGCCATATACACAACGAAGAGGTTTCAACTTTTTTATAGTATCAGTCACATTCAAATCTCCAATATCTCCAGCGTGCCACACTTCGTCAGCCTGAGACACATATTTTAAAATTGTTTCATCAATATGACTGTGAGTATCTGAAAGCAGGAGGATTTTTTTCATTCTTTTTTAAGGAGGTACAAAGGTTCTGAGGTGCAAAGGTACAAAGGTTTTTTTTAAGGGACTAAGGTTCTGAGGGGCTAAGGTTCTGAGGATTTTCTTTATCAGGTTCGAAAATTTTTCTTATAATTTTAAAATAAAAAATCCGATTAGCTAAAGCCAATCGGATTTATATTTTGACAGGTTTTTAAAACCTGTCAGGTATTTATTCATTACTATTTTTTAGAGGTTTGATTTTTCACATCCTTTGCCTCTTTCGTATCCATCATTTCCATAAGCTTCATTCCTAATAAACCACTAATAGATCCATCAGAACCAGCATTTCCTGAAATTAAAACATCTGGAATCACTTTAATGTTTCCTTTTCCAATTTCCTCTGTTACCTTGTAGCGGGTAAAATTATCACCACCCATCGCAGTAACTTGTAGTTGATAAGATTCTGCAGTCGATTTACCAATTGCCATGATTTTTTCTGCTTCAGCAAGACCCGTTTTTGAAATTCGTTCCGCTTCTGCACTTGCGTTCAACTTAGTTGCTTCGGCCTGTGCTCCTGCTCTCGCTTTGGTTGCTTCCGCTTCAGCATTTGCACGCATTTTTGTAGCTTCTGCTTCAGCATTTACATTCAATTTCAAACTGGTTGCATCACCTTCTGCTTTTTTTACCGTTGCATCGGCAGTACGCTGTGCGATTTCAACACTTTGCGACGCTCTAACAATTTCTTTCTGCATATCAGCAATTGCAGTTTCTTTTTCCATTCCCTGACGTTGTTCTTGCGCCATTCTTTGGGTTTGATATGTTTTTTGCTCTTCCTCTGCCAGTTTTCGATCTGTTAAAGTCTTCATTAATGAATCTGGCGGAACAATATCTCCAATCAAAGTATCAACCGCATTTACGTTGTATTCGTCAAGCACCAATTTAATATGATTTTTTGCCGATTCCTGACGCTCTTTTCTAGTTGTTAAAAACGAAATCACATCACTGTCCTGAGCAGAGTTTCTGAAGTAGTTACCAATTGTAGGTTCTAAAACCTGAGAAACTAAATTGTTCATACTTCCAAATCTTGCAATTACTTTTGGCGCTTCGGCAGCGGGAACGTGAATGATTTGCGCTACATCCAAATTGAAAGGGAAACCATCTTTTGAGCGAACTGTAATCGTCGAAAGATTTTTATCTAAGTCATGCGATTCACTGCGTGCGTTAGCCCAGTTTAATACTAAATTCGTTGTTGGAACTGGCTCTAATTTGGTCGTGTATTTGTTCAATGCATATTTACCTGGTCCAAAAGGTTCCATCCAAACACCTCTTTGTCCTTTTGAAACAATGTTTCCATGTTTAAAAGTATCCCCTGTAACATCCTGTCCGTCTTCTCCAATATAAGAAATCACAACTCCAACATATCCAATTGGCACATCAGTCATTGGGTTTTGTTCTATCAAGATTCCCCACGTATTAATATAATACGACCCAGCAAGCATAACCTGAGGCTGCAAACCACGATTTCCGCCGTGCTCTAAAAACTTATCAAAATCCTGAAAATTATTATGATCGTTGACAAACTTACCAGCAATTTGTCCTTGCGGAATCGGCTCTCCATCAAGCGCCGTTACAATACCAATCATGTTTTCGTAAATCTTGATTTGATCAGCGATAATAATTTCGAACAAAAAAGTATTTATACGATACGATCCCGTTGTAATAAAAGCTGTCTGGCGCCCTTTTTGCCCGCCATTATTCAAAAATGCTGTTGCGTCCTGAAAATTGTCACTTTCAACTTTTCTGGCTAAGATTCTTCCGGTTGGAATTTCTTTTCCATCTTTACTTAAAACCAAACCAATTTTTCCTTCGGGAATAATTGTAAACCCAGTCATATCGATTGAATATTGCCAAATCCACATTCCCCAATACAAACCTGGAGCTAATGTTTGTGCCTGATAACCAGCCTCTCCTTTTGTTGCAATGATTCGGCCGTCTGGCAATGATTTGTCTGCGCCAAACAAAACAAATTTTTTGGTTACTAAACCAATTTTATCCTCTGGAACGATCACCATTCCGAAGAAAACGCGTAAAATAAATTTGTAAAATACAATGGCGAATAAGATTAAAATTATCCACCAATAAGAAGTAATTTCATTCATAGTTTTTTGATATTTAGACTACAAACATAACAGAAATATTTCCTGTTAAAATGAAATATTTTCAAAAATTAACATTTAGTTATTTCATCTAAAAAACTCGTAAAAAAAGACTTTTTTAAATCGTTGGAATTGTCAATTTCTGACACGATTTTTCACCAAACAAACTATGATTGGTATTTTAGGATTTAATGTTTTTTAACAGGTTCAAAGTGACAAAGAAACAAAGATTCAAAGGTTTTCTGTAGAAGCGAACAGCAGTGTATCTTACATCATGCAAAATCTATTGTGACAATCGCTATATAGACATGCTGCGATATGCCTTTACAAAATCGGCATATAAAAACCCTTTGCTTCTTTGAACCTCTGAACCTTAACTACTTCTAAAAAAACTTAGTCCCGATAGCTATCGGGAGAGCACCTTAACACCTTAGCCACTTTTTTTCGTACCTTTGCGCCTCAGAACCTCTGCACCTTAAAATGAGATATTTTATTCAATTTGCTTATAACGGAACACATTATCATGGCTGGCAAATTCAGCCCAACGCCTCATCTGTTCAGGAAACTTTAAATAAAGCGCTTTCAGTTTTACTAAATTCGCGCATCATTTTAATGGGCGCAGGACGAACTGATACTGGTGTTCATGCTGAGGAAATGTATGCGCATTTCGATTACGATTCTGATATTGACAGCAAAATTCTGGTTCATAAACTTAATTCGTATTTACCAAAAGACATTGCTATTTTTAATCTGATTAAAGTTCACGATGATGCGCATTGTAGATTTGACGCTATAAAAAGAACTTATGAATACCATATAAACACTGTTAAAAATCCATTTTTACAGGAGTTGAGCTGGTACTTTAATCAAAAATTAGATGTAGCTTTGATGAATAAGGCAGCGAAAATTTTATTACAGCACACCGATTTTCAATGCTTTTCGAAAGTACATACAGATGTAAATACCTTTGATTGCACGATTTTTGAGGCGTATTGGAAAGTTGAAAACAGCAAATTAATTTTTACAATATCGGCTAATCGTTTTTTACGGAATATGGTTCGCGCAATCGTGGGAACTTTAGTCAATATTGGTTTACATAAAATTACACTGGCAGATCTTGAAAATATTATTGCCAGTAAAAACAGAGAAAAAGCAGGTTTTTCAGTTCCTGCACATGGTTTATATTTAACCAAAATTTATTACGACTATTTATAACTGTTGGATTTAAGCCTATTGCCTAAAGCTTACAGCATAAAGCATTGAAAAACATAAATGAAAGCAAAAGCATTTGATACCGGATTATTCAAACGAATTTTAAAATATACCAAGCCTTATAAATGGCGCTATTACGGCGTTATTATTTTTGCCATTTCGCTATCCATTTTTGCAGCACTGCGACCTTATTTACTAAAACAAACGGTCGACGGCTATATCGCGACTCATGACAAACAAGGTTTACTGTTATATATTATTTTAATGGGAGTGGTTTTACTGATGGAAGTTTTCTCTCAGTTTTACTTTGTATATTGGGCCAACTGGCTTGGACAGGATATTGTAAAAGACATTCGTACAAAACTTTTCAAACACATTTTGAGTTTTAGAATGAAGTATTTTGATTTGGTACCAGTAGGACAATTGGTTACCAGATCTGTTTCAGACATTGAATCGATTGCTCGAATTTTCAGTCAAGGTTTGTTTATGATTATAAGCGATTTGATGAAAATGCTGGTGGTTTTGATTTTTATGTTTTATATGAACTGGAAGCTAACTTGGATTGTTGTGGTAGCAATGCCAATTCTTGTTTACATCACTAGAATTTTTCAGCGTAAAATGCAGGTTGCTTTTGAGGAAGTGCGCACGCAAATTGCAAACATGAACTCTTTTGTACAGGAACGTGTTACGGGAATGAAAATCGTACAGCTTTTTAATCGTGAAAAAATAGAAGCCGAAAATTTCAAAGAAATCAACAATAAACATAGAGTTGCTTGGATTAAAACTATTTTATACAACTCGATATTTTTCCCAATTGCCGATATTATTTCATCAATTACTTTAGGTTTAGTGGTAGTTTACGGCGGTTTTAAAATTTTAAACGGAGATCATTTCACTACGTTTGGAGATTTATTTTCTTATACTATGTTTATCGGAATGTTGTTTAATCCGTTAAGACAGATTGCTGATAAATTTAATGAGATGCAATTAGGAATGATCGCTGCCAATCGTGTTTTTGATATCATCGACACTCAAGACCATATTCAGGATACCGGAACTATTGAAGCTCCAGTATTTGAAGGAAGCATCGAATTCAAACAGGTTCGTTTTAGTTACATTCCAGAAGAAGAAGTTATTAAAGGAATTGATTTATCTGTTAATGCAGGACAAACAATTGCTATTGTAGGTTCTACTGGCGCAGGAAAATCGACTATTATTAATTTACTGAATCGCTTTTATGAAATTAACAGCGGCAGCATTTATATTGACGGTCACAATATCGAAAATTATACTTTGGCTTCGTTACGAAAACAAATTGCGGTGGTACTGCAGGATGTTTTTTTGTTTGCCGATACAATTTACAATAATATTACACTGCATAATCCAGAAATCACTCGTGAACAAGTTTTGGAAGCAGCAAAAAAAATTGGCGTTCATGACTTTATTATGAGTCTGCCTGATAATTATGATTTTGATGTTAAAGAAAGAGGTGTAATGCTTTCGTCTGGACAAAGACAACTTATTGCTTTTTTACGTTCATATGTAAGTAATCCGAGTATTTTGATTTTAGATGAAGCAACTTCATCAATAGACACTTATTCAGAAGAATTAATTCAGCGCGCTACAGAAACGATTACGAAAGGAAGAACTTCAATTATTATCGCACACCGATTGGCAACAATTGTTAATGCTGATAAAATTGTCGTTATGGATAAAGGATTAATCGTAGAACAAGGAACACATCAAGAATTACTCACTAAAACCGATGGCTATTATAAAAACTTATATGACTCACAATTTGCAGTTGCAAATTAGGTTTTAAACAATACAATACTTTTTTGAAATTTAAATACAATACCACCTCCCGTCGTGCCTTTTTAATTTATGTAATTATCTCTATACTAATTACCGTTACTTCTGTTTACATACTTAGTAAATTAATTACAGATCTTACGGAACAAGCAAGTGAAGATATGGCGCAGCGCAGCTTTTATAAAAAGCAGGAATTCATGTCGCAGGAATTTTCAAAATTCCTAGAACAAGAAAACCAGATAAAACATATTCTAAACATTAGTAATTCCAGTAATTTATCGACAAACTTAAAAGTTTTGTCTTCATTGCAAGCCACAAATGCAATGATTACGAACAACTGGTTTCAAATTAATGATGACAAAATTCAATTTGGAATTACTTTCCCTTCTGATTTAAGGAAAAAGGAGGCTGCTGATTTTATTCTTAAACACAAAGATGCCAATCATGTAAGCACTGTTATATTTCAAAATAAACAATGGCTTTGGAGAATTTATTTCAAATTGACTTCAAAAAATACCATTGTTCGTTATGGATATGACATTAATTTAAAGAGCCTACACGCCTACTTGTCTACAATTGACAAAACGGTTTCTAATTATGCTTTTGTATTTGATAAAACCGGCGCCTGTATTTTTCACCCAGACCTAAAATTTGTTGGAAAAAATATATTTGACGTTTCTTCTGTTAAACCTTCAGATACTATTTTCAGTAAGAAAAAAGATTTCGTAAAAAGAATTACAATGTCTGAGTTTTTAAAACTTGATGTAATACGATTTACCAAAAAACTAGACATTAAAGGTTCTCGATGGTTTGTATCTGTCAATTCACCTAAAATTTTTGAAGTCGAAAATGTGTCACTAATCAAAAAATACTCGACTTGGATTTATTCGATTACAACGATAACATTACTATTGATCTTTTCTATCTTCTCTTATGCAAATAGACGTGCCTTTAGAGAAAAAGAAATGGTTGAGAATGAAAAAAACAAACTTCTTGTCGAGAATGAAAAAATCATAAAAGAAAAAGCGCTTATTCAGTTACAACAATTAAAGGAACAGATAAATCCGCATTTTTTATTCAACTCGCTCAATTCACTCTATATGTTAATTGACAACGATGTTAAAACCGCGCAAAAGTTTACACTCAACTTATCGCGCATTTATCGCTATTTAATAGATCCGCCAGAAAAAAACATTGTCCCGCTAAAGCAGGAATTGTTATTTATCGAAAAATATATCTTTTTACAGCAAACTCGTTTTAAGGAAGAATTGTTCTTTTCGATTCAAATCGAAGACCAAGAAGCCTTAGAAAAATTTATTCCGTATCTGGCTCTTCAAGTTGTGATTGAGAATGCGATTAAGCATAATAAAGCAACGCAGGAAACTCCGTTGAGAACTCAAATTCTGATTCAGAAAGATCAAGTAATTATTACGAACAATCTCCAAAAAAAGGCTGACAGCGAGCCGAGCACTAAGTTTGGGCTGAATTATTTAAACAGTATTTATCAATTTTACTCGAAAACCAATTTTGAAACCTCAGAAAAAGAGGGCAATTTTGTTTGTATCCTGCCTTTAATACCCATTCACTCCTAAAATAAAGCCACTCACTCCCTTTTGTTTTTTTTTCGAGCTAAAATCAAATAGCTTCGGCGGAAAATTAACTTAAACTTAACATCAAAATGAAGGAAAAGGCATTCCTGCATAATTTAAAATTATTCTGCTTACTAGTTCTGCTCTTATTTGTTCCAGTTACTGTTCTTGCTCAGAAGAAAAAGAAAAAAGAAACGGATACCGAAATTGCAAAAGATTCTACTGATTCTAAAAAAACAAAGAAATACGGTGACCTTATAAAAAAGGGAACACTTAAAAAAGGGCTTTTTAATATCATTCAGGTTAAAACTGATGTTTATTTTGAAATTCAGGATAGTTTATTTAAAAGAGAATTTCTAGTTGTAAACAAATTATCTCAAGTTCCATTTCAGGTTAATGAAGCTGGATTAAACAAAGGGATGAATTATGAAAACAAAATAATTACTTTTTATAAAGATACAATTGCAAAGAAAGTTTGGGTAAAGTCATATGTTCCAAAAGTTTCTTCTCCTAAAGAAGACGCTATTACAGCATCAGTAATCGACAATTTCTCTGAATCTATTATTGAAGTTTTTGATATTGAGACTAAAAACAACGATTCGACTGCTGTTGTAATTAAAGTAAACAAGATTTTTGACGGGAAGCAAAAAAGCTTCAATGATGTTTTGAGCAATATTGGTTTTGGAGGTTCTGTAAAATCTGACTTATCTTATATTGAAAGTTTAAAATCATTTCCTAAAAACATTGTTGTAAAATCACAGTTAACGACTTCTGTAAGCGAAGGCGGACCAGCTTTGTCCGTAACTCTTGGTGTAACAAGTAATATTGTTTTACTTGATAAAACACCTATGAAACCGCGTTTTTCTGATAGACGAATTGGTTATTTCACTGAAAAACATTGGTACTTTGCTGATGCGCAGCAGGCAATGCTCGAAAAAGAGCTTATTACACGCTGGCGTTTGGAACCTAAAAAAGAAGATGAAGAACGCTATTTAAAAGGCGAACTGGTTGAACCTAAAAAACAAATTGTTTATTATATTGATCCTTCGACTCCAAAACAATGGAGAAACTACATTATTGACGGTGTTCACGATTGGCAGATTGCTTTTGAAAAAGCGGGATTCAAAAATGCCATTATTGCTAAAGAACCTACTGAAAAAGATTTAGATTTTGATATAGATGATGTACGTTATTCTGTAATTACATATGCTGCATCACCAAAATCAAATGCAATGGGACCATCTGTTGTTGATCCTAGAAGCGGTGAAATTCTAGAAGCCGATATCATCTGGTGGCATAATGTAATGACTTCTTTACAAAGCTGGATGCGTATACAAACAGGTCCAATTGACCCAAAAGCCAGAGCAAACAAATTTAGCGATGAACTTATGGGAGAAGCTATTAGATTTGTATCATCACATGAAGTTGGTCATACTTTTGGACTTAAACATAATATGGGATCTTCTTTTGCTTATGATGTTGAATCTTTGCGTTCTAAAGATTTTACTGCAAAAATGGGCGGTACTGCACCATCTATTATGGATTATGCTCGTTACAATTATGTGGCGCAGCCAGAAGATAATGTTACTGTAATTACTCCAAAAATTGGAGAATATGATAAATATGCGATCGAATGGGGTTACAGATGGTATAATGTAAATGAAAATGAAACTTTAAAATTAAACGAGTTAATTGCCAAACATCAAAACGATCCGATTTATTTTTATGGCGAACAGCAAGAAAATATAATCGATCCGCGTTCACAATCTGAAGATTTAGGAAACGACGCTGTAAAAGCGAGCGAATATGGTTTAAAAAATCTAAAACGTGTTGTAGATAACATCTTAAACTGGACTTACGATAAAGATCGTACGTATTACGAAACTGGTAAACTATATATAGGAACTATTGGACAATGGCAATTGTACAATCGCCATGTATTGAATAATATTGGCGGAGTTTATTTAAACGAAACTGTTCACGGAGACAACAAACAAAGTTACATTCCTGTTTCGGCAGTAATGCAAAAAAGAGCAGCCGATTATTTGATCAAAAACGTACTTACAATTCCGCAATGGTTATTCTTTAACGATATTTTAGACAAAACAAATCCGCTTAAAGATTCTCCTGTAGGACCTTACGAATACACGCCTTATACTTTATCAAGAGAATTGCAGTACGGTATTTTATACGATTTGTTTAGTGATGATCGTTTACTTCGAATAACAGAAAACGAATTGTACCAACGAAATAAAACCACTGAGAAGGTATTTACCGTAAATGATTTATTTAAAAAGATACATCAAAGTGTATTTGCAGGAACAATACAAGGTAAATCGCTGACAATTCTAGAGCGCATGACGCAAAAGAACTATGTAGATGTTTTGATTGTTTCTACAAATAAAATATTTGAAAAAACAGATGGTAAAAAAATAATCGACATTCAGGAAACATTAAATATGCCGCATTTATGCAATTATTTAGACGATTCGAAAATGGTTCGGAATATCAATCAGACTTCTTTAAAAAGAGTTACAGAAGTTACCTCTGATAAAAAAGGAGAATTGAATACGGTTTTAAAATTACTAAAACTGAAAAAGAATACTGGAGATCAATCGACTCAAAATCATTATACCGATTTAATTCAAAGGATCGAAAAAGCGCTAAACAACACAATCAATTAATATACAAAACAAAAACATGAAAAATTTTCTAAATATCTTACTGCTGTTCCTAGCCATCGCAGGATACTCACAGGATAATAGAACCATTACGGGAATCATTCTTGATGAAGCTGATCAATCTCCAATACCTGGTGCATCAGTTTTTGTAGAGAACAATTCTATCTCGAACAAAACTTCTCTAGCAGGAGTTATACACAGTGAAGCAATCGGAACTACAACTGATTTTGATGGTAAATTTCAATTAAAAATCAGCAAAAATGTTACTTCATTGAGAGTTACGTTTATGGGATACAAGCCATATACTCTTGAAATAACTTCTCAAAAAGAATATACAATCCGTTTAAAATCTGATGTTGCTCAGCTTCAAGAAGTGGTTTTAACTGGATACCAAAAAATCGAAAAAAGAAAACTGACTTCAGCTATTACTAAAGTTGATATGGCTTCGATTCAGCAATCAGGAGTTTCTGGTGTCGATCAATTATTAATGGGACAAGTTGCGGGTGTTGCCGTTACAACTCCGTCTGGAGCGCCGGGAGCGCCAGCCAAAATTAGAATTAGAGGTACCGCATCTCTTAATGGTACGCAAGATCCTTTATGGGTACTTGACGGATTACCATTAGAAAATAATGATGTTCCTAAAAACTATGACAAGGAAAATATCGATCAACTTGCAAATTACTCTATCGCTGGTTTAAACCCAGATGATATTAAAGATATTACAATATTAAAAGATGCTGCAGCAACTGCGATTTATGGTGCTCGTGCCGCAAATGGTGTAATTGTAGTAACTACAAAAAAAGGACGCAGAGGTAAAATGGTTGTAAACTTCAATACAAACACCTTTATTACAAGAAGACCTGATTTTGACAAATTGAACTTATTAAATTCAAATCAAAAAGTAGATTTAGAACTTAACATGGCAAGTCGCGCAGATTTGACATATAGAGACACCGGTGGTGAAGTTGCTCGTATCTTAAACGGAGCGAATGAATTAGATGCCTTCAGAACCGGTGGTTTCTCTTCTTTAAGTGCAGGAACACAGCAATCAATCAATAACTTAAGAAATCAAAATACAAATTGGGGTAACTTATTGTATCAAGATGCAATTAATACACAGCATGGTTTAAGTTTATCCGGCGGTGGCGAAAAATCGGATTACTACTTCTCTTTAGGATATTATGACGAAAACGGAGCTACTGTTGGTACAGGTTTCAAGCGTTACAACTTGACATTGAAAAACAACTACGAGATTACTGATAAATTTAAAGTTGGTATTGGAATTTTTGGTGCCGAAAATAAAACGACATCTTACTTAACAGATCTTGATGGATTTACAAATCCAGCAAATTATTCAAGAAACGTAAATCCTTATTTAACTCCGTACAATGCAGACGGAAGCTATAAATATGACCCGGATATTGCTTCTTATTCTGATATTAAACTTCCATTTAATTTCTTAGAAGAAAGAAACAATACTTCGTACGATTTAAAAACGAGAGCAATAAAAGCATTGTTTGATGCTGAATATAAAATCACAAAAGATTTAAGAGTAACAAGTCAGTTAGGTTTACAACTTGACAATTCTTCTAGTGAAAAATATGCTGGTCAGGAAACTTTTTATACTAGAAGACAAAGAGAAAGATCAAGTTATTTTGCTGATAATACGCAAAAATACTTTTTACCTGATGGTGGAATTATTCAAAACACAAATACAGACTTTTTTCAGTACAACTTAAAAACAATGGTGAACTATTCTAAAACTTTAGGAGAAAATCACGAAATTGAAGTAATGGCTGGTAATGAATTAAGAAGAAACAAAACGACTTCTATAGCAACTAAAGGTTTTGGTTTTGACGAAAATACCTTGACTACACAGCAAATTATTTTCCCAAATTCAACTTTTGCCAAAGAGGCATTTTACAAAACATATGTAAAAAAGGAAAACGAAAATGCTTTTGTTTCTTTCTTCGCAACAGCATCTTATACGTATAACAAAAAATACAGTTTTTACGGAAGTGTTCGTTATGATGGTTCAGATTTATTTGGTGTAGATCCTAAATACAAATACTTACCACTTTGGTCAGCATCTGGATCTTGGTTAGTTTCTCAAGAAAATTTCTTAAAAAACAGTAAAGCAATTTCTAACTTAAGACTTCGTGCTTCTTACGGTTTACAAGGAAATATTGATAAAAACACTTCACCTTACGTAGTTGGAGATAACCAAACAACAACTATCCTTCCTGGACAATCAGAATCTACAATTGTGGTATTGAGTCCGCCAAACAGCAAATTGCGTTGGGAAAAAACTCAAAACACAAACTTTGGTTTTGACCTTGGTGTACTTAACAACCGTATTACTCTTGTAACAGATATTTACGGAAGAAAAAGTACCGATTTAATTGGTTTAAAAGCAATACCATTAGAAAATGGTTTTGAATTTACAAACATGAACTGGGCACAGGTAAGCAACAAAGGTTTTGAAATCGCTTTATCTACAAAAAACATCGACCGCCCTAATTTTAAATGGAACACCAATTTTAACTTTGCACATAACAAAAGTAATATTGATCGTTTAGAAATAAGAGACAACAGTTATTTACCAAACCAAGAAGGACATGCTGTAAATGCAGTATTTGGTTTAAAAACAAACGGAATTGACGAAAACGGTTACCCGTTATTTGTTAATAAACAAGGAGAAACTGTAAATGCACAAACTTTCTTTGGTTTATATGATCCGCTTGCTGGTGTTTTTCCAGGTATGTTCTCGCAATCAGATTTAAGTGCGGCAGAGTTTAGAGACTTATTTACTTATTTGGGAGATAGAGATCCAAAATTTACAGGAGGTTTAATCAATACTTTTAAAGTAAGTAACTTTGATCTTACCATAGCAGCGTCATTTAACATCAAACAAACCGTTACAAGAACTCCTCCATACAACGGAACACTTGTAGATAGAGGACAAAACTATACGACTGATATTTTAAATGCTTGGTCGCCAACTAATACTTCATCAAACTTACCAGGAATTACAAGTAAAGATTCTGGTACGGGAGATTCTTGGATGGCTTACAATTGGTTCTCTGGCGGTAACCCAATTATTACTTACAACTATTTAGACACATGGGTCAGCGAAATGAGTTATATGAGATTAAGCAGTGTTCGTTTTGGATATACTTTCCCAAAAACGTTCCTAGACAAAATCGACATTCAAAGTATTAGAGTAAATATTGAAGCAAGAAACTTGTTCGTAATCAGCTCAGATTACAAAGGTTATTTTGACCCAGAAACTTTCGGAAACATTTACGCACAGCCAGTTCCTAGATCGTTGACTTTAGGATTTAATGTAACTTTCTAAAAATTAAAAAAGATGAAAAAATTCTCAAAATATATAACACTTTTCGTCGCTGCTATTGCACTTAGCAGCTGCGATGACTATTTGGATATTACTCCAGTGGGAAAAGTAATTCCAGAATCACTAAATGAGTTTCGTGCGGTTTTAACAACAGCATATTCAGTTTACCCAGAACACAAATCATTGAGCGCCGCTCGTACAGACGAACTAATACTGAATGAAGATAACAGTGAAACTGCTATTTACAAAGATGTACATATCTGGAAAGATCTAAATCCGGATCGAAATACACTAAATTTTCATTATCAAGATTTATATACTGTAATTTTTTATACAAACGTAATTATCAACGAAGCGTCTAATAAAGTAGCAGCATCTGAAGAAAGAGATCAATTAATTGGAGAAGCTTATGCTTTGAGAGCAATGGCAAATTTTGATTTAATAAATCTTTTTGGAAAACCTTATAATCCTGCAACTGCAGCTTCAGACAAAGGAGTTCCATTAGCTTTAGAGATTGATTTGGAGCAAGTATTTATTCCGCAGAGCGTAGACGTTATTTACAATCAAGTTATTTCTGATACTAAAGAAGCTGAAAAATTAATTAAATTAAGTACGCAGCCAAAAGGTTTAAATTACCGTTTCTCAAAAGTGGCGCTATACAGTTTAGAAAGCCGTTTGTATTTGTATCAACAGCAATGGCAAAAATCACTTGATGCTGCCAATAAAGCTTTAGAATTAAAAAACACTTTAATTGATTTAAAAGCAACGCCGGTTTTGGCTACAAAATATGATGGAAAAGAATCTATTTTAGCGCTTGAAGATGGTTATATCGTTGGTCTAAAAAGAGCTTCTTATGCATCTGCAGACTTAATTGCGGCTTACAATAAAACAACTGACTTGCGTTTCCCGCTTTATTTTGCAGCAAGCGGAAGCCGTTTTAGAATTTTAAAAGGTGGAAACGACGATCAAAAATCATCATTCAGATCTTCAGAACTGTATTTAACAAAAGCCGAAACTTTGTTGAAGTTGGATAATATTAACGATGCAAAAGCAACTGTTTTAACTTTTATTAAAAACAGATACACACCAGCAGGATACGATCAGCTTGCAAGCAGTATCAATACAATGAATGCGACTGATCTAACCAACTTCATTTTTGAAGAAAGACGCAGAGAATTTCCTGTAGAAGGACACCGCTGGTTCGATTTAAGAAGAAGTACTCAAAAACAAATTGTTCATAAATTCATGAACATAGAGTACACTTTACTACAAAACGATCCGCGTTACACTATTATTTATCCAGCAGACGCAAGATTAAATAATCCGAATTTATAAGTTCGTTCAAAATCAGAAAAAAGGTCCAGTTCAAAAAACTGGGCCTTTTTGCATTTAAAAACAGAGTCAACTATCTTTGCAAAATCAACTTTAGAATTCTGGTTCTATAAATGAAGCTTTAAAAATGAAAATTGCCATTGTTGAAGACGAATATCTTGCTTCAAGCTATCTAAAATCTATTTTAGAACAGCAGGACATTTTGCAAATAGCCGAAATTGCAGTTTTAAAATCTGTAAAAGAAGCTGTGGCCTTTTTTTCTGAAAACAATGTCGACTTGGCTTTTATGGATATTCATTTAGGCGACGGAAAAAGTCTTGAAATTTTTGAAAAAACAACGATCTCCTGCCCTGTCATTTTTGTTACCGCTTACGATTCCTACGCCATTTCAGTTTTTAAACACTTTACAATTGATTATCTTTTAAAACCTTTTGAAGAACAAGAATTATTTGAAGCCCTAATCAAATTCAAAAAAATAAAAGAAACTTTTAACAGCGATGCAACACTGCAATCATTAGTTGCAATCGAAAACCCCGAAACAAGCAAAATACAGCGTCATTTTTTAGTAAACCACGGTTATAAGCTTATCTCTATAAACGAAGCCGAAATTACCTATTTTGCCGCATCTGGAAAACATTTGTTTATATATGTCAATTCTGGAAACAGTTTTTTATACAATAGCACCTTGACCGATATTATTAACAACCTCGATCCATTTACATTTTTTAAAATAAATCGTAAATACATTGTAAATCGAAGTACTATAAAAGAAGTCTTGAAACACTCTAATCAAAAAATCGAATTGATTCTTACTGTTCCTTCTGTTGAAAATGACCCAATAATCATAAGCAAAAAAGAAATCAATAATTTCAAAAACTGGCTCGATCAATAAAATTCAGATCCTTTTTTGAGTTCTAAAATGTGGTTTTATTAGAATATCAAAAATCAAAAAAGTGTATCATTCGCATTTTTTGATAGAGAAGGACTTTACAAATTGCCAAAAAAATTTAGAAAACGTTAAATTAGCGTTATAAGAATCATAAAACTGATGCTTCATAACCAGCACGATAGCGATCATTTTTGATCAATTCTTTATCTTTGAGATTCAAAAATCAAATGTAAACGAAAATGCCACAACACAGATTTTACCCTGACGAAAAATTCAAAGAAATAGAAATAAATGCCTCATTACAACTTAAATACGCCATTTCAAACAGAGGCCGATTAATAAGCTTCACTGATGAAATTGAAAACGGACGTCTTTTAAAAGGCGGTTTAAGCGATGGATATCCTACTTTTAGATTTAAGGTAAAAAAAGACGATCAAATCGTTAACAAATACCTTTTTTTATACAAATTAGTTGCCCATTATTTTATTCCTAAAGAATCAGAAGAACAAACTTATGTACTTCACTTAGACTACAATCGAAGCAATGATGATGTACGCAATTTATGCTGGGCAACAAAAGCCGAAATGATGGCGCACAGCCGTAAAAGTCCGAAAGTAATTCAAGCCAAGAAAAACCTGATCGAGCACAACTTAAAAGCCGACGGAAGAAAATTGACTACAACAAAAGTCATGTTAATCAAGAAAATATTAGCAAGACCAGAACAAAAAACACGTCTAAAAATGATCGCCAAACAATTTGGCGTAAGCGAAATGCAGATACGTAGAATTGCAAGCGGTGAAAATTGGGGACACGTCAAAGTATAATTATAAATTGTAAATTATTAATTCAGCACTGATGTCACTCTGAGCGAAGTCGAAGCCCATTTCTACAAGAAAGGACTTCGACTTTGCTTATTATTGGTAAAGGGTGTAATTTCGATTTAAACTTCTAAATCTGAATTTTCAATTCATAATTCACAATTTACAATTCACAATTCATTCAATTTCTGTGAAAAGGTCAAAATCAGCAGGGGTAAAAATAAAATTTCAAGCGTTTTTTAAAATAATTCCTTAAATTCGCAATCACAAATAACAAAAGAAAAAATCGGCAAGTGAGTTTCGGAATTATAAACCTCCTTTTCGATAATAAATACTAAAAACCAAAAAAATGAAATACGACGTTATTGTTTTAGGAAGTGGTCCTGGCGGATATGTTACAGCAATTAGAGCATCACAATTAGGCTTTAAAGTAGCTGTAGTTGAAAAAGAAAATCTTGGTGGTGTATGTTTAAACTGGGGATGTATCCCAACTAAAGCATTATTGAAATCAGCTCAGGTTTTTGATTACTTAAAGCACGCTTCTGATTACGGATTGAAAGTTTCTGAATTTGATAAAGATTTCCCTGCTGTTGTTCAAAGAAGCCGTGGTGTTGCTGAAGGAATGAGCAAAGGAGTTCAATTCTTAATGAAGAAAAACAAAATTGACGTTATCGAAGGTTTTGGAAAACTAAAACCAGGAAAAAAACTTGACGTTACAGATAAAGACAATAAAGTTACTGAATACAGCGCTGATCATATTATCATCGCAACTGGAGCTCGTTCTCGTGAGCTTCCAAACTTACCTCAAGATGGTGTAAAAGTAATTGGATACCGTCAAGCAATGACGTTGCCAACTCAGCCAAAATCTATGATTATCGTAGGTTCTGGAGCAATTGGAGTTGAGTTCGCTCACTTCTATAACTCTATGGGAACTGAAGTTACGATCGTAGAATTTATGCCAAACATTGTTCCTGTTGAAGACGAAGATGTTTCTAAACAAATGGAACGTTCTATGAAAAAAGCAGGTGTAAAAATTATGACTAACTCTTCTGTAGAAAAAATTGATACTACAGGAAATGGAGTTAAAGCAACTGTAAAAACAGCAAAAGGAGAAGAAATTCTTGAAGCTGACATCGTACTTTCGGCAGTTGGAATTAAAACAAACATCGAAAATATTGGTTTAGAAGAAGTTGGAATCGCTGTTGACAGAGATAAAATCTTAGTAAACGCTTACAACGCAACTAACATTCCTGGTTACTATGCGATTGGAGACGTTACTCCTGGGCAGGCGTTAGCTCACGTAGCTTCTGCTGAAGGAATTAACTGTGTGGAAAAAATCGCAGGTTTACATGTAGATCCAATCGATTACGGAAACGTTCCTGGTTGTACTTATGCAACTCCAGAAATCGCTTCTGTAGGTTTAACCGAAAAACAAGCAAAAGAAAAAGGTTACGAATTAAAAATTGGTAAATTCCCATTCTCAGCTTCAGGAAAAGCAAAAGCTGCTGGTGCTGCTGACGGATTCGTAAAAGTAATCTTTGATGCTAAATACGGAGAATGGTTAGGATGTCACATGATTGGTGCTGGTGTTACTGATATGATTGCTGAGGCAGTTGTAGCTCGTAAACTAGAAACTACAGGTCATGAAATCCTTAAATCTATCCACCCTCACCCAACAATGAGCGAGGCAGTTATGGAAGCTGTTGCTGATGCATACGGCGAAGTAATTCACTTGTAACAATAACCAGAGACGCATTTGCATCTCTTCGGTTACATATTATTTTCAATTTAAAAAAGTCCGGTTTGTGAAAGCAAATCGGATTTTTTTATTGTTAAAATTTAAGCCGTTTATAAGATTTTTTTTATCTTGGAGTTAAAATATAAATACAGCCTGCAATTAAAATTAAAATAATACAGAATGGAAAATACACCAATATTCTTTGCCGACGGAGAAAATCCAAGAATGATCGAAGCACACAAAAAAGCACAAGAAACGTTTAAATATTTCTGGAGAGAATTATCGTGGGAATACCGTCGAATAGTTCCCGGACTTGATGTTGCTTGTGTAAAATTGGCTTTTACTCAGGAAATAGATGGTGAAATTCTAGTCGAACATATGTGGATTAACGATATCAATTTTGACGGCGATACTATTTATGGCGTTTTAGTAAATCAACCTGATGAGTTAACTAATGTAAACAACGGAGACGAAGTACAAATACCAGTCAATCAAATAAGCGATTGGTTATTTGCTATTCAAGGTAAAACCTACGGAGCCTTTACGATACACGCAATGCGTTCAGAAATGGATGAAGAAGAAAGAAAAGAACACGACAAAGCTTGGGGCTTAGAATTTGGAGATTTCGACGATATTCAAGTTGTTTCAGATCAAAAAGAAAAACCCGAAAATCTTATAGAACATCCGATGAGCAAAAACATGAAAGACAGTCTTGTTGATTTTCTAAAAAACAATCCCAAAGAACTTACCTCAAAGGATGAATTAGGTTATACTTTTCTTCATCTCGAAACAATTGCAGGAAATAAAACCTCAGTTGAAGTTTTGCTAAAATCTGGAGCAGATACTACAGCCAAAACCAACAACGGCAAAACCCCGCTTGATTTTGCAAAACAACTGAACTGGGAACATTTAATTCCTTTATTATAATAAAAAACATCTAAAATCCGATTGGTATAAACCAATCGGATTTTTTATTAGAAACTAGATCTGCTTACAATCACTACTCAGCAGCAGCCCTCAAACATAAACAGTTGATTTTTAGCATCATTATTTAAGAAAATCACTTATCTATACTTTTTTTTCATAATTTTAACACTAAATTTAATTCAAAAAAGCCTCGAAACAAATAATGCGCTCATTAGATTAATAAATTACCCTTTCATAAGAAATATAGATTTCTTATAAATATTAAGCAGAAAGATTATTTTCAACTTCTAAGTTTTTTTAGAGTCGGTTTTGGCAAAGAATAATCTACAGGATGTTGAAAAATTAAAATAATAAAATTTATATCCACTAAATAAATTAATGTTATGAAAAAAATCCTTCTTTCTTTTTTGTCAGTATTTCTCCTGACAGCCTGCAATAATAATCAAACCAATAATGCAGATAAAAGCGACAATTCAAATACAGCTGGAACTGAATTTAAACCTGCAAATATTAAAGAACAAATTTTGTATCAACGCGCAGTTGAAGCTGCAGTATGGGGAATGCCGGCAGTTAATTTTCAATTGATGTACGATGCTCTTGCAAAGATAAACGGTAATTACAATCAAGTTGCTATTTGGCCAAAACTGTTAGATTGGAAAAATCAAACTCTTACCCCAAATCCTGATGTAATTTATTTAATGCCTTTTTTCAATACAGAAAAAGTAGGTCCTGTTGTATTAGAAATTCCACCAGCAGACAATGGCGTTTTTAATGGCAGCGTAATGACCTACTGGCAAAATGCAATTGAAGATGTTGGTCCCGGAGGAGTTGATAAAGGAAAGGGCGGAAAATATCTATTTTTACCTCCTGGTTATGATAAAAGCAAAATACCAGCAGGTTATATCCCTTTGCAATCTGATACTTACAGAGGCTATGCCCTTTTGCGCTCTGTATTAAAAAGCGGCAGTGCTGCCGATGTTGCTGCGGCAGTAGCTTACTCCAAACGCATTAAAGTTTATCCGCTCAGCGAAGCTTCAAAAAATCCAACAACTGTTTTTATCGATGCGAGTAATAATGTGTACGACTCAAACATTCGGTATGACCATACTTTTTATGAAACATTAAATTCAATTGTACAAACAGAACCTTGGCTTACAAGAGATCGTGTAATGATTGATCCTTTAAAAACATTAGGTATTCAAAGAGGGAAATCTTTTGCTCCTGACGCCCGCACTAAAGAAATTCTAACACAAGCCGTAAAAACAGCTAAAGAATGGCTTTTATATAATTACGAAATAACGCCTCCTTTTTACAAAGACACACATTGGTTTTTTCCTGCAGATGAAGACAATATTAAAAGCGTAAAAAGCCAATACTCAATCTCAGAAATTTATCCTATCGACAATAGAGCCGTTTGTTACATGATCGCTTTTTTTAGCGCTAAACATCTTGGTGAATCACAATTTTACTTAATGCAGATTGTAGACAAAGATGGCAATCCACTTGATGGCAATAGCACTTACAAAGTAAATGTTCCTGCCAATGTTCCTGTAAAACAATACTGGTCAATGACAGTTTATAATAGAGACACGCACACCTTTATTCGAAACCAAAAACGTGCAGGACGTTCGTCGCAAAGTCCAGGATTAAAAACGAATAGTGACGGTTCTGTCGATTTATACTTTGGTCCAGCTCCGCCTGCAAGCGGTGAATCAAATTGGGTGCCAACAGATCCTAAAGGCAAGTTCGAAATATTAGCACGTTTTTACGGCCCAACACCTGCCTTAGGTGATCAAAGCTGGAAATTAACTGATTTAGAAAAAGTTAAATAACGAAAACTAAAATATTCTAAGGTCAAAATCTGATCCGTGTAAACAGATCAGATTTTTTTAGGATATATTCGGCTTATCTACCGTTTTTTTCTTTTATTTGATTTTTAAGAATTGCCTTCCAAATCTATTTATTTTTATAAAAAGCATTGAAATAAAAAACCAAAACACGCAATCTATACTCAACCTTGAAAAGATCAAATTAAATAATGAAATCTAAATCTCAAATCATGATAAAAAAATTAATTTTATTTGCCGTTTTAGTATTAGGAACAAAAGCTGCTGCTCAAGATCAAGGTTTCAAAATTCCAGATTACAAGACAATTGAAAAAGAAATTCAAGATAAAAAATCAACATTTTATTATCCTCAATTAATAGAGCGATTAGTAAAAAACGATACTTTACTAACACACGACGATTTCAACCATTTGTATTTTGGTTACGTTTTTCAGCCCAAATACAATGCTTTTTGGAAATCGCCAAATGAAAAAAAACTAAATGAAATTTATGGTAAAGAAAAACTGGAAAACAAAGATTACGATGAAATTATCAAACTAATCAACAATAGTTTAAGCGAATTTCCATTTGATCTCAGACAGCTCAATCTTCTAGCTTATACTTATCACTTAAAAGGCGATGAAGTAAATTCAAAAATCGCTTCTTTTAAATTTCACAATATTATGAATGCTATTTTATCTTCGGGCGACGGAAAACAATGTGAGACAGGATTTCATGTTCTTCTTGTTGAGCATGAATATGTACTGCTTAATGTTTTCGAACTAGAAAGTAAATCACAATCTTTAGTAGATCATTGTGATTATTTAAGCTTCGAGAAAGGCAAATATCAAGTTGACGGCATCTATTTTAATATCGAAAAAATGCTCGAAAATGAATCTAAAGTTTTGAGGTAAAAGCATAATTTTATAATTGAATGAAAATAATAGAAGCTCGAAATAAAGATTATAAAGCATTAAAAATTCTATTTTTAGAAGAAAGAAAACTAACGTTCACATGGCTTAACACATCGGATTTTCAATTAGACGATTTCGAAAAATATACACAAGGCGAATTAATTTTAACGGCTCTGCAGGAAGATATTCCCATTGGTTTTATTTCAATCTGGACACCTACTAATTTTGTGCATCATTTATACATTCACCATAAATATCAAAATAAAGGTATCGCCACTAAACTATTAGAAGCCGCAGTTTCCAAAACCAATTTCCCGCTCGCTTTAAAGTGTTTAGAAAATAATCTAAAAGCCGTTGACTTTTATAAAAGAAAAGGCTTCATCGAAAAAAGAAAGGGACAATCTGAAAACGGAACTTATATTTTATTTGAGTTAAATAAATCATTAACAACAAAATATTAGCAAAAAACTATCAACCAAGAACCATGAATCTCAATAAAATAAAAGTCTATCATATATTTTGGATCGTTGCACTGCTCATTTTAATTATCGGATTCATTCAGAATAACGATGATCCAACGGCTAATCTAGATATCAATATTCACGATACTTATTACGTAGTACGTAATTTTGACAGTACTATCTTTTTATTTATTTGCTACTTTACAATGGGATTTGGCTATTGGCTTGTTCAAAAAGTATTTAAAAAACAGCTTGTAAAATCTTTAACTATACTTCATTCCCTAATTTTTATTGGGAGTTTTGTAATTTACTGGCTTGCTTTAATTTATAGTATGATCTTTCTGCAAAAATCTGAATTCCCTACATTCTTGAGTGATTATCAATTAATAAACTCGACTTTAGTTCTGGAATTATTAGTAATTACTTTTATTGGAATACCCATATACATTATCAACTTATTAATTGGGCTGATTAGAAAAAAGCAAACAGAAATACTTTCAAAAATCTAAAACACCAAAATCTAAAATCGAGATCCTCTCTGTCTGAAACACCCCTTAAAAATGTCTTTTAAACACCCTAACATATTGATTTTTAAACAATAACTTTGATGTTCAACTTTTTAAAAATTAATAATTATGAGTGCAGCAGATTTTACCACAACAATAGCAGTCGATCAATCTCCAGAAGAAGTTTTTAATGCCGTTACCAACGTTCGCAATTGGTGGTCGCAGGAAATTGAAGGAAACACAGCACAATTAAATGATGAATTTGATTATCATTTTGAAGATATTCATCGCTGCAAAGTAAAATTAATTGAAGTTATTCCAAATCAAAAAATAGTTTGGCTGATTGAGAAAAACTACTTTAAATTCACAGAAGATAAAACGGAATGGACAAACACAAAACCTACTTTTGAAATTTCAGAAAAAAATGGAAAAACAGAACTCCGTTTTACCCATTTTGGTTTAGTTCCAGAATACGAATGTTTTGAAATCTGCCAAGATGCTTGGACAAATTATATACAAAACAGCTTAAAAAAGTTAATCATAACAGGCAAAGGCGAACCCAATGCAGCTGGAAAACCACAAACCGAAAACGAAAAGAAACTATCATCTAAATAAATTTCATAAATTCGTGATACAAAACCAGAATCTATGAATCCTATCTTAAGAAATATACTTGCCGTTATTGCCGGCCTTTTTGTTGGAAGTGTTGTTAATATGAGTATTATTTTAGTCAGCGGTTCCATAATTCCGCCTCCAAATGGAGCAGACAATACAACAATGGAAGGTTTGCAAGCCACCATGCATTTATTTGAACCCAAACATTTTCTATTTCCTTTCCTGGCGCACGCTCTCGGAACGTTTGCCGGTGCATTAACAACAGCCTTAATCGCTGCGAATCATAAAACAAAACTAGCCTTAGTTATAGGAGGTTTCTTTTTATTAGGAGGAATTGTAAGCGTTTGTTCTTTACCGTCTCCAATATGGTTTACAATTGTCGATTTAGTTTTTGCTTATATCCCAATGACCTATTTGGCATTAAAGTTAGTTGCAAAGAAATCCTAAATTTGAAAAAAATGGATGAGAAATCAACTCAAACAAAACCCGCCAAAATGTGCTACGAACATATTGGCGGAAAACTTGGTCAGCTGCTTGCCGTAACTTTTGCAGAAAAAGGCTGGATTGCAAAAAAGAATCCAGCTGATAAACATTTCTATATTACAGATTTGGGCTTAACCGAATTTACAAAACTAGACATCGACCTCAGCCAGATAAAACCTGAAAAATTATAGTACACTCTCTAAATTCCGTTTCTATTTTCTTTAAATCCTTCTAAATTTCATAACTTAGTTAGCTGTTAATCACAATATCATGACTAGGAAAGAAATTGCGCAAAATTTTTTAAAACTTGCGGCTGGCGGTCACTCACACGAAGCATTTCGGCTTTATGTGGGCAAAAAATTTAAACATCACAATGCTTATTTCAAAGGTGATGCCGACACTTTAATGCTGGCAATGGAAGAATCGGCAAGGACAAACCCTAACAAAATTTTTAAAATTCATCATATTTTAGAAGACGAAAAGTTAGTTGCAGTACATTCACATTTAAAACAAACCCCAATAGACATAGGTTTCGCAGTAGTTCATATTTTAAAATTCAAAGCTGATAAAATTATAGAATTATGGGATTTAGGTCAATCAATTCCCACAGAAACAATTAACGAAAATGGAATGTTTTAACTCGCTTACAGTTGCAGTTTTAAGTAAATCATTAAACTGATACTGAAAATAGAATTCAAAAAAAAAAACAATGGCAAAAAATAAAACTACAGAAACTCAAAGCAGCGTTACTGATTTTATAAACACGGTCGAAGATGAAGCAAAAAGAAATGATGCTTTTGAGCTTATTAAAATAATGAAGGAAATAACCGGTTTTGAACCTAAAATGTGGGGACCAAGTATAATTGGGTTTGGATCATATCATTATAAATATGCGAGCGGACATGAAGGCGATGCTCCTTTGGCTGCTTTTTCTCCAAGAAAAGCTGCAACCACAGTTTACTTCTATTTATCTGAAAGCACCGAAAAGGAACTTGCAAAACTAGGAAAACATAAATCATCAAAAGCTTGTATTTACATCAAAAAACTAAGTGATATTGATGTTGAAATCTTAAAAAAAATAATTTTACTTTCGATTAAAGAAGTACAGAATTTATATCCAGCAAAATAAAAAATGAGTCCCGTTTTACCCGAAAATAGCTCGCAGCATCTCAATGATCGTTTTGTATTTGAGAGTATCGTTTTTGTATTTATTATTATAACTTTTGTTTATTGTTTTTATAGACGAAAAAAAATATACCTGCATCTCAAGGAATCGAAAGATTATAATGGTTTTCCAAATATCAGACTTTATTCAAGTTTATTGTTAGTATTTATTATTGCCATAACCTTAGTTTTTAACTATATAATGAAGATTCTATCATAAATTTATTTCCTAACCAACAAATACCACAATTCTTAAAAAATGGTTACATTCCTAATTTTACTTTTCGTACTAGTACTTATAGCCTATAATTTTTTACGGCATCCAAAATTTGGAAAAAAGCCTTCGGGCGAAAGACTGGCTTTAATACAGAAATCTCCACAATATAAAAATGGAAAATTCGAAAATCAAAACTTTACGCCGGATCTAGCCGAAGGAGCAAATTACTTTTCAGTTTCTTATGAATTCTTCTTCAAAAAAGTAGAACGAAAAATCCCTGCTGATTTAATTCCTTCTATTAAGACTAATTTGCACGAAATTCCAGTTAATCAAGATGTATTAGCATGGTTTGGACATTCCTCCTATTTTATTCAATTAGAAGGAAAACGTTTTTTAATAGATCCCGTTTTCAGCGGAAACGCCTCTCCTATTTCGGGCACAACAAAAGCTTTTAAAGGAACAGATGTTTATACTGTTGACGATCTGCCGGAAATTGATTATTTATTGATTACGCACGATCATTACGATCATTTAGACTACGAAACCATTCTAAAATTAAAAGCAAAAACAAGAAAAGTAATTACAGCACTTGGCGTAGGTTCGCATTTTGAATTTTGGGGATTTGAGAAAGAAAATATTATTGAGAAAGACTGGTATGAAAAAATAGAACTTGATGAGAACTTAATACTTCACACCACGCCATCTCGACATTTTTCTGGTCGAAGTTTTACACGCTGCAATACTCTTTGGACTTCTTTTGTTCTTGAAACCAACGATTTCAAAATATATCTGGGCGGCGACAGTGGTTACGATTCTCATTTTGCTGAAATTGGTCAAAAATTTGGTCCTTTTGACATTGCTTTAATCGACAACGGTCAATACAATAAAAACTGGAAATACATTCATAATATGCCCGAAGATGTTATAAAAGCAATGCACGATTTAAAAGCAAAAAGAGTTTTCCCTGTTCATTCTTCAAAATTTGCATTGGCACTTCACGCTTGGGACGAGCCTTTGAAAAAAGTAACCGAATTGAATCGTTTACATGAAAAACCACTTCCATTAATTACGCCTTTAATTGGAGAAATAGTGGAATTAAAAAACGAAAAACAAGAATTTAAACAATGGTGGAACGGAATAAATTAAATTAGTATTACTTAAAAAAAACATGAATACCTCAAACTATATAATTCGAAACGCTCTTCCTTTAGAATTTGAAAAAATTGGACAACTATTAATTCAGGTTTATTCACAACTAGAAGGTTTTCCGAAAGAAAATGAACAGCCCAATTATTATAAAATGCTGGCAAATATTGGCGATTTTACAAAACACCCAGAAACGGAACTTCTTGTGGCTGTTGATGAAAAAAATACAATTCTAGGAGCTGTTGTTTACTTTAATGATATGCAATATTACGGCTCTGGCGGAATTGCTACTAAAGAACAAAACTCGGCAGGATTTCGTTTATTAGGCGTTGACAATAAGGCACGCGGAAAAGGAATTGGAAAATTGTTGACACAGGAATGCATTAGAAAAGCAGCCGAAAACAACCGAAAACAGCTTATAATTCATTCTACTGTAGCCATGAAAACGGCTTGGAAGATGTATGAAAACATTGGCTTTAAAAGATCTGAAGATCTAGATTTTATGCAGGGAGAATTGGCTGTATTTGGCTTTAGATTACCTATAATCCAACTTAATTAATTTGTTGCAAAAAAACACTAAAAATGACAACATCAAATTTTAATTTACAACCCGATTTCTTAGAAAATGAGATCACAAAATTGATTCCGCTAGAAGAAAATCATTTTGAAGCATTATTTCAAGCAGCATCTGACCCGCTGATTTGGGAGCAGAATCCTGTAAAAAACCGACATGAAAGAGAAGGTTTTAAAACCTATTTTGAAATCATAAGTACAAAAAATCCGTTCTTAATTCTAGATAAAAAAACCAATGAAATAATGGGAACCACAAGTTTCTATGATTTCAATCCCGAAAAATCCAACGTTGGAATTGGCTACACTTTTATTACAAGAAAATACTGGGGTGGTCCTTACAATAGTTCAATTAAAAAATTACTGATAGATTATGCTTTTCAACACGTTAATTCGATCCTTTTTCATGTTGGAGCAGAAAATTTTCGTTCTCAAAAAGCGGTTTTAAAATTAGGGTCAGAAAAAATAAATGATATCATATTTAACATTAATGGTATTGAAGTGCCGTATTTTGAATATGAATTGAAGAAAAAGTAAATTACAAAATGGCAGTCTTTTATTTTGCTTCCTGCATCTTTAAGACTCACATCAAAAAAAAACAATGAAAAGAATAACTGTTTTCTGCGCTTCAAGTTTTGGCATCGAAAAAATTTACGAAGAACAAGCAATTGCTTTAGGAAAAACTTTAGCCGAACAAAATATAGAATTAGTTTATGGCGGCGCAAATGCAGGTTTAATGGGCGCTGTTGCAGATGGAGCTTTAAACGCAGGAGGAAAAGTAATTGGTGTGCTTCCTAATTTTTTAAGGTCTAAAGAAATCGCTCATTTAGGTTTAACCGAATTAATTTTGGTAGAAAGCATGCATGAGCGAAAAACAAAAATGAATGATTTATGCGATGGTGTAATTGCACTTCCGGGTGGTTTTGGAACTCTGGAAGAATTGTTCGAAATGCTGACTTGGGCACAATTAGGATTACATAAAAAACCAATTGCCATTTTAAACGTAAATGGTTTTTATGATGCACTGATAGCATTACTGCAAACAATGACAGAAAAAGGATTACTGAAAGAAGTCAATCAAAAAATGCTTTTGGTTAGTGATACTATTGATGATTTACTTTATCAAATGAAAAATTATGTCGCTCCAACTGTAGGAAAATGGATTGATAAAAAAGAATTATGAGTTAGATATTTGGAGTTACAAGTAAAAAATTAGAGTTACATTTACGAATCAATCCTGCTTCTAACAAACAACATATAACTTCGAGAAAAAATGAAAACGGAAAACAACAAATTTGCAAAAGCCGAAATGCTGATTCGAAAACCTGTTTCAGAAGTTTTTCAAGCTTTTATTGATCCTCAAATAACAAGTAAATTTTGGTTTACAAAAGGGTCAGGAAAATTAGAAGAAAACCAAAAAACAGAATGGACTTGGGAAATGTATGGTTTTACACTTTCGGTTACAACCATTGTTTTACAAGAGAATAAAAAAATCGTTATTGAGTGGGGAAATACAGGAGAAACAACTTTAGTTGAATGGATTTTTGCACCATTAAATGAAAATGAAACTTTTGTGAGTATTACAAATTCAGGTTTTAAGGGAGATACTGATAAAATAATCGATCAAGTTCGCAATTCAACCGAAGGTTTTACTTTGGTTTTAGCAGGAGCAAAAGCGTATTTAGAGCATAATTTACAATTGAATTTAGTTTTAGATCGTTTTCCGAAAGGATTGGCATAAAACTTTATTTTTACCACAAAGCACGCAAAGGTTTAGGCAAAATTTATAAACGAAAAAAATAACGTCCAGTTATGTCATTTCGACTGAAAGGAGAAATCACACTCGAAACTCGACAACGATTGGTGAATATTTGGAACGGAATTTCTTGTGTGATTTCTCCTTTCAGTCGAAATGACATAAAATGAGAAAATATTTGCGGCTTCGCTCCCGATAACTATTGGGATTGCGAGATTAAAAAGAAAACAACTTTAAATTAATTTCATTTCAATGGAAACAAAAAAACCAGAAAATATCGACGAATATATTGGCGCATTTCCAAATGACATTCAAGAAATTTTAGAGAAAGTTCGAATGACAATTCAGCGAGCTGCGCCAGAAGCCAAAGAAAGAATTAGTTATTCGATGCCTGCTTTTGAACAAAATGGAATCGTGGTTTATTTTGCTGCTTTTAAAAATCATATAGGTTTGTATGCTTTGCCAAGCGGTCACGAAGCTTTTGCTGAGGAACTCTCAAAATATAAATCCGGAAAAGGTTCTGTTCAGTTTCCTTTAAAAGAAAAAATCCCCTACGACTTGATTACTAAAATTGTAAAATTTAGAGTAAAAGAAAACCTGGAAAAAGCGAAAAAGAAATAAGTCTAAATGAATTTAACAGAACATTATAATCAACTTTACAAAAGTGCTTCTGAAGCTATTTTAAACGAAAAATATAATTTAGATCCTTATATTAATGATAGTTCAGATTCTAGATTTGGAATTACACTTCTTGCTCGTCCAAACGAAAAAGCTAATACCGAAATTCAGCTGTTTTTAGAGAAATTAAAAGCCGTTGAACCGTCTCAGTATTATTATCCAAACTCAGATATTCATATTACCGTACTCTCTATTATTTCATGTTACCAAGGTTTTAACTTAGATAAAATTGCTGTTGAAGAATATATAAATACGATTCAGAAAAGCTTAATAGATCTAGACGAAATCACGATCGAATTTCGAGGTGTTACTGCCTCAAATTCAGCGATAATGATTCAAGGCTTCCCCACAGATGAATCTTTGAATAACTTAAGAAATAAGCTTCGAGAAAACTTCAAAAATTCAGCTTTAGAGCAAAGTATCGACAGCCGATATTCCATTTCTACAGCGCATTCAACAGTAATGCGTTTTACAGAAAAACTTGTAAATCCCGCCGAGAAACTAATTGAAATTACAGAAGAGTTTCGTGATTACAATTTTGGATTTTTTAAAGTGGATAAATTAGAACTAGTCTTTAATGACTGGTATCAAAGGAAAGAAAATACAATTCATTTGAAAAACTTTGACTTATAACGTTTTTAACTACTGAAAACCCAGCTGTTTTCTCAATTCTAAATTCAAGCTGTATTGTTCTTGAATTGGAATAATTTTTCGTGTGCTTTTATTAATATCACTTCCTTCAGCCGTCCAAAGAAAAGGATAAAAATTAAAGACCTCGTCGCCTTTTAATTTCGAAACCTCATCACGCCATCCATTCCATCTGTTTCCTTCATAGAACTTATCCAAATCATTATTAAAACAAAAACCTAGAAACTCAGAATAAGTAATATCAAGCGGTTCATATTCTAAATTATCAGGCGAAAAATAGTAAATCTTCCCTAAATCATTTCCTAATCCGCCGCCATTCAATAAATAAAAACCGCCAATTGCATCATCAGCAATTAATAAAAAAGAAGGTGTTTCGCCAAACTCATTAAACGATTTTCCTTTATTCCAATCAGGTAAAGTTCTATTAAATCTTGAATTTCCAGAACCCAAAATTCGAATCCAGCCATTGTCGACTAAAATACCGCCGGTCATAAAAACAACCGCTCCCATAGTTGAACGTGTAGTTACCTGAGTTTTATATAAGACTTCTTTAGCTTTTACCGCATCAACAGGTAAAACCTCAACCTTATTTTTTGCCGTTTTAATCCAATCTTCAACAACCGGCCATCCCGGATCAGCTTTATCTATAAGTTCTTCTGCTTTTTTCATTTTGTTCTGTGCACTTAACGTGTAAGTAAAACATATCATTATAATTAATAGAAAATTTCGTGTCATCTATGCGGTTTATAACTTTAAAAATTGCCTAACCTTTCTTCAAAATACTTCCCAAACCACGTCCAATCTGCTCAATTGCTTCTAAACTTTTGGTTAGCGGCGTTGCCGTAAAATCTTCGTAAGCATCCATAGAACTTTCTTTTCGATCATCTTGCGGATAAACTAAAATAATGTTATTGTCTCCGAAGAATTTCTCGAATTTCTGAGGAAGTCTCTCAAAAATAGATTGATAAGACACAGAACCTTTTCTAGATAAATTAAAAACAATTAAATCATTTGGTTTTATTTCATCTGAAATAGCTTCAAAGTTATCCCAATCTAAAATGCTTTTAAAGCCGAATTTAGCATTTAGCTTCAAACTATTGGCAATCTGCTGAATAGTTTGATGTGTTTTATACTCCGCATAAATTACAATCGGAATACTTAATTCTTGTGATAATCTTGAAATTTTCTGCAGTAAAAGCTGAAAACCTACGCCTCTTTCCGAAAATGGCGGACAAATAAATACCAGTCTTTTATCTTCTATAAATGTTTTTTGAAAACGGCAAATGAATAAACTTTTATCAACATTATTAATAATCGAATCTACATTTTCTCCAAAAATTTTATCTAAAAATCCTGTTTTTCTCGGCCAGCCCACAATCACAATATCCGACATGATTTCTTTAGAAGTTCTTGCAATACCGCTTGCAGGATTATGGTCAATTCTGGCAATTGTATTAATCTTAACTTCAGAAGCTGAACCTTGAATTACAAATTTATCGACTGCTTTTCGGTACTTTAAAATATTCTTTTCGGCTTGATCATTATTAGGCACAATGGTTAAAAGCGTAACCGGATTAGCTGATTTTTTGTCTTTTATTAAAAGTGCAAAATCTAATAAACTGGCTGTCGCCGAAGTTTTAGCCAGCGGAATCAAAATATGTTCGTCTAATATTTGATCTTTATCTGCATCTTCAGTAGAAACTTCCTCTTCGCAAATGGCGATTTTTTTAGCTGCTTTTTCAGTTGCAAATGAAGCCACAATACAAGTAATCAGAATCAGAATAATAGTTCCGTTTAAAATATTTTCATCAAGAATTTTAGCTTTAAAACCCACTAAAATTACAGCTAGAGTTGCAGCAGCGTGTGCACTGCTTAAGCCAAAAATAAGTTGTCTTTCAGTCTTTGTATATTTAAAAACAATTTGAGTAAAAAAGGCGGCAATCCATTTTCCAAAAATAGCCACAACACTCAAAGTTGCTGCTACAATTAAAGCCGTTGGTCCGCTTAAAATTACACTTATATCAACAAGCATTCCCACAGAAATCAAGAAAAACGGAATAAATAATGAGTTTCCAATAAACTCAATTCTATTCATTAAAGCTGACGAATGCGGAATTAAAGGATTCAATGCCAAACCCGCAACGAAAGCACCAATAATAGGCTCCACTCCTGCTACTTCTGCCAAAAACGCCGCAAAGAAAACTACTGACAGCACAAAAATATAATGCGCGTGTTTTTCACTTTCTAATTTTTTAAAAAACCATTTTGCAATTCTTGGAATCACTAAAAACATAATAGCCGAAAAAATGGCAAGTGAAACTCCAAGTTTTATCCAAAAAGCCTGATTTAGACTTCCTTGAGCGCTTCCCATAATTACCGCTAGAATAATCAAAACGGCAGTATCTGTTAAAATTGTTCCTCCTACTGTTATAGCAACTGCTTGATTTTTTGCAATACCAAGTTTACTCACAATAGGATATGCCACCAAAGTGTGTGTTGCAAACATACTCGCTGTTAAAAAACTCGCATTAAAATCATATTTTAAAAGATAAAAACAAACGGGAAAACCAACAGAGAGCGGCAGAATAAATGTAAAAAAACCAAACAATAAACTCTTATTACGATTGGCTTTGAACTCGTTCATATCCAATTCTAAACCCGCAATAAACATTATATACAAAAGTCCTATGGTCGAAAACAAATCGATTGCTGAGTTCTTGGCAAGTATGTTAAGTCCATGCGGACCAATGATTACTCCAGAAATGATAAGACCTATAATACCTGGAATATTTATTTTTTTAAGTAAAATGGGAGACAACAAGATAATAAAAAGTATTAACGAAAAAATCAATACTGGGTTGCTTAACGGTAATTCGAATTCTTGTAAAAAATGCTTGAAAAATTCTATCATAGTGTAATTTTAATCTTCATTGTGGTATTTTAATTTTCTCTCAAAATGGTGTCTTAAATTAGAATATTTTTTATCTGAAGATATAATTAAATTTGTTTTTGCGAAAGTCTAAACATATTGTTTTTGCACTTGCATCTATTACAAAAATACCTAAAAAAAATTACTAAACTCTTTACTAAAGCCTTATATTAACCAATTAAATTTAGTTCCTTGTCAAATTATTAAAATTTAATATCTTTTTTAACAAAATCGCAAGATTTCTAATTGAAAGTAAAACTTCATTGCATTATTCAATTATCTTTGTCATAACAAAAATTGAACAATGGAAGAATGTATCTCTGTTTTTGATATGCTTAAAATTGGTGTCGGCCCTTCGAGCTCACACACTTTGGGGCCTTGGAGAGCCGCCGAACGCTTCTTAGAAGAGTTAAAAAACGAATCGCTTTTAGATCAAGTTACTCGAGTAAAAGTCGATTTGTATGGATCACTTTCTTTAACCGGTAAAGGACACGCTACTGATTTATCAGTAATGCTGGGTTTAAGCGGTCAAGATCCTGAATATATTCCAGTAGAAAACATTGCTGGAATTATAAAAAACATTGAAGATACAAACGAGATCATTCTCGCAGATCAATATAAAGTTCCTTTTTATTTTCTTCAAGATATTGTTTTCAATAAAGAGTTTCTTCCTTTTCATGCAAATGGACTGAAATTTACAGCTTATAAAGCTGATGATTCTGAGTACGAATCTACATTTTACTCTATTGGCGGCGGTTTTGTTGTAAAAGAAGAGCGCGAAAATGCCAAAATTAAAGAGGTAATAAAATGTGCCTTTCCGTTTCCAATACAAAATGCCGTTGAGCTTTTAAACTATACTGTTACAGAGCAAAAATCAATCTCGGAGATTGTTTATGAAAACGAAAAATCCATGCGTTCTGAAGATGAAATTCACTCAGAACTTATGCGTATTTGGAATACTATGCTTGAATGTATGTATATAGGCTGTCATACAGGAGGAATTCTTCCTGGCGGATTACATGTGCGTCGAAGAGCTTTTGATATGCATCAAAATTTAATTGGTTTATCCAACTATAACGATCCGCAATCGTGGCTTGAAGAAATAAGAAAAACGGAAGTAAAATTTCGTCAAATCTTAAAATGGGTAAGCTGTTTTGCACTTGCTGTAAATGAAGTAAATGCGTCGTTGGGACGTGTTGTTACAGCTCCAACTAATGGAAGCGCCGGCGTAATTCCAGCTGTTTTGATGTACTATTTAGTAATTGAAAACCATAAAGCCGGCGAAAAAGAAATAAAGCAGTTTTTGATGGTTGCTGGCGAAATTGGAAGTATTTTCAAAAAAGGTTCTACTATTTCTGCTGCAATGGGCGGTTGTCAAGCCGAAATTGGCGTTTCGTCATCAATGGCAGCGGCAGCATTATGCGAATTAATGGGCGGAACCCCTGCTCAGGTTTTAATGGCTGCTGAAATCGCTATGGAACATCATTTAGGTTTAACCTGTGATCCTATTGGCGGATTAGTTCAAATTCCGTGTATTGAAAGAAATACAATGGGTGCCATAAAAGCTATAAATGCAGCCGAGTTAGCACTTGAAACAGATTCTAAAAATGCAAAAGTGCCTTTAGATAAAGTTATTAATACTATGTGGCAGACGGCAAAAGATATGAATTCAAAATACAAAGAAACCTCTGAAGGTGGATTGGCTGTTGCTGTAAATATGGCTGATTGTTAAATTTTATAAAGTCTGCCGCGAATTTCACCAATTTATACTGATTTCTATCCTTCTTGGTTAAAAACAATTCGTGTAAATTGGTGAAATTCGTTGCAAACAAAAAAACTTCATGAAAAAGCTCAACTTCATAATTGCCCTATTCTGCTCTGTTTTAATGCATTCGCAACAGCGCTATTTTCTTAACTCAGATACAAGACTTTATACTACAACGAATACTGCTGCTGAGTTTTTAGGTTATTTTAAATATGGAGCCGAAGTTCGATTATTATCAGAAAGTAAAAATGGCTGGTATAAAGTACAAGCCGATAATTTTAACGAAGGTTATGTTCCTGATAAATTCGTAGCAAAAAGTTTAAACGCCAGAGATGTTAAGATTAAAGATAATGAAAACCCAATTCTAGAAGGCGGCGACGCTTATTATGGCGGTAATCATTTATTTGTTTTAGCGGCAGGTTTAAAAGCCAGAGCTTTACCTGACAAAAATTCAAAAATCAGAGAAATTTTGTTTACAGGAGATCCGGTACCAGTAAATTATCTTCCTAAAAATTCAGAAGAATGGGTTAACATTAATGGTAATTTTGACGAAGAATATGCAAAATTTACCTTAAGAAAATTCCTTGGTGTAAGACCAAACTTTGAAACTTTATTAAAAGACTTCGACAAACTTGATGTTAATGCTGTAACCGAACGAAAAACGATAAGCGAGCGACTTGTTGAATTAGCTTGGAATAGTGAATATGACAAATTAACTCCAGCCTATCAACGCTATTATGAAGTTGTCAAACAGTTAAATGATCCTAAATTAATCGCTGATACCGAATTGAATATGGCACTTGCAAAAGGCTTGACCAAACATAAGCTGCCAGAACAAATTAGTGCATTTGTCAAAAAAGCCGAATTTTCATTGAAAGGAGTCAAAACAAAATCACTTTTCTTAACTCAAAAAGACTTATTAAAAATATTTGGAGAACCAGCAAAAAAAGCGAGCGTAGGCGATGAATGCGGTATTTATTTAAGTGACTTGTTTTATTATTACCCAGACTTACACTCATCTGTAGATGAAAAACAAAATCAAGCCGAAATCGTTAAGGTTTTTATCAATGAAAACAATAAACTTATTATAAACCCAAATTCGGTTTTAGACCATACCATGTCCGAAAAAGCTTTCATTGAAAAATATGGAACTTATATTGAAGCTTCGCTAAAATGGCCTCATATCTATTCTATACTAATGGAAGACAGCCAATTTAGAATAGAATTTAAAGACGGGAAACTATACAGCATCGAAATATTCTTTTATTGCTGATTCTCAATTTACAATTATTCAATACTTTTACATCATCAAAAAAAAATAAAATGTCAGTAGCAAAAAAAGATTATAAAAGAATCACAACAAAGTCGTTAATAGAAATGAAAAGCAACGGAGAAAAAATCTCTATGCTTACTGCTTATGATTATACAATGGCTAAAATTGTTGATACCGCAGGAGTCGATGTGATTTTAGTGGGTGATTCTGCATCAAACGTTATGGCGGGTCACGAAACGACTTTGCCAATTACTTTAGACCAAATGATCTATCATGCTTCGTCTGTAGTTCGTGCTGTCGAAAGAGCTTTGGTTGTAGTAGATTTACCTTTTGGAAGCTACCAATCTGACCCAAAAGAAGCTTTACGTTCTTCTATCAGAATTATGAAAGAAAGCGGAGGACATGCAGTAAAACTTGAAGGCGGAAAAGAAATTAAAGAATCAATTAAAAAAATACTTAACGCAGGTATTCCAGTTATGGGACATTTGGGTTTAACTCCTCAGTCAATTTATAAATTTGGAACTTACAGCGTTCGCGCAAAAGAAGATGCTGAAGCAGAAAAATTAATTGAAGATGCTAAAATGCTGGAGAGAATTGGTTGTTTTGGAGTTGTTCTGGAGAAAATCCCAGCCGATTTAGCTAAAAAAGTAGCTGAAAGTATTTCAATTCCAGTTATAGGAATTGGTGCTGGAGGAGGTGTTGACGGACAAGTTTTAGTTATCCACGATATGTTAGGAATGAACAACGAATTTAGTCCGCGCTTTTTACGTCGTTACTTAAATTTATACGAAGAAATGACAACAGCTATTGGTCAATATGCAGCCGATGTTAAGTCTAGTGATTTCCCAAATTCTAATGAACAATATTAAGTCTAGACTATCTTAGACTTCTTAGATTCTAGACTTCTTAGAAATTTTCATTCTTTTAAAAATCTAAGAAGTCTAGAAATATATAAATCTAAAATTATGCATCAATTCAAAGAACTTTTGATTTGGAAAAAAAGTAGATTATTTTGTTCTAAAATATATTCAATAACATCAACTTTTCCTAATGATGAAAAGTTTGGAATAATTAATCAATTAAGAAGAGCAGCTGTATCCATTCCTTCAAATATAGCTGAAGGTTCTTCGAGAAATTCGAATAAAGATTTTGCTAGATTTTTAGAAATTGCAATTGGATCTGCTTATGAAGTTGAAACTCAACTTTTGATTTCATCTGATTTAGGCTTTCTAAATGAAGAAAACACAACAGAACTAATTAATATGCTAGAAGAAATCACTAAAATGACTTCTAGGTTTAGAGCAACTTTATTGTAAAAAAAACTAAAATTTAAGAAGTCCAAGTCAATCTAAAGTCTAAGAAATCTAAGTCAGTCTAAAAATCTAAGCAGTCTAAGCCAGTCTAATTATGAAAATTATTTCAGATAAAAACAATCTCCAAGTTCTTCACGAAGACAATCACATTATTGTAGTTAATAAGCGCGTAGGCGATATTGTTCAAGGCGATAAAACGGGAGATAAACCATTATCTGATATTGTAAAAGAATACATAAAAGACAAATACAATAAACCTGGAGATGTTTTTTTGGGTGTGATTCATCGTTTAGATCGTCCCACAACTGGTATTGTTGTTTTTGCGAGAACCAGTAAAGCATTGTCTCGAATGAACGAATTGTTCAGTAATCGTGAAACTCAAAAAACGTATTGGGCAGTTGTAAAAAACAAACCTCAAGAAGCGTCTGCTAAATTGGTTCATTATTTAAAAAGAAACGAAAAAAATAACACTTCAAAAGCCCATTTAAAAGAAGTTTCAGACAGCAAACTGGCTAGTTTAGATTATAAAATAATCAAAGAACTTCAAAATTATACGGCGCTGGAAATTAATCTTCATACAGGACGTCATCATCAAATTCGTGCACAATTATCCGCAATTGGATCTCCAATAAAAGGTGATTTAAAATATGGTTTTGACCGAAGTAATCCTGACGGAGGTATTCATCTTCATGCCAGAAAATTGGTTTTTATTCATCCTGTATCAAAAGAAAACATAACTATCATAGCGCCAACACCTGACGAAACGGTTTGGAATGCCATTTGATTTTTATGATATAATTGTTAATTTTTTAAATTTTATCGATTAACTTGCATAGAGAAAAATAAGCTGATCATAAAATGGACTATAAAAACGACATCGGGTACAGAAAAGAAACGCTCAAAAAGTTATTGTATAACATTCAAAAAAGCGAAGATTTAATTGTACAAGCTTTGTACGATGACTTTAAAAAGCCGGAATTTGAAGCTGTCCTGACAGAGACAAATTATGTCATTTCAGAACTAAAAGATACGATCAAAAATATTAATACTTGGGCAGAACCAAAACGAGTTTTTCCTTCTCTGCTTAATTTTCCTTCTACAGATTATATCTATAAAGAACCTTACGGAAATGTACTGGTTATTGCTCCTTGGAATTATCCCTTTCAATTAGCTTTATGTCCGCTTATTGCTGCCGTTGCAGCAGGAAACAGAGTTGTTTTAAAACCATCAGAACTTACTCCGCATACTTCTGCAATAATTGCAAAACTTATTGAAAAGACTTTCCATATTAATCATGTCGAAGTTTTTGAGGGCGGTATAGAAGTTTCTAATAAATTACTAGCAAAACGCTGGGATTATATTTTCTTTACCGGCAGCGTTACTGTTGGAAAAGTTATTGCCAAGGCTGCAGCCGAAAATCTTACTCCCGTAACTCTTGAACTGGGTGGGAAAAACCCTTGTATTATTGATGAAACTGCCAATCTAAAACTTGCAGCAAAGCGAATTGTCTGGGGAAAATTCATTAATGCGGGACAAACTTGTATTGCACCAGATTATATTTTGATTCAAAAAAACATGAAAGTAAATTTCATTACTTTCTTAATGGAAGAAATCATAAAAGCTTACGGTAAAAAAATGGACAAATCTCCAGATTTTGCACGTATTATTAATACAAAAAACTGGGTTCGCTTAGATCAAATGATTGAACGTGATAAAGTAATTTTTGGAGGTGAAACTAATGCCGACAAGCTTTACATATCTCCTACCCTAATTGAAGAACCAAGTTTAGACAGCCCAGTAATGAGCGAAGAAATTTTTGGTCCAATTTTGCCAATTCTTGTTTATGAGACTGAAGACGACATTCATAACGTAATCAGTCGTTACGAAAAACCTCTCGCATTTTATGTTTTTAGCGACGATAAATCTTTTGCAAAAAAAATGATCACAAGCTATTCTTTTGGAGGCGGATGCATCAACGACACTGTAATTCATTTTTCGAACAAAAGACTTCCTTTTGGCGGTGTCGGGCACAGCGGCATCGGGGCTTATCATGGTCAAATGAGTTTTGATACTTTCTCTCATCATAAAGCAATTGTAAAAAAAGCAAACTGGCTTGATTTACCTATGCGCTACGCTCCATACAAAGACAAATTAGCTTCAATAAAAAGGGTATTAAGCTGGATTTAAGAAGCAAAAACAATTTTAGGATTTTTAGACGAAATTGATTAAATATACTATATTTACCATTGACTATTATGGTACCAAACACAAACTATATTTAACAATTTTACTCTTAAAATGAAAGCTACACTTGACCAAATTGAAGACATCAAAAAAAATGGCTATTCAATAGATTTTTCGACTATTTTCAACTATGCCCTTGAAAATTTCAAAAAAATTGCATTGTATTCCGGGCTTATAATTCTAGTATTTTCAGTCGTAGTAGTAATTGTAATTATGGGATTAGCTGTAACTTTTTATGGCGTTAAAAGCTTATCTGAGAATTTCTTAGAAAATTTTCAAATTCAAAACTTAAGCTACATTCAACAAGTAGTAACTGCTGTTTCACTTGCTGCAGTTACAGCTGTATTTGCTCCTTTGGGCGCAGGATTCTTAAAAATGGCTGATTGTGCAGATAAAGATGAAGAATTTAATGTTTCAACAATTTTCACTTATTATAGAGCTCCTTATTTTCTTCAATTGTTTGCAGTTGCTTTTATTATAGGGCTTGTTACTAATGGAATCTCTTACTCTACAGAAAGCTTAGGCTTAGGATATTTAGGAACAGGAGTTTCTTTATTCATCAATTTTTTCACCTTTTTTACAATTCCACTAATCATTTTTGGAAATTTAAAAGCCATAGATGCTATTAAATCAAGTATAATCTTGGTAACTAAAAACCCTGTTATAATATTTTGCCTATTTATAATTGGATTTCTTGGATCATTAGTAGGTCTTGTAGCTTGTTGTGTTGGTGTTATTTTTACAGCTGTTTTTAATACATCAATTACCTATGCGACTTATTTTTCAATTTTCAGCGAAGAAGAAGAGCAAGATTCAATTGATTCTATAGGACAATCAGATTTCGAATAAAAAACAAAAAATTCAAATAAAAAGAGTTCAAACAGGTCTTTTTATTTGAATTTTTTAAAATGTTGTTTACGAAAACTAACTCTCTCAAAATCTATGACAGAAAGCTATAGTTTTTTCAATGTACTGATTTCAGGAATTACCACTTTTGGTAATTCTCTGAAATCAATCATGACAAAATCATACGCTCTCAGTTTAGATCTTATTTTTTTCAATAGTCCAAAACTTATTATACTCGGACTTTCATTAGCTGCTTTTTTAGCATTATTAATCTACCAGTTTTTTAAAATTAAAACTAAAATTGGGTATTTTATTGAAAAAACAAAAGAAGCCGAAACAGCTAAAAAAGAATATCAGCTTTACATTTTATTTTTTGGAATTGCGGTTATTGTAATCGAGATCATTAATGAGATTTTCAAAATCCGCCCGAAAAGCTTATTAGTAACAAATGTTTCGATTGGATTCTTCGTTTTATTCATTTATCTGCTGGTAGACAAAATAAAATGGCTGCGCGACAAAATTCAAAACATATTTATTACTTGCTTTTTTATATACATAAGCTATGTATGTTATAATATTGTTCGCCTCAGTACCGATGTTGTTCCTGTTATTGTTTTTTTAATTTCCTTTTTCTTCTCGTACAACATTTTAAAACCAATAAAAATATATTGGTTTTTTGTAGGCCTAACGTTTATATTTCTTCTTGCGACCGTTTCTTTTCATTTAATTCCAATAAAATCTTCTGTTCTATTAATTAATTTTTGCATTTTAATTTTCATTGTTAATCATGTAAAATATGCCGTTTTATCAAACAATGATGACAACTATAGATTTGCAAATGAAATTGTTCAAAAAGGAAGTTCTTTAACAATTGCAACAAACCAAAAAGGCAAAATACTATTTTGCAGCGAGACCATTTCTTCTATTTTGGGATATCAGCCAGAAGAAGTTATTGGCTTAAATTTTTGGCACTTTGCAAAAGAAAACCAGCAAAATGAAAAAGAACCGATACTTGATCGGGAAGAAAACAAAACTTATACATGGAAGCTGAAAAGTAAAAACGGCGAATACAAACACATTCAATGGAAAGATAAAAAATTTACTGAAGATCTAATTATAAGTATCGGACAGGACGTTACTGAACAATTTAACGTACAAGACCAATACAAAAACCTAATTCAGACAGCAAGAGATATTATTTTTGAAATTGATGCCGACGGTAATTTTACATTCATAAATGAATTTGCTTACACACTTCTAGGCTACACCGAAAATGAAATATTAAAACACCATTATTCAAATTTTATTCACGAAAGCCACTCAATAACCGCCGTAGATTTTTATGAAAATATTGTAGTCAACGAAAACAAATTCCCTACAATCGAGATTCCTATTCTAAAGAAAAACGGGCAAGAAATATGGATTTCTCAAAATATTATTATCCGTAAAAATGATTTAGGTCAAACAACTGGTTATGCCGGAATTGCAAGAGATATTACCGAAACTAAAAATGCTGAAAACGAGAAAAAAAGACGTCTCGAAAAAATTGAAGCATACAATAACTCTACAAAAAAACTATCAACTGCTGACTTTAGCAAATACCACAATTTAAACACAGTTCTTGACTACATTATCAAAGAAGCATCGATAGTAAGCAAATCAAACAGAGTCAGCTTCTGGAAATACCGAAAAGACTTAATTACTTGCAAAAACTTATTCAGCGGCGACAATCAAAGTCCAAGTGACAAAAACATATTAGATCAGGAATCTTATCCAATCTATTTTGAAACGCTAAAAAATAAAGTTGTCATAAACGCTCCAGATGTTTTTAATAAATTAGAAACATCAGAATTTCAGAGACTGTACTTTACAAAAAACAACATCAAATCAATGCTGGACGTTCCTATTTTCTTGAACGGAAAACTGGTTGGTGTAGTTTGTTTTGAAAGCACAGAAGAAAAAAGAGATTGGGACAATGAAGACATTAACTACGCTAAAACCATTTCAGATGTAATTTCACTTGCAATTTCATCGCAAATGAGATTAGATGCAGAGCGTAAATTAGAATTCAAAAGTCAGCTGCTTTCAGCACTTTCTCTTTGTACAGAGAAATTTTTACTTAGCAAATCTACCGAAGAAATGTTTCAGGAAACATATGATCTAATAGGAAAAGCCTCAAAAGCAGATCATATGTTTTATTATGAAAAAGATTTTCTGACCAATACTTTTACTCAAAAATACAAGTGGTCAAGAAACGGTGTAGAACATCAAATAACACCATTAAAACAATTAACAGAAGACAATTTAAAAGAAATTCATAAAGCTGTACTTAACAAAAGTATTTTGAAAACGTACACACGTAAGCTCAAAAAAACCTTTTTTAAACAACTTTTACTTGACAATCAAATAAAATCAATTCTGATTCTGCCCTTGTATATTAATGATGTTTTTACTGGCTTTATAGGCTTTGACGACTGCACTTCTGAACGAAAATGGTCTGAAGAAGAAATTTACATCTTTCAAGTTCTGGCTAATAATATTTCATCAGCTCTCGAGCGAAATCAAAATGAGGCCAAAATCCTAGAAAGCGAAGAGAAATTTAAGTTAATTGCCAACAATATTCCAGGAACAGTTTACTTGTCAAAATTTGACGCAATATCTACCAAAATCTTCCTAAACGACGAAATAAAAAACTTAACAGGTTATTCTAAAGCTGAATTTATAGAAAACAACTTATCTTTTTTATCACTTATTCACCACAACGATCGTGAAAAAGTAATTAAAAATCAAATTCACAATCTTCAAAACGGAATTCCGCTTCATAATGTTTACCGAATTAAAAGAAAAACCGGCGAATATATTTGGATCGAAGAATTTGGTGATGTAATAAAAAAAGGAGACGAAATAGAATTTGTAGGAGGTATTTATTTTGACATTACAAACAAAAAAGTCACTGAAGATGCCATAAAAGCAAAACAACTGGCTGAAGCTGCAAACAAATCAAAATCAGATTTTCTTGCTAATATATCACATGAAATCAGAACACCTCTAAATGGTATAATTGGTTTTACGCATTTATTGATGCAAACTGAACTCGAAGGAATTCAAGAAAAATATACCACAACTATTAATCAATCTGCCCATTCCTTATTAGAAATCATAAACGACATACTAGATTTTTCTAAAATTGAAGCCGGAAAACTTGAACTTTTTATCGACTTATACGACATTAAAAAAGTATTGGGACAAGTTTTTGATTTAATTATTTTTGAATCTAATCAAAAGAATCTTCAACTTGAATTAAATATCGATCCAGAAGTTCCTAAATACATCTGGACAGATATTGTCCGATTAAAACAGATATTAATTAATCTGCTTTCAAACGCCGTAAAATTCACCAATGAAGGCTCTATTAGACTAAATGTTTCTGTTGTTAAAAAAACAAAGAACAACAATTGTATTATGCGTTTCTCTGTTATAGATACAGGAATTGGGATTCTTGAAAAAAATCAGAAAAAAATATTTAAAGCTTTTTCGCAAGCAGACAGCTCCACAACTAGAAAATTTGGAGGAACCGGATTGGGATTAACGATATCCAATCAGCTATTAGCTTTAATGGACAGCCGACTGCAGCTGGAAAGTAAAATTGGCGAAGGAAGTAATTTTTTCTTCGATTTAAATCTAAAAACCCGAAATCAAAGCGGGGCAGAAAAAAATAACACTAAACTCAAAACTTTAAACTCAGAGTACGACCAAATTAATAATAGTTCAAACAATGAGAAAATTAAATTTTTAATCGTTGAGGACAACAAAGTTAATATGCTGCTGCTAAAAACCATCATTTCAAATTTATACAGCAATTCTATTATTTACGAATGTGAAAATGGCTACGAAGCTGTAAAACAATTCGAAAGCATTAATCCGACACTTGTTTTTATGGACATTCAAATGCCAATTATGAATGGATATGAAACCACCAAAGCTATAAGAAGCACAATAACGGGAGAGCATACCCCCATAATTGCCGTAACGGCAGGCGCCGAAAAAGAAGAACGAAATAAATGCATAACAGCAGGAATGAACGACTATATCTCAAAGCCTATTATGAAAGGTATTGTAGAAGAAATTTTGGCAAAATGGTTGAAATAAAAAAAGTAAATTACCTCCAATAACATGTAATTCCCAAAAAATATATAAATTCGTACAACAAACATAACTTTTTAAAAAACAGCAAAGTATGAAATGGAAAGGAAGCAGAGAAAGTGATAACGTTGAAGACAGAAGATCAATTTCTGGCGGAAAGGTAGCCGTTGGAGGCGGAATTATCGGTATCATTATTTTGTTAGTAAATGTTTTTGGCGGTGAAAATGCGCAGTTTATCACTCCGGTTTTAGAACAAATGCAAGGCGGACAACAGACACAAACTGAAGCAGCCGCTCCATTAAGTAAGGAAGATGAAGAAATGGGACATTTTGTTAGATCTGTCTTGGCTAAAACTGAAGATTCCTGGGGCAAAATATTTGCCGAAAATGGTATGACTTATAAAAACCCAAAATTAGTGCTTTTTAAAGGCTCTGTAAATACTGCTTGCGGCGGAGCTTCATCAGCATCCGGACCATTTTATTGTCCAGGCGATCAAAAAGTATATATGGATTTAGGCTTCTTTGAAGAACTAAAATCCAAATTTGGTGCTGAGGGCGGTGATTTTGCAATTGCGTATGTTATAGCGCATGAAATTGGCCATCACGTGCAAACATTACTAGGAACCTCTGAAAAAATGCATCAGGCACAAGAAGGTAAAAGTCAAGCCGAAGCCAATAAACTTTCGGTAGCCCTAGAACTTCAAGCTGATTTTTATGCCGGAGTATGGGCACATGATAATCAGGAAACGCTGGACGAAGGAGATATCGAAGAAGCCTTAAGCGCCGCTAATGCTGTTGGAGATGATGCAATACAGAGCAAAATGCAAGGTCAGGTAGTTCCTGATTCATTTACACACGGTACATCAGAACAAAGAATGTACTGGTTTAAAAAAGGTTTTAGAACCGGCGATATTAAACAGGGAAATACATTTGACGAAATTCGATAATACACCAACCAAATATAATAACCAACCAAAAAGCATGATGTAATTATCATGCTTTTTTTTATTCATATAAGTTCATTTTAGA
>NZ_MUHA01000006.1:0-131399 GCF_002217355.1 Flavobacterium oncorhynchi | reverse complement strand
TCTAAAATGAACTTATATGATTTTAAAAAAATTAAACGCACAAAAAAAGCCTTGAATTTCTTCAAGGCTTTAAATCTGGGTGGCTGACCGGGTTCGAACCGGCGACCCGCGGCACCACAAACCGCTACTCTAACCAGCTGAGCTACAACCACCATTTTTGCTTAGCGAGTGCAAATATAGAACAAAGGTTGAGTTCTACAAAGAAAAAAATGAAAAATTTTCATAAAAATTAAATCAAATCTCCTAAGCTATTGACTGCCAAACACCTTTCAACAGTAAAACCTTCGGCAAAATCTTTACCAACTAGACGTCCTAAGTCCTGCGCACGATATTTTACACTTTCTAAAAAGTTTTTACTCGTAATTGGTGTAGCAGGCTCATTTGAATTTGGATCGTAAAATTGTGTTTTATAAGCCAAAATTGATTCGATCTTCTTTTCTTCAAAGCCAGTAATATCAACTACAAAGTCCGGTTCAATATTTTTCCATTGAATATAATGATAAACCACTTTTGGTCTCCAAGCTTCCTGCTGCTCTCCATCTATAGAAGTTTCTATTTTCACCAACCCTGATAAAAAACAAGCATCAGAAACTAATTTACTTCCTTTTCCATGATCAATATGACGGTCGTCAACAGCGTTGCATAAAACAATTTCAGGTTTGTACTTGCGAATCATTTTAATGACTTCTAATTGATGTTTTTCATCATTTACAAAAAAGCCGTCACGAAGTCCTAAGTTTTCACGAACAACAACTCCTAAAATCTTTGCTGCTGCTTTTGCTTCTTCATCTCTAGTTTCTGCAGTTCCGCGTGTTCCTAATTCGCCGCGTGTTAAATCAACAACACCAACTTTTTTCCCTAGAGAAACTTCTTTTAAAATTGTTCCTGCACAACCCAATTCTACATCGTCAGGATGTGCGCCAAAGGCTAATATATCTAATTTCATTTTTTATTCTTGTTTGTTTTTGTTTCAGATTTTACTCTTACTGTCAGGCTAAGCGGAGTCGAAACCCTTTGCGCCCTTCGACTTCGCTCAGGGAGACAGCCATTCATAACTCATAACTTCTAACTCATAACTCTCAATACTCTCTTCATCGTCATTGATTTATTGACGCTTTCCTCCCATTCTTTTTCGGGAATACTTTCTTTTGTGACGCCACAACCCATATACAAAATGGCTTTGTTTTCCTGAATCTGCATGCATCGTAAATTTACAAATAAATCAGAGCTTACATTTTTTCCTGTAAAACCACTATTAAGCTCACCTAGAAATCCGCTGTAAAAAGTACGATCATAATTTTCGTTTTCAATGATAAATAATTTTGCTTTTTTCTTTGGCAAACCACAAACTGCAGGCGTTGGATGAAGCGTATCAATAACTTCTTCCAAAGTCGACTTATCCTTTAAAACTCCCGAAATATCCGTTTTAATATGCCAGATAGAACCCGCCTTTAAACTATATGGTTCAGAAACTACAACCGAAGCTGTAAATTCTCTAAGCCGTTTTACAATAAAATCAGTCACAAATTGCTGTTCGTCCTTTTCTTTTTGCTGCCAGACAATTTCTGTTTCCTGATTGTCTTTTTGTGTTCCTGCCAAAGCCATGGTTTCAAAAACATTTTCATTTGCTTTTAGCAGTTTTTCTGGCGTTGCTCCCATCCAAAGTCCTATTTTCGGATGAAAAAAGCAATAACAAAAAGTTGCCGGATATAATTGAACCAAATGCTGAAAAGTTGCAGCAAAATCAAATTCAACCAAAGGGACTTCTTCACTTCGTGATAAAACTACCTTTTTGAACTCTTCATTTTTGATGGCTTGAATTCCCTTTGCAACCAAATATTCGTATTGAAATTTAACTTCAGCATCAAAATTTAAATCATCAACTTCGATGGATTCAAATGAAGTAATCTCTTTTTTGACAGTAATAATTTCCGATTCATTTTCAGGAATCAGAACCAGTTGTTTTTCATCAAAAGAAGCGAATACAAATCCTTTTTCGCTGTAATCTGAAACAGTATATAAAGTGTCATTTTGTTGCAAAACACCAATCAGATCTGTAGTATTGGGTTTTGAATAAAGCACAAAAGGTAAATTTAGTTCTTTATGCTTTTTAATTTTTAAGAAAAATGGATTCATAATTTATTCACTTTTCTTTCTATCCAAAACCATATTCGTCAATTTGCAAAGCGAAATCAAATTTCCTGCTTCATCCGTAATTTTAATTTCCCAAAGATGAAGACTTCTGCCTTTATGAATAATTCGGGCAGTTCCAAAAACAACACCCTCACGAATACTTTTTAAATGATTTGCCGAAATTTCGATACCACGAACTTCTTGCTCCTTCGCATTAATAAAAAAATGTGAAGCTGCACTTCCCACACTTTCTGCCAAAGCTACAGAAGCTCCGCCGTGCAATAATCCCATTGGCTGATGAACACTTGGGTTTACAGGCATTTTTGCCGTTAAAAAATCTTCGCCAGCATCGATATATTCTATTTTCAGCGTCTCCATCAATGTATTTTTAGAAAATTCATTGCAGTACGCTAAAATCTGTTCTTTTGTATAATTCATTAAATAAACTTTAAAATCGTAAAATTAAAGAAAGATAACACATAAATCTAAAATCCAATTCTAAAATTTAAAATTCAACTTCAAACGTGTAAGTTTTTTGTTATTTTTACAAAAACAATCAAATCTTTGGCTGATATTTTTTCTCGCCACTCCCGATAGCTATCAGGATAGACAGATTAGAAGGGTTTTAAAATTATAGCAACTAATTACACAAATTTCCACGAATTTTATTTCAATTTAATTTGTGAAAATTCGCGGAATTCGTGACAAAGAAAAGAAAAACAATAATGCGTCAATACTTTACAATCTTAGTCTTGGGTTTAATTTTAGTTTTCAGTTCCTGCCGAACTGACTTTGATACCGTTGCCAGTTCTGGAGATTTAAAGTTTTCTAAAGACACCGTTTATTTGGACACCGTTTTTAAAAATATTGGCTCAAGTACTTATCAACTAAAAGTTTACAATCGAAGCAAAAACGACATATCAATTCCAGTTGTACAATTCAAAAAAGGACTAAGTTCAAAATACCGAATGACGGTTGACGGTAGGACTAGAACCAACGGGAAAATTTTTAAAGATGTTACGCTTTTAGCAAAAGACAGTTTGTACATTTTTATTGAAACTACGGCAGATATTACAGATGTAAATCCAGCCGATTTTTTATATACCGATGAAATTCAATTTGACAGCGGCGCAAATCTGCAGCAAGTCGCTTTGGTAACCTTAATTCAGGACGCTGTTTTTTTATATCCTAATCAAAATCCAAACGGAACAAAAGAGAAAATCAAAATTGACGGCAAAGATGTTGACGGATTTTATCTCCGTGAAAATGACCCTGTAAATGGGAATGAATTACTTTTCACCAAACAAAAACCTTATGTAGTTTATGGTTACGCAGGAGTTCCAGAAAACAAAACAGTCACTTTTGAAGCTGGCGCAAGAATTCACTTTCATACCAACTCAGGATTATATGTTGGCAAGAACGCTTCTCTTCAAATTAACGGAACTGCTTCAACAACAGAAAAATTAGAAAATGAAGTTATTTTTGAAGGCGATCGATTAGAATCTCTTTATTTGGATATTCCTGGACAATGGAAATCGGTTATTCTTGAAAACGGCAGTAATAACCATTCAATCAAAAATTTAACTTTAAAAAATGCGATTACAGGATTAGATATTAGAAATTCAGTTAACACAATTCAAATTAAAAATACCCAAATTTATAATTGTGCTGAATATGGAATTTTAGCACAAAACGCCCGAATTAACGGAGAAAATCTAGTTATAAATTATGCCGGCCTAGGTAGTTTATCCTGTGTTTACGGCGGAAATTATAATTTTACGCATTGCACTTTTAATAACAATTGGCAAAGCAACTCACAATTTGCAGTTAATATAAGCAATAGTTTGGCAGGCAAAATGCCCGAAACAAATGCACTGACGCAGGCAACCTTCAACAATTGTATAATTTATGGCTCAAACACGAACGAATTTAACTTAAGTAAAAAACCAAACGCACCATTTGTTTATCAATTAAATAATTGTCTTTTAAAATTCAACAGCTCAACAACAAATCCTGATTATCAATTTAAAACAGATACGGAACATTACAGCAATATCATTCTCAATGAAAACCCGAAGTTTTATAATGTTTCTCAGAATAAATTCAACATCGATAAAACTTCTGCCGCTTTCGCGAAAGGAAATCAGTCTTATATAATTCCGCAGGATATTTTAGGAATTACAAGAACTTCTCCGCCAGATTTGGGTGCTTATCAGAGTGCAGCTTTTCCAAAATAATTTATTTTGCCACGAAGGCACTAAGGCTCGAAGTTTTTTTAAATTTAATTGACTTTTTTTTTACAACATAGCCCGTGGTTTCAACCACGGGAAACAGATCGTGACCATATTGTGTCCCAATGGTTGAAACCATTGGCTATATTTATAGAAACTTTGCGACTTCGTATCTTTGCGAGCAAAATAGACAAAGAAATTCCTTTGTAAAAAACTTAATGCCTTAGTGCCTTCGCGACAAATCATTTCAGCTTCATTTTTTTTCAAAAGAGTTTGTTATCAAATTTGCGCTTGCTATTTATTTACATTAAATTTGCACCTCAATACAACAAACTACACAAAACAATGATCCATTTCTTTGAAAACCAAAGCAAAACTGTTTTTGCCGTACAGACGCAAAACGAAATTTCAGCTCAAGACATTTCAAAATTAAACTGGCTTTTTGCCGACTCGAATAAGATCGAAAAATCCGCATTGACGGGTTTTTTTGTTGGTCCTCGCGCCACTATGATCACACCATGGAGCACAAATGCTGTAGAAATCACTCAAAACATGGGTGTTCCGGGCATTATCAGAATTGAAGAATTTCATCCAGCAACGGAAAATTTTACTGATTTTGACCCGATGCTTTTTCAAAAATTCAACGAATTAGATCAAGAAATCTTCACTATCAACATTCAGCCGGAACCAATTCTGGAAATTGATGATATTGCAACTTACAATAAAGCTGAGGGTTTAGCTTTAAGTGACGAAGAAGTAGATTACTTAAATAATCTTTCAACTAAATTAGGAAGAAAATTAACGGATTCTGAGATTTTTGCTTTCTCACAAGCAAATTCAGAACACTGCCGTCATAAAATTTTCAACGGAACATTTGTTATTGACGGTGAAGAAAAAGAGACTTCTCTTTTCAAATTAATCAAAAAAACATCTCAGGAAAATCCTAACGATATCGTTTCTGCTTACAAAGACAACGTTGCTTTTGTAAAAGGACCAAAAGTACAGCAATTTGCACCAAAATCGGCAGACAAACCTGATTTTTACGAAATAAAAGAATTTGATTCGGTTATCTCTTTAAAAGCCGAAACACACAATTTCCCAACCACAGTTGAACCTTTCAATGGTGCTGCAACAGGTTCTGGAGGAGAAATTCGTGACCGTTTAGCAGGAGGACAAGGTTCATTACCATTAGCAGGAACTGCCGTTTATATGACATCTTATTCTCGTTTAAACGACGACAGAAAATGGGAAAACGCTCTTGAAGAAAGAAAATGGTTGTACCAAACTCCAATGGATATTTTGATCAAAGCTTCAAACGGAGCTTCTGATTTTGGAAATAAATTCGGGCAACCGCTTATTACAGGTTCTGTTTTAACTTTCGAACATTCAGAAAACGACCGTAAAATTGGTTACGATAAAGTGATCATGCAAGCGGGAGGAATTGGATATGGAAAACTAGATCAATCAATTAAAAAGAAACCACAAGAAGGCGATAAAATCGTAATCTTAGGTGGAGAAAATTACAGAATTGGAATGGGTGGTGCTGCGGTTTCTTCTGCAGACACTGGAGCTTTCGGTTCAGGAATCGAATTAAATGCCATTCAGCGTTCAAACCCTGAAATGCAAAAACGTGCTGCTAATGCAATTCGTGGTTTAGTTGAAAGCGACAATAACCCAATTGTTTCTATTCACGATCACGGAGCTGGAGGACACTTAAACTGTCTTTCGGAATTGGTTGAAGAAACTGGAGGTTTAATCGATTTGGATAAATTACCGGTTGGAGACCCTACTCTTTCTGCAAAAGAAATTATTGGTAACGAATCTCAGGAAAGAATGGGATTGGTTATTGGTCAAAAAGATATCGATACCTTACAAAGAATTGCTGACAGAGAGCGTTCTCCAATGTATCAAGTTGGAGATGTAACGGGAGATCACCGTTTTACTTTTCAATCACAATCAAATGGTTCAAAGCCGATGGATTATGCTTTAGAAGATTTCTTCGGAAGTTCCCCAAAAACGGTTATGACTGATAAAACTATCGATAGAAAATATGCTGATGTTGCTTACAACGCAGGAGATTTCGAAAGTTATTTAAAAGACGTTTTGCGTTTAGAGGCTGTTGCTTCAAAAGACTGGTTGACTAACAAAGTGGACCGTTGCGTTGGAGGAAAAGTAGCGAAACAACAAAATGCTGGACCTTTACAATTGCCTTTAAATAATGTCGGAGTTATGGCTTTGGATTATTTAGGTAAAGAAGGAATTGCAACTTCTATTGGGCACGCTCCTATCGCTGCTTTAATTGATCCAGTTGCAGGATCTAGAAATGCTATTGCAGAATCGTTATCAAACATTATCTGGGCGCCAATTAAAGATCAGTTAAAAGGAATTTCATTATCAGCAAACTGGATGTGGGCTTGTAAAAACGAAGGTGAAGACGCTCGTTTATACGCTGCTGTTGAAGGTTGTTCAGAATTTGCAATTGAATTGGGAATCAATATTCCGACAGGAAAAGATTCACTTTCGATGAAACAAAAATATCCAAACGACGAAGTAATCGCGCCAGGAACGGTTATTATTTCTGCTGGAGGAAACTGTACAGATATTAGAAAAGTAGTAGAACCGGTTTTACAGAAAAACGGAGATTCTATTTACTATATCAATTTATCTCAGGATGATTTCAAACTTGGAGGTTCATCTTTTGCACAAATCAGAAATACAATTGGAAATGAAACTTCTACAATTAAAGATGCTTCTTTCTTCAAAAACGCTTTTAATACCATTCAGGAATTAATCGGCGAAAGCCAAATTCTTGCTGGACACGATATTGGAAGCGGTGGTTTAATTACTACTTTATTAGAATTGTGTTTTGCTGATGTAAATCTTGGAGCAAAAATTGATTTCAGCGCTTTCGCGGAAAAAGACTTATTGAAAATCCTTTTCGCTGAAAACATCGGAATCGTATTCCAAGCTAAATCTGATTCGGCTGTTGAAGCTAAATTAAATGCTAATAATATCGAATTCTTCAAAATTGGATCTGTATCTTCTACTGCAACTTTAGAAATTGCAGATTACAAATTAGATATTCCAACTTACAGAGATGTTTGGTTTGAAACTTCTTATTTATTAGATCAAAAACAATCTAAAAACGGAACTGCAAAAGCTCGTTTCGAAAACTATAAAAATCAGGTTTTAAATTATACTTTCCCTGCACATTTTACAGGAAAAAAACCAGAAATCGACAATTCTAAACCAAGACCAAAAGCGGCGATTATTCGTGAAAAAGGAAGTAATTCTGAGCGTGAAATGGCAAATGCAATGTACTTAGCAGGTTTTGATGTAAAAGACGTTCACATGACCGATTTAATTTCTGGTCGTGAAACTCTTGAAGATATTCAGTTTATTGGTGCCGTTGGAGGATTCTCTAATTCAGATGTTTTAGGTTCTGCTAAAGGCTGGGCTGGAGCTTTCTTATACAATGAAAAAGCAAAAACAGCTTTAGATAATTTCTTCAAAAGAGAAGATACTTTATCTGTTGGAATCTGTAACGGATGTCAGTTGTTTATGGAATTGGAAGTGATTAATCCGGAGCATGAAGTTCACGGAAAAATGCACCATAATGAAAGTAACAAACACGAAAGCATCTTTACTTCTGTAAAAGTTCAGGAGAATAATTCGGTTATGTTATCAACATTGGCCGGAAGTACTTTAGGAGTTTGGGTTTCTCACGGAGAAGGTAAATTTAAATTGCCTTATGCAGAAGACCAATATAACATTGTTTCTAAATATGCTTACGAAGGTTATCCTGCTAATCCTAACGGTTCTGATTACAACACAGCAATGATGTGTGACAAAACAGGAAGACATTTGGTTATGATGCCTCACATTGAGCGTTCTACTTTCCAATGGAACTGGGCACATTATCCAAAAGACAGAAATGACGAGGTTTCACCTTGGCACGAAGCTTTTGTTAATGCCAGAAAATGGATTGAGAAAAACTAAGAAATATATTTTTACTAAAAGCGCCCGAATTTATCGGGCGTTTTTTTATAGCCACGAATTTCACGAATTTTCACGAATTATTTTTTTTAGCCACAGATTATAAGGATTAAAATGATTTTTTTTCATTGTCAAAAAATAATCTGTGAGAATCCTTTTAATCTGTGGCAAACTTTTACACACAATGCATTCGTGGAAATTCGTGTAATTCGTGGCTAACTAAACTATTTAAAACTATTCTAAGATTAATTTAATGGTATCTTAAGACAGCTTAAGCAAGCGTGAACATTCTGGTAAATATCTTTGTTTCATGAAAAATATGATCCAAAAATTATCCCTGCTGATTCTCTTATTTACTATAAGCCAATTTTCCTTTGCTCAAAAAACCGCTGCTATAAAAGGAAATATCACCGACGGAAAACTTCCCGTCGAATTTGTTGATGTGGTTCTAAAAAGTGCCAGCGATTCTACGAAAACAGCCAATTATGCCGTAACTGATGTTATGGGAAATTTTGCATTAGAAAACATTCAATCTGGAGATTATCAACTTCAATTTAAACTAATAGGTTTTAAAACTATTTTTCAAAAAATAAAGGTAACTGACAGCCCAATTTCTATTGGAACCATCAAATTGCAAACCGATACCAATTTACTAAATGATGTTGTTGTAAAATCTCAGCGAAAACAAATTCAAAAAACCGATGAAGGATTTGTTTTTAATGCGGCTTCTAACATTTCTCAGTCTGGCGGAACGGCGACTGATATGCTAAAAAGTATTCCGACTGTTGCAGTAGATGCTGAAGGCGGTATAACACTTAGAGGAAAATCACCAATGATTTTGATTAATGGTAAAAATTCGGCCATTACAAATATGGATCAGATTGCGGCAAGCAGCATAGAAAGCATTGAAGTCATAAGCAATCCAACAGCAAAATATGACGCTAATGCTGAAAGCGGAATTATAAATATTAAGCTTAAAAAGAACAATCAAAAAGGCATAAATGGAGCGGTAGTTTTAGGAACTGGTTTTGGTGCCAAAGGAAGAATCAACAGCTCTATATTGTTAAATCATAAAACTGAAAAATGGAATTTTGGTTTAGCCTACGATAATCGTTTTGCCGGCAGAACCAAAAAGATAAATGCTGATCGAACTAATTTTCTCATAGACGATCAACATTACATTCATCAAAATAGAGATGATGCTCGTACAGAAGGTTTGCAAAACTTGAAATTTAACGTCGATTTTACTCCAAATGACAAAAACAGCTTTTCATTTGAAGCGCTCGGAAATTTAGAAAATCAAGACAATGACGAAACTTTGTACACGCAGGTAAACACAAGCGCAAATCAGTTTTTTTCGAGTAACAAACGTCATTCTTTAGAACTGGAACGTACAAAAGTGGGCGAACTTGCTTTTAATTATGATCGAAAATTTTCTGACGACAGAAAAAGTCTAAATGCAAGTATTACTTCTTCTTTCAACAAACACAAAGAGAACACTGATATTGACACTTACAATTATGACGCTTATAAACAACAAATAGGTGATGCTGCATGGCAAAGAACTCATAATTATACAAATGAAAACATCTCGAATGCTATTGTAAATTATACGGTTCCAGTATCTGAAAAATCAATTGTGGAAACTGGATATAAAGGAACGTTTCGTTTTTTTGACTCAGACTTTGAAAGTGCTGATCTGACAAACGGCGAATATATTGTTAATCCTTTGGCAAGCAATACTTTTAAATACAACGAACAAATAAATGCTGTTTACGGAATGTTGAATTCGTTTATTGGCGAAACAGACAATCCGAAATGGAAATATAATTTAGGACTTCGCGCAGAGCAGGTTTCAAATAATGGTAAAACGCAGAACAATACTGATAATTTTTCAAATCATTATTTAAAGCTATTTCCATCTGCTTCTTTACAAATGAATTTAAAACCAGATGAGTTTATCAAATTTGGCTACAGCAAGCGTATTAACCGTCCAGATTTAGACGATTTAAATCCGTTTATTGATATTACTGATGCATTAAATCCTCATGGCGGAAATCCTTATTTGAAACCTGAAATTATTCATATCGCAGAAGTAAGCTACAATAAAAACTGGGAAAATTATTCTTTTTCGACCAATGCTTTTTACCGAAATGCAAAAGACGCGATTAGACAATATGCCGAATTGCAGGACAATGGTGTAATTTTACTGCAGCCAAGAAACATAGGAAGTACGATAACTTATGGTTTAGAAACTATCTTCACCTTAAAACCATTCTCTTTTTATGATGCTAATATTAGTTTAACAGCTTTTGAACAAAAAATAGATGCCACAAACCTAACTCAAGATGTGGTGAAAAACGCTTTCAGCTGGTACGGAAAAATCATCAATAATTTTGTTCCTTGGAAAGGCGGAAAACTTCAGATTATCGGAAATTACAATTCGGCCTTAACAACCGCACAAGGAAAACGAATTCCGGTTTATAATGTTGATATGGGTTTTCAGCAAAAACTTGGAAAAGGAAACGCTCGTTTAGGTTTGGTTGTTACCGATATGTTTAACACACTCGAAAGCGGTTACAAAAACAATACTTTACTATTTAGCAACAATAGAACTAATAAATCAGATACTCGTGCATTTATGCTCACTTTTGCATATACTTTTAAATCTGATTTTAAAGAAAAACTATTAGAAAATCAATTCTCTACCGAATAGTTTTTTACTCAAAAATAAAAATATTCATTCTTGTAATTTGGATTCTAATTTCTACTGAAATTTGAACTATATTCGCCAAAAAGTTCGAGCCCAAGAACTTTTTGGCCCATTCCAAAAACAAATTAGCCTACATAGAATGAAATTTTACAAAGCACTCCTTTATGCGCTATTTCTAGTCGCAGCTCAATCGCATGCCCAAATTAAGATTGACAAAATAAGATATAAAATTCACGATCATTTTATTACAACAAAAATTGGTTATCCAATTGATGGAACCTTTTTATACGAAGGAAAAACCGAGCCAATTGTACAATTGAATGCTAATGGAACAGGAACTTTTCAATACGAAGATTTATCCAAAAAAAGTATAAACTGGGGAATCGAATGTTCTGAAGACGGTATTCCAATTTTCAAAGAAGGTTACAACAGTGCTTCGTATACAATGTGGTACAAACCTAATAATGAAGAAGATTGGATTTATGTTCAATTTTCAATTCATTTCAACAAGAAAAAAATGTTTATAATGGGCGAACGAATCAAAGATTATTCTGAAGATTCTGAATCAAAAAAACGCTCGTAGAAAATAAATAATTCTTGTTTTTTCTAAAATTTACTACAAAAAAGAAAACGTTTTCGTTGATTTTTAAAAGTACCTATAAATTTTCCCATAAAATTCCATAAAATTAAAAATTATACCTAATTTTTATTTAATTTGCGATAAAATTCAATATATTAAACATGGTTTCAATCACACGCCTTTTTGATTTTCCCTATTATCAACAAGAAACTTACGATCTTCCGGTTGCGTTAGCAACTAAAAAAAATGGAGTCTGGGAAAAAACATCTAGCCAGGAATATATTGCAAAAGCAAATGCTGTTTCGAGAGCATTATTGCGCATGGGTGTTCAAAAAGATGATAAAATTGCCCTAATCACCTCAAACAACCGTACTGAGTGGAATATTATGGATATTGGTATCCAGCAGACTGGTGCGCAAAACGTGCCTATTTATCCAACAATCTCTGAAGAAGATTACGAATATATTTTGAATCATAGCGGCAGTATTTATTGCTTTGTTTCGGATGTAGAAGTACTTGAAAAAGTAAATCTTATCAAAGCAAATGTGCCAACTCTAAAAGAAGTTTATTCTTTTAATGAAATTGAAGGCTGCAAACATTGGTCTGAATTACTAACGCTTGGTGAAGACCAAAGCAATCAAACCGAAGTTGAAGCAAGAAAAGACAGTATAAAAACGGACGATTTAGCTACTATTATTTATACCTCTGGAACTACAGGACGCCCAAAAGGAGTTATGCTTTCGCACAGAAACATTGTTTCTAATGTTTTAGACAGTGCACCAAGAATTCCGTTTGATCCAGGAAAAAGCAGCGCTTTAAGCTTCCTGCCTATCTGCCATATTTTTGAAAGAATGATTTTGTACATCTATCAATATTATGGTATTTCAGTTTATTTTGGAGAATCAATTGAAAAAATCAGCGACAACTTAAAAGAAGTTCGTCCAAATGTAATTACAGCTGTACCAAGACTTTTAGAAAAAGTTTATGATAAAATTTATGCTAAAGGAGCCGAATTAACAGGCATCAAGAAAAAACTATTTTTCTGGGCTATTGATTTAGGTTTAAAATATGAACCATACGGAGCCAATGGTGCTTGGTATGAGTTTCAGTTAAAAATTGCCCGCAAACTTATTTTCAGTAAATGGAAAGAAGGTTTGGGAGGAAATTTAGATTTAATGGTTTCTGGAAGTGCCGCTCTACAGCCTCGTTTAACAAGAGTTTTTGCTGCTGCCGAAATTCCAGTTATGGAAGGTTACGGTTTATCTGAAACATCGCCTGTAATTGCCGTAAACGACCAAAGAAATAGAGGTTTTAAAATTGGAACTGTTGGAAAACCAATTCGTAACGTCGAAGTAAAAATTGCCGAAGACGGTGAAATTCTTTGCAAAGGACCAAATGTAATGCTGGGTTACTTTAAAGATCCTGAAAAAACTGCAGAAGCTTTGCAAGATGGTTATTTCCATACGGGAGATATTGGAGAAATCGACAGCGAAGGTTTCTTAAAAATTACCGACCGTAAAAAAGAAATGTTCAAAACATCAGGAGGAAAATATATTGCACCGCAAATCATTGAAAATGCTATGAAACAATCTCGTTTTATCGAGCAGATTATGGTAATTGGCGATGGCGAAAAAATGCCGGGTGCTTTTATTCAGCCCAATTTTGAGTTCGTAAAAGAATGGGCTAAAATTCATAAAATTACTTTAGGAAATACAGATGCAGCAATTAGTGCAAATGCCGATGTAATCAAACGTATAAATGAAGAAGTCGAAAGCATCAATGAAAAATTTGGAAACTGGGAAAAAATCAAACGTTTTGAACTTACTCCAGATGTTTGGTCTATCGATGGCGGACAGCTTACTCCTACTCTAAAATTAAAACGTAAAATCATTAAAGAAATCTATAAAGATCTTTACGCAAAAATCTACGATCACAATTAAAATTCCAAAATAATTAACCAAAGAAAAACGGCTGTCTAAAATTTAGACAGCCGTTTTTTATTTAATGAAGATCTCTTCAATATAGTTTTGGCAGTTTCGAATTTCTGTTTTCTAGAAAAACATACTTTTAAAATCTCTAAAGAAGTTTCTTCTCTTAGACTTTTTTTCAGCCTTTTCTTTTTTTAGAGAACTCTTTTTTTCAAAAACTGCTTTAGCTTTCTCCATCCGTTTAACTGGTTTTGTTTCTTCAGTTTTAGAGTTTTCGTAAAACTTTTTAAAAGGACGCGGTTCAAAATCAACCAAAATTGCTGCCATATTTATTGCATCGATGTTTGACGGATCTGTTTCACCTTTAAAGAAAGTCTCGATAGGTCTAAACTTATCCTTCTTCTCCTTAAACTTATTCTTTTTACTATGATCGAAATCTAAGCCCAAGAGATTGCTAAAAACATTTGAATCCTCTTTTGTTGGGTTATTTTCGAAAATCAACCAGCATAAATCACGAAGTTTTCCACGAGAAGGTTTGTACAAATAATCAAAGTATCTGCCTTCTTTTTCTAACTCGTATTTTTTTCTAATTGCGTTTTTATATTGTTGTAATGTATTGTTTTGCATGGTATTTTGATTTTGTAATTCTTGGGAATCTCAGGAAATCGAAGGTTTTTCTAAGAAATCCAATATCACAAAAGTTCAAAAGCACCATTGCTTTAACAGAGAAATATCTCTAAATGATATATATAATTTTCCTAAAATTCACCTTTTCCTTCCATAGGTTAATAAGTTCCAAATCCATCTTTCTTCTCGAGGCAAATGGCGGCTCACTAAATTCCACTTTATCTGTTTGACCACTATAGTCTGACCTAAGTCCTATTTTTTGATTCATCCTTAAATTTTTATTGTTTATTTTTATTAAGCTTCTGAGGTTCTAAGGTGCTGAGATACTAAGTTTTTTTCTCTGTCTCTCTGCCCCTTTGAACCTTTGCCACTATGGCAAAAAAAAGCACCCAATCAAAGGTGCTTCATAACAAATACGATATAATTATCCTATTGCCTATATTGATGCACCGATATGTAAAAGCATTCGCTATTCGAAGTCGCGGCTGCTAGTCTTGGGTTGTATATGTATAATTTAAAACTCATTGTTTTATTTTTTTTAATTGTTGTTGTTGTTGTTGTAATTTGAAACTCTTTGTTTCAAATTTGTCAGGCAAAGATAATATCGAAAAAATCATATTTCCAAATATTTTTTAAGATTAATTTTCTGACTATCAATTAATTAACACTAAAATTAAAACAAAGAAATCCCTGTCCGCAAACTAGTGCAGATTTATCTTTTTATCAAATGACTGTTACTCATCAGATTACTTTTCAAGATTATATTTCGCTATTTTGATTAATCATTAAACATTTGGTCAATTATTTTTTTTAAATATTTTTAGTTTTGGTTTGCTTAGATGTCACACTGAGCGAAGCCGAAGTGCTTTAAAACAAAAAAAGCGCCCTGAAATGAGGACGCTTTTCTATTTTATGATGAGTTAAACTCTAAACTTTACATTATAATTTCATAAAAATACATACGCATCCAAACACCTCAACTGGAATATCTCCGGCTAAATGTTCAAAATTTTTGCTTACTAAAAGTATCATATGTATTTTTCTATTATTAATTACAGATACAAATGTAGTATATTTTGTCATAATTTAACAAAAAACACCCAAAATATATTTTTTATAACAAAACCCTGCAAGTTGGTATTTGCAGGGTTTGGGCTTTTATTGTTATAATTTATCTATTTTCTAAGACAAACCTCTTTTGATATTTCTATCATTGCACTCTTAAGCATATGTCTTATCAATCTGACTTAAAATAGTTGGATCCTGAATTTCATTGTCTTTCGCAAACAATAAAACTTTAGACATTACCTCAGCCGATTTTGGATCGTCATCTGCGAATGGAAGGAACAAACGTCCTCTGTGTTGCGAATGAATTGGTAGTATAGACAAATATTTACCTGGAACCTGATGCACAACCGCACTTCCTAAATGCACGCTGTATTCTGCCAATTGTCCTTTTATAATGGCGTGGTTTCCGGTAATTTCAACATTCTTGATTTTGAATAAACGCAGTGTTTCTCTTAACAGAACAGCTCTCATTTCGATAGAAGAATGACTCGCTTCAGGGTCAACTCCGCCTACATGGGCAACGCTTACCACGAGATCAATATCTCGCATTACTTCTGAGAAAATCCTTGGATTGATATCTTCAAAAGGAACATTTTTATAATCTTTTAAGGAATGAAATTCTATCGTTTCCAAAGTCGGACTTTCAACATCTGCGGGAGAGAACCAGTCTGCCAGGGCGTACATTTTGACCTGATAGCCTTCTTTATGAAAAACTTTCTGCAAACCTTCTTCATAATCTACTTTCCAGCCTCTTCCTTTTAATAATGCTAAAGTCTGATTTGGCTGAACCTGATGTCCGGCATAACGTCTTGAAATTGATTTTTCTTTTAATTCATCTGGCGTTGGAACATACAATTCTCTGAAAATCTGTTTAAATGGCTGTTGCAATTTATTGTCAAAACAATATTTCTGAAAATCTGTCCAAACATTATTTTTATGCAAATCAAAACAATGTGCGATTCTAAAAGTCTGTTTTTCGTTTAACGAAATCATTTCTCCTAAAGCCGATACCAAATTTCCATCTACATAAAAACCAATTTGATCTTCGTTGGAAATAAAAACCAGTTTCTCCAAATGTTTAGAAATAATAGGATGTTCGAACAGATTCTGCATTTCTGCGAATAAAAACTCGTCTCCTCGAATCATACTTTCTTCCAGACCTTTTCTTGAACGTGTCCATTGCTCGCGCATTGTTTTGCGGTAATTTGTCAGTTCCAGAATTCCTTTGTCTTTTTTGTATTTCGGCGGAATCGATTTTAATTCTTTATCACCTTTCAAAGTAACCAAATCGGCTTTTCCTTCTTTGTTGATGACCAAACTTATCGTTACATCATCTAACTTAACTTCCGTTTCCTTAGATAATATATTCTGAATTTGTTTTGTTTCCATTGCCCAAGTCAAACGAACAGGATCCGGATATCCCGCATTTCTGGCTAAATTTTCCAAAGCTACACGAATTGCCAAAGCTTCGCTTGCTTGTTTCATCGAACCAAACTCTTTGCTTTCTTTTTTAAACTGCTGTAAATATTCGTAACGTGCCAAAATATCTTTTTCAGGACTTGCTTTGCTTAAAGGCACCAAACCGTAAACACGCAAATAATCCTGATCACGTTTGTCTTTTACTTTTGCGGTAACTTCCCTAATTTTCAAGTCGCCCGTAATCGTGTCTGCGTATAAACGAGCGCGACGATGTCCGTTTCCGTCGGTTACATATTTAGCCGATTCGTACAGCATTTCCCATTTGGCTTTGCCTAATTTTTTATAGGCCGAAACAAACCAATCTTTATCAACCGCTCCGTCTTTAAAATCTTGTAAATCGATTGACGAGAATTTCGCCATTTCGCTTTCCAATTCCGAATTTACAGCGCTGTAACTTGCCGTTTTAGTATGCGCATGAAACCACCAGATTCCTTCATCCAGACCTTTCCAGTCTAAATAATTACTGATGAACTTTTGCCATTGCGGAGCATAAATTGCAGTTTGAATCAATCTTTCTTCTGAAATTTTGGCTTTTTTAACGGCTTCATTAAAAATTTGCTGTGTATCCGATTCTAACGGATAACATCTTTTCAGTAAATAACTGAATAGCTTTTGTTTCGTCAATTCGGTATAACTCCACGAATAAATATAGCCTTTGTACAAACTTGCTTTTCCAAGCGCAGTAAGCATTTCGACCAAACGATTAATGCCATAAATTTTCTGAAAACTCTGAACCAAAGGCGTAACCGAAGTATTCGAATCGCCTCTTTTGACTTCGATATCCAAAAATGTTTCGCGGATTTCATCAATCATCGGAACTAAAAATGGGAACGTTTTTAGCAATTCTTCGCTTCCATAATGTCTGTAATGTTTGCTTTCGCTGGTTAAAACCGAAATTCTTTCCGGTTCCAAAATACCTTCGTACAATTCGCCTTCGGTAATTAATTTTTGTTCAAAAGCGGTGCAGTATAAATGAATTGGCGGTTTACAGTACGAAATATTTCTTTCCAATCCGTTGAGTTGTCGCCATCTGTACAAATTCCAGACTTTATTTTCCTGTTGTGGGGTTAAATCGGCTAAACTGATTTTGTTCAGATAAATATCAAAAAAGCCCTGATTCTGCCAGCCATTTCCACTATCTGAATTGTAATAATATTGGTCTTTTCCAGGTTTGTATTCAAACTCCAAAACAGATTGCGGAAGATCTGCATACAAAGTCGTACAAGCATCAATCAAAAAATCTGTTTCTTCTTTAAAGGCATATTTTAGCTTTAAAGCATTTAAAATATTCAGAATCGCATTGTCCCAATCGTAACCTCTTTTGTTGGGATGCGGTAATAATTCTTTATAATAAAAAATATGTTTTTCGAGGAAATCACGCCAAACTTTTCGGTCGCAATTGCTTATCAGCGTTATTAAAAACAAATCTCTTTCGTCTAATCCTGAATCCTGAAACCAGCCAGACCAAACCTCGTATAAAGGATAATTTGTCGCCAAAGCTTCCTTGTCTTTTTCGTCTTTCAGATTTTTTAATGTTCTGAAAGTATTTCCAAGCAAAACCGTTTGTTTACTATTATCGTAGTTTTCGATTTCGTATTCATAATTTCGGTTTTCTTCGAATAATTGATACAGTTTCGAAATTTCATTTTTAATATGAGACATCGATTTTGAAAAACCATATTGCTGTGCTTTTACCGCTTTTGAATACAAAGAATCCGAAGCTGGTTTTGGCAATTCATAAGCTGAGACCTGATTTGGTGTAAAGAAACCGTATCCGTTTTCGGCGCTTAGAATATTTTTCTTTTGCGACGGTTCTAACTGTTCGATAAATTTGGTTTCTTTTTCGGTAATTTTTGGTCGTGCCGAATACGCTTTTACCCAATCGTTTACTTTATCGGTCAGTTTATTGTTTTTCTGCAATTGCAGCATAATATCCAAAGCCGACATACGCTGTTCCATATCGCCTTTTTCCAGAATCGAACCTACAAAAGAAGTTATTTCTGACTCTTCCTGTTTCAGTAAAATTGCCGTTAGGTTTTTCTTTAAATTGGAGTTTTTACGTTTGTACAATTCCTGAAAAATTCCCAATTCGTCAGCTGTAAGCGTCAGGTTGTTCAAGGTAGAAATTGCCGAAGCTACAAGAGATTCTCCCCTGTCTTTCAAAATTCTTAAGGCAAAACTTCTTTGAAAATCTGTTGGTGCTTTTTTCTCTTTTCCGCTATCGTTTTTTAAACTGTAAAACGAATAACTGTAATAATCGCCGAGAATTTCACGCGTCAGTTTTTCTCTTAAATTAATAGAAAAACTTTCGAACTGATTTAAAATTAGTTCCAATCTATCATTGTGATCGCCAATTAAATTGATGGCCGACGAATACAAAGTATCTTTTTCGAACTTCGCATTCAGCCATGAAAATACTTTTCCTTCAAAAGTTTTTTCTTTTACGGTTATCGTTTGGGCAAGATTGTACACTTTATTGAAGAAATCCGGATAATCGGCATTTTCGACATAATATTTCGATTTGGTGTTGGCATCCAAAAGTGCGTTCATTCTTGGAACGGCAAATGCCAAAACCTGAAGATTTTCATCGTCTAAAGCTTTAAAATAAAGAGGCATTTCGATATACGGATCGGCAGTTTCTCCGGCAAATTTCAGCGCCAGACATTTCTTTTCTACCGAACCTTTTTCTACTAATTCATGCAGAAACGGAACCGTTTTCTCAACATCTAAAACGCCCTGAACCCAAAGCGCCATATAGGATTCGTTATTATTTTTACTGCGAATGCCTGTCGGAATGGTTTCTTGATTCGAAAAATAACCGTATGCCAAATCCAAAATATTACGAACCGTCGTTTCTTTTTCGGCTTCCCAACCTAAACCTGTCCATGTGTCGATTGCCCTTACCACTGATGAAAAACGGCTCAGTTTATTGTCGATAATCACTTTGATCATGTATTGCAAAGCGCCGATACTGGTTTCGTCCAACGCTTCTAAAACAACCTGACGCAATCCTTCCTGACGCTGTGCCGAAAGCAATAATTTTTCTACCAGTTCCCAGTTTTCCTTTTTATCACTGTTTAAAAGTGCTTTGATGATGTTTCGGGAAACTTTTCCCTGTGGCTCTTTATTGAAAATAATATCTTCAAACAGCTGATACAGATTCGACTTATTCAAATCAAGTGCCGTTGACCAAATCATAAATTGGTTACCCGAATTTGAAATCTCAGTATCATAACGAATCTGATCTTCTAAACTCAAATTATAATAAACCGTTTTCGAGTCCTGATAATGGTATTTACTGGCTCCGTTTAACAACGAACGCAGAAAATTAACCTGATTAACCAGCAGATATTTTTTATGATTTGGTGCTCTAAAAGAACGTCTGGAATATCCTGTTTGATACATTTTTTGCGGAAGTCTGTTCCAGGCCTCTTTTACATAAACCGCATTTTCTTCCCCGAAAAAGAAAACCAAAAGATCATAATAGTTTTTGTCTTCCCAAATATTGTCTTTTATCAGTGCTGTAAACTTTTCGGCCTGCTTAGATCCCAGCGAAATATAATTGCTGTAATAATTGTCGTCAAGCTTAAGAAACTCCAAACCAAACTCAGCGACTTCTTTTTTGAGTTTTGATCCGGAAAATAATTTCGTAACCAGATTACTGTTTACAATTTCTTCCAATTCTTTCTTGAACCTCTTAATCGGATTCTCGATTGCTTTGCTTTTTAATAAATCTTCAATTGTCATAATTTTTGTAGTTATGAGTTATGGGTTATGAGTTATGAGTTGTGGAAAACAACACATAATTGAATTTTGTTATTGTAATTGACATTCAAATTGATATTGTCATTGCCATTGATTTTTTACCAATAGCTTCCCGCCAGAAACGTAAGTCTGATAAAAGTGATGGCTTTATTTTTGGATAAATCGATTTCCTCGGTTAAGGTTTCGAGCTGATCGTCGCCGTAGAAAACAGCGTACATTCCGTCTTCGAAGGCCACTATGGCATTTTCCTGCGCTTTGGCCAAATCTACTTTGTTGTGGTTGTAAAGTGCGCCAAAACCTACTTTTCCTGTGTCGGTTAGAATGGGAAGGTAATTTTCTTTTGGAAGATGGATTTTGTCTTCGTCCTCAAACTCAAAAGAAGAAGCATGGAATAATTGCACTTGATAATCTACAATCGATTCGATTAGTTTTTGTGTGGAAATGAAAGGATTTTCTATAGCCAGCGCTATATTTTTTCCCTGAAGAAGCGGATGTTTTTTTCCTAATTGTTTAACTGAGATGCTGATATTCATCTTTAATAGGCTTTTATTTCGAGGTGGTAATGTAAGAATTTTAAATCAGTTTATTCTTAAAATAATGTCTTTAAAATGTTAAAAAATCTCAGAATTAAAAGTACGATTTGATACTAAAAAAATACCCTGCAAATTGGTATTTGCAGGGTTTGGGTTTTTATTTGAAACCTGATAGTGCTCATATATCCAATCTTTGCGGGCATGGATTACAAATCTGCACTATCTGGTTTTCTTTTTACATAATAGAAAATTTAGATGCACTAAACCCTCTCTAAAGAAAAAGCTTACTTTTAATTATATACTTTTATCAATACTAAATCCAATTGCTTTAGCATATGAATCTAGATCAATAGATGCTACTGTCCCTATAACTTGCTGTAAATAATGAGTTAATTGAAGAAAAAAAGAAACAAGAGAAACTTCCTTATCACTATATTCGATATCTTTAATTGTTCTATTCATGTAATACTTTTCTATGTTTTCTTGGACATTGTCTATAGAAAGTTCCTGTACCCCTTCATAATCAATATAAAAACTTCCGAATTCTATCGAACATCCCATTTCCATGGTTTTTAATCCTGTTAAGTTCTGTAAATGATTGTTTAGAGTTGTTTGCTTCTTAATACTATTAGTACTTGCTAATATTCCTCCAATAATTTTTGTTAACGGTCTTGGGCTCCAAGGAACTCCTGCATTAATTATTCCAACGGAAGTCCTTTTTAACTCCCTAACACTTTGAATTTTTCTACCTGCGTATTCTATATAGCTAATTGTTTCACTTTTCGATACAGCTACACTACCTTCAAAATCAGGTTTTACTTCAAAAACAGCATAAACTCCTTCTGCAGGAATATAAATAAACCCATTTTGATTAAATACGAAAGGAGTAAAATGTTGATCATAAATTACGACATCTATTTGATGACTAGTATTTCCATTAGAATCAATGACAATAGCTTTATCAACACAATATCTGTTAGGGAGATACTTTCTTAACCAATCAATCCAAACATTTTCTAAAGCATCTCCTACAGAGCCAGGATGACTAATATATTCACGATTGGTGTTTAATTGTGCTACCATTTGATTCTGCAAACCTCCAAATAACTCCTTTAAATTTATTTTACTCATATTTATATAATTTGTTATTAAAGAAAACATTAAAACTATAGTCTTTGATTCCTGTCTTATCAAATCCAATTATCAGTAAAATTGGATTATTAATATTAGAATCTTTATTATTAGCTATTTTTTTTAAAGCATTAAAATCTGTTAAACTATAATTTGAATTTGAGTTGGGATGTGTATGCCACTCTCCTAAATAGTGAATCTTTTCTTCATTAAATACTTTTATAAATTTTTCTTTTAGTTTCTGATCTACAACATGTCTAAATGAAGTTGGAGAATTCTCAAAATTATTAGAAAGAATTTGTTTGACTATTACTGCGTTACTTTTATCTTCAGTATAATATCCCATAAGATATCCTCCTATTTCATTAGGATAAAATTTTAATGCAATTTTTTCAAATTCTTTAATGATTTCATCTTCAAATTCTATTTGTAAACCAGTTTCAGCATTTTTTAATATCACTTCAATCTTTTAAATTAATTTTATAATTACTTTCTTCTGCAACTTGTAATAAAAATGTTTTCAATGCAAGTCCTTTCTTTAATCTATAATCAATGTTACTTAATGCATAATTGACTAAAGCATTGATATTGTGATACGATGCTTTAAACGTAGGATTCCAGCAACCTTGAGGATTGAACATATCAATTAAATCTTGGTTAATTTCTTGAAAAATCTCTGAATTACTGTTATATATATTCTCATTTCCGATTATACATACTAAATCATTAGCATGATTTGATATCGATATACTAACAATTGTTTTATTTTTAATTTCTAGTTGATCTAAAATAATATTAACATCATTACTAGCAGAACAATTAAAAATAAAATCATATTTATCTAAATAATCAGCATAATTCTTTTTTAAATCTGGTAGTGTTTGAAGTGGTAATAATGGTAGATTATAACTTTCTACATTTACAAAAGGAGAAATCGCAATTAGCGAAAATTTTAATTCATCTACCTTTGGTCTCTCTCCATGCATAAAATTATACTTCGCTCTACATATATTTCCAATTTCTTTAATATCGTAATCTAAAATATCGACATACTTGCACCCTCCTCTCACTAAAGATTCAGATAAACTACTACCAACAGCGCCTATTCCTATTATTAATATTTTCTTTTCAGTCAAATTATCATTTAATTTTCCCCTTCCAAAAAACAATTCATAAGAACTGTCTACCGTTTTACACCATGTAATATAATCATCGGAAATTTCATTCTTAAAAATTGGAATGTTATAATAATCAATTTTTAAAGTCTCAAAATGCATTTTTTCATTATCTATTGGATAGCCATACAATAATATCAAGTATTTATTATCTAATAAATGCTTTCTTTCAATATGTCTTTTGGAATCATTTAGAAACTTAAAAAACTCATTCGATAAAATAGTTTTAAAATCAGACCACTTCTCATAAGCAAAATTGCGGTAATAAACTGGTGGTTTTTCTGCAATGTAATACAATCCTTTATTTGCTCCTTTAAACCCGCTATAATATTTACTCCATCCAAAAATAATATTATTTCTTCCAGTTTGACTCTTTAATCCTTGGATCAAAAATGTATTTTTATCATTAAATGTACTATGTTTATTAAAAAACATAAAACCAAAATCCTCTCTAGTGATTGAATTATCAGGATCAGAAAATAAAAAAACTTGATTTGAATCCTGATTTTTATAAAAAAGATATTCAAAGTGCCCGTCATTTAATTCCTTAATATAATATTTATCGACCCACTCCAATAATGCCTTAATATCAAACTCTAATTTATATTCTAAATCTGGATGTGTTGGATTATGAAAACAGACAGATCCATCAAAATTTATATGGGAATATTTTTTTAGATTTTTATTTATAAAACTTATTGACTCTACAGTACCTGATTTTAGAGGATAATTATTTGAAATTTTAACATCAAAAATAATATTAGGTTTCTGTAAACACGAAATCTCAATTTTTCCACTTATGTAACTATCGATGATCTCAAAATTTTTAATTATTTTAAGATCATCAAACTGTTGAAAAATATTTATAATTGCACTTAATCTTTCTTCCATTTATTACCCAAATTGATTACTAGGAGGAATAATAGCTCTAGATGAATCATTAACTCTATAAGATCCCTTAGATTCAGAAGATTGCTCAACAAATTTAAATTTTTCGTTTTCTTTAAAATGATTTTTTAAATTTTCATCATTTAACTCTACTTGATCTAGTAAAAATTTTAGATCGTTTTTTAGTAAAGTTTTTTTATAACTATCCATTGTTTTCGCAATATCATTACTCGAATTACCAGGATCTTTTAAAGAAAAATTATCTTCTTCAATTTCATCTATAATGTATTCCAAGACCGTTTTAAATTTTGACCATAAACTGCCAGAAACAATTTTGTTTTCAAATGCTTTGATTACAATTAATTCAATGAAAAAAGATTTATAATCCTTATAATTTTGGTATTTCCATATTTTAAGAAGTCTAATTATTTGTCTCGCATCACTCTTTCCTTTTATATTCTCTATTTGAGCATGAATGTTAGTTTGGGTATAATTTGAACCATCAACATTTATATTTATATTAAGATAATTATCATTTGGATAATCTCCTTGCTTCAATTCTCTTCCCGGTACTACATCAATTTGCACAACTTCATTATCTTCATCTGCAAAGAATTCAATTCCAATAGAAACTTTTTGTTTTCGTACATAAGCTATCTCTTTATATTCCGTTTGCAAAAAATCAAAAAAGTCATCAAACATTCCTGTTATTGTGGAAAAAGAATTTCTTTTACAAGGAGCAACAATGTCCAAATCAAATTTGGCATTTACAGCAGTATGTTTAGCATAAGATCCTGAATTAAAAGTTGTATAAATATCATCACCAAACTTTTCCTCTAACTTCTCTTTAATCTCTTTTCTTCTTTCTTTAAACTTATCGAATAATGAATCGATATGTTTCATTTTATGTGTTTCTAGCACATTAAATAAATAGTCAGATTTGTCAAATCCCATAATTTTATATATTTAATTTAACTCATTTTAAAATGGTAATGAGTTTTAACCATATCTTTGTTTTTTTTATTTTCCACAATTTATTCAAATCTATTTATAATAAATTTCTTAGTAATATTTTATTCTACAACTAACTTGTAAATCGGTTAAAATGCACTTTTTTCGCATTTTATTCAGTTAAATCCCAAAAAAGCTTTTAGAATTCCTAGTCGTTTCCTCCGCAACTTTATCCAAAGTAATTCCTTTAAACTGTGCAATTGTTCCGGCAACATACGGCAGAAAAGCAGGTTCGCAACGGCGTTCGTGGTATTTCTTCAAGAGGCTGTTCGGGACATTTTTAGGAAGCATAAACGGCGCATCAGTTTCAATCATCATTCGGTCGAGCGGTACGTACTGAATGACTTCTTTTAAATGACTAAAACGTTTGGCATCTGAAATCGCTCCCGTAAAACCCAGATAAAATCCGTTATCGAGATAGGTTTTGGCTTCTTGCAAAGTTCCCGTAAAACAATGCACAACAGCTTTTGGCAATTGCGGTAAATAGTCTTTGGTAATATTCATAAACGAATTAAAAGCGCTTCTTTCGTGCAAAAACAAAGGTTTCTGAACTTCAATCGCCAATTCTAATTGAGCTTTATAACATTCTTCCTGTTTGTTTCGGGGCGAAAAATCACGATCAAAATCGAGTCCGCATTCGCCAACAGAAACGACGTGTTTCAGTTCTAATAATTTCCTGAGTTTCGAAATACTCTGCGCATCAAAACTCTTCGCATCATGCGGATGTATTCCCGCCGTAGCGTAAAGCACGCCCGGATATTGTCTTGCAATCTTCGCAGATTCTTCGCTATTTCGAACATTGGTGCCTGTGAGTATCATTTGTGATACATCGGCGTCAAGCGCGTCTTGTACGACATCGTCTATGTCGTTTTGGAATTGTTTGTTGGTTAGGTTGATTCCTATGTCTATGTAATTCATGTTTTTTAAAGTTACAAAGGCTCAAAGGGACAGAGGGACAAAGGTTTCTTCTCTTTGAGTCTTTTTGTTATTTTATTTTTAAGTTGCAAAGGTTCAAAGGGACAGAGGGACAAAGTTTGTCATTTCGACCGAAGGGAGAAATCGCACTAGAAACTCCGCACAGAATGTCGCCAATCTTTGTCGAATCCCGCGTGTGATTTCTCCTCCGTCGAAATGACATAAAATGAGGATACGTTGTGTTAGACGCACTGCTGTGCGTCTCTACGATTCAATCGGTTAAAAACCTTTGAACCTTTGCCTCTCTGCACCTTTGAACCTCAAAAGAAACTAATCTTCTCTGCTTCCATCATCTGCCATTCTAACCAGTTTCGGTGTAAACTTCGCCACAACATCCACTAAATCCTGTTGTGCTTCCATCACCTGATTGATATCTTTATACACCATTGGGGCTTCGTCAAGTCCTGCTCCGATAAGCGTAACGCCATGATCTTTCAGGATGGATTTCATTTCGGTTTGTGTGATGTTTTTTATGGCTTGGGTTCTGCTCATTTGTCTTCCTGCTCCATGCGACGCCGAATTAATGGCGTTCTCCTCGCCTTTTCCTCTCACCAAAAATCCCGGTGCGGTCATACTTCCCGGAATGATTCCCATAACGCCTTTTCCGGCTGGGGTTGCTCCTTTTCTATGTACGATTACTTCTTCGCCGTTCCAGATTTCTTTCCAGGCGAAATTATGGTGGTTTTCGACTTTGGCTAAAATCGTCGTACCCAAAGTGCGTTCCATTTTGTTATGGATAATCTCGTGGCAAGCCGAAGCGTAATCTCCCGCCAAATTCATCGCCAGCCAGTATTCCTGACCTAATTGCGAATTCATATCTAAATACGCTAAGTTTTTGGCCACTTCTGGAAGTTTACATTCGTCTTTGGCGATTTTCGTATAATGTCCGGCAATTGTGGCTCCCATTCCGCGTGAACCGGAATGCGTTAACAAAGCGACGTATTTTCCTTTTGGGATATTCAAAACTGCATCGTCTTGCGCAAATTCCATGATTCCGAATTCCACAAAGTGATTTCCACCACCCGAAGATCCTAATTGCGACCAGGCTTTATCTTTCAAGTTCTTCACAAACGGATTCATATTGAAAGTCTCATTCTCCAAAACCGCATGATCTGATTTGTACTGACCGTGAAATCCGTGACCTGCTCCAAACTTAGAATGCGCGATTAATTCTCTTTTGAATTTAGCTTCGTTTTCAAAGTAAAAATCTTCTGGAATATCATAAACCGATAACGCCATTCTACATCCAATATCAACTCCAACACCATACGGAATAATGGCATTTTTTGTAGCCAAAACTCCGCCAATTGGCAATCCGTAACCTTGGTGCGCGTCTGGCATTAAAGCGCCCGCAACCGTAACAGGAAGTTTCATGGCAACTTCCATTTGTTTTCTGGCTCCGTCTTCAATATGATCTAATCCGTAAGCCGAATACGCATTCGGATTTTCATTTAAAGCGATGAAATCTTCTGGTTTTTCATTTGATTTTTCGATTAAAGCAACGGCTAATTTGCTGAAGATTTTATCCTCTATATAATTCTCCGGAGTTTCTAAGACGTTTTTGAAATTTGTAATCATTTCGTCTCTTGTGAATCCGTTTCTTTTGCTGTTTATTTTTAAGGCGATTCCGATTATTTTTCCTTCTGGGAATCCTAATTCTAATATATCTGTACCGTTTATTTGTGTTTTCATTTTTTTGTTTTTTAAGGGGCAAAGGTGCAAAGTGCCAAAGGCGCAAAGGTTTTTTTGCCAACCGAAGGCATATTTCTCGCAAAGTCGCTAAGACGCAAAGTTTTTATCTAAAGTGATTAACACGCCGTTTGTCATTTCGAGGAACGAGAAATCTTCGCAAGTAATTCCGCAATCAAAATCGCCAATCTTTGTAGAGCTTCTCGTGGAGATTTCTCGTTCCTCGAAATGACACACTGTGTCTTTAATTTTATTTAATTGATGTTCAACATTCATTTTTTAATTTTAAAAGAGGTAACACTTAGGAATGGTTTAAATTTCTTTGGAACGAAGGAACCATTTCCTGACGACACTCTTTTTTAAGAGCAATATTCTATAAGCGACTTTTAGGATTCGAACCTAATATTATCATGCCACGAAGTAGCGCTTTATAGACGGCATCTAATTTTTTGAAAAAGTAATAATTTATAAGAGTTAATATTCAACCTAAACGAAGTAGCTCTTATACACGACATTTTTCAGTTTTAAAAAGAAGTAAAAAGCAATAAGAGAAACGGGGCTTGTCTTGCCAGAGTCGAACTGGATAACCTTGCTGATTTTACAACTTCGCTATTCCTCCCCAAATTTGAGACGAAGTAACTCTTATTTACGACATTCTTTTTTTATTTTAAAACAAGGCAATAAACGATAAGTGACATATCCTGCTCTAACCACTGAGCTACATTTCTGTAATTAAACAGAATTGGTGGGGATCGAACCCACGTCCCGGGCGTTATCAATACGAAGTAACACTTATCTACGACACTTGTTTTTTATTCTATTTTCAATGAACTTATTTCTTTTACAAATATTCAAATCATACTGCGCAATTATTTGGCGCAGTAGATTCTTTTTTTTACAATTCTATTCGGTTAATGTAATTCAAAGCGCTGTTTTTATCTTCTAAAGCATTCAAAACATCAAACACTTTATCAGACCAACCGGCTATTAAATATACATCGTTTTTTTCGATGTTTATTGGTAACTGACCGTAACCAGCCAAATCAAACAAATACAATTTTGCATTTGGTGCGATTCTTTTGTATCGGTTCCAGGAGTTTGCAAATGAGTCTTTTGTGTAAGCATTATTCCACATTTGAACATCGGTAAACAACATTACTTTGTCTACAATTTCTTTTCGGCTGATCAAATCTTCCAAAACCAAATGACCATTTGTAGCATAACCTACTTCACCTTCACGTTTGTAATATTCGTTCACGTTGGCCAATATGCTTCGTTTTGGCATATTGATTATTTTCCAACGATCACCAAACATACCGCTTACCACATTTTTACAACGGCTTTGCATTAACATACCCAACATCAAACCGATATCATAAAGCAATACTTTACTTTTTGGTGAAATTGGCTGTTGCATTGAACCTGAAACGTCACAAGCAATTACAATTGACGTGTTTACATCAAATCCTTTTATGTTTTGTGAACTAATTGTAACGGCATCTTCCAAAGCATCTAAAACCATTGAAGTTAATTTAAAATTCAAATCTTTCAGTTCACGATAAGCAGATAAAAATCGGAATGGCAATTGTTTTGAGTTTACGACTGCTTTTTCGTTAGAAAGGTAATCGCATACTTTCAACATATGAAAACCTGAAACATTAGCTTCTAAGATATTTCGTAAGTTACGCAACAATGCCATGTAACCTATTTTACCACTGTCGATCAATTCTTCCCATTTTTGAGTGAATGCTTTTTGCTTTTCATTCTCATTATAGAATTTCACCTGACCTAATTGCGACAACTCAGTTTCCCAAGTATATGGCGTTTGCAAAGTGTTACTCGCAACTTTATTAAAGATTGCTTGCTGTGCTTCATCTTTTGCTTTCGGGTGAACCAAAAACAAAGCATCTTTTAATTTAACCACACCATCGCGATTGTATTTTGCCAATTGATATTCATCAAATTTATTGAATGAAACCGCCAAACCTTTTTGTATTTGCTTTGACAAACGGTTTAATTTTTTAACGCCATTTCGTTCGTTTGCCATTTGGTAATACGCTAACAATTCTGTTATCTCATCTGCACGCTGAATTACGTGAATTATCATTTTACTGATTAAAGAATCGCCAGAATAGATCTTAGCCAATTCTACAACCAAAACTAATGGTACAGAACGCATATGCATTTCGTTTCGAGCATAAACGGCAAGTTTTGCTACAAACACTGGATTACATTTTTGAATCAAATTTTTGATGCGTTCCAAACGAGTTGTATCTTTTTCATAAAATGAAGCACTTAAGCTTGTTGTTACAACTGCTGTATATAATTCATATTCCGATGTTAAAGAAAAAGCCGGAGCATTTTCGTGATTAACTATATTGTTTTTCTCTTTTGCTAAAAAATTGAATTTCATAATTTCTGGTTTTTAAAATTAGACAATGATTATTGTTTTATTTCTTGAGCAAAGATTTCGAAACTACTGCGCAATTATTTTGCGCAGTAAAAAAAGAATTTTAAATTTGAGTAAAAAACAACATGAATTTAGGGAAAATCTATTCTGAATTACTTTCGAATATTGGCTTTTCAGCAGATGATATTCAGCAAAACTGGTTGGATTTAGAAAAGGCATATTCCAAAAAATCAAGATATTATCACAATCTCACGCATTTAAAAGAAATGATTGCCAGTTTTGAAACGTATCGTGATAAACTTCAAAATCCTAATGAAGTATTATTTTCAATCTTTTATCATGATTTTGTGTATTCGGCTTCCAAAAAAGATAACGAACTCAAAAGTGCTGAATATGCTTTGGCAATTTTACCTGATAATACCAATCTAAATAAACAAATAGTTTTTGATGCAATCTGTGCAACACAGCAACATCAGCAAAATGAGATTGAAGACATCAATTGGTTAATCGATTTTGATTTGAAAATACTTACTAAAGATTGGGATGATTATAAAATCTACTTCGAACAAATTCGGAAAGAATATCGCATTTATCCTGATTTTCTATACAAACCCGGACGCGCAAAAGCATTGAAGCATTTTCTAGAAAATGAATTTATTTTTCAGACCGAGGAATTTAGGAGTTTGTATGAAGAGAAAGCTCGGGCTAATATTGAAAAAGAAATAAAGTTATTAAGCTAAAAAATTGAATCTCGCAAAGACGCAGAGTTGCAAAGTTTTTATTTAAAGTATTAATTAAACACACAGTTTGTCATTTCGACGAAGAAGATTCGAGCGATAGCAAACTGGCGAAGCAAATCTTCATGCGAAGCTCCATAAAGATTGGACTTTCGTTGCGGAGTTACTTGTGGAGATTTCTCCTTCGTCGAAATGACATAAAATGGGGGAAAATTATTTTAATCCTTTATCCCGATAGCTATCGGGAGTGGCTTAAAAAATAAAAACTTTGCGCCCTTGCGACTTTGCGAGCAAAAAAACACACAAAGCAATGTCACAAAACAAAAACGCCTTAATTCGGTACAAAACCATCGATAAATCTCTGCAAAACCAATATCGCCAATGGACATTAGAAGATTTAATCGAATGCTGTTCTGAAGCATTATTTGAATATGAAGGACGTCAGAACCCAATCAGCAAGCGAACTATTCAGATGGATATTCAATTGATGCGGAGTGAAAAACTGGGGTATAACGCTCCTATTGTCGTTTATGATAAAAAGTATTATAAATATGAAGACGAAGATTTTACCATAACCGATATTCCGCTGACGGAAACCGATATGAATGTTTTAACAGAAACCGTTTCGATGTTAAAACAATTTAAAGATTTCTCCCTTTTTAATGATGTTTCGGATATCTTACAACGTTTAGAAGATAAAATCTATGCCGAAAAATCGCATACAAAACCTGTTATTTATTTAGACAAAAACGAGAGTTTAAAAGGTTTGCACTATTTAGACGAAGTTTATCAGGCGATCATTAAGAAAGTTGTACTTGTGATTACTTACAAATCATTCAAATCAAAAGAAGAGAGTAAATTTCATTTTCATCCCTTTATATTAAAGGAATTCAATAACCGCTGGTTTTTAATAGGAAAGAAAAAAACCTCACAACCAATCACCAATTTGGCTTTGGACAGAATTATTGCAATTGATTACGATTTTAACATTCCTTATTTAGAAGAACATTTTGATGCTGATACTTATTATAAGGATATAATTGGTGTCACTGTAAATTCTGGTTTACAGCCCAGACGCATTGAGCTTTGGATTGACGCAATAAATGCACCTTATGTGTTGACAAAACCTTTGCATTCGTCGCAGCGATTGATTAGGGAAAATGAAGATAAAAGTATTATTGTGCATTTGTTTATTTCACCTAACTATGAAATGGAACGACTTTTATTAGGTTTTGGAGATTCTATAGAAATTTTAAGGCCTGAAAATCTAAGAAATCGCATGAAAACGATTCTAAAAAAGGCAATCTCAAGATATGAAACCGAAAACGGTACTGAATTAAATGCATAATTTTTTACAGAATACAGAATAAAAAACGTTTTAAAAACTAAAAAAAGTTTTTTACAACATAAAAAGTGTTAAAATCTAAAAAAAGAATAGTATATTTCACTATAAATAAACCAGCAAAACCCTCTAAATCAGGGATGTTTTTTAATTAACCAAAAATTTATTAAAAAATTATATGCATGCATAGTATTTTTTAATTATATTTGAAATCGATATAGTTACCTATGAAAGACAAAACAATAGATTATATTTTGAGAGCTACATGGCAGGCTGTTTCAAGAATGTATAATGAAGAGGCTGCAAAGTACGATGCTACAATGGCAACGGGATTTGCTCTTTTAAGCATGGATAAAGAAGAAGGAACCCCGTCAACGGCTCTTGGTCCAAGAATGGGTATGGAAGCAACAAGCTTAACAAGAACCTTAAAATCTATGGAAGAAAAGGGTTTAATTGTTCGCAAGAAAAACCCAAGCGACGGCCGAGGTGTTTTGATTTACCTAACCGAATTTGGAAAAGAAAAAAGAGATTTATCTAAAAATACAGTTCTAAAATTTAATGAAACCGTTAAGAAACATGTTTCGGAAGAAAAGCTGAAACATTTTATCGAAGTCTCTGAAATTATAAATGAACTGATTCACGATAAAAACATATTTAATCAAACAGAAAACACAGAAAAAGAATAGTATTTCTTTTAAGAGATAATTCAGATTCTCATACAAAAAACAAATAGTAACAAATTATGAAACGCACAATTAAAAAAGTTGCTGTAATTGGATCCGGAATTATGGGTTCAGGTATAGCTTGTCATTTTGCTAACATTGGTGTCGAAGTTTTACTTCTAGACATTGTACCGCGTGAACTGACCGAAGCTGAAGCTAAAAAAGGATTAACACTTGAAAGTAAAGCCGTTCGCAACCGTGTGGTAAACGAACATTTGGCGAATTCATTAAAATCGAAACCATCTCCTATTTACAGTCAAAAATTCGCAAATAGAATTACGACTGGAAATACGACTGATGATATGGCAAAAATTGCCAATGTTGACTGGATTATCGAGGTTGTTGTAGAGCGTTTAGACATTAAGAAATTGGTTTTTGAACAAATCGAGAAATTCCGTAAACCGGGAACTTTGGTTACTTCAAACACTTCTGGTATTCCAATTCATTTTATGAGCGAAGGAAGAAGCGAAGATTTTCAACAACACTTCTGCGGAACTCACTTTTTTAACCCTGCGCGTTACTTAAAATTATTTGAAATTATTCCTGGTCCAAAAACTTCTACTGAAGTATTGGATTTCTTAAACGAATACGGATCTAAATTCTTAGGAAAAACTTCTGTTGTTGCTAAAGATACTCCAGCGTTTATTGGAAACAGAATTGGTATTTACGGAATCCAAAGTTTATTCCATTTAGTTAAAGAAATGGGATTAACAATTGAAGAAGTTGATAAATTGACTGGACCAGTAATTGGTCGCCCAAAATCGGCTACTTTCCGTACCGTTGACGTTGTTGGATTGGATACTTTGGTACACGTTGCCAACGGTATTTACGAAAACTGCCCGAACGACGAACAACACGAATTGTTCAAACTTCCTGATTTCATCAACAAAATGATGGAAAATAACTGGTTAGGAAGCAAAACAGGACAAGGTTTCTACAAAAAAGTAGATAAAGATATTCTTTCTTTAGACTTAAATACATTAGAATACCGCGCTGCGAAAAAAGCAAATTTTGCTACTCTTGAACTAACAAAGACTATTGATAAACCAATCAATCGTTTTAAAGTTTTAGTAAAAGGAACAGACAAAGCGGGAGAATTCTACCGTAAGAGTTTCGCCGGAATGTTTGCGTATGTGTCAAACAGAATTCCTGAAATCTCAGACGAATTATACAAAATTGATGATGCCATGAAAGCTGGTTTTGGATGGGAAAACGGTCCATTCGAAATTTGGGATGCTATTGGTGTTGCCAAAGGAATTGAAATCATGAAAGCGGAAGGTTTAGCCCCTGCTGCATGGGTTACTGAAATGCTGGCTTCTGGAAGCGATAGTTTTTATACTGTAAAAGAAGGAGCGACTTATTTCTATAATATTCCAACAAAATCACAAGTAAAAGTTCCTGGACAAGATTCATTTATTATTCTGAACAACATTCGCGAAAGCAAAAAAGTTTGGAGCAACAGTGGTGCAATCATTCAGGATTTAGGAGACGGAATCTTAAACTTAGAATTCCAATCTAAAATGAATACAATTGGTGGAGATGTTCTACAAGCTATCAATAAAGCAATCGACCTATCTGAAAAAGAATATCAAGGTCTTGTTATTGGTAACCAGGCAGCGAATTTCTCTGTTGGTGCTAATATCGGAATGATTTTCATGATGGCAGTTGAACAGGAATACGACGAATTGAACATGGCAATTAAATTGTTCCAAGATACAATGATGCGTGTTCGTTACTCTTCTATTCCAGTTGTAGTTGCGCCTCACGGAATGACTTTTGGGGGTGGATGCGAAATGAGCTTACACGCTGATAAAGTGGTTGCTGCTGCAGAAACGTATATGGGATTAGTTGAATTTGGTGTTGGTGTACTTCCTGGCGGAGGTGGATCTAAAGAAATGGCTTTAAGAGCTTCAGATTTATTCCGCAAAAATGATGTGGAATTGAACGTTCTTCAAGAGTATTTCTTAACAATCGCAATGGCTAAAGTTTCGACTTCTGGTTATGAAGCTTTTGATACTGGACTTCTTCAACATGGAAAAGATGTTATTGTAGTAAACAAAGATCGTCAGATTGCTGAAGCTAAAAAACATGCTTTGCTAATGGCAGAAGCGGGTTATACACAACCAATCAGAAGAACGGATGTTAAAGTATTAGGAAAACAAGCTTTAGGTATGTTCTTAGTAGGAACGGATCAAATGGAAGCCGGAAAATACATTTCTGAGCACGATAAGAAAATTGCTAACAAACTGGCTTACGTAATGGCTGGTGGTGATTTATCTGAAGCAACTTTAGTATCTGAACAATACTTATTAGATATCGAACGTGAAGCTTTCTTGAGTTTATGTACAGAAAGAAAAACACTGGAGCGTATTCAATATATGTTAACTAAAGGAAAACCACTTCGTAATTAGATAAAAGATGCAAGAAACAAGAAGCAAGACTTTAGAAATATCTTGCCTCTTGCCTCTTTCTTCTAATAAATCTTAAAAAAACAAAAACAAATGAAAACAGCATATATAGTAAAAGCATATAGAACAGCAGTTGGAAAAGCTCCAAAGGGTGTTTTTAGATTTAAAAGACCTGATGAATTAGCTGCAGAAACGATCCAGTTTATGATGGACGAACTGCCTGATTTTGATAAAAAACGTATCGACGACGTTATGGTAGGAAATGCCATGCCGGAAGCTGAACAAGGTTTGAACGTTGGACGTTTAATCTCTCTAATGGGATTAAAAGTGGAAGACGTTCCTGGTGTTACAGTAAACCGTTACTGTGCTTCCGGATTAGAAACTATTGGAATGGCGACTGCTAAAATCCAATCAGGAATGGCAGATTGTATCATTGCCGGTGGAGCTGAAAGTATGAGTTTTATTCCGATGGGAGGTTACAAACCAACTCCGGATTATAAAGTTGCAGCTGCAGGTCACGAGGATTACTACTGGGGAATGGGTTTAACTGCTGAAGCGGTTGCCAATCAATATAAAATCTCTAGAGAAGATCAGGATGAGTTTGCTTACAACTCTCATATGAAAGCCTTAAAAGCGCAAGCAGAAGGAAAATTTGACAAACAAATCGTTCCGATTACTGTTGAGCAGACTTTCATCAATGAAAATGGTAAAAAAGAAACAAAATCATACGTTGTAAATAAAGACGAAGGACCAAGAGCAGGAACTTCTAAAGAAGCTTTAGCAGGTTTAAGACCAGTTTTTGCTGCTGACGGAAGTGTAACTGCGGGTAACTCTTCTCAAATGAGTGACGGTGCTGCTTTTGTTTTAATTATGAGCGAAGAAATGGTAAAAGAATTAAATCTTGAGCCAATCGCACGTTTGGTAAACTTTGCTTCTTCTGGTGTTGAGCCAAGAATTATGGGTATCGGTCCGGTAAAAGCAATTCCGAAAGCGTTAAAACAAGCAGGATTAACATTGAATGATATCGATTTAATTGAACTAAACGAGGCTTTTGCTTCACAAGCTTTAGCAGTAACTCGTGAGTTAAATATTAACCCTGAAATTGTAAACGTAAACGGTGGAGCAATCGCTTTAGGTCACCCTCTGGGATGTACAGGAGCTAAACTTTCTGTTCAGTTATTCGATGAGATGAAACGCAGAGGTAATAAGTACGGAATCGTTTCGATGTGTGTGGGAACTGGGCAAGGAAGCGCTGGAATCTACGAAGTATTATAAGTATTATTAAGTAAAGTATACATTCAGTTTGTCATTTCGACGAAGGAGAAATCTTCACGAGAAACTCGACAAAGATTAGAATCTCGTTTTAAAGCTACTTGCGAAGATTTCTCCTTCGTCGAAATGACAAGATTGTGTACAAAAAACATAAATAAAAAACATACAAAAAACATTAGCAATGGCAGATACAATCGAAAAAAACGTGACTCGTGGTGGTCAGTTTTTAGTTAAAGAAACAAAATGCGAGGATATCTTCACACCAGAAGATTTCTCGGAAGAGCAGTTAATGATGCGTGACTCTGTAAAAGAGTTCGTTGACAAAGAATTATGGGCGCATAAAGATCGTTTTGAGAAAAAAGATTATGCTTATACAGAATCATCTATGCGTAAAGCTGGTGAACTAGGACTTCTTGGAGTTGCGGTTCCGGAAGAATACGGTGGATTAGGAATGGGATTTGTTTCTACAATGTTAGTTTGTGACTACATTTCTGGAGCAACAGGTTCGTTCTCAACTGCTTTTGGTGCACATACAGGAATTGGAACTATGCCAATTACACTTTACGGTACTGAAGAACAAAAGAAAAAATACGTTCCGTTATTAGCTTCTGGAGAATGGTTTGGAGCTTATTGCTTAACGGAACCAGGCGCTGGATCTGATGCAAACTCAGGAAAAACAAAAGCTGTTTTATCTGAAGACGGAAAATACTACTCTATTACAGGTCAAAAAATGTGGATTTCGAATGCAGGTTTCTGTAGCGTTTTCATCGTTTTTGCTCGTATTGGAGATGATAAAAATATTACAGGTTTCATCGTAGAAAACGATCCTTCAAACGGAATTTCTATGAATGAAGAAGAGCATAAATTAGGAATCCGTGCTTCTTCTACTCGTCAGGTTTTCTTCAACGATACAAAAGTTCCTGTTGAAAACATGTTGTCTGAAAGAGGAAACGGTTTCAAAATCGCAATGAACGCTTTGAACGTTGGTCGTATTAAATTGGCTGCTGCATGTCTTGATGCTCAAAGAAGAGTTACTTCTGGAGCTGTAAAATATGCTAACGAAAGAATACAGTTCAATACTTCTATTTCTACTTTTGGCGCCATCCGTTCTAAATTAGCTGAAATGGCAACTAACGCTTACGCTGGAGAAAGTGCTTCTTATCGTGCTGCAAAAGATATCGAAGATAGAATTACTGCTCGTGAAGCAGAAGGAACTTCTCACCAAGAAGCTGAATTGAAAGGTGTTGAAGAATATGCTATCGAGTGTTCTATCTTGAAAGTAGCAGTTTCTGAAGACGTTCAATCTTGTTCTGATGAAGGAATTCAGATTTTTGGCGGAATGGGATTCTCTGAAGATACTCCAATGGAAAGTGCTTGGAGAGATGCTCGTATCGCTCGTATCTACGAAGGAACAAACGAAATCAACAGAATGCTTTCTGTAGGTATGTTGATCAAAAAAGCAATGAAAGGTCACGTTGATTTACTTGGACCAGCAATGAAAGTTCAGGAAGAATTAATGGGAATTCCATCTTTTGATACTCCAGATTTCTCTGAATTATTTGCTGAAGAAAAAGGAATTATCGCAAACCTTAAGAAAGTTTTCTTAATGGTTGCTGGTAGCGCTGTTCAAAAATATGGTCCAGAATTAGATGCTCACCAACAATTATTGATGGCTGCTTCTGATATCTTAATCGAAATTTACATGGCTGAAAGTACAATCTTGAGAACTGAAAAGTTAGCAAAAGCTCAAGGCGAAAACAAAGTACAAGAGCAAATCGCTATGGCAAAATTATACTTATACAAAGCTGTAGATATCGTAAACCTAAGAGGAAAAGAAGGAATTGCTTCTTTCGCTGAAGGTGATGAACAACGTATGATGTTAATGGGACTTAAACGTTTCACTAAATACACCAACTTACCAAACGTAGTGGCATTGAGAGAAAAAATTGCCGCAAAATTAGTTGCCGAAGATACTTACTGCTTCTAATATAAAAATAGTTTTTAGCTTTTAATTTGTTTAAACCCGCACAACTCCGAAACTGTGCGGGTTTATTTTTGTTTGTGTTCTTTACGTAAATATGTGCAATGATTAAGCGCAATATTTTTGCAACGATTTGCAAAATATTCGTTAAAATTAACTTTTTAAGGTCGATGAAATAGTTAAATATCAATTGTATTCCTTTATATTTAGCATTCTAAAAACGCTAAAAAAACATAAAATGAAACAAATTAACCTGATTGCCATGCTTTTGCTGTGCTGTTTATCAACAAATCTTTTTGCACAAAAAAACAAAAAAATGGATATCATAGCTTATTACACAGGCGATGATAAACTAATAAACGAATACGAAGTAAATAAGCTGGATCAAATTATCTTTAGTTTTTGCCATTTAAGAGATGGAAAATTAGGTGTTGACTCTCCTAAAGACTCAATTACAATTAAACATTTAGTTTCCTTAAAAGCTAAAAATCCACAATTAAAAATCATACTTTCACTTGGCGGCTGGGGTGGCTGCGAACCTTGCTCTGCTGCATTTTCTACTGCTGAGGGAAGATTAACTTTTGCCAAATCTGTAAAAGAAGTTAGTGATTATTTTAAAGTTGATGGTTTAGATTTAGATTGGGAATATCCATCTATCGAAGGTCTTCCTGGTCATTTATATCAGGCAGCTGACAAGCCAAATTTTACGGCACTTCTTAAAATCTTACGCTCAACATTGGGTAAAAAATATGAATTAAGTTTTGCTGCAGGTGGTTTTCAAAAATGTCTGGATGAATCTATAGACTGGAAAGCAGTTGCACCATATGTAAATCGCATTAATATTATGAGTTATGATTTAGTAAACGGTTATTCTAAAGTAACTGGACATCATACTCCGTTATACAGTACAAATCCAAAAGAAGAATCAACAGACAGAGCTGTTACTTACTTGCTAAAACTTGGAATTCCTGCAGAAAAATTAGTTATTGGAGGTGCTTTTTACACTAGAACATGGAAAAACGTCGCTAATATAAACAATGGTCTTTATCAAGCTGGAGAACATATTCAAGGGGTTGATTTTAAAAACTTCTCTACTTATTATACGGAAGCTAACGGATGGAAATATTTTTGGGATGATAAAGCTAAAGCGCCTTACTGGTACAATGAAAAAGAAAAAACATTTGCAACTGGTGACGATTTAACTTCAATAAAAGCCAAAACAGAATATGCAAAAGCTAAGAAACTTGGCGGTATCATGTTCTGGGAACTTCCTCTAGATGCTCCTCGCAATGGAATGGTAAATACCATATACGAAACTAGAAACAAATAAAATCAGAATACTAAGCAACCTAAAAAAACTTTTTTTAGGTTGTTTTTTTTTGTAGTATTTTTGGGGTAACTCCCAAAAGCAAAGTATTATGATATTTTCGACTATAATTCGCAATACTATTTTTTATAAAAACATCATAATTAACTTTACTGTTTTAAAAGTACTTGCAATTATACTTTTAACGGCAAGTCCAGTTTATACTTCTTATGCTCAAAATTCAATTTTAGAAGATAGTCTAAAACTAAAAAATGAGATTCCTAAAAACACTAAAATTGAAAGTTTACTCAAATTAGATGAAGAGAAAAGCAGGCAGCTTTATATTGAAAATAAAATAACCAAAAATCATAATTTATTATTTGATGCTATTTCTAAAAACATTCAGGATGCCAATGTCATTTTAAAAACGGGTATTGATTACAAAGCTTTCACCACAGAACTAGATTATGCAATTAAACTAAAAAAAACAGCTATAGATGGTATAATCAAAAATCGAAATGATTTTCAAACGCTTAGAAACATAACCGTTACATCGATTATGCTTAATGAATTGCAGACGCGTCTAGAAATTCAGCTTTCAAAGATCAAAAACAACAGTATTGAGTTAAGTAAAATACAAGGAAAAATTGACTCTTTAACGATTCAAAAATCACTGTTTATACTTCCAAAAGATTCATTGCGAAAGATTCTATATTATGATCGTTATTCTCAAATGTACTCTAATGTCAACTCGCTTAATAAGCGATTTAAAGATGCACTTGACAGTATCAGCAAGCTGCAAATAACTGCGAGACATTTTAAGTATGATCTTCAAAACGACATCATCGAAACCGATAATATTAGAAAAAATGAATTTCAAAATCTATTAGACTCTGACGGAACCATTTTTAGTACCAACTCAAATGAAATGTCATTTTATGAATCTTTTTTTTACTCCCTTACCAAGGAATCGATCATATTAATATTCTTTATCTCAAATCATTTTAAAACGATTGTTTTAATGCTTCTGCTTGCAGTAGTTTTAGTCATTTATCTGTTGTTTCTTAAAAAGAAATATAAAAAAGAGGGCGTTTACAATACCACAAAACTTTCCAAACAAATATTCAGGCACCCGGTTTCTTGTGCTGTATTAGTTTCGTTTACTTTGTTCAATTTTTTCTTCACCTACCCTCCTTTTGCCTTTACAGCGCTCATTTGGCTGGTATCGATAATTGCTTTAACCATAGTAAATAAAGAATATTTTACTCCAAAAGAAAAGTTTGTATGGAAAGCTTATGTCATTATTATTCTTCTAGGATTGTATGACAATAATATTCTAACACATTCTGTAAAAGAGGTTATTTTAATTTTAATAATAGCTTTTTCATCAATTGCATTTACAATTTATAATCTAAAAAAGAATAAAGAGATTTTAAATCCCTTTTTTAAATACAGTTTATATGTTTTAATAACTTTTGAAATCACTTCTATATTATTCATCCTAATTGGTAAAAACTATAATTTAGGAAAGCTTCTAGCCATAAACGGTATTATAACGGTTTTAATGTATTATTTATTCACCACAACATATCGTTTACTTGCTGACATTATAAACTATTCCAATTATTTGAGAGAATCAAACGAAGAGAAATTATTAAACAGCAACGAATTAGAAAAAATCAGTACCGATCCTAAAATTAACACTTTATTTGTTCTTGGATGGCTGGTGTCTATCGGCAAGAATTCATACCTTTTTCAAGCCATTCTCGATCCAATTATTGGCTTTTTTACAGAACCTCGAAATATTGGTGACTTCAATTATTCATATCAAAGTATTTTGGTTTTCTTTTTTATCATTATTGCTTCTGTAGTCATTGCTAAAATTGTTGCATTTTTAACCAGTACCTCTATTAATTCATCTTCAGGCGTTAAAAAAAATAAATTTGGCAGCTGGATGCTTTTCATACAAATTGCCATATTTAGTATCGGAATAAGTCTTGCTTTTATATCATCTGGTATTCCTGTTGACCGTTTAACGATTATTATTAGTGCTTTAGGTGTTGGTATCGGATTTGGACTTCAAACATTAGTAAATAATATTGTCAGCGGTTTAATAATTGCTTTTGAAAAACCTGTTAATATAAATGATACAATCGAAATAGGCGGTCAAATGGTAAAAATGAAATCTATCGGTATACGAAGCAGTGTTGTGGGAACTTTTGACGGCGCCGATGTTATAATACCAAATGGAGATTTGTTGAGCCAGCATTTAACGAATTGGACACTTTCAAACAATAAAAAACGAACAGACATTTCTATTGGAGTGGCTTACGGAACTAATTTGGAAAATGTAAAATCCTTGTTGAATGAAATATTAAGAAACCACACTTTAGTACTTCAATATCCAGAACCAATTATTTGGATAACTACTTTCAACAGCAGTTCTATTGACATTGTTATTAAATATTGGGTTGGAAATATAAATTTTGCAAGTGATGTAAAAAGTGATTTAATTATTGAAATTGATAAAGTTTTTAGAGCAAATAATATCGAGATTCCTTTTCCACAGCAAGATATTTATATTAAACAGGATCAAAATAAAAAGAAAGACGAAAACGAAAATTGAGCATAAAAAAAGGCAGTTATTACAATAACTGCCTTTTTTATGTGAATATAAATCTCTTAATTCAATTTTGCTTTGTCTAATTCTCCAATAAACGGAATTGAATTTTGTATTTCGTTACGAATTGTTGTTTGAAGATAAACTTCTAACTGTATAAATTTTGCCGCATTTATAGATCCAACAGCTTTTTTTGCCTGACCATACGTTTTTGAAAATAACTTTTCGTAATCAATTTCATTTTTCAAAGCTGCTTTTGCCAATTGATCTGCTTTTTCATCTGTTAATGTTGCGTAATTGGCCGCATAATCATTAAGCAATTGAAATTTTGTTTGACCAAGAGCTTTACGCTGCGCTTCATAGCTGTCATAAACTTTTGTAAATGCTGCAGATTGAGTATCAGATAAATTCATGTATTCTTTTACAAGATCACTTTTCGATTTTCCATAAACACTTTGTACAACATCTAAGTCTTCTTTGAAAGAAGATTGAGCATAAGAAGAAAACGTGGCCGCAGCCAAAATAAAAATAAGACTTAATTTTTTCATAATTTTGATTTTAAATTTGTTCTTAGTGGATTATGCATACTCAAATATACTGATTTTTAACACATTAATCGTACATTTTTTTTTCTGTCTAAAAAAATGAATATTGATAAGCCGCTGATAAAGCATAATAATTAAGTCCGTTATTAGTATATGCTCCAACATGATACTGAAATTTTATAGACTGCCCTTTTGCTACAGGAGTTGAAAATGTTGCTCCTACCCGCCAATTATCAATTTGGCTGTCATCAGAAACACCATCTGTAATTGTTTTCCCGCCAAAAAACCAGTTTGTATTAAATCCCACCCACATTTTATTCTGAAAATAATAACTGGCATGTGCCTGTAAACTGTAAGTTGGCTTTTGCTCTAATTTTTTTCCAAGAAAATCATTATTATTAGTATAAAACCAAACACCGCCATAGGCTTCAGCATATACATGTGCAAAACGTTTTGAAACTCCTATTTCAGGTTTAAATCCCCAACGGTTTGTTCCTATATTAACTTGTTTATCATTATAATATCTGCCCGTTGGTATTGAAGTTACTAAACTTACCCCTAAAATCGTTTTTTGCTCAAAATTTCTAAATTCTGTCTTATCGAGTGCAGGCGAACCGAGTAAATTAATTCCTAACCGAACTTTCATATCTGCAAATCCAGTTCGTGATCCTGTTAAAACATCACCATTTGTGCGTGTTTGCGAACCATCCATGAATGTATAAGGTAACACAACTTGCACACGAGCCAATTTATCAGAAACTGCAAAAGTTCGAATATAATTTACTGCTAAATTGTGGCTGTGAAGCGTAAAATCTGTAATTGGCAGCGAAGGATCTGTGAGCACATTACCATTCATAAAAACATAACCAATTGCTGCAACATTCAAATCTTTAGCAACATTAGCGTAAACTCTTGGTTCTAAATCTTGACTATAGGAATATAATACCCCAAAGAAAAATAATAATGCAAACAAACACTTTGCAGACAAAAAACAAGACGATTTTTTTAGCATAAAAATAATTCAGGGCATCATTAATAACAACTCTTTACTACTTATCCACAGCCTTCTTAGGCGCGCTTACTATACCATCATAAAAAATAGAAGATCTATTGTTACTGTTAATAGAAAGAGAACTGCTTCCATTAAAAAAGATGGTAAATACCAAATCAAAAACATCATTTTTCCCTTTAACTGTCGCTTTCACAATATAGTTTTTTTTATTCTTTTCAATCTTTAAATTATAAGGCACTCCTTCAAATTTAATTCCGCCGTCAGTTCCATATCCAACATTAAATCCACGTCCAAAAAAGGGTAAATCACAAGTTGTTTTTACAGTATTAAAATTTAAAAAATAAGTTTTATAATCTAAATCAATAATCCTGCCTCCTGTAGGAGTAGCTTTTTGCGCTTCAAAAACAAAATCTTTAGCCTCGATCAAAGCCTCAATTTCTTTCTGTTTTTGCAGTTCTCTCTCGGCCTTTAGTTCTTTCTTAGATTTTTGCTGTGCTGAGACAGAAAAATTCACAAAGACCAGCAATACTAATAAAATAGATAATTTAGTTTTCATTTTAAACAGCATTTATATTGTTTAACATTAAATCGTAATCAAAAAAAAACAGTAAGTAACCTTACTGTTTTTTCGTGAATCTCATCATGACAATATCACCAGAAATAAATAGAAGTGTTTTTCCATCATCTGTAATATCATATGACGTTATTTTTTGAAGTGTATTCATATACACACTTTCTCCCTGTCCGTTAAGGCACATCATTTTGGTAACTGCCATAGGTTGTGTAAAATCTGTTTTATTACCATCTAAAACAAGTTTTCCTGTATAGGAATTACAACTATTATTACCCGAAACCTGACTGTCTTTTGTATTAAAATTTATTATTGGTTTCTTATTTGGATATAATCCTTCAAAGGCAATTCTTGGGCCCGTAATAAAATTAAGTTCCCAACTTCCATCAAGTTTAGCCGTTGCATCACCTTTTTTGTCTTTAGAAACACTACAAGAAAGCAGCATTATACTAAGAAAGGCTAAGATCGAAATTCTTTTCATCATAAAATTAAAGTATTAAATTTAAACAAATTGAGCCTATTTTTTAAAAAAAACAAGGCTCAAAATCACTACTAATTTACATATTATAATTCGTTTCGTATTGGTGCTTTCAATAAATTACAAGGAGTAGTTTGACTTTTATTTAACTTTTACAACCTCGCTTTGTCGTTATTTTATGTTAAATTTACTTAATATTTAATTTAAATGCCCATAAATATGAAAAAAATAATCGCGTCTTTCGCTATAATTACAGCTTTAGTCATTGGTTGTAAAACAAATACAAAATCAAGTGATGCCAAAACTCTGACGGTTGCTTTAGAACCAAAAAGCAACAGCAAGGTAGCAGGAACGACAACTTTTACAGAGAAAAACGGTAAGGTCACTTTTACAGCAAAAATATCTGGATTAACACCGGGTGTTCACGCTATACACATTCACGAAAAAGCAGATTGTACTTCGGCTGATGGAAGTTCTGCAGGCGGACACTGGAATCCAACCTTTAAAAAGCATGGAAAATGGGGCGTTGGAGAATATCACAAAGGTGATATTGGAAATTTCACCGCTGATGAAAAAGGAAATGGAACTATTACAATGACAACTGATGAATGGTGCATTGGCTGCGAAGATGAGACAAAAAATATTCTAGGAAAAGGTTTAATTGTTCATCAAGGTACTGACGACTTTACTACTCAACCAACTGGAAATGCCGGCGGAAGAGTTGCTTGTGCAGGAATTATCAAATAAATAAAACCTATAACCACTATTTTTTCACAAAAATCTAGTGGTTATTTTATTTTATATTCACACTAAAACAAGAAAAAGATATAGCTTTGCAGCTATAAATTGAAGTCAATGATTAACCCATCTGCACCAGGCTGGATAGACAAGTATTTTAGCGAACAAAAGTTTTCAGAAGCAATCCCTTTTGAGACTACAGATTCGTTCTACTATAAAGTTAGAGAAACTGGTTTTATATATGGACATATTATTGCTATCGATTCTCGAATTCCAATTCCGATAAAAGGCTGGTTTAAAACCGAAATTTCTAAAGTCGCTTTACTAAATACACTTTACAATGTTTTTTGTTTAGAAAAAAGAGATTTTGAACCTCTTCATTTTATTACCGAAGTTTTAAAATTCTACAAACAAATGAATCCTGAAGGTTTCAATTTGTTTAAAATTTTACTGCCAAAAGACACTCCTTCTTTATCTTTAGAAAATATAATAGATCAAAGAGTACAAACAAACGATAGTATTATCAGCAAGAACTTTTCGCATCTGGTAACCAATGCCCTTTTGTTTATTGATGTTTTGGCATTTAGACAATATTTAGTGCATGGCGAAATACCTGAAAAATATTTAAAACGGATCGAAGAAACTGTTCTTGGAATTGTTGCGCTGGCATTAAAAACCAAAACCATCAAATCTCAGCATGATGATTTGTTAATTAAACTTTTTGAAGCATCTATTCGTTATTCTAAATTCTCGAAAGTTACTGTTGAAACTTTAGAGACTTTACAACTGGACTATTTCGGCAACAAATTAGAACAATATTACCTAATCGATATGGCTGGAATGGCTTTATGGAGCGATGGTGTTGTAGAAAATGAAGAAGCCTACTTTTTGTATTCATTAGGATCAATGATGGGAGTTTCTGATGATTTTGTTTCAAATAGTATTGCTACAACAAATGCTTTTATTACCACTCATAAAAAGAAAATCCCCTATTTTAACTACTCCAATCCTGTCAAACATTTTTACGATCAAATGACACACAGCGTTGTAAAATTGATTGTAAGAAACAAAAACAGATTGGTTAAGGAAATTATCCAGAGTAAAGAATTAATGGTTTTATTGGCATATTCTACTACGCGAGATTTGGATGCCAAGGAAAAGAAGAAAGTAAAAAAACAGCTTTTAGATATTTGCAAAACCATTCCGTCGCTTACTATCTTTTTACTTCCCGGCGGAAGTTTATTGCTGCCTATTCTAATCAAGTTTATCCCAACATTATTACCGTCTGCTTTTAATGAAAATCTAGACGAAAACGAATAAAAAAAATTGCCCTTGCAAAGGGTGTTTTTTTATGTAATATTTTTAATACATAAAAGACTTTCGGATTTAAAAAAATACCTTATTTTACTACTTTTTCACCTTTTACTGGCCTCTAGTCTCATTTAGATAAAATATTTTTACTAAAACAGTAAAATTATAAAGATGGGACCATCAATTAGTCTTGGCAATTACGAACCAGATATTGTACCTGAACCTTGGGAAGAATATCAATATAGAGATTTATATAGATCTTACTATACACAAAGTATATCAATGAAAATAAATGGCTTATTTCATTGTATTACCGCTTTGACATCTTTAGAACTGAATAAATGTTACACTGATCCTGTTGAAAGAGGCGATGTTTCAACAACCCCAAGAAATTGTTATTTGAGCGCCTTAACCATCTATATGGATAATAAAGGACGAATAATAAAAGGAGAAAAAGTCAACACAACATTCAAATTAAAGTATGTAAATGGAGAGCACATTTTAGACCCTTCTTCCAAAATACAAAAAGAGCTAGAACAATGTGTTGACAAAAAGGAACTTCATAATCTGGTAATAAAGAACAAGCAGATTACTTTCAGGAATGGGAAAATATATTTACTAAAAAAATTCCACGAGTACATTAAACAAGCTTCCATTTGCAACCGCAGAACTTATATAAATTATACCTATTTAAAAGTTTCTGAAAACAGAGATGATTTAAATAAAAAGCTAAGCCTATTAGGAATCACAACAGCTGCTGTTGGTTTTTTACCAGGAAAAGCATCTGTAATCGCAGACACATCAATAAAAATTTTAGGATTTGCCTTAAGTGCTGAGCCACGATTTAGTCTTGCAGAATATACTTATCCTGTTAACGGACCTGTTTATCTTGACGAGCAAACCTTCTATCAACATTACAAAAGAAACAATACAAATGGTTATGTTTCTCCCCAGAGATCAGAAGGCAAGCCAATTAACAAAGTGAGGGATATATTGAAAGAATTACAAGAATCTGGATTAGCAATAACATGATATGAGAAATATAGCCCTATTATTCCTTACGTTAACATTTATATCTTGCAAAAAGAAAGATACAATTAATCACTTTTTAACCAAACCTATAACACAACAAGATTTGAAAAAGAATGGTTTTTACCACTATTCATATACCGCAATACTAGATGATGAAGATCAAGTTGATGACACAATTAAATCTATTGCAAAATATGATATGTATTCTAATGTAAAACCAGAAGTAAATAAAGAAGGGAAATTATGTCCAACGCAACTATGGAATTTTGACCATGAAGATTCAATTAAAAAGAAAAAAAACATTGATTATCTTAAAAAAGAATTAGATAATACAATTATCACTTATCTTTTTAGAAATGATTCATTATTTTATAAAGAAATTAATGTAATCTTTTTTAACAATCAAAATAAAAACATTCCTGATTTAACAAGTAAAGAAAAAATACTCAAATACTATCATAATATTAAGATTTCAATAAAACCACTATACGAACAGAGCAGCACACAAAATTACCCCACAATATATATGATTGATAATCACAAAAGCATAATTTATTATTCTGAGACAGATAATTGTTATCGTTTTTTTACAAATTATTTAAATAATTCGACCTACTATGATATTCGCGAGTACTGGTATTCTGGTGATGTATTTGAAATGTATTACTTTGATTAAATGAAAACGAATAAAAAAAATCGCCCTTTTGAGGCGATTTTTTCATAACAATTTTTATTTAACTATTAAAGATCAAGCTGATAAACTTCATCAAGCTCTTCGTTTGAACTAATATTTACATTTAAATCGGTTACAAAACCTGAATTTAATCCGTAAACCCATCCGTGAAGCATTAAATCTTGACCGCTTTTCCATGCACCTTGTACAATCGAAGTTTTTGCCAAGTTATAAACCTGCTCTTTAGCATTGATTTCAACAAAAGCATTAAAACGCTCTGTTTCATCTTGAATTGAGTTTAAATATTTATCGTGTAAACGATACTCATCTTTAATATGACGAATCCAGTTATCGATAATTCCAACAGATTGCTGACCCATAGCCGCTTTTACGCCGCCACAACCGTAATGTCCGCAAACAATAACGTGTTTTACTTTTAAAACATTAACGGCATAATCCAAAACACTCAACATATTCATATCTGAGTGAACAACCATGTTTGCAATGTTTCTGTGTACAAAAACTTCACCAGCTTTTGCTCCAATAATTTCGTTTGCAGGAACGCGACTGTCAGAACACCCAATCCATAATAAAGGCGGAGTCTGCCCTTTTGCTAAATCAGCAAAAAAATTAGGATCTAATGCTAATGATTTCTCAACCCATTGCTTATTGTTCTCTAGTAACTGCTTATAAAACTCTTTCATTTTTTTGATTTTTTGATTGGTACTTCAACATGCTTAAACATATAAAAAATAACTTACGGTAAAGTTATCTAATTTTCTAATACTTCTCACCATGAAGAAATACCTTTAATTAATATAATTTGTTTAAACTTTTTCTTTCTGTACCATTTCTCTTTTAGCAACATCATAATAATGTTCTATAGAGACATGATTATTATTCTCTGGTGTGTTTTCAAGTTCGTAAGCTTCTTTAAATCCTTTCAGCTTCACTTCGATGTTTTCGTCAATAGCGCGCGTTTCTTTAAACTCACGAATTAAATCTAAAACATCATGCGCAATATACTCTGTATCTTCTGCACTAATAACTACTTTAGAGTTTTCAGGAATCTCACTCAAAGTCAATTTAATCGCAGCTTTGTTCAAGAAAGAAACTTCTTGCGCTAAATCGATATGAATAATATCTCCGTCTTCGTATTCTTCTTTCTTAAAGCTGTATGCTCTTTTTAAGTTTCCTCTTAATACGAAAATAACACTGATAATAATTCCTAACGCTACACCTTTAAGTAAATCTGTTGCTACAACAAATACTAAGGTTGCAACAAAAGGTATGAACTGATATTTTCCTTTTTCCCAGAAATGTTTGAATGTAGCTGGTTTAGCTAATTTATATCCTACCAAAATTAAAACGGTAGCTAATGTTGCCAATGGAATTTTATTCAAAATAGTAGGAATCGATAAAACACTTATCAATAATAATACACCGTGAATAATAGCCGACATTTTTGATTTTGCTCCTGCATTATTGTTTGCAGAAGATCTCACTACTACAGAAGTCATTGGTAAACCTCCTAAAAGTGAACTCACAATATTACCAATACCTTGTGCTCTAAGCTCAACATTTGTATTCGTATAACGTTTTTGAACATCCATTCTGTCTGCAGCTTCAATACACAAAAGTGTCTCAATAGAAGCTACAATGGCAATTGTAATACCAACTACCCAAACCTGAGGATTTGTAACCGCAGCAAAATTTGGTGTAATTAAAATAGATTTAAATTCGTCAAAAGATTTTGGAACTGGCAATGAAACCAAATGTTCTTTTGCAATCGCCAATGAGCTTCCTGAAGAAACAAAAAATTCGTTTAAAACTACTCCTAGAACAACAGCAACAAGCGCACCTGGAACTAATTTTAATTTCTTTAAAAAAGGAACTTTATCCCAAGAAATTAAAATAGCAAGAGAAACAAGCGAAATTACCACAGCTCCTAAATGAATGTGATTAACTACATCAAACAGAAATGAAAATGAATTACTTCCGTCATTTTGAATGAAAGCCTGATCGCCTTCAAAATCTGCATCGTAACCAAATGCGTGAGGTAATTGTTTTAAAATAATGATAATTCCAATACCTGCCAACATTCCTTCGATAACATTTGTTGGAAAATAATTGGAGATACTTCCGGCTTTTAAAAACCCTAATGCTAATTGAATTAGTCCTGCAATAAAAACAGACATCAAAAACACATCAAAAGCACCTAAATCAGTAATCGCAGTTAAAATAATAGCTGTTAGTCCGGCAGCTGGTCCTGAAACGCTGATATGCGATTGGCTCAAATAACCAACTACTATACCACCAATAACACCTGCAATAATTCCAGAAAATAAAGGCGCTCCAGAAGCCATTGCAATACCTAAACACAACGGAAGAGCGACCAAGAAAACCACTAAACCTGAAGCAAAGTCAGACTTAAGGTTGGCAAAAAGATTAATTTTTTTTGTCATAATACAATACTAAATAAATTATTCATCAAAGTTTTACCGCATTTAATCAAAAATACAGTTAGTTCAAAATAAATCGGAAGTATTATGCCAAGTTGGGAGGTGGAGCAAAAATGCTCGGAGAAATATTGTCTAGTTTTACAATATTTTCAGACGCAATCGTCTTTTTTTCGATATAGACAGGCATAACAACTTCATGTTGAAGTATTGCTGGATATACAGCAGCCTTAAGTTCTTTATGAGAATGCTCTTCTTCAGAAAAACTGAAAAATATAGACGTATCTGTGCTTTTCTTCATCACCGTAATAATTGTAGGGGTAGATAAGAAAGCAATAAATATGAATAATAATATGCGAGCAACTAATTTCATTCCAGCAAAAATAACGTTATACAAACAAAATCAAAGCATCAAACCAAAATTTTCATAGAAATTTAACATTCATAAAAAAGGCAGAATGGGTAACCTACTCATTCTGCCTCTTAATTTATTAACAAACAAGTTATTATAACTCCTCGTCAAGCCAAGCGTTCATCATCCAGATCGTTTTTTCCTGCTCTGCAATAAAATCACTCATCATCGAATTCGTACCTTCATCGTTAATTTCTGCAGATTTATTCAATATTTCCCGCTCAATTTTTAGCAAATCCGATAAAGAGCTCACAATTAAATGAACCGCTTTCTCGTCATTTGATATATTTTTTCCAACAGTTAATTTATTATTTTTAATATAATCCTCAAATGTATGTAAAGGTGTTCCTCCAATTGTCAAAACTCTTTCGGCAATCATATCAATTTTTAATTGTGAATCTGTATACAATTCTTCGAACTTAACATGCAGATCAAAAAAACGTTTCCCTCTAATATTCCAATGAATTCCTCTTAGATTTTGATAATAAACTTGAAAATTTGACAATAGAACATTTAATTCTTTTACTAATAACTCTGATTCTTTTACTGGAAGTCCTAAAATATTTGTTTTCATAATTTTCATTTTTTATAATGAGTTTACTACAAATTTAAGCTAACTTCTTTAAAAAAAACATAAAAAAAAATTATATTTAGTTATTTTTGCATCAAAAAATTCTATTAAAATGACGATAACTCAATTACAATATGTATTAGCCGTTGCAGAGCATAAAAATTTTACGCTTGCTGCTGAAAAATGCTTTGTGACTCAGCCTACTTTAAGTATGCAGATCCAAAAAATTGAAGAAGAACTAAATATTTTAATATTCGACCGAAGTAAAAAACCTATTCAGCTTACGGATATTGGGCAAAAGATTGTAAACCAAGCAAAAAATATTGTAAACGAAGCTGACCGAATTAAAGATATTGTTGAGCAGCAAAAAGGTTTTATTGGCGGAGAATTTCGACTAGGAATTATCCCAACCATTATGCCGACTCTTTTACCTATGTTTTTAAATAATTTCATTAAGAAATATCCAAAGGTTAAACTTTTAATTGAAGAGCTTAATACGGATGAAATTATTGTAAAATTAAAAAACGGTCATTTGGATGCAGCTATTGCAGCAACTCCGCTTGAAGATGAAAAAATAAAAGAGATCGTTTTATACTTTGAGCCATTTGTAGCCTATATTCCAGAACATCACAGCAGTTTTCAAAAAGAAGAAATCGAAGTTGCTGATTTAAACATCAATGAAATTTTACTTTTACAAGACGGGCATTGTTTTAGAGATGGAATTTTAAATTTATGCAAACATAGTGCTGATGCTGACCAAAATAATTTTCAAATTCAAAGTGGAAGTTTTGAAACTTTGATAAAACTAGCCGACGAAGGTTTGGGCACAACATTACTTCCGTATTTGCACACTTTAGACTTAAAAGAATCCGATAAACTGAAACTGCGAAATTTTAAGGAACCAAAACCTGCTCGCGAAGTAAGTTTAATTTACCCGAAGAGCGAATTAAAAATGCAAATTATTGATGCACTTAGATCAACAATTGCCGGCGTCGTAAAAGGAGCCATTGTTTTTCAAAACGTGCAAATCATCAGTCCGCTGCAAAAGAAATAAAAATAAAAAAGGAGCCAATTTCGGCTCCTTTTCTTTTATACTTTAATTAGTAGTAGACTTTGTTTAAGTTCTGGTTTTTCAATTATAAAATTTAATAACCATTCTTGCAATTGTTCCATTTCGTATGGCAACAGTGTTTTGATAGCTTTTTCTAGTTCTTTACAAAAAAGTATCGGATCGAAACTTACTCTTTCAAGTATTGATTTCGTGTAATCAAACATTATTTTTGACATAATAAAACAAGATTTTCGGGGATTATCTATTATTTTAAACTCGAGCCAAATTTAAGCAAATATCATTCATAAAGACAATTTTTAACTTATTTTTTTAAAAACTTTAGCAGCGAATACGTTTTCTTACTACATATAAATCAATCTAGAATCGTTCTAAACAACTCATTTAAACCTTTTTAAAAGCTCTAAACATTTCTCTTTTCCCAGGAGGCCCTGTTAATTTTTCAACAGTAAAACCAACCTCAATCATACTTCTTTTAACAACTCCTCGAGCAGCATACGTAACAAGAACGCCGTTTGGCTTTAAACTATTGTACATTTTCTGAAAAATGGCTGTACTCCAAAGCTCCGGCTGTACTCGATATCCGAAAGCATCAAAGTAAATCAAATCAAAAATTTCTAAATCATCAATTTCATCAAAAAATTGTTTTCTTTTAGTTAATGAAAATCTTGAGTTAATTTTCACTTCTTGATTCCACTCGCTTTCATGCATTTTTTTAAATACTTCCGAAAAATTTTCTGCTTCTAATTCTTCAACATAATTCATTCCCAAAACTTCACTTGCAGCAATCGGATATGCTTCTACTCCAACATAATTAATGTGCTTCTGCTTTTGTTCTGATTCTAAAAAAGTAATAAACGCATTTAAACCAGTACCAAAACCAATTTCAAGAATAGAAACCGGATTACTTTCAAATAATGACAACCCATTTTTTATAAATACATGTTTTGCTTCTTGAATAGCACCATGTTTGGAATGGTAACTTTCGTTCCATTCTTCCAAATGAATTGTTGTTGAACCATCTAGCGTTTTAATTATTTCTCTTTTCACTATTTTCAAATTTTACAATGAATTTACATTGATTTATAGTCCATTTTCTCAGTCAAATTTAGTCAAAACAAATGCGTAAAGCCTTAAAAAACGACACTTTTTTCATAAAATCTTTATAAAACTTCGCTAAAATTTTAGGTTTATTATAAGATAAACAAATCTCAGTCAAATACAGGAATTAATGCAGTTTTACTAAACAAATTATATATTTTTCCGTAATTTTGCATTCAACAAAACCTATTCTTCATCAGATCATTACGTTAGATTTTCATTTGAAAGAATACAAATTAGATAAAAACTTTACATAATTATGAGTACAACTCAAACAAGCAAAATTGAAATCAGAAAAGCTGAATCGTCTAAGATAAGCTCTGTAGACTTTGAAAACTTAAGCTTTGGTGCTGTATTTACAGACCATTTATTAGAATGTGATTATAAAGACGGACAATGGCAGACTCCGGTCATTAAGCCATATGCGCCTATTTTAATGGATCCATCTTCTAAAGTCTTTCATTATGGACAAGCTATTTTTGAAGGAATGAAAGCTTACAAAGATGAGAATAATGATGTTTGGTTGTTTAGACCTGATGAAAATTACAAGCGTTTCAACAATTCTGCTGTTCGTATGGCGATGCCGGAAGTTCCAGAAGATGTATTTATGGAAGGTTTGAATGAATTATTAAAAATCGACCAAGAATGGATTCAAAGAGGAAATGGTGCAAGTATGTACATTCGTCCTTTTATGATTGCGACAGGACCTGGAGTAATCGCAAATCCATCTGACGAATATAAATTTATGATTTTACTTTCTCCTGCAAAATCTTACTATGGAGGTGAAGTAAAAGTAATTATTGCTGAACATTACAGTAGAGCTGCAAATGGTGGAATTGGTGCTGCAAAAGCAGCAGGAAACTACGCTGCTCAGTTTTACCCAACTAACTTAGCAAACAAAGATGGTTTTCAACAAGTTATTTGGACTGACGATGCCACGCATACAAAATTAGAAGAAGCTGGAACAATGAACGTTTTCTTCAGAATTAACGATACTCTATTGACAGCTCCAACAAGCGAAAGAATTTTGGATGGTATTACCAGAAAAAGTTTAATTGCAATGGCTGAAAAAGAAGGCTTAAATGTTGAAGTTCGTCCAGTAATTGTTTCTGAACTAGTTGAAGCTGCTAAAAACGGATCTTTAAAAGAAATTTTTGGAGCTGGTACTGCTGCAGTAATCAGTGTAATTAAAGGATTCTCATATAAAGGTGAATATTATGAAATGACTCCAGTAGAGAATTCATACGCTTCATTCTTGAAAGAAAAACTAACAAGTCTTCAAAATAAACTTTCTGAAGATACTTATGGATGGACAGTTAAAGTTCAATAATTCAAAGATATTTAAATATAAAAACCCGACAGATTTTAAAAATCTGTCGGGTTCGTTTTTTTTCACAATCTTGTCATTTCGACGAAGGAGAAATCTCCACAAGTAACTCCGCAACGAAAGACCAATCTTTGTAGAGCTTCTAGCGAAGATTTCTCCTTCGTCGAAATGACAAAAATAACGCAGAGCTTTGCGAACTTTACGTTTTTACACGAACAGCAGAAAAAAAACTTAGCGTCCTTTGCGTTTAATCTTCTTTATAACAACTTCGAAAAATCAGGCTTAAAATAATTTGGCCCTTTCATCACTTTTCCATCTTCACGATAAATAGGCTTTCCGTCTTCGCCAAGTTTACTCATATTACTACGCTGAATTTCATCAAAAACAGCTTCAATTTTATCCTGCAGACCATGTTCGATAATTGTACCGCATAAAATATACATCATATCACCAAGTGCATCAGCAATTTCAACTAAATCATTATTTTGAACCGCTTCAAGATATTCTTCATTTTCTTCTTTCATTAAATTATAACGAAGCAGTTTTTTAGTTTCTCCTAAATCAGCAATTGGAGTATGACTGTGACCTATTTTAAAAGCAGTATGAAATTCTGTAACTGCATCCAGTTGTTTCTTCATGTTTTTATTTGATTAAATGAAATGGCAAATTAGCAACAAATCGTATACAATTCTCTAAATTTGTCAAAAATAATTTTTAAAGTATGTTTAGTCAAGGACAATTAATTTTCGGACTCTGTTTTTTTATCGCATTTGTAATCATAATGATTTTTGCTTACCGTAAAGATCTAGCGCTGCACAAAGTTTTTTACAAAGGAAATTACAAAGTCCTTATTGCATTTCTTCTTTTTATTGCGATTTTATTCGTAATTAAAGTCTTTCTAAAAAGATAAGCCCAAAACTTAAACTTTCAAGAAAAGCACAATTTAACCTTTCCCAAATCGTTATTTTATAAAATCCAGTAATTGGAAACAAAATTGAATCCAACTTTTATTTTTGTTATTAGTTTGGACTCGCAATAAAATTTATAACTTTACGCAAAACCTGCATCAATGAAGATTCTAAAATATTTATTTCTTTTACTATTATTAAGTTTAGTCGCTCTAACCGTTTTTGTTGCTACCCAAAAAGGGATTTTTTCTGTTGAAAGAAGCAAAGTCATCAATTCGCCAAAAGCTACAGTCTATAATTATGTAAATGATTTTAGAAACTATGAAGATTTTGAATCTTGGTCTACAGAAGATCCATCAATAAAAATGACTTTTCCGAACAAAACCAGCGGAAATGGAGCATCATTTTATTGGTCAGGTGATGAAGGCAATGGAAATGCAATTACCCTAAAAACAAAAGAAGGTGAAAGCATTGAACAAAAAATGAAATACGACGGCACAGAAGCTGACGTAACTTGGACTTTTAAGGATACTTTGGCAGGTAAAACAAAAGTTACTTGGAAAGCAAAAGGAACCATGAGCTTTTTGTTTAAAATATACACAGCGCTAAATGGCGGTTCTGACAAGGTTATTGGAACTATTTACGAAAAAAGCCTCGCAAATATTGACAAAAATTTAGATTACGAAACAAAAACTTATGCTGTAGAAGTAAATGGGGTTGTAAAGAAAACTGAAACTCCATATATCAAACAGACTTTTACCAGTGAAATTCAGAAAGTAAATAAAAATGCCAGAATTGTTATTCCAAAACTTATTCACTTTAGCGAAACCAATGGTCTAAGTACAACTGGAAAACCATTTATCATTTATCATACCTATGATACTGCGTCAGGATTAGCAAAAATTTCAATATGTCTTCCTATAAACAAAGAAATATCAATTAGTTCTGGAAGTGATATTTCATCAGGAAAATTAAATGGTTTTGATGCGGTGAAAACAACTTTAAAAGGTGATTATTCACATACTAACGAAGCTATTTCAAAAACAACAGCATATATTAACAATCAAAAGATAAAACCAGAATTAAGCTGGTCGCATCTTGAAGTTTTATCGATCAGTAAATTAGATGTAAAAAGCCCATCTAAATTACTAACGGAAATCTACTTCCCTATTATTCCTAAAATCGTGCCTGCAGCGCCAGTCAACTCACCAGTTTATTCATCTGAACCAGAAGAAGGTGTCGACACTGTAAGGCCCGAAACAGCAAAACCTGCCGTAACGAAACCTGCTACACCAAAGCCGGCAACTCCAAAACCTGCAACACCACCAACACAAACTCAAGAAGAAGAGCAATCAGAATTTTAAACTTTCGAAGGTCATTAAACCTTTTGTTTAAAATTCATTCTAACACTATATAAAGGTTTGATAAATCAAAAAGTTTGACAGACGAGAAGGAATTTATACAACAATTATTAAATCCTAAAACGCAAAATACAGCGTTTCAAAAACTCCTATCTGATTATCAAAAACCATTGTATTCTCATATTCGAAATATTGTTTTGAATCATGATGATGCCGACGATGTTTTACAAAACACTTTCGTTAAAGTATTTCAATACTTAAAAAACTTCAAGGAAGAAAGCAGGCTTTTTTCCTGGATGTATCGCATTGCCACAAATGAAGCTTTGACTTTTTTAAATCAGAAAGCAAAACTAAATGGTATTACTTCTGAAAGTCTGCAAAATAAAACAATTGATAATTTAAAATCAGATGTTTATTTTGATGGAGATGAAATTCAGATCAAACTTCAAAGAGCAATAATTACATTACCTGAAAAACAACAGTTGGTTTTTAAAATGAAATATTTTGAAGAATTAAAGTACGAAGAAATTTCAGAAATTCTTGGAACATCGGTTGGCGCACTAAAAGCATCTTATCATCATGCTGTGAAAAAAATAGAAATATATGTTACATCAAATTAAACCTTTTGCAGCAAAACTTATCTTATTGTTATTATGAAAGCATTTAAACTAGAAAACGAACCGAAAATATCATCAGGATTTAAAACTCCTGAAAATTATTTTGATACAATCTCGGCAAAAGTTTTACAGCAGATAAACGAAGAAGAAGTTAAAATAATTCCGATATACAAACGCAAAAAAACAATCACCCTTATTGCTGCCGCTTTAGTAGGTATTGCATTAATGATTCCTATTATCAACAATTATAATGCAACATCAAAAGAACTTGATGAAGCAACTTTAGAAACCTACTTGTCTTACCAATCAAATTTAAATCAATACGATTTAATTCGAGAATTAGACACTAAAGACATTGAAAAGCTGAATAAAAATGTTGCACTGGAACAAGAAACTCTAGAAGACATCTTATCTTCTAATCCAAATATTGAAAATTTAATTTCTGAATAAAAAACAAAAAAATTAAAATATGAAAACTAAAAATATACTAACATTCCTTCTGTTTTTAGTAAGCTTTTCATTTTACGCTCAAAATGACAAAGCAGATGATAAACGTGAAAAGATCAAAGCATATAAGGTTTCTTTTTTAACAACTGAATTAGAACTTACTTCAACTGAAGCTGAAAAATTTTGGCCAATTTACAATACTTATGACGATAAACAATATGAACTGCGTCATAACAAAATGAAAACTTACCTGCGTAAATTAGATGACGATAATCTAAGTTCTCTTTCAGAAAAAGAAGCAGCTGCATTATTATCTCAAATCGAATCTACAGATAAAGAACTGTATCTTTTACGCGAGAAATACACAGCAAATCTTAAAAAAATACTTTCGGCAAAGAAAATATTAAAGCTTAAAAAATCTGAAGATGATTTTAATCGAAAATTATTAAAACAATACCGAGACAAAGCAGGAAAAAATTAAGCTTCTTAAAAATACAACAGCGATAAGAACCCTATATAATAATACTTACTTTATTATTTAGGGTTCTTGTTTTTTTTACTTAAAATTAAGTCGAACTACTTTATTATGTCCTGCAGCTATTGCTGTATTTCTATTGATAAAGCGAACAGTAAAAAATTTAGTATCTGTAGATAATTGTGTCCAGTTTTCACCTCCATTTTGAGAATACTGAATTCCCTCAGAGCCTACACAAATAATCTCTTTTCCATTTCCTCCTGGAACGTATTGCACACATGATGCATAACCAAATCCCATATTCTGCCCAATCAATTCCCAAGTCTTTCCGCCATCTTTTGTAAAGGCCTTGTTATCTACTTTTCTACTCGGAATCTCATAATCACCTCCTGCAATAAAACCGTGTTTAGAATCATAAAAATCTGCAGTAAAAATACCTGTCATCGCTTTTCCCTGCACAATTGGAGTTTCAACAACTTTCCATGTTTTTGCCTTATCTGCTGAATAAAAAACACGTGCTTTTTTTCCACCTGAAACCAGCCAAGTATCATTCCCTTTTATAACAATATTAGTATTACTTGCTGCAAAAGCGGCTTCTCCCACTGCATTTGTTGGCAATTTATCAGATAATATTTTAGTCCAAGTTTCTCCGCCATCACGAGTAACAATTATAGAAAAAGTATCTTCTGTTGGATCTCCAATAGCAATACCTTCTTTATCATTCCAAAACTGCATACTGTCGTAAAAAACTTTCGGATTTATCTCTTTATAAACCAGTTTCACTTTTTTGTCTTTTTTATCAACAGAATAGAGCAATGCTGGGTTTGCAACACTTAATAGAAACACATTTTTTGAAGTTTGTGCAATGCTTCTAAATTCTAACTTAAGTGTATCACGATAAATATGCTCTTCAAACTTCTCTTTTTTATCTAAATCATAATAGCCAAAACGAGAATTATCAGCTCCATACCAAACTTTATTTTTATCGATTAAAATTGCTCTTATACTAATTTTATCTTTAAACAAAGTATCTATTGTCATTGATGTAAAACCGCTGCTGAAATTAACTTTGGCTTTATAATTAAATGTTTGAAATGACATCAATAAAATAAAAATACTGCAAAATAAAACTAGTTTTTTCATATAAAATAAGATTTGGCTGTTGCTAAAATACAATTTATTATAACATTTCAAATAAGTTTTCGCTTTTTTATAAAACAACTTTTCCCTCCTCTAATATCCATCAAACAAAATTACTTTTCTATCCAAATAAAACATAAACAACTATACAACAGTCATCTAAAAACACATTAAGCTATAAATAAATTTGTGGCACAGTAATTGGATATCTCCCAATATTAATATTTAATAGATTTTATCATGAAAACTAAACTACTTTTTATAGCGCTCGCAGCATTAGTTTTAGGTTCTTGTTCAGCACAAAGCCAAACTACTGTTTACGCAAAAAACTCAGACATTAGTGATAACTTAGATCTTAGAGCGGTTGCCTCGATGTTTGGAGAATCATCAAATCTTCAAGACTTTGAAAGACGTTTAAATGATCCTAAATATCAAATTTCAAACCTTGATTTAAACGGCGATGATCAGGTTGATTATTTGCGTGTTATCGAATCGGTAGAAAACAGAACACACGTTGTAATTATTCAAGCTGTATTAGATCGCGACGTTTATCAAGACGTAGCTACTATTGATGTAGAAAGAGACAATTACAACAAAGTAAGTGTTCAAATTGTAGGAAACTCTTATTTATATGGAACAAACTATATTTATGAGCCCGTTTACAATGTCGTTCCAGTGATTTATTCTTCATTCTGGGTTACCAATTATAGACCTTATTATTCATCATGGTATTGGAATTATTATCCAACTTATTATGCTGCTTGGAGTCCGTATCCTGTTTACAGATATAGAAATAACATCAACGTTTGCATCAATGTGAATAATCGCTACAACTACGTAAACTATAGAAGAAGCTATAGAGCTCCTGTACTTTATGAGTCAAGACGTACTTATGGTTACGAAAAAATCAGACCTAATTATAGTTTTGAACAAAGACATGCTAATACTGGAAACAGATACGATTTAGATCAAAGACGAATTGCAAGCAGAGAATCAAACAGATCTCAAAACACTTATAATTCAAATCGATCAAACACAAACAGAGTGTCTTCTAACAGTGATTTTGGAAACAACAGAAGCTATAATGATAACCGATCAACATCTAACAGAAATTATAACAATACGAATCGTTCAACAAATTCTAGCAGAGAAAATTCAACAGTTGTATCAAATCCGGTAAGAACAGAGAACAATAGAAACAATTCGAACGTTTCTTCACCAAGAACTTCTTATGAAACTAGAACAAACAGAGTTTCTGAACAAGCAAATCAGCCATCAAGAAGTTATTCTGAAAACAGAGCAAGTTCAAATAATAGAATGAGCACTGAAAGAAGTGTTCCTGTACAAAGAACAGAATCATCAAGAGGTTATTCTTCTGATAGAAGTTCAACAAACAGAACTGTCAATCAATCAGCTGCACCGGCACAAAGAACAGAATCACCAAGAAGCTATTCTCAAAACAGAGGTAGTTCTGACAACTCCTCTTACTCAAGATCCCAAAGCGCACAGCGTTCTGAATCATCAAGAGGAAGTCAGGAATCAAGAAGCAGCCAGCCGCAGAGAGAAAGTGGTTCCGGTTCAAGAGAAGGCGGACGAAGAGGATAACTTAAATATTTCTATTTTTTATTTAAAACTAAAAGCACAATTTGGGGATTGTGCTTTTTTTTATCTTTTTACTTATAATAGCTGCTAATTTGTTTTAAAACAGTAAATTTGCAACCGTCTTTTATAAAAATATACATGAGCGCATCGCATAAAAACTTACATAGTAAGTTGTCTATAGGGGGTTTATTGATAACATTAGGGATTATTTATGGAGATATTGGTACATCTCCATTGTATGTAATGAAAGCCATTCTTGGCGACCATACCATTAATGCCGACATTGTATTAGGCGGTATTTCATGTGTGTTTTGGACTTTGACTTTACAAACCACTATAAAATATGTGCTTATAACTTTAAGTGCCGACAATCACGGCGAAGGCGGGATTTTTGCCTTATACGCTTTAGTCAAAAAAACCAAGATACAATGGCTCATTGTGCCCGCGATTATTGGAGGAAGCGCACTGCTTGCAGATGGTATTATTACACCGCCAATCTCAATTTCATCAGCGGTTGAAGGAATTAGAGCATTCTACCCAACAATGGAAACTCAAACCATTGTTTATATTGTAATTGCAATTCTTTTTGTTCTGTTTACCATACAACAATTTGGAACTAAACTAGTTGGAAAGTTTTTCGCTCCAATGATGTTGATTTGGTTTGCGATGTTAGGAACATTAGGATTTATTCAGATCATGCACTTCCCTGAAGTTATAAAAGCTATAAATCCATATTACGCATATCATTTATTATCAGTTCATCCTGATGGTTTCTTTGTTCTTGGCTTTGTATTTTTATGTACTACTGGAGCTGAAGCTTTGTATTCAGACATGGGACATTGCGGTCGAAAAAATATTAGAATAAGCTGGATGTTTGTAAAAACGACTTTAGTATTAAATTACTTTGGTCAGGCTGCCTATCTTATTCATCATGAAGGAAGTACTTTACAACAATTAGGCGGTGAAAACGGAAATCCGTTTTACCTTATTATGCCGCATTGGTTTTTACCATTTGGTATCGTTGTAGCCACTTTAGCAGCAGTTATTGCTTCTCAAGCACTTATCAGTGGTTCATTTACTTTGATTAATGAAGCAATGCGTTTGAATTTTTGGCCAAAAGTAAAAATCAAATATCCTACTGAAGTTAAAGGGCAATTGTATATTCCGTCAATAAACTGGTTATTGTTTTTTGGTTGTGTTGGTATTGTATTGCACTTTGAAAAATCAGGAAACATGGAGCATGCCTATGGTCTTGCAATTATTTTATGTATGATCATGACGACCATTTTACTGAATTATTACTTAATCATGAAACGCGTAAAACTGTATTTCATGGTGCCTCTTATTACTATTTACTTATTAATAGAATTCAGTTTCCTTATTGCAAACATTACAAAATTTGCCGAAGGAGGTTATGTAACTTTAATCATTGCGAGTATATTAATTTCAATAATGACGATTTGGTATCTTGCTAAAAAAATCAACAAGAATTATACAAAAGTTGTCAAAATTGACGATTACAAAAAGGTATTAATGGAGTTGAGCGAAGACCTTTCTATTCCTAAATATGCTACGCACTTAGTCTATATGACTAATGCAAATCGCGTTGACGAATTAGAGGAAAAAGTAATTTATTCGATCTTACAAAAACGTCCAAAAAGAGCCGATATTTATTGGTTTGTTCACGTAAACATTCTTACTGAACCTTATAAAACACAATATAAAGTTACAGAAATTGCTAAAGACGACATTTACAGAATCGATTTTAATTTAGGATTTAGAGAACCTACAAAAATCAATTTAATGTTTAGAGAAGTAATTCGAGATATGGTGAAACGTGGTGAAGTTGATATTACAAGTCGTTACGAATCATTGAACAAAAACAATATTATTGGAGACTTTAAATTTGTATTGTCTGAGAAATTTTTATCAAATGACAACGATTTAAGATGGCACGAAAACATCATCATGAACTCGTATTTCTTTATCAAGAAACTGAGTTTGTCTGAAGAAAGAGCTTTTGGTTTAGACAGCAGTTCTGTTAAAGTAGAGAAATTCCCAATGGTGCTTCATGCTCCAGAAAACATTGGATTAACACGTATTGTTCCTAAAGAATAAAAAGCGTCCAAAATATTTCAAAAAAAACACTCTAATTAAGAGTGTTTTTTCTTTTAATGAGAATCAGAAATAAGATTCAGTATTAAAAATTTAACTTTCAATCAATTAATAGTACCTTTGCAACTCAAATATTAGAAATGAGATTACACAGAAATTTAGTTTATACTACCATCGATTCTTTAAATGCAATTTTCAACGAAGGAGAATATGCAGACAAAGTGGTAGCCAGAGCATTAAAAAAAGACAAACGTTGGGGAAGTTCTGACAGGAAGTTTGTTGCTGAAACGATATACGAAATTGTTCGTTGGAAAAGATTATACGCAGAAATTGCAGAAGTTAAAGAACCTTATGACAGAGACAATCTATGGAGAATGTTTGCTGTTTGGGCTGTTTTAAGAGGATACCCAATCCCAGATTGGAGACAATTAGAAGGAACTCCTGAAAGAAAAATCAAAGGACGTTTTGACGAGCTTTCGAAAGTGAGAGCTTTAAAAGAATCTATTCCAGACTGGATGGACGAATTGGGCGTAAAAGAACTTGGCGAAAAAATTTGGTCAAAAGAAATTACAGCTCAAAACCAACCAGCTAAAGTTATCCTGAGAACCAATACATTAAAAGGTACCAAAGAAAACTTAAGAAATACCCTGATGGATTTAAATATTGAAACAGAGTATTTAAAAGACCAACCAGAAGCTTTAGTTTTAAAAGAAAGAGCAAACGTATTTTTGACAGATGCTTTTAAACAAGGGCTTTTTGAAGTTCAGGATGCCAACTCACAATTGGTTGCCGGTTTTCTAGATGTAAAACCTGGAATGCGCGTTGTAGACACTTGTGCTGGAGCAGGTGGAAAAACATTACACATTGCATCTTTAATGGAAAACAAAGGACAACTAATTGCAATGGACTTATATGAAAGCAAACTAAAGCAATTAAAATTAAGAGCAAAAAGAAATGGTGCTTTTAATATTGAATACCGTATCATTGACTCTACAAAAGTGATCAAAAAACTGCATGAAAAAGCAGATCGTGTATTAATTGATGCGCCTTGCAGCGGATTAGGAGTTTTAAAAAGAAACCCTGATTCTAAATGGAAATTACAACCTGAGTTTATCGACAATATTCGTAAAGTTCAGAGTGAAGTTTTAGAAAGCTATTCTAAAATTGTAAAACCAGGCGGAAAATTAGTTTATGCAACTTGTTCTGTTTTACCATCTGAGAATCAAGAGCAAGTACAAAAGTTCTTAAAAACTGAAATCGGACAGCAATTTACTTTTGTAGAAGATCGTAAATTATTGGCTTCAGAATCTGGTTTTGACGGATTTTACATGGCGCTTTTGGAAAGAAAAGCTTAAAATAAATTCCATTCCCGATAGCTATCGGGATAAATCCCAAATTCCAATTTTCAAACTTGGAATTTGGGATTTTTTATTTAACTTTTTTAAGATTGTAAACTCGGTTTACGCAGTAGTTTTCCGTTTTCATTTTCTTTAAATTTCGGAACAAAAACAATTTCTTTTGGCTTTTCAAATTTCCCTAAAACATCAAAAAAATCTGGTGCAAAATCTTGTTTTTCGCCTTCAATCACTAAAATTAATTTTTCGCCTAAAGTCGTATCCGGTACACCAGTCACAAAAAAACGGCTGTTAATTTTGCCAGTTAACTTCGCCTCTATTTGCTCAGGAATAAGCTTTACTCCTCCGCTGTTAATTACATTATCAAATCTTCCTAAAAAACTAAACTGATTCTCATTTACTAAATCTACTAAATCATTAGTAATAATAGGTTCATCAGAAATTGAAGACACATAAATAACCAAGCAACCACGATCATCTTTTTCAATCTTTACATTTGGCAAAATTGAAAAAACACTTTCCCCTACTCTTTTGGCTGCAATATGAGTTATGGTTTCTGTCATACCGTAAGTCTCATAAATCTTCGTTTTTAAAGGCAATAATTTTTCTTCAAGTGAACTGTCAATTTTTGCTCCTCCAATAATTAACTTTTTGATGTTTTTTAATTTTTCAATTGAATTTTGAACCTGTAATGGCACCATTGCTACAAAGTCATATTGCTTGTTATTATAAGCCAAAGGCTCTGTACTTGGCACAACAACATCAAGTTCTAAACCCAATATTAAACTTCGAACCAGCATCATTTTTCCTGCAATAAACTGAGTCGGCAAACAAAGTAGTGCTTTATCTCCCGGTTTTAAACCAAAGAAATCTCCTGTTGCCAATGCCGATTGAATCATTGCTTGTTTCTCAAGTCTAACCAACTTAGGAAGACCAGTTGTTCCAGAAGTTGTCATTTCGATATAATCCTTATGATCAAACCAATCCAGAAAAAATTCACCAATAGATCGTTCATATGCATCGCCTTCTTTGATAAAACTATATCCAATTTGACACAAATCGGCTGCATTCAAATGATAACCGTCTAATTTAAAATAATTGTGTACATTTTTATGTGTTAAGTTTTGCATGATTGTATTTAATTTGATAATTCTGTTAGATTAATTTTACCCGTTAATTTCTCTTTCCAATTGGTCCAATTGTATTTTTTACTATAGATAAAAAGTAATATCGGATACACCACTACAACTGGAAAAATGACATCAAAACCTGCCGAAGGTTCTGATAAATCAATAAAAACTGAATGCGTCTGAAAAACCGTCCAATCTGAAGTAACCAATAAAGCTCCCACAAGATTATTAGCGGCATGAAAACCTAAAGCCAGCTCCATTCCATCATCCATTAGTGTAATAATTCCTAAAAACAAACCTGTTCCTATATAATACACCATTATTATGTATCCCATTTTTGTAACCTCTGGATTTAAAATATGCATTAATCCAAATATTAATGAAGTCATCATAAGCGGAAACCACTTATTCTGTGCTAAATTTGCGAAGCCCTGCATTAAATAGCCTCTAAAAACATATTCTTCTGTACTTGTTTGAATAGGAATTAAAATGCCGCCTATAACTACTAAAATCAAAAATGGAATCAGCTTAAAATTCCACACAAATTTTTCAGGCGCTTGAAAATACAAGACAGAAAAACTTGCAATAGAAAAAACCGACCATAAAATAAAAGAGAACAAAATACGGCTCCAATCGACTTTTTTTCTCCCTGTTGTAACCGACAACATCGTTTGATGATGTATGTATTTTACAACAAAATAAACACCTGCTAGAGCAAAAACAAACGAAATCATTATTAAAAACAAAGTAAGATTTGGTTCAAATATTTTTAATGCCGCATCATTATCCGTTGGAAAACCAGTTTTATCTGAGAAACTTTTCCAAAAAACAGCAATCGTAAAAGGCACCTGTCCTACAAATGAAGCTGTAATAATAAAAACAGATCCTAAAAGATACTTCCAAAATTTATTTTCAGGTTTAACACCTTGCTCTAAAAACATATATTTAATTTTTTAAAATGAGAATTCTATTTAAATAGTAAACCCTATTTTTGTTATTGCTAAAATACCGCTTTTTTTAGAGAACCTATTTCAGCACACTTTAAATATAACAAAATGATACAAATTTATCACAATCCACGCTGCGGAAAATCAAGAAACTGCCTCGCTTTTATTGACCAGACAAATCAAGAATATGAAATAATTCCATATTTAACTGAAACACCAAGCTTTAGTGAATTAAAAGAACTTCTTGAAAAATTAAACCTTCAGCCCGCTGAATTGGTTAGAACCAAAGAAAAAATTTGGATAGAAAACTATAAAGAAAAAACATTGACTAATGATGAAATTATTCAAGCAATGACAGATAATCCAATTCTAATTGAACGTCCAATTGTTATAAAAAATGGAAAAGCAATTATTGGGAGAGATTTAGATAAAGTGGCTTCTTTTTTAGATTAATACTAAATACCAAATTAACATTTTTTTATGATCTTATACTTTAAACCAAAAGCTACATTTGCGGTCTAAAGAATCAAAGAAACCAAAAAAAAAATGAAGAAAATCAAATTCGCTGTAATCCTTGTATTGCTTTTTACAAGTTTTTACAACTATGCACAGCAGGGACCGCCTGCAAAAAACAAGGTAAAAGTTACTGGAAAAGTTTTAGAAAAAGTAAGCAAACAACCGTTGGAATATGCAACAATTTCAATAACTGCTCCAAACGATACTAAAGTTATTGCTGGTGGAATCACCAATCCCAAAGGTGAATTTGATGTTGCAGTTGCACCGGGAATTTATGATATTAAGATTGAATTTATTTCGTTTAAATCAACTGAATTAAAGCAAAAAAGTATTAAAGGAGATACTAATTTAGGTGTTATAAATTTATCTGAAGATGCAGCTCAATTAAATGAAGTTGTTGTTCGTGCAGAAAAATCAACAGTAGAAATTAAACTAGACAAAAAAGTTTATAATGTTGGTCAAGACATGATTGTAAAAGGCGGAACTGTTAGTGACGTTCTAGACAATGTACCATCAGTTTCTGTTGATACTGAAGGAAATGTAAGTTTAAGAGGAAGCGACAATATCCGAATTTTAATTGATGGAAGACCTTCTAATGCTATAAATGTTGCAGAGGCTTTACGCCAGCTTCCTGCAGATGCAATTGACAAAGTTGAAGTTATCACAAATCCATCAGCGCGTTACGATGCTGAAGGAGGATCTGGAATCATCAACATTGTTCTTAAAAAAGGTAAAAATCAAGGTTTTAATGGAACTTTTATTGCTTCTGGCGGACTTCCTGAAGCCTATGGATTAACAGGAAATCTAAATTATAAAACAGAAAAATTAAACTATTTTACTACTCTAGGCTATAACCACAGAACTAATGAAGGAGGTGGTTTAACCAACACCTCTTACTACAATGCTGATGGTACACCAAAAGGTTTCTTAGATGAAGATCGTGATACCAAAAGAGAATCTGACGGATTTAACGGAAGAGCAGGAATCGAATGGACTGTTGCTCCAAATACTTTCTGGACAAACGCCATCAATTACCAAAAAAATTCTGGAGACACCAGAGATTTAATCAATTACAGTAATTTTGACTCAAATAGTAACCCTACAGGTAATTCGTTTCGTTTAAATAACGGAGAAACCAATAGTCAAAATGTAGAATACACTTCGAATTTGATTAAAAATTTCAACGATAAAGGACACAAACTTACAGCTGATTTATCTATTTCCAGAAACACAGATAACAACAGCAGTATTATTACCGCTTCTCCAAACTACAATACAACACTAAACGATCAAGTACAAAAACAAGTTCAGTTACAGGCAGATTATGTATTACCTTTAGGAAAAGGCGGTCAGTTTGAAGCGGGATATAAAGGAAGCTTTGGTGATTTAAATAATCAATACTTCGTTACAGATGATTCAGGAGCAAAAGATCCAAACTTATCAAACACTTTAGAATACAAAGAGAATATTAATGCTCTTTACACACAATACGGCTTTAAAGTAAAGAAATTTTCGTATTTGTTTGGTTTACGTTGGGAAGACACCAATATTCAAGTAAACTTATTAGACAACAATGATTTCAACACTAAAAAATACAACAACTTGTTTCCAAGTGCTTTTATCAGTTATGAAATTTCAGATCAAAGCAACTTTACAGCAAGTTACAGCAAGCGTTTAACAAGACCAAGAGGTCGTTTTATGAATCCAGCTGTTAACTACTCAAGTAATGTTAACATTTTTCAAGGAAATCCTGATTTAGATCCATCATTAACAGACAAATATGATGTTGGTTACATCAAGCGTTGGGACAAAGTAACTTTCAATACTTCAGCTTATTTTGAAGATACCAAAGATGTTTTCAGCTTTGTTAGAACTCCAAACGGCGAAGAAGTAAATGGAATTCCTGTTATTTTAAGCAGACCTATAAACTTAGGTAAAGAGCAAAAATTTGGTTTTGAATTTACTTTAAATTACACTCCGTTTAAATGGTGGAGAGTAAACAGCAACTTCAATCTTTACAACGTAAAAACAACAGGAGAAAATACTTATGTTGACACTAAAGGCAATACAGTAGTACAAAATCTTGACAATCAAGCAAATTCTTGGTTTGCAAGAATCAACTCTAAATTGACTTTACCATACAAAATTGACTGGCAATTGAATGCTACTTACAATGGCGAACAAAAAACTGCACAAGGTAAAAACTTAGGTCAATTTGGAATGAATACTGCTTTAAGCAAAGATGTTATGAAAGATAAGGCAACAATCGCTTTCAACATCAGTGATATTTTCAATTCAAGAATTATGAGATCGTACACTTACCTTCAAAATGATACTACACTTGAAAGTCAGAGATCATATGGAGAAATGCAATTTCGTAAACGTCAATTTAATTTATCATTTACTTATCGTTTTAACAAACCTAAAAATGATAGAGAAAAAGCACCAAGAAATGACGGCGGCGGTGACGGCGGCGGCGATTTCCCAGGATAATCTATATTAAACTCCAATACTAAAAAATCCAAATTCCAATTTTTCAAAGTTGGAATTTGGATTTTTTTATTTTAAGTCTTTCACTAAGCTGTCCAACTTTCCTAAAGTTTAAAATTTTGATAAAGTTCTAAACTCAAAGCATTGGAATTTCCTTTTTTGGCGCAAAAAAAAAGAACCCAAAGGGTTCTTTTTTATGAAATCAATCTAATATTAAATTGATTGTTCTTCTTGTCTTTTTTTGGCTCTTTTTTCTTTGAACATTTCCCAGCTTGCTCCCGTAACCCAATAAGATACGAAACCAACTAAGAAAAACATTAACCAAAACCCTATAGTTAGTACGGTTAAGAAAAGTAAAAAGCCTAAGTACTGTGAAAATTCAAACATGTTTTCCGGAATTTTTGAATGTTACGACAAATGTAGGTTATAAATTCTTCCTTGGCAATAAAATCTAAATCAATTTTCATGAAATAACATTTATACGTATATTTATATTCATTTTAAATAAGCTTTTTTCAAAAATATTATTCAACTCTCTAAAGTAGAACAACATGAGTATTTCCAGGAGCTGAAACCTGCTGTACGCTGTATCTTTTGTGTCGAACACCGCCACAAAAGGATGTCGCTTCCATCAGGGCTAGGGCAATCATTTTCAAAAGAAACACATGTTTCAAACAAAAAAGCAGCACATTTTACATTTCACATTAACCGAATACATTTTACAAACAACATATTTACAACAAAATGAAATACAGAATAGAAAAAGACACCATGGGCGAAGTTCAAGTCCCAGCCGATAAATATTGGGGTGCACAAACAGAACGTTCTCGAAATAATTTTAAAATTGGAAATTCTGGATCGATGCCGAAAGAAATCATCGAAGGATTTGCCTATCTAAAAAAAGCGGCCGCTTATGCGAATTACGATTTAGGTGTTTTAGCCATCGAAAAAAGAGATGCTATTGCCGCAGTATGCGATGAAATTTTGGAAGGAAAATTAGACGATCAATTTCCATTAGTAATTTGGCAGACAGGTTCAGGTACTCAAAGCAATATGAATGTAAACGAAGTAATTGCAAATCGTGCACAAGTTCTTAAAGGCTTTGAAATTGGCGAAGGCGAGCAATTTATCAAAGCAAATGATGATGTTAATAAATCACAATCATCAAATGATACTTTCCCAACCGGAATGCATATCGCTGCTTACAAGATGATAGTAGAAACTACAATTCCCGGAGTCGAAAAACTGCATGCAACACTGACCAAAAAAGCTATTGAATTCAAGAATGTTGTAAAAATTGGCCGTACGCATTTAATGGATGCCACTCCGCTTACACTCGGTCAGGAAATTTCAGGCTATGCGGCTCAACTTGCGTTTGGACTAAAAGCATTAAAAAATACTTTAGCACATTTATCAGAAATCGCTTTGGGCGGAACAGCAGTTGGAACAGGATTAAATACTCCAAAAGGTTACGATGTAAAAGTTGCTGCATATATTGCAAAATTCACGAACCACCCTTTTATAACTGCCGAAAATAAATTTGAAGCTTTGGCTGCACACGATGCAATCGTTGAAACACATGGCGCACTAAAACAATTAGCAGTTTCTTTAAACAAAATTGCAAATGATGTGAGAATGCTGGCTTCTGGACCGCGTTCTGGAATTGGAGAAATTCATATCCCAGAAAACGAACCCGGTTCGTCTATTATGCCTGGAAAAGTAAATCCAACACAATGTGAAGCTTTAACAATGGTTTGCGCTCAAGTAATTGGAAACGATATGGCAATTGCAGTTGGCGGAATGCAGGGACATTATGAGTTAAATGTTTTTAAACCAGTTATGGCTGCCAACTTTCTGCAATCAGCACGTTTACTTGGAGATGCCTGCGTTTCATTTGATGAACATTGCGCACAGGGAATTGAACCAAATTATAAACGAATTAAAGAATTAGTAGACAATTCTCTTATGCTTGTAACAGCACTAAATACAAAAATTGGTTATTACAAAGCAGCAGAAATTGCTCAAACCGCTCACAAAAACGGAACAACTCTTAAAGAAGAAGCAGTTCGTTTAGGCTACGTAAAATCAGAGGATTTTGACGCCTGGGTTAAACCTGAAGATATGGTTTAATTTTTTTGTTTCAGGTTTTAAGTTTCAAGCTGAAATATCGAACGAATAAAATGAATTAAAAAAGGGGAGAAAATTTAAAATTCCCTCCCCTTTTATAATAACCTGAAACTTGAAACCTGAAACAAAAATTCTTATTTACCATCTACATAATCCTGTAAATAGCTGAATCTTTCAGTTAGTTTACCTTTTTCAGTGATTTTTGCACGTTTTAAGATTCCATCTTTATCTCCATTGAAAAAAGCAGGAATTACATGTTCCATAAATTGTTCTCCGAAACCTTCACTAGCATCTTTCGGAATTTCACAAGGGAGATTATCTACTGCCATCACCGCAACAGCAGCAGGATGAAAGAAATCTACTTCTCGATCTTCCAAAGGAAAATAACCATACAAAGGTTCCGCAATGGTCGACGAACGAATGGTACAAGCGATTGGTCCATTAACATCACATGAAATATCAGCTACAACTTTCAACTTGCAATCACTCGCATTCAACATTTCTTTTGTCAAAATCATAGGAGCATTGTTAGCATAAAAATGACCTGCAAAATAAATATCTGAAACCTTAGTAAATCTCTCAAAATCTGAGGTATATTCTTCTGGATGATTTACAAAATCTTTAAAATCTAAAACTTGACCATCAAGTCTTTTATTATATTCTAAAACATCCAGCTGAACATAAACAGCTTGTGCATATTTTTTAGTCAAATAATTATCAATCGTAATTTCTTTTACTTTAATAGCGTCTAAAATTTCTTTAGCTCCGCTGCCCACTTTTCCAGTTCCAGTAACGACAAATTTCAAAGCCGGCATCGTTATACGCTTTAAATGCATAATCAAAGCATCTTTTCCAGAAAGAGTTTCTGCCTTAGGAAGTTTAAACAATTCAAACTTTAATCCAAAAGCACGAATTCCATTATAAACTCCAACCATTCCTGCATATTTTCCGAAACCAATTAATCGATGATCATTTGCATCAACAATCGTTTCATGGTCGTACAAATCAATATTCTTTTCTAAAATTGCCTGTAATAGTTTTCTATTATAAGGTTGTTTTTTGATGGTATGAGAAAAAAAGAAATAGGACTTATTTGGAATTAAATTTTCAACAGGAACTTCTTTCACGCCAAATAAAACATCACAGTTTGAAACATCATCGGAAACTGTAATACCTATACTTTTATATTGTGTATCCGAAAAAATCCTAATATCAGAACTCTCTACCTCTACGACTGCTTCATGATACTGTTGTTTCAATTTAGCCAATTCATCTGGAGCAAATACTACACGGCGATCTGGTGGGTTTTTTCTTTCTTTTATAATTCCAAATTTCATTCAAACAAGTTTAAAACATTAATTAATATAACTTTTTACATCGTTTTTGTTTCAAATATAACAAATTTCGTTAAAGTTTTGTTGTAAAAATACAATTTAGAATGTTTAAAAACCGTTTAAAGCTGACTAGCAATCGACTACCTAAAACAATTGTTAATTTTAAGTTAAAGAAAGCTGATTTGTATTCAAAAAACGGCCTAACATAAATATTGAATTCTATATATTTGTTTTTAAAGAACGATGCAAATGATTTTCCTTAAAAAGACAAAGATACCACAAATACTTTTTTCAATACTAGTTTTAAGTTCGTGTGGTAAAGACAAAAAAACAGATACAGCTACTACCTCAACAGTCGAAGATACATTACCTAAAATGAAGCCTTTAGGACCTGAAAAGAAAATATCACAGGCCTATAAAAACTCGGTAACGGGCAGAATAAATCACTTTTACAATAAAAACTGGCCAAACAACAGCATGAACGGCAGCTTTTTGGTTGCTAGAAATGGTCAAATTATATTTGAAAGATACAACGGTTTTGCTAATAAAAATGAAGGAACCAAAATTACTGCCAATACTCCTGTACAAATTGCTTCGGTAAGTAAGGTTTTGACGGCTACTGCGGTTTTAAAATTGGTAAACGCCGGAAAAATAGACTTAGATCAAAAAGTAAATACAATTTTAAAAACGTTTCCATACGAAGACTGCACAATTAGAATGCTTTTAGATCATCGTTCTGGAATGCGCAACTATGCTTATTTTACAGACAGAGATAAATCAGTTTGGGACAGACATAACCAGTTAACCAATAAAGACATTCTAGATATTTTGGCTACAAAAGATATTGGACTAGAATCAAGAACAGGAACTCGTTTCAGCTACTGTAATACTAATTATGCTATGCTGGCACTGATTATAGAAAAAATCACAGGCCTTAAATATAAAGAAGCGATGTCTGAAATGATTTTTAAACCTTTAGGCATGACAAATACTTACGTTTTTGATGATGACAAAGACAGAAAAAAAATTGTTCCATCGTATAAAGGAAACGGCGTTGAAATTGGTTTTGATTATCTAGATAATGTCTACGGAGATAAAAATGTTTTTTCGACTGTACGTGATCTTTTAAAATTTGACCGAGCTAGAAACTCACCAGATTTTTTAAAACCTGAACTATTAAAACAAGTTTATACGGGATACAGCAACGAACGTAAAGGCACTAAAAACTACGGTTTAGGAATTAGAATGATTAATTGGGAAACAGGACAAAACTTCTATTTTCATAATGGCTGGTGGCATGGTAATACTTCATCGTACATAACTTTGATGAAAGAAAATGTAACGATTATTGCTTTATCTAATAAAATGAATAGAAACACTTACGCTGTTCGTAAATTAGCACCGATCTTTGGAGATTATCCTTTTAATTTTAAAGACGAAGAGTAACAAAATTTTTCTGAAGAATTTAATCGATAGTAAATTCAAATAGCATAAATTTGCAAACTCATTTTTGGGGTCGACTGGTTTTGACAGCAAGTCGAATTGAACAGTAAGCACGTCGAGCATTGAGACCTTGCTCGTAAATATAAGATCTCACACTTTTACACGGCGAAAATAATTACGCTTTAGCTGCATAATCCGAATCATAGTAAGATTGCGCCACGTCTCTACAAGGTAGAGAAGCTGGATTCTCCTAGAAAGCCTTGGTTTGTGGCGTTCTGTCAAGGGGAACCGTAAAAATAAACCTAGATTTCCATGAGCTTCGGGTGGATTTCGAAAATTAAGAAGATAAGTGTTGGGTGGTTGTTTCTGGCCTAGCTCAACAACGAAAATCTAATCAGGAAATAAGCGTGTAGAAAGCTCTTTAGTTGCTTGTTTGGACCCGGGTTCGATTCCCGGCGACTCCACTATAAACCCCTGACAATCAGGGGTTTATATTAAATAATCAAAAAAAGAGAACAAAAAGAGAACAGATTTAGTAAATAATTGATTTAACACTCCCGCAAGCATTTTAATTTTAAAACAAATTAAAATGAAATCAATTTATTCAACTCCAAAGATTGTCAAATATGACGATCTTTCTAAGCCGTGGTTTGTCTATTTCAGATACAACCAAAAGCTTTTCCGTTACAAATTCGGAATTAACTACATTAATAATTACAAAAAAAGGCTAATTGAAGCAAATTCAATTAGAGACGTCTTACATGACAAATTAAGAAACGGCTGGAATCCAAACATACCCGATGTAGTTAATAATTTTAAATCAATGACCTTCAGCGAAGCTCTAGATTTTGCACTTGAAAAGAAAGCAGCATATTTAGAAAAAAAAACATTTTGCGGTTACGAAAGCACCGTTAAGTTTATCAAAAATGCTTTACCGTCCACAAATCTAAAGAACTTACTTATTTGCGACACAAAAAGAGCACATATTAAACTCCTTATTGAAAAAACAATGGAGCAGAGAAAATGGTCAAATAAATCATTCAACAAAAACTTAGGATATTTAAAAGCAGTTCTCTCAGAACTAACACAGTGGGATATAATAGAAAATAACCCAGCACATGGTATAAAATCATTAAAAGTTGGCGAAGTAACAGCTTTTACTCCAGCTACTGATGATGAAGTAAAATTAATAAAAGAAAAAATACTTTCAGATTTTCCAAGCTTCTACCCCTACATTATTTCAATTTTTCACACTGGAATCAGACCTGAGGAACTTTTACATATTCAGATAAAAATGATAGATTTAAACAAATCACAGATCATTCTGCCGCCCGAAATAACAAAAACCAATATAGAAAGAATCGTACCAATAAATCAATTCTTAAAAGCTTATTTTGAAGAAATGAATTTATCACAACAGAATAAAAACTTTTACGTTTTCGGATCAAATCGAGAGTATTCAAACAGAGGACTTAAAAAAGATTTAGACTTTGTACCAGGACCACGAAAATTAAGCCGACACTGTGCTTCTAAATTATGGAGAAAACTGATTAAAAACCAATTAGAAATAAATGTAGATATGTATTCCCTTAAACATCTTGGAGCAAATAAAAAAATTCTAGCAGGTGTAGAACTTGATGCACTTAGAGAACTATATGGTCATACCTCCAAAATGATGACTTTAAGATATGCAAAAATCATTAAAGAGGTCAATCGACAACAAATACTTGAAAAATCACCTGATTTTTAAAACCATAACCCCGCTTCAACTAGCGGGGTTATTCATTTTTCTTTTTACTATTTATAATTATTTTTTCAGCCCAGCCAATTTTATTTTCGTCTAATTCAGCTTTTCCAACTCGACTATATTTTTGATCATATCTTGCTTTAACAATTATTCTTTTTCGATACATAACCAAATAGTAAAAATCAAGCTTACTATTTTCTCTTAATTGCAAACCACCACTAACGTGTTCATACCTAAATTTTAAATAAATTAAAACTTTAGCCAAATCTAAGGTATCATCTTTTCCTAGATACCAATACAATAAATTACCATGCTCGAGCAAAATTTTAAGCGCTCTATACCCTCTAGAAGTAACTTTCAGCTTAGAATTCACAAGTATATATGCATCAACTTCCAATTCCTGTTCTACTGTCATAACCTAAAATATTTATCTACAAAATTATTACAGATTACAATATGCAGTTGTCCTAAATCATAACAAAAAAAAAAGCGATCCATTTCTGAAGCGCTTTTCCAACTAACCAACTAAATAAAAAAAACTATTTTTTCTTTTCAATTTTCATAATCCGGCTTTCTCCACATTCGTCAAAGTTTGTAGATGTAAATTCTTTTTTACCTAAAAGGCGGGTTTTAATACCTAAAAATTTCCATTGGCGGCGCTGCCAATAAACAACACCGTCCGATTTATTATTAAATTGACGATCAGTAACTGCAACTTTTAACTTTTGACCATCAAATAAAGCAATTCCTTTTACTGTCATACATTCAGTTGTATCAATCCACGATTGCTGTTTCGGAATACTATTTTTAATTGCATCAATTAATCCTGATATATCAGTCTCTCTTTTTGATGTATCACGATATTTTAGTGTTTGTGACACCAAACTTTCAATTCTGTTGATTTTTATATTTGCAGCTTCAAGTTTTTTCTTCAGCTCAGGATCATTATATGTAATATGTTCCTCTATCTCTTTAGATGACAACACTTGATTTGAAAATCTTAAACTATCATACTTTCTCAACCAACTTACATTCTCACTTTGACGCACATTTTCGGCTCTATAAAATTCTTTGTCCTTATAAATCCAAACGATTCCAATAACTAAAACTATGGCAGCAAATATTTTTACATTACTCCATATCAAACTCAAAGTAATCATGGATGAACAAATATTACGTTTTTATTTTTTCTGACACGTTTCATTACATTTCCTCCATTACTATCATTCCCAAAACTAGTATTCCCTTCAATTGTTTGAAACTCTTTATCATTAACCCACTTAACAAACAAACCTGTATGATCGTACCTGCCATCTGCATTCCAATCAAAAAAAACAATATCACCTTCAACTGGTTTACTTGTCGTTTGATTCATTTTTTTAAAATATGCTACAGCAGTTTGACATCCTGCATAACCTTTCAGAAAACCAATTTTTGGTAATTGAGATCCTGCCTGCGCATAACACCAGGAAACAAATATACCGCACCAAGCAACCCCATCTAAACCAAACCATTTACCATATTTTGTTTTATTAGAATTAGCAGGCTTTTCAGTTTGTCCAATTTCTTTTTCTGCAACTTTTAAAATCTCGTTCATAGTTAATCCTCTTTAAGTTCTTTTTTCACATCCTTATACACTCCAAATATTTTTTTCAAAATTTGCCAAAGATTAAATCCACATCTAGGTAAATTTTCATGAAAAATCGAAAACATTTCAATAAAAAAGAAACCCATCAGCGCAATCGTAGCCCATTCAAATTCAGCATCTGACAATCTACTGTATTTGAAGTTTTTTAAAAACAATATTTGCTGAAGCTGAATTAATATTAATGGCAGTCCTAAGTAAACAATCGCCTTAACAACCATTTTTTTTGCCTTTTCACTTGAAAAGCCTTCACCTTTTCCAAAAAACCAACGTTCTTGATGATCACTTTTTTTCCAATCAAAATAAGAAGCAAGCAATCCTGAAGCTAAATCAGCCAAAAAAGTCCAAAATAACAACCAGCACATCCCCTCAAACGAAACAACTAGCTTAGTAACAGCTATAACCGGAACAACAGGTACAATAAAAATTGGCTTTTTAAATAAAAAAGCTAAAAGAGAAAATTTTGGAATCGAAAGAGCAATTAATGTTTTCATAATATTTTTAAACTACATTATTTCTAATAATCATTTTTTTTTAAGCACAAGACAACTACAAAAAACCTCCCATCAATTACAGGAAGGTTTTTTTTACTATTTAATCTTCGCTAAAATTTGAGCCTTTGCTAATACTATAATTGTACTGCAGCTCTCAATAAAACTCTTTAGTGTTTGATGATCAGATGGATCTAAATCAAGTTTTTTTCCAGCATTTAATTTTACAGCCCAATCCCAAAATTTAAGAGAATCTCCAGTTGTCGATTGAGACAATAATTGAGCTACTAACTGCCCCATATTATTGTTTTCCATTTGCTTACCGTCTAACCCTACAAAATTTGCGTTTAAATTGATTTCCATTTTTTTTATATTTAATTATTAATTATTTATTTCTCTACCCAAGAAGTCCAAGTTCCTGCATCTTTTACTCTTACATACATTTTGCCTTTAGGTGTACCTGTCGTATAGGTAATTCTTTGAATCCCATAATCATTAGAATCTTGTTTAAATGATTCTAATATAGCCAAACCACTACCAGCTCCAAAATCTATTGACAATGTACTGGCCACGGAACTACTCAACACTGGTGTGTCATTAAATAACACATCGACATTTGTTCCAGTTTTCAGGGATACCCCTGTGGTCGAAATAGTACCGTTTACTTGTAATCTATCGATTCCGTTGTCTGTAGGTGTCCCTACTAGTACTTTTCCACCACCATTACACACAGTAAGGTTATTACTGTTACCTGTGTGTTGTAAATATAAACCGCTGTATCCTGTTGGAGATAGTCCATTAATTACCTCATTATCTCCTATACCAACTCCATAGCCTGACGGTTTTCTAACTTGTAACTTATCATTTCCTGTATCTGTTGTAGTTCCTATTAAAACATTGCCAGTTCCTGTAATTCGCATTCTTTCAATAGAAGAACTTGCTGTTATGTCACCCGACGAAGACGTTTTAAATATTAAAGCAGCACTATTATACCAATTAACTCCATCTGCTACTGAAGATATCTCTGCGAATAGATTAGGATAGACCGAAACACTAAAACCATAAGTACCAAAAACGTTACCATTTACAGGGTTTGTAATTGCAGAACTAAAAGCACCGTTAGTATGAACTTTTTGTTGAGGATTGGTTACACCTATTCCCATATTTCCATTACTCGCGATTCTCATTCTTTCCAATGAGCCTTGATAAACTCTAAATCCTCCTGATGCGGAATATTTTATCAATGCCCCAAACTCATTATCTTCGGGTGTAATTATCCTTGTTATGTCACCATCATATACTAGTCCTTTTCCAGCAGTTGCAATAAAATTACCATTTGCAGAAACATCACCTACTTTATTAACTGTAAAGGTTGTCGCTCCTTGATTTCTACCCTCGAAATTATTCCCTGATCCGCCTACACCTGCAAACGCTACGATAGCGGGTTGTGAATTTGAAGAACTCCCTAATATAGCAGGGGTAGCATTTGTTGAAAAAGTAACAGCATAAAGAGCTGCTGAACTTCCTAAAAGATCAACCTGTTTACCTGTTCCTGTGTTACCTGTTTTTGTTCCTGAGAAATTCTCATTTCCTGTAGTATGTAAAAAACTACTATTTCCAATAGTTGTCCCGTTACCTAGTAAAATATCACTTGCCGAAGCTCCTGTCTTTACGAATGAGTTAGCAGTAAGATTTCCCAAATAATCAGAGCTTAAAACCTCTCCATTATTAACACCGAGTGACATTAACCTAGAGGTATTCCCTGTGCTGTGATTTATTCTTAAACCTATTCCATTAGTAGCATTTGCAAACAGTGCAAAACCTGTATTTGAGTAACCAGCAACTCCTATCCCGCTCCCAGTATTCTGACCTCCTAATGCTTGAGAGTTTAAACTATGAGACACAATAAGCTGCCCTGTTTTAGTTTCAGCTCCGCTTGTATGTATGACGTTTGCATCATTAGCTGGTGTGAAACCAATATTATTTTCTGCAACTGCCCAATTAGCATCTGTATTACCAGGAGTGTTTACCAAAGCTCTAACAACATCACCATCGTTTACAGTTTTAGTACCAATAGTCGCTGTAACTCCAGTACCTAAACCGCTAATCATCCAAGCATTTCCCTTTATAATTGCTCCAGCAGTTCCGCTTCCTCCTGTAGATGGATAAGCATTTGAATTAGTATTAGGATTGTAGTTTCCTCGATCATTCCATAAGCCAACCAATAATCCATCAGCATAAGCTTTTGTAGCAAAATGATTATTTGCAGTTGGATTAATTCCTGATACAGCTCCTGTAAAAACACCTGTAACTGCTGATATAGATTTACCTGTTATATCACCGTCTGAATTAATTGTAGAAGTAATTGCTCCAGAATTTCCACCCTCAAATACTAATCCTGTAGAGGTAGATCTGCCTTTAAAAACAGTTTGTGAATTTGATGACACTCCGTAAAAAGCAGGAGTGTTATTAGTAGTCAATGTATTAGCAGATACTACACCATCAGTTCCTAATAATGCTAATTGTTTTCCTGCTCCATCTACCCCAAGTTTAACACCTGAAAAACTTTCATTGCCTGTTTTGTGTAGCACAGTATTATCATTAGCTTTTAACAATAAAGCTGCATTAACAGCATCAACAGTAGGATATTTTACACCCGTTCCATCTACTATTAGTGAGTTTTGTTTATTTACAATCAATTCAAAATCATCGGCTACAATTGATCCTGTGATAGCTGCCCCATAAACATCAATAACCCCAAGCTTGATCGTTCCGTTTGGAAATAAATTTGGCTCAGTTGCTGAAGTCGGATCTTCATTACCTTTAAAAATATTGTAACCTCCTGTATTATTACCAAGCAAAACATCTTTTCGATAATAACCATCAGTTGCTGCATCTAAAACTACATCATATACAGGATTATCCAAGAACTCAATTTGTGCAATTCGCCATTCAAAAGCATCAGCATCAACATGAACATTTAAAACACTAGTCTCTATATTACCTCTTTTCAAAACAGCATCAGGACTCTGAATGGTCGTAATTCTGCTATTTAAATAAGCAAAATTATCATTAATCATTTGACCAGCTTGTCGTGCAGGCGTTCCTGTCTTATCGTTTGGAGCACTCCCTATAAATAAATCCTGTAACATATCTTTCTTACTTATAAATAATAATTATTTTTATCTTCCAGTCTGCAGCTCCTGCTCCACCTATTATTACATTATTTGCAGACGCACCTGATGTCGAATTATACGCCGTCATAATCGTTATCTGATCATTCACCATCACTTTTACAGAATCAATACTTAAGTTATTAAACTGAACCCCTATACCTTGCGCCGCTGTTCTACCGCTGTCAGTAGGATATGGCGTTGGAGCTGTAACTGTTTCTCCCGTTGCAAATCCATTATTAGAATTTTTACATACCAACATCGCAATCGCACAGCTGATAATAGAATTTGCAGGTAAACCTGAAGAAATCGAATAATTTCTATCTACTGTAAAAGATTCAAGAAACAACTCTTTAGACTTAACAACCTTACCTATTTCCTGCGAAACATAATCCATTATTTTATTCTCAACCGCCCTATGACGAAGCGCTGGAATATCTGACGCATCCTGAAGATTCTCTGCAATAAACTGTCTTACTTCATTCTCTGTAATATCTGCCATAATCTTTACTTATAATCAGGTTCTGAATAATCAACTTCTTTATAATCTCTTTTAATTTCAGGAGGAAGCTGTACAATATCAAAATCGAACGTATCAACTATACTATCAAAAGTTACCGTTGTACTATCGAATGTGAATATTCCTGGTTCTGAAATCCCTACATTTTCATTTATGCCAGGAAACCTTCTATTCCCTACTCCTATTCTTTGTATATTTTTTGCCATGTCTATACAATAAATTTTGCTGGTTGATATCTATACGGTACACCTAAAATATTTCCAGCTCCTGATACAAATTCTGCCGAGTTTAAATCAATCCATGAACTACCAATGTTTATAACCGGAAAGCCACCGGATTGAAAAAGCTCAAAAAATATTTCATCAGTAGAGATATATCCAATTGAAAAAGGAAGATCATCGTATGACGCATAATTTGAATTATGAACATAAATATCTACACCGTTTTTTGTTATTTTAAACTGTGTATTTCCAGTATTGTAAGCAAATAAATAAGCCCTTCCTTTTACAATCAAATTAAAATCAGAAGGTATATTCGGATTCACTTTCAATTTATAACGTGCCTGCATATACTCAGCATTTTCCAAAAACACAAGTTCTAAAGTAACTTCATAATCCTTTCTTCTAATTATATTAAGAGTATCAAACGCCGTCGCACCATCACTATCTACAACTGTAATTTTATACTGATACTCATCTTCAGTTAGATTTTTTATCACAGTTTCTAAACTAGTTGGTGAAATTATAATATCACCAAAACCACCTAGTGTTTTTACCCATTGTTGAGAAACAATAAAACCATCAACATCATAAGCAGTTGCCGAAAGTACAACTGAAGTCTGACTATCTTCTAAAACAATATCAACACCTGCATTTACTATTGGAGGAACGTTCGTCGGATCAGTTCCTGAATCACCAGAATCTCTATAAATAGCTCTTGAAAGCGTTAATGTCGTTTTGTTTTCATCCAAATTCCAAGAGCAGTTTGTTACTACAAATTGTTTATCATAGACATACTTAAACAAAATCAAATCGTTAAATTTTACAGCATTCAAAGCCACACAATCCAATTTTTCAGAAGCCTCATTAAACATTCTTCGGATTATATTACAAACTGTTTTTTGATAACGATCAGTCTCAATTTTATAAACAGCATCTGTCCATTGCATCCAAGAAACCCTACTACCTAAAACATCATTATTTTTATACACTTTAACCGTGAAATTTCCAGTTGTGATTGCAAAACCCGTTTTAACAACCATTTCGGTTGCTGCCATATAATTGTAGATCACTTCAAGATTTTCCAATAAAGTATCCTCATACATAACTGTATTAATATTATCCTTTATCAGATTAGCGCCTTTTAAATCAACTACTGAATAAAAATATCCATTCTGAGAAAAACCATATAATACAGGGATTAAGATTGTATTATAATCAATTGTAGCTTCATTTAACTTTGCTAATCGAAACGCCTTACTAAAGGCGGAATCATCATCAGCATATTCTAATTCAACCTCTGTGTCAATCGTAAACTCATCCGAAATCAAATCAGTCACAGTATACGTTTCCTCAAAATTAACTGGAGCAATTGCCAATTTTGTAATTTCAAAACCAACTATATTAGTTTCATAAACCGAGCCACTAGGACGCCAAAACTTCACATCCAGTAACCCATCTTCAGGAACTATCCATTCAAAAGATAATTCAGCTTTTCCGTCTTCAAAAAACAAACTTTCGTTTTCTGGAATCGTAACCTTACGATTTGAAAACACGACTTGATCATTAAGCAAAAACTGATACAACAAAGGATTAACATATGCATTAAGATCAGATGCTTCCATGTTTTTACTCCATTTTAAAATTGAAAATGTAGCAGAAATAGTAACCTTTTGAAACTTATATAAATAGATCTTGTTTTTAAGATTAATAAACTTATTTTCATCAAATGGCGCAACAATAGGAATTCCTCCCAATGGCGGCGGCGGTACGTAATAATCTTTCAGTATTGAATTTGCATAATTCGGAAACACAGCCACACTGTAAAAATCATCGTTACCATTCCAGTCTGTCGAATAGACTTCACCTTTAACGCCAGGCATAACTGACCAACCCTCATTTTTTTCAATTCCTATTGTTTCAGGAAACGCCTGCGGAATTCTTTCATGGCTTACCGAAATCATATTATAAGGCGGGATCATTGTAATGTCAGGTCTAGCTAAAGCTTTTATTCTTTTAAGCAACTTTACTCCGTCAATTTGAGTTAACAAAACACCATTCATATCATAAAGATTAGCAAGATAACTTCTTATATTTCGCTTATTCAATCCTTCAATATTCCAACGATTATCCGCCTGAAAACAAACACACATTATGTCCTTCATTAACTGCTCTAAAACAACATAAGCATCTCGTTTTTTTGTCTTTTTTTCATCTGTATAAAAAGATTTTGTATCAATATAAATTTGATTCCAGTCTTTTTGTTTTGAATTTTCAATTGCTGGATTAAAAAAAACATTCAGCTCCATACTGGTTAATTTTAAACAAGCGCAGATAATATCGATTACACTCTTTTCGTCACGATAATACGATTCAGGAAGGTATTTTCCTTTCAATCTTCCAAGTCCACATACTGCTGTTATACTAACAAATGTCACACTGTTTGTATATGGCTCAGAATATCTATCAGGTACTAAATGTCCACTCCATAACAAAACATCATCGCTCTGATTTCTCAATTCTACTTTAAAACGTATTTCGTTACCAGTAAAAAATCCTATAAATTTTGCATCAACTAATTCACTATGTGCTATATCAAACTCCAAGCTTGTCCCTACAACCGCTAGCTCATCTTTTTTATCACCACCATTCCAAGCCAGGATAATTCCTCCACTAGAAGATTTCTCCAAAACAAAACGATTTTCATCTTTTTCTTGATCAATTATGTCGATATAGTAACTCATTAGCCAATTCGGTTTTTTCTTTCCATTGCTCTTTTATAAATCAGAATAAGACTATCGCCGCTTATTCTCTGTTCAGCGATAATTTCACCATAACCGCCATTATCATTCAACTGACCATACAAACTCGCCTGCTGAGATTGATTTAAGATTAATTCTTTCGAATTAACACGAGCTAAAATCTTATCTCCATAAAAAGAATTCCCACCAACAACACCACCACTTTCAAATTTTGGAATTGAAGCAAACGCCGCTATAACCCCTGCAACAGCCGTAGCTATAAAAGCTGGAGTAGTAAATATTGCAGCCGGACCAGTTGCCGTACCCGAAGCCGTTGCACCAGCGATTGATTGAGACAAAGCCGAAGCCAACATCATTGATATTAACTTTAACACAGTAGAAACCAAACCACCAATAAAACCTTGAAAACCAGTTTTTGCAAGACCCAAACTCTCAACAATACCATCAGATAAAGTAGCAAAAGCATCATTCAAAGCAGGAAGCGCAGCATCAGCAATATTTTTCTTCATTAATGTCGCAGCCGCATCAATACTATTTATTGAGTTTGCAATACCGTTTGCTTTTGCCTGCATTTCAGTTTGAAGCTTTTCGAAACCGCCTGAAATAGCAATCAAAGAAGTAGGATCAAAATTTAAAGCTTTTCCAAACTCCAAACTCTTTATTGCCTTGTCCGCCATAGCCACCTGAACCGCTGTAGTAGCAACTTCATCACGAAACTGTTTTAACTTAGCAATTTCAACATCATAAGCCGCAACAGTCCCATAAGATAAATTACTTTTTTTAGCTTCAAATGGATCTATGTTTTTATGTTTTTTAGCAGTACCTTCTGCAACTACATCTTGTTGCTTTGCAGTTTCTTCTACAAGCTTTAAATTTGCTTTGTTTTTATTATAAATATCAATAAGCAATTCTGCCTCAGAATCATATTTAGCATTCTTACGATCTAGCGCTTCATTCGCAAACTGCATCAAACGATTATTTTCTTCGTAAAAAGCTTTTTCAACTTCCCAGCCTTTTGCTATAGCTTCCTTACGTTTCTCATTATAATCAGCCAAAGCTTTTTCACGTTCAAAACCAGCTTTGATTTTTGCACTTTGATTTTCTTCCAGCAATCTTGCCGCTGCTCTTGCAGTTGCTCCTGAAAGCAAAGCTGTATTATACTTCTCTAAAGAAATACGTGCCTTATCGGTATTGATATTCTCAAGCGTTAGATTACCCAAGTACTCAGGCGAGATTTTATTAATTGCCTTTATCGCTTTCAATCTTTCAGCTTTTGTCTCATTATCATTTCTAGCCGTCAAAAGCAAAAGCTCCAAATTTGCCTTTTGTTCAACAATAGAAGTAGTTGCCTCATCGGTAACCTTTTGAACCAACTTTTGAGAAGCTGTTAGCTCAATTGTTGCTTTTGCAGCATCTTCTGTACGTTCTCTTAAAATCAAGTACGCACCATACAACAAAGCCAACCCAGCTATAACAGGCGCAACAGTTGCCACAATACCCGCCATAGCACCTGATACCAAAGTAAATCCCGAAACAATCGCAGGAACAAAAGCAAGCAAACTACCTATCACAACCAAGAGAGGACCAATTGCGGCAACTAAAGCTGCCACAATTATAATTATTCTTTTTGTAGGTTCACTTAACTCTGTAAAACTCTTAATGATACCATTCACACTTTTAACCAAACGAGTAAATGCAGGAAGAATAACCGCACCAAACTGCTGAGCCAATTGCTTCATAGATTCCTGAAAAATCCTCATTTGATTAGCCGCACCGCCCGAAGTTCTAGCGAAGTCACCTTGAGAATTTTTCGTAACTGACAAAACATAATTATATCTCAAGTTCACTTTTTCAGCTTGAGACATTTCTTTGTAGTTCTTTTTAATGCCTGAGTTCAATGCAAACTGAATTAGATTAACCTCAGTCATTACGATACCCATTTTTTTCAAACTTTCAGTTTCTCCTGTAAAAATGGAAGCCAATGCAGTATTTGCCACATCGATGCTTATGTTTTTAAACGAAGCCAGGTCACCAGCCAAACCTACTAAAGACGTTGACATTTTAGCCGCTTCAGCTCTAGTCAATCCCATTGACGTACCCATATCACCATATGCCGCCGCCATATCTAATGCAGTACCTTCAGCAATACCAAATGTCTCTAAAGACGTTTTTGCAAAAGCTCGCACTTCAGCAGAAGAACCTTTAAAAGCTGCATCAACTTTATTCAAAGATTCATCGTAATCACTAGCAAATTTTATAGAAGCAGCAGCAGCAGCCAAAATAGGAGTAGTCACATAAGTAGACATCATTCTACCTACTTTTTGAAACTCTTTTCCAGTTTTTTCAATTTGGCGTAAAGCGTTTTGCATCTCACTAGAGAACTGCTTTAAATCCACCGAAAAACGGACATTTATCGTTGCTAAACTCGCCATGAAAGTACTGTTTGTAGTGAGGTAAAAGTACTTTTGGACAAAAGTTTAAAAGGGTGAAAGTTTTGCCTTTTACACAAAACAAAAGAGCCAAAACTATATGCTTTGGCTCTTTTTAATCTCGTCTTGTTTTCTATAAAACTCCTTAACCTTTTCAGCTTCGGTTTGCAACCTTTTGGATTCTTCAACCGACATTCCTTCAAACTCTATTTCATCCCAGGGAAACGGCTGTAAATCATGTTCAGTTACTCTTTTAAGATGCGGAAAAGCAGTCGCCCACATAATCTTTCGGGTCATTATCCATCTTTCCTGACTCAAAATTTCTTCGTGCTTTCTTATACCTCGTTCAGTATTTACAAATTCTCTCGGCGTTAGGCTATAAAAGTAATTCACTTTTAACCTAAATTCACCTAAAGCCATTTCTTCTAGTTGATCCCAAGTTAAATCTACTATTTCTTTGTCGTTTGTCCGCTCACTTTCTTCTTTTGAGCTTTTGGCTTTCCCACACTTACACCTTTATCAGGTTGCGGTAATGACTTTGCAAAATCATTCATTACAATAGTCATCACATTTAAAATCTCTTTAGTATTTGTAAAATAAAGATCATCTAATTCATCCTCAGTAATAATTTCTATATTCTCAGGATTTGCCTCGATTGCAGATACAATTAAACTGTTTATGATTTTCAGTTGTTCAAAAGACATATCATCAGTCATACCACCCAAAACACTTATAACTTTTTGCTGAGTAGTAATTAATGTAGGTGTATTCAATTTTTCACCTAATAACCTAAAAACTTTCATGCCGAATTTCAGCACGAAAGTTTTTCCATTTAATTCAACTGTAGAAGAATCCATCATTATGCCGCTACTGTTGATTTTGTGATATTTCCGTTTCCTTTGAAAGCAAACGTACCTTTTACCGCTGAACCATCGTCTGCTGTAATATCGCAGTTAGAAACGTAAGCTTTTCCCGAAATCATCCAGTCACCAACTACATTACCCGAAAATTCAACATCTACTTCAACACCATCAAGATACAACTGCATAACATCCATAAAATCAACAGTTGTTGTAGATGAACTCGCTGGTTTATCCGCCACTAAAGCATCTGCGTTCATATCCCAAGAATAGCTTCCCGGTTCAGAAACTTTCCCGTCTGTATCTTTTGTTGCAATTTCTTCAAAATCTCTAGAAGAAGACCATTTGCAACTTGTAGTGTGATAAAGCGTTTTTCCGTTATAGGAAATTCTCACATTATGTCCTTTATAAATTTGACCTGCCGCCATAATTTCTAATCTTTATTTAAATTAATAATTCCTACGTAAGAAAAGTTTTCCTCAATAAAATCAGGATAAGAACTTACCCATTCGTAGTTTGTTTTTTCTTTTATTATCGCTTCCATTATTTCAGTAAAAGCAATCATTTTTTTATATTCATTTGGACTAAACCAAAAAAACAATGAAAAATTTAAAGCATTTCCATCTTTCGTTAGAGGCGTTTTCTCATTTATCCTATATGTTGTAAACGGTGTTGCCGTTCCCTCTAAAGCCATAATCGGAAAAACCTTATTATCCATAACAGCAGTAAATGCCGTTTGACCTGTTAAGAAAGCAAAAATTTCATCTGACAACTCTAGCATACTAACTTAATTTATTAATTCTTCGTTGCACAAAAGCCGCCATTTTACTTTGAACATCAGCAGTAGCTCCGTTCTTTGTCTGATTGTAAGCTTGAGTTAAAAAAGGTTTTCCAACAGTACGACTTCGAGCCGCATAATTATTTGCACCCTTAGTACGTTTACGCCTATAACCTTTGTGATAAATATTCACACCATCATGAACAAATGCACCATACCAGCCTTTATTACCTCCTTTTACACGCGCGCCAACTAAAACAGTTGGATTCGCAGATTTTCCATTTATATAACCTAAAGATTTTTGAAGATTTCGAGGTTGTATAATCTGCCCTCTCAACTTGTGAGACTTTTTAGATACAGGAACAAGCGATTTAGCAGCCGCTAACGTAGGTTTAGCAGACTGACGCAGTAGCATCAGAATCTCACGTTTTTTATCCTTATCATTTGAGAGAAGAATAATTTTACGCTTTAATTCATCGAAACCCTGTACATCAACCTCTAGACTACTCATAATTTGTAACTAATAAGACTAAATGAGTATTGCCAATTTCTTTAACATGATAAACAGAAAATTTTTGTTCATTATCATAAACTACTAGTTCGGTTGCTTTGCGCAGTACGCTAGTATTGTACCGAATGGTGTAAGTCCGATTAACAATGTGTCTAATTTTTCCGTCTGCATCTTCAGAACCCGAAACCTCATTCATAAAAGCAAATGGTTCAGAAATAACATTTTCTGCTATTTCCTCCTCTCCTGTAGAATTTTGTGTTTTTTCAAATTCTACAATTTTAATCTTTCGATTCATTTGTCCTATGTATGGTGATTTATCCATTTTTAAAACTTTTTATAAGGTCTCAACAAAGCAGTCGACACCGACAACATTACCTCAGTCCTATCTTCTCGACGTTCATACATATCTGCAACTTGCAATAAGACCGCTTGAATAATAGGCTTTACCACTTTCGTAGCTTCAATACCTACTTTTACAGTTATAGTTACTGCATCAAATCTTTCAGCAGTCTGCGGAATGTTTTTAAAAGTAATCCTAGAAACTTTAGGATTTACAGATGTAAGATCATAATCAAAAGAAGTCATTTCTTGTGAATCAGAACCATCAGATGAAAAATAAGAAACACTTACAACAGATTGAATTGGAAACGCTTCAAAGATTAAAGGATTATCAAACATGTTCATTTTCATAATCATGTTTTTTTCTACAATATGACCTCCCATATAATCTTCTGACATTGCAACTGCTGTATCAATATAACTTTGTATCAAATCATCTTCATCATTAAAAGAAGCTTCAACACGTAATTGCTTTTTTGCCATTGCCATAGTCACAATAGGACCATTCGTTTCTAGGCTTTGAAATTTTACATCTGTAACCATTACTTTCGATTTAAATTATTTCGCATCGATTTCCTCAGGAGTTAGATACTCAGCGTAGCCAGATTCCACAATTACTTCTGATTGGTTTTTATCATGTTGAAATTCATGACCAGGATCATGAGACATGAAAAATTTACCAGCCAAAGGCAAAATAGCACGAATCCAAACTTTAGAATTATTTGCTTCCTGTTCAGCTTTTTCCTTAACTTCCTGTTCTGCCTTTGCTTTAGCTTCTTGTTCAGCTTTTTCCTTAGCATCCTGTTCTGCCTTTGCTTTAGCTTCCTGTTCTGTTTTAACTTTAGAATCAGTAACGTTTTCAGTTACCGTTTCTAAACCAAGTTTCGGAGCATCCTCCGAAACTTTTTGATTTTCTTCTTTTTTCATAACTTAGATTATTACTCTTTAAGAAATTATTATGCTGTCAACCAAGCGTTTTTAGCAAATGCTTTTGGATTTGCAATTTGCATATCAGCATGAGTATTTAACGTTACACGAACTGAATCCTCCAAATCAGCAGAGAACGGATTAACTTTGATGTTAATCGCACCCCATTGACCGATAACCATTTGTGCAAAATCTCCAAAAATCAATGGAAAGTTAACACCTGAGTTTAAAGCAGGCATTAAAGAAGTTGCTACAAAATTATAACCATCAAGCTTTTCATCTTGCAACACAAAAACTCCTGATCCAGCGTCAGTTTTTACTTGTTTCAAGATTGCTTTTAATTGTGGAGACATTAAATAACCTAAAGATTTTTCAGTTGAATTATTTTGCTCAATTAAAGCCTGTAACTCTAAAACTAAAGCTCTAGTTGCAGATGCAGATGATGAACCAGAAAGCACACCTGAATAACTCAACAAACCTGTGGGAGCAACACCGCCAGCACCGTTAATACTTGCAGATTCAAGCAACTGAGAAAAACCATTACGAAGTCCAGTCATAACCAAATTTTCTACATCAGGAGAAGACTGCAGGATTAAACGGTTTGAAATCTCAACAGCACCACCCGCTCTTTTTGGGCTTAAAGAAGGACCTGCATATTGCTTTTTCTGTCTTGTAATCGAAGCACCTTCAGCAAGAAACTCCATTGCAAAATCAGAAGCAACAATTAAAGGTACATCACCACCCTGTAAACCTGTCATAAATGTAGCGCCCAAATCTTCCAAAAATAATCTTGGTCGTAACGGATCAACAATAACAGGAGCTGCATTTTGCACCAAAGCACCACCATACGCACCACCATCTTGCGAAACCGTTTGCTGAGTTGCACGACCTAGCATTGATATAGGCAAACTAAAACAACCAGCATCTTCAGTTTTTAATTTTACACCTGAATCACGATTTTGTTTTTGACCAATTTCATGAATTTCCCTTTCCACCCCGTCAAGAATTTTACCAGGCTGAGCCATAAAAAGTGCGCGATTAATTGAAAAGCGTTTTTCAACTTTCTCCAGCTCTCTTTCCTCACCAGTGCTAGCACCAGCACCAGCTAAACGCTCAGCACCATTACCACCTAATAAAAGTTCGTTTTTTTCGAATTTTTCAGCACGTTCGATTTTACCATCCAATTCATCCGCCTCACTTTGTAAAGTGTCAAATTGCTCGTTCTCTTCGTCCGTCAATTCTCTGTTTTCTAATTTAGCTTTATCAATTAAAGCTCTTTGAGCTACAATTTTCGCTGTACGCTCTTTCTTCAATACAATTGATGTTTTCATTTTTTATTTCAAATTTTCATTAATAATTAATTGAGCTTCACGTACTGTGCGCTTTACTGTTTGTCCTGATAAATTTTCATTTTCAGGAGTATTTTCTTTAATAGAATTTCTTATTTCTTCAGCCGTTTGCGCCTCTCTTTTTAAAGCATCAGGATTTGAACCAATAGCAACAATAGACCATTCCAGCAATTCCCATCTAGTGAAATAAACAACTGATTTATCTTCACCTTTTGCTTCATCACCCATTCGCCACTCTAAAATGTTTGCACCGATAGAAGCCATTCGTAAAATACCAGCCTGTACTTTTTTCCAAACTTTTTCAGCAATTGGATTTGATTCCGCATCTTCAAAACGAACTTTTCCAATAGTCAGTTTACCTTCCTGACTAACTTCAGAAGTACCGATAATCATATCAGGATTATCACTCCAAGTTCTGTGACCATAAGCCACAATAGGATTACTTTCGTATCTTTCAAATTCAGCACCATCAGCAGTAAAAACAGTATCGTAAGTATCTTTAGCTTCAGAGGATATTACAAACTCAGCTTCTCTATTTTCAATCATTTCAGGTGTTAATTCTCTTAAAACAACCTGAACGTCTCTTTTTATAATTTTACTTTCCATTGCCTTGATCTTCATTTAATTTGTTTGCCATTGCTAAAGCCTGCATATTTACAGGCTGTAATATTTCGTCTAAACCTTCAATTGGATTCATATCTTCAAGTGCTCTAACTTCGTTTCTTGTGTAGATACCAGCGTAAACCATAGCTGTATAAAACTTTTGTTTCATTTCAAGATCACCACGAAGCAATACTGCTAGATTGAATTTTGTATATAACGTTTTGGATTCCTTTTTTGTAAAAAGCTTGTAGTTCAATTCCTGTTCACGTGATATAACACGTGGCATCATAGAATCCTGAACGTGCTCAATTGATTGCTGATAGATATTTGCATAAGTACCGGAAGAAATATCTTTTAATTTGTGAGGCGCAATATTCAGCCAGCGACAAACCTCTAAAACACCAGCTTTATTAGTTTCCAAAAATTGAGCTTCGCCAGGTGTAATCGAAATTGATTTATATTTCATTCCTTCGTCCAGCATAGGAACTTTAAACTTACTTTCTCCAGCCATTTTTGTAGCAAAACCTTCCTCAATAAGTTTCTTATTACCTTTATCGACTTTTAAATCACTTTCGATAACTCCATAACCCAAACCACGATCTTTATAAACTTCTTGCTGATAGGTTTGAGAATCAATTGTGATTCCGAGTTGTTTTGCTGCGAAAGTCACGATTCCAATTCCCATTAATCCATCAAAAGAGAAACCTCTAAAATGCAGAATATCACTAGAAGCTATTGGACGACCTTTGTACTTGTAGTACAATTTTCGGTTTTTAATAGAGACTTCAACATCAGGCTCTTCCAAGAAATAAAGCTCTTCCGGATCACCTGTATAAGAATTGCGAACAATTTCAGCATAGCCATTCCCTTTTACAATTGCTGAAATCTCAATAATTTTCCAAAAATCGAAAGAGGTCATTAAACTATTTGGACGCTGTGAGATAAGATAATTAACCGGATGATCTGCATCTTTTTCACGGTTTTCTCCGTCTTTTTTAAATACAAATTTTGGAAGTTTTGCCATGTCGTTTGACAACTGGTCAACTCCATTGTAGAAAGCTGAAATTGTAAAAGCGGTTTTAGTATTTGCCTTAGTGCCTTTACCACCGCCTAACAAAAAAGAAAACCCGCCAAAACCGCCGGATAATTGTCCGTCGGTACTGCGGGTTGAGAATACGTCTGCAAAAGCGTGATCTAAAGACATGGTTAACAATTTTTACCATGTAAAAGTATTAGTCGGATTTAACTCAAAAGGGTGAAAGTTTTGCCTTTTAAAAACTTGATTGTTTTAGCAATAAATTCAATAGCTTTATTAATTTCTTTATCTATTTGCAACTGTAAATCTTTCTTTGCTTTTGTAATTTCATATATAGAAACCGTAAGCGGTTTACTATACTTCCAATTCGGATATTTCTTGTAGAAATCGATTATTATCATTCTCTGATAATAATCGAACAATAATTTATTTTTCATAATTATTTTTTTGATTAAAAAACAAAATGCCATTCGTCATTTTTCTTTTCGAATGTGTATTTTAAAGTACCTACCAAAACCGTTACCGTAAGAGGTGAAAATGATTTTGGTTTTAGAAGCTGCTTAATTGCTTTAGCTATATTTTCGGCTTTATATATTTCGCTCATTTTTGATTTGGTTTTGAATTATTTTCTTTTATTATTTTTTTGATAATATAGAATGCGTAACAAAAACCCGACAGCAGTTCTAAAACTATCATTAGCAGAACTAAGGACCATCTCACGGGATTATTATTTACAAATGGAAATTCATACAATGCACTTGTAAAAAAAGCTACTATAAAAGTTATTAGAATAATTTTTAAAATTTTCATTTTGTTTTTCTGCTGTTATAAATTAATACTCTTTTGAATGAATGAAAATCAGAATACCTGTATTCTCCAAACAGTTCATAATATTGATCATTAACAAAATTAAATGCCTCCTTATTTGTACTATGGTTTTTACAATTTGTGTAATAGTAAAATGAGAACCCTTCAACTGTAGACAATTGCCTCATTAATTCATTTTGTTTTTTCAATTTCTCAATTTCAATCTGTAAGGCGTTTTCTAATGGCGTCATAATATTGATTTGTTTTATGGTTAACAGGCATGTTTGTAGGCTAAATATAAATTTCATCTTCAGATAACGGCTTCGTATATTTTGACTGTTCATCTTTTGGGGAAAGCGAACCTCCTAAAGCCATTATTAAAGCAATTATTCCATCAATTCGTTTTCCTGAAGTATTATCTTTTCCTTTTACAATCCTGATATTTTCATTATAATCCTCCTTTGTCTGACAACCCGAAAGCATCCATTCCATAACCGGATTACCGTCATGTTTTATCTTATTTTCATACACTAGTTTTTCAAAAACTTTAGTAGGATGAGAATAATTTCCCATTGTTTGGGAAAACAATGAAACCGGAAGACCGTCTTCGACCAAATGATTTGTAATTGAATTTGAGTTGTAACGATCGAACTCATAGCGTATAATTCCGTATTCATGAAAATTTTTCCTGATATAATCTTCAATAATATCGTAATCAACTACATCGCCAGGAGTTGCAATTATATATCCACAATCACGCCAATAATTATAAGGAACTTTATCTTCTTTTGATCTTTTATCAATTGTGTTTTCAGGACAAAATAAAAATGCCTTAACAAAACGTTCACCATTTTCATCTGGTTCAGAAAGTATAACGAAAGCAGTAAAATCTGTAGTTGTAGACAAATCGACTCCAGCATAAGCACCATATTTTCGAAATTTTTCACCGTCTAAAACTTTCTTTGTTTCGGTTTTAAGATTGATTCCGAAATTTACGTCGTTGCGTTTCCAAACATCAGAAGGAATCCAAACGTTTTTTCCATCTACCCACATATTCAAAGATTTTGTTTTGAAATTTGGGATTTTTGAAGGCTGGTTTGTGGCTTTGATAAATTCACGACGGATAAAAGGCAAAATTGTTGAATTATATTCCATATTTGGATTTGCTTTTATCCAATTCTTTTCATCCTGCCAATCATCTTCATCATCCATTTGATGAATCATAATCAAGGTGTGATCATCTTTATTTAAACCTTTAAGAATATCTTTATAGCTATCTTCCGCAAGTTTACAAGCTGATTTCAAATTAAATCCAGCGGTTGTAATAATATAAACCAGCGCATTATCACGAGCACCCATTGCCGATTCTAAAACCTCACGAACTGCATCCGAAACATGTGCATGATACTCATCAATAAAAGCCATTGAAGGATTTAAACCGTCTAATGTTTTTGAATCACCACCCAAAAAACGAAAAACACCTGAAGTTAATGCAAAGCGTATTTCACGAGTAGTATTTTTAAATCCAAGTTTTCGCAGCATCAGCGATTTATTGACAAAAGCGGATGCCTGCTCCCACAACGTTTTTGCCTGTAATTCTTTTGTCGCACCTACGTAAATTTCAGGACCTTCTTCTCCATCCAGCGACTGACCAAACAAACCCAATCCAGCTAAAAAAGTGGTTTTTCCATTTTTTCTCGCTACAGCCTCATAGACAAAATTTATGCGTCTTAATCCACTTCCCACATATTGCCAAGCGAAAATATTATATAACGTGAATTGTTGATAAGGTGCTAACTCAAAAGGTTTTTTTAATTTACCTAAAGGACCTTTTGTATGCACAAGAAACATTGGATAAAAATTGATTGCAAACATTCCTTCTCTATGATTCAAGAAATAACCGTCCTTATCTGCTGTTTCGATCCAAGTAAAAAAAAGCTGGGCTGCTAATTTTATATATTGTCCAGTTACAATTTTTCCATTCAATACATCATAAGCATATTGAAAAGGAATTGATGACTTCATTTCGGGAGTTATTTCCATTTTGTTACAGTCGATTTTTCTTTAATTATTTTAAATATCGGCAAAAAGCCTACAAATGACACTTTAAAGTGTCGGATTATTTTAAAAGTTAACCGCAATTTTATCTCGTGATAGAAAGCGAAAAAATATTTATTCAGTCCGTTGGCGAAAAATTGCGTGAGATTAGATTGTCTAAAAACTTATCTCAGGAAAATCTTTCTTTGGAATCTGACGTTCCGAGAAATGTAATCGGACGTATTGAACGAGGTGAAGTAAAAGCTTCCATTGGTACGCTTTTCAGAATTTGCCACGCTCTGAAAATTGATATTAAGGAGTTATTTTGATTTCGGCATTTTGGAGAAATTCTAAAATAGCATATTTCAACGTAAATCCTGACGCCGATAATTTCAAAACAGCTATCGTTTTATCTATAGATTTTACCTTTTCATAAACAAGTTTAATCTCAGAATAACTAAAAATACTACACTTAGCAAGAGTACTTAAAAGCTCTTTTTCTAAAAAATCCAAACCATCTGTACAAGCCATATTTTTTTAATTTAAAAGTTATTTTGACTGAATTTCAATTCTAAGACGATTTCTTATATTGAACACATATTTATCTGCTTCACCGAATAATATCTTCTTAAAAAGTTTTATTTTAAGTTCTTCGTCTTTTATATAGTTCGAAAGCTTGTTTGCCGATGTTAATTTTGTATTTTTAACATGATTTTCCTTCGGATTTTCTAAAACACGGATGATAAAGTTTTGATTTATCTTTGCGTTTGTTGGGTTGTTTGATTTTAGTGCCATAGGTTAATTTTTAGAAGTTTTCAACTAAAACAGGATGTCCTTTGTCATAAATTTTGGTAAAATTTCTAACACCTTTAGGATAATCAGACGGACTCATTTCTATTTGCGATTTCATTTCCGATTCAGGAAAACAACCATCTTCAACAGTTGGAGGATAGATATAATTATCTTCATTTAATTGCTGCGCTGAAATGTCTGAAATTACTTCATCTTCACGCCAAAGCATCACATTTTTTTCTAATTCTGATTCAGGCAAATTATTGCAGAAATCTTTTAATTCTTTCCAGTTCATAAGTTTTGATTTTTAGATTTTAGCCTTTTTTAAGTTTCATTAATTCATCGAAAAGAGAAGTTTGTGCCGGATCGCCTGCACCTTTTAATTCTTTGTCAGATTTAGGATCAAGACCAAAGATTTTAAAACATTTCATCAAAGTATCTTGAGCATCATTTCTCAAAGTAAGCTCAGTCGAAATATTACTTGCACCGGATGCAAAAGTTTGAATATAACCCGTTCCAAACTTGGCTTTGTTTTTTGTTTTAATAGCTTCCAAAGCAAATTGAAATTGAGCCATTGCTTCAGCATAAATTTCTAAAGCATTTAAATAAGTTTCCTTCAACCGATCGTTTTTTGCCAAAATATTACCCATGAATTTGTAATGTTTTTTAGCCGAATCAGTTAAATATTTTGGCGGCGTAGGCACTTGTAATAAAGTGTCTTTTCCTTGTCCAATCGATACAACTCCTAGATTTCCCATAACTTAACTATTATTAATTTTGACCCCCCCTCACTTTTTTAACGTCGAGTAAAATCCTGACTAAACAGCGATGTACGCTGTGTGCAACCTCTCGAGATTTTACCCCATACCCCCTCGATGACGTTCTTTACCTGATTTTGAATCGTGATGTTTTTTACATCTTGACTTTAACCACTTCATATCATAAGGATCATCACCTCGAGCAATCAAAACCTTTGCTTGTGTATCATGATCTGCAACAGTCGCAGCAACAACTAAATCTTCAGCTTCACAATCACAACACAACGGAAAAGTATTCAACTGAAGTAACCGAAGCTTACGCCACTTCCTTCCATTGTAATCAAAGTCCTCTTTAGTACGCTCCCGATCGAAAGCAACATTCTCCTTTACCCAGCTTCTTTTTACTTTTTTTGGTTTATTCGCCATGATTAAAAATCTATTCCGTTACTATCATTACCATCACTTACATCATCAATAGAATAAAAAGCTTCGTTAGGCATTGCTTTAGGAATATCGATAACATTAGAACTATACGAATCATTCAATTCTTCTTTAATTTCATTATCCGTAAACTTTGTTTTGTTTTCATCATAATGCAATCCAATAGTCCCAACGCCGCCATGTCGATACTTCGCAACAATAAACTCAGTATTACAGTCATCATCAATAACATCATGATCAACTTCTAAACCGTAATAAGCTGGACGGTATATAAAACACACAGCATCAGCATCCTGTTCAATATCACCACTTTCTTTTAAATGATGAAGAGCAGGTCTTTTATACGCAGTCTTTTCAACCTCTCTTGACAATTGTGCCAAACCAATAACTGTTATACCTAGTTCCTTTGCTATTGCTTTCAATCCATTTGATATCTTCCCTACCCTGACCCTAATATCTTCATTTCCATCACTGCCAGCCAATTGAATGTAATCCACAATTAGAAGCTTAATGTTGTGTTTACGTTTATACAACCTTGCTTTTCTTTTGATCTCACCAATTGTCAAAGCTGGTCGATCATCAATGAATATTGGTAAGCTTTTTAACTCATTAACCTTTCTAAGTAAACCACTGAAATACTCAGGTTTTTCGAATCCAGTCTTAGTCAACTGATTCAAATGAAAATTACTTTCGTTTGCAATAGTTCTTGTTGCAAGCTGTTCAGTACTCATCTCAAGAGATATAAAACCTACAGAATCACCAGCTTTAGCCGCACCAAGCATTGTATTAGTAACAAAAGCAGTTTTTCCCATTCCAGGACGCGCACCAACAACAATAAAATCAGTTGGCTGCCATCCTCCAAAATGCTTATTTAGCTTTTTAAACCCTGTATCAACACCCGTCAAACAATTATCACTATCAGTCAACATTTGAACGCGCTCAACTGCCGCATTTAAAGCATCAGCGTATGTCATTTCAGATCTTCCTTTTTCAATTATCTCATTTACTTTAGCAGTCTCTACATCCATGTAATCAAACAAATGAAAAACATCAGTATCATCATCATAAGCCAGTTCTATAATTTCTGAAGCAACCTGGATCGCTTTTCTCTTCATGTATTTCTGAAGCACAATTCTAGCATGAATCTCGATATGAGCTGATGAAGCAATCCTCTGCGTCAATCCAATAAGATAAAAATCACCACCTGCTAAATCCAAACAACCTTTTTGTCTCAATTGATTAGAGACTGTTAACAAATCAATGGGTTGAGAAGTCTCAGATAAAATTTTAATAGCTTCAAATACATACTTGTTACAATCTTTATAAAATACTTCAGGGTTATTAAAAACCTGTAGAAGTTCATCGATTGCCCTTGTATCAATCATCAATGCTCCTAAAATCGCTTCCTCAAATTCTATTGCCTGAGGCGGCAACTTCCCTTTTTCCAACGAAATAATTTTAGTTTGCTGAACTGGCTCTGCTTTATAACTTTTAGATGATGTTTGCATTATGATATTCTTTTTCGTGATGGAGGAACAATTTCCGATTCTATTTTTTGCAACTGCTTAACTGGTTTTTTCATGTTCTCGACATAATTAATCGCAAACCTTGTTAACCTTGCATTAATTTTTTTTGTTGTGTATTCCAAAGATTCTTCATCGGATTTCAAATTGAATAATTCAATAAATTTTTCCCATTCAGCTTGATCAAATTCTTTTCGAAATCTCATTTGAAAAATCTCCCAATCTGAAGGTGAATTCTCTTGAAAAAAAGAGAGAGCTTTTTCTTCTCTATTCACTGTATTATTAATTGTATTATTAATCCTTATATTAGAGGTGATCTTTTTGTCACTAGGTAGTGATCTTTTTATCACTACCCTAGTGATCTTTTTGTCACTAGGTAGTGACTTTTTCGTCACTAGGTTAACACTAGAATTTGATAAAAAAATCTTACGCTTATTTCCTTCATTTTTGAATATTTCAAGTTGAATATAATTACCTTCAACGAGCTGCGAAATCCAGCGCGAAATTGTCTTTTGATCTACTTTGTACAGATCAGCAAAATAATCGTTTCCTGCCCAGCAAAATCCGTCACGATTACACAATGCAGTCAGTTCACCGTATAACAATTTTGCATTAGGCTTTAAATTTTCATCATAACGGACATTAGCCGGAATGATAGCGTAATAATTTGGCTGATCCATTTTTAAGTTATTTACTTTCCGTGAATTATTTTTACTAAAGCTATGCGGCTATTTTCCATTCCTATCGCGGTCTGCGCCATTGATGTCAACATCTTAGCTTTAACTTCTAAGTGTTTTAAATCATCTTCACCTGCACTATCAATCGCATCAATTAATTTATCAAAACTGTCATTTAACTTTTGATATGTTTTCGGCATTTCAGGGATAAATTTTACAATATTTTGTTTTTCAGGAATAAACGACGGTTTTTGAAATACCTCAGACACCAAAACACAATTATCTTTTACTTTTTGATAAAAATTATCAAAACTGCTTATGGGAATTTGCAATGTTTCCTTATTTGTCAAAATCATTACATTTTCATTAACCTTTTTACAGCTTTGAAAACAATAATCTTTACTGTTATGAGAGAAACTTTTATCAGTCAACAATTCAGTTAATTTTTCTATTGGATTCATTTAGTTTATTTTTTAAATTCAACATATTTTTTTTTAATTCTACAATCTCAGGATAATCATCTGCAATTTGCTGAGCCAAAGCATTGTCCTTAATTTTAAACAATGTCTTAATTATCGATCTAGGCAGAGCTTTGTTGCGAATCCCGTTCTCGGCATTAGTTATTTTTTCCAAATGGTGTAATTCAGCAATAATCGGTGCGCCTGGAAGTGATCGAATAACATCTGTAGAACTCAACTCTCCATAAGCATTTTTCCAAAGCCATCGATTTCTTGGAACAAAACCTTTTTCAGTTTTAACAAAAGCCATTTCACAACCACCATGAACCCAAATTCTCACATCACCAACCGCCGCCACTCCACGAGTTTTCCACATATTAACAGCACACATCGCATATTTTCCTAATTCAGTATTCCTCTTTTTTATATCACTTATTTCTTGAGGAGATCGTTTCAAGAATAAATATCTACGCTTTTTCTCAATATGCTTTTTGGTCCATCCTTTTCTTTTAGGAAAGTGTCTTGTAAAAACTTCAGCCAATTCAGTATCCCCAACTTTCCTATAATACAATCTTAAAAATCGAACCGTCGTTTCATCCCAGTACTCCAAATTCATTCTTTTAAAACCCATACTATAACAGTGTTTTCTTGTAGTAGTTAGATTTAATCCGATAGCCTTTGCGATCTGCCTATTCGTAAGTTTAAAAAAGTTACTACGAATAAAGTTTTCTTGCTCCTTAGTCAGTATTATCAAATTAGGCGCAATGCGTTTCTTTTTCACAATTGATTGATCCATAAACTTTATTAATTTTTTCAGCAAATCCAGGAACAACTTTTTCCATATGCTCCATTTCTAAAACCACTGTTGGCACATACAAATAAGCTATTTTATATTTTATCCCTATATTCCGCTTATTAACTCCATAAATCTTAACTAATAGATAAACAACCACTTTTTTAAAGAACGTATCCCTAAGACACACTATATCATAGATATCACATTGAAATACTTCGCAAACTGCTTTCTCAACTGTTTGCGCTTTTTCTAAATTAAAAGCGGTTGTTTCCATTCTATAAGCCGTTTATTTGTTTTTGAAACGATTTACTTGTTCCCTCAAGATTCAATCCTTTAAAAAATGGCAATCCATTAAAACACCAAGAAGTAAGCACAGTATAGTGCGTTTTACCTTTCAGCTTTGCTGGTCGTTTTTCCAAAACCTCAGTTACTGTGTAAGTCGAAACATTTGTATCAGCTGGATTACTAATAATAACATCACCCGCTTCAATTTCATTATCCGAATAAAGAGTTACTTTATTATTAGTATTTCTTTTTTTAGGATTCAGCTCCCAAAGAAGCATCTATATAAAATGATTATTTTGATAAATTTTCATAACTCTACATTTTAGGCAAACTCCAAATGTTCGCCATTCTTAATAATTTTCGTTTTAAAAGGAAAACCATCATCAGGCACTTTTTTAATTGTCTGAATCAAATATTTTCCACTTGTAAAGACAACTCTGTCTTCATCCTTGTAATGAATCTGAAGGTCCAATCTGTCACCACGATCAGCAAATTTTGACGGTTGTACTTTATAACCTTTTACGACTATCTCTTTATCTAATATCTTACCTGTATTAATCTTTTCTCCAACGAAATTTTCAATAACAGGAGTTATATCGAAATCTTTAAAATTTTTCATTAGGCATTAATTTTTTAATTAGGTGTTTTGAATTACAATGTTTTGCCCAGCCCCAATAAGCTGCTAAAACACTTCTATCTTTCTTTTTCGATACCGCTTTTGCAAATCGTTTTTTAATCGATTTCCTAAGCAGTACGCATTCATGATAAAACCTATAACCTAAAAAATCTATTCCTCTGCAACTAACAGGAAACACCTGGTAATTACCCTTTACAGTCAGCTTTAAATTGTCACTCAAATACAATCTAATTTCCGCTAAAAGAGAATGCAGATAAACTTTGCTTTCAGACAGAATCACAATATCATCTGCGTATCTGAAGTAATATTTTACCCTTTTATTCTCTTTAATCCAGTGATCAAAACCAGTCAAAAAGTAATTAGCGAAATACTGGCTCAAATAATTACCAATCGGCAATCCCTCAGCACTATCAATTATTTCATCTAACAACCAAAGTAAATCCTGATCTTTTATTTTTCTTCTTAGAAGCATTTTCAAAACATCATGATCCACACTCGGATAAAACTTTTTAATATCTAATTTCAAACAGTACTTAGTACCTGGAACATCTTTTAAAGTCAACTTCAATTTCTTGGACGCTGCGTGAATCCCCTTTCCTTTGATACAGCTGTATGTATCGGCTGTAAAAACAGATACAAATACTTTTTCAAGATGTATCATTATTGCATGATGCATTATTCTGTCAGGAAAATATGGAAGCTTAAAAACATCCCTTTCTTTTGGTTCGTAAACTTTAAAAACTTGGTATTCAGAAGTTTTATACGTTTTGCTTTTTAACATTTCATGAAGCTTTAAAATATTAGCTTCTTTATTCTGATTATGCAGCACAACGCCATATTGATTCTGTTTACCTTTTTGAGCAACTTGATCAGCCTTTCTAAGATTTTCTAAGCTTATTATCTTATCGTATAAATTACTTACTCTTTTCATGCCTTGCTTAAAGAGGTCATTTTCCCTTACAGTACCAACAACCTTTTAAATTTGTGATTTTTTGCCATGCCGGCATGGTTTGCAATGATTTAATATTTTCTTTGCTCGGTGGGAGCTGACATTCGAATTCGTATTCCAGTTATCGTAGTTGTTGTACGAAAACCTGACACCTGAAGGAGAACTGTCAGCAACTCACTGCACAACCTATTCTTTTACTTCACTTCCCTGTCGTAGACCATGAATGCTTTGTACAAATCCTGGTACTCGTCAAAAATCATTTTTGCAGTTTCCCTGGATTCAGAAACAAGGCGGGAGCCGACAGCCGAATCCGTAATCCAGTAATCGTAGTCGCAGTACGAAAACCCGACACCAGAAGGAGAACCCATTTCGGCATAAGCTGAGTATTTATACTGATCATAATCAGTGAAATCAGGCTTAAATGTCGGGTTGTGATAGTCCGTGGCAACAAAAAGCTTTGCGATCGCTTTTACAGCTTCAATATGTCTTTCAGGAATACCAGTAATAACAATTGCATTTGCATCTAAATTTTCACTTTCAAAAATTTGTTCTATTGTAGCGATTTCTTTACTCATGATATTTTTTTTTAAGTTGTTCTTGATTTTTGATACTCAGGTAAAAATTTCTTCACAGCATCAAGCAGATTTTGCTTTGCATCAGGACCGACGAAAACAAGGCGGGAGCCGACAAACGAAGACGAAGTCCAGCCAACGTAGTGGTCGGACGAAAACCCGACACCCGAAGGAGAACCCATCTTGAAATACGCAAAGTATTTATACTCGCCTTTATTAGTCCAATCAGGTAATTTACCTTCATTGTATGCTGCAACTATAAGAACCTCTAAAGCCTGACCTATCTCATGATCTGAAAATCCGTTCCATTTTCTATAGAAATCAGCCTCAGTGGTATCATTCAACTCAAAAACATCCTGAATCGTTTGAATTCTTTCTCTGATGTTTTTCACAAATACTTTTTTTCCGAAAAGATTTTCAAGCATTGTTTTCTGCTTCGGTGTTGCTTCATCGTGCGCTTTTACCGCTGCCGATTTATTAATTTGAACTGTTTCCATAATTAAGCTACTTCTAAAACGAACAATGGTTTGTAAATTTCCTCTTCAAAAAGTTTTCCAGCGTACTCAGCCAAATCACTTGATTTAAAAGCAAGGCGGGAGCCGACATCCGAAAGCGTATCCCAGTAAACGTAGTAGTTGTACGAAAACCCGACACCCGAAGGAGAACCCATTGTGAAATATGGAAAATATTTGTATTCACTGGAATTAGCCCAATCAGGAATCCAACCTTCATTAAATACTTTTGCAACAAGCTTCGCTTTTCTATAAGCAACTTCATCAGATTCTAAACCATGATTTGATAAATCAAAATCTGATCTTTTAATTTTTAATTCAGAAAGAACATCATCAAAGTTTTTGATTCGTTCTTTAATTGATTTTAGAAAAACCGCTTTTCCCAGCAAATTTTCAAGAAGCAGCTTAGACTTTGGTCCAGCTTCATCATGCGCTTTTATCGCATCTTTTTTGTTGATTTGTAATGTTTCCATGTTTTATATTTAGTTAAGATATTTATCGAATTCGTCTGATTTTGGTTTCGGTTTTTTGATATAGATTTTGTAAAAACAAATTGACATCCCAATCACAAACCACAAAAACACAAATAATACAGCAAAGCCAAAACAACCTAGAATCAGCCAGCCTAAAATTTTAATTACCTCCATAATGATTTTTTAATTTTAGATTCAGGAAACACCGCATAATGAAATCTTTTTTCATTTCTATAATCCAACACTGCTTTCAACAAAAACCATAGAAGAAATACAATAGCCACAAAAAGCAGCATAATAACAGCATCAAGATCACTTATACACATCTTCCACATATTTTACATTGTTCAATCATTTCAAAATAAGATTCAGGATCACAAACACGAATTGCATTACTACATAACACAGCATCCTTTACCTCAATCTCATTAATTATTTCTTGCTCAGCCTCTGTTACTTCTATTTGATTTTCCATTTTGCTTTTTTAAGTAGTTAGGTTTTCTTCCTCTAGTTTTTGAATCGATCATCGCAGAATATTTAATCTCTCGATCTCGCTTAGTTTCTTTTGGTGCAATACTGGAAGCTTTCACACTCCCAGCCACACCACTAGCTTGAATTATCTTCAAAGCTACTTCTAACGTCTCCCGCAAGACATTTAAATCGTTTTCTGGAATAAGAACCATTTTCATAATCAGGTTATATCATGAAGTTTTTAAACCATCATAAATCTTTTCTAAATCTTTATTTAGTTCAGGATCTTTAACCCTTCCTGCCCAAAAATTATCTAATTTTTTCATTCCTTCACGAGTATGATACGAATGATCAGCGTCCATAATTAACTCCACAAACCCCTCTCGTTTCACAAAACCAAGCGCCTTGTAATTATTCAGAATACGAACAGCATTCACCAGCAAAGCCATTTCTTCATTTACTGGAATTATTTGTATAATATTTTCCATATATTTGTCTTGTCTTGTCAAGTTTGGCATTTGAATTGTTATACAATACTTAAATTATTTGACAAGACAAATATATGTACAATATTTTACATCTAACCATGTTTTTGTACAATATTTTACAAACTTTAACATTATTTTATGTTTTTTATTACAAAATCAGCCCTATGAACGATTTAAACATCAAAGAATTACGTGCTCAAAAAGGATTATCACAGAGTGAATTAGCAAAAAGAATAGGTGTTTCTAGACAAACAATTGTAAATTATGAAAAAGGCGAAGTAATTCCCGAATCAAAAAGAGATATACTGTACAATATTTTACTAAATAACGACACAGATACAGATAACGAACTTGTAGGATATTATACAAAATCGCTCAGCGGTTATAGTAAAAAAATTGCCGAAAAAGAGGAGGAAATAAAAGCTAGACTTGAAACAATAAGATTACTAAAAGAAAAGAAACAAGATTGTAGCCATCAAGAAAAAATCATTTCGATCTTAAAAGAACAGATAAACATCATAAAAGAAGCAGAAGAAACCCACAAAAACGATATGTAGAAATTTCTTATATTTGAAGAATTAAAAACTTTAGATATGAAAAATTTATTTCTTACATTGATTTTAACAACAGCATTTTGCAATGCACAAACAGCTGTCTATAACAAAACAAAATCAGCTGGAAATTTCAAAGAATACCAAACTAAGGAAGGACAAGTTTTAAAAATTGGAGACAGTCTAACAATTGGCTATCCGTTAGGAAAAGATTTTACATTTCTAACACAAGGCAACCAACCAGTAGCCGCTTTTTTAAGCAACAATAAAATTAAAATATCAAATTTTAAATCTGTTGGATCAACGAATCGAGGATATAAAATTTATGCTTTATTTAAAGGCTACGGAATACCTGTTTACATTGACTATGAATCAGCAGTTGAAACAGGCGAAGTCAAGAACCCATTTTCATTATAAAAACTACAATATAGCAGTGAACAAAAAAGTGAACAAAACCTAATATTAACACATTTTAATTTGTTTGTAAAGTCAATAAAATCAATTACTTAACTTTTCAAAATCACTCGTTTCAGTTTTCGATTCCCGGCGACTCCACAAAAAAGCCTGTAAACTCTTTGTTTACAGGCTTTTTGTTTTTAAGTTGCCGTTTTTACTGCCATTTGTTTCATGCAGATAAGTTTGTTTTTTCTACCAAAGGTAACGTAAACATAAAAGTACTTCCTTTTCCTAGTTCACTTTCCACCCAGATCTCTCCTTGATGCAGCTTAATAAACTCATTACAGAGCAACAATCCAATACCGTTTCCTTTCTCATTTTCGGTTCCTTTTTGAATAACCTTTCTGTCAATTTTAAACAAATTTTCTTTTGCATCTAGTGAAATTCCGATACCGTTATCAGCAATAGACACTAAAACTTTTTGTCCAATTTTCTGTATTTTTAAAGTAATCTCACCATGTTTATCTGTAAACTTAATTGCATTATTCAATAAGTTTCGAACTGCAGTAGCGATCATGTTTCTATCCAGCATCACTTCAATAGACTCGTCTGATTCAAACAAAAGCTTAATCCTTTTGTTTGCAGCTGCATTTTTATTAAGTTCAACATTCTCAGCAATCAAATCGTTCAGCACAACCTTTTCTGGAGTATACTCAATCATTCCTGTCTGCACCTGAGACCACTCTAAAAGGTTATCAAGCAGCTTGTGAATATTTGAATTTGACTCATGAATCATTTCAAGAATTTCTTTAATCTCTTCACGACTATAGCATTCTACATCTTTGCTTATCATTTCTGAAAGCTGCACAGATGCTCCTAATGGTCCCCTTAAATCATGTGCGATAATCGAAAAGAACTGATTCTTATCTTTTAAAAGTTTGGAAATTTTAAGATCTTGCTTCTCCTTTACTAAGAGTAAAAATCCGACCGTTCCAATTAAGGTAAGTAGAAATAGACTAATATTGTATAAGCTCTCAAAAGCACTATAGGAAAAAAAATATTGCTGTGGATTTAAATAATTATACAATGCTCTTATGAGGATCAGCAACTCAAATACGACATAACAAAGTATGAAGAATGTTCTAAAAAAATTACCTTCTCTATTTTTGAAATAACTAATTACAGGAAGTAAATAAATACTAAATATACCCAAGCAGACAACCAAAATTCGGGCATTAATTGAACTCCCTAAAAACACAATCAGATTAAAAAAAAGTACTGCCGTTACAGTTATAATTTTCTCTAAGTGATATTTTTTTTCTGATTTTATCCAAAATAAAGGAAAAAGTGCAGTAGCCTCACAATAACAAGCCGCAAAAATTATAGTGTTTGCAATATTAATCGAAACAAAATCTGGAACTAAATTTCTCAAAAAGATTAAGATCCAGCCAATCGTTAACAATAATTTTCCGTACCCAAACCTTTTTAGTATTTTTCGATTGTCATTGGTAGCGTAGGTAAATGAGTAGCTAAAAATAAGAATACAAACAAATAAATTAGCCAGAAAATAAAGTTGAAAAACTGTTTTTGGATCTAACAAAAAAACTTTAAGCATTATGGATTAAGTTTTACAAACTAATAAAGCAAATATACAAATTAAGACTAGCACGGGACAATCTCTTTATTTCCCATTTTATCTAATATCAGCATCATATTCTGCCATTTTTATTGCTGACAGCGCAATTACTCAATAATAGTTTCCAAATATTAAAAATTAACAATTCAACTACTTTATATGTAATAGTTTAAAAGGGTAGAAAAAGCACTGCTCAAAATTATAACGAATAGTCACTTAACGATAATTTTAACGGCCTGGAAATATTAAATCTCTATCTAGTCGAGAAAACTACAGAGTTATTACTGAATCAAACTTCAAAGAACTTTTGGATGAAAACAATATCCTTGTTTGTATCCTAGTTTGGTTCCATGTAACTTCACAAAGTCCATAAAAAACTTTTTTTTCGAACTTTTTTAAATCCTAATCAATCTTATTTGGATTAATCCAATTATCAAACCTCATAATAAGTATAATTTCAACACTTAAAAAACTATCCAGCGACACCCTTAATGCAGACTATTTTACCCCTAGTTTTTCATCATTTTTCTTTAACTTAGCGCTGTCAATCTTAAATAGTAAGATTCGAATAAACTTTGTTTTTCTGCAAATAACTGAATGAAAAAGCGTTACTGCATTTTGTCCTACATTTTTTTCAGAAAATACATTCTTCTACTAATTTTAGTTAATTGAAAACTATGAACAAATTTGATTTTGGAATTGTAGGTCTCGGCGTAATGGGGCGTAACTTACTTTTAAATATTGCAAGCCATAATTTTGCGGCTGCAGGTTTAGACTTGGACACTGAAAAAGTCAACTCTCTTCAACAAGAAGCCGATTCTGATCATACAATTGAAGCGACTACCGATGTTAAACATTTTGTAGAACTTATACAAAAACCAAGAGCTATTATGCTTTTAGTACCAGCTGGAAAACCTGTTGATAGTGCTATAGCTAGTTTACTTCCTCATTTAGACAAAGGAGATATTATCATTGATGGCGGAAATACTTATTTTACGGATACTGACAGAAGATTTTTAGAATTATCTTCCAAAGGAATTCACTTTTTTGGAATGGGAATTTCTGGTGGTGAAAAAGGAGCACGATTTGGTCCTGCAATGATGCCTGGAGGAGATCAAAAAGCATACGAAAGACTTCGTCCAATTTTTGAAGCTATCGCTGCAAAAGTAGAGGGTGAACCTTGTGTAGAATATTTAGGAAACGGATCTGCTGGAAACTATGTAAAAATGGTTCACAACGGAATTGAATATGGTATCATGCAGTTGATTTCTGAAATTTATGACTTAATGAAAAGAGGTTATAATTTGGATGAAAATACAATTCAGAAAACATTTGAAGAATGGAATGAAACGTATGATCTTAAATCGTATTTGATTGAAATTACGGGAAAAATCCTAAAACAAAAAGACGAAGACGGAAGTCCGCTGATCAATAAAATTTCAGATTGGGCAAAATCTAAAGGAACAGGAAAATGGACTTCGCAAAATGCGATGGATTTACAAGTTCCGGTTCCAACTATCGACGCTGCTGTTGTAATGCGCGATATGTCTAAAACTAAACCAGAAAGAATTGAAGCTGCAACTAAATTAGTTTGGAATGGAAATCAAACTGATGTGAACACAAGTGAAGCAATTGCGGCATTAAAATCGGCATTGTACTTTTCGATTGTCGTAACATACGCGCAGGGATTAGCTCAACTTCATACTGCTTCTAAAGAATACAATTATGGATTAAATCTAGAAACTGTTGCTAAAATATGGAGAGGCGGTTGTATTATTCGTGCCGCTATTTTAGAGGATTTCAGAAAAGCATATGTTACAAAAGCAGATTTACCAAACTTACTTTTAGATGCTGGAATCGCTTCAAAATTAACAGATAATCAAGCTGGAATGAGAAATGTAATTCAATTTGCTGTGCAAAAAGGAATACCTGCGGCAGGACTTATGAATTCATTAGCTTATTTTGATGCTTACAGATCTGAAAATCTGCCAACAAATCTAATTCAGGCGCAGCGTGATTATTTTGGAGCACATACTTACGAACGTATTGACAAAACTGGTGTTTTCCACACACAATGGTCTGAATAAAGAACTTTAAACAACACAACACACAAAATGGGTAAGTTCAAAAATATAAATCCAACTATCATTGTTATCTTTGGTGGAACTGGAGATCTGGCAAAGAGAAAGCTCTTTCCCGCTTTTCAAAATCTGTATCTTGATGGACGTATGTCAAAAAAGTTTCAGATTATTGCTCTTGGACGAGCAGAAAAAAGCGATGAAGAATTTCGCAGTTATGTCTTAGAAAACCTAAATACATTCTCAAGAAAAAAAGGTCTTTCGGACCCAGAAACTCAAAAATTTCTTTCTCACATTACTTATCATAGTCTTGATATTGACAAAGAAGAATCTTACATAGGATTAAATGAGAAAATAAATACTATTGATCAGTCTTTTGGAGAACGCGCTAATCGTCTATTTTATCTTTCGATTACGCCGTCTTTCATTTCGACTATTTCTAGTAATATCAAGAAAATCGGTCTTGCTGCCAATCCTAAACAAGATCGTATTATTATAGAAAAACCTTTTGGTTACGATAAAACTTCTGCAATTGCACTTAATGAAATGCTTTCACAGACTTTCAAAGAAGAACAGATTTATAGAATCGACCATTATTTAGGAAAAGAAACAGTTCAAAACATTCTAGCTTTCCGATTTGGAAATTCGATGTTTGAGCCTTTATGGAGCCGTAATTTTATTGATTTTGTTCAAATTACAGTAGCCGAAGAAGTTGGCGTAGAAGAACGCGGCGGATTTTATGAAGGTGTTGGTGCTTTGAAAGATATGATTCAGAATCACCTGCTTCAAATTTTATGTATGACTGCTATGGAGGCTCCGGCTTCACTCGAAGCAGATGATATTCGAAACCGTAAAGCTGATGTTTTAAAATCGATTCGACGCATTAAACCAGACGAAGTCGATCATTATATTGTGAGAGGTCAATATGATGCTGGAACCATAAAAGGCAAACCCGTTCCTGGATATCGTCAAGATAAAGGAATTGCTCCGGATTCTAATACAGAAACCTATGTTGCCATGAAAATTTATCTCGACAACTGGAGATGGCAGGGAATTCCGTTTTACTTACGCACAGGTAAAAGAATGGAAGAAAAACAGTCTTCTATTATAATACAGTTTAAACCAGTTCCTCATTCTGCATTTTCTTATGGAAAAGAAGGTATGACACCAAATAGATTGATTATCAATATTCAGCCGGAAATGGATATTAAACTGCAGTTTATGACTAAAAAACCGGGCTTGTCTCTTTCTTTAAGACCTGCAGAAATGGTATTCGATTATTTTGCCTGCTCTACAATGTCACCTGAAGCTTATGAAACATTAATTGCCGATGCTTTGGCAGGAGATCCTACTCTATTTATGCGTTGGGATCAGGTGGAACAAGCTTGGGATGCAATTGATACTATTCAACAAGTATGGAAAACTACAGCGCCTGATAATTTCCCTAATTATAAAGCAGGAAGCTGGGGGCCTGAAGAAGCTGATGAATTATTGGCGCGCCAAGGACACAAATGGATCCCAAATAAACAAACAAAAGAAGAAGTTTTAGATGATACAGATTTACAATAATACTGAAGAAATTAATATCGCAGCTGCAGACCTTTTTATTGCCGCAGCACAAAAAGCAATCACTGAAAAAGACAAATTTACCGTAGTTCTTACAGGAGGTTCTTCTCCTGCAGGAGTTTACAAATTATTAGCTTCTGACGATTATAAAACCAAAATAGACTGGAGCAAAGTTTTTGTGTTTTGGGGAGATGAACGCTGGGTTCCGCTTAATGACGATTTAAGCAATGCTAAAATGTCTTACGCTGCTTTACTAAGTCACGTTCCAATTCCTGCAGAAAATATTTTCGAAATGTACAAAGACAATGTTACACCAGAAGATTATGCTGCTGTTTACGAGCAATCTATTAGAACAGTTTTAGGCGATGAAGGAAAGTTTGATCTTATTTTATTAGGAATGGGTGACGATGGACATACAGCTTCACTTTTCCCTGGTCAAGCAATATTGGAAGAGCAAAATAAATGGGTTGATGCCTATTATCTTGAACCTCAAAAAATGTTCAGAATTACACTTACTGCTCCGCTTATAAACAAAGCTGAAAAAATCATTGTAATTGCTTTTGGAGAGAAAAAAGCACCCGCTTTAAAAGAAGTTACAACTGGCGAATACAATCCAGTAACTTATCCGATGCAGTTAATTAAACCTGTTTCTGGAGAGCTATTGTTTCTTGTAGATAAAAGTGCTGCTGGAACGAATTAAGAAATTGTTTTTACACCCAATATTAAAAAGTTTATGCTTAAAAGCATAAACTTTTTTGTTTTAATATGGAACTAAATCTAATAAAAGAGCTTTACAAATAGACAAACTCATTTTGACTCTGATTATTTAGTTGAATAATATAAATCTGAATCATCTAAGACTTTCCATTCACTTGCTTCTTTGTCTTTCCATTTTATGGTTATAGTTTCATTACTCTTACTTTGCTTAAGTACATAAATTGAAACAGGATGATAACCTTCTTTTAGATTCACCTCTTGAATTAACTCTTTATTGGATTGATAACCAAAATCAGCGTCAAACAAACTAGCATTGTGCAAACGCATATAAGCTTTTCCTGATGCTTTCAATGAAAAACTATATTTTCCATCGGCAGGAACTTTTATATATCCTTTGTAAAGGATCATACCTGTTTTAGCTGTTTCTGCTTTGTCATTTATAGAAGTACTTATTTTACTAGATTGTGCTTTTAATCCTTTTTCTGAAACTACCCAAGGAAAATCACCTGCAAAAAACTCTTGCTTAAATCCTGACAAAAACTTTCCTGAAATTTTAGCGGCAGGAATTAAAGCATTGTCATAAGGGCGAGGTGCTTCAGTATCTGTATGACGCGTTTGTAAAACGGAAGCCTTCATTTGCTTTTGCATATTTTCGAACTCAGGTTTAATCGCTAAATTATTTGTCTCCTTTGGATCATTTACAACATCATAAATCTCAAAATTATCTTCGGCTGATTTAATATCATAGCGAACTCCTGAGTAATTCCCTATTCGTATCATTTGCATTTGTCCGCGTTTACGGTTTTTGTGTGTCGAATTATCGTCTTTAAAATCTGGTGTTTTTCCATTTTCAAAGTATTCTACATATATTAAACTCTGCTCCTGTTTTCCATTTCCAATTAATGTAGGTAAAAGCGAAACACCATCAGTTCTTGCGGGAGGAATAACTCCGGCTGCCTGCGCAAACGTAGCCATCCAATCTGATAACATTGACGGAGTGGTAACAACTTTTCCGGCTTGAATATGTTTAGGCCAATTTGCCAAAACCGGCATACGAACACCACCTTCCCAACAGTCTCTTTTAATACCATCAAAAGGACCATTACTAGAGAAAAATGTAGGTTGAAATCCAACAAATTGCGATGGCAAATACGATTCAATAGAAGCGCCATTATCTGATGTAAAAACCACCAGCGTATTTTCGTCTATTTTTAAATCTTTCAATAATTGAAGTATATCGCCCACTGCATCATCAATTCGGCGATTGGCAGTTGCGTATCTTTTAAAAGTATCGGGCCACGGCACCTCTTTTGTCGCTGGATTATTGTCATCATCATAAGCAGCATTTGCATAATCAGTATGCATATAAGAATCTGGAGTGCCAGAAGCTGTATTAATCATATGTCCAGAAGTTCCTGTCCATTGCAAGCCTCCATTTAATCCTTTTCCGCTTGGGTATTCTTGTGTTGGCAATTCTAATACTGCGTGAGGCGCATCATATGCCAAATACATAAAAAAAGGTTTTGAAGCATCTTTGCTTTTTGCGTGTTCAACAATTCTTTTTTTTGCCATCGCTGTCCATAAATCAGTTGTATAACATTTTGCTAAACCTTCGGCCACGTTATTATAGTCGTCATAAACCTCTCTTTTACCACGATACAAACCTTCAACAGGATAATGTTCATGTCCGTCAACGTGTCTCATGTAACCATAATACGAATCAAAACCACGCTTTAAAGGATGTGCAGGCCAATTTGGTCCAGTTTCTTCCACTCCTTGTAATCCCCATTTTCCTATAGCCATAGTTTGATAACCGGCTTGTTTTAAAACTGTTGCCAGCGTATGATTATCTTCTAATGCTTTGTCGAATTGATTGTCTCTAATTTGAGCATTTCCTTGATTAACACCTGTCAACAAAGAACTTCTAGAAGGCGCACAAACTGGAGCGTTACAATATTGCTGTGTAAACATGGCACCAGTAACGGCCATCTGATCTAGATAAGGAGTAATTTGATACGGTTTTGACGGATCATTGCTTTTCATTCGCTGATTTTGAAAAAATACACCTATATCACCATAGCCCATATCGTCAACTAAAATATAAATGATGTTGGGCTTTTGCTGGGCAAACAGCGAACAAGTTGCAAAACATAAAATGATTACTTCTTTTATTTTATTCATATTTAAAAATTTTATTTTTTCACTTAAAAACCCTAGAATCAACACTAAACCTTTAATCATCATATCTCCTGCCAGAGTTCATCTAACAAAATACAGTGTTTTAAATAAGAAAAACAAAAAACACCTACCAGAAAAATTAGTCGATTTACTTAATAAAAAAACAGCTCGTAACTGAGCTGTTTTTTTACTTAGTAAAATCGTTAATACTAAATGCCTTTAGTATCTATATCTGAGTAATCTCAAGAACTACACTCGTTTCTACTTTTGATGAAGAAACTCGTAAACCTACATTCATTAAATAATCTCCAGTATAAGATTCTCCTGATTCTTCAAGGGTTTTCTTTGCTTCCGGCATTAAATTGATCTCTTCAACTTTATACTTTTTGTTTGGGTCTAATCCTTGAAAACGAACTAAATTATACTGAGGATCGTAAAGCGGATGCAAGGTATAAGAGAATAAAACGGCTTTGCTTTTGGTATCATCAACATACATTAAAACAGCACGACTTTCATCATATGGTGATACCATACGGTACATATCACCGTGCCAAATTACTGGGCTTAATCGCTTATAATTTGCAACCGCATCTTGACAATATTTCAACTCATTTGCTTTTAGTTCTTTTACATTAATGTCAAAACCTAATTTGCCCATCATAGCCACATCGGTTTTAAATTTGATCGACTGATTTCCCCATGATGTTACATGATTACAAATTGAAAATGCTGGAAAAAACTGCGAATAACCCCATTGTATAAATACTCTATTATAAGGATCTGTATTATCACTTGCCCAAAATTCTGTGAAGTATTTAAGAAGCGCATAATCTGTTCTTCCTCCGCCGCCAGCGCAAAGCATCATGGGCAGATTTGGATATTTAGTTTTAATTCTGTCTAAAACTTTATAAAGTCCTTTTGTATATTCGATAAACAAATGTGACTGCTGATTTTTTAGATAAGTAGAATACGCACTCGTCATCATTCGATTACAATCCCATTTAAAAAATGCTACTCCAGAATTAGTCTGCATAATATCATCTACTGTTTTAAAAACAAAATCCTGCACTTGCGGATTACTTAGATCTAAAACCAGCTGACTGCGATAATAACTTTCTGGTCTATTTGGAAGTTTTAAAACCCAATCCGGGTGTTTTTCGTATAATTCACTTTTAGGATTAACCATTTCCGGCTCAATCCAAATACCAAACTTTACTCCGGTTTTCTGTGCTTCTTGAATTAAGAAACCAATACCATTTGGCAATTTCGTTTTAGTAGCCTGCCAATCTCCCAGTCCTGATTTATCGCCACTTCGTGGATATTTATTTCCAAACCAGCCATCATCCAATAAAAACATATCGACACCAAGCGTTTTGGTATCAGCAAACATATCTGTTAGTTTTTTTTCATCGAAATTAAAAAAGGTTGTTTCCCAATTGTTCAATAAAGTCAATCTTGGTTTATCACCATCTTTTATGCCATATTTCCCTGCCCATTTATGCAGATTTCGGCTCGCTTGTCCCTTACCTTTATTAGAAAAAGTATAGATAAATGACGGTGTAGTAAATAATTTACCTGGCTCAAGACTGTATTCTGAGGCAAATGGATTAATTCCTGAACTTATTCGAAGTGAGTTTTTATTATCTAATTCAAAAGCAAGTTTGAAATTCCCTGACCAAGCAATTGTTCCTGCAATAATTTCTCCCGAATTTTCCTCCGCTTTAGCATTTAGAGATAAGAAAAAAACAGGTGTTTGGTACATATTGGTACGAACTCCTAATTTTGAGTCGATTACTTTTGTTCCACTCGTTAATTCCGTTTCCAGCATTCGTGCTTCTTTTGCCCAGTCACCATGAAATTGAGTTAACCAGTAACGATCAGCATCAAAATGAAGCATTGAAGAGGCATAATTGTACAACATTATGGGTTTCTTTTCGTGATGCACAATTTCTGTCCATTGTTCAACAATATTCTCATTATAAAAAGCCTTATAATGCAGCGTCACTTCTACTGGATATACTTGATCTTTTAATTTTATAATGGTTTCTGTTGTATTGTCATCTATCTTTTCTGTACGATGACTTACATAAGTTAATTCAAGAGATGGATTTCGGTCGTTATGAGTTACACGTATAGCAGATTCGAACAAATTATCAGTTCCATAAGTTGGGTACGCCAAATGTCTCAAGTTATTCAAGGGATTTCCGTCATTTATAACGAATGATTTTGTGTTTTCTTTTGAAAGTGCATCATATCCAGAGTTTCCAGTAAGTTTTGCTCCTAAATACGTTTGATACAATAAGCCGTTTTTTCCCGCTTTTAAAATCAAAGCTGAACTTTGTGTTTCAATTTGTATTTGTTTCTCTTGTGTATGAGCTTTATAAACTAAAGCGGTAAGCATTAATAAAAAGATTATTTTTTTCATAAAAAGTAAGTAGTTGGTAGTTAAAATGTGGTTACTGTATGTTATTTACAATTAAATCAACAGATAGTAACTTGCGTTATTACATTATAGAATTCACAATAAACTATATTATTTTTTCTGTTTCTATTATTTATTTGCGAAAAATGAAATTCAAAAATATCACATTCATATTCACAAACATACTGGCACCTACCAGTTTCTTTTTAATAAATGCTGCACTCCTAAAAATAATCCATGTTTTAAATAATTTAAGAATGCTAAAAAATCATCATTTTGCTGAAAACTCGATCGATAATAAGGATTCAAAAAAATAACTTAAACCATCTTGCGGAATAACAGCACTGCTGGAAAAAAACCTACCAGTAAATTGATTTTTTGCTTTCTATTCTAAATAACAAAAAAGACGAATAACCATAACACACTAAAAACAAGTGATTTTACAACAATCAAAACCCAAAAAAATCAAATTCGAAATTGAACTGATACAATTTTAAACAAACTTAATCTTGTGTAGATTTAACTTTCTACAACTGGTATGGTTCAAAAATTAAAAAAAACACAGCCAATCGTAAAACTGTACAAAAATTATTTTTGATACTATATTATCCATTTTTACAAAACGCAAACTGTTATTTTTTTCTACATTTTAAAGGGGCAAAAAATAACCTTTGCACTTTTAGATTAGCTGTGAAATATTTTCAATCTTAAAATAATGCACAAATTCCGTTATCACCGACAGCTCCTCGTTTTATGATTTATATTCATATATTATCCGCTTTCTTTTCATATTCTATCAGATCATGATACTATTTTAGACATACGACAAACAAACTAGTTGGTACTGATACGAAAAAACAAAGAAACCTTTCTAATTTTGATTTTCAATTTCATCTCTTTCTACTAATCAGAAACATATGATAAACAGCCCGAAAAAGGGCCTTTTGCTCCTTATTGAAATTAAAAAATAAATGTAATGAAGATATTATTTGCCAAAACCCGAAAGCATTTTCTATTTGTCTCAGCTGCACTTTGCTTATTTTCCAGTAAACTCTTTTCGCAAGAAGAGCGCCGCTGGCAGATTGATCAAGACGGATCTATTTCTTGGCAGATAAACAACAACATTCCGCATAAAGATCATATCGAAATGAGCGGTAAAAAAATCTCCTGCGTACTAAGATATGGTGTAGCGGCAGATGGCGCGTTTCATGCAACCCGCAGTTTGGTTTGGCCAATGTTGCGAACAATACCGAATAATACTCATGCCAGTTTTACACGTCAATTTGCGCAAGATGCTTTTGATTTGGTTACGGTGAATTATAAACCCATTGCTTCAGAAAAAGTAATTTCATTAACGCTGAACGGAACATTATTGGTAAAGAGTAAATCGGGTAATACTCTCGAATTAACGAGACAATTTTTCCCATCAACAACCTTATCTGGATATTGTGAAATCTATACTATTAAAAATGTTTCTGATAAAACTTGTGTTGTAGAGATTCCAAAATCAAATGCTGTTTATACATCAGATCCAGCAAAAGGAACGGATGGAAGTTATGACTTGCATGTAGATCTTTTTAATCATGGAAATTTTAATCTGCAGAAAAATGAGACTATTCGTTTTTCTGTTTTTTACTCCGCAGGTAAAACAAACGAACAAATTCCAGTTGTAAACATTGAAGACGAAAAAGATAAACGCTTAAAATTAATCTATGAATTTTGGGACAAACTCATATTAGAAACACCTGATGAAGTTTTGAATACAGAATTTGCTTTTGCTAAAATCAGAGCTTCTGAAAGTATTTTTGAAACTAAAGGCGGCCCTATGCACGGTCCTGGAGGAGAATCTTATTATGCGGCTATTTGGGCAAACGATCAGGCTGAATATATTGGGCCTTTCTTTCCGTTTTTAGGATATGAGTATGGTAATCAGGCATCATTCAATGCTTATTTGCAATTTGCTAAATTCATGAATAAGGAATACAAGTCTATTCCAAGTTCGATTATTGCTGAGGGAACGGATATTTGGGATGGCGCCGGCGACCGCGGCGATGGCGCAATGATTGCCTACGGTGCTGCACGTTACGCTCTTTCTAGAGGAAATAAAAATGAAGCCAAACAATTATGGCCATTGATTGAATGGTGTTTAGAGTATTGCCATAGAAAACTAAATTCTGATGGAGTTGTAATATCTGATTCTGATGAACTTGAAGGTCGTCTTCCGGCAGGAAAAGCCAATCTTAACACCTCCTCTTTATATTATGACGCTCTTAACTCTGCTGTTTATTTGGGCGAAGCTTTAGGTAAAGACAAAACTCAATTGAAGACTTATAAGGCTGAGGCTGAAAAATTAAAAATGGCTATTGAAAAATATTTTGGAGCTAAAGTAGAAGGTTTTGAAACCTATAAATACTATAAAGAAAATGATGTTTTGAGAGCTTGGATTTGCACTCCGCTCACGATGGAAATTTATGATCGAAAAGAGGGAACTATAGATGCTTTGTTTTCTACAAGACTATGGACAAAAGATGGTCTTGCCAGTATTGCTGGTGATAAAATATTTTGGGACCGCTCAACTTTATATGCTTTAAGAGGCGTATTGGCTGCGGGAGAAACAGATAAAGCGCTGGATTTTTTACATTATTACTCGAATCGTCGTTTATTGGGCGATCACGTTCCGTATCCTGTAGAGGCTTATCCTGAAGGAGATCAGAGACATCTTTCTTCCGAAAGCGGTTTATACTGTAGAATTTTTACGGAGGGATTATTTGGCATTCGTCCTACTGGTTTAAACAGTTTCGATTTTACGCCGAGGCTTCCTAAATCTTGGCCTATTATGAAACTGCGCCAAATACATGCTTTTGAAAAAGATTTTGATATTACAGTTGAAAGAGCGAATGAAAAACTGAAAGTAACTATCTCTAATGGAAAAAAGATAGTATTTACCAAACTAATTAAAGACGGGAGTACAATCAATATTCAACTCTAACAATTCAATCATTTTTCACAAAAAAAAGGAACTTCAAGAAGATTGAAATTCCTTTTTTTATACTTATTTTTTTAATCTTATTTATACAAAATACAATACTGTTTTATATAAATCATTAGATTGTATTTGCTTTGTATCTGCATTAAAAACTCCAGATTGAATGGTATCCCTTTTTGGTTGAGCAGCATTTTTAAGATATGCCTTCAAGTCATTAACAATTCCTCTTTTTGTTTGGTAACCGCTTAATCCTATCAAATTGTTAATTTCTTCTAGAACAGCTAGATTAGCGTATAATAACTTATCAAATAAACAGACTAAAGCAATTTTTCCTTTCTTTTCAAGCTGCAAAAATTCAATTAATTCTTGATGACTGTAAACTACAAATATAGATCTATTAAGCCCTTGAGATTTTGGCTTTTTACTAATCAAAAATGAATCTTGGGTAAATTTAAATTCATCTGCAAAATTATTTTTAAACATTTTTAAAAACAATCCTTTATCGTCTCGCACTAAAACTTGTATCTTTTCCATCGTCAATTTCTTTACAATTAATACTCCCTAAACTGAGCTAGTTACAGCTCATCAAAGTTTCTTTTTAGGTTTTGTATTTGTTTGTCTTTTTTTGATTTATACAATCTTGATAAACAAGTACAAAAGTATTTCACTTCAAAATTAAACACCTCCACAATAAGACATAAAAACCTCAAAATAAGACTTTTATTTACTAAACATTTTAAGGAAATATTTAGTAAACAAAGAGATAATCTGATATAAGTATTGTATCGTATTCTTTTAAAAACAAAGAATAGAAAATTTAATATTTGATAAAGTTAAATCGATCAACAAACATAGATCCGATTAGCGGTATGGGTTTTCTTTTTTGATTAACAGCGTTAACAATCCCTGCTATTAAAAAAACCAATATACCAAAACTAAAAACGGTAAAGAAAGTTGAAATTACAGGATTAATAGAAAATATCGGTATAAAAGCACAGCCTAGTGCTGCACTCAAAACACCTAATCCAAAAGACTGTTTTAGGTGATACTGCGCAAATGAAGACCTTCCTCCATTATGATAAACAAGAAAAGAAATTACCCATCCTACAAGAGTTAAGTAACTAATTATTGAAATGGTTTTTCTGCTCATTCTTCTCTTGTTTATCTTGATTTTTTTTAAATTCTTAACTGATTATATTTTATAGTTTCGTGATTATAAATTCACTTCTTCTATTCATTTGATGCTGTTCTTCGGTACATTTTACACCATCAGAACATTCATTTACAAGCTGCGTTTCACCGTAACCTTTACCTGTTAATCTATTTGGTGAAATACCGTTTTTTACCAGCCATTTTATTGTTGATTTGGCTCTTCTATCAGAAAGTCTTTCATTGTATACGGCTGTTTGGCGACTGTCTGTATGCGAACGAATATCTATTTTCATTGTTGGATACTGATTTAAAACATCTAGAATTTTCACCAAATCCAAGGCCGCTTCAGGACGAATATCCGATCCGTCCAAATCAAAATAAATCATTTTAATATCAAAACATTTCCCTAAATCATCTCCTACTGCAACCTGACATGTAACTTTATCCAGCGAAATTGGCAAATACGTTTTTCCTGTTTCTGTTCCAATCGATGGGCGAACCTCTTTAGTTGCATAATCTGCTTTTTCAACTCTTACATTATAGGTTTTTCCGCATTCAACAGAAAAACTGTAAAATCCATTTAAATCTGAAATGACAGTACTTTTCAGCACCTGCATATCATCATACAGTGAGACTTTGGCACCAGATAAAATAACTCCTGTCTGTGTATGTGTAATAATACCGTTTAACTCCTGAACGCATTCCAATTTACGCGTTTCTAAAAACTTATAAATATCATCAGAACCTTGTCCGCCGTCTTTATTCGAAGAGAAAAAACCTCTTCTGGACTTATTATCAATAACAAATGCAAAATCATCGTTAGGAGAATTAATATCGGCACCTACATTTTTAATATTTGTTATTTCATTCCCGCTTATTTTACCAACAAATACATCTAAACCTCCAAGTCCTGGATGACCATCTGAAGCAAAATAAATTTCGTTATCAGCTGTTATAAATGGAAACGTTTCTTTGCCTTCAGTATTAATTGTTTTACCTAAATTCTCTGGAGAACCAAAACCTCCGCTTCCATTAATACTTACTTTATAAATATCTGACTGTCCAAATGTTCCCGGCATATCAGATGCAAAATACAAGGTTTTTTCATCAGGACTTAAAGCTGGATGTGCGGTACTATAAGTATCACTATTAAATGGAAGTTCAATAATATTCGTCCATTTATTGTTTTCAAAAGTTGCTTTGTATATTTTAATTAAAGTAGTTTTATTACCATCTTTTCCTTTTTTGCCGTCAATAAAATTGTTTCTTGTAAAATAAACCGTTTTTCCGTCTTTTGTAAAAACTGGCGTCGCTTCGTTGAATTTAGAATTGATTTTAGATTTTATCTTTTCAGGCTTATTTGGATTGAAATCGGCATCAATATCGGCTTGATATAAATTTGTAAAATGTTCCCCTGTCCATTTGTGAATTCGCTGCGCAAAATTACCAGTATCTCTGGCTGATGTAAACACTATTTTATTTTGATAAAATGCCGTTCCGTAATCTGAATACTTACTGTTTACACCTGCATCTTCAATTTTATATCTTCCTGAATTGGCTTTAATTTCTGCTAAATAATTTTTGTCTTTTAAATAGCGCTCAGCTCTTGTATCTTTCTTTGATTTTTGAGCAAACAAGTCTAATATTTCATTTGCTTTTTTATCATTTCCAGCTGCTTTCAATGATTGTGCATAACGATAATAATACTCTGGTTCTACCTCACTTTTCATAGCGAATAATTCCTCGTACCATTTGGCTGCTTTCTCAAACTCTGAATTGAAATAAAAAGAGTTGCCTAATTTCTTGAACATATCCTCAGATTTGTATCCTTTATCAGCAATTCTTTCATAGGTTTTAATGGCGTCTATATAGGCATAATTGTTATAGTCTTTATCAGCAGAAACTGTCTGGTTTTGCTGGGAATAACTATTAAATGAAAAAACAATTAGTAAGGCGTAAACAAGTATAAAATTTTTCATTGTCAATGTAGGATTAAAAGAAACGTGGGGTTGTAATTTTACCATAGTTTTTAAAGAACTCGTATCGTAGAAATATTTCATGCGATCCTGAATTATAATTTTGCAGTTTTGTTGTTTCATGGTCGTAGGCATATCCTATGTAAAGTCCGTCTGAAACCTGAAAACCTGCCATTGCACTCACCGCAGCGCTCCATCTGTATGCTGCTCCTACAACAAATTTGTCGTTGAACATAAAATTAGCCGAAAGATCTACTTGCAAAGGTGCTCCTTCTACCATTTTTACTAATACCGCAGGTTTGAATTTAATGTATTGATATTTATCTAAATCAAACACATATCCTCCCATTAAATAATAATTGATTCTATCTTTATAAATCGCCACATCATTATCATCGTAACGATTAGTTTCGATAAAACTGGGCACTGATAAACCAACATAAGCTTTGTCTGAATGCCAATAAACTCCAGCTCCGACGTTTGGAGAAATTTTATTTCTTAAATCTTGAAATTGCGGATCTCCTTGGTCTTCAATGTTCAATTTATTAATATCTAAATTAAACAAATTAACTGTTCCTTTGATACCAAATGACAGCTTAAAATTTGCTGATGTTTGAATTGAATACGATAAATCTGTTGAGAAATTATTCTCGTTTGTTGGTCCAATTTTGTCATTAACAAGCGAAACTCCAATTCCTAAATTACTGTTACTAATTGGTGAATTGACTGAAAAACTGCTTGTTTCTGGAGCACCGTCAAGACCTACCCACTGCGTTCTATATAAACCAAAAACACTCAATGCTCCTCTTGATCCTGCATATGCGGGGTTAATACTTATGGTATTGTACATATATTGTGTAAACTGAGCATCTTGCTGTGCACAGCAAAAAAAACCAGTTAACATAATAACCACTGTATAAAATTTTATTCTCATGCTTTTATCTTTAATAATTTAAAGCTGCTAAAAATGTAACTCAGCAAATTAATTTCTAGTTAAGTACAGGTATCCTGATTTTTTTAATACCTGAGGTGAAGTTCCAGAATATTTAATATTTATAATGTAGAAATAAGTTCCTGTTGGCAGCATCTCATTTTTCGATATGGTTGTTCTTCCTTCTGAATAACCTCTAAAAACATTTCCATTAGAGTCATAATTAACAGTGTCAAACACTTTTATTCCCCATCGATTGTAAATTTCAACTGTATTATCTGCTGAACATTCTGTCAATCCATCAATCTTGAAATACTCATTTTTTCCATCTCCATCAGGTGAAACAGCATTGAAAACTGTCAAAGTACTGCAAGGCAAAACAATGCCGTCATCGACTCTTGCAGTAGTAAACACATTATATCCCGAAACATTTACAGGAGTAGTAACCGTTTTTTTATCACTATCTACAACTCCGCCTTCATCAATCCAACGGTTTTGAGCTTCATCCCATCTTACGATATGTATTGAAGTTTGTGGTGACACGAGAACGTCTGCCGGCGTAGTCGATGTTTCATCCCAGCTTAAAGTCAGCATTACATCTGAGTTTCCGGAAGTTTTATCTAAAGTCCAATATTCTTGATTATTGATAAGAACTATTTCCTTTGCTTTTTGACTATGCGGATATAAAGCATTAGAATCTTCAAAGAAATATTTGCCTGTAAAACTGCTCAATATTTCCTTTGGTGCCGAGATACCTGCAAATCGGTATTTATTTTTATCGCCAATTGGATAAGTAAAATCTTCTTGACCTGCTTTTTGCACCTTACCATCAACATGACTGTTATCATTGACATTAATATGTTTAGATTTATTTTCGAAAACTAACAATCCTCCATATTCATCGTCATTAATAATTCCTTGCTGAAAATTAGCCGTACCAGAAATACTCACTTCGTTCGACAAATGAAAAGCGGGCTGAATACTATTATTTTTAAATTCAGCATCATTCCACTGCATAGGCATAGTTCCTGAAATTTGCTGAAATCCTGTCGATCCAATCATTCGTGTTATTCCTGAATGTGATCCTGAAGAAAAACTTACCAGTCCGTCATTATTATAATGGCTGTACAAGATAAATTCTCCATCATTAAACAGATTTCCTGAACTTTTGTTATCCATTGCTCCTACTGTAGACATAGTTGTGCCAGATGTAATAAACAACTCTCCAACATTTACAGTCTGCGCTGTCATTATTCCGCCGAGAAATAATAAGAGGGTTAAAAAAATATTTTGAATTCTTGATTTCATAAGCTCTATTTATTGACTTACTGTTGTATCGAAATTTTTTAGATTTAACTTTAAAAAATAACGCTTTTAGTATTTAGCATTGCTTTTTGAAGGAAGCATTGGATTTGTAATTACCTGACATTTTGATACTGTAACACTTATCACGGCTTTCTTAGATCTAAACCCTTCATCTCCATAAGGCTGAAATGTTCCAGCCGGATATGTTTTTCCTTTTATATTATAAGAAACTTCTGCCTTGCCTGTAAATCCTTTTACGGGATTGAATGTTACTAATCCTGAAGCTGAATTATAGGTAAAAGTTCCTTCTGTTGTCGTAATCGAAAACGGATTTGCCGCAGTAGTACCATCAGCATTAAGAAATCTAAATTGACTGTAATCTATATTACTTGAAGATGCTATTGGTATTCCGTGAGTTGGCCCACTATACGCGACATCGTTTGCATATGGATTTATAGTTACTGGATTATTTTTGCATATTGTTGCATTATCAGCAACTGCTTCTGCGGCATATGGTAAAACTACTTCTAAGCCCCATATTTTATGTATATCATTTAAACCTCCTGTTGAAGCTCCAAAACCAATTTTAAAACTATTAGGAATAGCAGTATTTAAAGTATGAGTTGTAGCTGCTCCTTCATTTAAAGAAGTATTATAATCAGAGTTTTCTGGATTTGAATTTTCGGTATAAAGTATAGATTGCTTGTACCAATAATTATCGATTATAGTTCTAACTGTATTTTGATGCTGTATTTTTACTGTAATGTTATAACCACCAGACGCATTGGGAACAAGTTCAATAAATGCTTTTCGATAATTTGCATTGTTAGGATCTGTGGTATAGGCTCCAGATCGGATATTAAAATTATCCGGATTTCCATTGTTATAGGAATATGCTCCTAAAACATTAAGTTCTGCACCTCCGTTTGATGTCCCTGTTGGAGTTAGTGTACTTTGGGTTGTAAGCACAGGATAACCTGTATAACCTGCTCCTCTTCCTTTATTATCCAAAGCACCTCCTCTAGCACCTCTCAAAGTAACATGACTGCTTCCTGAGTTTGCCCAGCCGCCAGATGGAGCCGAAACCCCATTCAGTCTAGCATCACCTTGAAAAGGATCTCCTTTAAAATTTCCATAAGAATCTAAAGCAATACCTAAATAAGCTCCAGAAAGTCCTTCACGTCTATTGCCAGAATAGGAATCGTTGGCTCTTAAATAAGAATATCCCATTCCACGTCCATTTGTTCCAATTGTTGGAGTAACAGCAGCATCAAATAAAAATACGCTTATACCATCTGCTCCAGTTCCTCCATAAATTGCATACTCAAATGAAATTTTAATACCAACTGCGCTGTTAAATTTTTTATTGTCAATAATAATTGCTCCAAATTTTGAATTAGTCGCTGGTGTTAACTCTAATCCAGTAGTTGTAAATACCGCAGCATTTGCAGTAGCTCCAGTTGGCAGAATTATTTCAGCAGGCTTTGTCGCAGAATTAAAGCTCTGTGTATACGGGAAATCACCGTACACCTGTGCACTTACTGTTTGAACAGTTGCAAGAAGCAAAAAAACTACTAGTTTATTATAACCTTTTAAAAATGTATTTTTCATAATAGTACGTTTCAAAAACATTAGTCTCTTACTTTAAATACAATATTCATAAATGAAGCTTCTGTAGGAACAGCAGTAGGTTTAACTGTATAACTGATAACCCCAGCTGCTGAAACCGTAACTGTATTAAATACATTAGTGTCAAAATAAGTCACAAAATAATCTAAATCTGCAGGTGCTAAAACAGGAAGCGATGAAGCTGAATTACTTCTAGCCTGCCCAGCAGAAGCATTGAATCCAAACTGTTGTGAATAAAAAGTATATATGTTCAAAGTCTGTGTCCCTGATAATACAACACCAGATGCATTATGCGTTGGTACTACAACAGAAGGTGCATAAAAGAACTTTGGCATTGCTGCTTTTACTTGTTTCAAAACACCAGTTGAAGGATCTGCAACAACTATGCGGTCTGCTGTTGATGTATAAGAACTTCCGTTATAGATATTAGTATTGTTACCCGTTTGCAAACCACCAATTGCTAATGTATTAGCAGTTGTAGTAGTAACCGTAGTTGGTTTTATTAATGCTCCTCCTAACTGTGTATTCCCAGTAGTAATTGTTAAACCATTATCAGCAGTGATTGCGCTGGTTATTGCCGGAGTTAAATCTAATGCAGTTGCAGGTATTCCGTTTACTGTCGTTGTCAATTTAGCACCACTTAATGCATTTCCAACTGTATTTACTGCAGGTGCCGTAACACTAACACCATTTACTACTGATGTAATTGTATTGGTTTGATTTGATAATGTATGTGTAGTTGCAGGTATAACTGCATTTATAACATAAGGAGCGGCTGTTGTTCCAGATCCAGTTATTGAAATATTATTTCCTGCATTTGTAACACCTCCTTGACCAGCTGGTCCAGTATCACCTTTTGCTCCAGCAGTTCCTTGAGGCCCTTGTGCCCCAGTATCTCCTTTTGCTCCAACTGTTCCTGCAACTCCTTGCGGTCCTGTTGCTCCAGTATCACCTTTCGCACCAGTATCACCTTTTGCTCCAGCAGTTCCTTGAGGCCCTTGTGCTCCAACTGTTCCTGCAACTCCTTGCGGTCCTGTTGCTCCAGTATCTCCTTTTACTCCAACTGTTCCTGCAACTCCTTGCGGTCCTGTTGCTCCAGTATCACCTTTTACTCCTGCAGTTCCTTGAGGACCTTGCGCCCCTGTATCTCCTTTTGCTCCAGCAGTTCCCGCAACTCCTTGCGGTCCTGTTGCTCCAGTGTCTCCTTTTGCTCCAGCAGTTCCAGCAACTCCCTGTGGTCCCGTTGCTCCTGTATCTCCTTTTACTCCTGCAGTTCCTGTTGCTCCAGTTGCTCCTTTTGGTCCTGTTAAGTTAGAAGTGGTAAAAGTTGTACCGTCAGTATAGGTAATTGTAAAAGTTCCGTTTCCGTTATCAACCGTAGTTGTAATTCCTTTTCCATTATTTCCTGTAGCTCCTTGAGGTCCTTGTGCTCCAGTATCTCCCTTTGCCCCAGTATCACCTTTAGTTCCTGCAACTCCTTGCGGCCCTGTTTCTCCAGTATCACCTTTTGCTCCTGCAGTTCCTGCTGCGCCAGTTGCACCTTTTGGTCCTGTCAAATTAGAAGTAGTAAAAGTTGAGCCGTCAGTATAGGTAATTGTAAATGTTCCGTTTCCGTTATCAACTGTAGTTGTGATTCCTTTTCCATTATTTCCTGTTGCTCCTTGCGCTCCAGTTTCTCCTTTTGCTCCGTCAGTTCCTTTTGGTCCTGTTAAGTTAGAAGTGGTAAAAGTTGTACCGTCAGTATACGTAATCGTAAACGTTCCGTTTCCGTTATCAACTGTAGTTG
>NZ_MUHA01000052.1 GCF_002217355.1 Flavobacterium oncorhynchi | reverse complement strand
TTTTTTCCAATACATATTTTGGCATATTTAGATCTGATTTCAAAACCACTACTTTTATTTTCAAAACCGATTGCAAAATATTTTTTATTGTTGATGGTATAATGAACTTCTTTTAGATTGTTTTCGTTTTGCACCTTTAAAATTTTCCTGCTTCTCAAATATTGAATTAAAGCCAAATGTTGGATTTCGATTACTTTTTCAATTTTAATGTTGCTTTCTATATTTACTGGAGTTTCAAAAATTTGCTTCTGAAAAGAAAAAAAACTGTCGAACTTTTCAAGATAACTTAAAGCTTCGGAAACACTAAAACCAAATTTGAAAATTACAAAATCAATGGTATTTCCACCTTTTTGTTCGCCATGATCAAAGAAGCGATTTAGAGTTCTATTTAGTTTAAAAGAAGCGGTTTTTTCAGCTCTAAAAGGAGACAAATACCAGTTTTCATTTTCATTTGATTTTGTCGGTTCATATCCTAAATTTTCGAGTACTTTTTCTATCGGAATTTCTCTTGCTTGGGTCGAATTCATGTGTTTTTTTGTATTAGGGGTAAAAAAGCTAAAAAATTTGATGATTTGATGACAATATGCTCTAAAGCTTGTACAGGTAAGGGCTGAGCCTGTCATCAAAATGTCATCA
>NZ_MUHA01000051.1 GCF_002217355.1 Flavobacterium oncorhynchi | reverse complement strand
ACCATCAACAATAAAAAATATTTTGCAATCGGTTTTGAAAATAAAAGTAGTGGTTTTGAAATCAGATCTAAATATGCCAAAATATGTATTGGAAAAAAAGATGTGAGTATAATTTCAAACCAATATGAAACTATAAGAATTTTTGAAGGTTTCTTTGATTACTTATCATTTGTTCAAATTAGAGATAATGTAAATCTAAAACAATCTGATTATTTAATTTTAAATTCTGCAGCTCTAATTACAAAAAATTTAACTCATTTAGAAAAGTATAAAAAAATAGAATTGTACTTAGATAATGATCAAACAGGAGATAAATACACGAGTTTAATTTTGGAACAATTTTCCTGCTCTTTAGATCAAAGAATAATTTACCGTGGCTATAAAGACTTAAATGATTGGTTAGCAAAAGGGAAATAAAATTAATTAGATGGTCAATTAGCGAGGTGTGTTTAGATGACGTGAAAAACATCAAATCTTCGATTTTACCTTTCACTCATCCAAACGCCTCGCCCTTCGGGAAAGTAAATACTCCAAAGTCGTATTTTGAATATAATTTTTTATTTATGAGTAATATTAATAAAGGCGGCAGGCCAAAAAAAGAAGTTAAGAGAACTAAAGAAAAAAGAATTTTGTTCACTGAATTAGAAGCGGAACAAATTGATAAAATGTTTTCTGAGAGTGATTATACGAATATGAACAGTATGATTAGAGATATTCTTTTAAAAAAGAAATATAGAATCGTAACGTTCAATAATGATGCTAGAATACAAAAAAATATCTTAATCGAAGAGGTTAGAAGAATTGGAAACAACTTTAATCAATTAATGAGAAGCTTTAATGAACGAAAAATGGATTCATTTAGCAAGATTGAAATTGAAATGTTATTAAAAATTCTTGCGGAAATAAAAGAAGTTTTTTTCAAAATTGAAGATATAGCTAAAGAGAGTTACTTACCAGAATCACGTAAACCAATATAAATCAATAAAAAAAGTATTTTGGCTATACTTAAAAGCTCTTGCAGAAAGAAACGATAAAATTGAGAATGGCATCAATCTGTAAACTTTGAAAATTGAAAAATTAAAATTTGATTTATAGCATTTTAGTCTTTGAAAAAAAGTAAGCAAGCTCTTTATTTATTTATTTATTT
>NZ_MUHA01000050.1 GCF_002217355.1 Flavobacterium oncorhynchi | reverse complement strand
AGTATCTGCAGCAACATCTGCAGGCGTGTAAGTTGTTCCTGAAATTGTTCCGCCTCCTGAAACTACAGACCAAGTCCCCCCTGCCGGTGTAGCAGATAATGCTTTGGTCGTATTCTCACAAATAGCAGCTGTGCTTGTGGTATTGGTTGCCGTTCCTGAGAATGGGTTTACCGTAAAGATAGCATCCGAAGTTGTAGCTGCACATGATCCGTTGGCAGCAACTGTGTAACGAATCGTTACTGGAGTATCTGCAGCAACATCTGCTGGCGTATAAGTTGTTCCTGAAATTGTTCCGCCTCCTGAAACCACAGACCAAGTTCCTCCTGCCGGTGTAGCAGACAATGATTTGGTGGTATTCTCACAAATAGCAGCTGTGCTTGTGGTATTGGTTGCCGTTCCTGAGAATGGGTTTACCGTAAAGATAGCATCCGAAGTTGTTGCTGCACATGATCCGTTGGCAGCAACTGTGTAACGAACCGTTACTGGAGTATCTGCAGCAACATCCGCTGGCGTGTAAGTTGTTCCTGAAATTGTTCCTCCTCCTGAAACTACAGTCCAAGTTCCCCCTGCTGGTGTAGCTGATAATGCTTTGGTGGTATTCTCACAAATAGCAGCCGTGCTTGTGGTATTGGTTGCCGTTCCTGCAAACACATTAACGGTAAAGATTACATCTGATGTTGTTGCTGCACATGATCCATTGGCTGCAACTGTGTAACGAACCGTTACTGGAGTATCTGCAGCAACATCTGCAGGCGTGTAAGTTGTTCCTGAAATTGTTCCGCCTCCTGAAACTACAGTCCAAGTTCCCCCTGCTGGTGTAGCTGATAATGCTTTGGTGGTATTCTCACAAATAGCAGCCGTGCTTGTGGTATTGGTTGCCGTTCCTGCAAACACATTAACGGTAAAGATAGCATCCGAAGTTGTAGCTGCACATGATCCATTGGCAGCAACTGTATAACGAACCGTTACCGAAGTATCTGCAGCAACATCCGCTGGCGTGTAAGTTGTTCCTGAAATTGTTCCGCCTCCTGAAACCACAGACCAAGTTCCTCCTGCCGGTGTAGCAGACATTGATTTGGTGGTATTCTCACAAATAGAAGCCGTGCTTGTCGTATTGGTTGCCGTTCCCGCAAATACATTAACGGTAAAGATAGCATCCGAAGTTGTAGCAGCACATGATCCATTGGCAGCAACTGTATAACGAACCGTTACCGAAGTATCTGCAGCAACATTTGCAGGCGTATAAGTCGTTCCTGAAATAGTTCCGCCTCCTGAAACTACAGTCCAAGTTCCCCCTGCCGGTGTAGCGGATAATGCTTTGGTCGTATTCTCACAAATAGCAGCTGTGCTTGTGGTATTGGTTGCCGTTCCTGAGAATGGGTTTACCGTAAAGATAGCATCCGAAGTTGTAGCTGCACATGATCCGTTGGCAGCAACTGTATAACGAACCGTTACCGAAGTATTGCTAGCTATATCTGCAGGCGTATAAGTCGTTCCTGAAATCGTTCCGCCTCCTGAAACCACAGACCAAGTTCCCCCTGCCGGTGTAGCAGATAGTGATTTGGTGGTATTCTCACAAATAGCGGCCGTGCTTGTCGTATTGGTTGCCGTTCCTGCAAATGCATTAACGATAAAGATAGCATCCGAAGTTGTAGCAGCACATGATCCATTGGCAGCAACTGTATAACGAACCGTTACTGGAGTATCTGCAGCAACATTTGCAGGCGTATAAGTCGTTCCTGAAATAGTTCCGCCTCCTGAAACTACAGACCAAGTTCCTCCTGCCGGTGTAGCAGATAATGCTTTGGTCGTATTCTCACAAATAGCGGCGGTGCTTGTAGTATTGGTTGCCGTTCCTGAGAATGTGTTTACCGTAAAGATTACGTCTGATGTTGTAGCAGCACATGATCCATTGGCAGCAACTGTATAACGAACCGTTACCGAAGTATCTGCAGCAACATTTGCAGGCGTATAAGTCGTTCCTGAAATCGTTCCGCCTCCTGAAACTACAG
>NZ_MUHA01000005.1 GCF_002217355.1 Flavobacterium oncorhynchi | reverse complement strand
GTGGAAATTTGTGTAATTCGCGGCAAACAAAATCATTTTAATCCTTTCAATCTGTGGCTAACTTTTTCGCACGCAAATCAAGCAGATTTAATTCGTGGAAATTTGTGTAATTCGCGGCAAACTATTTTTATTTATTGATTTGTCTCCAAATTTTGGTACTAAAATCATCTTTATACATTAACCTGTTTGTTCTTGTTGGATTTACGCGATTGGTTAGAATAATCAAAAATCGGTTCGTATCACGATTCATAAAGAAAAAAGTTCCTGTAAAACCAGTATGTCCAAAATCATTCGCTTTAAAAAACTCATCCGGTTTTCGTTTATCAAAACCAATACCGCGATAGATTCCCGCTTTAGCAAGAGGAGAATCTGTAAATTCTTTTACCACTTTTGCTTTTAGGATTTGTTTTCCTTTATAATTTCCATTGTTCATTAGCATTTTGCAGATAACAGCAATCGATTCTGCATTTGCAAATAAACCAGCATTTCCAGAAACACCGCCAAAAATAGCAGCAGCTTCGTCATGAACATATCCTTTAATAGTGTCCTTTCTAAAAAAATTATCCAGTTCAGTTGGCATTACATTTTCTATCGAAGTCCATTTTAGCGGATTATATCCAATTTTCGAAATGCCTAATTCAGTATAAATTTCATTTGTCAATTGATCCAGTTTCTTTCCTGTTTTTGCTTCGATCATTTGTTTTACCAAAAGCAAATTCAGATCACTGTAAACGTATTTCCCTCGTGTATTAGTGTTTGCAACCGAAATTTGCTCGTAAACCGTTTTATAAAATTCAGGATTTAACCACATATTTTTATAAATCTGAATCCAATTTTCTTTAGGAACAAAAGAAAGATAATTCGAATCATAAACAATATTCTTGTTTACATACATTGTATCAAACAATTCGGGATAATTCTCTGATTTTTTATCGCTCAATAATGGAGAACCGTCAGGCGTTGAAAGCAGACTTTGATAAAAAGTAATACTTGCTTTTAATCCTGAAGTATGTGTTAATAATTCAAAAAGCGTTAAATCGGCAATGGCTGTATTTTTATAAAACGGAACAATGTTACCTACTTGGTCTGTAAGCTTTATTTTATTTTCTCCAACCAAACGCATGGTAACAAGCGTTGCTCCTAAAACTTTAGACATCGAAGCCAAATCGAAAACATCGTCTGTTTTTACTAATTGTTTTTTAGTATAATCATGGTAACCATAATTTTTGGATATCAGATTAAAATCTCCTGTACCTACAATAATCTGAGCTCCCGGAAAAAAGCCTTTTTCAAGCGCATGAGTCATCATCGAATCAATGTAAACTTCGTTTCGTTCTACTCTTGCCGACTCAAATTCCTGTGCTTGTATCGTACTTAATGAAATAAGAAAAACAGCAATCAATAATACACTCTTTTTCATTTTTTTATTTCTTTATAAATTCGATTGGAGCACTCTCCGTTTGCGTCTGACTTAAAGCGGAAACAGCATAAACATAATTTTCTAAATCAGCATTTGGAACCTCTAATTTTACGGCTGTTGTTACGTAGTAAATATTCGCAGGATTAGAAAAATCGGTTATCTTTCCTTTTGGAAATCTATAAATTACGTATTTCTTGTCATTGATTCCTGCTTTCCATGTAAGCGTTGCTTTATCTCCTTTTTGAGCAATCACAGCATTTGTCGGCGCTTGCGGTTTTATTTTTGTAATTCTGTTCGCTTCGGGCGTTAAAGCAATATACTTGTATTGTTTTTCGATAAGAGCATTTCTTAATGTATCTCCTTTTTTAAGAAATGAGTTTGCTGTAAAATGCATCGAACCATCTATTTGAGGCATCGTGCGAATCATTTCAATCTGTTTTACAATTTGATCCGGACTTCTCCATTCTGGTTCTTTTGCCGTTTTTGAAATTTTATAATCGCCGTGACCTATATACACATTAGTTCCGTATTTGTGCGCTGCCCACCATTTTGCCAAAACTTCAAAATTAGCTCTGTCAAAACCAATGTGCCAATACAATTGCGGTGTAATATAATCGATCCAGTTTTCTTTCTGCCATTTCAAGATATCAGCATACAAATCGTCATAATTAGTCGCTCCCGCCCTAGTATCAGAACCGTCTGAATCTTTTGCAATATTTCGCCAAACGCCAAAAGGTGAGATTCCAAATTCGACTTCAGGTTTATTAGCAATTATGGTATCTCGAATTTGTTTGATGATTAAATCGACGTTGTCTCTTCGCCAGTCGTCTTTATCTCTAAATTGTCGTGGTTCTTTTGCAAAAGCTTTATCATCTGGAAACTCTTGCCCCTCGATTTTGTATGGATAAAAATAATCGTCCATATGGATCGCTTGAATGTCATAATTTCGAACTATTTCACCTACTACAGAAGCAACAAAATCTCTGGTTTCTTTGTACCCTGGATTAAAATATCTTGATTTTCCATACGTCAAAAATAATTCTGGTTTCTTAAAATACAAATGAGTTTTAGCCAATACTTCTTTAACAGTATCTTTTTGCACACGATACGGATTTAGCCAAACATGAACATTCATTCCTCTTTTCCCTGCTTCATCAATCATCATTTGCAGCGGATCAAATCCTGGAGCAACGCCTTGAATTCCTGTTATCCAATGCGATGCCGGTTCTTTTGTCGACTTGTAATACGCATCGGCAGTTGGACGAATTTGAAAAATAACAGTATTCAAATTATTAGATCGTAAATTATCCAAAATGGTAATCATTTCAGATTTCATCTGCTTGTCTGACAATCCCGGTTTAGATGGCCAATCGATATTGTCTACGGTCGATATCCAAGCGGCACGCATTTCTCTTTTTGGTGATTCCTGACTGAAAAGTTTCGTTTGAAACAGTAGTATTAGGATTAGTAATTTTAGACTTTTCATAAATTATTATTTAAGATAGTTAGTGTATAATATTGTTGTTAGAAAAGGTTAACCGCAAAGATCGCAAAGAGTTACACAATGTTCGCTAAATTATCTTTAATCTGTTTTTTTCTTTATCCTTTTTTTTCGCACGCAGATTCGGCAGATTTTAATTTGTGGAAATTCGTGTAATTAGTGGCAAACAAAAATCATTCTAATCCCTTTAATCAGTGGCTGTTTTTTTTACACAGATTTAGCTAGATTAATTCGTGGCTAAAAAACCTAACAGGTTTTAAAAACCTGTTAGGATAACCAACCAAAATATATGCGCTCTTTTTCATTTTACAACATCACAACACACAATCTCTTACTTAACTTTTATTTTTTTCATTGAAAAAATTATTAAAGAACAACAATTGAAACTTTAAAGAGTTTTCCCAATATTCTATATTATGCTGTCCTGGGCGTTCGATATAATCGTGATTTATTTTTAACGCCAGCATTTTTTTATTCAGTTCGCGATTTACATCGATAAAAAAATCATCTACACCGCAATCTATAATCAGTTTTAAATGGTTGTCTTTTACCAAATCAAGCATATTGGTAACCGTGTTTTTATCCCAATTATCAGGAAATTCGGTCATAGAGCCAAGTCGCTTTTTGATATCCCACTTTTCAGGAAACGGGCGAAAATCTACACCGCCGCTCATACTTCCTGCTGCACCAAATACATCCTGATGTTTAAAAGACAAATACAAAGCTCCATGTCCGCCCATGCTTAAACCCGTTATGGCTCTGGCTTCACGAGTTGCAATTGTTTTATACTTTTTATCTATAAAAGGAACTAATTCATTGACAACATAAGTTTCGTATTTGAAAGCAGGATCTATCGGACTGTCAAAATACCAGCTTGAATAATTTCCGTCGACACTAATTGCTATAAAACCGTATTGATCAACTTGTTTACCCACTTCTTTAAAACTTTTTACCCAAGTGGCATAATTCCCGCTGTATCCATGAAGCAGATACACGACTGGGAATTTCTTTTTGCTTTTTTTATATCCATCAGGAACAATTACACAGGTTCTTATGTTCTTATTCATCGAAGCACTAAAAACCTGAATCGTATCAATTTTAGCCGCTTTTGCAGAAAAAAATACGAGTGTCAGAAGTAAAGTGCAGATTGCTTTTTTCATAAAATCTTGTTTTAAACTGTTAGAAGATCAAATTTGAAAAACTTATTTCAAACAATCTCTTAAAATGGTTACGGGATGCATTGCTTTTCTATTTGTCCCGTCAAAAATCTGGTGACGGCAGCTGGTTCCTGCAGCCGCAATTGCCGTTGTTGAATCGGTTGTGCGAATTTTTGGAAATAAAGTATCTTCTCCCATTTGCATACTAATTTCGTAATGTTCTTTCTCATAACCAAATGAACCCGCCATTCCGCAGCAGCCCGAATTGTAAATTGTAACCGAACTGTTTTTAGGTACATTCAGCATTGCAAAAGAAGCTTCAACGGTGCTTAATGACTTTTGATGACAATGTCCGTGAATCTTTATTGTTTTTTCTGTATCAGAAAATTGTCCAGAATGAATTTTTCCTTTTGTAATTTCTGTTTTAAAAAACTCTTCAACAGTAAAAACATTTTTAGACAGCCTTTCGGCACTTTCTTTATCTTTTGCCAATCGGAGATATTCATCTCTAAACGTCAATATCGCCGATGGTTCGATTCCTATTAATGGAATTTCTTCAGATATTAAATCTTTGAAAATAGTAACATTTTTATTGGCAATTTCCTGTGCTTCCTCGAGAAAACCTTTAGATAAAAAAGCTCTTCCGCTTTCTTCGTGATCTGTAATTATTACTTCGTAACCTAAAGCCGTTAATAACTCATAGGCATCGATACCAACAGAAACATCATAATAATTGGTAAACTCATCACAAAAAAGGTATACTTTTCCGTTTTTAAAAGAATTATTTTCTGCTGTTTTTTTATTTTTTTCGTACCATTTTTTAAAAGTTTTGGGTGCCAAAAGCGGTACTTGCCTTTCAGGAGCAATTCCCATGCTTTTTTTAACCAAAGGTAAATTGGCAACAAAATTGGTCATTGATGGTGCAATACTTCCGAACTTATTCAATTTCGAGTTGAAAGCAAAAATTTTATTGCGAAAAGAAAATCCATTTGCTTTTTGATATTGGTATAAAAATTCAGCTTTTAAAGTTGCTACATCTACATTACTCGGGCATTCGCTGGCGCAGGCTTTACAGCTCACGCATAACTCAAATACTTTATATAATTCTTCGTGGTCGAATTTATTTTCCTTTTCAGAATTGGTCAAATATTCTCTCAACGCATTTGCTCTCGCACGAGTCGTATCTTTTTCGTTTCGGGTAGCACGATAACTCGGACACAAAGTTCCTCCCGCCGAAGGTAATTTTCGACAGTCTCCAGAACCGTTGCATTTTTCGGCAGCACGCAAAATTCCTAAACTATCAGAGAAATCCTGAATCGTTTTAATTTCTGGTTCTACTCTGCCAGCTTCAAAACGAAGATTTTCATCCATTTTAGAAGCATTTACAATTTTCCCAACGTTCAAAATGGTGTTGGGATCAAATGCTTTTTTTATTCGTTTCAACAGTTCATAGTTTTTGTCACCAATCATAAAAGGCAGAAACTCGCCTCTTAAAATTCCGTCACCGTGTTCACCGCTTAGCGAACCTTTATATCTTTTCACCAAATGAGCCACTTCTGTGGATATGTTTCTAAACTGATGTAATCCTTCTTTTGTTTTTAAATTTATCTTCGGACGTAAATGCAATTCTCCTGCTCCAGCATGAGCGTAATAAATCGCGCTTTGCCCGTGTCTTTCCATCATGGCGGCAAAATCAGCAATATAATTTGGAAGATCACTAAGTTCGACTGCCGTATCTTCAATAGAATCGGCTGCTTTATCATCGCCTACAATACTTCCTAAAAGTCCTAAACCTGCTTTTCGAACCTCATTTACTTTATCAATATCGGCTCCGTAAATTTTAGGCAGCGCATATCCAAAATTGTTATCTTGAAGATCCTTAATCAAAGCATCGGCTTGTAATTCGGCATCTTCCATACTAATATGCGATCCTACTTCAAGCATAATAACTGCTTTTGGTTCTCCCACAATAAAAAATCGGTTTTTTGATTGCTCCCTATTGGTTTTGGTACAATCTAAAATCGTGTCATCCATCATTTCGCAAGTGTACAAATGATGTTTCATTGCTGTAACCACCGCTTCCAAACTTTCATGAATGGTATGAAAATGTGCTACCACCATAATATTGTTTACTGGCGGCAAATCATCAACTTTCAAAGTAATTTCGGTTGTAAATGCCAAAGTTCCTTCGCTTCCGCAAAGTAATTTCCCTAAGTTGATTGTATCTTCTGTTCCTGAAAAAAGTTCTGATTTCAACAATGCATCAATTGCATAACCTGTATTTCTTCTGTGAATTTCAGGTTTTGGAAATTCTCTCTTAATTTCTTCCTGATTTTCTTTATTCGAAAGTTCCTTGTAAATGGTTTGGTAGATTTTACTTTCTAAAGAATCGCCTTTTGTTTTCTCTATAAATTCTGCTGAAGTCAAATCCTTAAAAACGACAATACTTCCGTCACTTAAAACTGTTTTTAGCTCTACAATTTTATCGCGGGTAACGCCGTAGCGAATTGACGTTGTTCCTGATGAATTATTCCCCACCATTCCACCAATCATACATCGGTTTGTGGTTGAAGTTGTTGGACTAAAAAATAATCCGTGAGGTTTTAAATATAAATTCAATTCATCTCGAATTACTCCGGGCTGAACTGTTATGGTTTTCTTTTCGGCATCAAAAGCAACAATTCTAGTAAAATGCTTAGAAACATCTACAATAATTCCGTTCCCAACGGTTTGACCCGCCAAGGAAGTTCCTGCGGTTCTTGGTGTTATTGAAATATTGTTTTGTGAAGCAAAGCGAATGATTTTTACAATATCTTCTTCTGTTTTAGGAATCGCAACGGCTTCTGGCATAATTCTATAAGCAGAAGCATCTGTTGCATACAGTTTCTTATGAAGACCATCATACAAAAGTGTACCTTCTAGGGAATCGGATAATTGTTGTAATTGGAGAGAATCGGGCATTGAATGAGTTTTGTTTTTTAATACAAATGGCAAACTTTAATTTAACAAATATATACAAAAAACAAACCAATTTCATTATTTTGCGTTATTTAACAAAATAAAATCAAAATAACGCAACATAATGCAATAAATTCTAATCAAAAAGTTAGTTACAATATAAAAACCCCTGATTTTTTATATTCTTCCAACCTTGTATCTTCAGGATCTAATTCCGTAACGATCGTGTCTAATTGATTTAGGTCGCAAACAACATGCGGCATTTTAGTATTTAATTTATTTGAAGAAAACATTGAAACAACTCTATCAGAAGCTTCTATCATAGCTTTCTTAACAATTGAGATCTCATACCCAACTTCCGTAAGACCTTGTTTAATATTAATACTACTGGCGCCAATAAAGCAAATGTCGGCTTTAATTTTAGACACAACTTGAATTACGTCCATACCAATTGTAACCATTGCGTTTTTTTGCATTTTACCGCCAATAAATATTAAATCAATATTTGGATGCTGTGACAATTGCATTGCGATTGGTAAACTGTATGTATAAATAGTTGCTTTTAAATCTGAAGGAATTAATTTTGCAAAAACCAAATTGGTACTTCCGCCGCTCATTATAATAACTTGGTCATCATGCAATAATGACAATGCCTTAGTTACAATTTTTTTCTTTTCGTCTTCGGCAGAGATTGCAATATTAAAAAGATCAACAGATTTCTCTGTTACCTGAATAGCTCCGCCATATACCTTCTCCAGCTGTTTTTTACTATCCAATTCATTCAAATCTCTTCTAATTGTATCTTCTGACAAATCCAGAGCCAAAGCCAAATCTGTAGTGACAACTTTCTGTTCTTCAATGAGCTTAGTCATTATATATTTATGTCTCTCGGCTTTCAGCATATTTTGAAAATGTTAAAATTCAACACAAATATATCAAATATTTCAATTGTAGGAGGATGTTCCATAAAAAACCGCAATAGTTTGCATTTTACAGCTTAAAAAGTAAAAGCAGAAAAAACAAACACCCAAATTATGCGTTATTTTGCGGTATTTGAATAATTTTTTGAAAAAAAATACACAATCCCGCATTTATTTGAAAATATTTTCTAAATTTCGCCATTCTAACCAAAACAATTAAGCCAATATGAAAAAAAAGTATTTAGTTCTTTTACTTTTCTTTTTCGGAATACTCGCAGGTTATTCCCAAAATTCAACCGTAAAAGGTAAAGTCACAGATGGTAGTGGAAACTCATTGCCGGGAGCAAACATTTTAGTGCAGGGATCTAAAGATCAAACTTCTACAGGAGCTGATGGAACTTTTACGATAAAAGCGCGTCAGGGTGATGTTCTTCAAGTGTCTTACATCGGTTTTAACAACAAAGAAGTTATTGTAAACGGAAATGATTTAAAAATTGTTATTTCTGAAAGTGCACAAACATTAAACAATGTAACAATTGTGGGTTCAATGGGTATTGTGCGTAATAAATCTTCTTTAGGATATGCTGTTCAGGAAGTAAAAGGTAAAGAAATTGCAGACACGCAGCGTCCTAACTTTGCTACTGCATTACAAGGCCGTGTTGCAGGTTTAAATGTAACAAGTACTTCTGGTGCTCCGGGTGCTTCGGCAGCGATTCAGTTAAGAGGAGTAAATTCGCTTAGTGGAAGCAACTCTCCTTTGTATGTTGTAGACGGATTACCGGTAAGCAACGAAACAATGGATCAAGCTTTGACTATTTCTAATGCTCCAAACAGAACGCAGGATTATACCAACAGAGGTGCAGATATCAACCCAGACGATATTGAATCTGTGGTTATCTTAAAAGGACCTGAGGCTGCAGCACTTTATGGAATGCAGGCTGGAAATGGTGCAATCGTAATTACTACTAAAAAAGGTAAAAAAGGCGTTGGAAGACTTACTTATTCTACTAATACACGATTCGACAATTTATACCGTTTTCCAGAAACTCAAAAAGTATATCAAAGAGGTTCTGACGGCGTAAACAATCCAGACTATAGAAGACAATTTGGAACGGCTTACGAACCGGGAACTCAATTTTATGATAATGTTAAAAATTTCTTCAAAACTGCGGTTTCAACCAATCATAATCTTTCGTTTGAAGCAGGTACAGAAACTACTTCTTACCGATTATCTCTTTCAAACTTAGAGCAAGAAGGTGTTGTCCCTAATACAGGTTACAGCCGTTTGACTGCTAATTTAAATGCTACTGCAAAATTATCTTCAAAATTAAAATCTGAAGCTAGTTTTAGTTTTACAAAATCAGACAATCAAAAAGCAGCAAAAGGAGCTGGATCTGCTGTACAAATTCCAGGTGTAAGAGATGCAGGATATTTACTTTCGCTTTTAACATGGCCGGCAAATGATGACGCCAGCAATTATTTAAATACCGACGGAACGAGAAGAAAAATTACGACTGGTGTTTTAGATACCGAAACTGATAATCCGTTCTGGGATGTAAACAAAAACTTATCTGAAGATTTTAATAACCGTTTTGTTACCAATGTTGGATTAATTTACGACCCAACTTCTTGGCTTAACTTTACAGGTCGTGTAGGCTGGGATGTGAATTCTGCTCAAGGTTACAGAGCTATTCATCCAGAATCTGCAGCGGGTATTACTCCAGGAGGTTACATCGAATCATACTATTCTAATACCAGTAATTTAAACACTACTTTATTGGCGACCGCTAAAAAATCATTCGGAAAATTCAACACCAAACTTATGGTGGGTAATTCAGTCAATGATAATGATTTTAGAATTTTATCTACAACAGGAAGCCGATTCTTTGATCCTAACTTCTACTCTATCAACAATACTGATGCTACAACGCAACGATCTCAAGAGAGAATTATTCAAAGTAAAATTATTGGTTTCTTTTCTGAGTTGAGTTTAGATTATGACAAAACTGTTTACTTAACTTTAACTGGACGTGAAGACTGGACTTCTGTATTACCAGATCCGTTTTTCTATCCTTCTGTTTCAACAAGTTTTGTTTTCACAAACTTAAACGGATTGAAAAATAAAGAAACACTTTCTTATGGAAAATTAAGGGCTTCTTATGCAGAAGCAGCTAATATTCCTTCTCCTTATTCTGCACAACCCGTTTTCAATCCGCAATTAACTACAGACGGTGGTTATGCGTATGGTGTTACAGGAGCAAATGCGAATTTGAAACCTGAATTCCGTAAATCATTTGAATTGGGTACAGAATTAAAATTCTTTAACAACCGCGTTGGACTAGATGTTGCGGTTTACAGCACAAAAACAATCGATCCGATTCTAAGAAATATGCGTTTAAGCTACGGAACAGGATTCGTTGTAACTTCTGCAAACTTTGGAGATTTACAAAACCAAGGTTTAGAGATTACTTTAAACGCATCACCAATACAAAAAGATAATTTTTCTTGGAATGTAAGTGCTAACTTCAGCAAAACACGTTCTGAATTATTAAATCTTCCTTCTGTTATTTCTGAATATTATGTTTCAGACACTTGGCTTTACGGAAATGTTCGCGGCGGGGTAACAGTTGGAAATCCGTTAACGACTTTAACAGGAAATGATTATTTGAGAAATAATGCAGGCGAGCCTTTAATTGATCCAAATAGCGGTTATGCTTTAAAAGATCCAAACTTTAAAATTATTGGAGACAGAAATCCAGATTTTATGCTTGGTTTACAAAACACGTTTACATACAAAGACCTTAGTTTATCATTCTTGTTAGACATTAGAAAAGGCGGCGATATTTATAACGCAACTGAATTCTATTTGTACCAAAACGGTTTATCTACCAAAACTTTAGATCGTGAACAAACAAGAATTGTAAAAGGTGTTTTAAGAGATGGTTTAGAAAACTCAGCCACTCCAACACAAAATAATATTCCGGTAAGACCAAGCGTTCAAAACGAATATTACAGAACTGGTGCGATCGACGCTGATTTTGTCGAAAAAGACATCAACTGGTTAAGAATGAGAGATATTACTTTAAGCTATAAAATGCCTTCTGAAATATTGAAAAAAACATTCATTAACGCACTTTCTCTTTATGTAACAATGACCGATGTTTTTATCATTACAAATTATACTGGAGCTGATCCTTCGGTTAATGGAACTAATGCTTCAACTGGAGGTGCTGGAGGAACAGGTTTTGACTTTGGAGTAGTTTCTACACCAAGAGGTTTGAACTTAGGATTAAAAATCGGACTTTAATTAATTGACCATGAAAAATATTAAAACATATATAGCCGCATTAGGTCTTGTAGCCACAATGATTTCTTGCAACGACTTAGAAGATATAAACGTAAATCCAAGTTTTCCTGTTGATGTTTCGGCACCAGCTTTACTACCTCCAATCGAGCAGCAAATGGCTGTGGGATTACAGTTTGACAACAGATGTCTTGGACGATACACTCAAAATTTCAGTACTGCTACGGCTGGCGCTGTAGGAAGTGAATGGGATCGTTTTGGATATCAATCAAATAGTGATACAGGTGGTGAAATCTGGAAAATGGCATATTTTTCTATTGGTTTAAACTTAACCAAATTACAGGAAAAAGCAGTTTCAGAACAACGTCATGATATTACTGGTATTGCAAAAGTAATTAGAGCTTGGACTTGGCAGGTTGCAACTGATTATCATTCTGAATTAATTAATTTTGATCAAGTTTTTACTTCGCGTCTTTCTTTTGATTATGTTCCTCAGGAACAAGTATACGCTGAAGTGGTTCGTTTATTGAATGAAGGTTTAACAGATTTGAACCGAACAGACGGAAGTGTTTCTCAGACTTATACTGCTGGAGGAGATAAAATGTATGGCGGAGACCGCTCTAAATGGGTTAAATTTGCTTACGGAGTTTTGGCTAGAAACTTAAACAATCAAATCAATAAAGCTTCTTATAACCCAGATAAAGTAATTGAATTCTGTGATAAATCATTGGCTTCTAATGCAGATAATGCTTTAATTAGATACAACGGAACAGTAGCTGCAGATATCAATTTCTACGGTCCTGGAAGAAATAACTTCAATACTTACCGTCAAACTGATTTTGCTGTGAGAACAATGGACGGAACTCTTTTTGGAGGCGCAAAAGATCCTAGAATCTCTAGAGTTTTAGCACCGTCTGTAGGTCAATCTGAATTAGCGCCGGCATCTTCCACAAATCCAGATCCGAGTAAATATACTTTTAATGGAAACCCGTTAAATACTACAGCTTCTACAGTTGCAACAAACGTAAGCAGAATTCCAAATATTTATGGAACGTATACTGCAGGAACTATTACAACTCCGGGAAGATATATTTTTAGAGATAAAGCGAATTTTCCTTTAATGACGTATTCAGAAATTCAATTTATTAAAGCTGAAGCAGCTTTTATAAAAGGAGACAAAGCTATGGCTTTAGATGCTTACAAGAAAGCAATTGACGCCAATATCGATTTTGTAAATTCAAATACTGTTGTAAGTACAATTTTCCCTATTACATCGACTATTACGGCTGCTGAAAAAACAGCATTCTTAACCAATGTCAACATCGTTCCAACGGCTGCAAACTTGACAATCAGCCAGATTATGCTTCAAAAATATGTAGCTTTATTTGGTTACGGAATGCTAGAAACTTGGACAGATTTGCGTAAATATCATTATAATCCAGATGTTTACAGAACAATGAATTTTACACCAAACGGAGGTTTATTTGTTGACAATAATGGAAATTTACCATACAGAGTTCGTCCGAGATTTAACTCAGAATATGTTTGGAATTTTGATGCTTTAAAAGCGATTGGAGCAGATAAGGTAGATTACCATACTCAAGAAATGTGGTTTTCTAAAAAGTAATTTCTTAAAAACTAAAAATCTATTAGATGAAAAATATATTTAACACCATAAAAAAGTCAATTATTCCAATTCTTGGAGTACTTGCATTTACATCCTGCGGCGACGAAAACGACCAGACTCCATATCAGAGTAAAGACGGAATTGCAAATGCTTCTAACGTAAAATTTATTCATGCCGCTGTTGGTCCAAATGGAACTAATTTTCAAATTAATTATTTTACAGGAACTGAAAAAATTTCGGCTGTAAGTTCTACAACCGGAGTGCAAATTGGGATGAGTTATGGCGCTCAATATCCAGTACCAATCAATTATGTTTTGATGAAACCGGGAACACAACCTTTGAGTGTTTTAACGCCTGCAACTCCTGCAGTTAGCATTTTCAATGGAAATATTACTACTGAAACGGGGAAATATTATACGAGTTTCTTAGTGTCAACACCGCCGTCTGTTACGCCGCCGGTATATTCTCTTTATCAATTAAATGATGATTTAGCTGTTGCTGATTTAGACAAGACTAAAGCCTATATTCGTTTTATAAATGTTATCAGCAATTCGGCACCAGCAGGTTATGATTTGGGATTAATTAAAGAAACATCAACTATTGGTGCAACGCCGGTTACGACAAAAGAAGTGTATACCTATAGAAATGTAACATTTAAGGGCGGTAACGAAAAATACATCGCTATTGAGCCGCAAGACCCAATAGATACAAGAGGATATCAATTGCAGGTTCGTGTTGCAGGTTCTCCAACAAATGTTCCTGGAACAACTACAGGAACAACAATTGCGAATCTTGCCAATTCACCAGCAAATACTGCTTTTGTTCCTAGAGCGGGAAGAGTTTACACAATTTATTGCAGAGGAATTATCGGTGGATTACCATCTGCAACTTTAAATGCTCCATCTGTTACTTTCATAACAAATAAATAAGCTTAAAAATCGAACCACTTTTTGATTAAAGTGGTTCGATTTAATTATCCTATTTTGTTTTTTTTCCTTTATTAAGCGTAATTTTAAATGTAATTTAAACTTTTGTATTATGTTTCAATCCCTTAAAAAAATCACTTTTATTCTATTTTTGATCGTTTCGAATGCTTCGAATGCAAATTCATCAACAGGAACTATTAAAAATAAAATCAATGATATCAGTAATGAAATAAAAACAGGAGCTGATAATTTCGAAAAATATATTCCTTTATTAAAAGATAAAAAAGTTGGCATTGTTACCAATCAAACTGGTCTTTTATCGAACAAAAAACATGTAGTAGATTTTCTATTAGAGAAAAAAATAAACATTCAAACCATCTTTGCACCAGAGCATGGCTTTAGAGGAACTGCTGACGCGGGAGAACACGTAGTTGACGGAAAAGATTCTAAAACGGGATTATCGATAATCTCTCTTTACGGAGACAATAAAAAACCTAAACCAGAACAATTATCTGGAATTGACGTCATGGTTTTTGACTTACAAGATGTAGGCGCGCGATTCTACACTTATATTTCATCTTTACATTATGTAATGGAAGCTTGCGCTGAAAACAATGTTCCGCTTATAATTTTTGATCGACCAAATCCAAATGGCAGAATTGTAGACGGTCCTCTTTTAGAAAAAGAATTCACAAGTTTTGTAGGTATGCACCCTATTCCGCTGCTTCACGGAATGACTATTGGTGAATATGCAAAAATGATCAATGGAGAAAAATGGCTTAAAAATGCAGCGCAATGTAAACTAACTGTAATTCCTTGCGTTAATTATAACAGAAAAATGGATTATAGTTTATTGGCAAAACCATCTCCAAATTTGCCAAACGATCAATCTATAAATCTATATGCAAGTTTGTGTTTGTTTGAAGGAACAAATGTAAGCATGGGACGCGGAACAGAAAAACAATTCCAAATTTATGGCTCGCCTTATTTGACAAAAACAAATTTCAGTTTTACTCCAAAACCAAATTTTGGAGCCAAAGATCCCGTCTATAATGGCGTAGAATGTTTTGGCGAAGATTTGACATCTTATCCTAAATTACAACAACTGGAATTGAAATGGCTGCTTAAAGCATATCAAAATACCAGTGATAAAACCAAATTCTTTAATCCTTTTTTCACAAAACTAGCAGGAACTAAGAAATTACAACAACAAATTGAAAGCGGCGCTTCTGAAGATACTATCAGAAAAAGCTGGGTGAAGGACTTAGAAGCCTTCAAAAAAATGAGAACGAAATATCTGATCTACCAATAAATTTTAATGCAGTAAAGAAAAATTAAAAATTAAAAAAAATCAAAAATGTCAAAAGCAAATCCAGATACAGAAAGAGAATCTCTTTACTCAAATTTAGATAAAATGAGTACCAACGAACTGCTTTCAAATATAAATAATGAAGATAAAAAAGTAGCAGCGATTGTTGAAGAACAAATTCCAAACATTGAAAAATTAGTCGATGCAATTGTTACAAAAATGAAACTTGGCGGAAGACTTTTTTATATTGGAGCAGGAACATCAGGGAGAATTGGAGTTTTAGATGCTTCTGAATGTCCTCCTACTTTTGGAGTTCCAGACAATTGGATTATTGGTATTATCGCCGGCGGAGATTCTGCTATTAGAAAAGCAGTAGAAAATGCCGAAGACGATGTCGATCAAGCATGGAGAGATTTATCTGCTTATGATATTTCGAGTTTAGATGTAGTAATAGGAATTGCAGCTTCTGGAAATACTCCTTACGTTATTGGCGGATTGAAAAAAGCACGTGAAAACAAAATCATAACCGGCAGTATTTCTTGCAATAGCGGCAGCTTGATTTCTAAACAAGCAGATCATCCTATTGAACTAATTGTAGGACCAGAATTCTTAACAGGAAGTACTAGAATGAAAGCTGGAACTTCTCAAAAATTAGTCTTAAACATGATTTCAACATCAGTTATGATTAAACTAGGAAGAATTTACGGCAACAAAATGATCGACATGCAGTTGTCTAACAAAAAATTAGTTCAAAGAGGTGTAGAAATGATCGTTGAAGAACTGCAGATTGATGAAAAAACAGCTTCTGATTTATTAAAAAAGCACAAAAGCGTAAGAGCGGTTTTATTAGCTCAGAATAAAAATCTAGAAATCTAATAACCAAACTATTCAAATCTTTTATAGATTTATACGTCTAAAAGTTTAAACCTAAACCTAAACCTAACAGCTTTTATAGTCTGTTGGGTTTAATCTACAAAGCAGTACTGATTTTTTAAACTTTAAGTCTCCCTATTCACAAAACCAAAACCACTAAAACTATAAAATGACACCAAGCACCATCCTCCTTCTTATTATCATTTATTTCGGAACATTATTCTATATCTCGCATAAAGTGAGCAAAAAAGACAGTGGAAATGATGCCTTTTTTACAGCTAATAAAAACTCAAAATGGTACTTAGTTGCTTTTGGAATGATTGGAACTGCTCTGTCAGGAGTAACTTTTATATCAGTTCCCGGAGAAGTTGGAGCCGTAAGCGGCGAGCAGTTTAAATATTTTCAGTTTGTATTGGGGAATGCAATAGGTTTTATAATAATTACAAAATTGTTATTACCGCTATATTACCGAATGAATTTAACCTCCATTTATGGCTATATCGAGCAAAGAATGGGCGTTTACAGCTACAAAACGGCAGCTTTAATTTTCTTGATAAGCAGAACCGTAAGCTCTGCTTTCAGACTTTATTTGGTTGTTATTGTATTGCAGCGATTTGTATTTGATTTTTATAATATTCCTTTTGCATTTACGGTATTCATCTCATTAATTCTTATTTTTTCGTATACCTATAGAGGCGGTTTAAAAACCATAATTATCACAGATACTTTACAAACATTTTTCTTGGTAACATCAGTTTTTCTTACCATTTATTTTATTTGCGACCGCATGGATTTAAGCGCCATTGGAGCATTTGAAGAAGTTAAAAACAGTAACTACTCTAAAATATTCTTCTTTGATGATTTCATGGGAAGTAAATTCCATTTTATAAAACAAATAATAGGCGGAATGTTTGTGACCATTGCTATGGTCGGATTGGATCAGGATTTAATGCAAAAAAACCTGAGCTGTAAAAATATTGGTGAAGCACAAAAAAACATGTTTACGTTTACAGGAATCTTTGTTATCATCAACATTTTCTTTTTAAGCGTTGGAGCCTTGTTATATATTTATGCTGATAAAAATGGAATCGCAATTCCAACTGACTTAATTACAGGCAAACCAAGAACTGATTTACTTTTTCCTGAAATTGCACTGAATCATTTAGCTGTTGTTCCTGCAATTGTATTTTTACTTGGAATTATTGCCGCGACTTTTGCAACAACAGATTCTGCTCTGACTGCATTAACGACTTCTTTTTGTGTTGACTTTCTGGGAATGGACAAAGCCGAAAACAACAAAAAAAACACTGTAAGAACAAGACATTTAGTACATATTAGTTTTTCAATTCTGATTTTCTTTGTAATCATTATTTTCAATACTATCAATGACAGCTCAGTTGTTGGAATGATATTTAAAGTTGCCTCTTATACTTATGGTCCGCTATTAGGTTTATATGCTTTTGGATTATTCCAAAAATCAAGACATGTAAATGATAAATTAGTTCCAGTACTATGCTTACTATCTCCTTTCTTCACGTATTTAATCAATGAAAATTCGAAATTATTATTTTCAGGATATGTGTTTGATAATGAATTAATAGTGATAAACGGATTAATAACTTATCTAGGATTATACCTGACAAGTTCACGAAGCAGCGAGAAAATATCTTTTTAAACTATATAAAAAGCAAGCCCAATTTGCTAAATAAAATAAAAGCTCACCCATTGAAAATCATCTTTTAATGGGTAGAAGCTAATTAAAACCCATTCGTTCAAAACAAAATATATTATGAAAAATTACTTCATAAGAATCAGCCTATACACCGCATTTCTTTTTTTGATTACCAATTGTGCTTCTAAAAAAAACACCGCAATTACAGCTGTAAAAACAGATATTCCTGTAAAAGACACAGTTGTTTACAAAGCTAAGCCTGTATCTGAGAAAAAAACTTTTTTTAAAGATTCTGATAAAGAAACTGCTTGGGTTGATAGTATTTACAATAAAATGTCGGCGAGAGAAAAAATAGGTCAGTTGTTTATGATTTCGGCCTATTCTAATAGAGATTCCCTGCATACAAAAGAAGTCAGTGCCTTAATTCAAAATTATAAAGTAGGCGGATTAATTTTTTTCCAAGGAGGACCTGTTCGTCAGGCAAAATTAACGAATCTGTATCAGTCAAAAGCAAAAGTACCTTTGTTTATTGCTATTGACGGTGAATGGGGATTGGGAATGCGTTTAGATTCGACTTATATTTATCCTTGGAATATGACTTTGGGAGCTATTCAGGATTTGAGTTTAATTGAGAATGTGGGACGTAACATGGCGAATGAAAATAAACGTATCGGAATTCATTTCAACTTTGCTCCTGTTCTTGACATTAATACCAATCCGAAAAATCCAATTATTGGCAACCGCTCTTTTGGCGAAGACAAAGTTAATGTAAGTAATAGAGCCATTGCTTTAATGAATGGCGTGCAAGGTCAAGGTGTTTTTTGCACAGGAAAACATTTTCCGGGTCATGGCGATACATCTGTAGATTCGCATAAAGCATTACCTCTAATTGATTTTTCGAAAGAACGACTTGAATTGGTTGAATTATATCCGTACAAAAAAACCTTCGACGAAGGTTTAGTTTCTGTAATGGTTGCGCATTTAAATATTCCAAGTTTAGAGCCGCAAACGAACATTCCCTCTTCGGCCTCTTATAATATTGTAACTAATCTGCTTCAAAAAGAATTAGGCTTTAACGGTTTGATTTTTACTGATGGTTTGGCAATGAAAGGCGCTACTGATTTTAAAGGTCCCGGCGATTTAGAAATAGCTGTTCTTCTTGCTGGAAATGATATTTTTCTCGGTCCTGACAATGTACCCGAAGCCTTTCAGAAATTAGAAGAAGCTTATGCTCAAGGTGTAATTACGGAAGAACGCTTGGCGCATTCGGTAAAAAAAATATTGCATTATAAATTTAAAGCCGGATTAAACAAGTACAAACCGATCGATATGAATAATATCAACGGTGATCTTAATCCAGTACAAAATGACGCTTTGCATTATAAACTTTACGAAAATGCGATTACGGTTTTAAAAAATGAAAAAGAAATTCTACCTATCAAAAACCTAGATCAAAAAATAGCGTATGTAAAACTAGGCGATGATGTTAACAGCACTTTTGTAACTACTTTAAAAAAATATACTGAAGTTACAGAAGTATCAAATACTAATATTGACAGTTTAAATCAAGAACTAAAAAATTACGATACTGTAATTATAGGTTTTCATAAACTAAATAAAACTTGGGAAAAGCAGAATTTTACAGATACTGAATTGCTTTGGTTACAAGAAATTGCCAAACACAACAAAGTGATTTTGGATATTTTCACAAAACCTTACTCACTGTTACCTGTCACTAATTTTGATGATATTGAAGGATTAGTTGTTTCGTATCAAAACTCAGCTATAAGTCAAGTTGTTTCTGCAGAAATACTATTTGGTGCTGTCGATGCAAAAGGAAAACTGCCGGTATCTATTAATGATTCGTTTAAGGTAAATGATGGCTTATCGACCGAAAAAATAAACCGTTTGGGCTTTACAACTCCAGAAAATGTAGGAATGAATTCTGCTGTTTTATCTAAAATAGATGCGATTGCCCAAAAAGCAATTGACGGAAAAATGACTCCCGGAATGCAAGTATTGGCTGCCCGAAAAGGAAAAGTTTTTTTTCAGAAATCATACGGTTATCAAACCTATGACAATCAAAAAAAGGTTACCAATTCAGATTTATATGATGTTGCTTCGATTTCGAAAATGATTTCTACACTGCCAAATGTGATGCAATTGTATGATAAAAACAAAGTTACTTTAGATACTAAATTAAAAGATATGGTGCCGTTTTTTGCACATACAAATAAAGAAAACATCATTTTCAAAGATTTGTTAACGCATTACGCAGGACTGCAGGCTTGGATTCCGTTTTACAAAGCAACACTAGACAACGAAGGAAAGCCATCTGCAAAGTACTATCGTAAAACAGCTGATTCTAATTTTTCGACAAAAGTTGCAGACAGTCTTTTTATTCGAAATGATTATCACGACACCATCATGAAAATCATTGCAAAAAGCCCAGTAGCCATAAAAAAAGAATACAAATACAGTGATTTTACTTTTATCATTTTAAAAGAATACTTAGAAAAGAAAACACATAAAAAGCTTGAAGATCTAAGTAAAGAAAACTTTTTCAGCACACTTGGCATGAATAATACACTTTACAATCCGCTAAATAAATTTGACAAAAACAGCATTGCTCCTACTGAAATCGATACTTATTTTAGACATCAGCTTATTCAGGGATATGTTCACGATATGGCTGCCGCTATGGAAGGCGGAGTTGCTGGTCATGCAGGAATTTTTTCTAATGCTATGGATGTTGCCAAAATGATGCAGCTATTTTTACAAAAAGGAAATTACGGCGGTAAGCACTATTTTTCTGAACAAACATTTGATGCTTTTAACACTAGTTATTATAAAGACAAAGGAATTCAGAGAGGTTTAGGTTTTGACAAAAGAGTTGGAAAAGGCGGACCAACTTGCGGTTGTGTTTCTGAGTCAAGTTTTGGTCATACCGGTTTTACTGGAAACATCGCTTGGGTTGACCCAGAAACAGAAATTGTTTATGTATTTTTATCCAATAGAACTTATCCAGAAGTTGTAAATGACGAGAATAAATTATCTAAAGGAAAAATCAGAGAAGATATTCAAAAGATAATTCAGGAAGCTGTTATCAAATAAGGAACATTTCTATTTAGTTAAACTAAAAAAAAAGATCATGAATGCAAATTTAGAATCACTGTATGAAATCGCAAAAAAGCCGTCCCGAATTATTATTGGGTTAATGTCTGGTACATCATTGGATGGTTTAGATGTGGCTTTGTGCAAAATTACTGGTTCTGGAGAAACTACTGAGGTTCAATTATTAGAATTTGACACAGTCGATTATTCAGAAGAAATAAAATCAGAAATCAGAAGCGTATTTGCAAAACCTACTATTGATTTTCAGAAACTAGTTTTATTAAATGAATGGATCGGGATTCTTCATGCTGATATGATTCTTGATTGTTTAAACCGTTGGAAAATTCCAGCTTCAAAAGTTGATTTAGTAGCCTCGCACGGGCAAACCGTTTTTCATGCTCCAAAAATTCTGCATCAGTTAGAAAAATTTACAAACGGTACTTTACAAATTGGCGACGGAGATCATATCGCTGTAAAAACTGGAATCATAACTATTTCTGATTTTAGACAAAAACATATAGCTGCGGGCGGCGAAGGTGCACCGTTGGCTGTTTATGGAGATTATTTTCTATTTAGTAAAAAAGGCGAAAATCGTATTATGCTTAATATGGGCGGTATTGCCAATTTTACTTTTTTACCTTCCAATCATAATCCCGAAGAGGTTTTTGTAACGGATACAGGAACAGGAAACACTTTAATTGATGCTTTTACCAGACTTTCATTTCCTGATAAAGCGTATGATAAAGATGCCGAAATTGCAAAAAAAGGAATTGTAAATCTATCTCTTTTAGAAGCTCTAAAAGCTGATGATTTTTTCCAAGCGCCATTTCCAAAAACCACAGGACCAGAGCTTTTCAGTATTGAATATGTGAGAAACGCGCAAACTAAAAGCGGTACAGAAAACATTTCTATTGAAGACTTATTAGCGACTTTAACCCGATTTAGTGCCGAAACGATAGCAGAAGCAATAAATTCGACAATCAGTAATACAACTTATCCAATAGAAAGTTTTACTATTTATATGTCCGGCGGAGGCGCTCATAATCCGTTATTAACAGGCTGGCTGAAAGAACTGCTGTCTTGTACTTTTACTAATACTGATTCACTGGGAATTTCTGGCGATGCAAAAGAAGCAATCTTATTTGCCATTTTAGCAAATGAAACTGTTTCTGGCGGAAACTCTGATTTTGGATCTCGTAAAGGAATTCCATCAGTGTCAATGGGAAAAATTTCTTTTCCATCATAAAAAATACTCTAAAAGTCTACCGTATGAACACAAATATTAAAAACAATATTGAACACAAATTTCACTAATTGTCACTAATTTGTTTGCTAAATTAATTTCACAAACAAGATTAACCTATTAAAATTAGTGACAATTAGTGCAATCCGTGTTACTTTTTATAATTGTGTCCACACAGAGCTTTAAAAGTTCTCTTTTAAACAATAAACCAAACCAAAAACCGACCTAATGACAAAAGAACGTTTAACCTCACTGGATGTATTTAGAGGATTTACAATTTTATTAATGACTATTGTCAATAATCCTGGAAGCTGGGCTTCAATTTATCCGCCTTTAGAACATGCTGAATGGCACGGCTGTACTCCTACTGATTTAGTTTTTCCGTTTTTTGTTTTTATAATGGGAACAGCAATACCTTTTGCAATGCCTACAAAGCATTTTGATGCAGCTGTATTCAATAAAATTTTGGTTCGTTCTCTGCGAATTTTCTGTTTGGGATTATCTCTAAACTTTTTCAGCAGAATACACTTATTTGATTTAGAAGGAATCCCATTATTACTCGTTCGATTAGCCATAACTTTTGCCGTTGCTTATGCTCTTTTAGGAAACTTTACTTTAAAGGTTAAAACCTATCTTGTTTTTGGAATTTTTACGTTGATGATTTTTCTAGCATACAGCAAATTAGAAGCTTTTGAAGATGTTAGAATTCCGGGTGTTCTTCAACGAATTGGTATTGTTTATTTCTTTGCTTCGTTATTATATTTAAAAACAAATTTAAAATCACAGCTTTTAATTGTTGCTTCGATATTAGTGGGTTATTATATTTTAATGGCTTTTGTTCCCGTTCCCGGAATTGGCGCTGCTAATTTTGACAAAGGAACTAATCTGGCAGCATGGTTAGACAATTTAGTTTTAAATGGGCATTTATGGAGCGTTTCTAAAACTTGGGATCCTGAAGGAATTTTAAGCACTCTGCCGGCTATTGGTACAGGAATACTTGGAATGTTTATTGGCCAGATTTTAAACTTACAAATTTCTAAAACTGAAATCATAAAGAAACTTGCCATTTCGGGAGTTGTTTTGTGGGCTCTTGGTTTACTTTGGAATATTATTTTCCCAATAAACAAATCGCTTTGGACAAGTTCATACGTCTTATATACGGCTGGAATTGCAACAATATGCTTAACCTTGCTGTATTATATTATTGATGTTACCAACTATAAAAAATGGACAAAATTATTCTTGATCTGGGGCGTAAATCCTATGATTGTATTTTACTTTTCGGGTGTAATTCCGAGAGTAATGAGTTCTATAAAAATGCAAAGCCCAGATTTAACTGGAGAAGAAATCAATCTTCAAACCTTAATTTACAAATTTTGGATTGTACCTTGTTTTGAGAATCCATTGAATTCTTCACTGGCTTATGCAATCTCTTATGCTATTTTCTGGTCATTGATTTTATGGGTTTTCTATAAAAGAAATTTGATTTTTAAGGTGTAGAAGACTTTGTTCCAAAGATCAAGGAAATTTGATAAAAGCTTAAATTTTAAAGTTAGTTTGCGCATTTTTGTCATTTCGACGAAGGAGAAATCTCTGCAACGAAAAGCCAATCTTTGTAGAGTTTCTTGCGGAGATTTCTCCTTCGTCGAAATGACAATGATTGTGGTTATTTAGTGAAATATTTTAAAGGAGCAAAATGAATTTGAAACAATTATTTACGGTATTTCTTTTTGCTGGGTTTCTTTTCTCCTGCTCATCCAATCTAAAAAAAAGTGATCGTACAATTATATCAAACCGTGATAAAATTGTCGTGCATTCTGATTTTAAAAAATATTTTGACAACTGCAATGTCGAAGGCTCAATTGCCATTTATGATAACAATAAACATACATGGTTTTTATCTGACACTATCGGCATCAAAAAAGAAACACTTCCTGCATCGACTTTCAAAATTATCAATCTGCTTATAGCATTAGAAACAAATACTATTTCCAGCGAAAATGACGTAGTAAAATGGCCTGGAACTACAGATACCGTAAAATATGGTTATCGTCCTGAGATTTACCATGACATAACAGTAAAAGAAGCTTTTGAAGTTTCTGCAGGCTGGGCATTTGTGGAGTTGGCAAAGAAAATTGGAAAAGATAATTACAAAAAATACTTATCATTGTGTCATTACGGAAATCTCGATCTGTCGCAAACGGATGCTGATTTTTGGAATTTTGGCAACTTTAAAATTTCACCTCTTAATCAAGTCGAATTTCTAAAAAATCTTTACGATGAAGAGCTTCCATTTTCGAAACGGAATATGCAAATTGTAAAAAAAGTAATGCTGACAGAACAAAACAGCGACTACACTATTTATTCAAAAACAGGCTGGACAAGAGAAAACGAAATCAATACCGGATGGTGGATTGGCTATATTGTAAATAATAATGGTGCTTATTTTTTTGCAACACGCCTTTTGCAAGATCGAAAAATTAATAGTGCTGATTTCGGAAATTGCAGAAAAGATATAACGAAATCTGTTTTTAAGGATTTGAGTATCGTTAAATAAATTCAGCTTTACAATCCGTCTAATTTCCTTTGTGAGTTTGTAAATCTTAAAAAACAATGGTAACGAACACTCGCATTACTACAACTATAGTCGCTGTTAATCAGCGCTGGAACTAATGCTGCATTTCCTGTAAAATCGAATTGACTGTTATATCTTGGGGGAGAACAGTTGGGGCAATAAAATTTTCTACAGTTACCACAGCAGTTCCTAACGCTGAAAAATGAGGCAGCAAAAACATCTCAATTTGCTGCATATACGAGGTTTTTAAATTCGGATATTGCTTCGGCAAAACTACTCTAGAAAGGCTTCATACTATAAAAAATGAGGGGGACAAATGGGGGACATTTTCATCTAGAAATCTAACAAAATCAATACATTCTGTTTTTAGGTTTAAGAGACGATTCTTTTTTGCTATTTTTACGATCCCAAAAACAAAAACCACAACTAAGAAAAAATGTTTTTAAAGAAAATCTACTGCATCATTTTAATCTTTTTTGCCTTTCTATTAAAAGCACAAAACGCTCCTATTCAAATTTCTTTTTCCGAAAATGAAATTAAAAATTATGAGGCAGTATTAAATCAGGAAAAATCTTTTGACAAGGATACACTGGCGTTAAAAAACTTTTTAAAACCACTGTATCAAAATAAAAACTACAGCGTTTTTTATGAGGCATTACTTGCTAATGGATATAGTAATTTTTATAATGCAGTAAACAAAAAAAGTGATTTTCACTATCAGCAGTCAATTAAAATGGCGGAGCTTTTAAAAGAACAAAGCATTGAAATTTGGACACAGCTTAATTATGTAAGTTATCTATATCACTACAGAGATTTCATAAAAATGACTCCGCTCCTTCTTAAAATAATTGATAAGATTGAAAAACTTCCAGCCGAAAAAATAATCTTACCGGGTGAATCCTTCAAAAAAATTGGATGGATTATGCAAACGCTTGGTGATTACAAAGAGGCGGCATACTATTTAGATCTTGCCAAAAAAAATGCTCCTAAAAAAAGCATCGAATATGCTTCGATAACAAATGCTATTGGCATGAATTATCTGCATACTTCTGATCTTAAAAAAGCTCAATATTATTTTTTACAAACTGCCAAATTAGCGCAGGAAATTCAGGATCGAGTGCGCTATGCTAAAGCTTTGGGAGATCTGGCACTGGTAAAACAAAAACAAGGCGATTTTAAATCGGCAATTTCATTAGTCAAAAAAGATATTGACATCTCAAAAACTGAAAAAAGCTATCAGAATACGATGTACGCTTTCATTTTACTAGCAGAACTATATTTAGATGACAACGATTTTATTAAAGCAGATCATGCTTTGAAAGAGGCACAGAATATTGTGTACTCAAAAACCTATTTTGAAAAATCAGAACTTCAAATCATTCAACTTAAATTGAGAATCCTGCAGCACCAAAACAAAGCTGATGAAGAATTGTTTTTAAGAAGACGAATGCTTGTTCTTGAAGATTCTCTTAAAAATAAAGATGGAGATATGGCTATCAGCAAAGTAAACTGGATGATTCAAAAAGAAAAATTTCAGCAAAATATTAATCGTACTAATGAACAATACAAGAATGAAATTTCGATAAAAAATGTTTATGCTGTAATTATTATCCTTGCTCTTTCCTTATTAATTTTTCTTGTTATTAATTTTAAAAAGCATCTAAAAAATAGACAGATTGAGTATCGTGAAAAGGTTTTTTCATTAAAAACAGAGAAAATAAAAAATGAGCAGAAATTATCCGAAGCAAAAGAAAATTTAGATGCACATGCCGCTCATTTGAAAGAAAAAAACAATCAAATAAAAATTTTAAAATCTGAGATAAATCAAATTAAAAACTCGTCTAACAGCGATTCTGAAAAAGAAAATCTGAGCATTTTACTAGAATCTCATTTGATGACGGAGGAAAACTGGAAAAATTTTAAAAGAGAATTTCAAAAAGTTCATCCTGAATTTCATCGTTTACTGGAAGAAGATTTTCCTGAAATTACAGATTCTAATAAACGAATTTTATTACTGCAAAAACTAAATTTTAATAATACTGAAATCTCTGAATTATTAGGAGTAACACCTGATGCTGTAAAAAAATCAAAACAACGTCTTAAGAAAAAACTCGGCGACAAATTTAATATCCTTTTTGAGCATATCAGTTCTAAAATTTCATAAACGTATAATCTTGAATGGTATCTAATTTGAAATTCGAATATATTCTAAAAGTAAAAAGAGAACTTAATTTTTAACTGTACCTTTATAAAAAATTGCAAAAAATAGAACCTGCATACAAATTTGCATGAGCTTTTTTACCCGTCAGAACTTTTTTTACATAACGAATTGATCAATGAAAAAAAGAGAAAAATTAGATATTATCCGAAAACACTATCCTTATGCTTTAACTACTATTGATTATATCAATAAAGTAATTGATTATGTTGAAGAGAAACTAGATTTAGAACCTTCGCAAATTATATTAGCAGATAGTATTTGCAGTGATGATGTAAACAGCATTCAATATCCTGCAAGAGCTCTCGAGTTTTTAGGTCCTTTTAAGATGGGCGGCTTAGATGGTTTTCCGTTTACGGGATTAAGCGGTATGGCTGCTTTTGCTAGTCATGTGCCTGATGATGGAGCTGTTTTTATTTATTACGGCCCTCATATTGGTATTTCTAAAGAAGGAGTTGTTGGAAAAATTAACCGCATTGGACAAACGGAGAAGTCGCTTTGCTGCGGTGCGGCAACTGGTGCTCTTAACAAATTAGCAGATAATACCATAAAATTAGGAAATGTAACGGAATTGGATTATCAAATGAATATTATTGAGCAAATTTTATTCAAGCAAAAAGATAAAATTCTAAACTCAGAACTTCCATTGATAGAGGCAACCGAAGTGATCTATCAAGCTATAGACGATCGTATTCAAGAACTGATCGCTGCAACGAAATACAATTGTAAATATATCATTCTTGTTGGCGCAATTTTAATTAACAGCGACAGCGATATTGGTTCGTTTTCGGCGGCAAAAAGATTTGAAATTATCAATCTAAAAACGGGTCTGAGAGAAAATATTATCACCGTTTTAAATCCGGAATAGTAAAAACAAACGCTGAACTTGTTTATTGAGTTGAAATAGCTGTTAATGTTATCTAAAATCAATGCAAGTACCATTTTTTAGAGTTATTTTTATAAAATGAATTGGAAAAATTACATCACTTTTTTTCGACATCTTAAGCATCTTTTGTTAGCTGTAAGTTTGGTGTATGCTTTTTCTAATTGTCAGATTAAAAAAACTATTCTGCATTTTACCGCGATCGATTCAATAGAATTTTCTCAAAAAACTCAAACTCAATTACCACAGTTTGGATCTTGCAGCAGCAGTTTAGTTCATAAAAACACTTTTGTAAAAAAGGTTATTTCTGCACCGCAAATTCCAATTATACCTAGAACACTGTCGTTTTATTCTCCTGTAAATGAGAGTACTGTTTTTACTAAAATTCAAATTCGTCCTGCTTTTGAATTCGGCAAAAAATCTACGACTTATCCTCCTATGTTTATCGTATTTAAAAATCTAAAAATTGCGCTAAAAGCGAATTCAATTACAGCTTAAAAACAATTTTTAATTTTTAAATTTTTACTGCATGATACAGCAAAAGAAATCTTTTGACACTGCGTCTATGGCTACTTTATCGTTACGATTGGTAGTTGGCTGGACTTATTTTTCGGCATTTTGGAGACGTCTTATTTTAGAAAACAAATTAATACCTGAAGAAGCAGGTTACATTGGCGAGAAATTCAATCATTTTTTACCCAATTCGCTGGGGTTAAAACCCATAATCGAATATTTAGTTACACATCCCGAAGCTTTATGGTATGCAATGGTAACTTTTACTATTGTCGAGGGAATTGTAGGTTTAGCATTAATTCTTGGTTTTTTCACTCGTTTAATGAGTATTGGAATATTCTTATTAGCATTCGGAATTCTGCTTGCTTCCGGCTGGATTGGAACAACTTGTTTAGACGAATGGCAAATAGGAATTTTAGGCTTGGCCGCAGGATTTACTTTATTTATAACCGGCAGTAACTATCTTTCGTTAGATTCTTATTTTATTTCGAGAAAGTTTCCTTTTACTAAAACAAAATGGTTTAAATTTCTAGGTTCTGGACCGCTGAATTTAGCTGCATACAAACGACTTATTTTGGTAATCGTTGCTTTTATTGCAGGTCTTACTTTGTATACTAATCAATATTTTCATGGAGGCGTTTTTGGAACATTGCACAATAAATCGGTAAAACCAAAACTGGAAATCAGCAATTTTAAAATGCAGAATACAGAAATGAGTTTTGATGTTTATAGAGTTGAAGGCGTTGACGTTTACGGTTCTTTTTTAATTGGTATTTCGCTTCAAGATTCATCTGGAAAATATCTTTTACAATTGCACGGAGCCGATTTAGCAAAATTACCTGCCACGATAATTGACAATCATTATGTTGCCAAAATAAAACCCGGAGCTCACAGCTTAATTATTCCGCTTGGTGCAAAAGCAACAATACGTCTTCCGATCGATCGTAAAAAAACATCTGACAAAGAGCATTACACGCTGACTTTAACTGATATAAGCGGTCTAACTTGGAGTGCTAGTATTTAGTATTTATAAAAAAAGCTGTCCGAAATTATATTTCGGACAGCTTTTAAAAATAATATATTCTATAATTGATATTACGCTTTATAAAGCATACTTGTGGCGCCTAATAAAGCTGCCTTCTCATTATCTGTAGAAATAGAAACTACGATTTCACTTCCAGCTTCTTTAATTTTTTGATTGAAAACAGGCAAAAAGAATTCGCTTGCGTTTGCAATTTTTCCTCCAATGATAAAGCTGTCTGCACCAAATTTTTCTAACCACGGAAGAACGATTTCTGCCAAGTCTTCTCCCATTTGTTCAAATACTTTTGCTGCCATTGTATCACCAGTTTTAGCCAAATTAAAAAGCTCTAAACCATTGTTTACTTTTTTTCCGCTTAAAGCGAAATAACCAGCCAAAAGTCCGCGAACTGAAACATAATCCTCAGCAATACCTTCTTTGTATGGAAGATCGTAAATTTCTCCCTCTTTTGGTACTGAATTACCTGTGCTGATTGATTCTCCTTTGTCTATAAAGCAAGCACCTAGTCCTGTACCAAGTGTAATCGCCATTACTTTTTTAGAAAGATTTCCTGAGTCTTTAAAAACTTCTCCTTTTCCAAAACAAACAGCATCATTTTCAAAAAGAATTGGAAAATCACTAGAAAGATCTAGTTTGTCCTGAAATAAATCACGTACATTCAACCCATAAAAATGTTCGTACTTAGATTGGTCTTTTATCCAGCAAATTCCGTTTGTATAATCAAATGGCCCCGGCATACAAACTGCTAATCCTGAAGTTTTTTCTACTTTAGAATTTTTGAATGATGTACGAATTGCTTTTTCCCAAATAGTCATAACCTCTTCCACCGGCATATTAGAATCAAAAGATTCTTTGTGCACTGAAAAATCCATCACCTTCATATCTACTATATCAATTATCGCTGCGGTGATATGTGTGCCTCCTATATCTAAGCCAACGGCATACTCTTTATTCATTCTTGTTTTTTTGTTTTTGGAATTGAACCATTTAGGGGTTAACTAAATTTTAGTTTTGATTCTTTTTTACCATAAAGAGATTAAGTCTAACTACTTATTTTTCCTAATCTCTTGACGGCAAATTATTGTTTTAAATGTTTTTGTCTTTTAAAATTTGCGGGTAATGAATACTGGTGTGTACTATCATTTCTCCAAAAAGTGTATTTGCCCAAGCAAACCATTTTCTAGTAAATTTTGCTACGTCGTCTTTATGAAAAGATTCGTGCATAAAACCAGTATCTGCATTTGTCTTGATTAAGTTGCTGATACATGCTTTTATTTCTTTTTCATCAACACTTGTAATGGCTCTTAAAACAATACTCATCGGCCAGATTGTATCGGTTCCTGTGTGCGGTCCGCCAATACCTTCACCAGCTTTTCCTTTATAGAAAAACGGGTTATTCTCTGAAAGCACTACTTTTCTTGTGTTTAAATAAAGCGGGCTGTCTGGTTCAATTGCTCCTAAATATGGTAATGATAATAATGACGGTACATTAGCGTCATCCATCATGTGAAAACTTCCGTATCCGTTTACTTCAAAAGCAATGATTTTTCCGAATTTTGGATGCTCGATAATTGCGTTTTCTTCTAATCCTTTCTGAACTTGGGCTTGCATTTCTTTTGCTTTGGCAACTAAATCTTTATCTAATAAGGCCGGCAAAGAGAAAATTTCCTGAAGGTATCCTAATACTTCGATTGCAAACATATTACTTGGAATTAAATATCCAAATAAAGTACTGTCGTCACTTGGTCTAAAAGTCGAAACAATTAATCCGCATGGTTTTACTGGATAACCGTAACCTCCTAAAGGCACTCCATCTGTAGCCCAAGCTGTAACTCTTTGAAAATTGTATGGTCCTTTATCTGTCCAGCGCTGTTGTTCTTTAAACGTTTGTAAAACCAACAACATCGCTTCTTTCCATTTACTATCGAACAAACTTATGTCTCCAGTTTCTTTCCAATAACCATGTGCCAGTCTAATTGGGTAGCATAAACTGTCAATTTCCCATTTACGTTCATGGATTCCAGGCTGCATTTTGGTCATGTCATTTTTCCATTCGCTTACCTGATTGAAATCTTTATAAAAAGCGTTTGCATAAGGATCTAATAAGATGCATTTTGTCTGACGATTGATTACTCCTTTTACCAACTCAGCCAATTTTTTATCTTCTTTTACAAACGGAATATATGGCCAAATTTGAGCTGTACTATCTCGTAACCACATGGCATCAATATCACCTGTAATTACATAAGTATCTGGTTTACCGTCGATGATTTCAAAATCGACAGTGGTATCTAATGTATTTGGAAAACAGTTTTCAAACAACCAAGCCAATTCTGGGTTAGCTATTTGTTTTTTGATTCTTACAATAGCGGCTTCAATAGCTTTACTTGTAAATTTTCGTTCGGCTACAGGAGGTCTTTTTGTAATAAAATCTTTTAATGCAAAATTGAAAGTATCCGATTGCATTCCGAAAGCATCTGTTTGAATGGCTAATAATCCTGCTGAAAATATCCCAGCGTTTTTTATGAATTTTCTACGTGATTGCATAATATTATTTTGAAGTTGAATAAGAATATGGAAAAGCGTTTGCTGAAGTTCCTCTTTGTAAATTTGGTGTATCGATCATGTCAAAATTTAATTCGCCGCCCTTTAATACATCAAAATGATTGATATAGTTTTTTGAGTAAGCAGCGTTGTTCCATTTTAAGTCCTGAGCATATTTATTAGTTTCAGAATTTTTTGGTGCGTTAATCACCAGTTCTTTTCCGTTTTCTAATTGCAATGTCAGTTTTTTAAATAATGGTGCTCCTAGAACATATTCTTCCGTTCCCGGGCAAACTGGGTAAAATCCCATTGCAGAGAAAACATACCAAGCCGATGTTTGTCCGTTGTCCTCATCGCCGCAATATCCATCTGGAGTTGGTTTGTACATACGGTTCATTACTTCACGTGACCAATATTGTGTTTTCCAAGGTTCACCTGCATAATTATACAAATAAATCATGTGCTGAATGGGCTGATTTCCATGAGCATATTGTCCCATATTCATAATCTGCATTTCGCGGATTTCATGAATAACAGATCCGTAATAACTGTCGTCAAAAATTGGCGGTGTTGAAAATACTGCGTCTAATTTTGCCGTAAATTTCTTTTGTCCTCCCATTAAATCAATCAAACCCTGTACGTCATGAAAAACGCTCCAGCTGTAATGCCATGCATTTCCTTCGGTAAAAGCATCTCCCCATTTAAACGGATTGAAATCTTTAGGAAAACTTCCGTCTTTATTTCTTCCGCTCATTAATCCGATTGATGGATTATAAAGATTTTTATAATTCATCATTCTTTTTTCGAATAAACTAATTTCTTTTTTAGGACGATTTAATGCTTTTGCTAATTTCCAAATCGTAAAGTCATCATAAGCATATTCTAATGTTCTTGCCGCATTTTCATTAATTTTCACATCATAAGGCACATAACCTAAAGTGTTGTAATACTGTACGCCGCGTCTTCCAACGGCATCCATTGGTCCTTCGTTGTTAGCACCGTGTAATAAAGCTTCGTACAACTTGTTGATGTCATATCCTCGTAATCCTTTGATGTAAGCATCAGAAACTACAGAAGCAGAATTATTACCAACCATTACATTTCTAAAGCCCGGACTTGACCATTCTGGCAAGAAACCGCCTTCTTTATAATCGTTGATTAATGCTTCTTGCATTTCTTTGTTTATAGAAGGATAAACTAAATTCAACAATGGATACAAGGCACGGAACGTATCCCAAAAGCCTGTTCCTGCATACATATAACCTGGCAAAACTTTACCATTGTATGGGCTGTAATGTACAATTTCTCCTTTTCCGTTTATTTCGTATTGTTTTTGTGGGAAGCATGCTGTACGGTATAAACAAGAATAGAATGTTTTTAATTGCTCGTCGCTTCCGCCTTCTGCAGTTAATTTTCCTAGAACTTTATTCCACTCTTTTTTAGATTCTGCTACTGTTTCTTTAAAAGAAGCAGTTCCTAATTCATTTTTCAAATTCAACTCAGCTTGTTCTTGACTGATAAAAGAAGAAGAAACTTTTACATTTACTATTTCTCCTTTTTTAGTTTTGAAACCTACAATTGCACCAACGTGATCATCTTTTAATTCTAATTTGTCTTTTTCTAAAACTTTATCATGCCAAGTATAATTGGTTGCAAAAGGTTTGTCGAACTGCAGTACAAAATAGTTTTTAAAGTTCTCAGGAACTCCGCCGCTGTTGCGAGTAGTATAACCAATAATTTTATTTTCTGATGGAATAATTTTAATGTAAGAACCTTTATCAAAAGCATCAATTACAATTGAAGATTGTTCATTTTCTGGAAATGTAATTTGAAAATGTGCTGCTCTTTCTGTTGCAGTTATTTCTGTTGTAACATCATAATCTGCAAGGTAAACGCTGTAGTAATACGGTTTAGAAACCTCGGCTTTATGACTGAACCAGCTTCCTCTTTCGTCTTCTGCAAAAGTTAATTTTCCAGTAACAGGCATGATCGAAAACTGTCCGTAATCGTTCATCCAAGGCGAAGGCTGATGTGTTTGTTTAAATCCTCTAATCTTATCTGCTGTATAAATATAAGCCCATCCGTCTCCCATTTTACCCGTTTGCGGAGTCCAGAAATTCATTCCCCAAGGTCTGCAGATTGCTGGATAGGTATTTCCGTTTGAAAGACTATGCAAAGATTGTGTACCCATTAACGGATTTACATATTCTACTGGATCTAATGCTTTAACCTGTGCATTTACAAAAATGCAGCATTGTAATACTCCTAAAAAAATTAAACTTTTTATTTTCATATTTTTTATTTTTTTGCTTTACGCTTTAAGCAATAGACTTTAAGCTAAAAACTGTGGCTGAACTTCCTAGTTTCTTTAATCTAAATCTTGTTTGTCTAAACTTTGACAAAGCTGTCATAAATCTAATCCCGATAACTCTCGGAACTGAAATCTAAAATTAAAGCGGTCTGTCTGCTTTTTTAACACCAAAAGTTGTCGATGGTTTACTTCCCATATACAATTTTAATTCTCCACCTTTTACAATCATATCATGTGTGATATATGATTTTGTATATGGCTTTCCGTTAAACTCGGCTTTCTGAATATAGATATTGGTTTTGCTGTTATCAATCGCTTTTATTGCAAACGAAATTCCTTCTTTGTGATGAATTACTGCTGAATTTACTAACGGACTTCCCATAACGTATATTCCATTTGCAGGATTGACAGAATAGAATCCCATTGACGATAAAACATACCAAGCAGACATTTGTCCTAGATCTTCATTTCCGCACAATCCATCAGGTTTTGTAGAATAGAATTTCTCATCGATTTCACGGATTAATTTGGCTGTTTTCCAAGGTTGTCCAACATATGCATAAAGATATGGAATATGATGGTTTGGCTCATTTCCTTGCGCATATTGACCAATTAAACCACTAATATCTGGAGATATTTCTTCACCTTCTACTTTATCAGTTATTAAAAATAAGGAATCTAATTTTTTAATAAATTTATCTTCACTTCCAAACAATTCGATTAAACCATAAGGATCTTGAGGAACTAACCAAGTGTATTGCCATGCATTTCCTTCTACATAATCATCTTTTCTATGTGCTGATGAAAGCGGATTAAATGGTGTTCTCCAATTTCCATCTGTTAATTTACCTCTCATGAATGTAGTTTCTTTATCGAAATAAAGTTTGTACAAATCGGCTCTTTTTGAGAAATAGTTATAATCTTCTGTCTTACCAAGATCTTTCGCCATTAACGCTATACAATAATCGTCGATCGCATATTCTAAAGCGTTTCCAACAGATTCTAACAATTTATCTGCAGGAATGTATTCTAGTTTTTGCACATAATCCATTCCTTCACGCGTTTGCATCGCTGTTTTTTTGATGGCTTCATAGGCTAATGCAACATCATAACCTCTATATCCTTTCATGTAAGCATCAACAATTACAGCAATCGAGTGATTTCCGTTCATTGTATTGGTTTCGTTACCCATTAAATGCCAAACTGGTAATCTGCCTTGCTGCTGATAAATCGCTAAAAATGATTTTACGATGTCATTAATTTTTTCTTGTTGTGTAATGGTATACAATGGATGTAAACCACGGTAAGTATCCCAAAGTGAAAAAGTAGTGTAGTTTGTAAAGTTTGCTTTTTCGTACACTTTTTTGTCTGTTCCTCTATAATCTCCGTTTACATCATTGAATATTGAAGGAGCAAACATCGTGTGATACAAAGCGGTGTAAAAAACTTTCATTGTTTTATCATCAGCTTTGATCTGAATTTTATTTAACGCTGCATTCCATTTTGAAGTCGCTTGTTTTGCTACAGCATTAAAGTCCCAATTTGGAATTTCGGCTTTTATATTGATAACTGCATTTTCATAGCTTACAGGTGAGATTCCAACTTTTACTAAAACTTCTTTATTTTTTAAAGTTGTAAAATCTAAAACTGCTTTCATTTTAAGACCTTCGCCCTCGTTTCCGCTTACAGAAGTTTTATCATCGTACAATGCCATATTTGAAATTGGCTCAGAAAATTCAATTGCAAAAAAGATACGTTGATCTGCTGCCCATCCTGCTGAATATCTATATCCTACAAGTGTAGTTTCGTTTACTTTTTTGATAAACGTTTTTACGGGTTTATCCCATCCCACACCATCTGCAAGATCTAATAAAACGTGATTGTCTTGAGCAGTATTAAAAGTATATTTATGAAAACCTACTCTTTCGCTTGCTGTTAACTCTGCTTTAATTTTATATTTATCAAGCAGTACACTGTAATATCCTGCTTTGCTTACTTCATTATCATGAGAGAAATAAGATCCATAACCTGTTGTCATGTCTTCTTTTGTTCCTTTTGTTAAAGGCACTTTTCCTGATACTGGTAACAAAAGAATATCGTTTAAATCTCCAATTCCAGTTCCGCTTAAATGGGTATGTGTGAAACCTAAAATGGTATTACTTGCATAGTTGTATCCACTGCACCAATCCCAGCCTTCAAAAACATTTACTGGTCCTAACTGCACAGCTCCAAAAGGAACATTGGCCCCCACAAATACATGACCGTGACCAGCAGAGCCAATAAACGGATTTACATATTGGGTATAATCTGAATTTGTTTGTTTTACCTTTTTTTCCTGTGAAATAGCAGGATTGGCAAAAAACAGGTTTAGAGCTAAAATACCGCTAAAAGCAATTTTGTTGTACTTTGTAAACATATTTTTTTTATTTAGATTCTGAGGTTCTAAGGTTCTAAGATTCTAAGATTTGCTAATTAAACTTAGCACTTCAGAACCTTAGCTTCTTAGAAGCTTTTTATTTATACTTATTCAAAACATTATATAGAGACTAGACTTTCACGGTTCGTTTTGTTATTTTACTCTCAAAAGAATAATCTAGAACACAAAAAATAACCGCAAAGAGCGCAATGACTCTCGCTAAGTTCGCAAGGTAAACAGATGCACTGCAATGCGTCTCTACACAAAAACCTTTGAACCTTTGCTACTTAGTACCTTAGTACCTCTTCAAAACATCATACAGAGAATAAACTTTCAGGACTGGCTTTGTCACTTTGCCTTCAAAAGAAATAATTCTTTCCTCACCAGCTTTTAAGTCTATATAATTATCACTCCATTTTCCTGTATAACCTTTTATAGAAATGTATACATATTTTGCGGCTTTTGAAGCTTTTAAAATCACTTTATTTCCTCTTACTTCCCAAGTTATTTTTGGGTCTTCCAATTTTAAATCAATTGGGCGAGTAAGATCAATTTCTGGTGTTTTATCATCTCTATACGCTTCTTTCATAGCGTACCAAGCTGCTTTTGGCTGTCTGTCATAATAATCCGTTACGCTCCAGCTTGCAACAGGCCAGCAATCATTAAGCTGCCAAACTAATGTTCCCATATTATAAGGCGCTTTTGAACGATGAATGCCTATAATATTTTTTAATGAATAGTATTGTAAGCATTGCGAGAGGTAAGTATAATCCTCAACATTCATTTTCTTTATTTTGTCTGAACTAATAAAGTAGCGATTTAAATACGAATCTAATTTCATAAATCCTTTGCCCGCTTTTTGATGTGCCTGCAAAATATCTGAATATAAATATCGGTCTTCTGGTAATGTAAATTTTTCTATAGAAGAATAATTTGGCATAGCCTGCATTCCGTACTCGCTTACAAAACGTCCCGTTTTATTCTGCACCGCTTCAATATCTTCAAGTCCCCACCAAGTTCCCCAATAATGGCTGTCACCTTCTGTTATACTTTTTGCTTTTGACCAGTGAAATAAAGGCGAAGAACTTAAGTATGGTCGTTTGGGATCAACTTCTTTTACCCATTTTGGAATACTATCTTGAAACAAACGAACGTAGTCTTTCCATAATCTGGTCGAATCTTGTTTCGACATTTTCATGCTTTTTTGCCATCCCCAACTTTTAAAAGCTTCATCGATTTCATTATTCCCGCACCATAAAACTATGCTTTTGTGGTAACGAAGACGTTTTACTTGATATTGAACTTCCTTTTTTACATTATCAAAAAAAGCATCATCTCCCGGTACCATTGTTCCAGCGAACATAAAATCCTGCCAGACATAGATTCCGTTTTTATCGCATAAATCATAAAAATAATCATCTTCATAAACCCCGCCTCCCCAAACACGCAGCATATTCATGTTGGCATCTTTGGCAAGTGCAATTACTTTTTCGTATTCTTTTTTGGTTACTCGCGACAGGAATGCATCTGATGGAATATAATTTGCCCCTTTCATATAAACGGGCTTGTCATCAATTTTAAAGTAAAATGATGTTCCTTTATCATCAGGCTGTTGTATCAATTCGATTTTGCGATCTAATACATATGGTTTCTCAGGAGTTTTTACATCATATGCTTCTAATCTTGGTGTTTTCCAAATTCCACAAGTTGTGAATTTTGGCCCCCAATCCCATCCAAAATGGTATTGTGCTTTACGTACATAGGCACGAGGATTATCTGGAATTACAAACGGAAAATCTTTTTTGGCCAATGAATCAACAACATTTTGTGCTGATTTAAAAACGACTACTAAATCATTTTTTCCCGGCTTTAAATTCTTTTTTACGTCAACACGCCATTGACGAAACATATTGTCTGCTTTTAAAACTAACTGATTGTTTAAATAAACGGATGCGTAAGTATCTAATCCGTCAAAAACTAATTCGGTATTTTTTTTATTTAAAGTTGCAGTGCTTACTTCAAAAGTGGTTTTATATTCCCAATCTTTCTTTTCAATCCATTCCAGCTTTTTTTCATTGTCTCTGTAGAATGGATCTGGTATTAATTTATTGTTGAGTAAATCGGTATGAACTTCACCGGGAACAGAAGCAGGATACCATTTTGTTGTTTTGGTTTCTCTGTACTGCCATCCTTTTTTTAATTCCATGTTTTGCGCCTTTGCCACAAATGAAAAATTTGCCAGACAAATACTCAAAACCCAATAAAAGTTCTTTTTAAACTCCATTATAACTCAATACTTAATTATTATGCTTTTGCAACTTAATTGTTGGCAGTTTGAGAAGGAAAACTACGTTTCCACAATTCTCCCTCTCTTTTGGGCTTTTAATACGGAATAACAGTAACTAACAAAATATTCTGAAAATCATTTTCCCTTTTACAGCTGCCAAGTTTTATCTTTTAAATTGTTTATTTAAGATTTTTTATTACACTTCAATAATTAAAAAATTAAGATCATTCAATTGTATATTCTTTTTGAAAGTAATTCCATCTTTTTCAGCAGAAGCTCTTTTGTCTTTTGCGAAAAAAAGGGTATTAAAACTATAGAACTAATTTGTGATACAAACCCTCTAATTTAATGAAAATTGAAATAGAAAATTAAAAATAAGCCGGGAGGTACTCATACTCCTCCCGAGCTTATTCAACTTAACTAACCAAAATTTTAAAACTACTTATCCCACCAAATTCTAGTTGTCATTAAATCCAACCCTTGGCGTTGTATTGCTTCTTTATAATTTGCATTATTAGTGATTAATTCTGACTGGTCATAAATTAATCTTCTAGGAATTGTTCCCTTTGTTTCTCCTGTTGGATCATTAACTGGAACTAAAACTGGATATCCTGTTCTTCTGTATTCTGAGAATGCTTCAAAACCATTAAACAACAATACAATCCATTTTTGAGTAATAATTTGTTCGATTTTTTGAGCTTCAGTTCCTGATGATTTAAAAGGGTGAGCTGTCATGTAATCGTTGTATTCTGTAAGAGTGACTGCTGGTACTTTGTCTCCAAAAATAGTCAGAATCTGCATTGCAGCTCTTACTCCATCTTCATAATGCTTTTGTGCTGATCCGTTTACATTCCATCCTTTTACAGCTGCTTCAGCCAAAATAAACTCTACTTCAGCGTAAGACATAATTAATGTAGGAGCGTCTAAACGTAATACTGTAGATGTATTAGGATCAGAGAAAACTTTTTTGTCTCCGCCTGGAAATTCTCTTGCATCATTTGCAAGACCTTGCTGGCTTGCAGGAGAATTGTCTCCAGTTGCTTCAAGTTTTGCTAAAATTCTTAAACGTGGATCATTATTGCTTTTCAAATTATCAATAAATGTTTTACTGAATTTTGTATTTGCATCGCCTTTATTCAAGTCATTTACAACCCATGAAGAAGTAATTGGATTTGTCTTAACTCCTTGTGGTCCTGAGTCATGTCTTAAAACTAAACTATCATCATTTGATGTAAAAACACCTTTAGCAACAGCTTTCTCTACATATTGTTTTGCTTTTGCAGGGTTCACTTTAGATAAACGCATTGCAACTCTTAACATCATTGAGTTAGCTAATTTTTTCCATTTAGCCACATCACTTTGATAGAACAAATCAGCGTTGCCTACAAATGCTTTATTAGCATCTAAAGCGTCACCTGCTTCATCTAATTCTTTCAAAAGATCATTGTAGATTGCTTCTTGAGTATCATATTTTGGAGCATAAACTCCTCCGTTGTATCCTTTTCCAGCTTCAAAATAAGGAACATCTCCATAAGTATCTGTTAACTTTTGAAACAAGAAAACTTTCATGATTCTTAAAGCCTGAATAGCATTAGCATTCTCTGGTGTATCTTTTATAACAGATAATAACTGGAAAATTTGATTTAATCCTTTACCATACGTTTCTCCAAAAAGTGCTCCTGAATATTCAGATGAATAGGTATATTTTGACCCTGAACCACTTAAGGATGAAAATTGCTGTACAATTTGCGCAGCATAAATATTATTTCCTCTCGTATTAGAAAAGTCTTGTCCGTCAACATAAATCTCAGCAAGTGTAAACATAGATTTTACAGATGGATCTGTCAAAGCATTTGGATTCTGATTCAATTCTTCGAATCCTTTGTCGCATGAAGCAAGTGTCATTGCACCAACAATTGCAACACAGAATATTTTTATAAATTTATTTTTCATCTTTCAATTTTCGTTATTAGAATTTAACATTAAGAGTTAAACCAAAGTTTCTTGTCAACGGCATAGATGCTCTTTCAAGACCTTGTGCATTACTATTAGAGTAGTTAGACTCTGGATCAATGTTTGGCACTTTATCATAAATTGTCCATAAGTTATGAGCAGAAAATGCTAAACTAACCGATTGGAATGGTGTTTTTGCAAGATTTGCTTTTGGAAAATTATAGCTGAAAGAAACTGCTCTCAACTTGATAAAATCAGCATCGTAAACAAAATTTGATGTCACCTCTGCATAACTTCTCCAGTAATCATATGCAGAAACTGTAGTATTTACAGGATTACCGTTAACATCTGTACCACTTACAGCAATTCCGCCTTCACGACCGCCAAGTGTTTGCTCAGCTAATCCGTAACGAGTTCCTAACTGGTTTGTTGCTGAGTAGATTTCTCCACCAAATTTAGCATCAACAAAAATCGAAAGTGTGAAATTTTTATAAGAGAAATCATTTGAGAATCCCATAGACAATGGTGCAACACCTTGTCCAGCATTAATTAAATCTCCTCTCATGAATCTGCCGTTTGTATCAAGTACAATATTTCCTTTTGCATCTCTTAAATAATCATAAGCTTTGATTATTCCAAATGGCTGTCCTTTTTCTAAAACTACAGAAGCTTTTGAATCTCTGTTTCCTTCAAGTGTTTTTGTTGTAATTTTATCAGAAAGATTAAGTACTTCACTATCGTTATAAGCAAAATTATACCCAACATTCCATCCAAAAGTTGGTGTTTTAATCGCTTTTACATTAATTGCAAATTCAACCCCTTTGTTCAGGATTTCTCCCACGTTGATTTTTGTTGTTCTATAACCAGATGCTTGAGAAATATCGGCATCAGTAATATCGTTAGTTGTTTTCTTACTGTAGAAAGTTAAATCTGTACTCACTCTATTATTGAAGAATGTATTTTCGAAACCAAATTCGATTGTACTAACGTTGTAAGGTTTTAAACTTCTGTTTGGAACTGTATCTCCATTAACTCCTAAAATTGGCTGACCTAAAGAATCTGTTTGTCCATCAGGTGCAGAATATGTTAATGCTAAAGCATAAGCGTCTGGCAAAGCTCCACCAACATTACCCCAACCTGCTCTAATCTTACCGTAAGACATCCATTCTGGCAATTGAATAATTTCAGAATAAATTAAACTGGTACTTACAGATGGGTAAAAAGTACTGTTACTTGACGGATCTAAAGTTGAAAACCAATCTTGACGACCTGTTAAACTAACATATAAGAAATCTTTGTATCCTAAATCGGCAGAATAGAAAAGTGAGTTAACTTCGCTTTCCGAGAATAATTTTTCTGTTTTTTCAGGTTGTGTATTTCCATAGAAATATTTGAATGGAACAATAAAATTATTTCCCTTCATTTTAATTCCGCTGAATCTGTTGTGTTGACGGTTAGCTCCAATGAAAGCATCTAATGAAAGGTTTTCTACTATATTACCTTTGTATCCTAAATAAGCAGAAGCATTATATTCTGTACGTCCTTCTACTCTGTTCTCTAATGCCCCTCCAGTTTTGTAGTTAATTCCTGTAGGTTCGATTTCAGTGTATTCGTAGTTAATATCATCCATACCAATAACACCTTTTGCGTAAATTTTTTCAGTAATGTTATAATTTACTTTAGCAGAACCGATAAAACGTTTTCTAAGATCACTATTTAAATCTTCTTGCGTTGCAAAATATGGATTCGTTTGGTAAGTGTTTGATCCAAAATAATCAGCTTCACCTCCATTTTCATCGTAACCATTACTTAACCATCTGATATCTGCTCCAGGATTTAAGAATGTTGTAGTATACGAAGCGTTTCTAGGTGAATCGTTCAAATAAGGTCTGTTTTGACTTTTCTCTGTAATATATTGTGCATTTGTTTCGATGCTGATTTTTTTATTCGGAGACGAGTTCAAACTTAAAGCCACGTTGTTTCTTCCAAAGTTTGTTCCTGGTAAAATAGACTCGTCTTTTGTATTTCCGAAAGACAATCTAAAATTAGTTGTTTCGTTTCCTCCAGAAATTGCTAAAGTATTACTGAAAGAATATCCCGTTCTATAGAAGTTTTTTACGTTATTTTTCCCATTTGCTTGATATGGTCTAGTAGTTCCATCAAGTGCAATAGTTTGTTTTCCGTCATATTTATCTCCCCAAGCCAATACATATTTTTCTCTAAGCTCTGATAAACTGCCAAATCTTGAAGGAACTCCATTAACAGGCTCTCCTGATCCGTATTGATCTTGCCAATCTAAAAGGCTTATTGGTGTATTGAATGTAGAGTTTGTACTAAAATCTACACCAAGACCAGTTCCGCTTTTTCCTTTTTTAGTAGTAATCAAGATAACACCATTAGATCCTCTGTACCCGTAAAGAGCAGAAGCCGCACTACCTTTAAGTACTGACATAGAAGCAATATCATCTGGATTGAAAGAAGACATACCATCTCCTTTATCAGCTCCACCCCACATACCAGCATTACCTTGCTGAGTGTTATCGATTGGAATACCATCTACAACATACAAAGGCTGGTTTGATCCAGAAGCCGAAGTTGCTCCACGAATTACAACACGGCTAGAACCTGATGGTCCAGAAACTGGTGCAGAAACGTTAACACCGGCAATTTTACCTTGTAATGCGTTTCCTAAGTTAATTTCTTTATTTTTTGTTAGTTCTTCTCCTTTAAGTTCCCCAACAGCGTATCCTAAACTTTTCTTTTGTTTTTTAACTCCAAATGATGTTACAACAACATCTTTTAATTCTTGTACATTTTCTAATAATACAACTGATATTTTATTTTCACCTGGCTGAAGTACTATCGTTTTTGATGTAAAACCTATCGAAGATACATTTAAAGTAACTGCTCCTTCTGGAACATTCATTTTAAATCTACCTTCTGTATCTGTAATTGCACTAAACGGTTTTCCTTGAACCTCGATAGATGCAGCAATAACTCCTCTGTTTTGTGCATCTGCCACTACGCCTGTTATTAATCGATTTTGCGCCACAGCTCCTAAGCTGCACAACAATACCATTCCTAACACTGCTAATATTCGTTTCATAAGCTTTTTTTTTGGTAATTGGTAATTTGTTTTGTTTTAACGTGATTGTTTTTAAATAATTAATAAAAATTTGAACTCAATTTTAATATTGTACTCATAAGCTCTACGCCCAACAAATACAATGCTTTAATAGCAACGTAAACATTCCTATAACTCTTAGCAATCGATATAGTAAACAGCTCAAAAAAATAACGCAATGCTCGAATATTTTGACCTTAAATTACTAAAACGATTTAGTAAAATTCCTAAAAAAAAACGAATCGTTTTTTTCTTTTTTTTTATGATTATGCTCTTAAAAATTAAACTGATTCTCTAACAATCAATTCTCCTTTTTTGAGACTTTTTTCTATTTCAAATTTTTCCATATTGGTCATCTGACTCAATAACAATTGTATTGATTTGACCGCAATATCATTAATAGGCTGCGAAATAACTGTTATTTTTGGTGTATGAAGTTTAAAACTGTCATGATCATCAAAACTAATAACCGAAACATCGTCTGGAATTGTTTTCCCAACCTTTTTAAAAGCCTGTAAACCTGCAAGCCCCATATAGTTTGTTAAAAACAAAACGGCATCAATTTGCGGATTTTTTTCTAAAAAACTTACAATTGCTGCAACTCTGGTTTCTTCAGTGCTGTTGTACTCCATATGAAGCACCAGCGAATCATTATAAAGACCAGCTTCTTTTAATGCATCTCGACATCCATCTTCTCGTGATTTCATCTGAATCATTTCTGATGTGATATTGACAATCGCTATATTCTTACGGCCTTTATTGATCAAAAATTTTGCTGCAGAATTTGATGCCTCATAATTATCCATTACAACATGGCTCACATTTTGTCCTGCAAAATATCTATCAATTAATACTACCGGCTTTTTCAATCTCAAAAGCAAATCAATACTGCTTTCAATATTTTGTGTTGGCGTAATAATAAACCCATCCACATTTGCCTGCAGTAAACTATGTATTAACTCCTCAGAACGTTCATCATTACCGCCTGTACTGCAATAAAAAACACGATAATCAATATTTCTTGCTTCCTCTTCTATTACCCGCGCAAGATCAGCAAAAAACTGATTCGAAATATCCTCAACAATTAACCCGATAGATCTCGTTTTACCCGTTCTTAGACTTGTCGCTATCATACTTGGCCGATAATTAAGTTTTTCAGCAACTTGCTGTACTTTTTTAATCACCGCCGGGCTTATTCCCATCTTCTCTCCTTTATCATTAATAACAAAAGACACCGTAGATATAGAAACCTCAGCTTCTGTTGCAATATCCTTAATAGTTATTTTTTTCATTTAGAGAGTTAATTTTACATTAAGCTGTTATTAACGATATTACAAATATAACTAAAAATAATTACTAAAACGATTTTGTAGATATTATTTTAAACAAATCATTATTTTAAAGCCAATAATAATCATATTTAACAGTAATTGTATGTGTTTTTAGCATTAATCGTTATTTTTAATCAGATAAAAACGGCATAATAGTAATAGAATTCCTTTTTTATTAAGAATCTTTACTGAATTATGAATGGGCAATTTAACTCTTTTTTTTGGTTTGCAATTATTTTAAATCAAATTAACACTTATAGTTTTACGAAATATAAACTTCTAAAATTGAAGCTTCTCCTTCTAACACATAATTACGCATTCCTGCGGGAATTAAAACCGTATCGCCTTTTTTATATTGATAGCTTACATTTTCATATCTAATCTCAAAAGCTCCTTCAATACACATATAAACTGTAAAAGTTTCGCCGTTTTTATTTCCTTCAATCTTACCGTCTAGCGGAATAATGTTTGTTGTAAAATAGGGACAATCTACAATTACATTCGATTGATTAGATACTGTTTCGTACTTTTTATGTGTATCTACTTTATTGTAATTGATTGCATCAAGTGCCAAGTCAACATGTAATTCTCTTGTATTTCCTTGAGCATCTTTTCGGTCAAAATCATACAAACGGTATGTAATATCAGATGTCTGTTGAATCTCTGCAACAACCAATCCCGCTCCAATTGCATGCACAGTTCCTGTTTCTAGAAAAAATACATCGCCCGCTTTTGCTTTTACATCGTCAAGAATCGAAACCAAAGTTTTATTATTTAGATTTTCTAAATATTCTTCTTTACTCGAATCTTCTTTAAAACCAACAATAATTCTTGCATCAGCATCAGCCTGCATAACATACCACATTTCGGTTTTACCAAAAGAGTTATGACGTTCTTTTGCTAATTTATCATTCGGATGTACTTGTATTGATAAATCTTCGCGTGCATCTAAATATTTAAAAAGTAACGGAAATTGATTGCCAAATCGAGCATAAACGTTTTTTCCTAAAATATCATTTGGAGACTTATCAATAAGTTCTGTCAATGATTTTCCTTTTAATTCTCCATTTGCCACCACACTTACATCACCTTCTACTGTAGACAACTCCCAGCTTTCTCCTGTAATTGCAGAAACAATAGGTTTATTAAGAACGGTTTTTAATTTTTCTCCTCCCCAAATTCTTTCTTTCAAAATTGGTTCAAACTGTAAAGGGTACATTTTTGTATTCATTTTTTATATTTTTTAATATTGTTTTTAGTCGCTAACCACTAATTAATCTACACTTATATTAAATCTGCTAATCTGTGTGAAACCTTTTTTTGCCACAGATTAAAAGGATTAAAATGATTTTAAAAAATCTGCTCAATCTGCCAAATCTGCGTGATTTTTTTTTTGCCACAGATTAGAATGGCTAAAAAAAATCCGTGTTTATCTGCGTTTTCGCGATAGCGAATCCGTGTCATCCGCGTGCCATTTTTCCAACTTTTCTACTTTATAGAAATCGCAGCGCCTCCGCTTGAAGCTAGTTTTTGTTTTAGTTTAGTTTTACTGTTTACTGTTACTTTTCGAATGTTGTACGATTGCGGATTAGTTTTGTAATCTGCCGTTTTTCCATCTTCATAAATTGTTGCTGTAAAGTTTTTTCCTGCTGGAAGGAAACTAAAATCAATTAAAGCTGTACGCGAATTTTCATCTGTAATTGCACCCACAAACCACTCTTGCTTGCCTTTTGTTTTTCTAGCAATAGTAATATAATCACCAGGTTCAGCTTCTAGAATATAAGTTTCATCCCAATCTAAAGCGACATCTTTTATAAACTGAAAAGCATCATTGAATTTTATATAATTTTCTGGTAAATCGGCAGCCATTTGCAACGGACTGTACATGGTAACATACAATGCCAATTGCTTAACAAGTGTTGTGCTCAATTTATTTTTCTTTTCTCCATAAACTGATAAATCACCTTGAAAAATTCCTGGAGTATAATCCATTGGCCCGCCCATTAACCTTGTAAAAGGCAAAATTGTAGTATGATCTGGATGAATTCCTTCCATCGATTCAAACTCAGTTCCACGAGCTGATTCTTGCGCAAACCAGTTTGGATAAGTACGGTGTAAACCTGTTGGACGAACGGCTTCATGTGAATCTACCATAATTTTATGCTTAGCAGCTTCTTTTGCTACATAAGTATAATGATTTACCATTTGCTGCCCGTCGTGATGTTCTCCTCTTGGAATAATTGGCCCAACATATCCTGTTTTTACAGCATTGTAATTATTATCAACCATAAAAGTTAAAGCATCTTTCAACTGTCTTTCATATTCAGAAACTGATGATGTTGTTTCGTGATGCATAATGATTTTTACGTTTTTCTTTGTTGCATAATCGCTTAGTTCTTTCACATTAAAATCTGGATATGCTTTAGTAAAACTATAAATGTGTTCTTTTTTAAAAGCGGTATTATCTTCCCAGCCTTCATTCCAGCCTTCTACCAAAACAGCATCAAAACCATTTAATGAAGCAAAATCTATATATTCTTTTACATGTTTTGTATTCGCTCCGTGTGTATTATTTGGTTTTAACTTAGAAAAATCTGTTTTACCAATTACAACATCTTGATTGTCTGAATACGCCCAAGTAGATCCGCCTCCTGTAAAATATTCCCACCAAACTCCAATATATTTTACTGGTTTAATCCAAGAAACATCATCAAAAGCACAAGGTTCATTTAGATTTAAAATCATTTTTGAAGATAAAATATTTCTAGCATCATCGCTTACAACAATAGTTCTCCATGGCGTGAAACTTCCTGTTTGAATATATCCTTTATTACCAACTGCGTCTGGAACTAAATGTGAACTTAATGAATACGTTTTATCATTTACATTAAGACACATTGCTGGAAAGTTTTTTAGCGCGGCTTCGTGAATATTAATATAAATCCCCTCATTTGTCTTCAGCATTAAAGGCGTTTGAGCAGCTAAATTTTTAATTGTTGTCTGCGCAGCTAATGGAACATGGGTTGCATCGTAAACCAAAGACTGCATTTCTGATATTTTTGAAGTTGAATAACTATATTCATTTGTATCATAATCCCCCGGAATCCAGAATAATTTATGATCTCCTGTCAAATTAAATTCAGTCGTTTCTTCTTGAATAATAAAGTGGCGCAAATTGTCTTGCACCGGAAATTCATATCTAAAACCTAAACCATCATTAAATAAACGAAAGTAAATTGACATTTTTCGTTTGCTCTTTTCTTGCACAAGATCAACTTTTAATTCATTGTATTGATTTTGTATTTCTTTTTGCTCTCCTAAAACGGGTTTCCAAGTACTATTTTCAGATTGAAATTTGGTTTCGGCAACTTGAAAACCGCTATTCAACAAAATATCAGATTTTATAACAAAACCCATTTTACTTTCTTGAATTACTGCTTTTTGTTTAAAGTTTAAAGTATAAACCGGTGTTCCGTTTTGATCTAAATGAAATTTCATTGTTAAGTTACCATTTGGAGACTTAAGGTCTTGCGCAGTAACAAATCCGACTAAAAACAATATAAAGAAGCAGCTAAAAAATGTATTTTTCATAAGATAATTTGAGAGAGTAAAAATTCCTAAATCGATTTAGTAAAAATAATAAAATAAATTAAAAAGCAATACTTTGTAGAAAAAAATAAATATAATGGAATAAAAACGCGGTTTAAATTAAGAATAATCTTTCGCCTTAAAAGTAAAAAGGAAGTGTAATGTATTGATTTCTATAAATTTTGAAGTCGGCGGTAATCTGTGGGAGAAATAGAAGAATGTTTTTTAAAAAAGCGTCCAAAAGCAGAAACTGAATTAAATCTAAGTCGATAAGCAATATCACTTATATTGATGGAAGGATTTCCTAATAATACGACAGCTTCTTTTAACAAGTGTGCATCGATAATTTCGTGCGGAGTTTTGTCTGCCGCTTTTTTTACAATCTGAATCAGATATTTGTTTGAAATATGCAATTTTTGAGCATAATAACTTACTCCTTTATGCTGTGTAATATTATTCATAACCAAATTAAGAAACTGAAAATAAGTATCTTTAGGATTATTAGTAATTGAAACTGTTTCAGGTGCTTCTTTTGGCAATAATTCGGCTGTTTCTAAAAGCAGATTGAAGATAATGGTTCTGACAATTTCATCTTTAAATTTCAAATCGGCCTCAATTTTACTTTCAAGATATTTCATCAATTTAATCAGCTTTTTGGCATCTTGTTCTTTCAATTGAATGAGTTCAAATGATCTGTCTTTAAAAAAAGCCAGTCTTTCGATAATAAAAGGATCTGATATGTATTTAAGCAAAAACTCCTTTTCAAAAAACAGCAATTTCATCCTAAAGTCTTCGCTGTTATTATGAAAAGCAATAATGGTTGCAGGCCTTGCGATTAACAAAGTAAATTGCTTGATATAATGCTGATGTCCGTCAATGGCAATATCGATATCTCCTTCAGTACAGACACACAACGAATAATAATCCATCCGAAAAGGCTTCTGAGGGTATTCCATTTGTTTTTTCCCCGAAGAAACATAATAGGGTAAATTGTTATCAACCTCAAAATAGGCCAATGTATCTCTTATTTTATCGTAAGGTTGATCCATCCTATATAAATGCTGCTTAAATATTGTTTTTGGAAAACTAATTTATGCATAAAAATAAGCATTTATAGGTATAATTCCTTATAAAATGTGCCCTTTTAATAATTAATTAAACTTAAATCATACAAAAATGGCGCTAAAGCAAAAGCCTTAACGCCATTTATTTGAATTATGATAGTATATACAATTATGTTTTAATCTCTGATTCCTCCTATCCAGTGTTTTAATTTATTCAGCTGTTCATTAAAGAAGGATTCGTGTTCTTGCCCGTCATCAGCATTTTCAACAAGTAGATGTTCGTAGTAAGTTCCTTTTAGAAATTTTCTTAAAAGTCCTTCACCAACTATTGGTTCGTAATCATTTAATGATTGTGCAGCTTTAAGCAAATGACGAATATCGTATTGCAGCGGATTGATGTCTGGTACTTGTTTGTTCAGATTTAATAAGTCATAAACGGCGATTCTGGCTGTTCGCACAGAACTTTCCATTGTAAAAACAATATCATTATTGGTTTCCACAAATTGCCCAACTAATCCTAAATTGGTACAGCCTTCTGGCACTACTTGCGGACGATCTCCTTTTGCTCTCGGCATAAACATAGAAGTAATGTATGGCATATAAGAACTTCTAACAATGGTATTTTCTACAATATTGTCTAATTGATCGATGATTCCTAAATGATACGCTAATTCAGCCAAAATTTCATCTCCGGTACATTGCGGCATTGTTTTTTTGACGTAATCACCTTCTTTGTCCATAAAAAGAGCATACACCCAAATTACTAAAATATCATCTGGCTGGTCTGGAAAATGAGGCTGTCTGTTACAGGTAAAACTCATTAACCATTTGGAATCGCTGATGGTTACAATTCCTCCTGTTGCCGTTTTTCCTGAGTACGGATCGTTGACACAAAGTTCTTTTACTTTTTCTACAAAGGCAGAAGGTTTACAGGTAAGTGTAGCCGATTCCCAAGAAGATTTTGCAATGTTACCGCAGAATTTTTCAGGTTTCCCAAAAACAGGTGATTTAGCTGCTAGATTTTTCCATAATTTCCACCCGGCACTTTGTCCGCTGGTACTGTTGTCTAAACCTATAATTGGGGCATTTTTATTATCTCCATAAAAAGTATCTTCGGTCATTGAACCTGTTGTAGCAATTACATAATTGTCTTTACCTACAGGAATTCTTTCTTCTTTTCCATTTTTTTCGGTAATAATAGCTTCAATCACTTTACCTTCGGTATTGCTGTGAATATCTAAATCTTTAACGAGTGTGTTTAAATCGATCTGCACACCTTTACTCTGAAGAAATCTTCGAAGCGGCGTAATAAAGGTATCATATTGATTGTATTTTGGAAAAACAAGACACGAAAGATCTTTCATTCCGTCGATCGCGTGAAGGAAACGGTGCATATACAATTTACATTCTAATAAACTGTGCCAGTTTTCGAATGCAAACATGGTACGCCAAAAGAACCAAAAATTACTTTCTAAGAAAGATTTACTGAAATAATCCTCAATAGTTAAATCGTCTAGATCTTCTTTCTTTTTGAGGAGTAATTTTATAATTGCCAACTGGTCTTTTTTCTCTAATCCAAACTTGCTGAAATCTTTAATTTGTCCTTTATTATGTATCAATCTCGCTTTAGAATAATTAGGATCATTATCATTTACTAAACGATATTCGTCTAATACGCTATACGGTTCAGGAAGTTCCAAAGCAGGAATATCTTGAAAAATATCCCAAAGATTTTCGTAAGTCATGTCCATTTCACGTCCGCCGCGAATAATGTAACCGTCTGTAGTATTTCCGGCACCATCAAGAGATCCGCCGTCTACGTGAAGCTGATCTAGAAAAATAATATTCTCACCCGGAACATGACCATCACGAATAAAATAATAAGCCGCTGCCATTCCTGCAATACCGCTGCCCACAATGTAAATTTTACTGTCTTTGTACGATTTTGAAGGAATTCCTTTGTTTCGCTGGTAATTTCCAATTTGATCTGAAAAAGGCATTGTTTTTTCAGGTGTGTTAATCTGAACCTCTTTACTAGAGTCCGGTTTGTGGTTCACATTTCCATATTCTTGAGAACCTTTAAGTAATTTATCGAATTTTGAAGTGGTAGAACTCATAACTAATCTATTTTTGATTTACCCAAAGTTAAGACTAGCCTGAAGATAATGTGCATCCCGAAACTCGCTATTACTATCCCCAAATTCTTACTTTGTAAAACGTACTATAATCTAGTAATAACAATAAATTAAACTCGTTAGACGCAATTACTTTCAACACATAGTCCCGATAGTTATCGGGACTATGTGTTAGATTATTATTTTTTACAATTACACTCAACGGGTTTAATTAGTATATAAAAACGTAGTACTGTCCTAAAACTCCTTACGCATATTAAAATCTCTATTCGATAAAAAAAATAACAAAATCAACTTTTCTTAAAATTAGAAATTCCAGTATTCAGCCATTCTAAATAGTCATCAATATCAGGATTATAAGCTGAAGTTTCGTTTAGCTTTTCTCCTTCATTATTCACCAATACATAAAAAGGCTGTGCATTTGTTTTATATTTTATGGTTTGAAATTCGCTCCATTTCTGACCAATATATTTTATTTTTTTACCTGTTAATTCAGAAACCTTTTGTTCATGTGAAGCTAATTCTCTTTTATCATCAACATATAAAGAAATCAAAACCAGATCGCCTTTTAGAATTTTCTGAACCTTATCGTCAGACCAAACGTTATCTTCCATCTTACGACAATTAACACAAGCATGTCCTGTAAAATCAATCATAACGGGCTTACCCATTTTTCTGGCATACTCCATTCCTAAATCATAATCTCTAAATGCCATAATATCATGAGGCCCCAGCTCTGCTCCTTCTGGCAGGTTTTCTGTTATTTGACGCGATTCAGAATTACTTAATCCATTCGGAATTTCGCTATAATGCATTGGCGGTGGAAAACCACTGATCATTTTTAAAGGTGCACCCCAAATTCCAGGAATCAGATAAATAGTAAAGGCCAAAACCAAAACTCCTAATCCTAGTCTTCCAACACTAATATTCGAAACTGGACTATCATGAGGCAGCTGAATTTTTCCGAATAAATAAAAAGTTAATGTCCCGAAAATTGCTATCCAAATCGCTAAAAAAGTTTCTCTTTCCAGTAAATGCAATTGCAAAACTAAATCGGCATTCGACAAAAATTTAAACGCTAAAGCCATTTCCAGAAATCCCAAAAATACTTTAACTGAATTCAGCCAGCCGCCAGATTTTGGAAGTGAATTTAACCAACCCGGAAATGCGGCAAATAAAGTAAAGGGCAATGCCAAAGCCAAAGAAAAACCAAACATTCCAACAAAAGGTGCAATCCCTCCGCGTGAAGCAGCTTCAACAAGTAAAGTTCCAACAATTGGTCCCGTACAAGAAAAGGAGACAATCGCCAATGCCAAAGCCATGAATAAAATTCCAACAACTCCGCCTTTATCTGCTTGCGAATCTACTTTGTTTATCCACGCATTTGGAAGCATAATTTCGAATGCTCCTAAAAACGAAAAAGCAAAAAACATTAAAAGCACAAAAAATATAAGGTTAAACCACACGTTCGTTGAAAGTGCATTTAAAGAATCTGCACCAAAAAACCAGGTTACAATTGCGCCTAAAAAAATATAAATAGCGATAATTGAAATTCCGTAAAAAACAGCTTTTCTAATACCCTGAGACTTAGTTTTACTTTGTTTGGTAAAAAAGCTTACCGTCATAGGAATCATTGGAAAAACACAAGGTGTTAACAAGGCCGCAAATCCAGAGAAAAAAGACAGTAAAAAAATCGACCATAAACTTCTTGATTCCGTTTCATGCTGTTGTTTTTTCAGCTCTTTTTTGGGCGTTTTTTCAGCTTCTGTCTGAATTATTTCTTCTGTCTTTTCTTTTACAACAGTGGCAGAAGAATCAATCTCTGCTGTTTTAATTTCTTTCTTCGCATCACTTTCTATTAATGTTACTGCTTTCGCAGACGGACTAACGGTAAACTCCAGTTCGTCTGAACTTGGCGGAAGACAGTTTTCATCATTGCAAACCATAAATTCAACTTCTGCCTTTATTGTGAAAGGTTTTGATGAAAGTATTTTAACACGCTGTCTAAAAGTGGTTTCTTTTTCAAAAAACTTAATCAGCATTTTAAAAATCGGATCATTGATGGTTTTTCCTTTTTCTTCTTTTACTGCACCAATTAACTGAAATTCGGGTGCTTTTGTAAAGGTAAAACGAGTAGGAATCGGACCTCCGTCTGAAACTTCCTGACTGTATAAATGCCAGCCTGATTCGATTATTGCTTTTGCCTGCAACTCGTATTCCGTATCGGAAATTTTCTCGATACTGGTTTTCCATTTTAACGGATTATAAATTTGAGCCTGTGTTATTATTGAAAACAACAACAAAAGACTCCCTAAAAATATGTTCTTGTTCATGGGTTATTTTTTTTAAAAAAGAGGGTTGAATAGCAAAAAAACAACCCTCTTGACAATCCTCTATAACAACTAATTTGCTTACTAATTCAAAATAATAATTGATAGGGAAAACAATTAAACTCTATTATTAAAAAAACGGATGAAATTATTTTAATGGTTTGAAAACAACTTCGTAAGATTTTGCATTTTTAAAGAAAGTATTTGCAAAATCCTGAATATCTTTTACTGTAACTGCATTTACAATATCAATGTAATTTTTTGGATCATCCATATTAATATTATTTTCAAAATAATTGGAAATTAGATCCATGCTGTTAAAATTAAAATTTTGCTGATCTGCTTTTGCTTTGATATAGTTCTTACTTGTTTTTTCAATATCTTCGTTCAAAATATCTCCTTTTCGAATTTTATCAATTTCCTGATATACAATTGGCAATAAATGTTCAACTTTATCTGCGTCACAATCAAATGCTATATTAAGATTAACAGTAGGTTTAGGAAGCTTCACTAAACTTCCACCAACCTGCGCTCCATATGTTCCTCCTTCTTTTTCTCTCAAGCTTTCGGTATATCTTAAAGTTAAAATGTCTCCTAAAAATGAAGCCAAAATTCTATTTTTTTGAGAGTAAGTAAAGTTGTCCTGAAACTTAATTTTAACGGAACTCTTTGGCGTTTCCATCTTTATAAAAACATCTTTGTCTATTTTATTAGAAACCCATTCAACTGTATTATCCTTAAACTTTTCTTTCCTTTTTATTCCAGGTATACTTGCAATATATTTTTCTAATAAAGGTTTTAAAACTTCAGGTTTAATATCACCCACAATATAAAATGTAAAATTGCTTACATCTGAAAAACGATCTAGATAGAAAGATTTCATTTTATCAAAAGATAAATCGTCTATAAATTGTTGGTTTACTATCCGAACTTCTGGATTGTTTTTACCATAAATAGCAAAACTTAAACTGTCGCTCATTTTAGATGAAATATCATTTTGTCTGTTTTTTAAAGAATTTTGCATGTTTTGTTTAAACAAATTGTACTGGTTCTGATCAAATCTTGGTTTGACAAAACGTAAGTAAACCAATTGCATCATCGTTTCTGTATCCTTCGTATTTGCATTGCCCGTAACTCTTTCTGACAAATTATCAATATCAGCCAAAACGTTTACAATCTTTCCTTTTAGTACTTTTTCTAAATCGGTACTCGAAAATGATGCAACACCTGACATCATTGCCAGATTTGCAGCACCAGCTATTGAAGGCATATCTTTAGAGGAATATAGCGAAGATCCTCCAAAACTTTTTGCATTCAGCGTGACCGATTTTTTATTCTTATCAGCAAATTTATAATGCACTTTTATACCATTACTTAATATGTAGGTAGTTGCTCCAATTTCTTTTGTTTCTTTTTCAGAAACAATTTTGCCAGGTTTTAAATCTGCTCCATCCATAAGAGATTTAGTAACAAAAACATCTACATACGGTTGTAACAAAGCATCATTTTCTGCTTTCTGAATAATATCAAAAGCTTTTTCCTGATTCAGATTTTCTTCACCTTCTACACCTGTTACGGTTACAACTCGATTTTGTTTAGTGTATAATTTTAAAACTTCTTCTTGAAGAATTTTACTGTCCAGATTTTTCAAAATGCTTTTTGTCATTTCAAATTCTACTGCAGGATCAGCAATAACTTCGTGATTTAAATAATCATCTTTTACCATTCCGATTACTTGTTTATGCGAAATCTCATTTAGTTTTTCTAAATAATTTTCATAACCAGAAATGGTTTCGGTAACTGCCCTCTCTATTTCTCCTTTTGAAAAACCAAATTTATAAGCACGAACCCATTCGTTCATCACAGCCGTAAAAGCTTCTGCTTGTTTTCCTGGTTTTGGGCTTATACTTAAAACAAAAACATCATTTAAACGAGAATATTTTTGATATCCTATTTGTGCGCCTTTAAATGGACATTCTTGTTTTTGAGCCATTTCTCCCAAACGGTTATTCAAAATAGAAAAAGCAATACTTCTTTGTGTTGATTTTTCTAAATCGGCATAAGTTCCTGTTGGTTTTTCAGCATTATGACGAATCATGAAGCTGATATTTGAAGCTGAAATTTCTTTATCTAAAGCCAGTTTAAAAGTCGGTTCTGCTCGTACTGGAATGGCAATTTCAAAACGCTTTTTAGGATTTACCGGCGTCGGAATATCAGCAAAAAGCTTTTTTATTTTGGCTTCAATTTCATCTGAATTAATATCTCCAACAATAGCTATTGCCTGTAAATCGGGACGATACCAATCTTTATAAAAATCTCTTAAAACTTGGTATTTAAAGTTCTTTACAATATCCATGTCTCCAATCGGCATACGGTCTGCATACAGCGAATTGTTGTAATAATATGGTGCTAACTGATTGTAAATTCTTGCTCTTGCATTTTGTCTAGTACGCCATTCTTCAGTAATTACACCGCGTTCGGCATCGATTTCTTCATTGGTCAGAGACAAAAAGTTAGACCAATCGTGCAAAACCAATAAACAGGTATCAACAACACCTCCGTCTTTTGACGGAATGTTGTCTAAGTTGTAAACCGTTTCGTCTGTACTGGTGTAGGCATTAATATTTTTCCCGAAAACAGCACCTTGCTTTTGAAGTGTATTCAGAATGCCTTTTCCTTCAAAATTTTTGGTTCCGTTAAACGCCATATGTTCCAGAAAATGCGCCAAACCTTTCTGCTGATCGTTTTCTAAAATAGAACCTACATTTTGAATAATGTAATAACTTGCTGCATTTTTATTTACCTCAGTCGGGTAAATATAATACGTCATTCCGTTTGGTAAAACGCCCTTTTTTATTTTCTGATTGACTGCGATTGGGTCTGTTGCTTTATAATTCTGTGCAAATGTCAAGCTTCCGATGAAAAGCAGTAAAACTGATATTTTTTTGGTGTACTTCATAAAGATTATGTATTAACTCTTCAATAGTTTATCCAGTTGTTCTCTCAATTCAGGATTAGATGGACGGAAAGCATCTGTGTTGATAATGTTCCCTTTGGTATCAAATAATAAAAATCTCGGAATCGCATTTACTTCATAATTTTTAGCGACATCAGAATTGAAATCTTTATCAGCCATTAACTGAATTCCTTTTAATTGTTCTTTGGTAACAAAATCTTTCCATTTTTGTGCGTCTTTTGGTTTATCTAATGAAAGACTAACGAATACAATATTTTTTCCGTGATAATCTTCTTCAATTTTTTTCATGTGCGGAATTTCAGCCTTGCAAGGTCCGCACCAAGTTGCCCATAAATCGATATAAACAAATTTTCCTTTGAAATCTGAAAATGAAACTGGTTTATCATTAATATCATTATACGAAAAATTTAATCCCTTTTGTCCTACGCTTTTATGAAGCACTTTTTCGTATTCTAGTAAAAAAGTTTTGCTAGCTTCAGAAATCATATACGGTTTTATGCTTGGAGCTACTTTTTCATATTCTTCGATTTTCATTCTTGAAGTTGACACTGCATCACGTAAATAAACATCTTTTAACGCAGGATCTGTAATATGATCTAATGCTTCAACAATATCTAAACGCTTTGGAACTGCGGCACCATTTATACTTATATAAAAGAAATAATTCGACATTAAAGCAACTCCGTTATGTAATTTTAACAAATCTGGATCTGTAAACTTTTTATCTGTCTGCCAAGTTTTTATAACCGCCGGACGATCGTCTTTATCTGGAAATGCAGTTCTAGGCATTCTGAAAAAAGTATATGTCGATTCTTCAACATCTGTTGCTACAGCCAGTTTTAATAGCTTATTGAAATTAGCATCTTTTGTATTTATTGTTTTAGAAAATTCATTTGCTTTTGCAACACCTTTATCAAGCCAAGGATAAAAATCTAGGTATGTTACATTTCCTCCAAGTCTTGCAAATGGTGCAAATTCATTATATATTTCATTTGCTTTCTGAACCAGAACATTCTGCCCCACATTTTTTCCACTCAAAACATAATGCTCTTTATTAATAACCAAATTGATATCTAATTTTGGTTCTAAATACAAACGGATTAACTGAGTTCTGTTTTTAAACTGTCCGTAATCAACATAATAAAAGCCAGCAGTTGAAACTGGTGTCATAAAGCCAAACTCCCCAAGCGGATTAACTTTTGCGGTAGCAGCAACGGCTGGCTTTCCATCTTCAACATTGTAAAGTGTAACTTCTTTCGCCTGAAAATCTGGAATCGAAATTGTTCCTTTAATTACAGCATATTCTGAAATACTGCCTGCAAAACTCATTTGAACCGTAATAAAGGTCAAAATGAAATAAAAAATGTGTTTTTTCATGATAGTTTATTTGTTTTTTGATTGTTTTTAAATTGAAATACGCATCGACTGATCACCTTGTTCGATAATCAGGTCTTTACTTTCTTTATTGTCTTTTAGTTTTTTAAGATTTTCTGGTTTCAATAAATCTTTGGCTTCAAAATCATTAATCTGAGTGATTTTTGCTCCAATTTTGATTTTCTTCAAGTCTTCATTTTGCTGGTCTATAATTCGTTTTACTATAAGATTCTGGTTTTCGTCAAAATCCAAATTAAGTCCAGCGATATAAAATGAAGATCTCTTTTTAAAGTTTTTATTTGGTTCTAAATAAACCATTTTATGGAGCACATCAATTGTAAAATTGAAACGTTTTATTAAATCAATTCCCAAAGATCCATCAGCGTACGCCCAATTTTTATTTGCCTCTTCATATTCCTGAACCGCAATTGTTACATCTGAAAAATTATTTCCGTTAATAGCAACATTTGGTATTGTGCCGCCTACAATTTTAGTTTGTTTTCCTAAACTGTAATTAACAGATGTATATTCGGTTTTTAAACTGGCTTCCAGATTGTTTTTATGATTAAAAGGTCCGTACGCAATTAAGTCATAACCCGCGCCGGTATCAAAAGTAAAATTGCCTTCGACTGTTTTTTTATCTTCAAATGTCAGATTCATTTGTACGACCGGAAGCCCCGATTTATAATCAAAAACTAATGGTTTTGCTTTTCCCAAATAATTGAAATTTCCAAAATTGTACAAATCAATTGTCATCGTATCAAAATTGACAGATGTGATATAATTGCGTAGTAAATTGGCGCCAAATAATCCATCATAAACACCATGTTTTGGAAAAATAACAAGACCTTGATTTTTTAAAACCTGATCGCCAATGTAAATGGTATTATCTGCCGAGTATTGTACTTGCTGACTTCCGCCAACCACAGATGCCGATTTGCTTTTTGTAACTACAACTCCTGCTTTATAAGCACTGTCTGGATTTAAAGCCATTCCGTCTGCGCCTGTATCAAACAGCATTAAAAATTCACGATCAGCTTTGTTTAACTTTATTTTAATTGCGATTCCGTTTTCTATAATTTCAAACGGAATGCTGGCCATTTTTTTTACCTCAGCATTTCGATCGACTCTGTATAATCCGTCAAAAAAAGTAACATAGCGTATTTTGTTTTCTTTATTGAAAACTATTTGTGTGGGTTTCTTTTCTTTTCCTTTGAAACAAAAATCAGCCGAAACAAAAGTTTCGTCTTTAATTGCTGCCGATTTTCCAATTTGGATAGAATCTAAAACAGGAAAAGCATTAAAAATAGTATTTAAATAAAATTCATTTGAAGATGAATCTCCTGCACCTACTGTAAATTCGGGTGCCAGAAGATTTTTTATATCATTATAATTTTTATTTTGAAAGGCTTTTTCGAAAGATTCAATAGCTTTTTGAGCGCTGTTTTGAGCGCAAACTGAATATCCAAAAATCAATATCGAAAACAAGAATATTTTTTTCATTTCGAATTACTTTTGTAAAGTATAGGGATTAGTTACCACTTTTTCTACGCCAAAATCTTTCAATAAAATAACTGAATATTTTGTGAATTCTTCTGGTGTATACAGTTCTTTAGCATCATTTACTAATTCTGTAAAACCTTTCAAATCCTTCTTTTTTTCGTACTCTTTTTTCTTGCGTTGCAAAATGTTAAACACATGAGTATTAACACTCCATTTTCCGTAATCTTTAGCTAATTTTTTACTGCTCAAAAGAAATGGATCATCATATTGTTTACCAACTCTTAATCCAGTAATAATTACAAAAGAAACCTCTTCAGTAGCATCTTTAGATTTTAAATATGTATCGATTACTTCAAAAGGAACATTTCTTTTTCCATCTAAATAAGCTTGTTTGTAAAAATCTGGATAGTCTTTTTCTTGAATTTCTGTACTGTATTTTTTGAAAACACCTTTTTTAGCAGCGTCTTTTGCATTTTGAAGCAAGGCTGTAAATTGCTCAACGTTTTGAAAACCGCCGGCAATATCAATTACTTTTCCGTCTGCATTCATAAATAAAAATGTTGGAAATCCGGTAACGCCGTATTTCATGCATAGTTTTTTACCAATTTCTTCTTTCAAAATATCCGATTTGAAAGTGACAAAATCTTTGCTTAAAACAACAGCTACTTTAGGATCTGGAAATACCTCTTTATCCATTTGTGCACACGGCATACAACCTGTAAAATACAAATCGACAAAGATTAATTTTTTCTCCGTTTGGGCTTGTTTTTTGGCTGATTCCCAACTTTCTTGAGTTGATTGCTCTTGTGCTTTTAAGGCAATAGTAGGACAGGCAAGCAGCAAAACTGCACTTGCGATTTTAAAAAAACGTTTCATAAAATGTAGTTTTTAGAAACCGAATGAAGAATGTTTTTTTGCTCTTCATTCGGCTTTGTTTAAGGTTTTTAGTTATCTACCACGGTATGCAACATCAACAATTTTGCATAAACCACTGTATGTATCTGTTAAAACTAAATCTCCATTTACTGGAGGAACAGTATATAATTCTAATTTACCAGTTGTTCCGTAACTGCCGACAACTAATTTTTTGTCTGCATTTCTTGCATAAGCATGAAAACCGATATAAGTTATCTCTTCTGATCCTTTGTTTATCATTAATTTGGCAGACTGAGTACCATTATCATATTCATAAACTTTACCTCCCACAGCATAAAATAAATATCCTGAATCCGGGCTTACAGCAAACTTGGTCGCTTTATCAAATTCTGGCGCGTTTAATATTTCTTTATAATAGCTTTGTACTAAAGTTCTTGAAAAACGAAGCAAATTGTATTTCCCCGTTGAACGGTTTTTTAAAACCGCAAAACTTTCAAAACCATTAAAACCAGATGTGGTCATGTAAATTAAATCAGAATTGGTATTGTTCCAATCAAGAGTTGTAGTACTTCCCGCTACAGGAGGCATTGGAGAACAATTTCCTTTAGAATAACTAAAACGTACAAAACTGCGAGTATCGTTATTGAAGAAAACCGGCATTCCACTCGCTCCACTATTTGTTGCAATAAAAGGTGCAGCATAAAAAGGCTTTGTTTCACTCTCCAATATGTTTTGAGGCAGACCATATTTTATATTGAAAGGGCGATAATAATAATAAATATTTCCTTTACTATAAACAAAATTCTCTGAACCAGAGCCTGGAGTTTGCATAAAATCAACTCCAAAATCGGTTGGAAATGCGCCTCCCAAAGTCTCATAAGCAAAGTTTTGCGACTGAGTCCATCCAAAAGAATTTGGATCAAGTCTGGCAGTACCACTTTCAGTTGCGGTAACATATACTCCATATGCAGAAGAAGCAGTAGCGGCTCCAAAACAAGAAACTTCAACAGCTGAACCTGACAATTTTAAAGCTGAACCTGAAGCATCCAAAACATCTGTAATAATTCTTGGTTCAGGAATACCTGGTAATATTGAAACCATATCTAAACGTGCCTTTCCATCTACATTTCCAATTGCTAACCAGCCCTCGTAAATAGAAGATATTACATTTAACTCAAAAGGTTTTTGCTGCCAAGTAACACCAGTAACTTTATCTTTTACAAAATAATATACATCATATTTTCCTGAAGGTAATTTTAGAATCCCGTCTAAATCTTTTGTGGTGGCCAAAAGAATTACTGATGTTGGATCAGCTAAGATTTTAGAAGGACTAACTACAACCCATTCATAAGTATAACGATCCGGGTTATTGCCATCGTCTATAGTTGCATTTAAATTGGGTGTAATCTTGAAGTATTCACCTGAATAGGCCGTATACGCTTTTTCGACACCAGTTACTGCAATTTCATTAATTGCGTTATAATTGTAATTTCCTTCATCTTCTGAACAGCCATAGTTTAAAACCAACAGCAAGGACAGAAAAAACTGAATTTTTATATTTTTAAACATAATGTTCTATTTTTAAAATTTAAAGAATATTTTTATGGAAAGATCATTTCTTTTCCATCCTCTTCATAAATGGTATTACCTGCCGCTTTTTGATCGGCCAAGTAACGTTTCATAAAAGCCTGATAATATCCGAAATCAGCCAATCCTAAACCAGGACCTCCTAATTTCTGATTGAATATCTCTGGTTTTAAATCTATCAATTCGCACATTAAATAAAACTTTTTGGCAGTAAAAACTCCTAAAGCCGTTGCATACCATCCTGGTGGCTGTGTCAATTTATCATCTAATGATAATTTGAAAGTGATAAAGCTAATTGTCTTTCCAGTAATTTTATTTAGATGGCTCTTCATCTCAGTCTTGAACGAATCATTCTCTTCTAAATTCAAAATCAACAAGAAAGGTTTTTGTTTCATATCAGGAGTTCTGTGAACTTTTAAAGCTATAGTATCTAGCTCTTTTCCAGCCGAAATTTTTATAGTTTCTGGAAGTTCAAAATGAGTTCCTGCAATTGCTGTACTTTTTGGATCAACTGACACTTTTACATTTCGGTCTACATCACTCACTTTTCCCTGTACACGAATTGGTATTTTATAAATTACTTCGGTAAGTGACGCTTTTTCAAGGGCAAAACTATATCCCGCACTATCTGTAACGGTTTTCGTTCCCTGAATTATCATACCGTATACAGAAGGTCCAAAATAAATACTATCCACACCCTCAAAGGTGTCAATTTCATCTCGATTGCATGAAGTAATTCCTAATAGGGATAAAACCACAACGCCTAAAATCAATATTTTTTTCATGTCTAGTATTTTTAATTTTGAAAGTTAATTTCAGCGTCTGGCAACGGTACTACATACTGCGCAGCTCCCATTGTTAAGTTTCCGCTTGTGGCTGAACCATTTGGAATTGTAACACTATTTTGTCTTTTGTAATAAAAAAACAATTGTCCTTCGCCTATAAATTCTTTCTTATATTCTTTTGTAACTTCAGTTGTTACGTTTACTGCAGCTCCTAAATTGGTTAAACCTCTATTAAAACGAAGGGTATTTAAAAAAGTAATTCCATCGGCTGGAACCGGAGCTGTTTCAGCTGCAATAAGATACATTTCTGAAAGTTTGAACATTGGAATCTGCAAACGGAAAAGACTTTTCTTTTCATCTACATCCTCATATTTAAAAAACGTTTTTTGAGTTTTTCCTCCCACAACAGGAACTTTCCAGCTTGGCAGACTTCTATAGTCATTATCATTGGATTCAAAAACAGCTGTTAATCTGCTTAATACTGGAGCATAGATTTGGCTGTCTTTTAAATTTGAATCGAACAAATCTCTTTGTTTTGTGTATAATGTGTAATCACTTAAAGCAAAGAAATTTTCAGAAGAAAAAGTTCGATCCGGATTAGCAGCATTTGTAGCTTCCAGAAATGGAGTCCATGGAAAAAATGTATTTGATTTAGTAAAATTAATCACTTCATTTGCCACTGCAGAAGCACCTGCTTTATCTCCAGAATATAATAACACACGGGCTTTTAAACACTTCACAGCCAGATAATTCATTCTATTTCCTCTATTCATTGAGTAATATGGATTTGCATCAAAATCTGATGTTGCTTTAAATCTCCCTGTGGTCAAAACCGGATCTTTATGTAATAATGCTAAAGCTGCATCTAAATCTGCTAATATTTTTGTCATTACTTCTTGTGCAGGAATCAAAGGCTGGTTGGTTGTAATTGCTTTATCGTAATATGGTATTGCTAATACAGAAGGACTTACTTTGTAAATTGGTCCGTATAAACGCAGCATATCAAAATGAAGCATAGCACGAATTCCTAAAGCTTCTCCTTTTAAAAGATCCGCTTTATCCTGCGACACAATACCTGGGTGTTCTTCTATGCTTTCTATAAATTTGTTTGTATATAAAATAGTTTTAAACGCTTCTTGCCAAATACTAGAGAACAAAGCTTTAGGGCTGCTTTCTGTATAAGCATAAGAGGCTATTTTATTTTTATTATGCGAACTTGGCATATTGTACTGCTGCCCTAAAATTTCAACAGCATCCATAGTAAGCTGTTGTCCGTAAAGATTATTATTTGCAAGACTCAAATAAAGTCCGTTATGCACATTCTGCATTCCGGCTTCATTTTCATAAATTTGAGATTCTAAAATTTTATCCTGAGGCACTACATCCAAAAAGTCACTACAGCTTACAGCCGAAAAAGCAATCAGGATGGTTAATGCTATTTTATTTAAATACTGATTCATAATTATGGTATTAAAATGATACATTTAGACTTAAAGAAAAAATTCTTGAAAAAGGATATTCGATACCTCGCTCTGCTTTTATAGTAGAAACTCTAAAAAAGTCATTTGCATAAGCATTGAATCCTAAACCAGCTAATCCGTTCTTACTAAGCCAAGTTCTACTGGTTACACGATATCCTAAGCGAAGAGATTCTCCTGAGATATAATCATCTTTTTGAATAAAACGAGAAGAGATTGGAGTTTCATTCTTTAAACCAATAGCTTTAAATTGCGCTATTTGTCCTGGAGTAGTCCATCTGTCTGTAAAAGCTCTGGCATCTTGATTGTCGAATATATTATCACTGTTAATATTTTCAACTTTATCATATAAAGCGGTATTGAATCGCTCTGCACCAAAACTGTAACGGATGAATACGCCTAAACTGAAATTTTTGTAGTTAACACTTGTAGATACTACTCCTGTTGCAATTTCTCTGGAATTTCCCATTACAACCTCATCTTTTTTATCTAAAATAAAAGTTGCCTCCCCGTTTTTCTTTAAGAATACTTCTTTTCCTGTAGCTGGATCAATTCCTAATGACGGAACTGCCCAAAGATCATTTGAACTTGCTCCATCGTAAAACCTTGTTAAACTGCTTGTTTTTTGAGCAGCTTCATTTAACGAAGCAAGAGCATTATTAAAACCTCCTAATTCGTTTTCATTTGTTGTAGCTGTTAATCCTACTCCCCAATAAATATTTTCTTTTAAATTATTTATAATGTTATAATTTGCTTTAAGTTCTAAACCGCGAGTTGTAATATGCCCAACATTTAAAGGATAGGCACTAACTCCTGTAGAAGCTACAAGGTCTATAGCAACAATTTGTGGTGTAGTCTTGCGTTGGTAAGCATTAAATGTAAATGTTAACCTGTTTCTGTACATTGCCAAATCTATTCCTAAAGACAAATCTTTTGTTTTTTGCGCTTCTAAATCGGTATTTGCTAATTGAGAAACATTTAGCCCCGCTCCAAAAATATTGGTATTAGGATCATATAAATAAATATCATGAGAAGCATATCCTACAAGATTCTGATTTCCGGTTTGTCCGTAGTTAGCACGAAGTTTTAAGACATTTACAATATCTTCATTCATCTTAAACTCGTTGTTGATATTCCATCCAAAACCAATACCATAATAAGGAGAATACTTTTTATTGGTTCCAAAATTGGTTGCTCCTGAGATAGTTTGTGTTAAATCAACCAAATATTTTCTATCGTAAGCATAGTTTAACTGATTGGTAAGGTCAATGCTTCGAACCATTTCATTGTAAGTATTTGGCTTGGAATCTTTCTTAAACCCAAAAGCAAAAGTTGGATTACCGGCAACTCCTAAAGGGAATCCTGTTAACGTAGAACCATAAAAACCATTTTTTGTTTCTAAAGCAGAAGCTCTTAAAGTATAATTAACGGAGTGAACATTATTAAAAACATTTGAATAGGTACCTCCTATATTTGCATTCCATTTATTAGTCAAGTAATCTATTCTCTTGTAACTTCCTTTTTCAGTTGGAATCTTATCTATAAATTGAGTGTTATCCGGTGAGATAAATTCTGTTGTTGTTTCGTCTAATCTTGAAACTGATAATGCTGCTGTCGTTCTGATATGCGGCGTAATATCATAATTGATAGCAAAGTTGTTTGTAAAATTAAACTCTGTCCCTTTATCATAACTATTTAAAAGCATATTATACATAGGGTTTTCTTCCTGATTTACATAGTAATTCACAAGAGGATTTCCTACTGGTATATTAGTTCCATCTAAATAACGTGTTGGAACTCCATTTTCATTATATTTTTCATAATATGGACTTGCTTTTGCCCAAGTAGCAAAAGAGCCATAAGGAGATTTTTGATTATTACCGCCAGATACAAAGAAGTTGTTATTGAAACTTATTTTTTTCTTTCTATAAGTTAAATTAGCATTATACCCCCAGGTATTATGCTCAGTACCTTTCATGGTTCCGCTAACAGTTTTATAATTTCCGGCAAGATTAAATCTAAATTCTTCAGATCCTCCACCTACACTTAAACTGTGTCCAGAAGTTATTCCCATCTGGATTGGTTCATTAAGCCAATAGGTATCTACACCGCGACGTACTGCAGCTAAACGCTTGTTATAAACATTCTGCCAGGCAATAGGCACATCATATGAACCATATCTAGTTGGAATATAAGCGCTAGAAAGTCTTTCGAATTCTAGTTTTTGCTCAGCATTCATTAAATTATAAACACTTAAATCAGCCAGCTCATAAGATGAATTGTACACGTAAGAAACCTGCAATTTACCAGCAATTGGTTTAATAGTTTCAATAACTACAACTCCATTTGCAGAGCGAGAACCGTATAATGCAGTAGAAGCGGCATCTTTAAGAAGAGTAATAGTAGCAATTCTGTTAATATCTAAATCGACAACCTGTTGCAATGTCGTTGGAAAACCATCCAGAATAAACAACGGCTGATTTGGGTCTTCTTTAAATTGATCATTTACCTGATTTACAGATAAACTTGTTTGCCCTCTCACCTCAATAACCGGCAAAACATTCGGATTAGATCCCGCAATATTATTATTTAATACAATAAAAGACGGGTCTAAAGTTTTTAGAGCCTGAACCACATTTTGTGTCGAAACCTGTCTTAACTCTTCTCCTCTATAAATAGAAACTGCTCCCGTAATAAGTTCTTTTTTTCGTACGGTAACACCAGTGTTTACTACAACACCATCAAGTGCTTTAGTTTCCTGCACCAGTACAACGTTGATTACTTTTCTTTTTTGTACCTGAATAACATTTGATCTGTGACCAATATAACTAAACAGAATTTGTCCGTCCTCAGGAGCTGTAACTGTATATTTTCCGTCAAAATCGGTTTGTGTTCCAGATCCTGCTTTTGCTCCTTTTACCTGAATGTTAACTCCAGAAAGCGGTTCATTTTTCTCGTTGGTAACAACACCTTTTATTTCAATTAGTTTTGACTGAAAGGCAAGTTCATGTTCTTTTGGTACTTTTCTAACTATAATGGTATTTCCATTTGAAAAACTAAAATCAAAATCTTTACTGGAAAAGGTGTTTTCTAAAAGGTCATTCACACGGATTTTTCCTTTTTTAAGATGTACTTTAGGCAATTTTTTAAATAAATCTTCCTGATAAATAAAAGTATAATCTGTCTGCTTTTTAATGATTTCAAAAACTTCATCTACAGACACTGTTTTATCAGCGGCAATTACAACTTTTGTGTTTTGTGAAAATAGATTTACGGGGGAAAAACCAAAAATTGTAGTACAAAATAAGAATACAAAAGTTCTCATAATGTTAATAATTAGCCCTTTTCTAAGATAGAAATAGGCACTGGTTAATTTAAATTTCATAAATTTACATGTTAATTGGTTGGTTGGTTATTAAAACTGATCAATGGATTGATACATAGAAAGGGATAAAGTGCTGTACGGTGAGAGGTCTGAACTTTAATCCCTTTTCTTTTTACTTGATAATAATCTTATCGTCTTTTTTCTCATAGGCATTAATAAAATTAATATTCTTAATCGTCGTTAATATGTCTTCTAGTTTTTGATTTTTATTCAAAACACCGTTAAATTTCACATTTCCAAGTGCAGGATCTGCAAATACAATATCTACATCGTACCATCGCGACAGTACTTTTGCAATCTCCTTAAGCGGCATTCCTTTAAAAACAAACAAGCCTTTTCTCCAGGAAATTTCATTATACACATCGACCTGAGCAATAGCAATATGATCGTTGTTGTTACTAATTGTTGATTGCTCGTTTGGCGTTAAAATTTCTTTATTGTTTGAATTGCTTACGGCAACCATACCTTTTACTAATGTGGTATAAATTGCGGTTTCGTCTTTGTAGGCTTTAATATTAAACTCGGTACCAATAACCTCAACATTTTGCATTTGGGTTTTTACTTTAAATTTGGAACCTTTGTGTTTTGTACTTGGTGAGACTTCAAAATAGGCTTCTCCATAAACCAGTTCTACTTGTCTGGTTTCTCCATCAACAAAAGCAACCGGATATCTTAATTGTGATTCTGAGTTTAACCAAACTTTTGTGCTGTCTGCCAGCTGTACAAAAAACTGTCCTCCTCTCGGAATCGTTAAAAAGTTATTTTTAATTCCTACAGGTCTATTTTCTTTTGAATTGTAAACCAGTTTTTCTCCGTTACTTGAAGCATTTCCTTTATTGTAAGCTTTACCTTTTTCTAATGTAATTACTGAACCGTCTTCTAACGTCAAAGTTGCTTTATCACTTCCTATCAAAATTTCTTTGTGAGCTACAACAGGAGTTTCAATTTTAAGCGGATTGGTTTTATTGACAATTATCGAAATGGAAATCAGCAATAACAATGACGCTGCCATGGCAATAAACTTAAATCGGGTTGTAGTATAAAATGGTTTAAGCGGAATTGTTTTTGTTTCGTTCGACTGAATTGCTTCTTGAAGACGCATTCTCATTTTGTGCTCCAATTCATCTTTAGAACCCAAAGAATCATCCCATTCTTTTGAAGTCTGGAAACTTTCGTAAAAACGCAGTAATTGTTTATTCTCCTCCCGATTAGTATCACCAGAAAGATATCTGTTTAATAACGTTAAGAATTCTTCTTTTTTCATTTTTTTTACTATTAATGCGGGAGTATATTAAGTAAGTATCTAAAAAGATATTTACCCCCTAGTCCAAATCGTATTTTTTTTTATTTTTTTTATCTTTTTAAGAAAAGTCTCGTTGTAAATAAGAAAATTCAACGGTTTAAACTTATAATTGGTAATCATTTCAGCTTTCTCCTAAAGATTTTTAGAAAGCCACAAAATCATTGCAACACTCAGAGTACTGCCCATTGACAAACGAATGGTATGAAGTGCTTTTGTTATATGATTTTCGACAGTTTTTGTAGAAATATTGAGGCGCTCAGCAATTTCTTTATGACTTAGCTGTTCTTCTCTGCTTAATTTATAAACCAATTGGCATTTTTCAGGAAGATTCTCAACTATAGAATTAATGTGATATACCAATTCGTCATGCATCAATTGGGTTTCTGGCGTGGTATATTGAAAACGCTTTTCTAAATCATCAAAAAGTTCGACATGAATTTTGTCTTTATTCCTTCTTATATGATTAAAAACCTGATATCGGGCACAGGCATACATATATCCTTTTAACGAAATATGAATTTCAAGTTTCTCACGATTGTGCCAGATATTCATAAATATATCTTGAATAATATCCTCGCACAATTCTCTATCCTTTAACACATTATAAGAAGACATAAACAAAGACTGCCAAAATTTATTGTACAGTTCAGTCAACGCAGTTTCATCCCCATTACGTAAGCGGTCTATTAAAATGACATCTTGATTTAGGTCTGGTTTTGACAATTGTTTATTAGTTTGAATAGGTAAGTTTCAGCAAACATAATAAAATATTTGAATATTTTTAATTTGTTATGAACCAAGAACTTTTGTTATGTTTTTAACATTTATTTTTGATTTAAACCAATTTTACATCTCTTCTAAAATAACTTAAAAATGCATGCCTCAAAATATAAATTTGTCAATCCTTTTGAAATAAAAAAAAGAATTTATTAAAAATTTTAGCAAAACATTAACAGATTTACCCTTAAAATAAAAATGTTAAATCTAATTTTCATGCAGCTAATTTCTTTAAAACTATAAAAACAAATTTGTTGTCATTTCTATTTTGTTTACAAAGCAAGAAAGTACAAAATACAGGATTAAAAAATAAATAGTACCTTATCCTACTTTTTCAAAACTGTATCTTCCCGCTATGACAACAGATATTTTAGAATTACACGATTGTATTGTTTTAATCGAGCACTCGAATACCACAAAAACAATAATTCAAAAATGCGAAATTGACGGCGATGCTATAGGTTTTGCCTTTTATGGATCTGGCAATGTCGAGTTGGAAATTAAACACAATAATCAGACAAAATATTTGGTAAACACAACAGGTTTGGCAATTTGCTTTTTTGGAAATCAAAAAGTAGAATTCTCTCATAAAATAGAACCTAATAAACCGCTGCAGTCTATTAGTATTTTTACTAAACTCAAAAATTTAAATTCCCTTCCGCAGGCAGAAAAAGAAATTTTCGAAAATCATTTACCACAGTTATTAAACCCTAAAGAACATTTTGTAAAAGGCCCATCGTTTTATATGACGCTCGAAATGCAATTGGCAGTACAAAAAATATTTAATACTTCGTATACTGGAAATACACGTTTGTTGTTTCTAAAAAGCCAGGTAAATGAACTTTTAGCTCATTTCTATGCGCTTTTAGCTTCTGAGAAAAAATCGGAATTGTCTGAAGTGGATAAAAACAAACTTTTTCAGGCTAAAGAAATAGTCACCACCCATTATTCAACACCGCCGTCAATTACTCAATTGTCACAAATGGTGGGACTCAATAGTAATAAATTGAAAAAGAATTTTAAAGAGCTTTTTGGAATTCCAGTTTTTAAATATGTTCAGGAAGAGCGATTAAATAAAGCGTATGAATTACTCCGAGAAAGCGAAAAAACTGTTCAAGAATCAGCATGGGAAGTAGGTTATGAAAGTTTAAGTTCGTTTTCGAATGCCTTTCAGAAAAAATTCGGAATGCGCCCAAATGATGTAAAACACCAATTCTTTTCAAACAAATCATAATTCTTTTACAACAAATGATTTGTTCTTAATCTAAGCAGCTTTGTATCAGTATTCATTTAAAAAGATATTGATATGAAAAAGAAAATTTTAGTTCTAGGTTCCAACGGAAAAACAGGACGCAGAGTTGCCGCAAGATTAGAAAATAATCCTGAAGTCGAAATTCGTTTAGGATCGCGAAACGAAAAAATTCCATTTGATTGGGAAAACTCACAAACATGGGAAAATGTCGTAAAAGATATTCACACCATTTATATTACTTTTCAACCCGATTTGGCTGTACCCTTTGCCGCAGAAGCGATCGAAAATTTTACCAAACTTGCCACAAAAAACGGTGTACAAAAAATAGTTTTACTTTCTGGAAGAGGCGAAAAAGAAGCTCAGGTTTGCGAAGAAATTGTAAAGAAAAATGCCCAATATTGGACGATTATCCGTGCAAGCTGGTTTAATCAAAATTTTAGCGAAAGCTTTTTCTTAGATCCAATTCTTTATGGAATTGTTGCTTTACCAAGAGCCGAAGCACTCGAACCTTTTACAGATGCCGATGATATTGCCGATGTAGTAACAACTGCGCTTTTGGATGACAGCCATAACGGAAAAACTTATGAACTAACTGGTCCAAGATTACTGACTTTTAAACAGGCTGTAAATGAAATTGCGGAAGCCAGCGGCAGAAATATAACCTTTCAAAGTTTATCGCTGGAAGAATATACGCAGATGTTACGAGAATATCAGGTTCCTGAAGATCATATTTGGCTCGTAAATTATCTCTTTGAGCAAGTGTTAGACGGAAGAAATTCTAATATCACTCAAGATATTGAAAATGTACTTGGCCGAAAAGCAAAAGACTTCAGCACTTATGCAAAAGAAACTGCCAAGACAGAAATCTGGAATCCAAAAGACTAAACTCATGCGTTTTTTTAGAGCCATTTTTTCGGGAATTTTAGTTTGGATCGCAGTAAGTCTTTCCTTTTATGTATTAGAAAAAGTTTATTTTCTAGAACAGTCTTTTTTATGGCAGTCGATACTTACCATAGTTTTTATTGTCTTTTTTGCCATTGGAGCTGCAAAGTTTTATTATCGGAAAGAATATAAAATGAGTGGTTTACAATTAGGAATTATAATGTCTGTCACAGCATTAATTCTAGATGTTTTTATAACAGTACCATACGTTGAAATTCCAAACGGCAGGAGTTACGAAAGCTTTTTTACAAGTCCTGTTTTGTGGATCTTAGCTTTTACAAATGCTTTTACAGTTTATATTTGGAAAAAAAGACAAGACCTAAAAAAAACTCCTGTTTAGTGGTAGACAGGAGTTTTCAGAATTAAATATAAATAGTAGTTTGTGGAAAATACTAACCTCTGGTAAGCCATCCTTTTTTACGAGCGGTAATTATTGAATATGGAGCGATCCAAAATAATCCGAAGGTATAAAAAACGCTGTATGAATAAGCCCAAAATGATTCTGCCAAAGAATATCTTTTTGCATAGAATAACATTGAAAAGCTAGACACAATCAATATTCCTAAAAGCGTTGCGCTGATAAACAATAAAGGATGCGTTGCTATAAAATAAAACATAAAGATCAAAAACGGATAAGTCATAATGATTCGCAATGATTGATCGGTACATAATAATCTGGCTCCAAATTTAGATTCTTTTCTAAAATCTTTAAAAACATATTTCAACATCATAATATTTTCACGAACATTACTTCTGCCCCATCTTATGAACATTTTATATAAACCGGTATAATCTTCTGGAACATTTGTAAGGACAATAGCATTTCGTTGAAACAATACATGCTTTCCTTGTTTTAAAATCATGTTTGTCATAGCACGGTCTTCGCCAATATCCGACGGTTGTCCCATAAAAGTTTGCTCAATCCATTCTGGCAGACATTCAAAAACTGCCGTACTGCGATATGCAGCCAAAGCTCCCGGTGTGCAAAGAACAGAACCCAGCATACTTTCGGCAGAACGCATAAACTCAAAACTCATTACAAAACTCACATTCAGCATTTTAGGCAAGATTGCTTTTTTATTATTCAAAACCTGAACATTCCCGGCAACTGCACCACATTTTTCATTGGTAACAAACGGACTTACTAAATTTCTTAAAGTATCTTTTTTAACGATAGAATCACTGTCGACAGTCACAAAAATCTCCCCTGTTCCTAAATTAAAACCACGGTAAAGTGCATGACGTTTTCCTTGATTTTTAGGCTGTTGAAAAATGGCTACACGATCACCTAATTTTACTTTTGCTTGTTGAATCCAATACCAAGTATCATCTTTGCTTCCATCGTCAATTGCCAAAAGCTGCAATTTATGCTCAGGAAAATCACTATTAGCTAAACTCATCAAAGTATCGTAAACCAATTTACCTTCGTTGTATGCAGGTACAATTACCGTACAAGTTGGCAATAACTCATCAGATACTGATTCTACTGGTTTGTATTTCAAGTACAGAAATAAATTATAAAGAAATATACCGCCTTTAAAGACAAATAGAAATACGGTGATTCCTAAAAATATAAGTCCGCCAGTCGAATTTATTCTTTCAAAATGAAGCTGATCAAAATCAGGTTGAAACTGAAATACGAAAAAAGCTCCAGTAAGCATTAATAAAAAAGTCCCCACAAGAACCATAAATCCAAAAGGACTTGCAGGACGTTCTATATGTTTTTTTGTTTTAGTATTGTTGCTTTTAAAAATTGAAGTGCTTATTTGTGCGTCTTTGCTTATATCGCTGCCAGCATAAAATTGCTTTGAAATAATTGATTCACTTTCCATGTCTTATTTGTTGTATTAATTCTGTTTATTGGCTTTTATTAAAATGATATTGATTTTGTGCATTTACTTAAATAAGCGCTAAAATTTATTTTTTATAAAAGATTGACATGTACCCAATTTACAAGCCGCGTGCCATAATGGCTTTTAGCTGAATTTTAAGATGTTACAAATTAGGATACAAAAATGAAGTGTGTATTTTTTTTACACATGTAAACACTTTACACAGTAATTGTGTACTGAAAGTACCGAAAATAAAGGGATTTTTTAATTATGAAGAGGTGTAATCTAAATGCTAAAACGAAAATTTTATTACAAAATTGCCTAGACTATTTAGTAAAAAAAAATAAAGCATCGTTATAAAAATAAAAACGGAAATATCTTAAAAGTCATTTCCGTTTTTATTCAAATTCAAAATAAATGATGTTATCTAGTATAAACCGTTATTTCACCAGTAGTTTTATCCTTCAATTTTAGTTCCTTATTAGTAAGGTTCATAATGTCGCTGGTTGTACTTAAATTACCAATAGTAATTGTTAAATCATTATGAGATCGTACATAAGTTCCGCTAGTTTCTGTTAAGCTGCATTCAGTACCTTCATAATCACCTATAACTGCTGTATTACTTAATCTAAGTTCTAAATAATCTCTAGTACATCCTGCTGCATTTTCTGGAGCATCAATTAATACTTCCTCTCCACCAACAATTTTTCCCGTTTTGCTTAAGTTATATTTTCCTTGTACCGGAATTATTGTTTCTCCTTCATTATCATCACTGCTGCAAGAGACAGCGAACATTCCAAAACTTAAGGCTAATGCGAATATTATTTTTCTATTTTTCATGTCGACTTTTCGTTTAAAGTTATAGTGACTAAATTAAAAGTATATACTTACAAAAAGTTTCACGATTATAAGAATGATTTGCATAAATCGCATTTTAGTTATGTTTTCAAAAACAAAAAAACAGACTGCAAAAAAAGAGTTAAATCTAATTTAATCATTTAATAATAATCACTTTACAATAAATTCACATTAATTTTATTAATTTGATTAAAACTAAATATCATGAAATTCTTTAATCTAAATTTTCTAGTTTCATTCAAAGAATGGCTTTTTTTAAGAGCGATGCAGTCCTCTTTCCTTCATTAATAAATAGACTTTAAATAAAGGAAAATCCGATTGAATGAATAAAGTTGAAAACTCATTTCTAAACAAAAACCAATTTGGTGAAGATTTCTTGTGGGGTGTTTCTACCGCCGCTTTCCAAATTGAAGGCGCACACGATGCTGATGGTAAAGGTTCTTCTATTTGGGACGTTTTTACTTCTCAAAAAGGAAAAATAAAAAACGATCATCATGCCATAACCGCTTGCGATTTCTATAATTCGTACCAAACAGATATTGATTTAATTCGCGAGTTAAACATTCCTAATTTTAGGTTTTCTATTTCGTGGCCCAGAATCATGCCCACTGGTGTTCATCCTGTAAATCAAGCTGGAATCGATTATTATAATAAAATTATAGATTCGCTGCTTGCATCTGGAATCGAACCTTGGATTACGCTTTATCACTGGGATTTACCACATTCTTTAGAAGTAAAAGGAGGCTGGACGAACCGAGAATCTGTTACTTGGTTTTCTGATTATGCGGCTGTTTGCGCTCATTATTTTGGAGATCGGGTAAAAAACTGGATGGTTATCAACGAACCCTCAGTGTTTACTGGAGCTGGATATTTTTTAGGTATTCACGCACCAGGAAAAAAAGGAATTTCCAATTACCTAAAAGCAATGCATCACGTAACACTCGCAACTGCTAAAGGTGCAAAAGTATTGCGAAATGCAATTCCTGACGCAAATATTGGAACTACTTTCTCCTGCACTCATATCGAACCTGCTACACAAAATGCTAAAGATATTGAAGCCGCGAAACGTGTAGATACTTTACTGAACAGAACTTTCATAGAGCCAATTTTAGGACTTGGTTATCCGCAGAAAGATCTTCCCGTGCTTAAAAAACTCAATAATTATATTCTGGAAGATGATTTAAACAATCTCGATTTTCATTTTGATTTTATTGGTCTTCAATGTTACACGCGCGAAGTTGTAAAATCCTCTTTATTGATTCCTTACATTGGCGCCGAATTAGTAAGCGCAGATAAACGAAATGTCATTTCAACCGAAATGGGTTGGGAAGTTTATCCGCCTGCATTGTATCATGTTCTAAAAAAGTTTAATGAATACAAAGGCATCAAAAAAATAATTATTACCGAAAATGGCGCTGCTTTTGCCGATACGGTCACTAACGGAAAAATTTTTGATATTAAACGAACGCATTATATTCAAGATCATTTAGAACAAATCTTAAAAGCAAAAGAAGAAGGCTTAAACGTCGAAGGCTACTTTGTCTGGAGTTTAACAGATAACTTCGAATGGGCTGAAGGTTACAATGCCCGCTTTGGATTAATTCATGTGGATTTTAATACTCAAAAACGAACCATTAAAAACTCAGGTTTATGGTTTAGAGATTTTTTGTCGTAAACCTACATAAATAGTTTAACCGCAAAGATCGCAAGTTTTTACATTCATCATTTTTAGAAAACACAAAGTTCGCAAAGCTTTACAATAATCCTTGCTTTGTGAACTTTGCGTAAAAAATAGCTCTCATTAACTCAATGTCATTACGTTCAGCGTTTTTTTGAGTACCAGCTATTATAGATTCTTTTATTCGTTTTGAAAGCTCCAGCGGAGCGAAATATTTATAGCTCAATTTATTTCCATGCACAAAAAGCTCCAGAGGAGCGACATATTCGTAAAAAACAATAAAGTCATATAAATCAATTTAATCTAAAATTTATATTGTCTTTTTAAGATTCCAACATGAAGCTTACCATCTGTTTTTAAGTGCGATACTACTCGAATATACTGTTCTTCGGGATATTTTATATCATAACTAAAAGTTGTATCTTTTGCTTTAATCTGAAGCAGATGTTTTCCTTCATCTGATATTGGCAGTTCTACTGTTTCGTAACCCGGAATTCCGCTTGCCGCTTTTAAGTTAATTTCCTGAATTTTCTCTTTATCCAAAAGTATTTCCAGCTTTACATTATCAAGTTTACTATTCGTAGGTTGTTCGAACGAAACAACATATTTTTTACAACCAAACATGCATAACACAATTAATACTATTAGAATTTTTTTCATAAAAGATGTTTTTAAATTGAGAGAGACTAGAAATTAAAATCTCTATTATTATTTTATAAATATAAATAATTTTATGACAATCGATCCGCTATAAAAACGAGTTTTACTTCTTTGAAAAAGAAAATTGCTAAAAGGGAAAAATCCAGAAAATTTATCGCTGAAAAAGCAAAAAAAATCACTTATTTTACTGGTTTTTATTAGGTTTACTGATTATTTTTTCTTATCTTTATAGTATAAATAACAGATCATATATGCCAAAAAACAAACCATTTACACGCCTTATTTGCCCTTTAAAAAATTATATTTTTACGCATTTTACTCTTCAAAATGCTTTTCGATTTCCTTTAGAAAATATGCTGCCTAATCTTTCTTCTGAACAAAGTTCAAACTTGCAGAAAATAGCTGAGCGATTGCTCCCTTTTCAATCTTAATTTTTTTTCTCGGATATATTTTCTGATTCATTTTTCTAGAAAATATAAACGTACAATTTAGAAAAGATTTCCCTTTTGGGAATGTTCTTTCGACGCCTCATTTTTATTATTCACCAAAATATTTTTTTATATGCCATTATTTTTGACTTCTACAAGTAAACACTTATCCTCATTTTTAATTTTTGTTTCAACTCTATATTATTTCTGCATTTTTTAATCGTTCGAAACCAACTTTTATCGGACTTTTTGCATCTATACTATTATAGATTTATTTGAACTTAAATACCATTTAATAATTTAAACTAGACTTTGTATACTTTTTTTCTGGGAATTCTCGGGAATCTCAGGAATACGCGGGAATTCTGGGAATCCCTTGCCAGTAAAGGCTTCAAAGCGCCTTTACTTTGCATCAAGAAATTAGTTCAAGTTTTGTCTGCAGACTAAAACAATATTAAAAACTAGTTCTAATTACAGCGTGAAAAACTGTAAGACCAAGTTTATTCGGGAAGTATAAACAACGTCTTACTGTTCTCCACACTTTACTTCCCAAAACCTATATGGTATTGCCTTAAAAAATTCTGGATCAACTCCAGACGGCCATACCTATGTCTAATTTCTAAAAATAAATCAAAATGAAAAAATTTATACTATTTATCGCTTTTGCGTTATTGTTCACTATATTTTCTTGTACTCCAGATGAGTACGAAACACAGCCAACTAAAAAAACAGAAAAAAAAGATGGCTTTGCTGCAGGACCCGGTGAAGATCTTCCTCCTGATGAGGCTGATGGTCCTGGTGATGGAGGAACAGGGACAACACCACCAAAACCTTAATAAAAATATATTTTTAGTATCTAATAAATTACTATTTTCGGGGAAAGTAAACTTATATGTTGCGGTCCCCGTTTTTTTATTTTATTATACTTCTTTTTCTTTTTTCCTGTCAGGAAAAAAAACCTCTTAATACTAATGTTGAAACTATAGAAAAAGAGGCTCTTAGCTTACGAAATAAAGCAATTGAAAATTACGGAAAACAAAACTTCAATACCTCCTTTTACGAGTTTAACAAATCCAAGCAACTTTATGAAACTTTAAAAGACAGTGCCAATATCGGGTATATACTCATTCAAATAGCAGGTATTCAACAGGTCAATGGAGATTATTATGGTAGCAAGGAAACCGTAACCGAGGCAATACCCTATCTAAAAAAACACCCGAAATATTTTGCTGACATAAATAACATATTAGGTATTGCCGACAAAGAACTTTCTCTTTATGGTGATGCCATTTTTTACTATAAAGAAGCAGTTATTAAATGTACAAATTCTATTGGAAAGCAAATGTCTTTAAATAATATTGCGGTTGTTTATACCCATCAAAAAAAATATGACAAAGCAATCAATCTTCTAGAATCTATTTTAAGAAAAAAACTATTAAAAGAGAAAGATCTAGTTACTAAAGAAGCCTTAATTATAGACAACCTTGGTTATGCCTACTTTAAAAAAGGCATGAATGAAAAAGGATTGCATTTAATGAGTCAAGCTCTACAAATAAGAGATGAAGCCAAGGATACTTACGGAAGTATTGAAAGTTATCTGCACCTTGCCGATTATTATGCTCAAAAAGACACTCAAAAATCAAATGAAAATGCTCTTGCTGCTTATAACGCCGCGACAAAACTAAATAGTGTCGATGAAAGATTAGAAGCGCTTCAAATTCTAATTTCTAATAATCACAGTACTCAAAACAGCAAATATGTACAAAAGTATTTTACATTAAATGACAGCATTATTAAAGTCCGGAATAACTTTAAAAACAAGTTTGCAAAAATTAAATACGATGCTAAAAAGGAAAAAGATGAAAATGCAACACTTCGTTTAGAAAAAGCAGAAAACCAATTAGCACTGCAAAAAGCCAACTATCTGAGAATTGGATTTGTAATTCTTTTTATTTTTCTAGTCCTATTAATAGCCATCTTAATACGCTATTATAAAAATAAAAATAAAGCGATAGAATTTAAGACTTCGTATAACACTGAAACTCGAATTGCTAAAAAAATCCACGATGAATTAGCAAACGATGTATTTCATGTGATTGCTTTTGCGGAATCTCAACCTTTATCTGCCGAAAGCACCAAAGAAAACCTGCTTCAAAAATTAGACGATATTTACGGACGTGTAAGAGGAATTTCTAAAGAAAATAACAAAATTGATACTGGAATAAATTTTACCAAAAGCATAAAAGAAATGCTTTCGATGTATAATACCAGCGCAACAAATATCATTGCTACTAACTTAGAAAATATAAACTGGGAAAGTATTGATGATGTAAAAAAGATCGCCATCAGCCGAGTTTTACAGGAATTAATGGTGAATATGAAAAAACACAGCAACGCAAGTCTGGTTGTAATAAAATTTGAAAATGATCCAAAATCAATTCTAATAAATTATACTGACAACGGTAAAGGCTGCGAAAAAACAAAGATTTCTAAAAACGGTCTCCAAAACGTAGAAAGCCGTATACTAGCCGTTAAAGGAACTATTAATTTTGAAACGGAACCTGACAAAGGGTTTAAAGTCAAAATATCGATACCTAAATAAAAACAGTTTTATAAAAAGCCTTTCAGAATTTCTTCCGAAAGGCTTTTATCTTCAAAAAACAACTATTATAACCTTTTAAGCTTATAATGTTTCGTTTAAAACCGCAACCGCTTCTTTCCAGTTGTTCACTCTTAAGTGATGCGTTTGGTTTATATTGTGAAATGCCGTAAACATAATAGGTTTACCCATGCAGTAATCTAAATTTTTGCTATGATCATCAATCAAATAATCTGTATTGATGATTCGTTTGCTGCCGCACAAAACAATGTTTTCCCATTTAATAAAAGGAAAATGTTCGCCAAGCCAAGCTACTTTTTCAGCAAGTGAAATTGGGAATTCGGTCGCTGCCGAAACTATAAAAATTTCAAAATTCTCCTGCAGCTTCTGCAAACTTTCAACAGCATCCGGCATTACAGGCAGACTTCTAAAAAAGTTACCTTTATTTAAAATTCCGTGTAAAAGCTCTCTTCCTTTAAAAGCTTCTTCTTCACTTAATCCCTGAATTCCTTCTTTCGAAAGGTTCATTCCGTATTCTTTATTAAATTGTTCAATCATTTGTGATTCTATATCGGCAAGTACGCCATCCATGTCAACGGCAATAGTTTTCTTTTTCATAGTTTTAATTTTGCGGTAAAATTATGCAAAAATTGCAAAACTTTGCAATTTTTAACTTATTTTTGCAATATAAATTTGCAGGAGATGAAAAAAGAAGAACGTCAAAAAGTAATTTTAGAATACTTATCAAAAGAGCATCGAGTTACTTTACAGGAACTTAGCGAGTATTTAAATGTATCCGAAGACACAATTAGACGAGACGTAAAAGAGCTTTCTGATCAAGGTTTATTAAAAGCAGTTCGAGGCGGTGCAGTTGCGCCGTCACCAATTCCGCTTCACTTTAGAAATAGAGAAAAACACGATCTTGAGAATAAAAAAATTATTGCAGAAAAAGCCCTTCCTTTATTAAAAGACGGACAGGTTGTATTTATAGATGGAGGAACAACTTCGTTGGCTTTAGTGGCTAGTTTTCCTTATGATTTAAAGTTAACAGTTATAACAAATAGTTTTCCTGTTGCGGCTTTGATAGAAGATTTACCCAACATTGATTTGATTTTTGCTGGAGGAAAAATGTGCAAAACTTCTTTTGCAACTTCGAGTATTGAAACTATTGATTTCTTTAGGAATTTTAGAGCAGACGTCTTCATTTTAGGAATCTGCAGTATTCATCATGAACGAGGTATTACAGGAATTTTATACGATGATTCTATGCTGAAAAAAAATATGATTCAGAATTCCAACTTTGTTATCGCCTTGAGTTCTATTGAAAAAGTAGGAACTGCAGAATCGTATTTTGTGTGTCCAATTAAAGATATTAATGTTTTAGTAACCAATGTTTCACCAGAAGAAGAATCTTTGAAAGCATACAAAAATGCAGGAGTTACAATTGTTTAAAACAAAAAAGCCTTTCAGAATTTTACTTCCGAAAGGCTTTTCTCTTTTTATGACCATAACGAAACTTCAAACTGCATGCTGCCACACAAAATGATTCGTGCGGTAGCGGGGCAAGCGTCCCGCTTGTATACATCATAATTAATTAAATTCTGTTACATAAACTTTGCGTTCATGAGCGAGATACTCGCGCTAAGAGCAGATATTATTGAGCAATTTAATTTTAAAACGTTTTACGCTTCCAATCTTTCGTTGGCTCCATACCAAGAGAACCACTATCTGCTGACCAATGTAAATATTGGTTTCGTAATGTTCTTAAATCTTTTTGCTCTTGCAGTTCCCGTTGATAGGCTTCAAATCTGCTATCTCCATCTTTTACTCCTTTATACTTTTCATGAATATTTCCATACCATTTAAAAGTATAAGGTTGTGCATTTTCAAAAACATATTTATGTAAGCGCTTTTTTACTCGAACTAGTAATGGATTACTTGAAATATTATACTTATCAATAACCAATTTCGTATTATCAAAAGGAACATTCTGCTCTATTGCAGCTTCTGCCATAAAATGTAACGGAATATAACTGTATGAGTTTTTTAAATTTCTAGTGCCTTTAAGTTCGTGTTTAGGACCAAAAAAAGAAATTTCTAATTGGTCTTTTAAATACCAAGCACTATCTACTAGTTTATCTGAAAGTTTCTCTAATTTTTCTTTAAAATTTTTCTCAATCGCTTTTACTACTTCGATACCATCATTATAACTTCCTCCAACATCTGAGTGTACACCAGGGAATTCTCTTGTTTTTCCAACGTTAGTTGTAGTAAGTGAAAAATTATTTCGATGTTCATCTGCAGCAGTAAAATGCATGACTGCTTCTGCTTTACCTAAGTTATTTAATGGTAATTGTGTAGTATCATTATCAAAATTTGGTTTTCCATCAATCAAAGTTGAGAAAGAAGATACCGTATCAAAAAGGCCTAGAAAACGAACTTTTATCAGATCTACCTTAATACCTTTTTGTGCCAAATAATACCCCATAGCACCTCCTTTATTTTTTCGATTAGCAGATAATGGATACGCTTTTTGGCTAATTTCATCTAAAAAAACTCTAGCGGCAGCTGCACCACGACTGAAACCAAAAACATCTAAATAAAGAATATCTACTTCTGAAATACTATTCCTTTTTAAATTATTGACTATTTCTTTACAACCTTCTTCTACTTTATCTAATATTCCAGTACCACTAAAAACAAATCCCGTACCTAAACCAGCCCCTAATACAGAATCAGCTTTTTCGGTTTCCGTACCAATACCGTCAATATATGTGGTTAAATTCAAAGGATAAGCATCACTCAACCTTGCCACATTTGACCAAGCATTATAATAACTACTGCTTTCTTTGTCTCTTCCATTTTTTCGATAAGCATCTGCAGAAATCGTTTCTTTTGGAGTCAATTTTTCGCCTCTTGCCCTTTTATCATAATATTCTTTAGCTTTGGTGTTATTTTTATTATTGTTTGTACCGTCAAAAAAAACACCAATGATTACTTCATTAGTTTTCAATTCTTTTTTAGGTGGTGTGTAATCTCCAAATACTATACTCATCTTAATTTAGTTTACCAGAATCTTGACAATTTTGATTTAAATTATATTTTTTCCCTTCTTGTTCTACATAAAAATCAACTACCCATTTATCGTCCTCTTGTTTTGTAGGATCGATTTTTATTACCATTTCTGCAGATTTATTTTTATCAAGATGCTCTTTATACAACATTCGAATCTCGTTTTTATCAAAATCTACAGGAATTTCATCCTGCCCCATAGGTTTAAGATATTTTGCCCAATATTCTTTATCGTTAGTAAAAGCAATTCTAGAAACAAATCGCCGTTCTTTTTTGCCGCTAGTAATTGACCAGTAAATTTGAAAAGCATAAGGAATAGCTCTATATTTCATATCTATTGGTTTATCATAAGGATCTTCTTTTTCTCCATTACACATTTTAACATACATTGAAGTAATCTTACAACCTTCTGGCAAGATTACTTTTGGTTTCCAAAGGTATTTTTCCCTATAGGCTTCATAAGCTTCTGATTGCGGACAACCGTATTGCTTGATTTGTTCCCGAACGTCTTCAGATATAACAAAATTGTTTTCCAATCTATGTTGACTATAACCTTTTCGAAACATATACATTTCGCTTTCGATAATAAGTTTAGGATCTACAACCGTTTCATGAGCCTGAAATCGTGCTACTTCCACCTGACTACCAGCCCCCGCTACCCATACTACAACCATTCCTTTTGGTCCGAGACCAATATTTATATAATCATAAGGCTCCTTTACATTTTCTAAACCTGGTCTGGCTGGAAATCCTTCATCAAAAAGCTCTTTTATTTTTTCTGTAGGGAGTTTCCAGTCGCCTTTGTAGAATTTATTGTCTACATAGGACAACCATGTCATATCAAGCCTGTCCGGCACAGGTGCTTTTATATAATCAATGCTTCCCAAGCCTCCCCAACCAGAATTACTAAATCCTCCCATTTGACTAAAGAAATAGCCTCCTGCCGCTCCTGTATAAACTTCTACGGGATATTCTCTTGGTGCACAAATATCTGCTGCCCACTCATATTTTTTTTCTATATATGAACTCATTGTTATTGTTACTACAGTTATTACTAGTATTATGATAAAACATAATAAAATGTTATATTTTTTGATATTATTTTTTCTCACCACTGATTGTTGTTTTATCATTATTTTTCTTCTCCGTGAGCTATAATTTTTTTTCCACTAGCTAAATTTAAATTTCCTTTTGTCGCTTCAAAATTTAATTTATTGGCATTTTTTTCAAGTTTTCCTCCAACAATTAATTGATAAGCATCGGTAACTTTTATTTGAATATTCTTTGCTTGTTTTGTAATCGCCATAAATTTTCAATTAAAAAAGATTAGAGTTTTCAGTACTATTAATTAAAACTTGTTTCCCGCTTTGTATTGTCATATTTTCTTTATGACTGTAAAGACTGGCTTCAGCTGCGATTTCGTTAGAAATATCAGAAGTTCGTTGAAAGTCCTTTTCAGCAATTTCTGTTCGATTATCTGATTTTTCCATAATATTCCCGTTTGCACTTACATACATATCATTTTGGGCTTCTTGAGAAATATTACTTCCTGCGTCAATCTCAATATTTTCTTTGGCATCTGCTTTTATATCTCTTCCCGCTTTCATAATAATATCTTCCCCTGCTTCAAGTTCTATATTTTTTGGAGCTTTAAACCTAATGTTTCCGTCGCCATGAATCACGGCAATTGTTTCGCCTTTTTGGCTTTCTATTGTTATGTCGCCCGTAGCATCATCAGTAATAATTCTGTTTCCGCTTCGACTATGCATTACTGCCTTTATATCATTATTAGGCGTACTGTAACCGCTTTTTTCTTTTCTGCTGGTCATGGTTCCTGTTACAATTGGCAGTTCGGCATTGCCACCTTGAAAATCTACAAAAACAGTATCGCCTATTTCGGGTATAATGTGAGAACCTCTGGCATCGCCTCCATAATATTGCACTAATGGTATATAGGGAGTTGTTTCGCCTTTTGCTTGCTGCCATGGCATTTGTACTTTTATCCCGCTGAGTCCTTCTGGATCTGCGTTTGCCGTTACCACTGCGGTCTGGCTTTTGCACTTTGCAATTAAATCAGGATTTGTTTTGGGTGAGAATGTAGAGCCTGCAAGATTTACGGCTGTAAAATGGTTATGATATCCACCCCCGTCATCACAAATATGCGTTAGTTTGGTCACTCGGTAACTGCTTTCGAGTTGTTTGTCTAAACCTTGTATCGACACATCGTTTCCTATTGTAATGCCGGGAACTTCACTAGATGCTTTTACCTGCATCAAACCGCTCATTACAAATCGCATTTTATTTTTCGTATATTTTTCTACAGAACTTCTTCCGTTTGCTCCTGCCGAATTTTGATTGAGCTGCAAGACCGTCTCTTTGGTAAAAACCTGATTGGATTTGTTGACGAAGTTTTGATGAAATCCTTCAGCTTCTTTTCTGTAAACAAGCGTATTATCTGTGTAATATTCTCCAGCTCTGTTGTCATTTTCTATTGTTTTAAACTGTGTGGGCAGCACTTTCATCTCATAACTAAAATCATGCAGGTTAATTCCATAAATTAATTTAGGCTGTAATCGTCCGCCTGCATCGCCAAAAGTTATTTTTCGTCCGTTACTGTAAAACCATTCTCCGTTTTGCATAGCCAGACGATTCAGAAAATCAAAATCGCTTTCGTTATACTGCACAGTATAAGCCAGATTGTTTTCATATAAAGGAATAACTTCCATATCTATATCGTAACCTGTTTTTACTTTATTGACAATATCTGCCATTGACATATTGGTAAACGAATTACACTCTTTTGCGCCATCTAAAAGTATCGTTGTACTGTTTCCTTTTATCAACATGATTTTTTCCATGTCTTTGTTTCTGGATTTTTGTATTCTTACATTGGTTACAACTCCATAAAACTGCATGATATAATGGTTAGGATTTGTATCAATCATAAGATCATCCAGACCAGTAAGCGGCTTTATTTCTATGCTTATCTTTTCGCCATATAATCGCTGCGAAGCCGGCATGACACTTTTAAATTCTTCTACCAGCAGATCCTGTCTTACTGCGATCGAAAAGCTGTGATGATCGTGTATTTTTTGAATAATTTTTAATTTACTGAAATTGGTAATGGTGGTTTCACCAATTTTTATAGTCGTTACTGTTTGAAGAGCCATGTTGATTGTGTTTTAAGAATTTTTCCAATTGTTTTCAAATAAGGTATTCCCAACTTTTATTTCATTGGATGTAATTAAAATTTCTGTGGTCATAGGAACGGTTCCTTCGCTTCTAAAACGCTTCTGGAAAGAAATACAATAGGCTTTTTTAAAACTTACATTTTTCATGGTGCTCATAGCATCACGACGATAAAAAATAACTTTACCATCTTTAGTGCTGGTGTGTGAAACCATCAAATCTGAAAATAAATCGGTGTGTGTGCTCTCGACAACAATTCTAACTTGACCGCCTTTTACTTTGTTGGCTGGTTTGCCATTATTATCTACACTTTGATTGAAAGTGACATCAAATTCTAAAACATTAAACACTTCATTGTTTAATTCTAATTTGGCTAAAAAACTCATATTTATAGGTGTTGATTATTTTACAGGTTTTGTAGATTTACCTTAATCAAATATGAGAAGTGGTATTTAAGTAAATAAAATATTACGTATTTATAAAGTAAATATATTAAATAGTTTAAAATAAATAAGAAAAATATTAAATTTAATAATAAGAAGAAATTTAAAAGGCATAAAAAAAAACCGAAAACTAATAATAGCTCCCGAGGTTTAGGCTCACTTTTTCAGACCTGAGAATTGTAAACAGAAGACATTATTCGTACAAAATAAATTATTTAAAATAAAAAAGCCTTTCAGAACGTCACTTCCGAAAGGCTTTTTCTCTACAAATTAACAGGCAATATTATTTCCATCCGCCGCCCAAGTCTCTGTAAACATGAACTGCAGCATTTAATTGTTCTTTTTTAGTATCTACCAATTCTAGTTTAGCTTCTAATGCATCACGCTGTGTCATCAAAACTTCGAAATAATCTACTCTTGCCGACTTAAACAAATCGTTTGAAACGTCTATTGAAGTATTTAAAGCGTCTACTTGTTTTGATTTAAGATCGTAACCTTTTTGAAGATTCTGAATTTTAGACAATTGATTTGAAACTTCTAAGTAAGCATTTAAGACCGTTCTATCATAATTGTATAACGCTTGAAGCTGTCTTGCATTTGCACTCGCAAATTCGGCTTTAATTGCATTTCTATTAATCAAAGGCGCAACAAGATCACCTGCCAATGAATATAAAAGCGATTCTGGCATGGTAAACAAATAAGAAGGCTTAAACGCATTTACTCCAATTGCCGCAGTAATATCCAAAGAAGGATAAAACTCAGCACGAGCTACTTTTACATCTAATTTTGAGGCAACTAATTCTAATTCTGCTTGCTTCACATCTGGACGATTTGCTAACAATTGCGATGGAATTCCAGAACTTACAGCACCCGGCAATAAACTTAAGAAATTAGTATTGCTTGTTCTTTTAATTTCTTGTGGATATCTACCCAGTAAAAAGTTGATTTTGTTTTCAGATTCTTTTATTTGCTGTAAAATATCAAACTCCATACTTTGTGAAGTTAAAACCTCAGCTTCAAATTTCTTAACTCCTAACTCAGTTGCTCTTGCCGCCTGTTTTTGAATTTTTACAATTTCTAAAGCATTTGTCTGCAATTTGATCGTTTGTTTTACAATATCCAACTGATTGTCTAAGGCCATTAATTCATAATAAGAATCGGCAACTTCAGCGATGAGGTTTGTAATTACAAAGTTTTTACCTTCAACGGTAGCTAGATATCTGTTTAAAGCTGCTTTTTTAGAATTACGTAGTTTTTTCCAAATATCTACTTCCCAGTTGGCATACGCCGAAATGGTAAAATCTCCAAGCGGATCCGGCATTTCTTTTCCTGGTTTAATTTCTGTCGAAGCATCACCGGCACCTTGACTGGTATATCTACCGACTTTTTCTACTCCAGCTCCAGCGCGAACACCAACTGTTGGCAATAAAAGTCCTTTCTTTACTCGAATATCATTCTTTGCGATTTCGATTTCCTGTAAAGTAATATTTAACTCTTGATTGTTCTTTAGTGCAACATCAATTAAATCTACAAGATTCTGATCTTTAAAGTAATCTTTCCAAGCTAAAGCCGCTGTATTATTATTTGCATCTTGAGTTGAAGCTGTTGTTCCAAATAACTCAGGAACTGGCGTGCTTGTAGTTATTGCTGCCTCAGGCGCAGGGGCTTTACACCCTGCAACCGTAAGACAAATACTTAATGCAATACCGTATTGATATGATTTGAATTTATACATGATTGTTATCAATTTCTTCTGTTAATGGATTTTCTTCTTCATGTTTTACCAATTTGTGTTTCTCGGCAATTTTGGCAAAAATGAAATACAAGCCCGGAATTACAAATACACCGCAAATGGTTCCTATAAGCATACCACCAGCGGCGGCAGTACCAATTGTTCTGTTACCAATTCTACCTGGACCTGTTGCTAATGTAAGCGGCAATAATCCCGCAATAAATGCAAATGAGGTCATCAAAATTGGGCGGAACCTTGCTTTTGCACCTTCCATTGCAGCATCTAAAACTGATTTACCTGCTGCGTGTCTTTGTATAGCAAACTCTACAATCAATACAGCATTTTTACCTAATAAACCAATAAGCATTACCATGGCAACTTGCGCATAAATATTATTCTCTAATCCTGTTAGTTTTAATAAAAGGAATGCTCCAAAAATACCTGCAGGCAATGAGAAAATCACTGATAACGGCAGAATAAAACTCTCATATTGGGCTGCTAAAACTAAATAAACGAATCCTAAACAAATTAAGAATACCCAAATAGCTTGATTTCCTTGAGCAACCTCATCAGCAGAGATACCTGCCCAGTCAATATCATATCCTCTTGGCAGTTTTTCGGCCGCTATTTTTTGAATTACTTTAATCGCTGTACCAGAACTATAACCTGCAGCCGGAGAACCACTAATCTGAGTTGAGGTATACATATTATGACGTGTAATTTCCGAAAGTCCATACACTTTTTCTAATTTCATAAAAGCAGAAAATGGCACCATTTCATCACGATTATTTTTTACGTACAATTTTAAGATATCATCTGGCTGTGCACGATATTCTGGCGAAGCCTGAACAATAACTTTATAGTTAATACCAAATTTGATAAAACTGATTTCATAGTTACTTCCCACAAGTGTTGACAAGGTATTCATGGCGTTTTCGATAGAAACACCTTTTTGCTGCGCCAAGTCATTATCGACTTTCATCATGTATTGAGGAAAACTAGAACTGTAAAAACTAAAGACGTTAGATAATTCTGGCTGCTTATTCAATTCAGCAACAAAATCATTGTTTACCTGTTCCATTTTTTTGTAATCTACAGAACCTGTTTTATCTAACAAACGAAGCTCAAATCCTCCGGCAGCACCATATCCTGGTACAGCAGGCGGTTGGAAAAATTCGATATTAGCTCCCGCAATATCTTTACATTTTTCCTCCATGTCATGCATAATTTCAACAACAGATTCTTTTCTGTCACTCCAGTCTTTCAAGTTAACCAAACACGTTCCTGAATTGGCTCCTGTACCTTCAGACAAAATCTCATAACCTGCTAATGACGAAACTGATTTTACGCCGTCGATATCTTCGGCAATTTTTTGAACTCTCTCTGCAATATTATTAGTTCTTTCTAAAGAGGAACCAGGCGGTGTCTGAATTACGGCATAAAACATTCCCTGATCTTCATTAGGAATAAATCCTGAAGGAACGGTGCTGCTTATAATCCATGTTCCGGCACAGAAAACAAGAAGTGCAACTATAGTAACCACTCTTCTGTTGACAATTTTACCTAATAGCTTTTGATATTTGCCTTGTGCTAAATTGAATTTTTCGTTGAAAGCATCAATAAATCTATTTGCTGGTGTTTTCTTTTTAGGCTGTCCGTGATTATTTTTTAACATCATTGCACAAAGCGCTGGCGTCAATGTCAAAGCCACAATACCCGAAAGAATAATCGCAGTTGCCATAGTTACAGAGAATTGTCTGTAAAATATTCCAACAGGACCAGACATAAATGCAACTGGAATAAATACCGCAGCCATAAGGAAAGTAATAGCGATAATTGCTCCTGCAATCTCGTGCATTGCTTTTTTAGTCGCTTTAAATGCCGAAAGATGTTCCTCTTCCATCTTGGCGTGAACGGCCTCAATAACCACAATCGCATCATCGACGACGACTCCAATTGCTAATACTAAAGCAAATAATGTGATTAAGTTCAATGAAATATCAAAGAATGTCATGAACACAAAAGTTCCAATTAACGATACAGGTACCGCAATTGCTGGAATAACTGTTGAACGCCAGTCTCCTAAGAAAAGGAAAACGACTAAACCTACCAGAATAAACGCTTCAACCAAAGTATGAATTACTTTTTCGATAGAGGCATCTAAGAATTTAGAAACGTCATACGAAATTTCATAATCCATTCCTTTTGGAAATCTTGTTTTAATTTTTTCCAGCTTAGCTTTAACTTCTTCAATAACTTGATTGGCATTACTTCCAAAAGATTGTTTTAATACAATAGCAGCAGATGGTTTTCCGTTCAAGTTCGAATAAATATCGTACATCGAACTTCCAAATTCGACTTTGGCAACATCTTTTAATCTTAAAAGCTCTCCATTTGGATTTGCTTTTACTACAATGTTCTCATATTGTTCCTTAGTTGTAAAACGCCCGGAATATTTCAATACGTACTCAAATGCCTGAGAACGTTTACCTGAACTTTCTCCCGTTTTTCCAGGAGAAGCCTCCAAACTCTGACTTGATAATGCTTCCATTATCTCATCTGCAGAAATTTTATAGGCTAACATACGATCTGGTTTCAACCAGATACGCATTGCATATTCACGTGTTCCTAAGATATCTCCGGCACCAATACCATTTACCCTTTTTAATTCTGAAAGCACATTAATATCGGCATAGTTGTACAAGAACTTCATGTCGGTATTTTTATCTGTACTGTAAAGATTCACGTACATCAACATACTTGGTACTTCACGAGTAATTTTAATACCTTCTCTAATTACTAAAGGAGGTAGTTTATTGGTAACTGAAGCTACACGGTTTTGAACGTTAATCGCCGCCTGATTTGGGTCTGTACCTAAATTAAATACCACCTTAATCGTAGCTTCACCATCATTTCCGGCATCTGAAGCCATATATTTCATTCCTGGAACTCCATTTAGAGCTCTTTCCAGAGGAATAACAACCGCTTTGACCATTAATTCACCATTAGATCCAGGATAATCTGCAGTAACATTCACCATTGGAGGTGAAATTGTAGGGAACTGAGTAATTGGTAAATTCAATACCGACAAAACCCCTAAAAAGACAATTATCAGCGATATTACTATCGACAGTACTGGTCTTTGAATAAACTTATTAAACATTGTATATCTTTTTTAATGATTAAACCTATTCTGCTTTTGTACGCAAATGATTTATTACTTCTTTAGGCGATTGGAATTCATACTTGATTTTGTCATTTTCTTTTACTTTTTGAACTCCTTCAAGCAAGATTTTATCATTTTCAGTTAGACCAGTTCTTACTACATACAAATCAGGAACTTCACCCGTAATAGTAATCTCTCTTGATGTCACTTTGTTATTCTTATCTACAACAAAGACATATTTTTTATCCTGAATTTCGTAAGTAGCTTTTTGAGGAATTACAATGGCATTTTTAAGAGGCAGGAACATTTGAACTTGACCTGTTTCACCATTTCTAAGTAATTTTTCGGAATTTGGGAATCTTGCTCTAAAAGCGATATTTCCAGTTTCATTGTTAAATTCACTTTCAATTACCTCAACATTTCCTTTATATTTAAATGTTTCACCATTTGCCAAAACTAAATTTACTTTATTATCAGCACGGTCTTTAACATTAGTTTGATACTGAAGGTATTCTGGTTCCGTAACATTGAAATAAGCAAACATTTGACTGTTGTCTGAAAGGCTTGTCAATAATTCGCCTTCGTCAATAAGACTTCCTAATTTTAAAGGAATTCTATCTATAGTTCCATCAAACGGAGCTCTGATTTCTGTAAATGACAAATGAAGTTTTGCCAGTGAAACTTCGGCTTTTGCTGATTGCAGTTTAGCCTGTGCGACACTTAACTCGTTTTTAGAAACGATATTTTTATCTGCTAAAAGTTTAGCATTCTGTAATTCAATTTCAGTTGATTTTTGTTCTGCCTGTGCTTTAAGCAATTCTGCCTGATACATATTTGGCATAATTCTAAACAACAATTGCCCTTTTTTTACAAATTGTCCTTCATCAACATAAATGTTTTGTAAAAACCCTTTTTCCTGAGCGCGGATTTCGATATTTCGAACAGATTTAATCTGCGAAACATATTCTTTAGTAAACGAAGTGTCGATTCTAACGGGATTTGTAACCGTGAATTTTTCTGCTTCTTCTTTCTCTTCTTTTTTAGATGTACAGCTAGTTAAGCACACTAAGGCCATAAAGCCTGTGAACAAGATAATTCTTTTCATGATTTAGTTTGGAAATTAAGCGATTGAATGCTTGGAATAAAAATTCCTTTTGGATGATTAAATGCATCAGCCAGCCTTAGTCAGAACTTAACTTTCATATAAGAAGAAGTAAAAAATAAATATACATCAACGAGATATGCAGATCACGACTAGGTAACCGATGTATACTTTAAAATCAAATTCTTAATACTCGTTGAGTAATATAAATAGGATTTGAATGCCCAAAGAGAGGCGTAGAAATTTTTAAACGATTGGAATCATTCGCAGCAGACTGATCTGAAAGTGCCAGATACAAAGTGTCTACCAAACTGTACGAAACAGCAAAAAACTTGTTCGTAAGTAAATTGGTATCATCATTTCCCAGAAGATCTTCTTCAAGATCAATATCTGCATCTTCAATAATTGAAGTTCCACGATCTTGACTTGTAAATTTAACTCTGTGTTTCTGTTGAAGATGATGATGAGAAAAAGTATTAGCATTAAGATATTGACCTCCGCCCAGCAGAAGCAAATTCATGAATACTAGAAATACTATTAACTTTCTCATTTGGGTGCGAAAGTAATAAAAGTATTAAAACAAAAAAAGAATTTTTAACAAGGTTTAACAGTTATATAAGACGAAAACGTTTTCATTCTTTTAATATTCAAGAATTTTATTAAAAAACTTACTTTAACTAATAAACAAAAATTTAGTTAGTTACAAATCAGTCACTTATAAAAATACATTAAAATATAATTTCCATTATAGTAAATTCTTGTCCGGCTTTCATAAAAGTTTTAAAAGTATCTTTCATTCCAAATTTCTCATAAAATGATTTTTTATTACTTCTGGCATTGCACCAAACTTTCTTAATATTCTTCTCTTTTGCAAACTGCAGAATATATTTTAAAAGTTGAGAAGCACTTCCTCTTCCTTGATATTCTTCTAAAGTTGCTAATTTTCGAAACTGCATTTCTTCTTCAATTATAAAACAGGAAACTATACAAACCAATTTATTATTTGTAAAAACTCCAAAATGAAATCCTGAATTATCTTCTTCAAGTTGTACAAATTCAAAGGGCTGATCCGGCCACATTACATTATGTCTAATATTCCAAGTTTCTGCAGCTGTAATTTCTTTAATTTCCATTGTTTGATTATTTGAGAAACAAATTTACATGAATTTTCAATTTCTATTCTTTCATCTAGAATAATACGTACTATTCTAATAATCAATAGAACTCATAAAAAAAAAAAAGAAAAAACTTCTAGTATAATTAATTAATATCTACTTTTATAGTATCTAAAAACAAATAAAAACCAGTTATGAAAAAATTCATTTTAGCATTATTTTTATGCGTTAGTATGAACAGTTTTGCACAATTGATACAATTTGGACCTCAGGTTTCTTACAACATCACTTCTCCTATTTCAAGTGATTACAGCTCAAAAAGCTCAGGAACTGCAATGGGCGTTGCGGGATTTGCAAGAGTAAATTTACTGCTTTTTTATGGTCAGGGAGAACTAGGATACACACAATCTAAATTCAGCCTTTCGCAAACCGGAGTCAGCAGTACTGACTATGAACTATCTGGAACAGATGCCACTCTTATTGCGGGTTTTAAAGTAGTTCCATTAGGAAAATTAGGAAATATTCGCATTTTTGCAGGTTACAACTGGAAAAATTATTCGAGCATTAAAACAAACAACAATCTCAATTTAATTGCAATCGAAAAAAACAACAGTAGTATTCTTGGCGGCGTTGGTGTTGATTTATGGAAACTTACTTTAGATTATCGCTATCTGGCAGGTATATCAGATCTTGATCCTTCTGGTGCAAGTTTAAAAACTGGTATTTCAAACTTTTCATTAGGGTTTAAATTTTTATAAAACAAAAAAGAGNNCTCTTTTTTGTTTTATAAAATATTGACTTATATTTTTGAAAAATACTTTTCTAAATTATTGTCGATAATTTTTTCAAAACCATTTTCAGTCTGTTTTCCAATATTTACAACATACAGTACTTTAGATTTTGCATCAACAGAACAGCTCCAAATTGTGCCATCTGACAAAATAATTGCTGAGAACAAAGCATCAGATTTGTCTTTATTATAATAAACCAAGTTCTCTTTTTTAAGAAGCTTTTTTACTTTTGATTTACGATCTTGTTCAAAAAATAAAATTTCATTCTGATTTATTTCTACCAGCTCATCTACCGTTTTATTTTTAAAACTATTTTGAGCTTCAATAGTCCAACTTGGTTTATCACCTGTCATGATCCAAGTTCCATATGCCTTCTCTAAAATATTACTTCTAAGAATTTCTTTTAAAGTATCAATTCTTTTTAAAGACTCTTGCCCTATTTCATTTTCAGGCTTAAGTTTAGAAGCTATTGAAAACTGATCTAATGCATTTGGGTAATCTGAATTTTTCAAATAAGAAAGTGCCAGTTCATACTTGTTTTTTTGGAATTTACATTTCGCATCATTTTGTGCTGCATTTTTCACCGAAATAAGCAGAACAATTAAGAGTAACAATTTTTTCATTAATTTGGGGAAGTAAGTTATTTTTTATTTTTCTTGCAAACCTAATAATTAATTTTTATTTTAATCAATTAATTACTTTTTTAACAATATAAAGACTTACAATAAAACATTTTTTTTGTTATTGATATTTATAACCTCTAAAAAAATGAATTTGAAAATATTTTTCCAAAATTACCCAGAAAACGAACTTAGAATTTCCATTGCTTTTACGGTATCTTTTTTATCAATAAAAATATGATCATGATAATAGGCAGCAACAACATTACAGCTTATTTCATGTTCTGAAAGAGCATTAGAAAATGCTGCTGTTAATCCAATTGCTTCTAGCGAGGAATGAACAGAGAGTGTTATCCACGACATTACTACAGAATATTCTAAATTTAATTTTTCGGCATTTTCTTTTTTTAGAATCAGCGTAAAAGCCTTTTTTTCCTTAAAAAACATTTCAATCTCATTTAGATTTATATTCTCAACTTTTTCAATTTTACAAAAAACATAATCACCCAAGTTGTGTTCCGGTTTCATGTTTTTAAGCAGTTTCTGTAAATCTTTTTCTCCTGACATTTTAGTTTAGTTTTAAAGATTAATTATTTTAATAGTCGATCTATTTTTTTATTTGTTTCTGGAAAATCTTTATCCAAAACAAGTACTTTTTTATAAGTAAGAGCCTATAATTCTATGCGTTAAAATTAATTACTCCTAACAGATTATTCTAAATTAATAAAAAAAAAGTCGTCTTAAATTTAAAAAAGACGACTTGTTTTTATTAATTAGCAGGCCAGCTATTATTTATTGGCGTTGCATCCATAAAAATGCCACCGTCTAGAGTAACTTTTTTAATTTGCTTTTTAGTATTAATCGTTATCCTCGCTGTTTTTTGATTTTTCTCCCAAACCGCAGGAGTTTGATGAAACGTTTCTGCTGTGTTATCTTCATAAATCACATTCACATCAAACGGAATCGCAAAACCTCCTGAATTTGTTATTGTAACAACATTTTTTGAAACTTCTTTTATCGAAATATCAATATAATTGTTTGTAAAAAACCAGTTATTGAAAAACCAATTCAAATTTTTTCCTGAACCAGTATTCATCGAATAGAAATAGTCCCACGGAATTGGATGTTTTCCATTCCAAGTATCCATATAATGATGAAGCGACTTTTTAAATAAATCATCTCCAAGCAAATCCTTTAAAGCTAAATAAGATAGAGATGCTTTTCCGTACGAATTATTTCCATATCCTGCACCTGAAACTTGTGTAGACATTGAAATTATTGGCTGATCTTCTTCTGTCGATAAATCGGTAATGTATTTTTTTACTCTAAACCCTTTATAAAATTTATCCGCCTCTTCTTTTCCATGTTCGGCAATTTTAATTAAATATTCAAAAGTTGTAGCCCAGCCTTCATCCATAAAAGCATAACGCGTTTCGTTGATTCCCATAAAAAACGGAAAATAAGTATGCGCTACTTCATGGTCTTGAACCAATTGTGCTAATAAGGGATCGCCCATATGCGAATCGTTACACATCATTGGGTACTCCATATCTGCAAAACCTTGAAAAGCTGTCATTTTAGAATACGGATATGGAATTCCCGGCCAATTATTTGAAAACCAATCTAAAGCAAACTGATTATTTTTAACCGAATTTACAAAATCAGTTCCTGTAATATTGTAAGCAGCTTGAACACTTGCACGGCGATTTGTTTTTTTATCAACCAAAACACTGCTGGCATCCCATAAATAGTGATCACTTAAACCAAAACAAACATCAGTAATATTGTTTGCTTCAAATTTCCAGATATTCCAATCGTTTTGTTTCGTTACGATTCCGCTTTTCATTTCCTGCTCATTTGCTATGTGCAGAATTTCATCTGTCACATATGATTTTTTCAAGCGTGCCGCAAACTCTGGCTGTAAAACTTCATCAGGATTTAAGAAATCTCCAGTCGCATAAACCACATAATTTTTAGGCGCTTTTACCGAATAGGTGTAATCATTAAAGTCATTGTAAAATTCCTGACGATCTGTATGAGGTATTCTGTCCCAGCCATTATAATCATCAAAAACCGAAACTCGAGGATAGCTGTAAGCTGCAAAAAATGTAGTTTCATCAATTTGTCCTTCTCTTCCGCTTTCTTTTGATAAAGGATAATTCCAATCGATAGTAATGGTAACTTTAGATTTTGGTGCGATTGCTTTTTTTAGTTTTACATTCCCCACAGTTCCCCAATTTCTGGCATCTTCTTTATAAACTTCATTATCCACTTTTAAAGAAGTAATTGTTAATCCGCTGCTAAGAAAGTCATCGCTTACATCACCTCCTCGCGGTGAAGTTGGTTTATGCAGATTATTTACAAATCGAATAACAAGATTATCTAATGATTTATCACTATTATTCTCGTAAACAATAGTTTCTGTTCCGCTTACTACTTTTGTTTTAGCATCTACAGTAATATCCATTGTATATTTTCCGTGATTCTGCCAATAGTTTTTTCCAGGTTTTCCGTCCATAGAACGAGTTCCTTTTTCGTAAGCCTCTTTTATATTTCTAGGCATATAAAGTTCTTGTGCAAAGCCTGTTTGCATCAAAAACAAAAAAGCAATAAATGCAAAATGCAATAATCTTTTATTCATAAACTGGTTTTTGATTTGATAATTTAAATTGATTTATATAAGACCCATTTTTCAAAACAATGTTACAAAACTTTATAAAATTACAATTAAAAAACACATAGCACCAAAGCTATTTAGTTCTTATAGAATCTATTAAAAATAAAAACCGCCCAATTCTAGAAAGAACAGGACGGTATCTACAATTAATATATAACCTTGATGCTACAAAATATAATCGGTATTTATAAAATTTGATTCTTTGCTGTTTAGCAATTCCTGCAGAATTTCATTGTTATAAGCGATATCTTTTGAAGCGACAAACGTACGAATAGAGAAAGAACGTAAAGCATCTGGAATACTTAAAGTACCCACAGCAGAATCTTTACGACCTGTAAAAGGGAATGCGTCTGGTCCTCTTTGACAAGAACTGTTGAGGTTTACTCTGCAAACTAAGTTTACTAAAGCATCAATAAGCGGCGCAAGAGTTTTAATATCTTTTCCGAACAAACTTACCTGCTGTCCGTAATTTGATTCAGCCATATCTTCTAAAGGTTCTTTAATATCTTTAAAAGAAATAATTGGAACTACTGGACCAAACTGTTCTTCATGGTACACACGCATTTTGCTGTTTACTGGATATAAAACAGCTGGAAAAATAAAATTATCTGCGTGTTTTCCTCCTTTTTCATTCAAGATCTCAGCTCCTTTATGAACAGCATCGTCGATTAATCCTTGAATGTAATGTGGTTTATCTGTTTCTGGAAGCGGTGTTAAAGCCACTCCTTTTTCCCATGGATTTCCAAATTGTAGAGCATCAACTTTTTCAGAGAATCTTTTATTAAATTCTTCTCTAATTGATTCATGAACATATAAAACTTTTAATGCCGTACATCTTTGTCCGTTAAAAGATAAAGTTCCAGTAATACATTCTTGAATTGCCAAATCTAAATCGGCGTCAGGTAAAATAATAGCAGGATTTTTAGCTTCTAAACCTAAAATCAAACGCAGTCTGTTTTTATTTGGATGCTGATCCTGCAAAGCAATTGCTGATTTACTATTTCCAATTAATGCTAAAACATCAATTTTACCCGATTTCATAATTGGAGAAGCTACTTCACGGCCGCGACCATAAACGATATTGATAACGCCTTTTGGAAAACTGCTTCTGAAAGCTTCTAACAATGGCGAAATACATAAAACACCGTGTTTAGCCGGCTTAAAGATCACAGTATTCCCCATAATTAAAGCTGGAATCAACAAGGAGAAAGTTTCGTTTAAAGGATAGTTGTAAGGTCCAAGACACAACACAACGCCAAGAGGTCCGCGGCGAATCATTGCATTTACACCTTGTACTTTTTCAAAATGCGAACTGCGTCCGTTTAATTCTTTATAACTTGCTATAGTATCGTAAATATATTCAACCGTTCTGTCAAACTCTTTTTGAGAATCTCCCAATGATTTTCCAATTTCCCACATCAAGTACTTCACGACTTCTTCGCGGGTTTCTTTCATTTGTTTAACGAAATTCTCCATACACTTAATACGGTCAGCCACTTTCATTGTTGGCCATAAACCTTGCCCTTTATCATAAGCCGCATTTGCAGCTTCAACTACTTCTGCAGCTTCAGCTTCTCCCATAAATGGTATAGAACCCAATAAAGTAGGCGTATACTTTTCTGTAGAAGAAATCGTCGAAAACACAGGTGTGGTTTGTCCTGCCCAATGTTTTAATTCTCCATTTACAAGGTAAGTATCTTGATTTATCAGGGATTTAATTTCAAATTCTTCGGGTATTAAACTCATAATTTGGTTGTTTATTATTTGGTTATTAATAGCATTATAATGAAAAAAGAGGCTTTAATTGCCTCTTCTTCTCTTTTATGGTTGTACGGTTTCGCCTTCCCAATCCAGTATACCACCAAGCAGATTATAGGCATTTTCGATACCCAATTCGTTCATAATCTGACAAGCTTTGGCACTTCTAGCTCCAGAACGACAATACACATAGTAATTTTTGTTTTTATCTAATTCTTCAATTTCATAAATAAAACCCTGACCTTTATTGATATCAATGTTTAAAGCATTTTCAATATAGCCATCATTAAATTCGTCCTCAGTTCTTACGTCCAGTATAACTGCATTCTCGTCAGCAGCCAGCTGATTAACCCAATCTTCTTGTGATAAATTCATAATAAATGTGTTTTTGTAAAATTACGACGTTTCTACTCATGAAAAACGTACCAAATGCGATTTCGATTATTATTCTCAGAAAACGTTTTAGAGAAATTATTATAATCAGTGAAAGGCAAATTTACTCACTATTTTTAAAAATATAACCTATAAAATCGATAGAAAATAGGATTTTTTCATTTAAGCAAAATACCTGTTAATTATAATTTTACCACAATTAATGCCAGCAGAATCCATTATCTTTGTAAAAAATTATAATTTTTAATTCGATTTTGACAATAATACCAGCCTAAAATTTCATAAATTCTCACAAATAAATTAGTGTTAATTTGTGAAATTCACGGCAAAAAAACGATACAATGCAACATTCATTAAAAAATACCTTTCCTAATTTCTCCAGTGAACTTATTGCTACTATTGAAGAAAACGGAAGTCTTCAAGATTTTGAAGCCGGAACAATTTTGATGCGAACCGGACAGTACATTAAAAACACGGTTTTGATTACTAAAGGAAAAATAAAAATTTATCGCGAAGGCGAAGATGGAGGTGAATTTTTAATGTATTATCTTCAACCTGGACAAGCCTGCGCGATCTCTATGATTTGCACAGCTAAAAGCGAAAAAAGCCAGATTATGGCCAAAGTAGTCGAAGACGTTTCTGTCATGATGATTCCGCTGCAAATGATGGACAAATGGATGATGGAACACAGATCTTGGTACGAATTTGTAATCGAAACTTATAGAAGCCGCTTTGAGGAAGTACTAGAAGTTGTCGACAATATTGCTTTCCGTTCTATGGATGAACGTTTAGAATTTTACTTAAAAAGACATTCTGATGCCTGCGGCTGTTCACAAGTTAATCTTTCACATCAGGAAATAGCAACAGAATTAAATACATCCCGAGAGGTTGTTTCCAGATTACTAAAAAAAATGGAGCAGCGAGGTTTAGTCAAACTCAACCGAAATCAAATTGAACTTTTGAAATAAGTTTGCCTCGAATTTCACCAATTTTCACGAATTACACTGTCACATTGAGCGAAGTCGAAATGCTATGCGGATTCTCTCCTGAATCTTCGGGATGCTCAAACTGACAATAGTTTCAACAAATCAAATTCGTAAAAATTGGTGTAATTCGCGGCAAAAAACAAAAACATTCTTCTGTGATAAATGTTACCGTAGAATTCTAATTTCTGAAGCAACTTTGCATAAAAATAAATACAATGGAATATTTAGGCTATTTTGCTTCAATCATTATCGGAATTTCTCTTGGCTTAATTGGCGGCGGCGGTTCTATCTTGACTATTCCTATTTTGGTGTATTTGTTTAAAGTAAATCCAGAACAAGCAACTTCGTACTCTTTATTTATTGTTGGCTTAACGGCTTTATTCGGCAGTTACAGTCATTATAAAATGGGAAATCTAAAACTCAAATCGGCATTATATTTTGCAATACCTTCTGTAATTTCAATACTGATTATTCGTGAAGTTATTTTTCCTAAAATTGCTTCTACTCTATTTTCAATTGCCTCTTATTCCGTTTCAAAAGATTTTCTGATTATGATTGTCTTTTCGGTTTTGATGATAACAGCCGCGATTTCGATGATTCGAAAACCGCAGCCCGAAATAAAAACTGCCGAAACCAATTATCTGCAATTAAGTTTCATTGGCTTTTTGGTCGGAATCGTCACAGGATTTCTTGGAGCCGGCGGCGGATTTTTAATCATTCCTGCACTTTTATTCTTTGCTAATTTACCAATGAAACAGGCCGTAGGAACTTCATTATTGATTATTACCATTAATTCCTCAATAGGTTTTGGAGGCGATTTATACATTGGAACTCCTATTGATTATACTTTTTTGTTAGGTGTTTCAGCAATGGCACTTTTAGGGATGTTTATCGGAAGTCAGCTTTCTAAAAAAATAGACGGAACAAAATTAAAACCGCTTTTTGGCTGGTTTGTTCTCGTAATGGGGTTTTATATTATTACAAAAGAAGTTTTATTTTAATATGAATTTCTTTCATGCAGATTTTTAAAGATTTTCCAATTTAGTTTACTTGTGGAGATCTTTGCCAAAGTCTTGAATTTTGACAAAGATCAAATTAAAAAATCCGTTTATTTTAAACAATAAACGGATTTCTTTTTAGGGTACTATATTCGTGATCGTATTTATCTTTAATTTAATACGGCTGTCAAAATTAACAGATTAAACCTTGTTGTTTATTTATCTGTTCGCCACCAATGATAATAATTGTGTAGGCCGTCGTATTCAAATCCGCAACGTGGATACAACTGATTGCCTATATCATTTGTTTTTTCTGTTTCCAACATCAAACCGCAGGCATTTGTTTCTTCACACCATTGTTTACTTCGATCAATTAATGCAACAGATAATCCTTTACCACGATAATCAGGATGTACAAAAAGATCACTAAGCAGCCATTGCTTTTGCAATTTTGTGTAATGAAATAATTTATAAAGCTGTACAAAGCCTACAGCTTTTCCGTTTGTGATCACTAGAAAAATGTCTGATTCATTATTTAACAATCGCTCTTTAAGAAATGCTTTTCCTTTTTCGACATCAGATTCCTGACGATAAAAAACACGATAAAGATTAAAAAGTTCTGCTGCTTCGTTGAGGTCTTCAAGACTTGCTTTTTTGATTTTGTAATCCATTATTATAAAATGTTTTAATTAAAAAAAGCGAAAATATCTTAAAGATCAAACAACTTTATAGTCCAGTTTATTTAAAACATGGTCATCCAGCATTTAATTGAATCTCTTTTATCTTTTTGAACAAAATAACTTCATGTTTAAAATCAATTATTCTTTTCAATTTAAATAGTTTTTAGCGCTTTTTTTCTAAAGCCTGTCGTATATGAATAAAAAAAACCTCCAGTTAAAACTGAAGGCTATACATATAATTAATTAGTAAAAATTCGTGAATTCGTGGCTACAAAAACATCTTAATGCTCTCCATATCCAATATCATCCATTTTTCCGCTAAAAACCTTATACTGAATAATAAAATAAATGATAACTAAAAACAGCGCTATAAAAAACCAGCTCAATCCAACATTCAATCCATATTCGTGAGCTGCAGTATTGTAAATTGTCAGCGAAGGATTTACATTATTTGTTGAAGGTAAAACATTCGGGAAAATGGAAACTGCTGTTGAAGCAAATCCTCCCAGCAAAAACAAGGTTGAAAACAGAAATCCGTGACCATCTTTTTTAAACGAGCGCACTTTAAACAATCCTAAAATTCCAACAAAAGTCAAAAGCGGAAAAAACCAAAGAATAGGATTTTCTATGAAATTATGAAACGGTTTAGGTTCTATAAAATGCCAAATTTGCAAAGAAATACAAACTAAAATCAAGAGTACAATATTCAACTTAAATACCACATTTTTAAGCTGCGGATTCAAAGCTGAATTTGTTTTATAAATAATCCAGTTCGCACCGTGAATAGTTAGCGCCACGACACTCACAATACCTAGAAAAAGTGTAAACCAATCTATAATTCCTAATTCACTTGCCTGCGGACTAAACGTTGGATTCCATAAAGGCAGAAAGAAAAAATGTGCTTCTTGTGTAGAAACACCGTTTTGCACCATTCCGAGATTTACGCCACGAACAATATTTCCTAAAGCAATCCCGAAGAAAAGCGCCAAAAGTAAACTTGCAATCCCGAAAGCTTTATCCCAAATTGTTTCCCACATTGGATGATGAATCTGCCCGCGCATTTCAAGTCCGATTGCACGAAAAATCAAAAGCCACAAAATCATAATCAAAGGCAGATAAAATCCGCTGAAAGAAGAAGCATATAAAGTTGGAAAAGCAAAAAACAAAACACCTCCTGCCGCAATCAGCCAAACTTCATTGGCATCCCAAAACGGACCAATAGCACTTGTAATTGCTTTTTTATCTTTTTCTGTTTTTGCAAAAAATAAATGAATAATTCCTGCTCCAAAATCATAACCGTCTAAAACCAGATAAACAGCCAAAATTCCCATTAAAACTACGTACCAAAAAAATTCCATACTTATATATTTTCAGTTATGCCTTCTTGATGAGGGCCTTTATTGATAATTTTTCCAATCAAAAGCAGAAACAACATTCCAAGTAAAAGATACAAACCAATAAAACCAAGTAATGTAAACAAAGTATTACCAGATGAAACCGTTGGTGAAGCACCTGCTGCAGTTCGCATTAAATTGTAAACAAGCCAAGGCTGCCTTCCTAATTCGGCTGTATACCAACCTGTTGTATTGGCAATATACGGAAATGGCATCATGAACATTAACGACCACAAAATCCATTTGGTTTCAAACAATTTCCCTCTGATTAATTGAAAAAGTGAAATCATCATTAAACCAATAAACACCGTTCCAAGTCCCACCATAATATGATATGCATAATATAATCCAGAAATATTAGTTGGATGTAAATCTTCTTCAAACTGATCCAAACCTTTTATTTCCTGCTCCCAGTTTCCATAAGTAAGGAAACTTAAAATATTAGGAACCGCGATTTTGTTATCCAATTTTTTATCTTTTACATCGGGCTGACCTATTAAAACAATTTCAGAACCTTTTTTCTCGGTATGAAAAATCCCTTCCATTGCAGCAAAAGTTACAGGTTGATACTTTACAACATTTTTTGCCAGTAAATCTCCAGTTGGCATTGCAACGATTATACTCGAAATCAATCCGAAGATAACTCCCGTTTTCAAGAACAATTTCCCAAAAGAAACATTCTTCTTACTCAAAATATAAAAAGCTCCAATTCCAGCAACAACAAAAGAACTTGTTACCATAGAAGCTGCTTGATTGTGGAGATAAGAAGGCCAAAGCCACGGATTTAAAAACAAAGCTTGAAAATTATTAAGTACAAATTTTCCGTTTTCAAGAATTTCATAACCTACAGGATTCTGCATCCATGAATGTGTCGCAATAATTAAAAATCCGCTGGCCCAAGAACCAATGCAAATTAATAATCCAGTTACAAAATGCCATTTATGCCCAAGAAGTTTTTCGCCAAATAAAAATATACCTAGAAAAGAAGATTCTAAAAAGAATGAAAACATTCCTTCCATGGCAAGCGTCTGACCAATAATTCCTCCCGTTAATTCGGAGAATTTTGCCCAATTGGTTCCAAACTGAAACTCCATTGGAATTCCTGTTACAACGCCCATTGCAAAATTGAGGGCGAAGATTTTCATCCAAAAATGGGTGGCGTGATTGTATTGTTCGTTTTTAGTTTTTAAATATTTCCATTTGAAGTATACAATGATCAAAGAAAGTCCCATTGTAAGCTGCGGAAAAAGATAATGAAAAGTAATGGTGAAGGCAAATTGCATTCGGTCATAAAAGAGCATTTCTTCCATAAGTGGTAATTTGTTTATGAAGTTCCACAAATTTAACCATTACAACCCGAACAAAGCCTCTTAAAAAAAAGTTTATCTCCCAATATTCGTTAAACTTTTCAACAATTTAAAAGTATGAATTACACTTATGATTTATTACAATCTAACCAAAGTTTGTCATTTCGACCGAAGGGAGAAATCACACGCGATAATCAACAAAGATTGGGTTTACATTGTAGAGTTACTAGTGTGATTTCTCCCTTCGGTCGAAATGACAAGATTGTGTAAAGCATTTTATTCTTTTTTCAAAATTCCTTTTTCAACACTTTCATTAATTAAACCTTCTGCATAATTCCATAAGGATGTTGAACCATTTTTAATTACACTTTTTTTCTCGTAAACCTTATCATAATTCACGTCAAACTCTTTCCATGTTCCGCCGTTATTAGATGTGTTCTGCAATAAAGGCTCTAATCTGTCCATTGATCTTGCGAATTTCGCTTCGTTGGTTTCTCCGGCTTCAAACTCTTCCCAAATAGAAATCAATTCTTCAGCCTGACTTTTTGGAAGTAAACCAAAAATGCGATTCGCCGCCAATCGTTCCTCATCCGTATTATCATGACTTTTTACCGTATCATATATAAAAACATCACCTGCATCAATTTCTACAATATCATGTATCAAAACCATTTTTACCACTTTTAAAACATCAATTGGTTCATTTGAGTGTCCTGCCAAAACAATCGCCATTAAAGCTAAATGCCAGCTGTGTTCAGCATCATTTTCGCATCGATCGCTGTTGAATAGTTTTGTCTTGCGCTGAATGTATTTTACTTTATCAATTTCTTTTATAAAAGCAATTTGATCTAATAAGGCTGATGTGTTCATATCAATAATTTTCGTAATTCCGTAAAATTACAAAATGCTTTCCTTAATTAAATTGACTTTCACGGCATTTAATACTCAAATTTAATTTTAACTTTTTTCTCTAAAATCAAATTTCTGTAACATTAGTCACCCATTTTAAGAAAAAACTAGGTTACCTTTGTCTTCCCTATATTTTTAGAATTTATATCATGAAAATAGAACAAATTTACACCGGATGCCTTGCACAAGGTGCTTATTATATTACTTCAAACGGCGAAGCTGCGATTATTGACCCGTTACGAGAAATTCAGCCTTATTTGGATCGTCTTGAACGCGATCAAGTAAAATTGAAATACATTTTCGAAACGCATTTTCACGCCGATTTTGTTTCAGGACATATTGATTTAAGCAAAGAAACAAAAGTACCAATTGTTTATGGACCAAACGCTGCCTGCGAATTTGACTGCATTTCTGCAAAAGACGGTCAGGAATTTAAAGTTGGAAAAGTAACCATAAAAGTACTCCACACTCCGGGACATACTATGGAAAGTGCTACTTTTTTACTAATTGATGAAAACGGAAAAGATCACGCTATTTTTTCTGGCGACACTTTGTTTATAGGTGATGTTGGACGCCCTGATTTAGCTCAAAAAGCGGCAGGAATGACTCAAGATCAGCTAGCAGGAATTTTGTATCATTCGTTGAGAGATAAAATAATGACTCTTGCAGATGATGTAATTGTTTATCCAGCGCATGGTGCCGGAAGTGCCTGCGGAAAAAACATGAGCAAAGAAACCGTTTCGACTATAGGAAACCAAAAAGCAACCAATTATGCTTTGCGCGCCAATATGACCGAAGAAGAGTTTATTAAAGAAGTTACTGATGGTTTATTGCCTCCTCCTGCTTATTTCAGCATGAATGTAGCGATGAACAAAGGTGGTTACGAAAGCTTTGAAACAGTTTTACATAACGGAATGAAAGCAATTAAAGTGGAGGAATTTGAGGCTGTTGCCGAAGAAACTGGGGCTTTAATTTTAGATACTCGCAAAAGCGGTGATTTTGCAAAAGGATTTATTCCACAGTCTATTAATATTGGAATCAATGGCGATTTTGCGCCGTGGGTTGGAACTTTAATTGGCGATGTAAAACAACCTATTATATTGATAACCGAAATAGGTCTTGAAGAAGAAACGGTTACACGTCTAAGCCGCGTAGGTTTCGATTCGATTATCGGACATTTAGAAGGCGGTTTTGAAGCTTGGCAGAAAGCTGGTTTTGAAATTGATACTGTAAACAGAATCTCAGCAGAACAATTTTCAAAAGAATTCAACATTAAAGAAGATAAAGTTATTGATGTTCGAAAGGAAACTGAATATGAAGCTGAACATATTGACGATGCTTACAGCAAACCTCTTGCCTACATAAATGACTGGGTAAAAGACATTAACCCAAATGAACATTTTTATCTGCATTGTGCCGGCGGTTACCGCAGTATGATTGCAGCTTCTATATTGCAAGCACGTGGATTTAGAAATTTTTCTGAAATTGACGGCGGTTTTGGAGCCATCTCAAAAACAGAAGTTCCAAAGTCAGATTTTGTTTGTCAGAGTAAAATATTAAAATAAATTTGAGGTACAGAGAGGAAAAGGTTCAAAGGAACGAAGTTATTTCTTTTGAATCTGAACCTTTGAACCTCTGCCCCTATGAACCTTTGAACCTTAAAAATATGTTAGAAATTTTAAAAGAACCTTGGCCTTGGTACGTTTCAGGCCCGTTAATTGGTTTAACCGTTCCTATTTTATTGATTATCGGAAATAAATCTTTCGGGATTAGTTCTTCGCTTCGTCATATTTGTGCTGCTTGTATTCCAGCAAATATTTCGTTTTTTAAATACGATTGGAAAAAAGAAAGCTGGAATTTATTCTTCGTTTTCGGAATTTTTCTTGGCGGAGTTATTGCAGCTAATTTCCTTTCAAATCCTAATCCTGTTCAAATTACTCCTGAACTTTCAGAACAATTAGCGACTTACGGAATCACAGATCATTCTGGTTTAGTTCCTGCACAATTATTTTCTTGGGAAAGTTTATTAACCCTTCGCGGATTTATAATGATTGTTGTAGGCGGATTTTTAGTTGGTTTTGGAACGCGTTATGCCGGCGGATGCACAAGCGGACACGCCATTATGGGAATTTCAAATTTACAATGGCCTTCATTAGTAGCAACAATCTGTTTTATGATTGGCGGTTTTGTAATGTCACTTTTGATTTTACCATATATTCTTTCACTTTAAAATTTCAAAAATGAACAATTTAGAAAATAAAAATACAGACACAGAAGGAATCAACGGAAGTCAAATAAAAGATTCAGGATTCGCAAATCTGAAATATCTTATTGTTGGAATTCTTTTTGGAATTGTATTCGTAAAAGCAGAAATTATCAGCTGGTTCCGTATTCAGGAAATGTTTCACTTGCAATCTTTCTTCATGTATGGTGTAATTGGAAGTGCTGTTGTTGTTGGCGTAATATCTGTTTTTATCATTAAAACATTCAATATTAAAACCCTTCAAGGCGAGAAAATCGAAATTCAGCCAAAGACTTTCAGTAAAGGACAAATCTATGGCGGATTATTATTTGGTTTTGGATGGGCAATTACTGGAGCTTGTCCTGGGCCGCTTTTCGCTCAAATTGGTACTGGTGCAACTGTAATTGCAGTAACCTTATTAAGCGCCATTGCTGGAACTTGGTTTTATGGTTTGATTAAAGACAAACTTCCACATTAAATAAAATTCTTTCTACATAGTATAAACCCGACAGATTTCTAAAACCTGTCGGGTTTACTTTTTTTCAGAACTTAGGTTCGCAGCTTCTTTAAAGACAAATTTTCTTATTAAGAGTATTTCTTCATTTTTGTTTCATTAAGTTTTATTAAGTTTACTATACAAGATTTAATCTTACAAAAAACACCAATAAATCGATACTATATGAAACGCTCAGAACAATTGTCGAAATTAAAAAATACCCAACAATGGGATGTAATTATAATTGGTGGTGGAGCAAGCGGTCTTGGTACTGCTCTTGATGCAGCAAGCAGAGGTTACAAAACAATCTTACTTGAAGCGGTCGATTTTGCAAAAGGAACTTCAAGCAGAAGCACCAAATTAGTTCACGGCGGAGTTCGTTATTTAGAGCAGGGAAATATCCATTTGGTTATAGAAGCTCTAAAAGAAAGAGGATTACTAGCAAAAAATGCTGGACATTTAGTTAAAAATCAATCTTTTGTAATCCCAAATTACAATTGGTGGGGCGGACTTTTTTATACTACTGGATTGACTATTTATGATTTATTGGCGGGACGCTTAAGCTTAGGCCGATCAAAATATATTTCGAAGAAAAAAACAATCGAAATGCTGCCAACCGTAGAAGAAAAAGGTTTGGTAAATGGTGTTATTTACCATGACGGACAATTTGATGATTCTCGTTTGGCTATAAACATTGCTCAAACTGCAATAGAAAAAGGAGCTTGTCTTTTAAATTATTCCAAAGTTGTAAACTTATTAAAAGATGATAAAAACCAAATTATTGGTGTTGAAGCAATAGATCATGAAACTGGGGATCATTACGAAATAAAAGGTGCTGCAATTATTAATGCAACCGGCGTTTTTACAAATGCCATTATGAAACTGAACGATACGATTTACAAGAAATATATTGTTCCTAGTCAGGGAATTCATCTTGTATTTGACAAATCGTTTTTGCCAAGCGATCACGCTTTAATGATTCCTAAAACAAGTGACGGACGAGTTTTATTTGCAGTACCCTGGCACAATAGAATTGTAGTGGGGACAACTGATACCTTAATTAGAAAACACAGTCTGGAACCTATTGCTCTTGAAAGCGAAATTGAATTTGTATTGGAAAATGCGCAGCGTTTTCTAGCCAAAAAACCAACAAGAGCTGACGTTTTATCTGTTTTTGCAGGCCTCAGACCTTTAGCTGCTCCTGAAGAGGAAGGAAAAAGTACCAAAGAAGTTTCTCGAAGTCATAAAATCATTGTTTCTGAAACCGGTTTAATAACAATTACCGGCGGCAAATGGACAACATACAGAAAAATTGCGGAAGACATTATAAATAAAGCAATCAAAAAAGGCAAATTACCCAATAAACCTTGTGTTACAGAACATCTTTCTATTCATGGAAATAAACCTACTACGACTTTAGAAAGAATGAATCATTTGTACATCTATGGTTCAGATGTTCCTGAAATACTAGAATTACAAAAAAACGAACCCGAGTTAAAAGAAAAACTCCATCCGGATCATGAATTTACAATGGCAGAAGTCGTTTGGGCGATTCGAAATGAAATGGCAAGAACCGTTGATGATATTTTAGCAAGACGTGTACGCTTATTATTCTTAGATGCCAGAGCAGCAATTGAGTCTTCAGAAAAAGTGGCAAGAGTATTAGCAAAAGAACTCGGACACGATGAAGCTTGGATACACAAAGAGATTTCAAATTTTAAAGGAATTTCGAAAGGTTTTCTTTTAAAAGAATTTCAATAGACTTTTACTAACTTAAGAAAATATAAGTCATGCAAAATAAACTAATTCTGGCGCTTGATCAAGGAACAACTTCTTCTAGAGCTATAGTCTTTAATCATGGAGGAGAAATTGTAAGTATTTCGCAAAAAACGTTTAAGCAAATTTTTCCAAAACCCGGATGGGTTGAACATAACCCAAACGAAATTTGGTCTTCTCAAATTAGTGTAGCCGCAGAAGTAATTGCTAAAGTAGGAATTTCGGGCAGAGAAATAGCTGCAATTGGCATCACCAATCAGCGAGAAACTACTATTGTTTGGGACAGGGAAACCAGTGAACCTGTTTACAATGCTATTGTTTGGCAAGATCGCAGAACTGCAAAATATTGTGACAAACTAAAAGCACAAGGACATGCCGAAATGATTCAGACAAAAACCGGATTGCTTCTGGACGCCTATTTTTCTGGAACTAAAGTAAAATGGATTTTAGATAACGTTCCTGGAGCACGAAAAAAAGCGGAAGAAGGAAAACTTTGTTTTGGAACTGTAGACACTTGGCTTATATGGAAATTAACCCGAAGTAAATTATTTATGACGGATGTTTCTAATGCCAGTAGAACTTTACTATTCAATATACACACCTTAGAATGGGACGATGAGTTATTAGAACTTTTTGATATTCCAAGGGCCATGCTGCCTGAAGTAAAAGAAAGCAGTACCATTTATGGCGAGACCTCTACTACTCTATTTTCAACAAAAATTCCTATTGCCGGCGTTGCAGGAGATCAACAAGCTGCACTTTTTGGTCAGTTGTGTACAACTTCAGGAATGATAAAGAATACTTATGGAACAGGTTGTTTTGTGTTAATGAATACGGGGACAAAGCCTATTCGTTCCACAAACCATTTATTGACTACTGTAGCCTGGAAAATTAACGGCAAAACAACCTATGCTTTAGAAGGAAGTGTTTTTGTTGGAGGTGCAGCTGTGCAATGGTTAAGAGATGGTGCAAAAATGATTAACACATCAGAAGAAATAGAAACTCTGGCAGCCAGTGTTCCTGATAACGGAGGTGTTTATTTTGTCCCAGCACTAACTGGTTTAGGAGCTCCTCATTGGGATCAATATGCTAGAGGTGCAATTTTTGGAATAACCAGAGGAACTACCAGTGCACATATTGCCCGAGCTACTTTAGAAGGAATTGCTTATCAAGTTAATGATTTACTAAAAGCTATGGAAGCAGATTATGGAGGAAAAGGAAAAGAATTAAGAGTCGATGGCGGTGCAGCAACCAATAATTTACTAATGCAATTTCAGTCAGACATTTATGGAAAAACCGTTACAAGACCAAAAACACTCGAAACTACAGCTTTGGGTGCCGCATATTTAGCTGGACTTGCTGTAGGATACTGGTCAAGCTTAGACGATCTAAAAGAACAATGGTCAATCGATCGCGTATTTTCTCCACAAATGCCAAAACCAGAAGTGAATAAATTGGTAAAAAACTGGAATAAGGCCATTGGACGCGCATCAGACTGGATTGAAGAATAAAATTAAAAAACAAAAATATGACTCCTTTTACAGCAGAAATTTTAGGCACGATGTTAATGATTTTACTAGGAAACGGCGTTGTTGCAAACGTTGTACTTAAAGACACTAAAGGAAATAATTCGGGCTGGATTGTTATCACCACCGCTTGGGCATTTGCTGTTTTTGTAGGCGTAACTGTTGCCGGACCAATTAGCGGCGCGCATTTAAATCCTATTGTTACTCTCGGTTTGGCTCTTATTGGCAAATTTAATTGGAATTTAGTTCCTTCTTATGTTCTGGCTCAAATGATTGGTGCAATGTCAGGAGCCTTTTTAGTCTGGTTATCTCATAAAGATCATTTTGCAGTAACAGAAGATGAAGGAACAAAACTCGCCTGTTTCTCGACAGCACCAGCGATCAAAAATAATGTATCCAACTTAATCAGTGAAATAATTGCCACTTTCGTTTTAATTTTTACAATCTTTTATATTGCGGGACCAAGTTTAAAAATTGCAGCCGATTCTAATGCCACAATTGGTTTAGGAACAATTGGAGCACTTCCTGTGGCAATATTGGTATGGGTAATTGGTTTATCTCTTGGAGGAACCACGGGTTACGCTATAAACCCGGCAAGAGATTTAGGCCCAAGAATTATGCACACTATATTACCTATAAAAGGAAGTAGTAATTGGGGATACGCCTGGATTCCAATTGTAGGACCAATAATTGGATCTAGTTTAGCAGCTGCTTTATACCTGCTTCTAAATTAATCATTCCTTTTAATTTAAACTCCTTCACACTTTGATATTCAAAACCGAAAGGCTTAATTCCAAGGCTTCGGGACTGTTGGGTTTACTTTACGTCACAACTTAAAAACTCTAAAAAATTAATCTTACCTCTTCCCTTTAATTTTAAACAATCGTTAAATATCAATAGAGCAATATTATAAATTAAAATTTTACTTTATTTTTATACTAATTATATCGAGTTTATGGACTTGCTATTTCGTTTTAATTCAATTAACAAAAAATTAACACAACATTTGTATATACAACTATTAAAAGTTATACATTTGTATATACAAATTATACACTTACGACTATGACAATTGAAGAGGTTATTAAGAGTACAGTTAAGATGGATAATGCGAAAAAAGTTATTCTGAATATCATGTACACACAGAATGTGATTCAGGATCATTTCAACGAGTTGATAAAACCGTATGATTTATCTGGAGAGCAATATAATGTGTTACGTATACTAAGAGGACAAAAAGGAAATCCTGCTAATATGTGTGTCATACAAGAACGCATGCTGGCAAAAACAAGTAACACAACACGATTAGTTGACAAATTATTGCTAAAGGAATTTGTTACTCGAAATGTCTGTCCGAACAATAGGCGAAAAATTGAAGTTTCAATTACGCAGAAAGGATTAGACGTTTTAAAAGAATTAGATCCGAAAGTAGATGAGCATGAACGCGCGTTTGCCGAGAATATAAATCCTGAAGAATTAGAATTATTAAATCAATTATTAGAAAAATACAGAACTCAACAAAATTAATATTATGAGCACATTATTAGACAATTTGAACTGGAGATATGCAACAAAAAAGTTTGATGCTACCAAAAAAATAGCTCCAGCAGATTTAAATACATTAAAAGAAGCTGTTAGATTAGCTGCTTCTTCATACGGATTACAACCTTTTAAAGTTGTTCTTGTAGAAAATCCAGAAATTAGAGAAAAATTAAAAGCTGCGGCTTGGGGACAAACTCAAATCACAGATGCTTCTCATTTATTTGTTTTTGCAAATGACTTAAATGCAGGACCAGAATCTGTAGCTGCTTACATTAAAAACATCAGCGAAACAAGAGGTCTTCCAACTGAAGCTTTAGGCGGATTTGCAGATATGATGAACGGAGTTATCTCGAACTTATCGCAAGAGGCTAAAAATATCTGGACTTCAAAACAAACTTATATCGCCTTAGGAACTTTATTGGCTGCTGCTGCCGAATTAAAAATCGACGCAACACCAATGGAAGGTTTTAATCCAGCGCAATTCAATGAAATTTTAGGTTTTGATAAACTAGGTTTAAATGCTGCTGTTATTGCAACTGTAGGTTACAGACATGATGAGGACGAAGCTCAACATTACAAAAAAGTTAGAAAATCTCAAGAAGAGTTATTTATCACTATATAATTATTATTAATCCAAAATCAATTTTAACAACATGAAAAATTTAAAAACAATTGCAATAGCATTATTCGTAGCAGCGGCTAGTATTTCAGTAAATGCTCAAACTAAAAAAATCGATGTAAAAGCATCTACTATCAAATGGGTAGGTAAAAAAGTAACTGGAGAGCACTCTGGAACAGTAAACTTTAAAGAAGGAGCTGTAGTTTTCAAAGGAAAAAAATTAACTGGAGGAAGCTTTACAGTTGATATGACTTCATTAACTGCAACTGACTTAACTGGAGAATACCAAGGAAAATTAAACGGTCACTTGAAAGCTGACGATTTCTTTGGAACTGATAAATTCCCAACTGCAAAATTAGTTTTCAAAACTATCGGAGCTAAAGCAACTGATGTTTATACTGTAACAGCAGACTTAACTATTAAAGGAATTACTAAACCAGTAACTTTTGATATCACTGTAAAAGGAAACACTGCAACAACTGCATTTAAAGTTGACAGAACTAAATACGATATCAAATACAACTCTGGTAACTTCTTCGAAAACTTAGGAGACAAAACTATCAATGATGATTTCGAATTAGCTGTAGCTTTAAAATTCTAATTTAAGTCTTACTAATTCATCTATAAGAAAAACCCTAACAGATTGATTCTGTTAGGGTTTTTTATTTTTAACTTTTCAAAAACATAACGTTCTTAATACTAGAATAACGCTTTCATAATAACTACAGCCGTTTTAATTAACATTCGGCTTCTACTTTTGAGCATCTTAAAAATCAAAAACTAGAAATCAAAATCGTAGTTATGAAAACAAAAATACATATTGTACTTTTTACGCTTCTAAACGCTTTTCTTCTTCAAGCGCAACAACAGCCAAAAGGAATTATTGGCAGCTCAAACTGGATGAACAACTGGACTAACTTTAAGCCGGCGAATACAGAATATAATGAAGCCACCAATATTATTGCAGGAAATATTGACAAGGACACTAAATTAGTAAAACGCAATACTTATCAATTAGTTGGAGTTGTTTATGTTACAAATAATGCCACTTTAACAATCGAACCTGGAACCGTTATTCGAGGAGATGATAAAACCTGCGGTACACTTGTAGTAACAAATGGAGCCAAAATTATGGCCGAAGGTCTTGAAACGGATCCTATCGTTTTTACATCAAACAAAGAAATTTCAGAAAGACGTCCAGGCGATTGGGGCGGAATTATCATTCTAGGCAAAGCACCAATAAATACGCTTGGCGGTGTTCACATTCTTCCTTTCAATTTAGAACCTATGTTAAATCACTACGGGGGTTCTGATGCCGAGGACAACTCTGGAATTTTAAAATATGTGCGTATCGAATATTCTGGTCGTAAATTAAGTGCTTTAAAAGAACTAAACGGACTTTCATTGGCTGGAGTTGGGCGAAAAACTACTTTAAGCAATATACAAATCAGCTATTCAAATGATGATTCTTTTGAATGTTATGGAGGTGATTTGAATCTAAACAATCTTATTTCTTATCGAACTACTGATGATGATTTTGATTTTACTCAAGGTGCACAAATCAACATCAATAACAGTATCGCAATTCGTCATCCGTTTTCATCAGACATTTCAGGATCAAGATGTTTTGAAGTCGATTCGTATGATAAGGTTGAAAATACCGATATGACAAAAAAGATGACAAAGATAAACGCAAACAATATTACCTTAGTCAATCTTGAAGAAAACAATCAAGGTTTAGTAAGAGAATCTGTTTATGTGAGAGAAAATACGTTTTTCAATTTAAACAACAGTATTGTTTCTGGCTTCTCTCCTTTTGTTTTATTAGAAGGAAATATTGGAAACGGCGAAGTAAATTTGTCTAAACTAACGTTTAAAAATCTAATTGTAAACAATTGCACGGGTGGAATTACAAGCGAATCTTCTGCCAGTAATTCGATAATTCAAAACTATTATAATACTGCTCAATCTAACATAGAATACACAAAATCTAAAAATACAGAGCTTTTTATGCTTCCAAATATTAAAAGTAATCCAGATTTTAGAGCAAACGTAAACAACACGCTGGCTATTGGAAATTAAGGCATTAAACAGCATTTGTATTTTAAAATTTAACAAATTTCTAAATTTAGAAAAGTTTTTTTTGAATTTTTATGTATTCTAATCCAAATTACATTTATATCTTTGTCACATCAAAATAAGAAAATGAAAACAATAATGAACAATACTTGGTGGTGGAAGAATTTACGTCAAACGTCGTGAACGAAGCTTCCTATGGTACTGTAAAACTATAAATATAAAAGGCTTGTCATCACGACAAGCCTTTTTTTTTGATAAAAACTCAAGCAAAAAACGAAATTAAAAACTATAAAACAACATACTTTGAAACCATTTATACTCAATACACATTATAAACAAATTCTGGCTGACACGATTACGCCGGTAAGTATTTATTTTAAAATAAGAGACAAATTCCCAAATAGTTTATTACTTGAAAGTAGTGATTATCACGGAAATGACAACAGTTTCTCTTACATCTGCTGCAACCCAATTGCAACAATTAAAATTGAAAACGAAATCATTTCAAAAACTTTTCCTGACGGGACAACAGAACAAATCTCTATTGATGCGACAACTAATATTCCAGAGGTAATTCAGGAGTTTTCAAGTCAATTTAAATCAGAAAAAAATGATTTCAAATTTATCAATAACGGTCTTTTTGGATATATTTCTTATGATGCTGTTCGTTATTTTGAGAAAGTTTCGATTGCAAAAAAAGACGATGCGACTGTAATTCCAGATGTTTTTTATGCCGTTTATCAAAATATAATTGCCATCAATCACTTTAAAAATGAAGCTTATATATTCTGCCACAGTGTTGATGGAAGAAATAACATTTCAGAAATTGAGCAATTACTTCAGTCCAGAAATATTGCTTCTTATAAATTTACTAAAGAAGGTGAAGGTTTCTCAAACTTAACCGATGAAGAGTTTAAACATAATGTCGCTTTAGCTAAAAAACATTGTTTCCGCGGAGACGTTTTTCAATTGGTTTTATCGCGTCGTTTCACACAAGGTTTTAAAGGCGATGAATTTAATGTTTATAGAGCTTTAAGAAGTATTAATCCATCTCCTTATTTATTCTTTTTTGATTATGGAGATTTCAAAATATTTGGTTCTTCACCAGAAGCACAAATTATTGTAAAAAATAGAAAAGCTGAAATTCATCCAATTGCAGGAACTTTTAAAAGAACTGGAAATGACGAGCGCGATGCACTTTTAGCCAAAGAGCTTTCTGAAGATAAAAAAGAAAACAGCGAACACGTAATGTTAGTTGACTTGGCAAGAAACGATTTAAGCCGCAATGGTCATGATGTAAATGTAGAGAAGTACAGAGAAGTTCAGTTTTTCTCGCACGTAATTCACTTGGTTTCAAAAGTTACTGGACATTTACATGACAAAGCTACTACAATGCAGGTTGTTGCAGATACTTTTCCAGCAGGAACTTTAAGCGGAGCACCAAAACACAGAGCGATGCAATTAATTGAAGATTACGAAAAAACCAACCGTAATTTTTATGGAGGCGCAATTGGCTTCATGGATTTTGAAGGCAATTTTAATCATGCAATTATGATTAGAACGTTCCTTAGCAAAAACCATCAATTGCATTGTCAGGCTGGCGCTGGAATTGTAGCGAGTTCTGACGAAGAAAGCGAAATGCAGGAAGTTTACAACAAACTAAGAGCTTTAAACACCGCTTTGGAAATGGCAGAAAAAATTTAGTTACAAATACTTAAAACTAAAAAAAACAAACCTAAAAACCATAAACAAAAAACTATGAAAAAATTAATTCTATTTGCTGTTGCAGTTTTATTATTTACATCTTGTGAAACGAAAAAAGAATCAAATGCGATTCCGATAGCAGGAACTTGGCGTCTTATATCAGCAGAAACAACTGAAAAAGATTCTACGTTTTCTACTTTCAATTCAAAAACAAAAATGATTAAAATTATAAATGACACTCATTTTGCATTTTTCAATCATGATTTAAATAATGGAAAAGACAGTACTGCACTATTTTTCGGCGGCGGCGGAAAGTACACCTTAAAAGATAGTACTTATACTGAAAACTTGGAATTTTTTAATAATAGAGAATGGGAAAACAACAAATTTGAATTTACAGTAAAAATCAAAAATGACACGTTGATTCAAAAAGGAATTGAAAAAGTAGAAAAATTAGGCGTTGATCGAATTATAGTCGAAAAATACGTTCGAGAAAAATAAGAAAATTTAGTTTCAGGTTTTCTTTGTTTCAAGTTTCAAGATAGTGAAACTTAGATCCTAAGAACCTTAGCAACTTAGAACCTCAAAAAAAATGAAAAAAATATTAGTTATAGACAATTACGATAGTTTCACTTATAATTTAGTGCACTATTTGGAAGATTTAAACTGCGAAGTAACCGTTTACAGAAATGATGAATTCGAAATTGACGAAATCGCATCTTTTGATAAAATTTTACTTTCGCCAGGACCTGGAATTCCAGATGAAGCAGGTTTATTAAAAGCTGTAATTGAAAAATACGCGCCTACAAAAAGCATTCTTGGCGTTTGCTTAGGGCAGCAAGCAATTGGAGAAGTTTTTGGCGGAACACTTTCAAACCTTGATAAAGTATATCATGGTGTTGCTACAAATGTAAAAACAGTAGTTTCAGACGAGATTTTATTTGAAGGCTTAGGAAATGAGTTTGAAGTTGGAAGATACCATTCATGGGTTGTTGACAGCAATCTGCCAGAAGTTCTTGAAGCTACTTCTATTGACGAAAATGGACAAATTATGTCGTTACGTCACAAAAAATTTGATGTAAGAGGCGTTCAGTTTCACCCAGAAAGTGTGCTGACACCAAAAGGTAAAAGGATTTTAGAGAATTGGATAAATAGTTAATTTTTTGTTTCATGTTTAAAGTTTCAAGTTAATGAAAGGTGAAATCTAAAACTTGAAACCAATAAAAACAAAAACTTAGCATCTCAGAACCTTAGCAACTTAGAATCTTTAAAAAAAATGAAAACTATATTAAACAAATTAATCAATCACGAAGTGCTTACTAAAGAAGAAGCAAAAAACGTATTGATTAACATTTCAAGCGGTCAGTACAATCCAAGTCAGATTTCGGCATTTTTGACCGTATTTATGATGCGAAGCATAACAATCGATGAACTTTCGGGTTTTCGTGAAGCTTTATTAGACTTGTGTATTCGCGTTGATTTATCAACATACAACACCATCGATTTATGTGGAACGGGCGGCGATGGAAAAGACACTTTTAATATTTCGACTTTAGCTTCATTTGTTTCGGCAGGAGCTGGAATTAAAGTTGCCAAACATGGAAATTATGGTGTTTCATCAATTTCAGGATCAAGCAACGTCATGGAAAAAATGGGAATTAAATTTAGCAACGATCCTTCATTTTTAGAAAAATGTATCGATAAAGCTGGAATTTGTGTTTTGCATGCTCCCCTATTTCACCCAGCAATGAAAAATGTTGGACCAATTAGAAAAGAATTGGCCGTAAAAACATTCTTTAATATGTTAGGACCAATGGTAAATCCGTCATTCCCGCAAAATCAATTGGTTGGTGTTTTCAATTTAGAATTAGCTAGAATGTATGCCTATTTATATCAAAATACCAATGTGAATTTCACGATTTTACATTCGCTTGACGGCTACGACGAAATTTCTTTAACTGGCCCAACAAAAATTATAACAAGTCATATGGAAGGAATGTTGAATCCACAAGATTTTAACGTTCGTCTTTTATCACAAACCGAAATCGAGGGCGGAAAAACCATCGAAGAATCAGCAGAAATTTTCACGAATATTATTTCAGGAAAAGGAAACGAAGCACAAAATAATGTAGTTTGTGCCAATGCTGCAATGGCAATTTCGACTGTTACAAAATGTTCTCCGCAAGAAGGATTTGAATTAGCAAAAGAAAGTTTATTGTCTGGAAAAGGATTGACAGCATTAAAGACTTTACAAGAATTAAGCAAATAAGAAACAAACACAAATTTCACAAATTAGCACTAATAAAATTTGCGCCTTTGTGACTTCGTGGCAAAACAACAACAATGAATATTTTAGATAAAATCATAGTAGACAAAAAACGAGAAGTTATTCTAAAGAAATCAATTATTCCGGTTTCTCAATTGGAATCTTCAGTATTTTTTGGGAAACAGACAATTTCTCTTAGCCAAAAATTAAAAGAAAGCAATTCTGGAATTATTGCCGAACACAAACGTCGTTCTCCATCAAAATCAATTATCAATCAAAGTTTTACAGTCGAAGAAGTCGTTAAAGGATACGAAAATGCAGGAGCTTGTGGAATTTCTGTTTTAACAGACGGAAAATATTTTGGAGGTTCACTTGACGACTTACTTTTAGCAAGAGCGAGTGTGAATATTCCGCTTTTGCGAAAAGAATTTATTGTTGACGAATATCAGATTCTTGAAGCAAAAGCTCACGGAGCCGATTTAATTTTATTAATCGCGGCAGTTTTAACAAGAGAAGAAATAAAATCGCTGTCTGAATTTGCAAAAAAACTAGGATTAGAAGTTTTATTAGAAGTTCATAATCAGGAAGAATTAGAAAAATCGATCATGCCTAGTTTAGATATGATTGGTGTAAACAACAGAAATCTAAAAACATTCGAAGTAAGCTTAGATTTTAGTAAACAACTAGCATCTCAAATTCCTGATGATTTTGTAAAAGTTTCTGAAAGCGGAATTTCATCAATCGAAGCCATTCAGGAACTAAAACCTTACGGATATAAAGGTTTCTTAATTGGAGAAAACTTCATGAAAACTGATAATGCCGGGAAAGCTGCAACTGAATTTATTAATAAGCTAAACGTTTAAAAGTTTGCCACGAATTACACAAATTTACACTAATTAGATTCGTACTTATTCTTGAAATTCGCGGCAAGAAAACAAACAAAAGCTTCGCGAACTTAGCGTTTATAAGCGCAATCAAAATAAAAAATCTTAGCGCTCTTTGCGGTAAAAAAAACAAAACGAAATGAAACTCAAAATATGCGGTATGAAATACCCCGAAAATATTCTAGAAGTTGGAGCGCTCCTGCCCGATTATATGGGATTTATTTTCTGGGAAAAATCCGCACGATATTTTAACGGAACCATTCCTGAGCTAATAAAAACAGTCAAAAAAGTGGGTGTTTTTGTCAATCAAAGTCAGGAAGAAATTCTAGAAAAAGTAAGAACATATAATTTACAAGCCGTTCAGTTACATGGAAATGAATCGGTTGATTTTTTATCAGAACTAAAAAAACAACTGCCAAAAGAAATCGAAATCATAAAAGTATTTTCAGCTGATGAAAACTTCGATTTTGAAGTTATAAAACCTTTTGAAGCTGTCGCTGACTATTTTCTATTTGACACAAAAGGCAGACTTCCAGGTGGAAACGGAACAACATTCGACTGGACAATATTAAAAAAATACAATTCGGAAAAGCCATTCTTTTTGAGCGGCGGAATCGGGATTAACGAATTAAAAGCCATTGAAGAAATTTCAAAAACAAATTTACCTATTTATGCTGTCGATGTAAATAGTAAATTTGAAATCGAACCAGGGCTTAAAAACAAAAATCTATTTAGCAATTTCAAACGAAAATTTGATGTTGCCAACTTTTAAAATTGGAATAAAATGAATTTTAACGTTAACGAAAAAGGATATTACGGAGAATTTGGCGGAGCTTATATTCCAGAAATGCTATATCCAAATGTAGAGGAATTACGCCAAAACTATTTAAAAATTACAAGTGAACCAGGTTTTAAAGCTGAGTTTGATAAACTTTTAAAAGATTATGTTGGCCGTCCTAGTCCGCTTTATTTTGCAAATCGTTTATCTGAAAAATACAACACCAAAATTTACTTAAAAAGAGAAGACCTTAATCATACGGGCGCTCATAAAGTAAATAATACGATTGGACAGATATTAGTTGCCAGACGTTTGGGTAAAAAAAGAATTATTGCCGAAACGGGAGCTGGTCAGCATGGAGTTGCAACAGCAACAGTTTGTGCTTTAATGGGAATGGAATGTATTGTTTACATGGGCGAAATAGACATCGCACGTCAAGCTCCAAACGTAGCTCGTATGAAAATGTTAGGCGCAGAAGTTCGTCCGGCACTTTCGGGTTCAAGAACTTTAAAAGATGCTACAAACGAAGCTATTCGTGATTGGATCAATAATCCGGTTGACACACATTATATTATTGGTTCAGCCATTGGACCTCATCCTTATCCAGATATGGTAACGCGTTTTCAAAGTGTCATTTCTGAGGAAATAAAATGGCAGTTAAAAGAAAAAGAAGGACGCGAAAATCCTGATTATGTAGTAGCTTGTATTGGCGGAGGAAGTAATGCAGCAGGAACATATTATCACTTTTTACATGAACCAGAAGTAGGTATTATTGCTGTTGAAGCAGCTGGAAAGGGTGTAGACAGCGGTCACAGTGCTGCAACCAGTAAATTAGGAAAAGTGGGGGTTATTCACGGCTGTAAAACGCTTTTAATGCAAACATCAGACGGACAAATTACGGAACCATATTCTATTTCTGCAGGTTTAGATTATCCTGGTGTTGGCCCAATGCACGCGCATTTAGCACAAACTGGACGCGGAGAATTTTTCTCTGTTACTGATGATGATGCTATGAATGCAGGTTTACAGCTGACAAAATTAGAAGGAATCATTCCTGCAATTGAAAGTGCACATGCCTTTGCAGTTTTAGATCAAAAGAAATTTAAACCTACAGATATTGTAGTAATCAGTCTTTCAGGCCGCGGTGATAAAGATTTAGATAATTATATTGATTATTTTAAATTGTAATAAAAATCGTAATTTGGAGCGTTTTCCGAAACAACGGATTAGAACATATTTAACGCAGACAAGCAACGAGAAAAATAATAATTATGGAACAGTTATTCTCTTACGGAACATTACGTTCAAAAGAAATTCAGATGCGAGTTTTTAGAAAACTATTAACTGGCACTCCCGATCAGCTAAATGGCTACAAATTAAAAAGTCTCAAAATTGAAGAAGAATTTGGAATGGCAGATTATGTTGTCGCAATAGCAAGTGAAAGTCTTTCAGATGTTATTCATGGCGTTGTTTTTAATGTTACTCTGGCAGATTTAGCTAAAGTAGATTTATTTGAATCGAATGCTTACAAAAGGGTTAAAGTAACATTGAACTCTGGAATTTCTGCTTGGGTTTATACAGAAAACTAACAGTTGTAAAAACAAAAAATGATTCTAGCAGCCGCACAAACAAAACCAACTCAAGGAAATATTGAAGCTAATTTACAGGATCATTATAACCTAATTGAAATGGCAGTTCAAAATGGAGAGCAATTAATCACTTTTCCCGAAATGTCGATTACTGGTAATGAAAGAGAAAAATGAAAATGATAACTGGACAAGCAAGATTGTAAAACTTTAAAACATATGCCGCAGATTACACAAATTTAAAAAGATTTTACACGCTGATTTAGCAGATTTTATTGGTAATATTAAAAAAAATCTGTCCTAATCTGCTTAAATCAATTTAAATCTGCGTGAAATAATTTACAACAGTAATCAGTGAAAATCCTTTAATCTGTGGCAGAACAAAACTTAACATACCTACAAGGTTCTGAAAACCTTGCATAAGAAATAAAAGATATTAAAATGAACAGAATAACTCAAAAATTAAAAGAAGATAAAAAGATCCTTTCGATCTATTTTTCTGCTGGATATCCAAGTTTAAATGATACCGTGCAGATTATTCAAGATTTAGAAAAAAACGGCGTTGACTTAATCGAAATTGGATTGCCCTTTAGCGATCCTTTGGCAGACGGACCAACGATTCAGGCAAGTTCTACAACCGCGCTTCATAACGGAATGACAACTCAAATTCTTTTCGATCAGTTGCAAAACATCCGCGAAAGCGTAAAAATTCCGTTGATTATTATGGGATATTTTAATCCGATGCTGCAATACGGCGTTGAAGCTTTTTGCAAAAAATGTGCTGAAATTGGAATTGACGGATTAATTATTCCAGATTTACCTGTTGATGTTTATGCTGATGAATACAAAGCAATTTTCGAAAAATACGGATTGCTTAACGTATTCTTGATTACACCACAAACTTCGGAAGAACGTATTCGTTTTATCGACAGCGTTTCAAACGGATTTATTTACATGGTAAGTTCTGCAAGCGTTACAGGTTCTCAATCTGGTTTTGGAAATGTTCAGGAAAGTTATTTTGAAAGAATTGCAAACATGAATTTGAAAAACCCGCAAATCGTGGGTTTTGGAATTTCGAATAAAGAAACTTTCAATCAAGCTACTAAATATGCAAAAGGTGCTATCATTGGAAGTGCTTTTATCAAACATTTGAGTGAAAATGGAAGTGGGAAAATTGCAGAATTTGTTGGAGAAATTCGATAAATTGTATACAATAAACATATAGTTTGTCATTCTGAGGGACGAAGAATCTCCGTTGCAAAATCGACAAAGATTAAAGCTTTTGATTGCGGAGCTGCTTGTGAAGATTTCTCCTTCGTCGAAATGACAAAACAGAGCTATAAAGCTGAAACACTTGGTGTTTCAGCTTTTTTTTGCACTAAATTACAAAATCATTTTATGTTAATATTATGTTAAAATAAAATTAAACAAGTGTTTAATTTAAACAAGTGTTTAATTTTGTATTCGATTAGAAACAACATCATGTCACACATCGAACTAAACGATAAAAAAATTCAGATTCTAAACGTTGCCGAAAGGTTGTTTTCTGAAAAAGGATTTGAAGGGACGTCAATACGGGATATTTCGAAAGAAGCAAAAATCAACATTGCCATGATTTCGTATTATTTTGGCTCCAAGGAAAGATTACTGGAATCTTTAATTATTTACAAAACTTCGGATTTAAAATTACAACTCGAAAATTTATTACAAGAAAATCTGGAACCGATTGAAAAAGTCAATAAATTAATCGAAATTTACATTAACAGAATCAGTTGTAACAAAGGGATTTTCAGAGTTTTACATTTTGAAATTAACGCAAAAAAAAGAGAAAAAAGTTTTATTGCATTTACAGAATTAAAAAAAGGGAATCTAAAATCTGTTGAGAGTATTATTACTCAAGGTCAGGAAAAAGGTGTTTTTAGAAAAGATGTAATCATTCCGCTAATTACGCCAACTATCATAGGAACGTATTTTCACTTTCATATGAATAAACCTTTCTTCGTAGAGTTACTGAACTTAAATACAGAAGCATTGTACAATGATTACATTAAAACCAGTCTCACAAAGCACATTCAACAAACTATAAAAGCGCTACTTGTTTATGAAAATTAGTCAATTAATGCTCTTTGGAGTATTCTTTATCGGAATATCTGCAATAGAAGCACAAGAAAAAACAAGTTTAACCTTAGACGAAGCCGTAAAAATGGCTTGGGAAAAAAGCAACGAAGTTACGCTTGCCAATACTAAGGTAAACACAAAAAAACACGAGCTTACAGCCGTAAAAAACAATCAATATCCTGATTTAAAAGTTTCTGGTCAATATCAGCGTCTTACAAAAGCATCTATTGAAATGCCTAATCAGGATAAAAGTGCTTCTTTAGCATCTCCTGATCGTGCAATGCTTGGAATGGCAAATTTGAGTTTACCTATTTTTGCAGGATTCAAAATTCAAAGCAGTATTGATGCTTACGATAACTTGTATGAAGCGGAAACTGCCAATGCAGCAAAAACTAAAGAAGATGTTGCATTAAGAGTAATCACTTATTATACGGCACTATACAAAGCTCAAAAAACACTCGATGTTTTAAATGAGAATCAAAAAAGTGCTAAACAGCGTGTTACTGATTTTATAGAATTGGAGAAAAACGGAATTATTCCGAGAAACGATTTGTTGAAAGCACAGTTATTAGTTTCAAAAACACAATTATCTATTGATGAAGCTACGAACAACTTAAACAACATCAATTTTTATCTCACTACTTTATTGAAATTAGCTCCTGAAACAAAACTTCAAGTTAATGAGGATGATTTCTTTAATTTAAAAACAAACAATGCACCAACATCTGATGCAATTGCTTTGGAGAGCAGAAAAGATCTTGAGGCTGTTCGCTTACAGCAAAAAGCTTCTGAAGCAAGTATTAAAGTAGCAAAAGCTGGGTATTATCCTTCTATTTCTTTACTTGGAGGTTACACCGCTTTTGATCTTAAAGATATAGTAACGGTAAAATATGCTATGAACTTTGGTTTAGGTTTATCGTATGATTTATCAGGAATCTTAAAAAACAGCGCGCACGTTAAAGAAGCTGAAAGCAGAGCTCTAGAAGTAAAAAACACTGAAGCTATTATGACGGATCGTATTAAGGTAGAGGTTCAAAAATCTATCGAAGATTATGATTTAGCCATTAATCAAAGTGTTGTTTATAATGAAGCATTACAGCAGGCTGCGGAAAATTACAGACTTGTAAAAGACAAGTTCGACAATGGTTTGGCTGATACTAATGATTTGGTTGAAGCAGATGTTGAACAATTAAGTGCCAAAATAAATACTGCTGTTTCTAAAGCGGCAATTATTCAAAAATATTACGAATTACTTTCAGTATCAGGACAATTATCACAATCATTCAATCTTTCTAAAATATAATCGACAGCTCTCATGGAAAAGAAAAAGACAAATAAAAAATTCATCATCATACTAACCGTATTGGTTTTAGTGGGCGGAACGTATGGAATATCAAAATATATTCACTCACAAGCTCACGAAGAAACGGATGATGCTCAAATCGAGAAAAAAATGAACCCGATTATTCCGAGAGTTTCAGGATATATCAGTAAAGTTTATGTGAAAGATAATGATTATGTAAAAAAAGGAGATACTTTATTTACTATCGATAAGAGAGACTATCAATTAAAAATTGACGAAGCAAACGCTGCTTTGTTAGGAGCTGAAGGACAATACGAAGCTGCAAAAGCTGATATTGGAAGTGCATATGCAAGTATTTCTGTTTCTGATGCAAATATGAAATCGGCTAGCGGTTCTATCGAAAGCGCAAAAATTAGATTGAGACAACTTACAAACGATTATAACCGTTATAATAATTTGTATAAAACACATACGATTACAAAACAACAATATGAGCAAGCTTTGACTGCAAAGGAAGAAGCAGAAAATCAAGTACGTGTTTTACAACAACAACAAAGAGCAAGTTCTTACCAAAAATCGGTAATTGAATCTAAATCTAAAGCTTCTGATAAACAAACAGAAGTTGCTGCTGCAAACATCAAAAAAGCAAAAACGATGCTCGATGTTGCTCATTTGAACCTTTCTTATACAGTAGTTACTGCTGCAATTGACGGTCAAGTTTCGAAAGTTGATATTCAACCAGGACAATTGGTACAACCTGGACAATCTTTGTTTTACATCATCAATAATAACGAAGCTTGGGTTGTAGCAAACTTTAAAGAAACACAATTAAACAAAATGATTGTAGGTCAAAAAGTAAGTTTAAAAGTTGATGCTTACCCTAACTATGAGTTTAAAGGTACAGTAACTTCATTCTCTCCTGCGACAGGATCTCGTTTTTCATTATTACCTCCTGATAATGCTACAGGAAACTTCGTAAAAACAATTCAGAGATTACCAGTAAAAATTAGTTTAGATGAATCAAACGATCCTGAAAAAGTAAAACTTTTAAGACCAGGAATGAATGTTGACGTAGACGTACATTTAAAATAAAACATGGCAGGAGCAGTACAAGCAGACGACGATTTAGTAGAATACGGTTATAGACGTGTTATCATTACGATTACGGCAGTACTTTGTGCACTGTTGGAAATTGTTGATACGACGATTGTAAACGTAGCGCTGACAGACATGCGCGGAAGTCTTGGTGCTACCTTGACTGATGTGGCATGGGTAATTACAGCATACGCAATTGCGAATGTTATTGTAATACCGATGACAAGCTGGCTATCACAGCAATTTGGAAGACGTAATTATTTTGTGGCTTCCATTATAATATTTACGGTCTGTTCTTTTTTGTGTGGTAATGCCACGAATATTTGGGAACTTGTAGCTTTCCGATTCGTACAAGGTATGGGTGGAGGAGCATTACTAGTAACAGCCCAAACGATTATTACCGAAAGTTATCCAGTTGCAAAACGTGGAATGGCACAGGCTATATACGGAATGGGTGTAATTGTTGGACCTACTCTTGGACCGCCTTTGGGAGGTTATTTGGTAGATAATTATTCTTGGCCTTATATTTTCTATATCAATATTCCATTAGGGATTATCGCTACTATTTTGGCTATAACTTTTGTGAGAAGTCCAAAATATGGCGAAAAATTGAAAGCCAATCAGGTTGACTGGTGGGGAATTATTTTGTTGAGTGCCTTTATTGGTTCTTTACAATTTGTACTTGAACACGGACAGCAAGATGACTGGTTTAATGATCCACTTATTGTAACTTTAAGTGTTGTTACGGTTCTTGGATTAATATTATTTATTTGGAGAGAGCTAACCTATAAATATCCAATCGTAAACTTAAGTGTTTTAAAAGATGGAAATTTAAGAATTGGAACTGTAATGTGTTTTATTCTTGGTTTCGGTTTATACGGTTCAACTTTAATTATCCCAATTTACACGCAGTCGATTTTAGGATGGACAGCAACTGATGCAGGATTATTATTAATTCCTGGATCTATTACCACGGCGCTAATGATGCCATTTGTGGGTAATATGATTCAGAAAGGTGTACCACAAGGTTATATGGTGGGAGTTGGATTCTTTATTTTCTTCTTGTTTACCTTTATGATGTACAGCCGTATGACTCCAGACACGGGTGTTGAACATATGTACTGGCCTTTAATTTTAAGAGGAATTGGTTTAGGATTACTTTTCGTTCCTATTACAACACTTTCACTTTCGACTTTAAAAGGAAAACATATTGGTGAAGGGGCGGCATTTACTGGAATGATGCGTCAATTGGGTGGATCTTTTGGTATTGCGATTATTACCACTTTCATCACACGTTTTAGTCAGACACACAGAGTAGATCTAATTAACAATTTAGATCCTGCAAAATATGATGTCCAACAACGTATTACAGGAATGCAGCACGCTTTTATGGCAAAAGGATACAGCGCAGATGTTGCTTTAAAGAAAGCGTATCAAGCTATAGAGTATTCAGTAATGAAGCAAAGTACTGTAATGGCTTACATGGATATTTTCCTGTATCTTGGAATCATGTTTTTATGTTGCATACCGATTATTCTCTTTATCAAAAAAGGGAAGAACAAAATTAGTGCAGCCGACGCAATGCATTAATAATAATAATTTTATAATACGCAGAAACGCCGAATTCATCATTTAGAATTCGGCGTTTATTTTTTTTTATTTTACTGCAATCCCAATAGCTATCAGGAGCAAAGAATTTATTCATAAAAGCATAAAAAAAGTTCGCAAAGCTTTGTAATAAAAACTTTGCGAACCTTGCGTAAATCATTGCGTTCTTTGCGGTAAAAAACCCTAGAACCTTAGTATCTTAGAACCTCAGCTCCTTAAAAGTTATCTTGTAAAAACCAAATGATTCCCTTTAGAAAGATTGGCATCAAACTGATATCCTTCGTAGTTAAAGCCTTTCAAGTCCTCGATAGTTTCGGCATTCGTATCAATAATGTAGCGAACCATCATACCTCTTGCCTTTTTTGCAAAGAAACTGATCATTTTTAATTTTCCATCTTTATAATCTTTAAAATCTGGTGTAATTACTGGAACTTTCAAAGCTTTTACATCAACTGCAGAGAAGTATTCATTACTCGCTAAATTCACGAACAATTCGTCTTTTTTCAATTCTTTATTTAAAGCTTTTGTAACCACAGGTTTCCAAAACTCATGAAGGTTTTTATACTCACCAACCGGTATTTTTGTTCCCATTTCTAAACGATATGCCTGCATTAAATCAAGAGGTTTTAAAAGTCCGTAAAGTCCAGATAAGATTCTTAATTTATCTTGAAGCACCTCAAGTTTTTCTAATGGAATTGTATAAGCGTCTAAACCTGTGTAAACATCTCCGTCAAAAGTATAAACTGCCGGACGCGCATTTTCAGGTGTAAAAGGCGTTTTCCATTCTTGATTTCGTTTCCAGTTTAAATCGGCAAGTTTGCTTGAAATTGACATTAACTCAGACAATTCAGCTGGCTTTTTTTGTTTTACAACTTTATGAACCACTCTTGCTTCTTTTAAAAATGATGGTTCTGTATATTGAGATGTTGGTAATTCTTTTTCGAAATTCAGTGATTTCGCTGGAGATATAACAATTTTCATGTGAGCTTTTTTGTATGATTCAAAAATACAAATTGAAATTTTAAAAATTAGAAATTGTAATTGATTTGTTTTATTGGGGTATAGTTTTTTTTCGCCACGAATTACACTAATTTCCAAGTTTTTTTTTTGAGCCACAGATTACAGGATTAAAAGGATTAAAAAAATCTGCGTAAATCTTTTTAATCTGTGGCAAAAAATCTTCACAACCTGCGTAAAAGAAAAATAATTCGTGGAAATTAGTGTAATTAGCGGTAAACCTTTCCCAATTCATAAAAATCGACACTGCAAAATGTGAAATTGTTCAAAAAAGTGAGCGATAGATTGTAATAGGCATTTTCTATGTTGTAAATTTGCATACGTTTCATTTCTTAGAAATTTGAAATGTCTTTTTTATTCAAAAATTAGTGAATTCGTGGCTATACAAACAAATTATAAAACAGCTTTACAAAATAAAATTTTCGATATTATCTCGAAAGCTTCTCAGGAACTAAATGTTGACAGTTATGTTATTGGTGGTTTTGTTAGAGATTTACTTTTAAATCGAGGTTCTAAAAAAGATATTGATGTTGTAGCTGTTGGCAGCGGAATCGAATTGGCTTTAAAAGTTTCTGAATTACTTCCTAACAAACCAAAAGTTCAGGTTTTTAAAACTTATGGAACTGCAATGTTACGTTTTGAAGATACTGATATTGAATTTGTCGGCGCTCGAAAAGAATCTTATAATTTTGACAGCCGAAATCCAATTGTAGAAAACGGAACGCTTCAGGATGACCAAAACCGTCGTGATTTTACAATCAATGCATTGGCTTTATCTTTAAACGAAAACAATTTTGGAGATCTTTTAGACCCTTTTGACGGTTTGAAAGATTTAGAAAATAAAACGATTAAAACTCCACTGGATCCAGACATTACTTATTCTGATGATCCGCTTCGAATGCTTCGTGCAATTCGTTTTGCTACACAATTGAAATTTGAGATTGAAGAAAATTCATTGAATGCAATTACAAAAAATGCTGATCGTATTAAAATTATTTCGGGTGAGAGAATTGTTGACGAATTGAATAAAATTCTTTCGACAGATAAACCTTCAACTGGATTTTTACTTTTATACAAAACGAGACTTTTAGATTTGATTTTACCTGAACTAACGGCGCTGAATCAGGTTGAAGAAATAGAAGGTCATACACATAAAAACAACTTTTATCATACGCTTGAAGTAGTTGATAATATTTGTCCAAATACAGATGATGTCTGGCTGCGCTGGTCGGCATTATTACATGATATTGGAAAAGCGCCAACAAAACGTTTCAGCAAAAAGCAAGGCTGGACTTTTCATGGACATGAGTTTTTGGGCGGAAAAATGGCGAAGAATATCTTCGAACGCCTGCACATGCCTTTGAACCATAAAATGAAATTTGTTCAAAAAATGGTTATTATGAGTTCGCGTCCAATTGTTTTGGCGCAGGATATTGTTACCGACAGTGCAGTTCGTCGTTTGGTTTTTGACGCCGGCGAAGATGTCGAAAATTTAATGACTTTATGTGAGGCTGATATTACAACCAAAAATCCATCGAAATTCAAGAAATATCATAAAAACTTTGAAATCGTTCGCAAGAAAATTGTAGAAGTGGAAGAGCGCGATCATGTTCGTAATTTTCAACCCCCAATTTCTGGCGAGGAAATTATGGAAATGTTCGATTTAAAACCTTCACGTGAAATTGGAGTTTTGAAAGAAGCTGTGAAAGAAGCAATTTTAGAAGGCGATATACCAAACGAATATCAGGCGGCTTATGATTTTGTAATTAAAAGAGCATCAAAGTTAAATCTAACGCTTAAAAAATAATGGACGAATTAGGTGCTGTTTTTCTAGTTTTACTTTTATTGGTATTCATAGTATCAAATATTATGTTTTCAAGAAAACTGAAGAATTCAGACGGCAACCATTTTAAATTAAAAATTATATTTTTCTTTAGCTGTATAATTACTATTACATTAGTTTTCATTGCATTCTTTATTTTTGAATCTTCTCTTGACATAGCTATTTCAAAATTACGAATCGAAAATGAATATGCTCAAAGAATTACTAAACTTTTAATTATACTTCCTTTAAATAGTATTGCAAATTATTTTCTGGCAAAATTTTACTTAAAGAAAACCAAACGAACAAACGAAATAGAATTAATTGGAAAAGAATGAAAAAAGAGAATAAATCAGTAATCATTTGGTTACTATCAGGTTGTGTTTTATTATTTTTAATGGTAGTCGTTGGCGGAATTACCCGTTTGACCAACTCAGGTTTATCAATGACCGATTGGCATTTGGTAACCGATACTTTCCCGCCTTTAACGGAAGCCAAATGGAATGAGGCTTTTGAGCAGTACAAGAAATTTCCTGAGTATCAAAAAATCAACATTCATAACGATTTTCAGCTTTCAGATTATAAGTTTATTTATTTCTGGGAATGGTTTCACCGTTTCATCGGTCGTATTATTGGTTTAGTATTTTTTGTTCCTTTTGTTTATTTCTTAATCAAAAAGAAATTAGATACAGCAACGATCAAAAAGTGTATTGTACTTTTGGCAATGGGTGGTTTTCAAGGTTTTCTTGGATGGTTTATGGTTAGAAGTGGTTTAATTGACAATCCAGATGTAAGTCATTTTAGACTTTCGCTGCATTTAACTTTTGCTTTTATAACTTTTGCTTATACGCTTTGGGTAGCGCTGGATTTAATTTATCCAGAAAGAAATATCAACAAAATATTACCGTTGCGCACTATTGCACGTTATGCTTTGGCCGCTTTATTAATACAAATTATTTATGGTGGTTTTGTTGCAGGATTAAACGCAGGATTAATTCATAATCACTGGCCTTTAATGAGTGACGGAGAATTTATGCACGAATCAGTTCTTATTGAACAATCAAGTTTAATAAAAAATTTAATTGAAGGAAAAAGCGGTGTTCAGTTTGTACACAGAACTTTTGCTTACGTAGTAGTTGCCATTATACTTTTCCTATATTTTAGAAGTAAAAAATATACGCTTACTAATACACAATCAAACGGAATTAAAACTTTGGTGGTTTTTGTATTTATACAGTTTCTACTAGGAGTTTTCACTTTATTATACAGCGTGCCTTTGGCTTTAGGACTAATCCATCAGATTATGGCATTTTTCCTTTTAAGTGCTATGACTTTTACATTGCATCGATTGAGTAAATAAATTCGAAATAGCTGTCTCAAAAGGACTGCTTTTTTGCTGTATAGATTATTGACAAATTTATTCTTCGATAAACCCCAGCGGGGTAAAATATTTATAGAGATACAATTCGATAAATTATAAAGCTCCAGAGGAGCGACATATATTAAGAATATAGAAAAAACATGTCGCTCCTCTGGAGCTATATATTGTAAACATTTATCCTTTGCTATAAATATTTAGCTTCTCTGAAGCTTACAAAAAAAGCTGTCCTTTTGAGACAACCTCTTTTTTGCGACATAGATTTTAATTAAATGAATTAAAATCAGCTGAATTTCTATATTTTGATTTAAATTTTACCCAAGCCAAGCTTTAAAATCTTGTACTTTTTCTCGGCTTACTATTACCTCATCTTCCTTGTAAGTTGGTAAAATAACTTTCAAACGAGAATTTGTATATACCTGAATTTCTTTAATTGCCTGCAGCGGTACAATAAATTTTCTGCTTACACGAAAAAAATCCTTTTTATCTAGTTCCTGTTCTAAAATTTCTAAAGTCGAATCGATTAAGTAGTTTCGATTATCAAAGGTATGTATATATGTTCCTTTGTTTTCACTAAAAAAACATTCAATCTCTTCGGTCGTTATTACTTTTAAGTGCTGTCCTATTTTAACAGTAAATCTTTTTTTGTAACTCTTTTCAAAAGGATTTGACAGCATTTGACGTATTTGCTCAAAGTCTAATTGCAGATTATGATTTCTTTCATCAGCTTTAGGCATTCGCGCTTTATACTTTACTACTGCGGCTTCTAGATCATCTTCATCTATTGGTTTTAAAAGATAATCAATACTATTTAGTTTAAAAGCTTTCAAAGCATACTCATCATAAGCTGTTGTAAAAATTATGGCGCTTTGAATATTTATTTTTTCAAAAATCTCAAACGATAAACCATCTGATAACTGAATATCCAGAAAAATCAAATCTGGATGTTCATTATTTGTAAACCAATGAAGTGATTCTTCTACAGAATGCAGCATTGTTTTTACAGTTATATCTAATTTTTCAAGTTTTCGCTGCAATAAACGTGCAGCTGGTTTTTCGTCTTCTATAATTAATGTGGTCATTTAATACAATACAAGGTTTAAAATATACTAGTTAAAATTACTCCCATTTTTTCTTATTCTGAGCTTCTTTTTCCATATATTTTTGGATTTTTCTATCTTCCCAATCTTTATTAAAAAAAATATCCGGGCCAAAAACAGTAAAAGCATGAATGGCTAAAGCAATCCCCCAATAAAATGCGGTTGAATAAACTTCCCAATCTCGAAAACCTCTAATTTCAATACGATTGCCTATAAAACCATTATTCAAATTTGAAATAATGATAATAATATTTACTATAATGTAAACCTTCAGATGCGAATAAAATCCTTTTATTCTTCTAACCTTTCTATAGGCAGCGTTAAAGTTTTCATCTGTACTAAATTCATCTCCGTATTCTTCATACATACGTCTTCTAAATCGTCCCATTTTATTTTGATTTAAAAATTATTGCCATTTACTTTTGTTCCATTTTTCCTTTTCCATAAACTCTTTGATTTTTCTTTCTTCCCAGTCTTTTCCTAAAGCCGGAAATACTTCAAAAACCCTTAATCCATGAAAAACTACTCCAATTCCCCACCACAACAAAGGCCAAAAAAACCATAAATATTCCGGTGATGTGTACAAATTAACGAAAATCAAAATTGCATTTACAAATATATAAGATGCCAAGTTTCCATAAAATCCTTTAATATCACCGACTTTCTTTTTAGCCAAAAAATATCTATCCTCTTCGCTGTATTTCATTTCCATGATTACTCCCATTTTTGTTTTTTTTCTCTTTTTTCTAAAATACGTTTCATTTTACGTTTCTCCCATTTATCTCCAAAAACTTTAGCAGAGACAAATAAATCAATCGCTGAACCAAAAAATACGGTTGACCAAACAATCATTACAACTCCATTTAAAAATTTAGCAGGAAACACATTCAAAGGCAATTTGTAATACTCTTTTAAAACAAAAAGCACCACCGCTATAATATAAAAAAATGAATGAACATAAAATGATTTAAGCTTTACAACCTTTTTGCTGGCTAACTGCTGTAATTCATATTCTTCTTGATCACTATTATAATTCGTTTTCATCTTTAGCTTGAAGTTTTTTGGTTTTTTTCTTTTCCTAAAATCTCTTGAATCTTTCGTTCTTCCCATTCTTTATTAAAAAACGGCGAGTATCCAAAAACTTTCAATCCATGAAAAACCACTCCTATCCCCCAGCCTCCAATACACCAAATGAACCATAAATATTCTGGCGAAGTCACAAGGTTGATAACAACTAAAACTATGGTTACGAAAATAAAAACAGTCAAATGCTCGTAAAATCCTCTAATTTCTTTTACTTTTTTTTGAGCCTGGTAATAGCGTTCCGCTTCTGTATAATTTGGCTTCATGATTATTTCCAAGTTTGCTTGTTTTTTTCTTTCTCTAAAATCTCTCTAATCTTTCTTTCCTCCCAACCTGTGCTGTAGCCATATACTTTAAAAGCATGCATTACAACTCCAAATCCCCAGCCCAAAGCTGAAAACCAAAACCATTGAAATCCTGGTGAATATCTTAAATTAACAAAAGCTAATATTGGGATTACACAGCAATATGAAATTACATTTCCGTAAAACCCTTTTAATTCTTCTACTCTTTTTTTAGCCCTAAAATAAGCTTTAGTTTCATCGTTATAATCTGCATTTGTTTCCATAACGTTAATTTGTTTTGTTAAAATTGGAATCTTAACCGTGAAATTTTTCTCATCTTGTTCGATCATCACATTTCTGTTGGTCACAATTGCATATCGATTTACAATATTCTGTAATCCAACTCCCTGCCTATCCTGAAGAACTTCTTTTTTCTGAAGATCATTTTGAATTGCTAAGTAATCACCGTCAATAAAAATTCGAATATGAAGCGGTTTTTGCTCACTTACAACATTATGTTTTACCGTATTTTCAAGCAATAGCTGTAATGAAAGCGGAACTACTTTTGCATCCGGATTTATGTTCTCGACTGGCAATTCGTAGAATAAACTATTCTCAAAACGCATTTTCAACAGATTCATATAGGTTTTTGCAAATGATAACTCATCTTCTACAGAAACCAATTCTTTGTCCTTCTGCTCTAAAACATAGCGGTAAATTTTTGACAAAGAAGTCGTAAAACGCTGTGCATTATCAGGATTTTCTTCGATCAAGGAACTTAAAACATTTAAGCTGTTAAAAAGAAAATGTGGATCGATCTGATTTTTTAAACTCTCAAATTGTGCATTTGCCGTTCCTGCAATAATTTTTTGCTGCGTTATTTCAATTTTAGAAGCTTGTTTCCATTTTACCATAAAACTTCTGGCTTGCATGAAAGTAGAAACTCCAAACGATAAAACAATATAAAAAACGTGATTCCAAATCATTCGATTGCCAAAAAACTGATCTATAGGAAGCTTCTGAACGACAACAAAAATGATATAATTAATTCCTAACACTGCAGGAACTGTATATAAAACAGTTACTAAAATTCCGTAATATACTCTTAAATTAGTCTGTTCCAGCCAATCCCATTTTCGATCTAAGAGAACGCTTATAAAACCATTTCCAAAACCAAGTCCAAACGAATAAAGACAGCTTAAAAGAAATGTTAGTACAACATTTTTTACATTTAAATCAGTACCTAAAAGAGCGCAGAATATTACTGTAAAGATCATAGAAATCTTGAAACACACTATGGTTCCACTTTTCAAATCAGCAAATGCATTTCTATGGTCTTTCATTATAATTAACTTAATTTATTACTATTTTTTATTTACAGGTTTTTTGAATTTCCAACGCTCTTTCTAAACCCCATTTAGGAGAAAAAGGCGTTTCAGGCTTAAAAGTACCAAAAAGTTCGATAGATCTGTTAACTTGTTCACAAAGTGGTTTTGTATCAACCCCAGTCCATTTCGCTCCTCCCAGTTGATAATCAGCCTCACCGAAAACAGCTCTCGGATTGTTTGGATCTAGTGCTTTAGCAGTTGCATAAGCTTCCATTACTTTAGCCGAATATTTCATTCCGTTTGTCATTGGATCAGACGCTACATAAGCTGTGTAAATTAAAGCCTGCATTACGTACAACTCTGAATTGTTTAGATCTTTTAACATTTCAGCATCAACAGCATCTTGCGCTTTTGTCAATAACAAATCAATTTTGGTTTTATCTTTTTCACCAAAAGCCGATGTCGTGTTAATTAAAGCTACATAATAATTAGGCAGATAACTATTTTTTTCGGCCGCTGCAATTCTTTCAAACAATGCCGAAGCATCCGCATTTTTTCCTTCTTTCCAAAGCCCGAAAGCTTTTGTCATTCCTTGTTCAAACTGTGTTTGTGCAGATAATAAGCTGCAGATAAATAATGTGATAATGGTAATAATCTTGGTCATGATTTCTTTTTTTTAAGGTTGTTTTTTTTAGATTCTACCCCGATAGCTATCGGGGCTGAGCTGCTAAGGTTCTAATTTTTTCTTATTGATGATTAAAACTCTTTTGTTTTTTTAGATTCTAAGCTTTTCTTACTTAGAACCTTAGCAACTTGTTAATTATACTTCAAAAGTATATTGGATTTTACTGTTTTAAAATTAAATGATACTGAGTTGTTGATTTTTGCTGCTGAATTGTTTCTTATTAAGATTCTGAGGTTCTGAGATGCTAAGGTTCTAAGTTTTTTTTTTCTTAGCAGCTCAGAACCTTAGCAGCTTAGCATCTATACCACGAACTACAAATTCTTCAACTGATTCTCATTTTTATTTTGGCTGATGGTCCAAAAGAAGCCTAAAAAGAAAAATCGATCTGCGGTTGGCACTACGGCTTGTCTTTGATATACTCCATTTGGATCTGGTAATTTTGCATAATCATATCCAAAAACATTCTGTGTTCCTAAAACGTTCGAAACAGAAAAATAAAGGATTTTTTGTGTTGTTAATATATACGCCCAGTTGAAACTCAAACTATTGTATGATTTTGTTTTTCCGCTCATAAATTGTGTCTGATTTGGGTCGTTATATGGGCGTCCTGAACTATAATTGTTTGTAAAACCTATTTGTGATTTCCAATCTGTAATAAAATATTTTGTTACTACAGATAAAGTATGATTTGCAATAAAACTTGGCACAGCCATTGTTGGAAAATTCTTGTATTGTCGCTCAGAATCGATATAAGAATACGAAATCCAATATTCTAAGTTTTTGTACAAATTACTGTCTCTCCAATATAATTCTAAACCTTTTGCATAACCTGAACCGTCATTATTGAAGACTGAATTGTATCTAATATCTTTTGTATCATATTGAACTAAATTTCTATAATCTTTATAATAAAGATCTGCTCTAAAAATCTGTCCCGGTTTTGTAAATTGATAATTCAAAATATAATGACTTGCTTTTTCACTTTCAAACTGATGGTATTTTGAGTATTTAATATAATCTACAACCGGTGTCTGCGAAAAATCTCCATAAGCAAATGAAAGCTGGCTTGTTTTTGAAAACTTGTAAGCTATTGAAGCTCTTGGCGCAATATTATTTTCATTTAGCAAACTATTGTTCGAATATCTTAAACCAACTTTCATTGCTAACCTTTTAGAAAATAAAATATCTCCTTCTGTATAAGCTGCAAAGATGTTTGAATCATATCCGTTTGTAACATCGATTGAAATATTGTCATTAAAATTTTCATCGAATTTTGTAATGAAATAATCCGCTCCAAAAGATACTTTAAAATAATTCGAAACTTTTTTACCAAACTTCAATTTCAATTGTGCCGCATTTTCATCAGCATCAATATCATTTATATCATATTTTGTTTTGTTTTTACTGTATCCGTAGCTTATTCCTGTTGTTAACTGCCATCCAGTTCCAAAAGTTCCCTTGTAAGAAGAATTCAAATAAAAATTATTGTTATTCAAATCTGTTCTGATAGGATTCTCGAAATTGATATTTTTCTGATTTAAATCGAATTTCTCCGAATCAAAAGCGGCATAAAGTTTAAAGATTCCATTTGTAAAATTATATCTGTAAACTGTTTCACCTCCAAGAGACTGATACGGATTATTCCAATCTACATTTTGAGGAATCACCGCCTGATATGGCGCTAAGTTTATGTAAGCCATATTTACACTCAACGAGCTTTTTTTCATTTTTTGAGTATGTCCTAAACTCAGACCTACAGTCATTAAACCAATATCTGTTTTATTATGATCTACTTCGTCCTGCGTATTTAAAAGTAAAACACTTGATAATGCTTCACCATATTCTGCAGAATAACCTCCAGTCGAAAAAGAGATTCCGCTAAACAAAAAAGGAGAAAATCGGCTTCGAGTTGGCAAATTATTTGTTGTCGCTCCATAAGGCTGTGCAACTCTAATTCCGTCTACAAAAGTCTGCGTTTCGTTTGCTTCTCCACCACGAACGAACAAACGCCCGTCTTCACCAACAGATTGTGTTCCTGGTAAAGTCTGCAAAGCAGCAATTATATTTCCAGCTGAACCAGCTGTTGTTACAATATCTAAAGGTTTTAAAACCGAAACTCTCGCTTTATCTCCAGATTCTAAAGTTCCTGCTGTGATTACAACAGCATCAAGTGTATTTATATTTTCTCTAAGTTTAACCGTTTGCTCTTTATAATTCGTTACATCAATTTCTTTCTTGTAGGTTTCAAAAAGCAAAAAACTCACTACAAGAAATTGATTTCCAGTCGCACTTGTTTCAAAAGAAAACTCACCCGTTGCAGAGCTAGTTGCTCCGTCGTATGTTCCGTCTAGGTAAATATTAGCGCCTTGAACCGGCCTTCCTTTTTGGTCAATCACTTTTCCAGAAATCGTATTTTGAGCGAAAATAAAAACAGTAAAAAGTAAAAAAATACTTGTAAAAAATAACTTGGTTTTCATAACATTGGTTTTTGTTGAAGCAAATGTATTTTAACATTCAGCGTTAAAAAATATATAATAACTGAACTGTAGAAATTTATGACTGAGTTGTAATTTACTTTATTTGTATATTAGCTTTGAATTGCAAAACTATCAATTATGTCAGAAAGCAAGAGAATTTCAAATCTATATCAATCCATTTATAATGGAAATCCATGGCTGGAGGTTACTCTAGCACGTACTTTAGAAAATGTAAGTGCCGAACAGGCTTATAAGAAAACAAATCCTAATTTGAACACGATTTGGGAAATTGTAAATCACCTGATACAATGGAGAAGAAACATTTTAAAACGCGTTCAGGGAGAAACGATCATCACGCCGGATCATAATTATTTTGTTCCCGTTTTAGATCCGTCTGAAGCCGCTTGGGAGCAGTCACTTCAAAATTTGGCTAAATCACAAGAATCGTGGAATTCCTTTTTTGAAGATTTCGACGATGCTGATCTGGCAAAAATATATGCTGCGAACAATCACACGTTCTACGAACATATACACGGCATTATTCAGCACGATGTTTATCATTTAGGGCAGATTGTTATTTTGAAAAAACTTCTTTAAAAACAGTGTTATGAAAAACTCTTTCTTTTTATTCGCTTTCTTACTAATAAATGCAATTGGATTCGCTCAGGAAACGGAAGTTAAATTTGATGAAAATTTAGCCAAATCGTTGAATGCAGATGAATATGGAATGAAAAAATATGTTTTCTGTTTATTGAAATCAGGAACAAACAAAACGGCTTCAAAAGAAGAAACCAAAAAATTATTTGAAGGTCATATGGCAAATATCAACAAACTAGCCAAAGAAGGAAAACTCGTTGTTGCCGGTCCTTTTATGAAAAATGATCGAAATTATCGTGGAATTTATATTTTTAATGTAGAAACTGTTGACGAAGCAAAAGCTCTTGTTGCAACAGATCCTGCCATTAAAGCCAATTTGCTTGAAGCCGAATTAACACCGTGGTATTCGAGTGCGGCTTTGCAGGAAACAGTAAAAATTCACGAAAAAATTGCCAAGACTAAAATGTAATCTCTTTATATGAAAACAGAAAAAGAAAAAATGATTGCGGGAGAATATTACTTACCAGGAGATCCTGTTTTAGTAAAAGACCGCCGAAAAGCAAAAATCTTATTACATACATTGAATGTAAAAGAATACCGCTTGACCAAAAAAGCAAAAGAAATTTTAAAAGAGTTAATTCCTAATTCTGGCAGTAATTTTTATATCGAACCACCTTTTCATTGCGATTATGGATATAATATAACTTGTGGGGACAATGTTTATTTTAATGTTAACTGTGTTGTTCTTGATAGTTGTCCAGTAAATATTGGATCAAATGTTTTTTTTGCACCAAATGTTCAAATCTACACTGCAACTCATCCGCTTGATGCAGAATTGAGAAAATCTTTAGAAAACGCAGAACCAATTACAATTGGCGACGATTGCTGGATTGGCGGAAACTCTGTTATTTGTCCTGGTGTAACAATTGGTAAAGGCTGTGTTATTGGCGCGGGATCTGTTGTTGCAAAAGATATTCCTGATAATTCTCTTGCCGTTGGAAATCCTGCTAAAGTAATTCGAAAATTAAATCAAGAACCTCAACAAAAAAACTAATGCTTACCTTAAACAAAATCCATCATATTGCCATTTTATGCTCGGATTATCAAAAATCTAAAACTTTTTATACCGAAGTTTTAGGACTTACCATTATTAGAGAAATCTATCGTGAAGAACGCCAATCGTATAAACTTGATTTGGCATTAAATGGCATTTATGTAGTAGAACTATTCTCTTTCCCAAATCCGCCGCAGCGTCCATCGAGACCAGAGGCAGTTGGATTACGACACTTGGCATTTGAAGTAATTAATTTAGAAGAAACTATAGCTTTCTTAACTTCAAAAAACATAGAAGCAGAACCTATCAGAATAGATGAAACGACTGAAAAACGTTTTACTTTTATTGCTGATCCTGATTTATTGCCAATTGAGTTTTATGAGAGATAGAAACTAAGGTTCAAAGATACAGAGGCTCAAAGGAACAGAGGTTATTACTTCTTTTATGTCATTTCGAGGAACGAGAAATCACACTAGAAACTAAGCAAGTAAAAAGCAATTTTTGTCAATTCACATGTGATTTATCGTTCGAAAATAACACAAAATGAGAAAACTTTGAACCTTTGCTGCTTTGTACCTTTGCACATAAACAAGCGATATACAAAGAAAAACGCACTGAAAGAATTTTCTTGTTTATATACATTTTAACACACTATATTGAAGATTTTCTATTAAAAACCGATTTTGATGCTTAATTTTGTAATCCGCATAAAAAAGCTGCGACTTACTTCTGATGAACAAAACGGCGAAAATCAAAAAAAATCATCAATTTATCAAATTCCGAAAATTAGTTATTGTATCTGTTTTAATTGGCTTTTTATCAGCCTTTTTGGGAATTTCACTTAAAAAAATCACTGAATATTACGAGGAAATCTTCTTTCATGAAGTATCGGTTCATCCAATATTCTATATTATTTTTCCAGTTTTCGGATTGTCTGTAATTTATTTCCTGAGACAATATCTCTTTAAGAAAAAAGAAAATAAAGGAATCAAAGAAGTTTTTGAAAGTACAAAAACTAAAAAGAATCTTCCTTCTTATAAAATTCCATCACATTTTATAAACGGTTTAATCACGGTTATTTTTGGCGGATCAACAGGAATAGAGGTTTCTACAGTTGTAGCTACAGCGACAATTGGATCTGTTGCTCATGAAAAAGAAAATGTCTTCCGTCAATACAAAACAGAATTAATTTGTGCAGGTGTTGCTGCTGGTGTTACTGCTCTTTTCAGTAGTCCAATAGCAGGAATTCTGTTTGCTTTTGAAGTTATTTCAAGAAAAGTAACACGTGCATTTATTATTTCAAATGTAATTGCTGTTTCTATTGCATTTGGTTTACTTTCAATTTTAAAAGAAGAACCTTTATTTGCCGTTTCTATTACAACTTGGCATTTAAAAGCGATTCCGTATTTTATTCTTTTAGGAATTTTAGCTGGGATGAATTCTGTGTATTTAACACGATGTGTATTGTTTTTTAAATCTCAATTTGGAAAAATAGATACGCATTATTATAAAATCCTTATAGGCTCTGTAGTTTTAAGCATCTCATTATTTGTTTTTCCACAATTGTATGGAGAAGGCTATCATGCCATAAAAAGTATTTTTGGAAATTCGACAGAAATCCCCTTAACCCTGACATTAGCTTTAACCTTTATTGGTGTTTTAATTCTAAAACCTATCGTTACCTCTATTACATTAGCTTCTGGCGGAGACGGCGGCGTTTTTGCACCAAGTCTTTTTATCGGTGCCTTTTTAGGATTATTGCTTGCATCGGTTTTAAACACCTTTTTCAATCTGCATGTAATTCCAGTAAACTTTATGATTATTGGTATGGCTGCGGTATTAAGCGCGAGTATTCATGCCCCTTTTACAGCAATATTTTTAGTATGCGGTTTAACAAACGATTATACGTTGTTTTTACCAATTCTTGTCGTGTGTCTAATTTCTAAATACACCGCAAAAATGATTTATCCGCATACTGTTTATACGTATGCCCCAAGTTTAACAAAATAACAGTTCCGAAACCAACTCACAAATCTCACAGATTTAAATACTAATTTTTAACCCTTCTTATAAAATAAACAAACATTAAATAATTATGCCCACTCCAAGAATTAAAAGAAGCTATCGCAAAACTCGTTATATTCTTTATAAAGAAACTTTAATTGACTACAAAGAGCATTTTTGGTCATTTCTCGGATCATTTGTTGGGATTGGGATTTTAGCTTATGTACAATCGATACATTTTACAGGAAATGATGCTGTTTACTTGATTGGTTCTTTTGGAGCTTCGAGCGTTTTGGTTTACGGAATTATTCAAAGTCCATTTTCTCAGCCAAGGAATTTAGTTGGCGGACACGTAATTTCGGCTTTTATAGGCGTTACAGTTCATAAACTAGCACCAGATATTATTTGGATTGCGGCACCTTTGGCCGTTTCGCTGGCAATAATTTTCATGCAGATTACTAAAACTCTGCACCCGCCAGGAGGCGCAACAGCTCTGATTGCTATTATTGGTTCAGACAAAATTAAGGCTTTGGGATATTTTTATGTGGTTTCGCCGGTTCTTGTGGGAACACTTATTTTACTTTTGACTGCTCTACTTTTTAATAATATGACATCAAGCAGAAGTTATCCCAGCCACAGCACATACCATAAACATTATCATAAAATCAAAAAGAGATTAACTGGTAAGCAGTAATTGCTTCAACTGTTCCGGTACTGTTTTCATGAACTTGCAGCTATAATTTTAGGAATCTTTGAAAACTAAACGATTCTGAAAATTGGGCAAATTCATCAAACACACTAAATCACAAAAAAACAGCAGTTTAAAATCTTTTCAACAAATCGTAATTCACAATTCGTATTTTGTTTTTTATATTTTACCTTTGACCTCTCAATAAAAACAAAGATTATGGTTTATAAATTTAGAGTAATTCTAGACGCCGAAGAAGATATTTTTAGAGACATTGCTATTCTTGAAGAAGATACTCTTGAAGATTTACACAATGCAATCTTCAACGCTTTTGGTTTTGACGGAATGGAAGTAGCTTCGTTCTACACCTGCGATGAAACTTGGAATCAAGAAGATGAAATTCCGCTTTTTGATACTGGCGATGTTCCTGGTGAGCAAAGAACTATGGGCGATTATCCATTATCTTCTATCTTAGATAAAGAAAACACCAAAATCATTTATGTTTACGATTTCATTCATATGTGGACTTTCTTAGTTGAATTGGCTGCTATTGAAGATCAATCTGTTGGAGCTGTTTACCCAGAAACTTTATTCTCTCATGGAGAAATGCCTGATGATTCTGGCGAGAAAAATTTTGAAGCTGATATGCACGACGATATCTACGGCGAATTTGAAGACGATCTAGACGAAGACGATCTAGATATGTTTGAAGGCGATGACAGCTTTGAAGATTTTGGATTTGAGGAGAATTGGAATTAGTTTTTTTGAGGTTCAAAGGTACAGAGAGACAAAGGCACAAAGGTTTTCTTTAAAATTTTGCAATTTTAATTTGTAAGTTTTTTATTATTTTTACACTTAATTCTCAATTGTAAAAATGAAAACTTTTAGAGATCTTTTAATCTGGCAAAAATCTATGAATTTGGTAACTGAAATTTACCAAATAACAAATTCATTCCCTAAAGAAGAAATTTATGGTTTATCTTCACAAATTAGAAGATGCTCCATTTCAATACCAAGTAATATTGCTGAGGGATACGGCAGAGATGGAAATAATGATTATTTGAGGTTTTTAAACATCTCAATTTCATCATTGTTTGAAATGCAGACTCAACTTGAAATTTCATTCAATTTAAAATATATAACCGAGCACCAATTCAATAAAGTAAATGGAGAAAGCAGAGAAATAGAACGAATGTTAAGTTCTTTTATCAGAAAAATAAAAGATAGAAACTAACCTTTGTTCCTTTGAACCTTTGCTTCTCTGAACCTAAATAAATACATGATCAACTTATTCAACACTCACATCGAGACGCTTTCGATACACCGCGTAGGAAACAAAAGCCGTAACGAAGCTATTTTTTTATCAGAACAGCCCTTTAATTTAAATGACGAAATTGTGCCTTTGATAAAAGAGTATTTCTTTAAACCTTTTAGAGAAAAGGAAGAAAACTATTATCAGTTTGCTCACGAAGTAGATTTGGATTACAATGATATGTTTAAGTATGCTTCTGAAATTTTTGATAATCCTGGGAATGTTCAGGAAGTTTCAAAAAAAATCACAAAACATTTATACGAGCAGTCTAACCATCCGCATATTAAAAACGGAGAGGTTTATGTTACGTACTTAACCAATTTAAGTATCGATAATAATGTAGTTGATGCTATCGGAATTTTTAAAAGTGAGTTACAGGCTGACTTTTTACAATTTGAAGAAAAAGACAGCAATCTTGAAATGATTTTACAACAAGGGATCAACTTGAGTAAATTAGACAAAGGATGTTTGATTTTTAATTATAAAAAAGAAGAAGGATATAAAATCCTGACTGTAGACAGCAACCGTTATGATGCGCGTTATTGGTTAGAGCACTTTTTATCTGTTGATGCTTTTGAAGATGAAAACTTCATTACTAAAAAGTACTTGAAATTCTGTCAAAACTTCGCAAAAGATGTTGTTTTACCAGCAGAAGATAAAAAAGAAGAAGTTATGTTCATGAACCGTTCTGTGAATTACTTCGCTAAAAACGATCAGTTTGAAGAACAAAATTTCTTGAATGAAGTACTTGACAATCCTGACTTAATTCCTGAATTCAAAAACTATAAAGTTGATAAAGGAGAAAAATACAGCATCGAAGATGTAACCTCATTCCCAATTGCAAATGCAGCAGTTTCTGACGCTAGAAAATCGATTAAAAACGTTATTAATCTAGATACACATATTCAGATTAAAATGGATTTTATCAATCCTGAAAGTGCAGAAAAATTTGTTGAAAAAGGCTGGGATGAAGAAAAACAAATGTATTACTACTTAGTTTACTTCAATAAAGAAGAAAAAAGCTAAGAGTTATTCATTTTCTATTACTTACTTAAAAAGAAAAACGGCAGTTGCAATTTGTAACTGCCGTTTTTTATTGACAGTTTTACGTTATAAAAGTTTTTCTTTTTAAAATATCAATTAAACTCGATAGTACTATAAACGAAAGAAATCGCAAAATGCTAAAGATTCTTAATTTATGCTTAATTTTGTGTTTTAAAACCAAAACAGATGGATCGTCTTTTACACAACGAAAGTCCTTTCGAAACGATAATCTCATTTCATAAGCTGATTGAATCTTTTGAAGAAATTGCTTTATCTGATGTTGATTATCGATCTAATTATGCTAAAGCCATTTTAAAAGAGGTTGAAGCATATCCGGAATTTAGAACCGGAATTCACGACTACTCTATTATTAAAAATAACGAAGATTTAATCAAAAATCTAGTTGCTGATTTATTTCCAACTGCACTTACGCATAACGAGATAAAGGCAATTACAATTCCTTTTCAAAACGTTTCGTTCAATTATACCGAACGTTTCAAGAAAATTTTACGTAACGCCGGCGACGAATTTTATATGGAAATTCGTGATTTTGATGAACATCAATTTTACATCAACAATTGCTGTTTGATTTTAGGCGATTACTACAAACAAAATCTCGATTTCAACAGACCATTTTTCTATGATATTCCAGACGAAAACGGCATAGAAAAGCATTATAGAATTTTGTATAATGCCGATTTTATGGAAATTACTCCAACAGAAAAAGCAATACATTTAACACAAGACGATATCGATCTTCTTATTGATAATTATAATGATATTGATTTATGGAAATCTAAATTCCCTAAAGGAAGCTGGATTCTTAAAGGTTTTGGCATTGTTTCTTTGTTTGATGCAACGACCGAAAGTGCTATTTCGAACCTAAAAAGTAATTTATTAAAACCCGAAACTACAAGAGTTGCTTCGACAGAAATAATTGAAAACATTTTTAAATCGATCTTTAAAATTTCGAATTTAAAAGTGGGGTTTATAATCTACAATCCCGAAGAAGAAAAATTCATCAGACCAATAAAATTTGACAATCAGCTTACCAGTTTTTTATTAAAATCAGATCAGGAAGTAGATTGTAAAAATGCTTTTTTTGGATGTTCTTTTGAAAATTTATTAGACAAAAAAGAACCGCTTGTTATTTCTAATGTTAAAAAATTCATCGAAGATTCTTCAAACAAAAAACTTGGTGAACATTTATTAAAACAAGGAATTCAAAGCTGTGTTTTTGCTCCGGTTATAAAAGACGGTCATTTATTGGGTGTAGTCGAACTAGTTTCTGAAAATGCAAGAGAACTAAACAGCGTAAACGCTACAAAACTGGAATTAGTTTTGCCGTACTTAACAGATACAATTGATCGCTATAATACCGATATGCAGCATCAGGTTGAAGCCATTATTCAGCGTGAGTATACAACAATTCATCCAAGTGTTTATTGGAAATTCAAGAAAGAATCTCAAAATTACTTTCAAAATATAAATCATACAAAAGACTATATTTTTAAAGAGATTGTGTTTAAAAATGTATTCCCGTTATACGGACAAATTGATATTAAAAGTTCATCTGAACATCGAAATGAAACTGTAAAAATAGATCTTCAAAATCAGCTTACAGCACTATTAGAAATTTTTAATAATCAAAAACCCAACTCTAATTTGGTTCTTTTAGAGCAGAGAAAATTTGAACTAGAATCGCTTCGAGACGAGTTAGAATTTCCTTTGAAAGCAGATACTGAACAACATATTCAGCGCTATATAGAAGAAGAAATTCATCCGATATTGAAAAACACAAAGGACAATGCTAAAAATGTAAAATTGGAAGAATTGTACTTTGAAACTCTGGATGAAAAAACAGGAATGTTTTATCAGGAAAGAAAGAAGTTCGACAATGCGATGTCGATTATCAATAAAAGATTAGCTTCTGTTCTAGATAAAAAGCAAATCGAGGCGCAGCAAATCTATCCGCATTATTATGAGCGTTTTAAAACTGACGGCGTAGAACATAACTTATATATTGGAGCTTCGATTGCACCAACAAAACCGTTTGATATAATGTATCTGCATAATTTGCGTTTGTGGCAGCTGCAAACGTTATGTGAAATGGAATTGGCGCATCATCAGCTAAAAGAATCACTGCCATACGAATTAGATGTTACTTCGTTGATCTTGGTATTTAGTTCTCCGCTTTCTATACGTTTTAGAATGGATGAAAAACGTTTTGATGTTGACGGAACTTATAATGCCAGATATGAGGTTGTTAAAAAACGAATTGATAAAGCAAATATCAAAGGAACTAACGAACGTATTACTGAAAAGGAAAAAATAACAATCGTGTATTCGCAAAACAGCGAAGAAGCTGAGTATTTAAAATATATTAAATACCTGCAGCACACGAAAGTTCTTGAGCCAGCAATCGAACAATTCGAAGTCGAAGATCTTCAAGGCGTTTCGGGTTTAAGAGCTATTCGAGTAAAAGTCATTAATAATACTTCGAATTCAGAGGTAAAAAAAATAACCTATCAGGATTTACTAGATGAGCTCAACTAAATTAGTTGAGCTTTTTCTTTGACTAATATTGAACCGCAGATCAAACGTTTAAATATGTACTTAAAATTAAATCGATTTAAAAGCGATTACAAACGCAATTACCGTAATAATTATGCCTACCATGAAAAAATTGTAGGCTATACGCAGTAAGTTGTACTTTCGCTGTAAAACCAATCCTAGGTAATATAAATCTTTAATCATTGTTGAGTACAAATAATCTCGGTCTTTCATCATTTCATTCATAGCCCAGTCATAATCTTCAAGAGGCATTTTATAAAAATTCCCAAAGAACATTAAATTCACTTTTTTCTCTTCAACATCAGCACGCGTAAAAAAACCAGAGGTTACTTTTGGACGTGTAGAAAGTATGGCAAAAATAATAGTAACCACACTTGAAATCAACATAATGAATGTGGGCAATACCAAATGTGCATTTTTTGGACTGTCTAATTTTGGAATAATAGACGAAAGTGCAATCGAAATAATAATAGCATTAACAGATAACAGAATATTAGCTTTACTATCAGCAATACCGCTTAAACGTGTATGATTCCCAAGAGTAACACGAAATAGAGTATCGATACCGCGATCTGGTTTTTCGAGTTTTTCTTTCTTTTTATTCTCCTCCTCTATTGCTTCGGCAGCTTTTAATTCTTGTTTATCTATTTTTTTTCGAATAAGAACTAAATTTTTCTCTTTAAGCGGCTGCCATTTTCTAAGTGCGTAATCCGTGTAAAAACGGTGTTTATTCAATAAAAAATTCAAATTCTCTTTAGCCCATTCCGCATTTGAGAACGATATTTTTCCAGTATTTTTAAGCTCTAAACGCAGCAGCTCGCAAGTTGTAACGTATTCCGTTCCCATAAGATGTGCATAATCTGCATCTTTAATAATTTTTTCTAAATGCGTTTTAGGAACGTATTCTTTCTGTGTTGCCAAAATCAAATCGGCAACAGCTGCGATAAACTCTTCCGATTGTCCTTTTTCTTTCAAAAAAGCAGTTGCAATTTTCACACTCTCTTTCTCATGATTATCATAACCATGTACATAACCTGTATCGTGAAACCAAGCCGCAATTATAAGAACTTCTTTATCACTATCACTTACTTCTTCTTTCTTACATAGTTCTTTAACCGCAGTAACAACAGTTAATGTATGGTTAAAATTATGGTAAGAATATAAATTAGAAAGTTTATCTTTGAGTAAATTACTGACGAAATCTTCGGATTGATCTATTAGATTCATAAAGAATATTTTTATACCACTAAATTATGAAATTGTTTTTGGAAAATCATTTCATTGCTAAGATTAAAAACTATTTATTAGCAATTACCACTCTTATATTAATCAGCTCTTGCGCAACGCATAAACCTCAATACGGAAAAAATGTAAGCGCCAACGAAACAGAAAACGCAACTGATACCATAAAAATTGCCCAAACATTTTATCTTGTTGGAGATGCAGGAAATGCTGATGAAGAACAAGCACAACAAACACTGGAACTATTACATCAAAAATTAAAAAAAGCCGGTAAAAAATCAACTTTACTGTTTTTAGGAGACAATATTTATCCAAAAGGTTTTCCGAGTGATAAAAACCCTGATGATAAAGCACTTGCAGAAACTAAACTTACCAATCAATTAAAACTAACTAAGGGATTTAAGGGAAAAACTATTTTCATTCCCGGCAATCACGATTGGTACAGCGGTATAAAAGGATTAGAACGTCAAGCTGATTTTGTAACTAATTATTTAAATGACAAAAAAGCTTTTTTACCAAGAAAATCATGCCCTATTGAAGGCGTAAAAATTGACAGCACTACAACGTTAGTAACCGTTGATAGTGAATGGTTTTTAGAAAACTGGGACGATCATCCCACTATCAACGACAATTGTTCTATAAAAACAAGAGAAGATTTTTTTGATGAGCTGGAAAGTATTTTAAATAAAAATCAAGAAAAAACAGTTGTTCTTGCAATTCATCATCCTTTATTGAGCAATGGAACACACGGCGGACAATTCTCTATGGAAAAACAATTATTTCCTCTTGAGAATAAAATTCCGCTTCCAATTATTGGATCTTTTATCAATTTACTTCGAAAAACATCTGGTGTAAGTCCGCAGGATATTCAGAATAAGCAATATACCATTTACACCAAAAGAATTAAAACGCTGTTACAGAAGCAGAAAAATGTGATTGTTGTTTCTGGACACGATCACAACCTGCAATACATAAGTAAAGAAAATATTCAGCAGATTATCAGTGGAGCCGGATCAAAATCTGAAGCTGCCAGAGCTGTAAATCCTTACGATTTCTCGTATGGAGGAAATGGTTACGCAACTTTAACCTTGTTTAAAAGCGGCGATGCTAAAGTTTCTTTTTATGGAAATGAAAACAATAAAGAAAAACTGCTTTTTGAACGCGAAATAATCAAAGCTAAAGAAATTAACTGGGCGGCAGATATTCCGAATAACTTCCCTCCAAAAATTACGACTTCGATCTATCCGCCGAAAATGACTGAAAAAAGTTTCTTTCATAAATTCTTGTTCGGACAGCATTATAGAAAATATTACAGTATGCCAATCGAAGTAAAAACCGCTACAGTAGATACTTTAATGGGAGGATTAAAACCTATTCGAGAAGGCGGCGGTCATCAATCTGTTTCCCTTAGAATGTCAGATCCAAAAGGCCGTGAATATGTAATGCGCGCTATGAAAAAAAGCGCTACAGCATTTTTACAGTCAGTAGCTTTTAAAGATCAATATGTTGTAAACGATTTTGCCGATACTTACGCAGAGAATTTCTTATTAGATTTTTACACTACATCTCACCCGTATACCAGTTTTGCAATTGGCAATTTATCAGATAAAATAGGATTATCGCATACTAATCCTGTTTTATACTATATTCCTAGACAAAATGGCTTAAAAGAATTTAATGCAAGTTTTGGTGATGGATTGTATATGGTAGAAGAAAGACCTGCCGACAATCATATTGATGCTAAAAACTTCGGAAATCCAAGTGATATAATAAGTACTGCCGATATGATGGCTAATCTTCATAAAGATGAAAAATATGCTGTTGATGAAAAAGAATATATAAAAGCGCGTTTGTTTGATATGCTGATTGGCGACTGGGACAGACACAGTGATCAATGGCGTTGGGGCGAACACAAAAAAGACGGAAAAATAATTTATAAACCAATTCCGAGAGATCGTGATCAGGCATTTGTAAAATATGACGGGACTTTACTTTCGCTTTTAATGAATATTCCTGCATTGCGCCATATGCGTACTTTTAAAAGTTCAATCGACAATGTAAAATGGCTTAACAGAGAACCTTATCCTTTAGATTTGGCATTTTTAAAAACGGCTGAAGAAAAAGACTGGATTGAGCAGGCAAAATTTATTCAAGAAAATTTATCTGACAGTGATATTGATAATGCTTTTAAAAATTTACCAAAAGAGGTTCAGGATGAGACGATTGAAGAAATTAAGCAAAAGCTAAAAAGCAGAAAAAAAGAACTTCAAAAATATGCAATACGCTATTCTGATGTTTTAAGTAAAACAATTATGATTGCGGGAACTGATAAAAAAGACAAATTTGTTTTGAATCACATTGCCAAAAACAAAATTGAACTTCAGGTTATCAGAATGAAGAAAGATGGCGACGAATTACAATACACAAAAATGATAAGTGATGCTAAAACCAAAAATTTATGGATTTATGGTTTAGATGACAATGATGTTTTTGAAGTAAAAGGCGATCATAAATCGAACGTTAAAATTCGTTTAATTGGTGGTCAAAATAATGATGTTTATAATATTGAAAACGGACGAAAAGTTATTGTTTACGATTTCAAATCAAAAGAAAACACGTATAACTTAGACTCAAAAACCCAAACTCAGTTAACTGACGATTACGATGTTAACTTATACAATTACGAAAAACCAAAATACAATGTAATTTCTGGTCTGCCAAATATTGGATACAATCCTGATGACGGTGTAAAATTAGGTTTTAATGTAAATTACACCGTGAACAATTTTAAACAAAATCCTTATACACAAAAACATGTATTAAATGGTTTTTACTATTTTGCTACTGGCGGTTTAGAATTTAATTATGCCGCACATTTCCCTGGATTACTGGGTAAATGGGTTATTGATGTTGAATCGCAGTACACAACTCCAAATTTTGCCATGAACTATTTTGGATATGGAAACGAAAGTCAGAACAATGACGAGGAATTTGGAATGGATTACAACAGAGTCCGTATTCGAAAATTTAATGTATCAGGTGCTATTAGACACGTTGGACGATACGGAAGTGAATTCAGTTTTCAGCCTATTTTTCAGAAAATGACAGTTGAAGAAACCGAAAACAGATATATTGATATTCCAAATATCGTAAACCCAATGGTATTTGACAGCCAGACTTTTGGAGGTTTGAAGGTGAAATATCAATTTAAAAATTCTGATTTCGCTGCAAAACCAACTTTAGGTATAGCGTTTATGATAGCCGCTACTTGGACAACAAATTTGAGTGACACGAAACAAAATTTTCCAACATTGGAAAGTTTTTTAGGCTTTACTCATAAAATCGATCATAACGGAAAACTAGTTTTAGCGACTTATGTTAAAGGAAAAGCCATTTTAAATAACAATTATGAGTTTTATCAAGGCGCTGCTTTAGGAGGCGACACTGATTTAAGAGGGTATAGAAACGATCGCTTTTTAGGTAATTCGTATTTCTCTCAAAGCTCTGATCTTCGATTAAGTCTTGGTAAAATCGAACGTACGGTTGCTCCTTTGACTTACGGAATTTTAGGCGGCTTTGATTACGGAAGAATCTGGCTTGATGGCGAAAATTCAAGAAAATGGCATCAGGATTACGGCGGCGGTCTTTGGCTGAATGCAATCAATGTTTTAACAGCTAGAATCTCTTATTTTAAATCTCCTGACGAAGTAGGAAGAGTTATTTTTGGAGCGGCATATAGTTTCTAAAAGGCACTAAGGTTCTGAGATGCTAAGGTGCTAAGGTTTTTCCTAGATACCTATAAAAAACAGCCACGAATTCACGAATTAACTATGATTAAAATTGGTGAATTCGTGGCTGACTTTTTAAATATAATTCGTTGAAATGTATTCTCAGAAATTCAAATTATTTTAGTTTAAATTCATAAACATTTCCTCCAGTCTTGTTCGCTTTTTCATCGGCAATAAGCAAAGTATTGTTGTCTTTAAAAACAATAGCCTCTTTTTGAGAAAAATGATTGAGTTCAATTTCAGTCTGAGTTCCTTTATGAAATAAATCTCCTTTAAAATCTTTAAATAAAACAATTTTGTCATGGCTTAATAAAACTACTTTTTTGCCGTCAGGACTAATTGTTGCGCTGGTTAGCACACAATGATTATAGTTATCACAAGTTTTAAACTCTCCTATTTTAACTGCTTTTTGAGTTCCTGCTGCATTTTTTATTTTATAGATAAAAGCAGTTCCGTCAAAACCTTTGCTTCGATTTTTGGTAAAAAGATAAAAGTAACCGTCGTGTTCAAAAAAACCTTCAACATCATAAAACATTTCCTTTTTCTTTGGAGGAAATTCAGTTTGTTCTGGATAAGAGAATGAAATTTTATATTCGGCGGAAGCCACATCTTTATCCAATTGAGTTTTATCTACTTTATAAATGCATAAATCTTTACGTTCGTTATCATTATTTCCAAAATCTCCAATATAAAGATTGCCTTTTTTATCTTTGGTTATATCTTCCCAATCCACATTTACTGCATTTGAAATCGTAATTGTTTTGGCCAATTTTCCTTCGGTATTTAATGCATAAACTGCATTTTTGTTTCCGCTGTCTTCTAAAGTATAAAGCAAATTTGTCTCAGGGAAATAAGTTATTCCCGAAACTTCTTTTAACTTTTTTGGAAGTGAATAAAGTGTTTTTAAATCACTATTTGATTGTTGCTGACACGCTAATAAAACAATAGAAGCGGCTACTAAAAAAGACTTTTTCATAAGATTGTTTTTTTTGAACCATATAAGAAAATTTAAGTTATGCTTTGTGAATGTAGCTTGAATTGATTTTTTAAAATCATATAGCGAAATTCAAATTTTGCCTTTATGAACTTATTTAACTTACATGGTTTATCCTTTTAAACTAAGTTTGTATTTTTAAAATTACGGGTTATAAATTCGAACGCGGCATGCATAATATGCCCCATTGATTTAGCATTTTTAAATTTCATATCGTTTGTATATCGATACAATTCCATTTTCAATTGATTCAAATGTTCTTCGGTCGAAATGGTATCGTGACACATTATGTTCAGTAATTTATGTATTCTCGTTTCAGCTGAATGTATACGTTTTGCCAAAATCGCTCTTTCTTCATCTTTATATTGAATAATGGATCGATCTTCTAATTTCTCCTTTATGAGCTGTATCATTGGATAATTTTCTTTAAAAAACTGCGGACGATACACTTTAAAATTTCCTTCATAACACTGCTGATCAAAATCGATTGGACGGATTTTATAAACGACTTGATCAAAATCGTGAATTGGGACAATTACATAATTATAAGCACGCATATCGCCCAAAAGCCTAATCATACAACGTTCATTAAACTTTACAAACTCCTTTGCAATCTGAGATTTTTCGGTTTCTGTACAATTGTGCAATAAAGTATCCATAAAAACATCACCTGGAATACCTATAATATGTTCTTCGATTAAAGTGTCTTTATAGACCAAAAAGTTAATTTTATCAGGCGAAAGAATATCTTCCAATTCAAGTCCGTAAATCCTCGAAGCATCTGCTTTTTTAATATAAAAATGAACATAATTATCGTTCAGAATATTTCGCACCTTAATTCGAAACGGTTTTGAATTTCCAAAAGTACAATAGTCAATTGCATCAATGTTTAAAAACTGAATAATATCACTATTTCCATCAGAATGTAAAAGCGAATAAATTTTCTTTAGGTTCAAATCGATTTCATTTCTTTCGAACTCGCTGTAATAAACCCGAATCCACAAAGTATCTGTTTCATTTTTATCATATACATTGACCGAACCCGAAAAACGCAATAAGTCATCATAGAACACAGATACTTTCGAAATTCGTTCGTATCGTTCTAAATAACTTAATAATGGACGTGTTAAAGGATAAGTAGGTTTCTTTAGCACCATTAATGGTTCGCTCATTTTTGAATATCTTTATTACAAATTTACACGAATAAGATGATAAAAATAAATTTGGCGTAACAATATCCCACTTGCTTCGTCTTACTAAAAAACTAAAACCACAATTAACTTGGAAACCATATTAACTATCGAGAATCTCAGCAAAAGATACGGACGCATTAATGCGCTTCAAAATGTATCTTTTAGCATTAAAAAAGGACATGTTTACGGAATTTTAGGTCCAAACGGAAGCGGAAAATCAACCACTTTAGGCATCGTTTTGAATGTTGTAAATAAAACTTCCGGCGATTACAAATGGTTTGACGGTAAAGTGCAAACGCACGAAGCTTTAAAAAAGGTTGGCGCTATTATAGAACGTCCCAACTTTTACCCGTACATGACTGCCGAAGAAAACCTGAAACTGGTTTGCAAAATAAAAAGCATTGATTATTCTAAAATAAATGAAAAACTGACTCTTGTGGGTTTAACCGAAAGAAAAGACAGCAAATTCAGTACTTTTTCTTTAGGAATGAAGCAACGCCTTGCAATTGCATCGGCACTATTAAATGATCCCGAAATTCTAATTTTAGATGAACCTACAAATGGTTTAGATCCGCAGGGAATTCATCAAATTAGAGATATTATTAAAGAAATTGCATCGCACGGAACAACCATTTTACTGGCTTCGCATTTACTAGACGAAGTCGAAAAAGTTTGCTCGCACGTTGTTGTTCTGCGCAAAGGCGAAATTTTGTATTCAGGTTCAGTTGATGGCATGTCTGCTAATGAAAGTTTCTTCGAATTACAGGCAAATGATAATTTAGCTTTAAAATCAGTTTTAACAGAGCATCCTGCTGTAGATAAAATCAAAGAATCAGATGGAAAAATTTTGGTACATCTAAAATCCGATTTATCCGCTTCTGAACTGAATTTGTATTTGTTCTCTAAAAATATTGCTTTGAGCCATTTGGTAAAACGCAAAAATAGTTTAGAAGCACAATTTTTAGAACTAACTCAAAAAGCCACCATCAAAAATAATTAAGCCATGAACAGACTTGTCTCTATAGAATTACAGAAAATCTGGAAAAATAAAGCCAGCAAGATTCTTACTTTAACTTATTTTATCCTTCTTTCATTTATAGCATTAATTGCATCTATAAAATTTGACCTAGGTGTTTTTAAATTTCATTTGGCCGAAATGGGAATCTTTAACTTTCCTTTTATCTGGCATTTTAACACCTATATCGCAGCATGGCTGAAATTTTTTCTAGCTATTGTAATTGTTTCAATGATGGCAAATGAATACAGCTACGGTACATTAAAACAAAATTTAATTGATGGTTTAAGCAAAAAAGAGTTTATTCTATCTAAGTTTCTTACGGTCGTACTTTTTGCATTATGCTCTACCATTTTTGTTTTTGTAATGAGTTTACTGCTTGGATTAAGCTTTTCTTCGTACACAGAATTTGATGTCATTTTCATGGATTTAGATTATTTGCTTGCCTTTTTTGTAAAACTGGTTGGTTTCTTTTCTTTCTGTTTGTTTTTAGGAATCTTGGTAAAACGATCTGCATTTGCTTTGGGATTTTTATTAGTTTGGAGTATCCTTGAAGGTATTGCAAAAGGTTTATTAGTTTTCAAAATTTTTCCTGAAAGCACAACAGGATATACTATAATGAAGTTTTTCCCGCTGGAAGCAATGTCAAATTTAATTATAGAACCCTTTTCAAGACTTTCAGTTATCAAAAATATCGGAGCGCAAATGGGCGTAAATGATGTTAAAGATTACAGCGTAAGTTATACTACGATATTAATTGTTTTAATCTGGACTTTCTTATTTATTTACTTTTCTTACAAACTATTAAAAAATCGAGATTTATAGTATATTTGTTATACTATGATTCCAGCAAAACGTTTTTTATTTATTCTATTTTTATGCTGTTTGTCTGCAAAGATGAGTGCGCAGGTTATAACTATTGACGATACAAAAACACCAACACAGTTAATTGAAGATATTTTAGTTAATAGTTCTTGTGCCAATGCCTCAAATGCATCTGGAAAAGGAGATAACTTTACTTCGAACAAAAAAAGTTTTGCATATTTTAATGCTGGTACAAGTAGCTTTCCTTTTTCAGAAGGGATTGTTTTAACGACTTCTACCAGTACAGAAGCAATTGGACCCTATGTCAGTAATATGGGAGGCGGAAGTCCATTTTGGACCGGAGATTCAGATTTGAATCAGTTACTGGGTATAAATTCTATAAATGCAACTGTTCTTGAATTTGATTTTGTGCCTTTAACTGATTTCCTAAGTTTTAATTATATTTTTGCATCAAATGAATATCAATATTCTTACCCCTGCGAGTACTCTGATGGTTTTGCTTTTTTAATCAAAGAAGCCGACACTGCTGATCCTTATAAAAACTTGGCAGTGTTACCAAATACAAATACTCCTGTTTCCTCTGTAAATGTACGCCCTAAAATTGAACCCGGCACAAGACCAAACGGAAGCCCATATCCTGGCTGTTCTGCTTCAAACGAAAATTATTTCAACGGTCTAAACAACAATACAAGCCCTATTAATTATGCAGGGCAAACCGTAGTTATGACGGCTCAAACTGCAGTAACCAAAGGAAAAACCTATCATATTAAACTAGTTGTTGCTGATGCAGACCAACGCTATTATGACTCCGCAGTTTTTTTACAAGCTGGAAGTTTTGCTTCAAAAATAGACTTTGGAGCAAATAGAACATCGGCTACTGATAATCCGCTATGTTTTGGAGACACCTATTTACTTGATCCAAAATTATCAACAGCTTATTCCTATAAATGGTTCAAAGACAATGTTCAAGTTGCAACAACACCAACTTACACTGTTACTACCCCTGGAAACTACAAGGTAGAAGTTACGATAACACCCTCAACGTGTAGCTTAGTTGGTGAAATAAAAATAGACTATGCTTTAGAAATCCAATCAACAGATACCTCTTTACTGCAATGTGACGATAATACAGACGGGATTTCGATTTTTGATTTAAGCAAAGTAAACAATATTATAAAAAATAATGTTGCTTCTATTTTAAATGAAGGCTTTTATGAAACACTGACCGATGCTCAGAACAAAACAAATAAAATCGCATCTCCAAACCGATATGTTAATAATATCCCTAATCAAATTGTTTATGCACGTCTTGAAAATCAATTTGGATGCTCTAAAATTGCTCAAGTAACTTTAGAAATTGCAAATACATCTATTACTGACCCAAATCCGATAAGTACTTGCGACCAAGATCAAACTCAAGATGGATTGTATCAATTTGATTTGAATAATGAAGTTACGCCACAGCTTGGTCTTACATCTGGATTAACTGTTAATTACTATGTAACCGCAAATGATGCTGTAACAGAAACAAATCAGTTACCAAATATTTTTAGAAACACAACTGCATTCAATCAAACTATTTATGGCAGAGTTGTAAACGGACCAGATTGTTACGATATTATTCCAGTTCCTCTTGTCGTAAACACATTTGACCCGCCAAATTTTGAGAATGAATCTGTTTTTATATGTAAAAATAGTGATGTAACGCTAACTGTTGATTCTAGTTTTAGCAGTTACTCTTGGAATACTGCACCGGGAAATCCCACAAATTCATTAACTGTTACTGCTCCGGGAGATTACGTCGTAACTGTAACAAATGCAAATGGCTGTAAAAAAACTAAAACTTTCAAAGTTATTTTATCAGAACCTGCAACATTGACAGGATCGACTGTAAAAGATTTTTCAGGGAACGATAATTCCGTTTTGTTAGAATATACTGGAGTTGGAGACTACGAATTTTCATTAGACGGCATTACTTTTCAAGATGATCCGTTATTTACCAGAGTAGCTGCCGGCACTTATAATGCTGTTGCCAGAGACAAAAATGGCTGTGGATTATCAAACAATATCACGATATATGTACTAGATTATCCAAGATTTTTCACACCAAACGGAGACGGATATAATGATTTATGGTTTATCAATGACATCGAACATCTTCCTAATTTTAAAATCTATGTTTTTGATCGCTACGGAAAATTACTGAAAGAAATGAATCAAAACAGCATTGGCTGGAATGGAATTTTTAATGGCCAGCAGCTTCCCTCTGATGATTATTGGTTTACCCTAACTTTTATTACTGGTAAAAATGTAAAAGGTCATTTTAGTTTAAAAAGATAAGTTTCTTTTGCTATTTTTATAACATGAAAAAAAAAGTATTCCTTTTCTTTATTTTGTTTTGTACTTATAGCTTTGCTCAAACAAGCACAGCAAATCTTACTAAAAAATTAACTGCCGTCACTGCAGGAATTGGGTCTGTGCAAGTTTTGTTTGAAAAAGTAAACAATGCTATTCCGCCTTGTATTCCAAATACAAAGCTTACCGTAGCTAATGCTTCGAACTTTACTGCATATCAATGGTATTTTAACAATACTCCAATTCCTTCAGCAACGACTAGTAGTTACGTACCAACACAGGCTGGATACTATACTGTAACAGCTATACAATCCTCTACAGGAACCTCTGAACATTCAAATGATATTCCAGTGAATATTTGTCCATTAGATACGGATAATGATGGCACAAATAACAATATAGATGAAGACTGGGACAATGATGGAATTACCAATAGAACTGAAAGCGGCATACTTTCTATAAACCAATCAAATCCGCTAATGAGTTCAGAATTTTCAGCAACAATTGTGGGAAATGGCACAATAAAAGGAAAACCATATTACGGTTTTGTTTCTGAAGTTCCAGCTGGTAAGACAAATAGTCTAACCTATACATTAAACCTAACAAAACCAGAAACTATTGTATTTCAATATATCGGAATAGATTCTCCAGGTATACAAATCACTCCTCCATCAGAGTACTTAAATAATGAGGGTGATTTTATTCTAAAAGTTCCATTTGACAAAACTATTACGGTACAAAATCCAGTAAATCAAATACTCATTGACACCAATTTTGATGGCGTTTACGAAAGTGATGTAACAGAATTTACTTCTTCTGAAATAAGATTTAGATACGCACACAATAATCCAGCACAACCTGGAATTCTAGTTCTGAACATAGTTTCTTATTTAACAAATTCTATTACATTTATACATACCAATCTATCTGATATAAATATTAACAGAGCAGTGTTTACATTTAATAAATATTATAACAATGATTTCGATTCTGACAATGTTCCTGATTATTTCGATTTAGATAGTGATAATGATGGGATTCCTGACACAATTGAAGCTCAAGGAAAAAATTTCAAAGTTTATTCAGGCATTGACACTAATAAAAATGGGCTAGATGATGCATTTGAACCTGGACTAAATCCTGTATATTCAGATAATGATCAAAACAACTATGGTTATAATACCAATCCAGATTATAAAGACCTCGATAGTGATAATGATGGAATTTATGATTTAATTGAGTCAGGAAATAATTCGTTAGATGTCAATAACGACGGCATGATCGATGGCAGTCCTATATCTTTTGGTGTAAATGGTTTTTATGATGCTTTAGAAACATTCCCTGAAAGTGGCATTCTTAATTATATTATTGCAGATACTGATAATGATGGAATTCCAAACTATCTTGATCTGGATAGCGATGGAGACTCCTGCAATGACGTTACTGATGCTGGTTTTACAGATAGCAACAACGATGGAGTACTTGGCGATGCCCCAACGATATTAAATTACAAAGGTCTTGTTACAAATAAAACAGACGGATACACAACTCCTAACAGCGCTTATTTAATTGCTTCCAAAATTTCAATAACAACACAACCAGTTAATCAATCGAACTGCGAAACACAAAGTGCAACATTTACAATAAGCACAAATCAATTAGATGGTTATCAATGGCAATTATCTACTAATGGAACTCTTTGGACTAATATTGTCGACAATACAAATTACTCTGGCAGTACAACAAGTTCACTCTTAGTAAAAAACCTGATGCTTACAATGCAAAACTATAAATATCGTGTATTGTTAAGCAAAAACGGAAACCTTTGCGGTTTAACTTCAAGAGAAGCTGCTTTATCTGTTTCACCAATTCCATCAATAATACCTACAGTAAGTTTAATACAATGTGATGATACTGCTGGTGGGTTATCTACATTTAATTTAACAGAAAAGCAGAGTTTCTTTTCAACAAATTACACTAATGAAGCATTTAGTTACTATACTTCTTTATCTGGAGCAAATACCAAAGATGCAACCTACATAATCAGTAACCCTATTGCTTACTCTAGTACAAGTGGTACAATTTGGGTAAGAATCGAAAATTCAAATGGCTGTTTTTCAGTTGGTGAATTAAATCTAATCGTGTCAGCAACCAAAATCCCAAGCAGCTACAATCGTACCTTTTCTGTATGTGACGATTATTTAGATAGTCAAAATGACGACAAAGACGGAATAGCAACTTTTAATTTTGACAGTGTTTCCGATGATTTAAAAACATTACTTCCTGCGCCTGTATCTTTATATTCGATATCTTATTACAACACAGAAAGTGATGCTTTATCCGAAATAAATAAAATAACTAATACAACAACTTACAGAAATATTGGATCTCCAGACCAACAAAAAATATGGGCTCGAATAGAAAACAATCTTGATAATTCATGTTATGGTCTTGGTTCTTATATTACTTTACAAGTAATACCAATTCCGAACATTGATACAAATGAAAATCATAGGGACGACCAATTAATATGTTCTAACTTATCCACATTCTTTGTAAAACTTAACGCAGGAATTAATGACGGAACACCTATTGATAGCTACAGCTATATTTGGAAAAAGGATGGAGAAATTTTACCAGATGAAATACAGGCGAGTATAGATGTTAACAAAGAAGGAACCTATACCGTAGAAGTTACTTCTCTTTCAAATTGTAGTACAATTAGAACTATCAAAGTATCTGCCTCAAATGTGGCACAAATAAATAAAATAAGTATAGAAGATGGAAATGATTCAAACACAAAAACAATCATAGTAGATGCGAGTGGACCTGGATCTTACGAATATAGCTTAGACAACGCTGATGGTCCTTTTCAAACTTCTAGCACTTTTGAAAATGTAGCATTTGGAGTTCATGAAGTTTACATTAAAGATATAAATGGTTGTGGTTTGGTTAGTAAATCAACAGCGATTGTTGGTGCGCCTAAATTCTTCACTCCAAATGCTGATGGGTATAATGATTACTGGAATATTCTAGGCTTAAATACTGATGTAAACAGAAACTCAATAATTCATGTTTTTGACCGATATGGTAAGCTTATAAAACAACTTAAACCTTCAGACATTGGTTGGGATGGAACTTTTGCTGGAAACATAATGCCCGCCGATGATTATTGGTACTCTGCTAAACTAGGAAATGGCACAGAAACAAAAGGACATTTTAGTTTAAAAAGGTAACTTTTTAAAAATTCCAAAATTTCAATTCCAAATTCTAATGATTTGTCATTCTAAGATATTGGAAAAGCAAATCCCCTAAAAAAATAACCCGACAAGTTTTTAAAACCTACAGGTAAAAAAAAATCCCAAACTCCATAATGGAATTTGGGATTTTTTATATTGAAATTTAAAATTATTAAACTTTAAATCTTTTTCTATCAGTTTCAGTCAAATAGATTTTTCTTAGACGAATAGATTTTGGTGTTACCTCTACATACTCATCTTTTTGAATGTACTCTAAAGCTTCTTCAAGAGAGAAAATAATCGGAGGGATAATTCTAGCTTTTTCATCAGCTCCAGATGAACGAACGTTAGATTGTTTTTTCTCTTTAGTTACATTCACACACATATCATCACTACGAGAGTTTTCTCCAATTACCTGACCTTCATAAATTTCAGCATTTGGTTCAACAAAAAACTTACCACGATCTTGTAATTTATCGATAGAATAAGGAATAGCTTTTCCTTTTTCCATAGAAATCAATGAACCTTTGTTACGTCCAGAAATTTCTCCTTTGTAAGGCTCATATCCAATAAAACGGTGTGACATAATAGCTTCACCAGCTGTAGCAGTAAGCAATTGATTTCTTAAACCAATAATTCCACGTGAAGGAATATTAAATTTAATGATCATACGCTCACCTTTAGTCTCCATACTTAACATTTCACCTTTACGAACTGTTACGAATTCAACTGCTCTACCTGAAAGGTTTTCTGGTAAATCGATTGTTAATTCTTCAATTGGCTCACATTTTTTACCATCGATTTCTTTGATGATTACTTGCGGCTGACCAATTTGTAACTCATAACCTTCTCTTCTCATTGTTTCAATAAGAACAGATAAGTGAAGTACACCACGACCAAAAACCATAAATTTATCTGCAGAATCAGTTTCACCTAACTTCATCGCTAAGTTTTTCTCTAATTCTTTTGTCAATCTTTCTCTAATATGACGAGAAGTTACAAATTTACCTTCTTTACCAAAGAAAGGTGAGTCATTAATTGTAAACAACATACTCATTGTAGGCTCATCAATAGCAATAGAAGCTAAACCTTCAGGGTTTTCGTTATCAGCAATAGTATCACCAATTTCAAAACCATCAATACCAACTACGGCACAAATATCACCTGCAATTACTTCAGCTACTTTTTTACGTCCAAGACCTTCAAAAGTATGTAATTCTTTGATTCTTGATTTCGTAACCGTACCATCTCTCTTTACTAAAGAGATTGCCATACCTTCTTTCAAAATACCTCTTTCTAAACGACCAATAGCGATACGCCCAGTAAAAGCAGAGAAATCTAAAGATGTAATTAACATTTGAGGAGTTCCTTCAGAAACTTTAGGAGCTGGTACATTTGCAATAACCATGTCTAATAAAGGCTCAATGTTTTCTGTTTGGTTTTTCCAATCGTCAGACATCCAGTTGTTTTTAGCAGAACCATAAACAGTTGGGAAATCTAACTGCTCTTCTGTAGCACCTAATTCAAACATTAAGTCAAAAACTTTTTCATGAACTTCTTCAGGAGTACAGTTTTCTTTATCAACTTTATTGATAACTACACAAGGCTTCAAACCTAAATCAATAGCTTTTTGTAATACAAAACGAGTTTGCGGCATAGGACCTTCAAAGGCATCCACTAATAAACATACACCATCGGCCATGTTCAATACACGTTCTACTTCACCTCCAAAATCCGCGTGGCCAGGAGTATCGATAATATTGATTTTTGTTCCTTTATACTGAACAGAAACGTTTTTAGAAGTAATAGTAATACCTCTCTCACGCTCTAAATCGTTATTATCAAGAATTAAATCACCTGTGTTTTCGTTGTCACGAAATAATTGACAGTGATACATAATTTTATCAACCAAAGTGGTCTTACCGTGATCGACGTGGGCAATAATTGCAATATTTCTAATAGATTCCATTTGTGTTTTTTAATGGGTGCAAAAGTACACTTTATTTTCTAAAAAAAAACGTTTCTGTGATAGTTTGCGTATATACAAGTAATTAGTTCATTAAATCAATGTTAAATTAGGCATCAAAATGAACTTTACTTATTGTTTAGTTATGGTTAATTTAACTATATTTGAGTAATGAAAAGTAAAACTCTCCTAATTACTCTTGTTTACGTTATCATATCACTAATTATGGCAACAGTGTGCCATAATCTACTCATTAAATACTTTTTTCAGTCAAAATATTCTTATTTATTTTATTTAAAGGACATTTTTCTTATCCTGACTACAGGACTTATTTTCAAATACATACTCACAAAAAATGAAAATAGAAATATTTCAATTTTTAAGAAACTAAAAAAAACAAACGAAGAAATTAAAGAATCCAACGAAAAATATGACATCGTTGCAAAAGCAACAAGTGATACTATTTGGGATTGGAAAATACAAGAAGACAGAATAAATTGGAACAAAGGAATTGAGAGCGTTTTTGGATACAACCCTGAAGAAGTTGGAAAAACTTCAAAGTGGTGGTTTGACAAAATTCATCCTGAAGACAGCATTAGAATGTCTATTAAATTATACTCTTTTATTGAGCAAAAAACAGAAAAATGGCAGGATCAATACCGTTTTAGATGCGCCGATGGAAGCTACAAGTATGTTTTAGACAGAGGTTTTTTACTAAAAGATGAAAACGGAAGAGCTATCAGAATGATTGGTGCAATACAAGATATTACCAAACAAAAAGAAGAAGAACAACGATTAAAACTACTAGAAACCGTAATCACACAATCTAAAGATTCAATTTTAATTACCGAAGCCAATTCTGTCGATCGTAAAATACCAAAAATAGTTTATGTTAACCCAGCTTTCTCTCAAATGTCCGGCTATGGATCAAATGAAATAATCGGAAAATCTCCAAATATCTTCAAAGGACCAAAATCTGACTCAGATGAACTAAAAAAACTCTTAAGAGCCATCAAGAATGAAGAAGAATGCCTGATAGAAACAATTAGTTACACTAAGAAAAAAGAAGAATACTGGGTACGTTTCTCCATGATTCCTATTTTTAATAACGAAGGTTTGATATCACACTGGATTTCTATTCAAAGAGATATTACTGATGAAAAGACACTAGAAACTGAAAAAGAGCACTTAATTCGTGAACTAACACAAAACAATAAGGACTTAAAACAATTCTCATACATCACATCACACAATTTACGAGCTCCATTATCTAACTTAATTGGACTTTTAAATCTTATCGAAGATATTCCTATTGAGAATACTGAACTGCAAGAGATTTTAGGAGGTTTTACAAAATCAACTCATCTATTAAATGAAACAATTAATGATTTAGTAAAAGTCATAATCATAAAAGACAATCCTTCTATGCAAAAAGAAGAAGTTTCGTTAAAAGAAGTTTTTGAAAATGTTTTCAGTCAGCTTTCTTTTCAAATTGAACTGCACAAACCAATTATTAAATTAAAATTCGAAAAAGTCCCTTTATTAAACACAAACAAGGCTTACATTGAAAGCATTTTACTCAACCTGCTTACAAACTCAATAAAATACAAGTCCGAAAACCGTAAATTAAAAATATCGATAACCGCCGAACAAATTGACCAACAAGTTACATTAACCTTTAAAGACAATGGAATTGGAATAGATCTAGACCGAAATCGCGATAAGGTTTTTGGCCTTTATCAGAGATTCCACAATTATCCCGACAGCAAAGGACTAGGTTTATATCTTGTAAAATCTCAAGTAGAAACCATGGGCGGAACGATTAGTATTGAGAGCGAAGTCAACAAAGGCACAACATTTACGATAACATTTAAAAACTAAACACTATGCTTGAGCAAATTTTATGCATTGACGACGACCCTATTACATTAATGCTATGCAAAAAAGTAATTTCAAGATCATCATTTTCACATGAAATTATCACTGCTCAAAATGGTGAAGAAGCACTACTCCATTTCAACACCTTAAAATACACCAATAATAAAAATAAGGTAAACAAAAAACCAGAGCTGATTTTTTTAGATTTAAACATGCCAGTTATGAGTGGATGGGAATTTCTAGATCATTTCATTTCAGCAGACTACAAAGAATTCAACAGCGCAAAAGTCATTGTCTTATCTTCTACAATTGATCCTGACGACTTAGCCAAAGCAAAAAAATACCCTATAATAATAGATTTTCTTTCAAAACCAATTACGCTGGCTATGTTAGAATATCTCAAAAAGAAAATAGACATCGATTAAAAACAAGATATTACTAACTCCTAAAAACGAACAAAAGATATAATTAGAGAATCTTAAATTCAAAACTCACCTAAAACTGAATTTAAGATTTTCATTTTTAAACAACAAAAAAGTCCTCTAAAAGAGGACTTCTTAATATTTAGGAAATTGTAATTAATTACAATTTAGCAACATGTTTCGTTAATTTAGACTTCAAGTTAGAAGCTTTATTATCATGAATGATGTTCTTTTTAGCTAATTTATCAATCATAGAAATTACAGTTGATAATTTTGCAGTAGCATCAGATTTATCAGTAGCTAATCTTAATGCTTTAATAGCGTTACGAGTAGTTTTGTGTTGATATCTGTTAAGAACTCTTCTTTTTTCGTTACTTCTGATTCTTTTTAATGCTGACTTATGATTTGCCATTTTGTTTTAATTTTTAGATGTAATAATTATTATAAGTACTAGTTAAAAAAGAAAAACCTCCCACAATTGCAAAACAATCACTTTGGTTTTAACTAATAAAACAAAAATCGAGACACCAATTTTCATTTTACAAAACTTATTCACAACTAATTTTTGTAGTCTGTAAGGGAATCGAACCCCTGTTACCAGGACGAAAGCCTGGAGTCCTAACCCCTAGACGAACAGACCAATTTTCCTCTAAGTTTTCTTCAATTTATATAAAATTGAATTTGTAGTCCGTGGGGGAATCGAACCCCCCTTACCAGGATGAAAACCTGGCGTCCTAACCGATAGACGAACGGACCAATACATCAAGTTAAATAACTTATTCGCAGAAAAAAAAGTAGTCCGTGGGGGAATCGAACCCCCCTTACCAGGATGAAAACCTGGCGTCCTAACCGATAGACGAACGGACCATGTATTTCTCTAATGCGGATGCAAAGATACATCTATTTTTTAGCTGTACAATAGCTGATGCAAAAATTTTTATTTTTTTTTAATATGCCTTAGCAAAAAGCACTCTTTTTGAAGATGGATTCCCAGTAAACACACAGGCTCCAGCCTCTTCAACAGCATCTAAAGGAATGCAACGAATAGTCGCTTTTGTCAAATCTTTTATCTTCTCTTCAGTCGCAGCAGTACCATCCCAATGAGCAGAAATAAACCCACCTTTTCCTTCTAAAACTTCTTTAAATTCCTCAAAACTATTTACTTCCGTAACATGTGTATTACGATACTCTAATGCTTTGTTAAATAAATCCATTTGAATCTGTTCTAACAAATCATTTACATAATTTACAATTCCCTCAGCAGAAACAACCTCTTTTGTCAAAGTATCACGTCTGGCAACTTCAAATGTTCCGTTTTCTAAATCTTTAGGACCAACTGCAATTCTTACCGGAACACCTTTCAACTCCCACTCTGCAAATTTAAATCCAGGTTTTTGAGTTGTTCTGTCATCATATTTCACAGAAATCTTAAGCTTTCTCAGTTTAGCAGTTAATTCATTAACAGCTGTTGTAATTTGAGCCAATTGCTCATCTGTTTTATGAATTGGAACAATCACCACTTGTATTGGCGCTAAATTAGGAGGAAGCACTAATCCTTGATCATCTGAATGTGTCATAACCAAAGCCCCCATCAAACGAGTAGAAACCCCCCAAGAAGTTCCCCACACATGCTCTTGCTTTCCTTCAGCATTTGCAAACTTCACATCAAAGGCTTTTGCAAAGTTTTGCCCCAAAAAGTGAGACGTCCCAGCTTGCAAAGCTTTTCCATCCTGCATTAATGCTTCAATGCAATACGTTTCATCAGCACCTGCAAAACGCTCTGTTTCGGTTTTAAAACCTTTTACAACTGGAATCGCCATGAAGTTCTCAGCAAAATCAGCATAAACGTTCATCATTTTCTCAGATTCTTCCAAAGCTTCTTGTTTTGTTGCATGAGCGGTATGCCCTTCCTGCCACAAAAATTCAGCAGTTCTTAAAAACAAACGCGTACGCATTTCCCATCGAACTACATTTGCCCACTGATTAATTAACAATGGTAAATCTCTATAAGATTGCACCCATCCTTTATATGTAGACCAAATAATTGCTTCACTTGTAGGACGAACAATAAGTTCTTCCTCCAGTTTAGCATTTGGATCAACCATTAATTTACCTGGCTTATCAGGATCATTCTTTAATCTATAGTGCGTAACAATAGCACATTCTTTCGCAAATCCTTCCGCATTTTTTTCCTCAGCCTCAAACATGCTTTTTGGAACAAACAAAGGAAAGTAAGCATTTTGATGTCCTGTCTCTTTAAACATTCGATCTAACTCAGCCTGCATTTTTTCCCAAATCGCATAACCATACGGCTTAATTACCATACAGCCTCTAACTCCTGAATTTTCAGCTAGATCCGCTTTCACAACCAGCTCGTTATACCATTTCGAATAATCTTCTGATCTTGTAGTGAGGTTCTTACTCATATTATATAGTTTGGCACAAATTTTGTTTTAATTATTTTAACTAAATAGTTTGACAAAACTAACTATTTTTGTAATGTGCAACAATAAAAAACACCACAGATATGAAAACTTATATTACTCTACGTCAAAACTCAAGTCATTTTTACTTAATTGGACTATTGAGTTTTCTGCTTGCATCGTGTGGTTCTTACCAAAACACATCTTATAATGATAATGACGGAGTCTATGGTAATTCCACTACTAGATACGTTCAAACAAACACATCTAACGCAAACAACCAATACAAAGATTATTTCAGATCTCTTCAAGACGACAACCAGCCTACAGAAATTTTTACAGATGTAGACAGCTACGGCAACTACTCTCAAAACGACAGTACACAAGTTGCATCAACTGCTTATCCAGCTTGGGGAAGCAGCCCATCTGAAGTTTCTGTAAATGTATATTCTAACCCAACATGGTCACTTGGATTTGGTTTTGGTTTTGGATATCCATACTACGGCGGATACTGGGGATACCCAGGTTACGCTTGGGGCTACCCAGGATACTGGGGACCTGGATGGGGCTATCCTGGATGGGGTTACCCTGGATACTGGGGACCAGGTTATTACGGAAACTATTCTTATAACTATGGAAGACGAGGTTCTGCAGCATATTATGGAAGCGGCAGAAACTATAGCTCAAATAGAAATTTTACCTCTGGAAGAAACTACTCTTCAAACAGAAATTACACTGACAGAAGTTTCAACAACCGAAGCTATAGCAACAGAAACTATACAACAGATAGAAACTACACTAACAGAACAAACAGCTATTCTGACTACAGAAGAAGTTCTAATGCAAACGGCAGAAACTACACAACAAGCCCAACGTTCACAAACAGAAGAAGCACGACACAAGGACAAAGTAACAGCTACGATTATTCAAACAGAAGATCAAGCTCTACAACTAATAGAAGCTACAACAATACCAATAGCAGCCCATCTAGAACTTACTCTCCTAGCCCATCACGTTCAATGAACAGCGGCGGAGGAAGCATGAGATCGTCTGGCGGCGGTGGCGGTGGCGGAAGATCTTACGGTGGAGGCGGAGGAGGAAGAAGATAACCCTCCTCCCCCTTTTACCAATCTAAAATCACACAAAAACATACCAAAATGAAAAAAATACTCTTCCTATTAATTACAGGACTAACTGTCAGCATCTCACATTCTCAGGAAGTTTCTGATGCTTTACGCTTTTCGCAAGACAACTTAACAGGAACGGCGAGATTTAGAGCAATGAGCGGAGCATTTGGAGCTTTAGGCGGGGATTTATCCTCAATTAGCGTAAATCCTGCAGGATCTGCGATTTTCATAAACAATCAAATGGGAGTAACTTTTAGTAATCAGAACATCAAAAACAACTCTAATTACTTTGGAACTCAAACTTCAGACAAAGACAATTCATTCATCCTAAATCAAGTAGGCGCCATCTTTGTTTTTAATGACCGAAATCCAAACAACAATTGGAAAAAAATCGCAATTGGAGCCACTTATGAAAACACCAATAATTTCAACAACAATGTTTTCTCAGCTGGAACAAATCCAACCAATTCTATAGACAACTATTTCCTTACTTATGCAAATGGAATCCCATTAGGAGACATTACTGGAATACCTTATAAAAATCAGTTTTATGATGAGCAGCAAGCCTATTTTGGATACTACGGTTTTGTCATAAACCCAGTAAATCCACTAGACAAAAACAACACTCAATATACTTCTAATGTTCCTGCAGGCGGAAACTACTATCACGAAAATGAAATTTACGCGAGAGGATATAACAGCAAATTAAGTTTTAACATTTCAACCTCATATAAAGATCGTATTTATTTTGGAGCAAATTTAAACGCCCACATTACTGATTATAGAAGATCAAGCAGTTTCTATGAAGACAATTCAAACCCATTAGAACCTACTGAAACCATTTCTAATCTACGTTTTAACAACGAACTTTACACTTATGGAAATGGGTTCTCTTTTCAACTTGGTGCAATTGCTAAAGTAACAGACTCTTTCAGACTTGGACTAGCTTACGAATCAAACACTTGGTACGAACTTTACGACGAAGTTTCTCAAAGCCTTCACACTACTACACAAGCTGCAAATGGACCTGAGAAATATGCAGACATAAACCCTAATATTATTAATGTTTACGAGTCGTACACTTTACAAACCCCTGGAAAAACAACTTTTAGTGCAGCGTATATATTTGGAAAATCAGGCTTAATCAGCGTTGATTATGCTATTAAAGATTACGGAAACGCAAAATACAAACCTACTAACGACCCAGGTTTTAGAGGTGTAAATAACGACATCAGCAATCAGCTGACTAATAATGGAGAACTAAGAATTGGAGCAGAATACAAAATAAACCAATTGAGTTTAAGAGGCGGATACAGATACGAAGGAAGCCCTTATAAAAACAAAACTACAATTGGAGATTTAAACAGTTATTCTGGAGGATTAGGTTATAATTTTGGAGGTACAAAATTAGACTTAGCCTATTCTTACGCTGAAAGAAAATCAAACCAAGGTTTCTTTAGCAAAGGTTTTACTGATGGTGCCAATATTACATCAAAACTCAACAATGTTACATTGACTTTATTATTTGAATTGTAATTTAAAGAAAAAACAAACGATAAAACTTCCGTCAGGTTCTTGCTTGACGGATTTTTTTTTTACTCCCAAAAAAAGAAGCTTGTTTCGAGGCGAAAAAAACACAGCAAACAACACAATTTACATCACAAAAAACACCTAAATAGAATCGAAACAAGTGCTGTTTGAATAAAAAAGTGTAATTTTGCACTCCAATTTATAAAAGTATGAGAACCAAGTCTTTAAAAAAGAACAAAATTAACGTAATCACTCTTGGGTGTTCAAAAAATGTATATGATAGTGAAGTGCTTATGGGACAACTTCGTGCAAACGGCAAAGAAGTTACTCATGAAGCCACTAAGGACGAAGGAAACATTATTGTAATCAACACTTGCGGGTTTATTGATAATGCAAAAGCAGAATCAGTTAATATGATTTTGGAATATGCTGACAAAAAAGACAAAGGTTTAGTTGATAAAGTTTTTGTAACTGGATGTTTATCTGAACGCTATAGACCAGACTTAGAAAAAGAAATCCCCAATGTAGACCAATACTTTGGCACAACTGAATTACCTCAGCTGTTAAAAGCTTTAGGAGCCGATTATAAACATGAATTATTAGGCGAAAGACTAACGACAACGCCTAAAAATTATGCTTATTTAAAAATTGCCGAAGGCTGCGACAGACCTTGCAGTTTTTGTGCAATTCCATTAATGCGTGGATCGCATATTTCACAACCAATTGAAAAATTAGTTAAAGAAGCACAAGGTTTAGCAAAAAACGGCGTTAAAGAATTAATACTAATTGCTCAAGACTTAACCTATTACGGTTTAGACCTTTATAAAAAGAGAAATCTTGCTGAATTATTAGAAGAATTAGCGAAAGTTGAAGGCATTGAATGGATTCGTCTGCATTATGCTTACCCTACCGGTTTCCCGATGGATGTTTTGGAATTAATGAAACGCGAACCTAAAATTTGTAACTACATTGATATTCCATTACAGCATATTTCAGATTCTATTTTAAAATCAATGCGTCGTGGTACAACACAAGCTAAAACAACGCAATTGTTAAAAGATTTCCGCGCTGCAGTTCCCGGAATGGCAATTAGAACAACTTTAATTGTTGGATATCCAGGTGAAACTCAAGAGGATTTTGAAATTTTGAAAGATTTTGTTCAGGAAATGAAGTTTGACAGAATGGGATGTTTTGCTTATTCTCATGAAGAAAATACACATGCTTACTTACTCGAAGATAATGTTCCAGATGACGTGAAACAAGCAAGAGCCAATGAAATTATGGAATTACAATCTCAAATTTCATGGGATTTAAATCAAGAAAAAGTAGGACAAGTTTACAAATGTATTATCGACAGAAAAGAAGGTGCGCATTTTGTAGGAAGAACCGAATTTGACAGCCCTGATGTTGACAATGAAGTTTTAATAGACGCATCTAAACATTATGTAAAAACAGGAGAATTTGTTAATATACGCATAATTGAAGCTACAGAATTTGATTTATACGGAGAACCTGCTTAAATTTACCTAAATAACTATCAATTTTAGATAAAAACTTTTTATATGAAAGCTACACAATCTTTATTTCTTTTGGTTTTCACCATATTCTGCTTCAACTCTGTTTCAGCTCAATACGGAAACGGTTATGGAAATGGTTACGGAAACGGTTATGGAAATGGTTACGGACGAGGCGGCGGTATGGGCATGGATAGAAGTATGATGCAAGGACCACAAAGCACGCCAAGCAAACCTAAAGAAGTTCCTGTAGAAGAAACTGCTTCATTAATTGTTGAACAAATGAAACCAGCTGTTAACTTAGATGAATTGCAGGTAATTGCAATAACAAATGTTTTGGCAGACAGTATGAGAGAACAAGGCATTCTTTTAAAAAACGAAAGCAGCAGTCAAGAAGTAAAAATTGAACAAATAAAAGCTCTAAGAGAAAGTACAAATAAAAAAATAGGTGCTTTTTTAAATCCTGATCAAGTTACAAAGTACACAACTTTCATGGAGAACTTTAAAGAAATCAAAAAACCTTCTAAATCAAAAAAGAAAAAAGACTCAAAAGATAACAAAGAAAAAGAAGAAGAAAAACCTATAGAAAAAGCGCAAGAATAATTGCTCAAACTTCATCCTAAAATGTAACTAACCATGGCAAAAAAACATTTTTGTTATCTATTTTTAGCAATTATAATTACTTCTTGCTCAACAAATCCTTACAAGAATACCGAAAAAGCTTATGATCAACAGCTTAAAACCCTGGAGAATCAAATTACAAGCAAAGAACCTCAATCTATTCCGCCAATAACTCCAGTAATTATTGATACCTCTTATGCTGCTCAACTAGGCATTATTAAAGATACTTTATCAAAAACAGGATCTACGGCTTTACAAAATGGAATAAATACAGAATGGGTTGGCACGGTAAACTTTAACTTAAGAAAACCAAGCTTTATTATTATTCATCACACTGCTCAAGATTCACTTCAGCAAACGATTAATACTTTTACTAAAGTTAAAACGCAAGTCAGCGCGCACTATATCATTTCTGAAAACGGAAAAGTAGTTCAAATGCTAAACGATTATCTAAGAGCTTGGCACGCAGGAAATGCAACTTGGGGAAAAAATACTGATTTGAATTCAACTTCTATCGGGATTGAACTTGACAACAATGGATTCAAACCTTTTACTGAAGCTCAAATTAGCAGCTTAGTTGCTCTTTTAACCAAGCTTAAAAAAGATTACAATATTCCAACTCAAAACATATTAGGACATGCAGATATTGCTCCTGGCAGAAAACAAGACCCAAGCGCTTTGTTTCCTTGGAAAACTTTAGCCGAAAAAGGTTTTGGAATTTGGCCGGATGTTGTATTAGAAGAAGCTCCTTTTGACTTTAAAATAGAGCCTGCGCTTAGAATAATAGGATATAACACTAAAAATCTTTCGGCAGCTATTATGGCGTTTAAACTACATTACATTCAAACTGATGTGACTGCCACTTTAGACCGAAAAACAATAGACACTATTTATTCGATTTATAAAAAACAAGTTCAATAAATAGTATTCACAAAATACAAAAAGCGCATTTCTACAATTTTAGAAATGCGCTTTTTTTGTTCCTTTTCGTTCCCAAAATCTGCTAGTGCAAACACCAATTATGAAAACTTAAAAAACCTGTTTAAATACAGATTAGAAATCCTCACACTATGGTATTTCCTTAATTACCTATAACTAAAATACTACGGTAAAAACACCAAATAAAGCGAGTAAGTCTTTTTTTATCTGCAGCAAAAGAGCAAGACGTTCAAATAAAAAAGCTGCCAAAACATTAATGTGTTTCGACAGCTCCAAAAAAAAAAAAAAATATCAATCTTTATCTCTAGAAAGAGTATGTTGTAGCCAGAAGAGCATAGAATGATCCGCCGGTTGGAGCAGCATCTTTATCTAAAAAGATGTCCTCTGATGCGGCATCGTATCTTATCTCTGGAATAATAGTCAGTTTTCCAACTTTATAATTTAAAGAAGCTGTATTAGCAAAAACATTTGATCCAGTAAGAGTTCCTAAACTTGGAGCGGCACTTTTTGCATCAAAATATTCCATTCTATAAGCTAAAAGTAATGATGGAGAAAATGCATAGTTTGCATAACCTACTAAAGAAAACCACTCACCATCATCTACACTTGAAATATCATTTTTAGTTTTAGCATAAGTTGCATTAAATCCAAGTCCAAAGCTGTCGCTTATTGTTTTTGACGCAACAAAATCAAACTGCGTTTTATTCTCTAAAGAAGATGGATTACTGCTCCCTGAAGTGAAATTTAAATAAGCACTTCCCGTTTCGCCAATATATCCTAATTGACCTATATATGTTTTTTGAGTAGAACCCGCATCCATAGCCGATTTAAAATCAGTAGGATTTGTGATACCAAACATCGCTGTAAACTTTCCTGAAGTATATTGTGCTTTTACACCAGTATTAAAAAATGGACCATAAGAAAAAGCATAAGACATACTGTAGTTTTTATTATCGACAGCATCTAAAACTTCGTATCCAATATGAGTTCCAAAACTACCTGCTACGACTTTAAATTTATCTGTGATTTGATAGGTAAAAAACAATTGTTTTATCAAAAATTTTGCTGTTATATCTTTATCAGTTGTTTCGTTATAGGAGAACTCTCCTGCTCTTTTTCCAAATCCTAAGTCTACAAAAACAGAAGCTTTTCCAAATGTATGCCCCGCCTCTATCGACGCCATTCCTAATTCAAACGAATCCTGTGAGTTGGTAAAGCTCGTTAATCCGTTCATTTGTTTCGAAAAATCATATTTATAGTAAGCATCTGCAGACCCTCCCCAAGTTGTTGCCGGCGAAGTTTTCGTTTCATCATCTTGCGCAAAAGCAAAAGAACTCGTTAACGTCGCGGCTAAAATGTAAAATACTTTTTTCATGTGTTAATTGGTTTTTAGTTATTAATTGATTTTGGTTAGTTAATCTTTTATATATCTATTTAATAGTATAAGTCATTTTTAAAACCCTGAATCTGCCCCTAAAACCTCCTCATTTTCATTAGCGAATTTATTAACTTTTGCATGAGTAGAACAATTGAAAACTACTTTTTTGGCTTTTTAAACGAAGAATTACGGATTACAAAAATTAAAACACCAATAATCATTATTTGACATTTATATGGTTTTGTTTTTAAAAAATCAATAACTCTATTTTACAAAAAGCAATACAAAAACAAGGGTAAAAACAAAAATCAACAACAACAAAACACACAAAACAACCATTTTTACAACACAAAAACAATTATACCCATTAAAAAATAGGGTATACAAAAAATAAATACAAATACCAATAAAACATATTTTTTCATAAAACAACAGAATTTGTCAAAAACAAATCGTAAAAATTCCTACAAAAACAAAACACCTGAATACTTTAAAGAAGGTCGCTTTTTAAACGACCAATCGCCTTTAAAAAACAAAAAACCTGTCCAAAATTTGAACAGGTTTCAAAGCCACAGAAAAAAATTTCTATTCTTAACTCTTATACCTTATTTAAATTTTACGCACTTTTATTCCATACTCTTTGTCTCTCGAAAAAACAGAAACAGCTTTAAAAGAATAGTATTCAAAAACTTTTACATTAATAATGAGGATACAATTAAGTATCACAGATTATACTTATACCAATAACCAAAAACGCACTGCTATTGCAGTGCGTTTTACTTTTATCTAAATTAGATATTGTTCTATGCTAATATCTTTTCAATGGCATTCAATTCATCAGAGGTAAACTCCAATTTTTGCAAACAATCTATATTATTGTTTAATTGCTTTACTGAACTCGCGCCAATCAAAACAGACGTAATTCGTTTATCTTTTTGCAGCCAAGCCAATGCCATCTGCGCCAAAGATTGATTTCTGTTTTTAGCAATTTCATTTAATTGAATCAATTTTTGAATGCGTTCCTGTGTAACCTCATCTTCCTTCAAATGTCCGTTTGGATTATGTGCTCTAGAATTTTCTGGGATTCCGCTTAAATATTTATCCGTTAAAAGTCCTTGTGCCAAAGGCGAAAATGCGATGCAGCCCACTCCTTTCTCCTCTAAAACATCCAATAAACCACTTTCAACCCAGCGTTCTAACATGGAGTATTTTGCTTGATGAATTAAACAAGGCGTCCCTAATTGCTTTAAAACATCAACCGCTGCACGAGTTTGCTCTGCCGAATAATTACTGATTCCAACATAAAGTGCTTTCCCGCTTCTTACCGCATAATCAAGCGCCATCATTGTTTCTTCAATTGGTGTTTCAGGGTCAGGGCGATGCGAATAAAAAATATCCACATAATCTACCTTCATTCTTTTTAGACTTTGATCTAAACTTGACAGCAAATATTTTCTAGATCCCCAATCGCCATATGGTCCATCCCACATTGTATAACCTGCTTTTGTTGAAATTATAATTTCATCACGTAAATTTCCCTGAAAATTATGCCATAAAATTTTACCAAAATTTGTTTCAGCAGAACCCGGAACCGGGCCATAATTATTAGCCAAATCATAATGTGTAATTCCTTTATCAAAAGCTTCCATAGCAATACTTTCTGCATTTTCAAAATTATCTACTGAGCCAAAGTTATGCCATAATCCTAAGGAAATTTCAGGCAGTAATAAACCGCTTTTTCCGCATCTGTTGTATTTCATTATCTAAAATTGAGATTAAATATTCTACCTAATAACCCTAAAAAGATTTAATAGCCTTTTAGGTTTAACCATCGAAAGATACTTATTTTTTTATTTCGACTCAAAAAACAAACCCGACAGATTTATAAAAACTATCGGGTTTGTTTTATCTCTAAGAATTAAAATCTTCTTAATGCATATCATGAATTCTCTTTAATTTGAAAGAAAAATAAATATAAAAAATTCCAAGAGCAATAAAAGCAAAAGCTGTCCAATATACTAATGAAAGTCCTGCAAAAACTGGATTCCATAATAATACAAACGAAAATATAGTTCCGAGTATTCCAAGAATCAAAAGATTTCCCCAATCAGAAACAGCATAACTCTTTAAATTAAAAGCAATAACTATAGCCATTATAGAGCGAAATAGAATTACAAAACCTACATAAAGCGGCAGTAAAGTAATTGAGATCAGTGGATTAATAACCAGCAAAATTCCCACTACTAAACCTATAATTCCCGATGCTAATGTCCATCCCCAATTGTCGATTTTCTTTCTGTTTGAAAGAGCAAAAATGATTTCAAAAATTCCGCTTCCTAAAAACGAAACACTAAAGAGAAACGCAAGAGTTAAATAAGCTGCCAACGGCGTCATAAAAGACCAAATTCCGATTCCAACAAACAGTAATCCTACTAACAGCGGAATATACCAGTAATCAATAGCTTTTTTTACTTTTTTAAATAAAGAATTTTCCATAAGTATACTTTTAAAATCGTGCCTACTCTATAAAGTTTTCAGCTTACCTTTAAAATCAACGTCATAAAAACCGCTTCTCAGCTCTCCTTACATCGCTGTATTTCAAAGATATAAATAAAAACTTACACTTACGTATTCTTCATTGTCCGTTTCAACTTGATCGTGTCGGGTAAAACACAAAATGACTTAAAGGAGCAAAAAAAACTTTAAAAATTCTTTCTACTCTGTAATAAAACAAGAAGCTGGCAGATTTGCTTCATTAAACAAGTCAGATTGTATTATATTTCCCCAAGCAAATCTGACTTTTAGAGGATTATCAACTTTCTTGCATATCAAAACAACTTGACTGTTTCTAATTGATGCTTCGGCAAAATAGAAAACTCCATCAGCTCCAGCAACTTCAAATTGTTTAGAATTTTTATTCTTAAAATACAATCCTTCAGCATAGTCAAAAGAAACTTCTACTGTATTTTTCTCCATTTTAATTTCTTTGTAAAGTGGCCCATTAACTAAACTTAAATTGATTTTATAGGTTTCGGTCAAAGCTAAATTTGCCAAACGGATTCCAACATCTTTTTTATTTTTTGGATGAATATCCGTAATATCTGAAATGTCCGAAGTCAAAACCATTCCAGTTTTCGGGACTTCTTTCAAAATTTTTCTTTGAGAATTTCTAACTATTACATTCGAAAAATTATTTGCTCCTGCTTTAAAAGGAGCGATTTGAACGAAGTAAAAAGGAAATTCGTCATTCCATTTCTTTCTCCACGAAGCGATCAAAGCTGATAATGTCTTATCATAAACTAACGAACCAACATTTGATTCTCCTTGATACCAAAGCGTGCCCGCAATTTTAAATCCTGCAAAAGGATGAATCATTGCATTATAAGCACGTCCTGGCAAATGTGGATCGTATTCTTGCTTATTTAATTTCTTGGCACTTTCCAACAAAACAGGATTATTTTGTACAACTTCTTCTGGCATCCAAATCTCTGCAGGAGTTCCTCCACAATTTGAAGAAATCAATCCAATTGGAACATTTTTTAAATCTTCCTGTAAGCGTTTGGCAAAGAAATAACCAATAGCGCTAAAATTTCTCATGGTTTCTGGAGTCGATTCAACCCAATTACCAGATAAATTATGCTGCGGAGTTACGGCTGTTGATTTTGGAACGGTATAAAAACGAATATTTGAATTTGAAGCATTCTTCGCTTCTTCTTCACCATTATCTATTCCCCAGTCAACAGACATTTCCATGTTTGATTGTCCTGCGCAAAGCCAAACTTCTCCAATCAAAATGTTTTCTAAAACAACTTCTTTAAAACCTTTTATTACGATTGTAAAAGGTCCGCCAGCTTCAGGTGTTTTAATGTAAAACTCCCACTTTGCCTCATTATCAGTAACAGTTTTATACTCTTGATTATCCCAACTCGAAACCAATTTGATTTCCTCATTCGGATTTGCCCAACCCCACATTTTCACTTTTGAGCTGCGCTGTAAAACCATATTATCACCAAAAAAATTTGGAAGTGTAACGTTTGCCATCATAGTATTGGAAATCAACAGAAAGAAAACAAACTTAAATATATTATTTTTTATTAGCCCCCTTTTTTGCTAAACATAATTTATTTGTTAAAACACAAATGTGATTGCTAAAATTTTTTGAAACAATGTGTCTAAAATATCCTAAACTAATAAAAATAGATACCTTAACACACTAAAAAAGGCTTACAAAAACAGTTAATTCTTACAATTAATATAAATCATTCTTTTGATTTACAATTTTTAGAACCTATCTTTATCGATTAAATATTTTCTTCTTATAAAAAAATGAAATCGTATCTCCTTACAGCTTTACTATCTTTTACTTTATTTTCTTCTTTTACTTTAAAAAAGAACGAACAACAAACTACTTTTTCTAATCCAAAAATACAAACCGAAATTAACCGAGATTCTATTATCGAATATGCCAAGAAAAGCTTAGGCATGCCGTACAAATATGCCAGCAATGATCCCAAAAAAGGATTTGACTGTTCTGGTTTTGTCGGTTATATTTTTAAAAATTTCGGCATGACTTTACCAAGAAGTTCCAGCGGTTACAAAAATTTAGGTACTTCTTTAAAACCTGAAGAATTTAAAGTTGGTGATGTTCTAGTTTTTTATGGTTACAAAAATAAAACTGTAGTCGGCCACGTTGGAATAATATGTGAAGCAAACGGAATGCAGTCTAAATTTATTCATGCTTCATCTGGAAAAGCACAAAAAGTTACCATTACGGCTTTGGATACAGAACATTATAGAAAACGCTTTTATAAGTGTATTGACATCTTGAATAAATAATTTTTACTGCAAATTACACGAATTTATAAGCAAAAATTTAGTTTTAAACCGTGTAATTTGCAGGTAGAACTTTTATATTTATTCTTCTGTCAGTAGTTTTATCAAACTTTCATCTCTTTGATAAATATCTTTATAAAAATTCATGTTCCCTTCTCGATCAACCCAAGCTGTAAAATAACCAATGTAAACAGGTATTTTATTTTTTAACGTGTACCAGCTTTCTTTACCAGCGTGCATGGCTTTGTCAATTCTTGCAGGTGTCCATGAGGGATCTTGCTTTAATAATTCAATTGCCAGTTCACGAGGTTTTGCGACACGTACACATCCATGACTGAAAGCTCTGCTTTCTCTTTCAAATAAACTTTTTGAAGGTGTATCATGCAGATAAATATTACTAGAATTCGGAAATAAAAACTTCACTAAACCTAATGAATTGTTTTTTCCTGGAAGCTGACGAACAGCACCATTATTCCATTCTAAATTTTTCTGTTTTAAATAATTTTTATTCTTTGCCATTCCTGGTTTTATCTCTTTATTGATAATGCTTGTGGGAACATTCCAATACGGACTAAAAACAATATTATTCATCATTCCACTAAAAATAACCGTTTTTGTCATCGCTTTTCCAACTACTACCGCCGATGTAAACGCAATTTTACCATCCCGAATTAAATACAATTTAAACTCTGGAATATTTACCTCTAGATATTCTTTACCTTTTTCTAATTCAGGATCAATCCAGCGGCAGCGCTCCATATTCGCAATTATCGTTTTAATTCTATCAGATACAGGCACATTCATTTCATCAATATGTTCACGTAAGATTATATTTTTGGGAGACAAACCATGATGCAATTCGTAGTTTTTAATCGATTTCATTAAAACCGAATCGCATACTGCACTTTTAGAATCCTCTTTAATATCTTTTGTAACGTAAAGTCTTTCTCTAATCTGAGCTATAACATCAGACGAATCTCCTAATTTTAGATTTTTATAACTATCATCTATTTCAATAGTTTTCCAACCGCCTTTTTTTTCAATTTCTCTGTATTCACGAAGAACATCGCGAAGTTTATAATACTGGCTGAACATTTTACTCTTTCGATCATCGTTTATAGTAGATTTTTGAAAAATCGAATCAGAGAAAACTTGATAATTCATTTTTTTTCGAGGAAGAAGCCATTCTAAAGATCTAGTCGTTTTTTCGTCAAAACCACGATATACTTTTTCTCCATAATAAAAGTACAAATTGGTAATCATCAAGTCAGTATTTACTTGCGACAACTTGTTATCGGCATTGCCTTCAAAAATAAAATTGATTTCTTTGTATGGAAAATTGGCTTTTAAACCTTCATTATCTAAACCTTTATATTTGTTATACAAAGTATTCCCAAACTCCACCACGCCTTTGTTATCAAGCCATAATTGTGTCGATTCCTTCTTTTTATATAAAGAAAGAACCTCCTCTTGAAAATTCTTTAATTTCGGATAGGTTTCGTAAAAATCAGCAATTGCAGTCCTGTCGATAGTAAGTTTAAGTTCAGGAACAACCACCTTTGCTGTTTTTGTTTGATTTTCTTCTTTTTTATCCGCTTTAGAATTACACGAAACCACAACTGCAAGAAGTACAACAGCAATAAAAGAATACCAAATTTTCATACTATTTTTTGTATAAAAATAGAAAAGTTTTACTGAAAACAAGCCAATTGCAAAAAAATAAATTTGTTCCAGTTTAATCCTGTTTTATTCAAAAAAAACAATCCAATTAAAAACAAAAAAACTCCAAATACATTATGTATTTGGAGTATCCACTTTATATAACTAACCTCTAAAAATAAACTTATTTAAATAACAGTTCCTTTTAATGTAAGCACTTTTGGAGCTGTTTCAGCACTTGTTGTTACCGTTACGGTTTTTGTAAATCCGCCTTTGTTTGCAGCGTTATAAGTTGCAGTAACTTTTGCAGATTTACCAGGTAAAATTGGCTCTTTTGTATAATCAGTTGCTGTACAACCGCATGAACCTTTTACATCTGTAATTACTACAGCTGTTTTTCCTGTATTTTTAAATTCGTAAACAATTGCTTTTGGAGTACCTTGAGGTATCTGTCCAACATCTATCGTTTCAGCTTTCCAAACAATTGTTGAAGCTGCTTCAATTACTGTTGTTTCAGAAACTAATGATTGTACTGGCGCAATAGCAGAAAAAGACATTAAGCCTAAAGCCAAAGCAAGCATAGAAATTTTGATGATTCTCATAGTCAAATATTTTAAATGGTTTATAGTTCTAATTTTATATTTCAAAAGTAGTCCAGACAAAAACAAATCGCTGTTAACCAGTTTCAAATCTTTGTTAATGACTTGTTAATCCCTTATTTTAGTCTTAAAAATGATTAATATTACACTTTTAAAATGCCTTTTTCTTGAAAATTAACAGACTTAACAGTATCATCCTCCTCGGATTAATTGCCATTATAAGCATTTTGGTAGCGCAATTGCTTTGGACAAAAGAAGCTTTTACATTAGAACAAAAAAAGCTTAGCCAGAAAGCCCATATTGCACTTCTTGAAGTTGCCAGAAAATTATATGAAGGAAAAGATCGCGAGCCATCTTGTCAAAATCCTGTTCGAAAAGTTTCAAACGATTATTACATTGTAAACATCGACAATGAGTTTGAACCCGATATTTTAGAATTTTATTTAAGATCAGAATTCAAAAAGATGAACATTACAACCGATTTTGAATATGCGATGTACAATTGTCAAAGCGACGAAATGGTATATGGAAATTATATTTCTTTGTCTCAAAAAGCAAAAGCACAAAAAACAGTTTCTTTTCCTAAACATAAAAATCTTGTTTACTACTTTGCAGTTCGTTTTCCTAACGAAACGACCTACTTATTCAGTTCAATGCGTTTTTGGTTTGTGCTTTCAACTGCTTTAATTTTGATTTTATTAATTTACGTATACTCAATTTTTAAACTTTTGCAACAAAAAAAATACTCTGAATTGCAGCGTGATTTTATCAATAATATGACGCATGAATTTAAAACCCCATTATCTTCTATTTTAATTGCATCAAAATATTTAATAGAACAAAATCCAATTAAGGAAAATAAAAAACTGCATACTTATACTGATATTATAATCAATCAGAGTAATAAACTGAATAATCATATTGAAAAGATTTTAAATATTGCGAAATCAGATTACAAACCTTTAGAATTAAAAAAAGAAACTGTTTTAATTGTTCCAATTATTGAAGAAGCAATTGAAAACATTCAGTTGAAATACCCAGAAGCGGTTATCAAAATTGAAACCCTTTCAAAGGAATATTTATTAGAAACAGATGTATTTCATTTCTCTAATATCATTTATAATCTTTTAGACAATGCAGTAAAATACTGCAATGCAAAACCAGAAATCACAGTTAGAATATCTGACGAAAAGTCGATTTTAAAGATTGAAGTTATTGATAACGGAATTGGAATTTCTGCTAAAAAAATATCCTTTATATTTGATAAATTTTATAGAGTTCAAAATGAAAAAAGCAACGAGGTTAATGGTTTTGGACTTGGTTTATATTATGTAAAAGAAATTTGCGGACTGCAAAACTGGAAAATTAAAGCCGAAAACAATGCAACAAACGGAGTTACTATAACTTTATCTATTCCTTATAAAAAATGAAACATTATAAAATACTTTATACCGAAGATGATGAAACGTTAGCCTTTTTGACCAAGGATAATTTAGAACAAAACAATTACGAAGTTGTTCATTGTATTGATGGTAAGTCTGGCTTGGAAACTTTTAAAAAAGAGAGTTTTGACATTTGTATTTTTGATATTATGATGCCAAAAATGGATGGTTTTGAACTGGCTTCGGAAATAAGAAAAATAGATTTAGATGTGCCTATTATTTTTCTATCGGCAAAAACCTTAAAAGAAGATCGCATAAAAGGACTGCGTTTAGGAGCTGATGATTATTTGGTAAAGCCTTTTAGTATTGAAGAATTAATGCTTAAAATTGAAATTTTTCTAAAACGTTCACAGCGAAATATCACGGTTGAGAAATCGATCTACGAAATTGGAAAATACCAATTTGATACTAAAAACTTCATTCTTTTCAATGATGATGAAAAAATTGGACTTACACAGCGCGAAGCCGAATTATTAAAACTATTCCTCGATAACAAAAACTCCGTATTAAAAAGAGAACAAATCCTAACCTCTCTTTGGGGAACTGATGATTATTTCATGGGACGAAGTCTTGATGTTTTTATTTCCCGATTGCGTAAAATTCTATCAAATGAAAAAGGTATTTCGATTGAAAACCTTCACGGAATTGGCTTTAGATTTTCTATTGAATAAATTGTCAAAAATTCTTATCACAATCAATAACAATCCTGTTAAAAATAAAGAAAAATCTATAAATCAAATTTGAAAAATCTTTGTATTTTTAATATCTAATTTTCCAGATATGAAAATACATCATTTGCGAAATGCGACTTTAGTTATTGAAACAGAGAAGCATGTAATTTTGGTAGATCCAATGTTAGGAAAAAGAAAAACGATTCCTCCATTTACAATCTTTCGATACAAGCCAAAAAGAAATCCCTTGGTTTCTCTGCCCAAAAACAGCCGAGAAATTTTGAGCAAAGTAACTCATTGTTTAATAACTCATTTGCATCCAGATCATATAGACAAAGCTGGCGAAGTTTTTTTAAGACGAAAAAGCATCCCTGTAATTTGCAGTGCAAAAGATGAAAAAGTGCTTACAAAAAGAGGACTTAACATTGTTCAAACTTTAAATTACTGGGAACCGCAATCTTTTCTAGATGGAAAAATTATTGGTATTCCAGCACTTCATGGTTATGGTTTTGTTGCAAAATTAATGGGAAACGTAATGGGATTTTACATTGAACTCGAAAATGAAAAATCTGTTTACATAAGCGCCGACACCATTTTTACCAATGATGTACAAAAAGCGCTCATAGAGTTAAAACCTGATATTGCAACCGTTGCCTGCGGAACTGCCAGATTAGATTTTGGCCAGCCTTTATTAATGCGAATGAATGATATTTTGAAATTTACAACACTTGCTCCAGGAAATGTTTTTGCAAATCATCTTGAAGCTTTAAACCATTGTCCAACAACTCGTGAAGAACTAAAAACGGCTCTTGCTGAAAATAATCTTCTCTCTAAAACTACAATTCCAAGCGACGGAACTTTTGTCGAATATTGATTTATAAAACCAACAATCCGAACTCGCGTAAAGTGTTTATAGGTTTTGAATACCAAAACAATTCAAAATCTTCTAAAAGAGTTTCAAAATCGTTTTTTACTTCTTGAAAAGTATAACTTTTAGAATTTAAAACTGAGATTTTAGTTAAAATTTCGATTAGCCATTTACCTTCTTCATTACTAGTTTGAATACTGAAACTTTGTTTTTTATCATGAAAAGCCAGCGCCATCATTTCCCAGCTTCTGCCTTTTTTTGATTTAGTAAAAATCTCCGTTGAAGGTTTTCCACCAAGCCAAACTACTTTTGCATTTGGTTTTGTGCTGAAATCATTTTGCTCTTCAAGTGCATTAAATATAAAATCAGGATGAATTTTTGTCTTCGGAATTTTGAAATCAAACCAATCTTGAAGTTCGTAATCAAAACAAATTCCGTGCATGAAATTAAAAAGCGATTTCTTTAATCCAAAACTAAATTTATCATGATTGATTCCTGTAGAATCTGTGTATTCAATATCATTATTAGCAAAAGTTCCAATAGTTTCAGAAGCCTTAGTTACACCAAATTTCTCAGGATATAATCCAACTGGGCTATGAGCTGTTAATGCAAACTGATGCCAAAATCCAGACTGTAAAACTCCAGCTTCAAACAACTGACGAACCATTTCAAGACTATCAACTGTTTCTTGGATCGTTTGTGTTGGATATCCGTACATTAAATAGGCGTGAACCATAATTCCGGCTTCAGTAAAATTGCGAGTTACTTTTGCAACTTGCTCCACCGTTACACCTTTGTCTATTAATTTCAATAATCGGTCTGAAGCAACTTCCAAACCGCCTGAAACTGCAATACAACCAGATGCTTTTAAAAGAAGACAAAGATCTTTAGAAAAACTTTTTTCAAATCTAATATTCGTCCACCAAGTAACTGCAAGTTTTCGCTTCAGAATTTCAAGCGCTAAAGCCCGCATTAAAGCCGGCGGCGCCGCTTCATCGACAAAATGAAAACCATTTTGACCTGTCTGCAAAATCATTTCTTCCATTCGATCACAAAGTAAACTTGCCGCAACTGGTTCGTAAACTTTAATATAATCCAGCGAAATATCGCAAAAAGTGCATTTTCCCCAATAGCAGCCGTGTGCCATCGTAAGTTTATTCCAGCGTCCATCGCTCCACATTCTGTGCATTGGATTTACAATTTCAATTACCGAAATGTATTTATCCAAAGGCAGATCTGAGTAATCTGGAGTTCCTACTTGCGATTGTTTATAATCGTGTTTTAAAGAGTTATTTTTATAAACTACTTCTCCGTTTTCTAATAAAAATGTTCTTTTATAATGCTTCTGGTCCCTCGACTCCGCTCGGGATGACATATTTTCAATAAGTTCTTCTATTGGAACTTCTCCATCGTCTAAAGTGATGAAATCGAAAAATTCAAAAACACGTTTATCTGAAAGGGATCGCAGTTCTGTATTTGGAAAACCGCCTCCCATTGAAATCTTAATTTCGGGGTGATTTTGTTTTACCCATTGTGCACATCTAAATGCGCTGTATAAATTTCCTGGAAAAGGGACAGAAATCAAAAAGAAAGTAGGCTTTACAGCTTCAATTTTTTCTTTTAAAATAGAAATTAAAACGGAATCAATATAAGTTGGTTTTTGTTGTAAAGCATTGTACAATTCATCAAAAGAATTGGCACTTCGGCCTAAACGTTCTGCATATCGGCTGAAGCCAAAATTTTCATCAACACATTCTACAATAAAATCCGAAATATCTTCAAGATATAAAGTTGCCAAATGTTTGGCTTTATCTTGCGTTCCCATTGTTCCAAAAGCCCAATCAAGTTCTTCCAACTGCGCAAAACGAGAAGCTTCAGGCAGAAAATCTTCCTGACAAATCTGCAAAGCCAAAGTTGGATTTTTTCCCTGCAAAAACTGAATAACAGCATCGATGGTTTTGATGTATTCATCCTGCAAAGCAAAAATACGCTTAGAGTTATCTGAGATTTCAAAACCAGAAGTCTCAAACTTAAAACTTGAAGTTTTAAACAAATTATTTAATCCTTGCTTCGAGAACAATTCCAAAATCACATCAATACCCAAATCTGCCTGAACCGATTCGATATTTTTTGTGTTCAGAAAACCTTTTATATAAGCTGTTGCCGGATACGGAGTATTCAGTTGTGTAAATGGCGGTGTAATTACAAAAAGTTTCGTTTTCAAAGGGAATTATTTTTTTGCAAAAATACGAGATATTTAGAGACTTTTATGGCAAAGATTTTATGAATAGTCGTTTTAAATTTTTTATTGAAATTAAAGCTGCAAAGTCCGCAATCCTGATCACGATCTGGATTGCGGACTTTGCACAAATAGTAGATAATCTTTTGATTAAAAAACTTTAAAACTTATGTTCCTCTTTACTAATTACCAAAAATGAAAATAATGAAATACTAGCAGCGGCTGTTAAATACAATCCTACATAACTTACACTATATGTTGAAGCCAAATAAATGGCAATCATAGGCGCAAAAGCAGCACCAAGAATCCCTGCCATGTTAAAAGTTAAAGAAGCACCTGAATAACGAACATTTGTTGGAAACAACTCTGATAAAAATGTTCCTAAAGGACCATAAGTAAATCCCATTAAACCCATTCCAATACAAGCAAAAGTGGTAATTAAAACAATATTTCCGGTACTTAAAAAATACGAAAAGAAAAATCCAAATACGGCAATAGCTGCTGTAGCAATAATAAGCATTTTACGACGTCCGATTTTATCAGCAACTACTGCCGAAACAGGAATAAAAGCCGCAAAAAACAGCACCGAGAATAGTTGCACTAATAAAGCATCTCTCTTTACAATTCCTAAATCTGAAGTCGCCCAGCTCAATGTAAAAACGGTCATTAAATAAAAAACTAAAAAAGTTGTAATGGCAGCAAACGTACCAAAAATCAACTGATTTTTATATGATTTCACCAATACTAAAAAAGGGATTTTAACTTCTTCTTTCTCTTTTTTAGAATTTTCAAATGAAGGTGTTTCAGTAATTTTTGTTCGAATGTAAAAACCAACTACAACCAAAAGTGAACTAGCAATAAATGGAATTCTCCAGCCATAATCCATAAAGTCTTCATTACTCATAGAATCGGTTAATAGTAAAAATGTTCCTCCCGAAAGTAACAATCCTATTGGAGCACCTAATTGAGGAAACATTCCGTACCAAGCGCGTTTATTTGGCGGTGCGTTTTCTATAGCCAGCAAAACTGCTCCTCCCCACTCACCTCCTAAGCCAACCCCTTGTCCAAAACGACACAACATCAACAATAATGGCGCCGCAACACCTATACTGGCGTAACTTGGTAAAAATCCAATAGTAACAGTCGAAATACCCATTGTTAGCAAAGCTGCAACTAGCGTAAATTTACGGCCTATTTTATCACCATAATGACCAAAAAAAGCGGAACCTAAAGGACGTGATAAGAATGCAATTGAAAAAGTAGCTAACGATTCCAAAGTCGCCATAGTCGAATCTGAACTGGGGAAAAATAATTGTGGAAAAACTAATACAGCTGCATTAGCGTAAATATAAAAATCAAAAAATTCAATTGTTGTACCAATTAGGCTTCCAAAAAGAACGTGTTTTAAAGAGTTCTTCTTTTTTGGGTTAGTTTCCATGTAAAATAGATATATTTATTTCTACTGCAAAAATAGGTTTTCACCTCTAATAATTCAATGATACACAAATTAGTTTTAAACCATTCACACATTATTAACAAAATTAATGCGTTTTTACATTTTTACAACCCCTCAAAAAACTTAATTAAAAAACTGATTTTAAGACATTTATCTTAAATTTTAAAAATCAATTCTTAAGCAATAGTTAAAACCAATTTTGACTGTATATTTTCATTAAATTTACAGCTGTCAAAAATAAATTTCAAATTATGCCTACAGACTGTATCAGCTACCAAACTTCAGTATATTTTTCTAAACTAATACAAGATTATTTAGATCAAAAATCAGAATTAAAGCCGCTGTACAATCATTTTCCTACTTTAGAAAATTTTCAAAAACAAATCACTGAAAAAACAGTCAACTTTGATAATAACAATAGAATTCCTTTAGTAGAGACTTTAAAAAAGCAATATCAAAATATAGAGGTTTCGAATTCTACTAAACAGAACATTGAGCTTCTTGCTCTCGAAAATACCTTTACCATTACAACTGGACATCAATTAAACCTCTTTAGCGGTCCATTGTATTTTTTATATAAAATTATTTCGACCATTAATCTTACTAAAGAATTAAAAGCGAAATATCCATCGCACAATTTTGTTCCGATTTACTGGATGGCAACAGAAGATCATGATTTTGAAGAAATTAACTATTTTAATTTTAAAGGAAAAAAATTCAGATGGAACAAAGAAAGTAATGGTCCGGTTGGAAGACTTTCAACCGAGGGTTTGGCAGAGTTTTTTGAAATTTATGCTTTGGAATTAGGCTCGAGTACAAATGCCAATACATTAAAAAAACTCTTTGCTGATGCCTATTTAAAACACGACAATCTAGCCGATGCGACTCGCTTTTTAGCCAACAGCTTATTTGCAGACTACGGTTTAGTAATCTTAGATGCAGATGATGCACACTTAAAACGTGCCTTTATTCCGTATGTAAAAGAAGAATTAGAAAAACAAACTTCATACAAAGCTGTTCAGGAAACAATTGAGCATCTTACAGCATATACTGTTCAGGTAAATCCGCGCGAGATTAATTTATTTTATATTGAAGATCACTTACGCGAAAGAATCATTTTTGAAAATGACAAGTATTTTGTAAACAATACTAAAATCTCGTTTTCAAAAGAAGAAATTCTTAAACTTTTAGAAAGCAATCCAGAAAAGTTCAGCCCAAATGTGATAATGCGTCCGCTTTATCAAGAAATTATATTACCTAATTTATGTTATATTGGCGGAGGCGGAGAAATTGCCTACTGGCTTGAATTAAAATCTTTTTTTGATGCGGTAAAAGTTACATTCCCAATGCTTTTAGTTCGTAATTCAGTTCTTTTAACAACCGAAAAACAAGCTAAAAAAGCAGATCAGTTGAATTTAAGCTGGAAAGATTTATTTACCAAACAAGAGAATTTAGTTAACATAATCACACATAAAATTTCTACATTTCCTATTGATTTGACGCCGCAGAAAGATATTTTAAAAACACAATTTCAATATCTTTACCAACTGGCAGATCAAACTGACAAATCATTTTCGGGAGCTGTTAAAGCACAGGAAATAAAACAGACAAAAGGTCTTGAAAATTTAGAAAAGCGTTTATTAAAAGCACAAAAACGAAAATTACACAATCAATTACAGCGTGTTATTGATTTACAATGCGAATTGTTTCCAAATAATAGTTTACAAGAACGCCAAACCAATTTTTCTGAGTTTTATTTAGAAAAAGGCGAAGAATTAGTACCGCTTTTATTGGAGAATTTGAAGCCGTTAGAAATGAATTTTAACATCATAACAATATAAAAAAATAAAGTAATAATTCTGAGAACCAAATAACCACCTTCCTCTCGAAATTATTGCCTCTCTAAACCAAATAGAAAAATTTTATAAAAGCAAAAATTAACCTATTTACCAAAAACTATGACCAGAGAGCGCTTGATTTCGTTAGATGTCTTTAGAGGACTCACTATTTTATTGATGACAATTGTAAACAACCCTGGTGATTGGGGCAATGTTTATCCGCCTTTATTACATGCCGATTGGAACGGATGCACACCAACTGATTTAGTATTTCCGTTTTTCATTTTTATAATGGGAGTTGCCGTCCCTTTAGCGATGCCGGATAAATTTTACGACGGCTCCACTTTCAATAAAATTCTAGTTCGCTCTTTGCGAATGCTTTGTTTGGGCATTTTCTTTAACTTTTTTGGAAAAATTCAGTTATTTGGATTGGAAGGAATTCCGCTTTTAATTGGCCGATTAGCCATTACAATTGCCGTAGGCTATGCTTTAATGGGAAGTTTCAGTTCCAAAATTAAAAACATACTTGCCTTTTCAATTCTCTTTATTTATCTATTTCTAGCTTACAGCGGTATTGAAGCTTACAGCAGCGTAAGACTTCCAGGAGTTTTACAAAGAATTGCGATCGTTTATTTTGTCGTATCTCTTTTGTATTTAAAAACCTCTCAAAAAATACAAATCATAACTGGAGTTATTCTACTATTAGGTTATTGGGCAATTATGACTTTAATTCCTGTGCCGGGAATTGGTGAAGCTAACCTTGAAAAAGGAACAAATCTAGCCTCTTGGATTGACAATGTTTTATTAAAAGGACATATGTATCGCGGCACCATAACTTGGGACCCTGAAGGAATCTTAAGTACAATTCCGTCAATCGTAAACGGAATTATCGGTTTATTAATTGGGCAGGTTCTACAAACCAATAATATTAAAATTCAAAAAGCGCAAAAAATGGGTATCATCGGTACGATACTTATCTTTTTTGGTTTAATCTGGGACATCGTTTTCCCAATAAACAAATCACTTTGGACAAGCAGTTATGTGCTATACACGACAGGATTAGCAACAGTATTTCTAACGATTTTATACTACATAATTGATATCGCCAATTACAAAAAAGGCTTCAAACCCTTCTTAATTTGGGGCGTAAATCCTATGATTGTTTTCTTTACTTCGCAGATTATTCCGCAGGCTTTAGTAATGATCGAATTTCAAAATCCGCACAATACCTCAGAGAAAATCAACTTATTAAATTACTTATATAGTTTCGGGATCGCACCATTTTTCAGTAATCCAATGACCGCTTCGCTGGCTGGCGCACTTACCTATGTTTGTATCTGGACTTTTATTTTATGGACATTCTACAGAAACAAATTAATATTTAAAGTATAAAAATGTTCCACCATACAAGTAATATAAGTTCATTTTAGAAAATGGCAAAACTTCCTGAGCTATTTCCCACACAGATTTAAATGAACTTACATTAATTATATGGTTTAAAAGAGCTTTTATTCACCGAAACATCATTCTAACGTGTTTTAATTACGAATTAATTAAAATCAATTCATAAAAAAAGTATACTTTTGCACAAAATTTAATAAAATAAAAAATGGCAACAAATAGAACTTTTACAATGATTAAACCAGATGCTGTTGCAAACGGACACATCGGGAATATCTTAGCAATGATCACTAATGGTGGTTTTAAAATCGTTTCATTAAAATTAACTCAATTAACTGTAGCTGATGCACAGGCATTTTACGCAGTTCACTCAGAAAGACCTTTCTACGGAGAATTAGTTGAATTTATGTCACGCGGACCAATTGTTGCTGCAATTTTAGAAAAAGACAACGCGGTAGAAGATTTCAGAACTTTAATTGGTGCTACAAATCCTGCTGAAGCTGCTGAAGGAACTATCCGTAAAGCATATGCTACTTCAATTGGAGAAAATGCAGTTCACGGTTCTGACAGCGACGAAAATGCTGCAATCGAAGGTGCATTCCACTTTGCTGGTAGAGAGCAATTCTAATTTATGATTTTAGGAGTTCGGCACTAATAATTACCGAGCTTTGCACATAATAAAAAGCCGTTTCAAATTTGAAACGGCTTTTTATTTATATTTAATGTATATACAACTAAGTGTTCGCACTTTTTAAAGTATTTTCCATTTCAACTAAATCGACTAAATTCTTTTTCAAGTTTAACTTTAAAGCATCGAAATTGCTATGATAAAAACTAGAAATACAACCTACCCTCTTTCCTTCTTCAAGAATAAAAACCGACTCATAAACACTGCCTTTTCCAGACTCGAATAAAGTACCAAAACCATCTAATTCAGCGTATTTATATACTTTAGATTTTCCTAATCCAAAGTAACGTTTCACTAGTATACCGTCTTCATACATTGTTATCCTGTTTGCCCGAGTTTTCAATATGGTTAGCCAGAAAACAACAACAAACAATAAAAACAAAACGACTAATATTATATTTTCCTTTAGCGATATAAAACATAAATAAACAGCCAAAAAAGGCAAAGCACTCAAATATGAAATTAAAACAATTGGCAAAATTTTAAACTTCGATTTTATGATTATCATAATTTAACTATCTAGAATTCCAAATAAGTTTATCTTAAAACGACATCCTTCACAACCTCACGACCCAATTCTTCATTAATCATCTTAACGATTTTAGATTTTCCATGACTTAACTCTTCCCTTAAAACGGCTGATGCAAGTTCAACATAAAGCGTACTTCCTTTTAAAACAACATTTCTTGTGTATGTGTTTACTCCATTTCCCATCAACTGTCTCCATGCCTCTTTTACATCGATTTGATCCATTCCAGGCTGCAATTTATTCACCTGAATAATTTGCTGTAAAACATCGCCAATTGTACTTTGATTATTTAGTCTTTTTGCCATTTTCTAAAATATTAACTGGTCCTGCTTTTTTATAATGATATTCTTTATTTTGATCGTTCTTTACAACAAAAGTTTCATCTGAAACAGAGATCAACTCCTCACTCCATTTGGCATAATCTGTTTTATAATCCAAAAAAGCTCCTTTATCTGTAAATCTTACTGCAACATTTTCAAAAGTGTTTGTAGTTAAAAAAGTACCATCTAACTGCGCCATAACTTTCGTACGAGTACCCTTATTTCCTTTTATTTGAAAATAATCAAAGTTTTCATTCATTCCGTATGCTTTTTCTTCACCTTTATCAAAAACTACTTTTTCAATTTCCCAGTAACCATTAAGTTTTTCAATATCTGCGGGTTTTATTTCTTGTTTACAGCTTATAAACAAAAGCGACAAAACCAAAATCATAAAAGTGTTTTTCATAATAATTTATAATATTAATTTGGAGCTGGTTCCTGCTGTCCGCTGTATCTTTTCCTGCCTAAAAAAGTCAGAAAAAGGATGCCGCTCCCATCAGGGCTAGGGCTCCTGTTTTCAAAAGAAGTTCATTGAATCACAAAGGTAACTTTATATCATTCAAAAGAGACAAAAATCTATAAAAACAAAAAACATTATCAAATTTAAATTTGACAATGCACTTTTGATACTTTTTAAATTTAAAAAGCTAAATTTTATTGTTTAGTACGCAGTCTTTTAAGAACCCCCATAAAGAAGAAACCTATTCCTAAAACTAATAAAACGTAATAAAAAGAAAGACTATTGTCTCTTAAAACATTTGCTAAAACAAAACACACCACACTTGCAAAATAAAAAACAACTGCCGATATATTTTTTAAAGAAGAAAAACTCATTATTATTTTATTTAAAGAAACTGTCAACGAATTCATATTTATTAAAGACTTGTAAGTCTTCAATTCCTTCACCAACACCAATATATTTTACAGGAATTTGAAATTGGTCTGAGATACCAATCACAACACCGCCTTTTGCTGTTCCGTCTAATTTTGTAACTGCCAATGATGTTACTTCTGTTGCTGCAGTAAACTGTTTAGCTTGCTCAAAAGCATTTTGACCTGTTGAACCATCTAAAACTAAAAGCACATCATGTGGAGCATCTTCAACCACTTTTTGCATAACACGTTTCACTTTAGAAAGCTCATTCATCAAATTAACTTTATTGTGTAAACGTCCAGCAGTATCAATAATTACAACATCGGCATTTTGAGCTACAGCAGATTGCAAAGTATCAAAAGCTACAGAAGCAGGATCACTTCCCATATTTTGTCTTACGATTGGAACATCAACACGATCAGCCCAAACTTGTAACTGGTCTATTGCAGCAGCACGAAATGTATCTGCAGCACCTAAAACCACTTTATAACCCGCTTTTTTAAACTGATAAGCCAGTTTACCAATTGTAGTTGTTTTTCCAACACCGTTTACTCCAACCACCATTAAAACGTATGGTTTTTTATCTTTTGGAATATCAAACTCTGTTCCTTCGCCTGTATTAGTTTCTGATAATAAACCACCTATTTCGTCACGAAGAATTTGATTTAATTCAGCTGTACCTAAATATTTATCTTCGGCAACGCGTTTTTCAATTCTTTCAATGATTTTCAACGTTGTATTTACACCAACGTCTGAAGCAACCAAAACTTCTTCAAGATTATCTAAAACATCATCATCAACTTTAGATTTTCCTGCAACAGCTTTGCTTAACTTAGAGAAAAAAGTAGTTTTTGTTTTTTCAAGACCTTTATCTAAAGTCTCTTTTTTTTCGGTAGAGAATAATTTTTTAAAAAAACTCATTTTTTATTTATTGTTAGTTGTAGACTGTTTTTTTAGGGCTTAAAAACAATCCTAATGCTTATAGAATGCCTTTTGCTTTTAATTTAACCCCGACAGGAACGATATCCTTTACTTGTCTTCTTTAGACGAGTAAAGATAAAGAGTCTGGCGGGAATTAATGTTTAAAAAAACACAAATTGTATGGTTTCTACAAATTTTTAAACAAATATAAAAAATAAAAAAGCTACTTCCGAATGAAAGTAGCTTTTCTATATATTGTAAATGTAATTATTTCTTTTTCAAGAAATTATCAACTTCTTCAGGAGCCATAATAGATTCTACGAATGTATATGCACCAGTTTTAGGAGATTTCACCATTTTGATGGCTTTTGATAATCTCTTAGAAGATGTTTGTAACGATGCTACGGTTTTCTTTGCCATGATTCAAATGTTATTTGAAGTTTTATAAAACTCAAATGGCCAAACCACTGAGACTTATAAATCTCTAATTATTACTTAATTTCTTTATGAACAGTTACTCTTTTTAAGATTGGATTAAATTTTTTAATCTCTAATCTGTCTGGAGTATTTTTTTTGTTCTTAGTTGTAATGTATCTAGAAGTTCCTGGAACACCAGAAGTCTTGTGCTCAGTACATTCTAAAATTACTTGGATTCTATTACCTTTCTTTGCCATCTTGCTATATATTTATTTAGGAAAAGATTATTTGATAAATCCTTCTGACTGCGCTTTTTTCAAAACAGCAGTGATTCCATTTTTATTAATTGTTTTTATCGTAGATGCTGCTACTCTAAGAGTAATCCATCTATCTTCTTCTGGAAGATAAAAACGCTTTTTAACTAAGTTTACAGAAAACTTTCTCTTAGTTTTGTTCATAGCGTGAGAAACGTTATTTCCTACCATCGCTCTTTTACCTGTAAGGTCACAAACTCTTGACATTATACTTATCTTTTATCGTTATTCAAAATCAGGGTGCAAAGAAAAGAAAAATAAACCATTGTAGCAAAAAATTATTGCACAATTTTTAAAATTTCTTTCTGTAAAATTTCCAAACTCTTAATCGCGGCTCTATCTATCACTTTTTCACGTGGTTGACCAAAGTTAAATTCTTCTACAATTATCTCTGTTGGGGTAGCCAAAGCTATAAAAACAGTGCCAATTTCAGCATCTGAATCCCCTTTTGAGGGTCCGGCGTTACCAGTTGTCGCAATTGCATAGTCCGTTTTCAGTATTTCTTTCACATTCAAAGCCATAGCTGATGCAACCTGCGCACTTACCACTGTAAATTCATCTACTAAATCCTGCGAAACACCAAGAACATTGACTTTAGCCTCTGTTGCATACGAAACAACACTTCCTTTAAAATATTTTGAAGAGCCTTCTACCGAAGTCAACAACGAAGCAATTCGTCCTCCAGTACAACTTTCTGCCGTTGAAATCGTTTTATTTTGTCTGGAAAGAAATTTAGCAATTACCGTTTCTATCGTTTCATTTTCTTCGTAACCAACTATTATATCATGAATTATAGCATCTAAAGATTTTACATTCTCCTCTATTGCTTTTTCTAACTCAGCTTTATCCGTTCCCCTGGCCGTTAATCGCAAACGCACTCTGCCTGGATTTGGCAGATACGCTAATTTTATAAAATCCGGCAGATTATTCTCCCAAGTTTCTATACGCTCTGCAACTAAACTCTCTCCTTGACCATAGGTTAAAATAGTTTTATGAATGATGTAGGGACGTTTGTATTCTTTGACTATTTTCGGAATTATCTCTTCTTCGACTAAGTATTTCATCTCATACGGAACTCCGGGAAGCGAAATAAATACCGTATTTTCTTTTTTCATCCACATACCCGGCGCAGTACCCACTTGATTATGAAGTACTGTACAAGTAGACGGAACGAGTGCTTGATCTTTGTTTAATTGTGAAATTGGTCTTTTATAAAAACCTTCTATTAATTGCGTTACATGTGCTAAAACTTCTGGATTAACAACTAATTCATCGTTAAAATATTCGCAAAAGGTTTTCTTCGTAACATCATCTTTTGTAGGCCCCAAACCACCGGTTACAATAACAACATCAACTTTGTTTTGCAATTGCTCAAAAGTATCTAAAATGTGTTTTTTGTCATCACTAATCGAAATCATTTCTGCAACTTCGACACCAATTCGATCAAGTGATTTAGCAATAAAACCAGAGTTTGTATCAATAATTTGACCTATTAAAATTTCATCTCCAATAGTTATAATGGCTGCCTTCATACAAATATTATTTTCACTTGCGGTAATGCAAGTTGTTATTAGAAAGTAGATTGCTGTTTTTACTTTATTTATAAGGAAATAAAAACTGGATTCTTTTTACAACAAATACCAGATGTTGACTAAACGAAGTTTTTAGAAATTGAAAAACAACCTCAACAATAGAAGAAATCCTTAATTCTTATTCTTTTCTTTAAAAAACAAGAATTAAGAACATTTAAATCTTACAAATCAAAATCTTTCTTGATTTCTTTGATCGCATCTTTAACCTGAACTTTTATACTTTTAAAAGTCTCTATAATATCCTTTTTCTTCCCCTCGGCTTTTGTCCAAGCTTCTACTTGCAGAATTTCTTCAAAAGCAACATTTAACCCCATTAAATCTAATGTAGGTTTTATTTTATGAGCATAAGAATAGGCATATTTATGATCCTTTTTCTTAATTCCTTCCTTTATTTGTTTTAGATCTTCAGGAACTTCTGTAACAAATAAATTAAGAATTTCGTTTACAAATTCAGGATCGTTATCTGAAAGCGCGTACACTTTCGAAAGGTTGTACTTTAAGGCCATTATTTTACTTGTATTCTAAATAATTTTTTATCTTCTAAAAAGCCTTCTAAAACATCATTAGGCTTAACTGATGCAACACCTGCAGGTGTCCCAGTAAAAATAATATCTCCAATTTTTAAGGTAAAAAATTGTGATACGTACGAAATCAGTTCGTCAATTTTCCAAAGCATAAAGCTTGTATTTCCTTTTTGAACAGTTTCATTATTACTCTTGAGTTCAAACGTAAGATTTTCTAATGAAACAAAATCACTTTTTGGTAAAAAATCACCAATTACTGCAGAACCGTCAAAAGCTTTTGCTTTTTCCCAAGGCAATCCTTTTGCTTTCAATTTATCTTGTAAATCTCTGGCTGTAAAATCAATACCTACACTAATTTCTTCGTAATATTTATTAGCAAACTTTGATTCAATATATTTTCCTACTTTATTAATCTTTACAATTACTTCTAATTCATGATGAACTTCTTCAGAAAATTCTGGAATTACAAACGGATGCTGTTTCAACAAAACTGCCGAATCTGGCTTCATAAAAACCACAGGCTCATCTGGTCGTTCGTTTTTTAGCTCCTCAATATGATTGGTATAATTTCTACCGATACAAATAATCTTCATTCTTTTTCTTAAGTTGCTAAGATACTAAGGTGCTAAGGCACTAAGAAACTAAACTCAGAACCTTAGAACCTTAGAACCTTATTTCGTATTTAATTTTCTTAATTTAATTGCAGTCAAAACTTTTTTGGTATACAAAGGAAAGTCTGCATTTTGAATCCAGCTGAAGTAACCCGGCTCTGACTCCAATACCTTCTCTACTTTTGCTCCTTTATGTTTTCCGAAAGTAAAAATCTCTTCGTTGTCTTTATCAAAAGCAATCATTCCTGCAAAGTCTGCTATTTTTTTTCGAGTTGTAAATTCAGACAATGATTTCATATCATTCTCCAATTCTGGATAACGATCTAATTGCGCTTTTAAAATTTCGTAAGTTGCCATTGTATCTGCTTCTGCAGAATGGGCATTTTCAAGACTTTTTCCGCAATAAAATTTCAAAGCAGCACTTAATGTACGCTCTTCCATTTTATGAAAAATCGTCTGAACATCAACAGAAACTTTATTTTTCATATCAAAATCAACTCCTGCACGAAGTAATTCTTCTGCCAATAACGGAATATCAAAACGATCTGAATTAAAACCTCCTAAATCACTATCCTTAATCATATTGTAAACCTGCGGTGCCAATTCTGTAAAAGTAGGTTCATTTGCCACTTTTTCATCAGTTATACCATGCACAGCTGTTGTTTGCGGCGGAATTGGGATAGTAGGATTAACTAACCATGTTTTACTTTCTTTATTTCCGTTTGGGAAAACTTTGAATATCGAAATTTCTACAATCCGATCTTTACCGATGTCAATTCCAGTAGTTTCTAGATCAAAAAAACAAATTGGTTTGTTAAGCTTTAATTCCATTTTTAAATTTTATAAGTTTACAAATGTAATTTTTAAAGCGGAATTTCCTTTGCAAATTTTTATTTTTTTGCCCAAAATAAGTCTCTTTTTTGCATTTTAACATCAAAATTTATCAGAGAACAATTTCTTCTTAATTGTATCTTCTTATTTTCCTACAAACAAAAAACCCGAAAAAACTAATTTTCGGGTTTGTATCTAAATATCGATCGATTAAAAATCGCGATCTACATCAAAAGCTTCTAAATACTCTGCTACTCTTTTCACAAAACTTCCTCCTAAAGCTCCATCAACAACTCTATGATCGTAAGAGTGAGACAAGAACATTTTTTGACGGATTCCAATAAAATCACCTTCTGGTGTTTCGATAACTGCAGGCACTTTACGAATCGCACCAAGAGCTAAAATTCCAACTTGAGGCTGATTGATAATTGGCGTTCCAAAAACACTTCCAAATGTTCCAACATTTGTTACTGTATAAGTTCCACCTTGCGTATCGTCTGGTTTTAATTTTCCAGCTTTTGCACGATTTCCTAAATCGTTCACTGCTTTTGCCATTCCAACAAGATTTAATTGATCTGCATTTTTAATTACAGGAACAATTAGATTTCCGTTTGGCAATGCGGCTGCCATTCCTAAATTAATATTTTTCTTTTTGATGATATAATCTCCATCAACAGAAATATTCATTCCCGGAAAATCTTTTAAAGCTTTTGCAACAGCTTCCATCATAATTGGAGTAAAAGTAAGCTTCTCGCCTTCTCTTTTCTCAAAAGCGGTTTTCACTTTATCTCTCCATTTTACAATATTTGTTACGTCAACTTCAATAAATGATTGTACATGAGCCGAAGTTTGAACTGAAGCCGTCATGTAACCTGAAATCAGTTTACGCATTCTGTCCATTTCGATGATTTCATCACCTCCATTAACAGAAACTGGAACTGCCTGCTGACTTTTTTGAACTATTGGTTCTGCAGCTTTTGGCGCAGCAGCAACAGTTTGCGGCGCAGGAGCACCTGATTTTCTATTTTCTATAAACTTTAGAATATCTTCTTTGGTTACACGTCCATCTTTTCCTGAACCTGCAATATTGTTCAATTCAGCAACAGAAACCCCTTCTTCTTTTGCAATATTTTTCACTAAAGGAGAAAAGAATTTATCTGATCCAGAAAAATCTTGCGGTACAGAAACTGCTTCTTTAACTGTTTCTATTGTTTTTTCAATTTCTACTGCTTCTACAGGAACTGCAGTTTCTTCAACAGCTTGCACAGCTGGAGCATCACCTTCTGTTTCAATAATAGCAATGGTTTGTCCTACTTGAACTAAATCGTCTTTACCAAACAATTGTTCAACTAAAACGCCCGACACCTCGCTTGGCACTTCGCTGTCAACCTTATCAGTTGCAATTTCTAGTACAGCTTCATCAGCTTCAATTCTGTCTCCAACTTCTTTCAACCAGTTTGTAATGGTTGCTTCAGCGACACTTTCTCCCATTTTTGGAAGTTTTAATTCAAATCTTGCCATATTGTTATCCTCAAGGGTGATTTTGATTATCAGATTGCGAAATTACTGAATATTTTAAATATAAATTACATTTAATATAATTTTTTACTCAATTTCTACAATTTGACCCATGTCATTTCGCGAATTGCTTCCAATTATAAAATTTGTATTTTTAGGGAAAATCTTAAAAGTAATGTTCTTATCTTTAAGAGTTTCTATGATTTTGATACATTTTTTGAATGAAACATACTGATTATCCAAAATTATCTCAATGTTTTTCCCCTTAAAAACCTGGCACGAATTTACCATTTTTTCTTTTTTGAAATCGAAAAACTGCACTTTATTTTTTAAAATAGATGGTAATTTTTCAGACAAATTTTGATTTGAGGAATAAAAAATAAAACTTTCCGGCGATGGTTTTACTTTTATTTTCGCTTGAAACATTTTGAAAAATGAAAAAGCAAAACTTCCTATTTGAATAAAAAACGTAAAAAACCAAGATTTCTTAAAATGCTTTTGATAAAAGTAATTCATTGCTTCTTGAAAACGCATCATATATTTTTCGTCCTTTACTGTACTTTCTCCTTTATAGTGTAAAACAGTAGTTTCATGAAAATAATAATTTGATTTTTGCCTCAAAAGTGCACGATAAGACAAATCAATATCATCTGCATACATAAAACAATTTTCATCAAAACCACCTAGTTCAAGGTAAAGATCTCGTTTCATAAGCATAAAAGCTCCCACTAAAATCTCAACTTTTCCGCTTTGATCTTTGTTTAAATGCTGTGCATAGTAACGATTAAATATTCGTGATTTTGGAAATACTTTATACAACCCAAAAATCTTTGTAAAAGCAACCCAAGGAGTTGGAATACCTCGTTTGCTTTCAGGCAGAAAACTTCCGGTGCCGTCAATTAGTTTACAGCCTGTTATTCCTAAATCTTGTTTTTCTTCGGCGAAAGCCAAAATTTTAATAAATGTATCTTCTGCAACAACTGTATCTGGATTTAAAATACAAATGTATTTTCCTGTTGCAGATTGAACTCCAATATTATTGCCTTTTGGAAAACCAAAATTGCGATCGTTCTTAATTAGTTTAATGTTAGGAAATTTATTTTTCATCATCAAACAACTATCGTCAGATGAATTATTATCTACTACAATAATTTCGGCATCAAGTGTTAAAAGTGCTTCTTGAACACTCAAAATGCATTGTTCGAGAAAGTAACGCACATTATAATTAAGTATAACAACCGATAATTGCATGTAATTTTAAGTAATTTGATTTTTGGGGAAGTTAGAAATTTTCGGTCAAACCTAATCGCAGCGACCAATCGTTTTTGCTGACTCCAAAATCCAGTACCAAATTACTATTATTCTGTTTATTCCATTTAATACGTAATCCTGTTCCAACAGCGGGATTCCATTTACTAAACTGATAGGTGTCTAATTTTGAAACAGAGGAAATATTGGTAAAAAATACGGCGCCCCAAAAACCATTTTTTGAAATATCAGTACGATATTCGGTTTCAAAATAGATAAGTGCATTACTTCTAAATCTATTTCTCGTAAAACCGCGACCTGTTTTTCCGTCTCGATCCCAACCAATACTTGGCAGATCGAGATAATGCGGTTTTCCTCCAAAAGTTGACCAATAAAAGGCTCTATATGCTAGAACTCGATGTTTGTGTTTATTAAACGAATGATATTTTCTGGCATCAAAATAAATAGAATTCCATTTTTTACCATCGACTCCGCTTGTATTTATTCTATAATCTGCCTCGACATATAAACCTTGTTCTGGATTCACAATGTTTTCTCTGGAATCATACAACCCTTGAACAGCAAATCCTAACGAAGTTTCATCTGTAAAATCGCCGTTCATATATTTAGAATAATCTGTTTCTTCATCTATATAGGAATCCTCAGAAATATTTTGATAATTATCAAATAATACGCCCAATCCCATTCTGAAATTACCAATAACTTTTCGGGTTGTAAATTGATAAAATCTCCATTGCTGATAATCCAAAGTCGACATTTTATCTTCGGTATTATGCCTTCCCAATCCATAAGTATCCTGCGGATAAATCATATACCTATAATCTCCAATAAAATTCCATTTATTATCAGCCGTGTAAATATAAGACTGCACTGGAAAAACATATTGTTTGGTAAAACTAAAATAAGGGGAAAAAGTAATTTGAGACATTTTTGTTGTTTTGCTGTCTCCTAAATAAAATGTGGTTAAAAATGACACTACTAATCCGGCACTTTTATTTGCATCTATAGGAACTGGAAGCAAAGAAAAAGCTACTTTTTTTTCTGGTTTTATTCGAACAGAATCATTTTTATGGAAAAGCTTATACAATACATCTAAAATGTCTTTTTGATTATTCGAAATGGAATCATTTTGTGCGTAACAAAATGACATCCCAAAAAAGAAAAATAAAACAAGTATTGATTTTGCTTTTTTCATTTCGTAAAGTTTTCGGAAACAACTTCTTACAAATTTAAAATTTTATTTAGAATAGGTATCTCTTTCAAAATAATAAAAAAGAAAATTATATTTTTGAAGATGAAACCTATATATTTTATGAAAAACAAACCATCGATTGTTCTGAACTATTTTCTTTTTCCTTTAGTCTTGCTGTTCATGTATGGTTTTTCTCCATTAACCGTTTCTTCTAGCTCAAACTTAGATCTTGTAAAAACTTCGACATGGTATATTGCAGGCCCAACGAAAGAGACACAGGAAACCATTAATAAAATGAGAAAAGAAAAGGGTTTAATTAAAATTACCGCAAAAGAAAATCCAGCAGGTGCAATCGAGCTGAATGTTATGATTACTGAAGCTGATTCGAATGACGGCGTTCCCACAAATCTATCTAAAAACTCAAAATATGTGAGTATTACCTATAAATCAAATGAATTAATAAAACTGCAGGCTCGCGAAGGAAATAAAGAAGGTACTGGATGCGTGCACGGCGGCTCACACCCAAGAGTTGATCTTCCGATATCTGCCAAAGATTTTACAACAATAAAAATTCCGTGGACAGAGTTCAAGCAAGATGGTCTTGCAGATGGAAAGATTTTAAACATTCATAACCTTTGCAAATTCAATTTTGTAAACTACAATCCAACATCAAACGCCATTTTAGAAATAAAATCTGTTCGTATTCACTAACCGTTTTATTACAAATAGAATCTTTTGTTTACCTTATTATAAATGAAGCTGTATTTTATACTTATTACATACTTTCATAACAAAAAGCATAATTGTAGAAAACACAAGTGACCAAATTATTCCTGGAACTCCTACTCTAAAGTAACCTGGAATAATATGAAATCCTAAAGCTTTGCAGAAATAATAAATTACTCCGGGCAGAATATAAATTAATAAAGGATTTGCTGCCGCCGGCATAAAAAACGCACTCCATTTTGTTTGTTTCTTAACTTCCATTAACCAATACAAAAAGTAAAACAACACCGTACAAATCCCAGCAGAAAACATAGTCCAAGAAGGTGTTCCTTTTATTTTTGAAATTCCAAAATAAGGACGCAAAAAGTACCCAATTGCAAAAAACAAAACGGCAAAACCAATTACAGGCCAGTTTATTTTTTGCTGCATTTTCCTGTCAAAAAACAACAAAGAAATTATTACTCCTGCACTCACTAAAGCAGCGTGCGTTAAATGTCCGGCAATAAATTTAAACCAAGGCAGATTTGAAAGTGGAACATCGGCACTTAGGTTTATTGAATTTGCAATTACACAAACAAACAAAAATGCGATCATCGCCCACAATCGTCCTGAAACAAACCAATAATAAATTACAGAAAATAGATACGCCCATCCAATTAATCCTAGAATACCCCACCATTTAGGTGTTATTCCAATTTCACCGGTATCTCGTACATATAAAAAATAAAGAATAACCAAAACGAAAATTCCGCCGTAGTGAAGACTGTTTTTTAACCAAACCGGGAAATCTTTAGGATATTTATTCCAAATAGGAATTGGCATTGCATAGGCTAAAAGTGCCCAAAGAACTGGAGAAATAATCATTTTTGAAGCATCAAAACCATATTCGGCATTAACCATAAAAACGCCAATAATGATTAGAGCTAAAGCTCTTTTTAAGGTATGAATCCAAATTACTTTAGGACTGTCTCCTTTTAGTAATCTGGCATTGAAAGCAAACGGAATTGACATACCTACAATAAACAAAAAAGCAGGAAAAACTACATCAACAAAAGTCATCGCATCTGCATCTGCAGGCATATGTCTAAGCCATTGCGGGACTTCTTTTATACTTGCCAATTCATTTACAAATATCATTACAAAAATGGTAATTCCACGTAAAGCATCTATCGATATAATCCTTTGATTGTACAAATTTTCTTTAATTTTCATAAATTACTTTGTTTTTGGCAATAACAAATTTAAAATAATAGACGAGATCTCGTTTTTATTTCTCATAAATATTTCAAAAAAAAGTCTATCCTAAAACAGCATCTAAAATGAACTGCAAAAATCAAAATACAACAAAAAAGCCTTTTTCATGTTAATCTCTTAATACCGTACTTTTGTTTTTGTTAATGCCTATTTGTAAATGAAAAAAGTAGTTTTCTTTTTCCTTATAATTTTCACTTCAGCTTATTCGCAGGTTTCTAGCTGTACAGATCCTCTTTCTAAAAACTACAATCCAAAAGCAACTCAAAATGACGGAAACTGTCTTTATAAAAACATAAAAATAAAACCTGAATATTCAATCAAACTAAGCGACTCTGTTAAAGAAACTTCAGGATTAATTGCATTTGACAACTTAATATGGACACACAATGACGATCATGATAAAACTATTTACGGATTAGATTCTATTGGAAAAATTAGACGAAAAATTATTCTTGAGCACGCTGTGAATAATGATTGGGAAGAAATATCACAAGACAGCACACATATCTATATTGGAGATTTCGGAAACAATGCAAAGGGAAATCGAACAGACTTAAACATTCTAAAAGTAAATAAAACATCATTTTTGAATGAGAATCCAATTATTGAAACAATTTCATTTAAGTATTCTGATCAAACTGATTTTTCTGCAAAGAAGCCAAACACAACCAAATTTGACTGCGAAGCATTTATAGTTTCAAAGGACAGTATTTATTTGTTTACTAAACAATGGAAATCATCTAAAACCAACATTTACGTTTTACCAAATCACGCTGGAAATCATATTGCACAATTTAAAAATACGATTGACACAAAAGGTTTAGTTACGGGTGCCGTTTTTCTTGAAAACAAAAAAGCAATTGTTTTGTGCGGTTACTCAAAACTCGGAAAGCCTTTTCTCTATTTATTATATGATTTTAAAAATCAATCCTTTTTATCAGGAAATAAGCGTCGAATAAATCTAAAACTCCCATTTCATCAAATTGAAGGAATTACCACAAAAGACGGACTTCATTATTTTATTACCAATGAATCTTTGGTTCGTAAACCCGTCTTAAATAATCCGCAGCAGATACATTATTTTGATTTGAGTTCTCTTCTAGGGTCGTATCTCCATAAATAATTCGCAAATGCAAGATAATAGTTTACTTTTGCAGAAAGTTATGTTTTTCAAAATATTCATAACTCATATTTTATAACTTATAATTACAAAAGTGAATTACTTATCTGTAGAAAATATATCAAAGTCATTTGGCGAAAGAGTCCTTTTTGACAACATTTCTTTTGGAATCAACAAAGATCAAAAAATTGCTTTTATTGCCAAAAATGGTTCTGGAAAAACAACTATTATGAGTATCATTAATGGTTTAGACGAACCAGATACTGGACAAGTTGTTTTAAGAAAAGGAATCAGAATGGCTTTTCTGTCGCAAGACAATAATTTGCAGGATGAACTTACGATTGAAGAAAGTATTTTCGCTTCAGACAATGAAACACTTAAAATAATTGAAGCATACGAAAAAGCACTAGAAAACCCAAATGACGAAGAAGCGTATCAAAAAGCTTTTGACGGAATGGATCAGCATAATGCATGGGATTTTGAAACGCAGTACAAACAAATTTTATTCAAGTTAAAACTTGAAGATTTTAAACTTAAAGTAAAAAATCTTTCTGGAGGACAAAAAAAACGTCTTTCATTGGCAATCATATTAATCAATCGCCCTGATTTATTGATTCTAGATGAGCCAACCAACCATTTGGATCTTGAAATGATCGAATGGCTTGAAAGTTATTTTGCCAAAGAAAATATCACCTTGTTTATGGTAACGCACGACCGTTTCTTTTTGGAACGTGTCTGCAATGAAATTATCGAATTAGACAACGGGAAATTATATCAGTACAAAGGAAATTACTCTTATTATTTAGAGAAAAAAGAAGAACGAATTACTTCTGAAAATTCTAGTATTGATAAAGCAAAAAATCTTTTTGTAAAAGAATTAGAATGGATGCGCCGCCAGCCAAAAGCGAGAACAACCAAATCTAAATCACGCCAGGACGATTTTTATGTAATTAAAGAAAAGGCACAAAGCCGACGTAAAGAAAACAAAGTCGAACTTGAAATTAATATGGAAAGAATGGGAAGCAAAATTATTGAGCTTCATAAACTTTCTAAAAAATTCAAAGACCGTGTTATTCTGGACAACTTCAGTTTTGATTTTCAGCGCGGCGAGAGAATTGGAATTATTGGTAAAAACGGAACAGGAAAGTCTACCTTTTTAAATCTTCTTACAGGAACAATTCCACCAGACAGCGGCAGGGTTGTAAAAGGCGACACTATTAAAATTGGATATTATACACAGTCTGGAATTAATCCAAAACCGGGTCAGCGTGTAATTGATATTATAAAGGAGTACGGAGAATATATTCCGCTTGCAAAAGGAAAAATCATTTCAGCTTCGCAATTGTTAGAGCGTTTTCTTTTTGATGCCAAAAAACAATACGATTATGTCGAAAAATTAAGCGGAGGAGAATTAAAACGTTTGTATTTATGTACTGTTTTAATTCAGAATCCAAACTTTTTGATTCTAGATGAGCCAACAAACGATTTAGATATTGTAACGCTAAACGTTTTGGAAAGTTTCCTTTTAGACTACCCAGGATGTTTATTAGTAGTTTCTCACGATCGTTATTTCATGGATAAAATTGTCGATCACTTATTTGTTTTTAGAGGAAATGGAGAAATTGAGAATTTCCCTGGAAACTATTCTGATTTCCGTGCTTATGAAGACAGTGCTGATGTGGCTCAAAAAGAAGAAAACAAAGCCGAAAAGAAAGACTGGAAACAAAACAATCCTACTGGAAATTTAAGTTTCAACGAGCAAAAAGAATATCAAAAAATCGAAAGAGAAATCAAAGATTTAGAAATCGAAAAAACTAAAATCGAACAACTATTCTCTGACGGAAAAGTTGCCGATGCCGATATTGAGAAAAAAGCAAACGAACTGCAAAATATCATAAATAAAATAGATAAAAAAGAAGAACGCTGGTTTGAACTTTCGGCTAAACTTGAAAGTTAATATTTCAGTTATAGATTTTCGTTTTCAAAAAAATCATTTTTTCGACTAAAACATAGAGTAAAGACTAATTTTATATATTTACGATCTTTAAAAACAAATTTCATATGAAAAAATTATTATTTGCTTTTTCAATTCTTACCTTTTTTATCTCTTGCTCAAGTGATTCTGGATCAGAAAAAATTCCTGAAAAAATAGATTACAGCGTTGAAAACGAAAAAGAAATCACAGATTATCTAGTTAAAAACAATTTAACAGCAAAAAAAACAGACACTGGTTTACATTATATCATTACAGAAGAAGGAACCGGTAAACAACCCATTACACAATCATCTATTACTGTTACCTACAAAGGCTCTCTTACCAATGGAAAAGTTTTTGATCAAAATGCTTCGGGCGCAACTTTCCCATTAAGCAAATTAATTTTAGGATGGCAGCAAGGATTACCCTTTTTTAAAGAAGGCGGAAGTGGCATTTTATTTGTTCCAGCACATTTAGGATACGGCAGTTATTCTGTTTCAGGCATTCCAGGAGGTTCTGTTTTAATATTTGAAATTAAACTGATTACCGTAAATTAATTCGCCTGAAAACGAAATATTATAAGAATGCTTTTTCAAATACAATCTTATCTAAAATTTCTTTGGAATTCTAAAAACGAACATGGTGTTCACTCGCCTTTCGTTTTTAGTCTGCTGACAAAATGTTTCTATGACAAGAAGCCTAAACCAGAATATAAAATTCTAAAAAAATACAGAAAGTCACTTCTTGAAAACAAAAATTTCATCGAAGTAACTGATTTTGGTGAAGGTTCAAAAGTACTTAAATCTGATAAGAGACAAATTTCTAAAATTGCATCGACGGCTGGAATTTCTCCAAAACGTGCTGAATTATTACTTAGAGTAACCAATTATTTCAAGCCAAATAACATTCTTGAAATAGGAACTTCATTAGGTTTAGCAACTTCTGCCCTAGCTCTAGGAAACACAAACGCAAAAGTTGTTACTATTGAAGGATGTGCACAAACTGGAGACATTGCCAAAAATCAATTAGACAAATTTGATTGCAAAAATGTTGAAAACATAATTGCAGAATTTGAATCATTTTTAGTTTCTGAAAATCTAAATTCTAAAACATATGATCTAATTTACTTTGACGGTAATCATTCTAAAAAAGCAACTTTGGCTTATTTTGAACTTTTACTATTAACAATCAACAACGATTCGGTTTGGATTTTTGATGATATTCATTGGTCTCCAGAAATGGAAGAAACTTGGGAAATCATAAAAAATCACCCAAAAGTAAAAGTTACTATCGATACCTTTCAATGGGGACTTGTATTTTTTAGATACGAACAAGAGAAGGAGCATTTTATAATTAGAGCATAAAAAAAAGACGATCAGTGATGATCGTCTTTTTTATTTCAACAAAAATTTGATGCTTATTTTTTAGCAGCTGCAGTTTCTTCAGACTTCGCTCCCATTCTATTTACCGTATACATTGGCGCAAACTTAAGTTTCAAACCGGCAATTTTTCTGTTATCTTCGGCAGTAAGACCTTCTTTTTCAACTGTATTTTTACGGCTGTCAAGTGCCTCATACATAAGTTTAACTTCATCCCAGTCTTCTCTTGAATACTTATCTTTATTATTCTCAACCGTATGAACAAATTGCTGGTAAACACTATGAATGTTTTTAGCATTTACCCAATCAAAATTCATATCATCACCAATCTTGCCTTCACCAAATAAGGCATTTCGTAATTGTTGTTTTGGGCTTGGACTTGGGGCAAAAAGGACAGCCATCTCATTTCTAAACTCTTCATATTTAACTTTACTCGTGTTTATTTTCTCCGTTGCCGCAGTATTGTCTTTAATATCTGCCAAAGCCAATTGTGCTTCTTCTGCTCTTTTATCATATTCAGTTTCTACACCTTTCCAATTTTCTTTCAAATCATCAGCGGTTACATTTTTAACTGAATCGACATAAGCTACATAAGAATCTATTGTTTTTTGAGCCTTTTCTTGTTTCTCATCTTTACACGAAGTAAAAATTAATGCAATAAATGCAATTCCTGACACTAATTGTATATTTTTCATAATTCTGATTATTTAAGATTATATAACAAATATAGTTATAACCCTAAGTATTTTATTACATAATTATCACTTTTACAGGATTAAAAACAACATAATTCAATAAAATTCAAAAAACATGACAATTACATAAAAACAACTCAAAATAACATAACAACATTTTCAATTCTAATTTTACATTATACAAACACGCACAAAAACGGAAATCAATATAAAAAACTTCATTTTGTAACATAATTCAATTTAAAACTACTTATCGTTTATTGAAAAGTGTTTTGTACTTTTAAATCCAAAAATTGTAAAACGAAATGGCAAATCCATTAATTAAAATAACCGACATAAAACGAAATTTTATTCTAGGCAATGAAATTGTATATGTTTTAAAAGGAATTAATTTAGAAATCAACAAAGGAGAATATGTTGCATTAATGGGGCCTTCGGGATCTGGAAAATCAACTTTAATGAATTTATTAGGTTGTTTAGATACGCCAACTTCTGGGCGATACATTTTAAACGGAAAAGATGTCAGCCAGATGAAAGACGATGAATTGGCAGGAATTAGAAACAAAGAAATTGGTTTCGTATTCCAAACCTTTAATCTTTTGCCAAGAACAACTGCCCTAGACAATGTTGCATTGCCAATGATTTATGCCGGACATTCAAAATCAGAACGTAATGCAAGAGCAGTCGAAGTACTAACACAAGTAAATCTAGCAGACAGAATGGATCATCAGCCTAATCAGCTTTCTGGAGGACAACGTCAGCGTGTTGCTATTGCCCGCGCTTTAGTTAACAAACCTTCTATTATTTTGGCCGATGAACCAACAGGAAACTTAGACAGTAAAACTTCAGTAGAAATTATGAAGCTTTTTGGCGATATCCACGCACAAGGAAATACAGTAATTTTAGTAACACACGAAGAGGATATTGCAGCTTATGCGCATCGCGTTATTCGTTTAAGAGACGGATTAATTGAAAGTGATACCACGAAATAGTTTAACCGCTTATTTGGTTAAATGTTTAATCGGAAAAGAAAAGCCTTAGAATCTTAAAAAACCAGATTAACACAAAGAGAAAAAACTTAGAATCTTAGTATCTTAGAACCTTAGAAACTTTCTTAGCATCTTAGCACCTCAGAACCTTAGCATCTTAAAAAAAAATGAAAGTATATACAAAAACAGGCGACAAAGGAACTACGGCTCTTTTTGGAGGCACGCGAGTTCCTAAAGATCATATCAGGATTGACAGTTACGGAACTGTTGACGAATTAAATTCTTACATCGGGTTAATTCGCGATCAAGAAATGGATTCTCATTATAAAACAATTCTAATAGAAATTCAAGATCGCTTATTTACTGTTGGAGCAATATTAGCAACTCCACAAGAAAAAGAGGTTTTAAAAAACGGCGAACTTCGTTTGAAAAACTTAGGCATTATTGATTCTGATATTGAATTACTTGAAAACGAAATCGACAAAATGGAGGAAAGTTTACCGCCAATGACTCATTTTGTTTTACCGGGCGGTCATCCCACCGTGTCACATTGTCATATAGCACGCTGCATTTGCCGCCGAGCAGAACGTTTGGCAGTGCATTTAAGCCATAATGAACACGTTCCTGAAGTAGCAATCAAGTACTTAAACCGACTTTCTGACTACCTTTTTGTCTTGGCACGAAAGTTGTCCTCAGACTTAAAAGCGGAGGAAGTGAAATGGATTCCTCGCAAGTAAAATTTTAGATTTTAGAACTTCGTTTTTAGATTTTTTTCAATGTATCAATCTAAAATCAACAATCTAAAATCTGCAATTTAGAAGACGTTCTTAAATTTTATTAAAATAAATCAAAATTTACTTGTCTTTTTCAGTAAAAAATTTATTTTTGCACAAACTAAACAGATAACAGATGTATTGGACATTAGAATTAGCATCTTATTTAAGTGATGCGCCATGGCCTGCTAACAAAGACGAACTTATTGACTACGCTATTAGAGCTGGTGCTCCATTAGAAGTAGTAGAGAACCTTCAATCAATTGAAGATGAAGGCGAGATATATGAATCAATGGAAGAAATTTGGCCTGATTATCCAACAGACGAAGATTATCTTTGGAATGAGGATGAATATTAAAAAATAAACCAAAGGAAAAAGTCTCATCATCGAGGCTTTTTTTTTGGTTCAAATACACAACATATAATAAAGAAATACTAATAAATTATGAGTTTCATAAACAGCATCATCAAGGTCTTTGTAGGTGATAAATCTCAAAAAGATGTCAAAGCTTTACAACCTTATTTAAACAAAATTAAAACATTCGAAACCAGCTTAATGGCTTTATCTCACGATGACCTAAGAGCTAGAACTGTATATTTTAAAGATAGAATTAAAGAAGCCAGAGCAGATAAAGATGCTAAAATTGCTTCGCTTAAAGCTGAAGTTGAAAACATCGAAGACATCGACAAAAGAGAAGATCTTTATGATGCAATAGACAGTCTTGAAAAAGAAGCTTATGAAATTTCTGAAAAAACTTTATTAGAAATTCTTCCAGAAGCATTTTCTGTAGTTAAGGAAACAGCACGTCGTTTTAAAGACAATTCATTTATTGAAGTTACTGCCACTCCAAAAGACAGAGAATTCTCAGCTTCAAAAACATATGTTACTATTGAAGGTGATAAAGCTACTTGGGCTAACAAATGGAATGCTGCAGGTAAAGAAATTACTTGGGACATGATTCATTATGATGTTCAGTTAATTGGAGGAATGGTTCTGCACGAAGGTAAAGTTGCCGAAATGCAGACTGGTGAAGGTAAAACTTTGGTAGCGACACTTCCTTTATACTTAAATGCTTTGACAGGAAACGGAGTTCACTTGGTAACTGTGAATGACTACTTAGCAAAACGTGACAGCACATGGAAAGCGCCTTTATTCGAATTTCACGGTTTAACTGTTGATTGTATCGATAATCACCAGCCAAGTACTGAGCAAAGAAAAAAAGCATACGACGCCGATATCACTTACGGAACTAATAATGAATTTGGTTTTGACTACTTAAGAGATAACATGGCGCACTCGCCTAGCGATTTAGTTCAAAGAAAACACAATTATGCTATTGTCGACGAGGTCGATTCTGTATTAATTGATGATGCAAGAACACCGCTTATTATTTCAGGACCAGTTCCTCAGGGAGATCGTCATGAATTTAACGAGCTGAAACCAAAAATCGAAAATCTAGTTGCGCAACAACGTCAATTAGCAAACGGTTTCTTGGCAGAAGCTAAAAAATTAATCAAAGAAGGAAATACTAAAGAAGGCGGATTCTTATTATTAAGAGCTTACAGAAGTTTACCTAAAAATAAAGCATTAATTAAATTTTTGAGTGAAGAAGGAATCAAACAATTGCTTCAAAAAACCGAAAATCAATATATGCAGGATAACAATCGCGAAATGCATAAAGTGGATGAAGCTTTATACTTTGTGATTGAAGAAAAAAATAATCAAGTAGAATTGACAGATAATGGTATTAAATACCTTTCTGGGGATACTGATGCAGATTTCTTCGTTTTACCAGACATTGGTACAGAAATCGCTGCTATCGAAAAACAAAAATTAGATAAAGACGCTGAAGCGGAAGCTAAAGAAAGATTATTCCAAGATTTTGGAATAAAAAGCGAGCGTATCCATACTCTTACACAACTTTTAAAAGCATATGCTTTATTCGAAAAAGATGTAGAATATGTGATCATGGACAACAAAATTATGATTGTCGATGAGCAAACAGGTCGTATTATGGATGGTCGTCGTTATTCTGACGGATTACACCAAGCGATTGAAGCTAAAGAAAATGTAAAAATTGAAGCGGCAACTCAAACTTTTGCAACCGTTACATTACAGAATTATTTCAGAATGTACAGCAAATTGGGTGGTATGACAGGTACAGCGGTTACTGAAGCTGGAGAGTTATGGCAGATTTACAAATTGGATGTTGTTGAAATTCCAACCAACCGTCCGATTGCCAGAATAGACAAAGAAGATTATATCTACAAAACAACAAGAGAGAAATTCAACGCTGTTATCGAAGACGTTACCGAATTATCAAACGCTGGAAGACCAGTTTTGATTGGAACAACTTCTGTAGAGATCTCTGAATTGTTAAGCCGAATGTTAAAAATGAGAGGTGTTACACACAACGTATTAAATGCTAAAATGCACAAGCAAGAAGCACAAATCGTTGAAGAAGCTGGTAAAGCCGGCGTTGTAACTATTGCTACAAACATGGCTGGTCGTGGTACCGATATTAAATTATCTCCAGAAGTAAAAGCTGCAGGAGGTTTAGCAATCGTTGGTACAGAACGTCATGATTCTCGTCGTGTAGACAGACAGTTACGTGGTCGTGCTGGTCGTCAAGGAGATCCAGGAAGTTCTCAATTTTATGTTTCTCTAGAAGACAACTTAATGCGTTTATTTGGTTCTGAAAGAGTAGCTAAAGTTATGGATAGAATGGGACTTCAAGAAGGTGAAGTTATTCAACATTCGATGATGACTAAATCTATTGAGCGCGCTCAGAAAAAAGTAGAAGAAAACAACTTTGGCGTTCGTAAACGTTTATTAGAATATGATGACGTAATGAACTCACAACGTGAAGTAGTTTACAAACGTCGTCGTCATGCTTTGTTTGGTGAGCGTTTAAAACTAGATATCGCAAATATGCTTTACGATACGTGCGAACTAATCGTAAGCAATAATAAAGTAACAAACGATTTCAAAAATTTCGATTTTGATTTAATTCGTTACTTCGGAATTACTTCTCCAATCTCTGAAGCTGATTTTACAAAATTATCAGATATTGAAATTACTGGAAAAGTATACAAAGAAGCACTTGCTTTCTACACTGAAAAAACAGAAAGAAGCGCAAGAGAAGCTTTCCCAATTATTAAAGGAGTTTACGAAGAGCCAAACAACCATTTTGAAAGAATCGTAGTTCCATTTACTGACGGAATCAAAACGCTTAATGTTGTTACAGACTTAAAGAAAGCATACGAAAGCGAAGGAGCTCAGTTAATTGCTGATTTTGAGAAAAACATCACACTTTCGATTGTTGATGAAGCTTGGAAAAAACATTTACGTAAAATGGACGAATTGAAACAATCTGTTCAATTGGCTGTTCACGAACAAAAAGATCCATTGCTTATTTACAAATTAGAAGCTTTCAATTTGTTTAGAGGAATGTTGGACAACGTTAATAAAGAAGTTATTTCATTCTTATTTAAAGGAGATTTACCTGCGCAAAACGTTCCTGAAATTCACGAAGCAAGAGAAGTTCGCCAGAAAGAAAATTTACAATTAAGCAAAGACGAAATTGTAAACAGCGAAGAAATGAATCGTGAAGCTGGAGAAACACAGCAACGTCAAGTTACAGAAACCATTGTTAGAGAGATGCCAAAAATCAATCGTAATGACAATGTAACTATTCAAGAAGTTGCAACTGGTAAAACAGAAACAATGAAATATAAAAAAGCAGAAACTCTTTTAGCTTCAGGAGCTTGGGTTATTGTTAAAGAATAATTTTTATTTCAAATTACATATTAAAGCCGACACGTTTTCAAAAACTTGTCGGCTTTATCATTTAAAAGAATCTTCAATTGCTTAAACCTCTTGAAGATTTTTTTTTTGAAAAAAATTAAAATAAGTTCTTTCCAAAACGAATTAAATGTACTTTTGCATTCGAAACAACGAAATCAAGTCTTGAAGAATATCTTCATCATATTACTTTCCGGTATACTTTTACTGCCATCTTTTGGCAATTTCTTTGTTTACACTAATTTCAAACTGAATCAGGAGGAAATTATAAAAACCATTTGTGTACAGCGTAAACAAGTTTTCAATACCTGTAACGGTCGATGCGAGCTTCAAAAAAGCTTGAAAAAATACGCCGATAACGAGAAAAAAATGGAGAACAATCTTAAAGAAAAATCAGAGATTGTTTATATTCAAAATACAATTACAGCACCTTACAGCTTAATAGTGCCTATTAAAACTAAAACACAAAACTTTTCTGTTTTAGACCAAAAACCTGTTTCGGTTTCGAACACTTCGTTTCGCCCTCCATCCTATTTTATATAATTTTTTAAATCTATTTTCAATTTTACAATTGAAATCATTTTTATTGCCCAAAAGCAATGAAACGTGCTTACGCACATCTCAAATTTAAATTATATAAAACTCATAAAAATGAAAAATACTTTATACAGAGCTTTAGCTATTGTAACACTATCTATATCTTTATTTTCTTGTTCAAGCGATGATAACAACGAAACGATTACAGGAAACGGAAAAATCACTTTAAAATTTGACAATGCTTACGGAGCAAACGATTTAATTTTAAGCACACAAGGAAACACAACTTCTAACAATGAAGTATTAAAAATTAGTCTTGTAAAATATATTGTCAGCAATGTTGTTTTTACAAAAGCAGACGGAACCACTTTTACATACCCAAAAAGCAAAAGCTACTTTATTGCAGATGAATCTACTGCAGCTGGACAGCAATTTCAACTTGCTGATATTCCTGCTGGAGACTACACAAAAGTAAAATTCGGAATTGGAGTTGACGAAGAGCAATGGAAATTAGGCGCTGCAGGACAAGGTGATTTCTTAGCGCAAGCCGATGCCGCCGGAATGATGTGGTCATGGGCTGCCGGATATAAATTTCTAGCTCTTGAAGGTACTTTTACTTCGTCGACTGTTACAACTGCTACTCCATTTATGATTCACACTGGAAAAACGGGAACTGATTACAATTATACCGAAGTAACGCTAGATCTTCCAACAAAAGCTTTAGTTCGTACAAACATTACTCCTGCTGTACACATTATCACAGATCTTTCGAAAATTATCGACGGAAAAAACAAAATCAAACTTTCTGACAACAACATGGGCGGAATGGGTGCGATGATTATGGGCGGTGCTAATTTGCCATTAATTACTCAAAACATCTCTGCAATGTTTAGAGTAGATCACGTACATAACGACTAAACTTATTTTCAGGAGCACAAAAGTTATGGTTTAACAGACCACTCGTCCTGCCATCCGTTAAATCTTTCACGGCGAACACCGCCGTAAAAGGATATCACTGCTGTCAGGGCTAAAAAACACCTTTTGTGCTTCTTAAAACCCAAAAAAACATGTTGAAAATAAAATATTTTCTTTGGCTGATCATTCCATTATTATGGAGCTGCTCAGATCAAGATGACGAATATATAAATGTACCGCTGGAATTTAAAGTTCCGTCAAACTTTCCAGATCTTGCTTATAATATTGCCTTAAATCCGCCAACAGTAAAAGGATTCGAACTAGGAAAAAAATTATTCTACGATGGACGTTTAGCATCTGACGGAGTAGTTTCCTGCGGTTTCTGTCATATTCAAGCAAATGCCTTTACGCATCACGGACATACTGTAAGTCATGGTGTAGACAATGCTCAGGGAACACGAAATACACCATCCATTCAAAACCTAGGGTTTCAAACTGCTTTTATGTACGACGGTGCTGCCGACCATTTAGACTTACAGCCGCTGATTCCGCTTAAAAGTGTGATCGAAATGAATGGTGATTTAAATGCGATTCTAAAAATGATGAAAGCCGATAAGGAATATCAAAAACTATTTGGGCAGGCTTTTGATGATGGTGCCATTACAACCGAAAATATGCTGAAAGCCCTTTCTCAATTTATGGTTATGGTGGTTTCATCAAATTCAAAATTTGATAAATACAGACGAAATGAAACCGGCGGAACTTTGACTTCTGATGAATTGGCAGGTTACGATTTGTTCAAATCAAAATGTGCCTCATGTCATGCAACAGATTTACAGACTGATAATTCGTTCCGAAATAATGGTTTAGCAGTAAATCCAGCCGTTAATGATATTGGACGTTATAGAGTAACAGAACTGAAGAGTGATTATTACAAATTTAAAGTGCCGAGTTTACGAAATGTAGAAGTTTCTGCTCCCTATATGCACGATGGAAGATTTGGAACTCTGGAAGGTGTTCTAGATCATTACGCAAGCGGAATTGAAGATTCTCCAACTTTAGATCCAATTTTAAAACAGAATGGAAAATTTGGAATTGCGCTTTCTGCTACAGAAAAAACACAAATAATCGCTTTTCTAAAAACACTGACAGATAATCAGTATTTGACAGATAAACGTTTCTCGGAATTTTGACAAAGTACATCATTAAAGTTTGTCATTTCGACGAAGGAGAAATCACACTAGAAACTCCGTAAAGAAAAGCGCAAATCTTTGTCGACCAACGAGTGTGATTTCTCCTCCGTCGAAATGACAAAATTGCCTTATCAAAAATGACAAAAAAATAAATCTTATGAAAACAGGCGCCTAGCCCCGATTGAAGTGGAAAGCCTTTTTGAAGAAAGACCTTATTTTTCTTGAGTTTATAGAGCGACCAACGGAAGCTTTATAAACTTATAGAAAAATGGGATTTTGAAAAAAGCTTGAAACGAAAAGCGGGATTAGCTCCTAAAAACAATAAAAATGAAAAAATTAATAATAGTTTGCACTTTTTTGGTTGGATTTTCAGCCTTTAGTTCTACTGTAAAAGACAGTATTTCGACATTCACCTTTCAGCGTTTGGCTCTAATGGAAGATTTTGAGTGTGATGCCTGCGGTTGCTCTGCAAGCGGCGGAAGCATGGGTTTTAGCTCGATGTTGAATAACAATTTTGTTGGGCTTCGCTATTTTAAACAAAGCTATACAAGCCGTGATGGTATTTTTGCTAATTCCCCTTGGATAGACGAAAATTTCAATACTGTTCAAGCCTGGGCAAGGATTCCGATTTCAGAGAAAATTCAGATTTCGGCTTTACTTCCATATCATTTTCACGAAAGACAATTAACAGCAGGTACACAAAGCATTGAAGGTCTAGGCGACATGACTCTTATGGGACTTTATACTGTTTATGAAACTCAAAAAGATAGTACGGTTTTTACTCATAAAATAAATCTAGGAGGTGGAGTTAAGATTCCGACAGGAAAATTCAAAGAAATCAACAATTTAGGAACTATAAATCAGAGTTTTCAATTAGGAACAGGAAGCTGGGATTTTCCTTTGGTTTCAGAATATGTAATCAAACACAAAAATCTAGGTCTAAACACTACTTTGAATTATATTTTTAAAACTGAAAATAGTAAAAATTACCAATACGGCGACCAATTTAATTATGCTGGTACTTTTTTCTATTTGTTTGATGCAAATAAATTTCAAATTGTTCCGCAGTTAGGACTTGCGGGTGAAGTTTATCAAACTAATAAGCAACACGGACTTGATTTACCAAATACGGCAGGAGATATTTTGTTTGGAAAATTTGGCATCGAAGCAGGTAAAGATAAATTTTCGATTGGTGTAAATGCAATGCTTCCAATAACACAGCATTTGTCAAATGGCAACATGGAAGCTAATTACAGATGGAGTATTAATTTGAATTATACTTTGTAAAAAAAGGTACTGAGGGACTAAGGCTCTGAGGTTCTAAGTTTTTTATCTTAGCATCTCAGAGCCTTAGCACCTTAGTATCTTTAAAATTTATCTTGGGTTTTCTTCGTAATAACGCGCCTCAATTCTCTTAATATCTTTAATTGAATTTCTAGCCCAAGCTAGACGTTTTTCTAGAATTTCGTCATCAGACAATTGCCATTTGATATCTGAATTTCGCAGTCTATTAGTTAGGTTTTGAATAATGATCGCAGCTGAAACAGAAATATTCAAACTCTCTGTAAATCCAACCATCGGGATTTTAAGGAAACCATCGGCTTTTTCTAATATTTCTTCAGATAATCCATCTCGTTCTGTTCCAAAAAATAAAGCACTTGGTTTTGTAATATCAAAATCTTCCAGCAAGCAATCATTTTCATGCGGAGTAGTTGCAATGATTTGATAACCTTGATCTTTTAAAGTCGAAATACAATTGCCGACAGAATCAAACTGATTAATATCTACCCACTTCTGAGCACCCATTGCGATTTCTTTATCGATTTTTTTTCCGTAGCGCTGTTCAATAACATTTAGTTCCTGAATTCCAAAAACTTCACAACTGCGCATCACGGCACTTGTGTTATGCATTTGAAAAACATCTTCAACTGCAATAGTAAAATGTTTAGTACGATTTCCAAGTACGTTTAAAAATCTTTCTTTACGATTATCCGTTAATATATTTTCGAGAAAAGCGAGGTAATCTAAATCAACCATTTTGTATCTGTTTGCTGCAAAAATACATTTTTTATCTTTCTTTTTAAGTTTGATTAAAGAACCTCATCTCTTTAACATCAGGAAAACTTTAGTTAAATTCGTAAAAAAAATAAATGGGAATACCAGAAATTAGAAAAATCGACTCATCAGAAATACAACTATTACAAAAAATAGGTAGAGAAACATTTCGTGAAACTTTCGCAGATCACAATTCTGAAGAAAACATGACCTCCTATTTAGATCAAAAATTCGCTGTCGACAAACTTACAGCTGAAGTAACAAATCCAGATTCAGCTTTTTATTTTGCTCACATTGATGATCAAATTTTAGGGTATTTAAAACTAAATTTTGGTCAAGCACAAACAGAACTTCAAGACAAAGACGGTTTAGAAATAGAACGAATATATGTTTCAAAAGAATTTCATGGACTTAAAATAGGGCAGCTTTTATACGATCATGCTTTACAAACTGCAAAACATTTGGATTTAAAATATATTTGGTTAGGTGTTTGGGAAGAAAACACAAGAGCGTTAAACTTTTATAAAAAAAATGGTTTCGTAGAATTTGACAAACACATTTTCGTACTTGGAGATGAGGAACAAACCGATTTATTAATGAAGCTAACGCTAAAATAACAAAATGAAAAAGAAATTAGTTGTTCTGACCGGCGCAGGAATTAGTGCCGAAAGCGGTATTAAAACTTTTCGAGACAGCGACGGCTTATGGGAAGGCCATGACATAATGGAAGTTGCAACTCCTGAAGGCTGGAACAAAAACCAAGATTTAGTTCTAGATTTTTACAACAAAAGACGCCAACAGCTTAAAGAAGTGAATCCAAATTTAGGACATCAGATTTTAGCTGAATTAGAAAACCATTTTGATGTTTATATTGTTACTCAAAATGTTGATGATTTGCATGAACGCGCAGGAAGCTCAAAAGTTTTGCATTTACATGGAGAATTATTAAAAGTAAGAAGCACAAAAAATCGCGAATTAATTCTAGACTGGACCAATGATTTATTTACTGGTGATCTTGATAAAAACGGTCATCAATTGAGACCACATATTGTTTGGTTTGGTGAAGAAGTTCCTGCACTCGAAGAAGCCATTTCGATTGTAGAAGAAGCTGATTATCTGGCCGTAATTGGAACTTCGCTTCAAGTATATCCTGCTGCTGGATTAATTTCTTACACCTATAGTATTACCCCAGTTTTTTACATTGATCCTAAACCAATTTCGATTCCTAATATTCAGAACAAAGTCGAAGTTATTCCTAAAACTGCAACTGAAGGAGTTACAGAAATGAGAAATAAATTGTTCGAACTGGAAAAAATATCATGATCGCAGAAAATCTTTTACAGCAATTATCGCAAATAGGTTTCTTGGCTCAATTACTTGTTTTTACAATAGAAAATGGCATTCTACTGCTAATGGCAGTTTTAATTGGAAAAATAATTGAACCCAAAAACACTGTTTTAAATATAAAGGATCGTAAATGGGTTATTTCTACTTTGATCTGCAATATATTAATTACCGCTTTAGGGTTTAAATTGTATCAACTACAAATCATTCGAATTGATTTTTCAGTTTCTTTAACTTCGGCTGTAATCGATACTCTTATACTCATTATTTTGATGGACTTTTTTATGTTTTGTTTTCATTTTCTGGCACATAATTTAAAATGGTTTTATCCCATTCATAAATTGCATCACACTCACATCAACACCAATGTTTATAGTTTATTTGTGCTTCATCCTATAGAAACTCTCGGATTTGGTTTTATATGGCTTATTCTCATTTCTGTTTTTCAATTTAATTACATCAGTTTAATTATTTATCTGTTTTTAAATTTGATGTACGGAATATTTGGTCATTTACAGAAAAATCTATTTCCTGCATTTTGGCACAAAAACTTTATGACAAAATGGATTTCTACCACAAAATTTCATGGTGATCATCATAAAAATGAAGCCCATAATTTTGGCTTTTACTTTACCATTTGGGATAAAATTTTCAAAACTAGCATTTAATTTGAAAGTTCCTATATAATAACGCTTCGGTAATTTTCAGAAGTTTTAACAATAGCTTATATTTGCACCTTTCGAAAAACAACATAACAATGACTACTCTAAACGAACTGAATGCTATATCGCCAATTGATGGAAGATATAGAAATAAAACTCAAAATTTAGCACCTTTTTTCTCAGAAGAAGCTTTAATCAAATATCGCGTATTGGTTGAAATTGAATATTTCATTGCCTTATGCGAAGTGCCTTTGCCTCAGCTTTCAGACATAGACTCTAGTTTATTTGACAGCTTAAGAGATATCTACAAAAATTTCTCTACAGAAGATGCACTTTGGATTAAAGAAACTGAAAAAGTAACCAATCACGATGTAAAAGCGGTTGAATACTTTATTAAAGATGCATTTGAAAAATTAGGTTTATCTCAATACAAAGAGTTCATTCACTTCGGATTAACATCTCAAGATATTAACAACACTGCAATTCCGCTTTCTACAAAAGAAGCGTTTGAGCAGGTTTATATGCCGTCATTAATTGCTTTAATTTCTAAATTAAAAGAATTAAGTGTAGAATGGGCTGCCATTCCTATGTTAGCGCGTACACATGGACAGCCAGCTTCTCCAACTCGTTTAGGAAAAGAAATTTTGGTTTTTGTAGAACGTCTTGAAGAGCAAATGCGTTTGTTATTTAATGTTCCGTTTGCAGCTAAATTTGGCGGTGCAACAGGAAACTTCAATGCACATCATGTAGCATATCCGCAAATCGACTGGAAACAATTTGGAAATAAATTCGTTGAAACAGATTTAGGTTTACACCATTCTTTTCCAACAACTCAAATTGAGCACTACGATCATTTTGCAGCATTCTTTGATGGTTTAAAAAGAATCAACAATATCATTATTGATTTAGACCGTGACATTTGGACTTATGTTTCAATGGAATATTTCAAACAAAAAATAAAAGCAGGCGAAATTGGTTCATCAGCAATGCCGCATAAAGTAAATCCTATTGATTTTGAAAACTCAGAAGGAAATTTAGGAATTGCAAACGCAATTTTTGAGCATTTAGCTGCCAAATTGCCTATTTCAAGATTACAGCGTGATTTAACAGACAGTACTGTTTTACGTAATGTTGGAGTTCCAATGGGACACACCATTATTGCTTTTGAAGCAACTCTAAAAGGTTTAAACAAATTATTATTAAACGAAAGTAAATTTGCCGAAGATTTAGAGAAAAACTGGGCTGTTGTTGCAGAAGCTATTCAAACTATTTTACGTCGCGAAGCATATCCAAATCCATATGAAGCACTAAAAGGACTAACAAGAACAAATGAGGCCATTGATAAAAATGCAATTCACAATTTCATTGCAACTTTAGAAGTTTCTGATGCTGTTCGAACTGAATTAATGCAGATAACTCCTAGTAATTATGTAGGAATTTAAATAAAACCTAAAATATTTTCTAAAAAAAAGCTATCTTTATCGAGATAGCTTTTTTTTTTAACGCAGGAAGTTAATCCAGATTCAAACAAAAATCCTTTTATCGAAAAAATATTGTTTTTTTCATCACTGCTGAATGGCATACGAAAGCGCCATGAACCAATCTAAAAAGGGCTATTTAAGTAAACAGCTTAAATAAAAAATCGGACTAAGCTCCTTAAAAACAAAATACCCTTTATGATTGCCTTAAACGCCGCTGCCGAAAGTACACACCATTTACAACCCTTAATCAGTGATCTGGGATTAATCCTGATGACTGCAGGAATCGCTGTTTTATTATTTAAAAAAATGAAACAACCTCTAGTTTTAGGATACCTGATTGCAGGATTCTTGGCTGGAAACCACTTTGATTTTTTCCCTTCAATAACCGACATGAAAAGTGTTGAAGTTTGGGCCGAAATTGGGGTTATCTTTTTGCTGTTTAGTTTAGGACTCGAATTTAGTTTTAAAAAGCTGATGAAAGTTGGAGGCACCTCCTCCATCACCGCAATAACCCAGATTTTATTCATGTCCATTATAGGTTATTGTGTAGGTCAATGGATGGGCTGGGGAAAAATGGACAGCGTTTTTCTTGGTGCAACACTTTCGATTTCATCAACGACCATCATTATTAGAGCCTTTGATGAACTGGGAGTAAAAGGTAAAAAATTCGCCGGAATAGTATTTGGAGCCTTAATAGTCGAAGATATTGTGGCCATTTTAATGCTTGTTTTATTATCGACTATTGCAGTCAGCGATCAAGTTTCAGGCGCCGAATTATTACAATCAGTTCTAAAACTGGTTTTCTTTTTAATCATTTGGTTTCTAGGAGGAATCTTTATCATACCAACGATTCTTAAAAAAGCTAAACATCTTTTAACAGATGAGATGCTGCTTATTATTTCGCTGGCATTATGTTTAATGATGGTTGTTTTTGCTGCAAAAGTTGGCTTCTCGCCTGCATTAGGAGCTTTTATAATGGGTTCTATCATTGCCGAAACTACGATGGCAGAAAAAATCGAACACTTAATTCAGCCCGTAAAAGATCTATTTGGAGCCGTTTTCTTTGTATCAGTCGGAATGTTAATTAATCCTGACACCTTAATTACTTATGCGCTCCCTGTTGCTTTAATTACACTTATTACCATTTTTGGGAAAGCTTTTAGTTCCTCATTTGGTGCACTGCTTTCTGGTCAACCGCTTAAACAATCAGTTCAGACCGGTATGAGTTTAGCACAAATTGGAGAGTTTTCGTTTATTATCGCCACTCTGGGTATGACATTAAAAGTTACCAGCGATTTCTTGTATCCAATTATTGTTGCTGTATCAGCAGTTACAACCTTTACAACTCCATTTTTAATTAAATATTCAGATCCTTTCTCTGAACTTCTTGAGCGAAAGCTGCCAAAAAAATGGGTTAAAAACATAAACCGTTACAGCGTCAATGCACAAGCAATAAAATCAGTCAGTACTTGGCAAATTGTACTAAGAGCGTCTATAACTCAAATCATACTGCATACTATAATTATTGTTGCTATAATTTTATTATCATCAAAATTTGTTGCACCTCTCGTTGCTGATACTCGTTTTGGCAACACCTTAGCTGCGCTTATTACACTTGTAATCATTGCTCCTTTTTTATGGGCACTTTCGCTGCGTCGTGTAAAAGTTGATGAAGTTGAAACTTTATGGGAAGAACGTAAATATCGAGGCGCACTTTTAATGCTTATATTAATTAGAATGAGCCTTGGATTATTCTTTGTAGGTTTCTTGTTGAATATTTTCTTTTCTCCGTTAGTAGCATTTGTTGCACTAATTATTGCAATTGGAGCCTATCAAATTTTTCCAAAAAAGCTAAACGAACAATATCATAAAATTGAAAATCACTTTTTAAAGAACTTAAACGATCGCGAAAACAAAAAAATAGACAGAAGATATGCTAATCTAATGCCTTGGGACGGTCACATGTCTATTTTTGATATAGGAAAAGAATCAAACCTTGCCGGTAAAACACTTGAAGAATTGCGAATTCGAGAAAATATGGGAATAAACATCGCTTTTATTCGTCGTGGAGAAATTACAATTCCAATTCCAACCAAAAATGAACGATTGTTTCCTGGTGATGAGATATGCGTTATTGGAACTGACGAACAAATTGCACAGTTTACTACTTATCTAAAAAATGAAATTGAAGCTCCTAACAACAGCGAGGAATCTGATATTGTACTTCGTCAATTAGAGATTTCTAACGAAGATTTTATTCAAAAAAGTATCGGTCAATTTAGAGGAAGAACCGGCGGACTTGTTGTAGGAATTGAACGTAACGGTAATCGAATTTTGAATCCTGAATCGAATATCATTTTAGAAAAAAACGATATCATCTGGGTTGTAGGCGATAAAAAACGAATGAACGAATTAATGCAAAAAAGTACACACGTATCATTTTAAAATCTAATCACTTATATAAAAAAGAAAGCCACAGGAATTATTTAATCTGTGGCTTTTTCTTTTTTTATTTATTTGGCTGCGGTGTCATACGCAGATAAGGTTTTATAGGTGTGTGTCCCTTAGGAAACTTTGCAGGAATATCGCTGTCTGGAATTGCTGGTGCAATCACCACATCTTCTCCGTCTTTCCAGTTTGCTGGTGTCGCAACACTATAATTTGCCGTTAGCTGCAAACTATCAATAACACGAAGCAATTCGTCAAAATTTCTTCCTGTTGATGCTGGGTAAGTCAAAGTCAATTTGATTTTTTTATCGGCACCAATTACAAAAACAGATCTTACGGTAAATTTATCACTTGCATTTGGATGAAGCATATCATACAAAGTAGCTACTTTTTTATCCTCATCAGCAATAATTGGAAAATTAACTTCAGTATTCTGAGTTTCGTTGATGTCTTTAATCCAATCTAAATGTGATTGCAAACCATCTACACTCAAAGCAATAACCTTAGTATTTCTTTTTGTAAACTCAGGAACATAATTCGCTACAGTTCCTAATTCGGTCGTACAAACAGGAGTAAAATCTGCTGGATGCGAAAATAAAACTCCCCAAGAATCTCCTAACCATTCATGAAAATTAATTGGTCCCTGCGTGGTTTCCGCATGAAAATCTGGAGCTATATCGCCTAATCTTAATGTTGACATAATTTATATTTTTTAGTTCCTCTAAAATTAACTAAAAAATACATTTAGAAAACACGCAGGAATTAAAAAAAAGTTAAAATTCTATCTTATCTATATAATTACTATTTTAAACTAAATAAAGCGCATCACAAAGTACCAGAATGCAAGGGTTACAAACGAAATTGGAATTCCGAAACCAATCATCATACTACTCAATTTTGGTTTTAAACCATAAGTCGAAGCTAAAATTGCACCAGTAATCATGGGCGCCATTGCCGTTTCCATAATCGTTATTTTTATAGGCTCTGAATGCTGGTTAAAAACAAATACATACAAAACCATAATAATAAACGGTGTGAGAATCAATCTAAAAAAAAGACCGAGACGAAGAAATCGCCAATGTTGACTTCTTCTATCAAAAGTAAGTTGCAATCCTACCGAAAGTAAAGCAAGAGGTGTTACCAAACTGCCAATTTTTAATAAAAAAGATTGTATGTTTAGTTCTAAGTCATATTCAAAGACATTTAATAAACAGGCTGCAACAAAAGTAATAAAAGGCGGAAAAAAGATTATTTTCTTGCAGATACTCCATGCGTCTGGACTTCCTTTAGAATAAAATGCAGCTACAAAAACACCTAAAGTAGAAACTACCACAAAAGTTCCAGGCTGATCTACTAATATCGCAGTTTCTAATCCTTTTTTTCCATACAAAGCTTCTATAATTGGATAGCCTAAAAAAGAGGAGTTACTTAAACCTGCAGTTAAAATTAAGCAGCCAATTAATTTATTCGACCAGCCTAACTTTTTTCCTAAGAAATGAAAAAAGACAAATGCCAATAAAAAAGCAATCCACCCAGCTCCTATAGGAAACAGTAATTCGTTACTCCATTTTATTTTCGGAATATGATATAAGGTAATTGCAGGCAAACATAAATAGATGACAATTTTATTTAAAACCTTATAAATAGAAGTTGGAAATTGTTTTACATGTTGTAAAATCAAACCCAAAGCAAGAAAGAAAAATATAAGTATAAAATTATTCATGGCGCTAAAAGCCTCAAAAATACATTTTTATTGCATGTAAGTTTTTATAGAAGCTAAACATTTTAGCTTCCGTAATCCTTTTTTAATTTTCTCATTAACAATCTCACTCCATTTACAGTTGCTTCATTAAAAGAATTGGTAAAAATGATGTACGCGATAAACTTTTTTCGATCGATCGAAGCAATGGTATAATATGTTCCTGCAGTTCCAGAATGCGTCGAAAAGTCTTGATTGTTCTCGTAACTATTAAACCAACCCAAAGAATAACCTTCGATTCCTTTATGAATAAAATGATAAGTACTTGCTTTTAAATAATTATCCTGACCTTGAAGTCCCTGAATATTGAGCTGAATGAACTTAATATAATCAGTAAGTTTAATATTAATATCACCCGCAGGTTCTGTATAATCTAAATGGTAATCTGTATTTGAAGGAACGGGACTTAGTTTATTGTTTTCAAAAGAATGTCCCCATGTATCTTTTGCTTTTACATTTTCTGGCCATGACAATTTAACATCAAGTTTCAAATCTTTATTAAAAACCTCATCAACCAGTTTTTCCCAGCTTTTTCCACTCACTTTTTCGACCATCATTGTGGCGAGAGTGTAACCTGCATTAGAATAAACATATTTGTGGTCAGCCTCTATTTCTGCAGGATTTAAGGTAAGTACAAATTTCCCAAATTGATTTCTTTTCTCTTGATGAGTACCTGTAAAATTAGGAACTGCTGGGTCGTTTTCTCCCTGAAAAGGCTGAATTCTAGCTTGGTGCGACAATAATTTTTCGAGAGTTACAGCGTAATATTCTGGTTTTGAAGTTTTCTTTAAATCTGGAAATAAATCAAAAAATTTAGACGTCCATTTCAGTTTTCCTTTTTCAACATATTTTGCAATAATAAAAGCGGTCATCGCTTTTGTATTCGAACCAATATGAAATCGGTCATTTAATGAAGCCACATCCTTTAAATCTATCGAATGCAATCCAGATGTATTAATTTCTAACGTTTTACTGCCATTAACAACGGCATAACTCAATTCTGGAATTGCATGTGCAGCACGAATAGAATCTGCATATTGCGCATGATTTTGCCCATATATCAAAGTTGAAAAACAATAAAAGAAAAGGAATCTTAATTTAAATTTCATTGTAATAAATTGAGAGTGTTACAAATTAATTACAAATCTAATACTAATAAAAAACACACGAGTTCTCAAATCATTTTATTTTAATGCATTAGCCCCATTTCATTCAAAAATTAATTTTTAGTTAAAATCTTTTTTATTTCGTCAAAGCTCCTTACATTTGTAACATATTTTATTACAGTATGATTTCAGGTAAATTTGCCATAACGATTCACATTCTTACTTTGCTGACTAAATTCCCTAATGATTATTTATCATCAGAGTTTATTGCCGGCAGTATCAATTTAAATCCTGTTTTGGTTCGAAAAGAAATTGCAAACCTAAAAGCACATCATATTGTAGAAAGTAAAGAAGGGAAAAATGGCGGAACAAAATTGGCCGTAGATGCTGCGAAATTGACTTTAAAAGAGATTTTTGAGATGACTTTTGAAACTATTAATTTGGGGTATGCAAAAAATGAACCTAACCCAGATTGTCCTGTTGGAAAAAAAATCAATCAAAATCTAGCTGATTTATATCGAGAAATGAATAAGAAAGTGAGCGCACAATTAGAGAATATTTCGCTTGAAGATTTTTCGAACCAATTTTAAAACTATTTTTTTATCCCAAACTGTAACATTTTTTATTACTAAATAAATTTATATATTATGAAAATCGCAATTATTGGAGCTACAGGATTTGTTGGCTCAGCCATCTTAAATGAATTAGCAGACAGAAAACATGAAATTTCGGCAATTGCCCGAAATCCAAAAGACACTACAAATGCAACCTGGATTGCGGCGGATGTTTTTAATGTTGATGCTTTGGCAGAAGCTTTAAAAGGACATGATATTGTAGTAAATGCTTTTAATCCAGGATGGACGAATCCTAATATTTATGATGATTTCCTTAACGGATCAAAGGCAATACAAGAAGCTGTAAAAAAATCAGGTGTAAAACGTTTTATTACTATTGGAGGTGCAGGAAGTTTATTTGTTGCTCCAGATTTACAAGCAGTAGATACTCCAGATTTTCCAAAAGAAATCTTTAATGGTGCAAATGCAGCCAGAAACTACTTGAATATAATTAAAGAAGAAAAAGATTTAGACTGGGCATTTTTTAGTCCGGCGTTCGAAATGCATGCGGGAACTAAAACAGGAAGAACTGGTAAATATCGTTTAGGTTTAGAAAACCCAGTTTTTAATGACGAACAAAGAAGCATCTTATCTGTAGAGGATCTAGCAGTTGTTATCGCTGATGAAGTTGAAAACCCAAAACATCATCAAGTACGATTTACGGCTGGATATTAATTTTAAGATGCTAAGGCTCTAAGATTCTGAGATACTAAGTTTTTTTTATATTAAAGCTAAGTTCTGTATGTCATTCTGAGCTAGAAACTCTGTAATACTAATCAGACCTGACAGGTTTTAAAAATCTGTCGGGTCTCTTTGTATCAAAAAATTGCTGCTAAACAATCTTTGTCGAGCTGTTTGTATCAATTCTTTGGCTTCATTCAGGAAGAAAAAAATATGATCACAAATTCGTGTAAATTCGTGTAATTCGTAGCAAACTAACTTTTTGAAACTGTTTTTGTTTTCAGTACTTTTACATTATTAAAAAAGTACTTTGTCAAGTTTAAAGAAACAGTCGAGCAGTTTAACTGAAAAAGCTGGGATTTCACCTCCTGAAATCACCAATGTTTCGGCTATTAATCAAATTAAAAACAAACGCAGACAACAACCTTCTGCCGATGAATTAATCTCTGGAATTCTTTCTGGAAATAGAACGGCTCTCAGCCGTGCCATTACTCTCGTAGAAAGTACAAATCCTGAACATTATGAGAAAGCAAATGAAATTATAAACGGCTGCCTGCCTCATGCAAATAAATCTGTCCGAATAGGAATTACGGGAGTACCAGGAGTTGGAAAAAGTACTTTTATTGAAGCTTTTGGAACCTACCTTACACGTACAGGAAAAAAAGTGGCAGTTCTAGCTGTTGATCCAAGCAGTTCTATTTCACACGGAAGTATTCTGGGTGATAAAACCCGCATGGAGGAATTGGTAAAAGATGAAAATGCTTTTATACGCCCAAGTGCATCTGGAGAAACTTTAGGCGGTGTGGCTCGCAAAACCCGTGAATCAATAATTTTATGTGAAGCTGCAGGTTTTGATACTATAATTATTGAAACAGTAGGCGTTGGTCAAAGCGAAACAGCTGTTCACAGCATGGTAGATTTTTTTCTTTTATTAAAAATTTCTGGCGCCGGTGATGAACTTCAAGGTATTAAACGCGGTATTATGGAAATGGCAGATGCAATTGTAATTAACAAAGCCGACGGCGATAATATTAAAAAAGCAAATCAGGCAAAACTTGAATTCAACAGAGCTTTACATTTGTTTCCTCCAAAAAAATCAAACTGGCAGCCAAAAGTAACTACTTGCAGCGCCATAACTAAAGATGGAATCTTAGATATCTGGAACACGATTTCTGACTATTTCGAATTAACAAAAGAAACAGGTTTCTTCCAAGAGAAAAGACATGAACAAAATCATTTTTGGATGATGGAAACAATAGACGAACAATTAAAGCAAAATTTCTATAACAGTCCTGAAATTATCTCCCTTTTAGAACAAAACAAAAAAGCAGTGCAAAATAATGAAATTTCACCTTTTACGGCTGCACAGAGTTTATTAAAATTGTATTTTAATAAAGGTTCAAAGTAGCAAAGATTCAAAGAGACAAAGGTTTTTTCTTATCAAACATAGCCCGTGGTTTCAACCACGGGAAACGTGTTTTTAAATACATTGTGTCCCCGTGGTTGAAACCACGGGCTATATTTTTGCCTAATCCCCAACTTTTTCGTTTGACCCAGGTTTTCTCCTAGTTTGTCTTTTCTAAGTCTAAATTCATAAAAGTAAAAAGGTTCAAAGTAACAAAGTCATTAACTCTGTTTCTTTGAACCTTTGCTCCTTTGTTGCTATGCACCTTTGAACCTATTTTTTAGCTCTAAGCTTATATTTGCTTTCTTTATACAAATTACCCGCTGTAATTACGTGTGCCAAGGCATCTTTTGCCAATTCTTCGTTTAATTTTACAGGAACTAAAGTCGTATCGTTTTTAACTTCAAACTGAAGAGGTTTTAAATTGGGCTGCATAATTACAACCTGATTTTCGACTCTAAATGCATTAATATCATTAAACTGCATAATTGCTCTTCCTTGTACCTTTTCATCAAGTTTGCTTAAGTTTCTGCCTACCATTGGTGTTTCAAACGGAAGTCCTAAATAGCTTAATAATGTTGGCGGAATATCAATTTGGCTTGCTAATTTATTATAAACAGCACCTTTTGGAACTCCAGGTCCCATAATAAATGCAGGAATATGGAATTTATTTATTGGCACTAAATTTTTTCCATAAGTTCTTGTATTATGATCCGCAATTACAATAAAGATTGTATTTTTAAAATAAGGCTCTTTTTTAGCCATTTCAAAGAATTTTCCAATCGAAAAATCGGCATACTTCATGGCATTGTTTACCGTTGCAGGTTTTGTATCATAAGGTTTTATTCTGCCAGCAGGATATTCAAAAGGTTCATGATTTGAAGTCGAAAACATTAAAGAGAAAAATGGTTTATCCCCTTTTGCTTTAAAGTAATTATTTGCTTTAGTAACCAAATCTTCATCAGAATAACCCCAAGTTCCTTTAAAAGCATATTTATTTCCATCAGATTCAAAATCTTCTTGATCTACAATATCTTGAAAACCATTTCCGTTGAAAAACGACGCCATATTATCAAAATTGGCCATTCCTCCATAGATAAAACTCGTATCGTATCCTTTTTGTTTTAAAGCATCGGCAAGTGTAAAAAATCCTTGCTGCGAGTTTCCAAGTTTTACCACACTTTCTGAAGGCGATGGTAAAAATCCAGTTACAACAGCTTCAATTCCGCGAACACTTCTTGTTCCTGTGCAATACAAATTGGTAAACAATAATCCTTCTTTTGATAATTTATCAAATTCTGGTGTCAAAGGTTTTCCTCCCAAAATTCCAACATATTCAGCACCTAGACTTTCTTGTAAAAAAATCACCAAATTGTATGGCTTTTTCATAACAGAATCTGGCTGTTGTACATGAAGAAACGGAATTTCAGCATCGGTAAAATCATTAGGACCGGCAATCATGTATTTTTTTACACGAGCTATTGCTTCTGTTTCATCCATTTTACCGTACATTTTTGTGTTTCCTTCATTCTTAATTGAATAAGCAGCAAAAGCAACAGTATAAAATGAATTTAATCCTAAAGTATTGGTCAATTGATCTGTTGAAAAAACAGCATTACTGGCATTAATAGGACGTTTTGAAGTAAGACTTGAACGTGCTCCAAAAAACAATAAAAATGCTAGTAATGGAAAAACCATTAATTTGAATTTATATTGAGTACTTGTGGTATGAAAATACTTTTTCCCTTTTTTGAAGGCAAAGTAAATCACAACTCCTAAAATTAAAAAAGTTACAATAATAGAAGTCAAATAACTTTTTAAAAGCATTCCAACAACTTCTTTTGGGTAAATAAGATAATCTAAGAAAATTTTATTGGGACGTGTGTCGTATTGTTTGACAAAATCAGGTGAAGCTAATTCTACAAAAAGAATCAGAAACAGGAATAAAAAACTATAAATTACCAAAAAATTATTGGTGAATTTGAGCCATTTATTGGGTAAAAAAGTAATCAAAACAGCAGGTAGAAATGACAAATAGCAAAGTAAAATCAAATCCATTCGCAAACCGATTGGAAAAATGTACCAGAAATTTGGTGTTTCTATTACTCTTTCTTTAAATAGAAAAAATAAAAAGATTCGGCTTAAAGTAGTAATCAGTAATCCGATTAAAATAAAATTAACTATAGGTTTTAAATAACGTAAATTTTTCATTAGATGATTTAAACTATTTTTTGATTAAGGCAAACTCCAGCGAAACACTCTGGTGCGTTTCTACTCTTCGTAACGTTTTATTTCTCTGTCATAGAACTCATTTGCCAAAACAATCAAGCCTTCCATTTCTGCATTTAACTCTGCTTCATCAAGATCTTCAGCTTCTTCCATAAACTCAACCTCATCATCTTTTAGATTGATTATAAATCTAGGGTAATCAAGGTGAATGATAAAAATATCATCTGGAAAATCAGTATTATCTCCAAGTAAAAATTTAGGTAATTCCATTTTTATTTATTTATTATTTTGTTTTATTTTTTTGCTTTTCCCGAAGTTATCGAAACGCAAGGATTAAAGGATTTATTATTTGTTTAAGTCATTTAATCCGTGCCAGATTCTTATTTTCTGCTCAAATTTAAGTATTTGAAACTGAATTAGTATTTAATTTCTTAGTTAAATAATGAAAGCGAATGAACAAGAAAATTGCCGCAGCGGTTAATCCCGCTAAAAGTCCAATCCAAACACCCTGTGCTTTCCATTCAGTATGTTCACCTAAATAATACGAAATTGGAAAACCAATTATCCAATAGGCTACAAAAGTGATATACATTGGAATTTTCACATCCTGCAAACCACGTAGAGCTCCAAGAACAACTACCTGAATTCCGTCAGAAATTTGAAAAACTGCCGCGATTAAAAGTAATTTTGATGCAATACTTATTACTTCGGTATTATCAAGAATCTGCCCAGTATTTTCCATATTTAAAAAGATATATGGCAGGTAATCATGAAAAACAACAAAGAGTATCGCAAAAACGGTTTCTATTATAATGGCAAGCAAGAAAATAGAACGTGCCACAATAATTAACTTTTTATAGTCTTGTAATCCTCTCTGATTACTAACTCTAATCATCGAAGTTACGCTTAGTCCCATCGCAAACATAAATGTCATGGAAGCAAGACTTAAAGCAATTTGATTGGCTGCCTGGCTCGTTTTACCAATATTGCCGCAAAGCCATATTGATGCTGTAAATAAAACAACTTCAAAAAGCATTTGCATTGCCGATGGAAATCCAATACTTATAATTTTTTTAATGGTTGCTTTTTTAATTTCCTGAAAGCTGAAATTCTTGAAAAAACGCTTTAAATCATTTCTTCTAGAAAGCATAATATGCATAAACATAACTAAGAAAATTCTAGAAATTACAGTTCCTAAAGCAGCTCCAATAATTCCCATTTTTGGAAAAATCCATATTCCATAGATCAACACATAATTGATTCCTACGTGCAGTACATTTGCCATAATCATGGCATACATAGAGTATTTTGTCAATGATAATCCGTCAGCAAATTGTTTGTATCCTTGATACATAATTAAAGGAATCAACGAAAATGCCACCCAGCCTAAATATGGTTTTGCCAGTACAATTACTTCTGCCGGCTGCTGCAGTAATTCCATTATCGGTTTTGCAAACATAATTACCGTAAAAAGAACCAATCCTAAAATGGTACATAAAAATAATCCGTGATGAAAAGCAGATCTAATTTTAGTATCGTTTTTTTCGGCATCACCTTCAGCAACAATCGGAGTAATAGCAGTAGAAAAACCAATTCCAAGAGACATTGCTATAAAAATCATACTGTTTCCAAGAGAAACTGCTGCGAGTTCAGTACTTCCTAGTTTCCCCACCATTATATTATCAACAATACCAATTAAGGTATGCCCAACCATTCCTAAAATTATAGGATATGCTAATTTTAAATTGTATGAAAACTCTTTGGTGTACTGCTTTAAATTCACTTCTATTCTTTTTTAGTGTGCAAAGATAATCAGAAGCTTCGAATTCTATTCTATTAATAAAAAGATAAGCCAATTTTAAGGTGAAATTTGACTAAACGCAATATTATGTAACGATTTTTTAAAATTATATAACGAGCTCCAAAGGTCTTGATCCTACTTTTACAATATTAGAAATTCAAAAAAAATTGTCATGAGAAAATTACAAATGTTATGCCTGGCGACTTTCGCTTTTTTATACGCCAATACCACTTTCGCTCAAGACAGTGAAACAAAAAATTACGATAAAGGTTTTAGATTAGGATTTGGTGTAAATGGCGGAATACCAACTGACAATGATTACAGATGGTCGCTTGGTGGAGATGTTCGTTTACAATACGATTTATCTAAAAAAACATCGTTGACCTTAACTACAGGTTTTACAAACTTGTTTATGAAAGATCAAAATGGAGTTGAAGTAAAAGATCTTGGATTTATACCTGCTAAAGCTGGTTTTAAAGCCTTTATCTGGGAAGACCAATTTTATGTTTTAGGTGAAGTTGGTGCTGGTTTTGCCGTAACAAATGGCTATAACGACACTACATTTTTGTGGGCTCCGGGAATTGGATATGCCAATAAGTACATTGATATTAGTGTTCGCTATGAAGACTATAACAAATTCAATACCAACCAAGTGGCATTACGCTTAGCTTATGGTTTTAAATTATAAAAAGAAAGGTTTAATTTATTATTTTGTTTTTGGTAACAAGCCCGATAGTTTTCATAGTCTATCGGGCTTTGTTTTTTTTATACCATTGGTCAAAAGAGAAGTGTCATTAGTCAAATGATTTTTTAGGATTGATTTAGAAGGCAGTAATTCGCAGAAAAATTAATCAAATCATGAACAAAACAGTTTTTTATTTAGCACAACTTTTACTTTTTTTATTGCTTTCTGTTGCCACAAGGGCACAATCTGGAATCTCAGGAGAATTTAAAGTCGATTATGTTCCTTTTTCTAAGTACGTTCGACCAATGGACAGTACTAAAACAAATGCTGAAAGTAATTTTAAACGAGCTCAAATTGCTTTTGAAGTTCCATTATCTTTAAAAATGGATCAATACAATCATCCAAGGCTCTGGTCTATTTTTGTTAATGGAAGTTATGCCCGAATGGAGAACAAGAATTATGAAATTCAATCGCTTCCAGCACAATTTCAAGAAGGATTTCCAAATGAACTGCTGAATACACAAATTGGTGTCAAGCATTTACGCTCTCTTTCATCCTCTTGGTCTTTATTGACAATGTTGTCAGTTGGAGTTTATACTGATATGGTCGAAATTAATAAAGATGATGTTTTAATACAAGGAGGTGTTCTTTTTATCAAACAATTCAATCCTAATTTGGCATTTGGTATGGGGCCAGTTTTAACCAATAGTTTTGGTGTTCCGATGGTTCTGCCAGGAATTTACTTTAATTGGGAATCTAGAGGAGCTTTACATTTTAAAGTTGCATTTCCAGAAGGTTTAGAATTAGGTTACCGAATGTCTGACAATTTTGATTTGAAAGCCGTCGCAGAAATAAGCGGAATGACAGCCGAAACTAGAGTTGAAAACAAATCAATGTTATTGGGATATCAACAAATTATTGCTGGATTGCGTCCTCAGATAAAATTAGGAGAACACTGGACATTAGAACCTACGGCCGGAAGCACTATTGTTCGAAATTTCTCAAGCAACAGCCGAAAAATTAAAGACATTTTTAAAGAAAAAGATATAGCCGATCCAAGATTCACTACTACTTTTTATGGAGCTGTGGCTTTAAAATGGAAATTCTAATGCTATCGACTTAATAAGTTTTTATACACTACCTCTTTCAGCAATGCTTCTCGGCGTGTTCTTGAAATAGGTAGTTCTTGTCCATTTATAAACAATCGTCCGCCAGAAACAGAATCTATGTGTGTTATATTTACTAAAAAAGATTTATGAATTCTAAAAAAAATCTCTGTCGGGAGTGTTTCTTCTAATGAAATCATGGTTTGATGAATTACCAGCACTTTATCTTTAAAATGAAGTTTGGCATAATTCTGCATTCCTTCAATATACAAAATATCAACCCAAGAAATTTTCTGAAATCCTTCTTCCTGACGCACATACAAAAACAGATCCAATTGGTTTTGCTTTGGAGATTGAATCATTTGATACCATTGTTTTGCTTTTAGCGAAGCCTGATAAAAACGCTGAAATGAAATTGGCTTCAATAAATAATCAACTACTTGCAAACGATATCCATCTAAAGCATGCTCAGAATATGCTGTTGTAAAAATCACCAAAGGCGGGTTATCTAATGCTTCCAGAAACTCTAATCCGGTAAGATAAGGCATGTTGATATCTAAAAACATCAAATCAATTTGCTTTTCCTGAAGATACGAAGTCGCCTCTAATGCCGAAGCACAAGTTCCTGCAACTTCCAGAAAATCAATTTTAGAAATAAAGTCTACGATTCCGTTTCTTGCGATAGGTTCGTCGTCTATAACGAGGCATTTCATAGTCATAATATTGTTTTGTTTCTGGTTTGGTGTTTTTTTGTTTCACGCAGATTTGGCAGATTTGGCAGATTTTTTTTGAAATCCTTTTAATCTGATAATCTGTGGCAAAAAATTTAACCGCAAAGGTTTACGCAAAGTTTTAAGTCTTAAAAAGGATGCAAAGATCACAAAGCAACATGTTAAGATTCTACAGATTAAAAATTCGTGCTAATTCGTGCAATTCGTGGCAAAAATAAAATCTTTTTAATCCTTATAATCTGCGGCAAAAGTAAAATCATTTTAAATCTAAAGTCACTGTAACCGTAAAATCAGAATCGCTTTTATTGATATTAAATTGATGTTTTTCTGGATACTGGATCGATAGCCTTTTCTTCACATTTTCAAGTCCTAAACCTTGATTTTTAGATGGTACTTTATATTGTTCAGTATATGAATTTTCGATTCTAAAATTCAATTGATCGTTTAGCTGTTCGCATGATAAACGTACATAACCTTTTTGGTTTGGAAGTCGGGAAACATGTTTAAAGGCATTTTCAATTAACGGAACCAAAAGTAATGGCACAATTTGAAGCTGTCCGTCTTCAATATTCCATTTGCTTTTTACTTCTAATTCATTTCCCCATCGGGTTTCTTCAACGGCAATTAAATCTTTCAAATATTTAATCTCGAGATGCAGCGGCACATATTCTTTGTTGCATTCATACAATTGATAACGCAAAATATCCGAAAACTGAACCAATAAAACAGACGCCAGTTTTACATTACTCTGCATTAGAATATGAATATGATTCAGGATATTAAACATTAAATGCGGATTAATCTGATCTTGCAATATTTTGATTTGAGCTTCAAGATGTACTTGCTGCAATTGCGCATGATTTCTTTCGATTACATTATGTTCCTGATAAAATCGAAGTCCGCAAGCAGTACCGCAAATTAAAATCGCTGACGGAATGTTGCCGTAAAATCGTGTCCATAAAAAATGAAGAGAATCCACATCTGCTTCTTCAGGATATATTCTGCTTCTCAAAACCGAATCTGAAAAAACAATATAAATCAATGACAGACAAAATGCCAAAAGCAGTACAACAATAACGCTTTGTACCGCAAAAGAGTTCATTTTATTTTGTTTTAGTGCTTTGGGCAATATAACATCGCTCAAAATATGAGCTAAAACGGCAGAACAAAACAAAACTAAAACAGCCTGAATTGTAGCCGTCAAAAAATCGTAATCTTCGATCATCTGCGCCCAGATTGTCATACCTAATAAGCTCCAAAAAAAGACTAAGAATATCCAATGCCTATTTTTATATTTTGCAATCATCTAAAAAAAATCTATAATTATGAGAAAGTTTGAGTTCAAAAATACCCCTATATTTTCTAAAGAAACAGCAAAGAACCAAAAAGATTCTGTGCTGTTCATAAGGCTAAACGATAAGTTGTGAACTTATAAGAAAAAGTATCCAACGCTTACATTAAACGAATTTGGTTTAGAGCTGAAATTATTACTTATATTATTTAATCCGCCTTGGTAAATTACATCTACAGTAAATTTCCACATTTCAACTCCTGCCCCAACCTGATATCCAATATTCGATTTATCAAATTTCTTATACGAATCTTTTAACTGGTTCAATGACGAAAAATTTTCATCCAAAACATAAGAATAAACTCCGCCTCCAAATACTCTGACATTTAAAGCCTCAAGATCAATTACTTTGTAACCAATAAGTAAAGGCATTTCAAGACTTTTCCATTTTGCATTTTTAGATCCTGTTGAAGTCGTTTTTTCGATTTCGGAAGATTTCTCGCTGTATAAGATTTCATTTTGAATATAGAATCTCTTAAAATCAAATCGAGCCATAGCGCCTCCAAAATAACCAACAGCATATTTTGATTTGTAACCATCTGAAACTGGAAGCTCAGAATAATTAGATCCGCCTTTAATTCCAATATGAATTGGAAACGAAGATTGTGCATTAATTTTAGAAGAAACTAATCCGAAAATAAAAACTGTAGTCAACAATAATAATTTGTACATGTTCATGATAATAATGTTTATAATTTGATGCAAAGGAGCACAAACCTCAACCACTATTAAAATTAGTTTGATGAACTACATTAGTGTTTTGACAAACGGATTTAAATAATTGCTATTTAGCTGTTTTAACTAAACGATTCCTATTTAGAACCCAACTTCAAAAAACAAACCCAACAAGTTTTAAAAACCTGTCGGGTTCATTATAAAAAAATGATCTAATAATCTAATTAATCATTTTCTAAAGCTTTTTTATACATTTCGAAATTAGCTTTTATTTTATCGTCTAATTCTGGTTCCTTAATATCGGTATGTTTTTGCATTTCTTCCCAAATAATTTTTGCCACAATGTAACGTGCCATTTCCTTATCATCGGCAGGAACTACATACCATGGCGCATAATCTGTAGAGGTTTGATTAATTGCTTCTTCATAATATTGCTGATATTCTGCCCAATGTTCACGTTCCTTCAAATCGCCTGGTGAAAATTTCCAATGGTGTTTTTCTTCTTCCAAACGGCGCAATAAACGATTCTTTTGTTCGTCTTTACTTAAATGCAAAAAGAATTTCATGACAATAGTTCCGTTTTGAGCAATATGCTTTTCAAAATTATTGATCTGTTTAATTCTATCTTCCCAAAATTTAGGCGTAATATCATCTATCGATTTAATATCTGGTAAATTCTCTGATAAAATATATTCGGGATGCACGCGCGTCACCAAAACATTCTCATAATGTGTTCTATTAAAAATCGCAAACTTTCCTTTTTCGGGTAAGGCAATATAATGGCGCCATAAATAATCGTGTTCCAGCTCTGTTGAATTGGGTGTTTTAAAACTATGCACCACTACTCCACGCGGATTAAATTCTTTAAAAACTTCTCGAATCAAACTGTCTTTTCCTGAGGTATCCATTCCTTGAAGGCAAATTAAAACTGCATATTTATTATGAGCATACATTACATCCTGCAAATCACTCAATTTCGCCTGAACCTTATCCAATTTTTCTTCCTTTTCATCGTCATCAGCATCGATATTTAATAAAGTAGGGAGCTTACTTAATTTAATTTTATCTGTAACTTTAAAATCTTTCGGGTCTATTGATTTCATATTTTTTTAGTTTTTTGTATTATAAATATAGTAATTTTACGAATTCCGATAACTATCGGAACTGCTATTCATTGCAATACTTTTCAAAACAACATTAATGGAAAAATTCACTTTAGAAATATTATTTCAAATCATAGGAATCGGCTCAGCATCAGGATTATTTTATAATAATGATGCACTTTATGTAATTGGCGACAACAGTGGATTCTTATACGAATACAATATGCAGAATCAGCAATTGAATCAGCATGCTTTAATTGATAATCCGACACAGAATATTCCAAAAAACTTAAAACCAGATTTTGAATCATTGACAAATCATAATGACACTTTATATGTTTTTGGTTCTGGTTCAACCGAAAATCGAAATAAAATGATTGAATTCGACCTTAAATCTAAAACTGTTTTACAAAAAAACAATTTGGTCGATTTATACGGTTTAATGCAAAATTTTGGAGAAATAAAACCCGAAGATTTCAATCTCGAAGGCTCTATTTTCGACGGCGAAAACTGGTATTTGTTTAATCGCGGCAATGGCGTTTCAAACAAAAACACCATTTTTACGATTCACGCCAAAAGTCTTGGTGAAGAATTTGCTTTAATTTCTGTGAATTATAAACTTCCAAAAATAAAAGGTATTCGTTCCAGCTTTACTGATGCAATTTTAGTCGAAGACAAAATCTATTTTCTTTCTACAGTCGAAAACACTAAATCAACTTACGATGACGGTGAAATCTTAGGAAGTTTCATTGGCCGAATCGATCAGAAAACCATGAAAATAGATTTTACTCAAAAAATTACTTCAACTAATAAATTTGAAGGTTTAACTTTTTACAAAAAAGAAAACAACAAAATTGAATTCTTGCTTTGCGAAGATAATGATACAGAAGTTTTAGAAACTAAAATTTATAAGTTGACGCTGCCAGTTAAATAAAAACTATTCTACTACAATAATAACATGAAGACGCACTGCGGTGCGTCTCTACAATAAAACCTTTGAGCCTTTGTAGCTTTGTAACTTTGACCCTAAAAAAATATTTTAATATTTTTTCACCCCTGTCCCAACCTTTTTATCTTTTTATCTCTCTATATAAGAAAGACAACAATTGTGATAAACGAGACTCAAATAGCAAACTGTAAAAAAATGCATCGTGATGCCCAGCGTCAGGTGTACGAATACATGGCGCCAAAGCTGTACCGCCTTTGCAAACGATATTTAAAAAAGGAAGAAGAAATCGAAGAAGCTTTGGCAGATTCTTTCTTTACCATTTTCACCAAATTGGATCAATTGAAAGAAGCGTATGCTTTTGAAGCTTGGGCAAGAAGAATAACGGTAAATCATTGTTTGGCGACCATTAGAAAAGAAACAAACTTCAATATGTATCTTGACGATGTTAAGCTGATTTCGCAGCCTTCAACAGATGAATTAACGACATTGGAAGAAGAAGATTTACTTAATTTATTAAACCATATTCCAGACGGCTGTAAAACAGTATTTAACCTTTTTGTTATTGAAGGTTTTGCGCACAAAGAAATAGCCGAAATGCTAAAGATCTCCGAGGGCACCTCAAAATCACAATTGAATGCAGCAAAGACCAAATTAAAAGAACTGGTTAATAAACTCTATTATCAAAAAGCAAAATAGTCATGGACAATCAAGATAAATTATTCGATAAAATAAAACAAGCTTCGCAAAATGCCGAGTTTAAAGACTTTCCAGGAATGGAAAAGGTCTGGTCACGCGTTGAAGAAAAACTGGACAAAAAAGAAGATAAAAAAACAATCGCATTGTGGAAAAAAATTGCTGTTGCTGCTTCTCTTCTTTTATTGATTTCTTTAGGTTCCCAATTTTTTCTTTCAGATAACAATGCTGTAACTGAAACTCCAAAAGTGGTAATTCAAGAAAATGAAAAACAAAAATCTAAAGAACCTGTTTTAAATCAAGAAAATACAATTACGTCTTCTGGTTCTGGGCTTATTTCAAATGAAGAAGCAGCTAAAATTTTAGAAAAACAAAATAAAGGACAAGAAGCTGTTGCCATTCATGAAACTGCGGCTCCAAATGCACAATCGATAGAGCCTTTAGCAGACAAAATAGTTTTAACAGAACCTGTTGGTTCAGCTCCTGCACTTGCTGCCCCAGTTCAGCAAAATTATGCTGAAGAACAAGACAATGCTGCATTTGCAAAAGAAGAAACAGTCTCAGCGGCTAGATATTCAAAAGCCAAAGAATCGGCTAAAGTCGCTTATGCTGCAAAACAATTTCAAAGCGTTAAAAAAAGTACGCCTTTAGTAATTTTGAACGGGAATGCAGTAGCTCACAGTGATGATGCCAAAAAAGAAAAAATGATGCAGGATGAGCTTCCGAATCTAAATCCAGAGAATGTAGATTCTCTTGTTGTTCTTGACGAGCCTTTATATATCATTGACGGTATTTATTATTCAGAAAATGATTTATTTGGTAATAACCCAACAAGTCCATATGCACCTTTAGACAAACAGGACATTAAAACAATAACCATTTTACAAGACCTTGAAGCTACAGCAAAATATGGCGAAAAAGGTAAAAAAGGAGTTGTCATAATTACAACAAAAACGGGAAAACCTACTCCGAAAAAATAATCCCAAGCTTTGTCAAAGTCTGCAGCTTTGACAAAGCTAAATCCGAACATTAATTCTTAAAACTTACTATCATGAAAAGTCTAAAACTTATTTCATCAGCCATTGCTATGCTTATATGTTTCGTAACCATAGCACAGCAAAGAACTATTACTGGAACAGTTACAGATGTAAATTCTGCTCCGCTTCCCGGCGCTAACATCTTCATTAAAAAATCAAAAACATCTGCTGTCACCAATTTTGACGGAAAATATACTATTAAAGCTGAGAAAGGAGACATTCTCGTTTTTAGTTATATTGGAATGCGGACTGAAAATATTGTTGTAAAAAACTCAAATGTAATTAATGTTACATTGAAAGAAAATGCTAACCAACTGCAAGAGGTTGTTACAACAGCTTATGCTGCTACAAAAAAGAAAATGACAACAGGATCAGTGGTGATGATTCGAGGTACGGCGGCAGGTGTTCCAGTTTCATTAAATAGCCAATATCTTTCGGCTCCGAATGTTAGTATACGTGAAATTGAATCTATTTCGGCTAAAAATGAACCCATGTACATTGTTGATGGTGTTCCTGTAAAAGCAGATCAAATTGCAAAAATTAATCCGAATGATATTGATGACGTGAAAGTTCTAAAAGATGAATCGGCGGCCTCTCTTTATGGCAGTAAAACTGCAAACGGAGCCGTTGTAATTGTCACTAAAAATGAACTTTATAAAAATCTTTCGGAAAAAGAATTAGACAAAAAATTAAACATTATTAGACCAATTCCAGCTCAACCAACTCAGGAAGATTACGATACTTTTGTAGAAAATGCTTTTGAAAGCCCAAAAACTGCTCCGCTTTCTACATTTTCTATAGATGTTGATAATGCTTCTTACACTAATATTAGACGTTTTCTAAACAACGGACAAGAAGTTCCAAAAGATGCTGTACGTGTTGAAGAAATGGTAAACTTTTTTAAATACAATTATCCACAGCCAAAAGACCAGCACCCGTTTTCTATTAACACTGACGTAAGTGACTCGCCTTGGAATTCAAAAAACAAAATTCTGAAAATTGGTTTACAAGGAAAAAACATTCCAACAAATGATTTACCAGCTTCAAATCTTGTTTTCTTAATTGATGTTTCAGGATCGATGAGCGATATGAATAAACTGCCTTTATTAAAACAATCTTTAAAAATATTGGTAAATGAATTACGTGCAAAAGACAAAGTTGCAATTGTAGTTTATGCAGGAGCAGCAGGAATGGTTTTGAAACCAACTTCTGGAGATGAGAAAAAAACAATAATTGAGGCACTGGATAAATTAGAAGCCGGAGGAAGTACTGCCGGCGGAGCAGGAATTGAACTTGCTTATAAAATTGCATCTGAGAATTTTATTAAAAATGGCAATAATCGCGTAATTCTAGCAACCGACGGAGATTTTAACGTGGGAAGTTCTTCTAATTCTGATATGGAAAAATTAATCGAAGAGAAAAGAAAAACTGGTGTTTTCTTGACTTGTCTGGGTTATGGAATGGGAAATTACAAAGACAGCAAAATGGAAATTCTTGCTGATAAAGGAAACGGAAATTACGCCTACATTGATAATATTCAAGAAGCCAATCGTTTTTTAGGAAAAGAATTTAAAGGTTCGATGTTTGCCATTGCTAAAGATGTAAAAATTCAAATCGAATTTAATCCAAAACAAGTTCAGGCGTATCGTTTAATTGGTTATGAAAACAGAAAACTTCGTCCAGAGGATTTTAAAAATGATGCTATTGATGCAGGAGAATTAGGAAGTAATCATACGGTTACAGCTTTGTATGAAATTATTCCAGCTGGTGTAAAAAGTGATTATTTAAATGTTCAGCCGGATGATTTAAAATACACTAAAACGGAAACTAATTCTGCTAATTACAGCAGCGAACTGGCGACAATAAAATTCCGTTATAAAAAACCTGACGGCGATAAAAGCATTGAAATGATTCAGGTAATTGACAATAAATCGGTTCCTTTAGACAAAGCAAGTGATGATTTAAAATTCAGTTCCGCTGTAGCTTGGTTTGGTTTAAAATTAAGAGATTCTAAATTGATTGCTGACAAATCATCAGAAGAAATTGTGAAATTAGCCAAACAAGGAATTTCAAATGACGGCGATGGTTATAAAGCTGAATTTATCCGTCTTGTAGAGACTTCAAAACAGTATAATTAATAAATATTTTATTACATTTGGGTTCTAAAATCTAAACACTAATTTTTTTAAAAAACGTATGAACCCAATTTTAAGCCAAAATCTATTTTTAGTAAAAGAACATGTCGGAATGTTTAAAGCTGCTAACAATTATGATATTTATAATCCTGAGACAAATCAAATAACTATGAATTGCCGTGAGAACAATCTTGGTTTTTTTACAAAAATGATGCGTTTCACAGATTATAAAAGAATGACTCCTTTTAATGTTGAAATTACAACGGCTTCTGGAGAAAAATTAATCTCAGTAAAACGAGGTATTGCAGTTTTTCGCTCAACGGTCGAAATATTTGATGAGAAAGACAGATTGGTAGGAACTTTTAAACAAAAATTCTTTTCTATTGGAGGGAAGTTTGAAATCATGGATAAAAACGAAAAACCAGTTGCAACTTTACAAGGAAAATGGACGGGTTGGGATTTTAAATTTTCTCACGAAAACAAACAGCTTGCTCAAGTAAGTAAAAAATGGGCTGGTTTAGGTAAAGAGTTTTTCACCAGTGCTGACAATTACGTGCTTCAAATCGAAGATAGCGTAGCAGCCGACAGTTCGCTTAGACAATTAATCCTTGCTGCCGTAATGTGTATAGATATGGTTTTGAAAGAATAACAAAGTTGTTAAACTTAGATTAAGAAAATACTTGAAAGCATCATTTTAGTTTGCAAAAGCTTTATTTTTGTAAGACTTAAAATGATGCTTTCGGCATTTCTAAACAATAAATCATGACAAGCTTAAAAAATAAAAATGCTCTAATTACAGGAGCTGGAAAAGGAATTGGAAAAGCAATTGCAATTGCCTTGGCAAAAGAAGGTGTAAACGTAATTTTGGTTTCAAGAACTCAAGCAGATGTTGATCAATTGGCAGATGAAACGAATGATTTAGGTGTTAAATCTTTAGCACTTTCTGCAGATGTATCGGACATTAATTCTATAAATAGTGCCGTTGAAAAAGCACTAACTGAGTTTAAACATATTGATATTTTAATCAACAGTGCAGGAATTGCTTCTTTTGGAAAATTCCTTGATCTAGAACCTGCTGCTTTTGAAAAAATCATTCAAGTAAATTTAATGGGAACTTATTATGCAACACGTGCCGTAATCCCAAACATGATAGAGAGACAAACTGGAGACATTATTAATATTTCGTCAACAGCTGGTTTAAATGGCAATGCTTTAACAAGTGCATACAGTGCTTCTAAATTTGCAGTTTTGGGTTTAACGGATTCTTTAATGCAGGAAATGCGCAAACACAACATTCGTGTTACTGCTTTAACTCCAAGTACTGTTGCAACAGATATGGCAAAAGATTTGAACTTAACGGATGGGAATCCTGAAAAAGTGATGCAATCTGAAGATATTGCAGAATTAGTTGTTGCACAGTTAAAACTAAACCGCAGAGTATTTATAAAAAACAGCAGTATTTGGTCGACCAACCCATAAAACTAAATTCCAAATTTTTAAAATCCCAAATTCTAACAACGTAGTAAATTGGAATTTGGAATTTAATTATTGAAATTTTAAAAAATATATGATGGAACAATATTTAAGACAATTAATAGCAATAGAATTTCAGGATAAAAAAGAAATTTTCACAGGATTTCTTATTGACTATTCTGATGATTGGATTCTGCTTCGAAACAATCCGGTTGATTACATTTTGGATGGTTTTGTCATTTTAAAAAACAAAAATATTGAAGCTGTTCACAGAGATCAGGATTTGGCTTTTATAGAAAAAGTGATTCGCTTAAAAGGTTTAAAAACAAATGCCGAAGATATTATTCCGATTCGGGATTTAAATTCGATTTTAAATTTCATCAACAATAAACATGGTATTTTTCAGATTTCTAAAAAATCAGCAAAATCAGCTTATTTAGGAAAATTAATTTCTTTAAACGACGAAGAACTTATAATTGATTTCTTAGATACAAAAGGTCAATTTGGCGGAGAATTAAGTTTTAATCCGCAAAAAATCCGAGTTATTGAATTTGATACAGACTATATTAATTCTTTGAAATTAGTAATTCCCGAAAACCAGAAGTAGATTTTTTATTATAAAACAACAAAGCCCTTTATATAAAGGGCTTTGTTGTTTTTTGTCATTTCGACGGAGGAGAAATCACACTCGTAATTTCACATTAAAAACCTATAATCTTTGTCGACTCACTAGTGTGATTTCTCCCTTTGGTCGAAATGACAATACTTTGCGTATATCAATATCACATTAACTTTGTCAAAGCTAAATTATGTTTTTAAGCTTCCGCTAATTTATTTATAAACTCTAAACGAACGCTTCCGTCTTCATCAATTTTAGTCAAATTAATTTCTTGCAGCGTATTTACAAGTTCTGGATTCCATGGTGTTTTTACTTTTACGTAATTCTCTGTAAAACCGTGAATATAACCTTCTTTATTTTCACCTTCAAAAAGAACTGTTCTGTTTGTTCCTAATTGGGTTTCGTAAAAGGCACGACGTTTTTTTACAGATAAACCGCGAAGCATTTTACTTCTTTTTGCTCTTACATTTGCAGGAACAACTCCAGGCATATCTATAGCTTCTGTATTATCTCTTTCAGAATAGGTAAAAACGTGTAAATACGAAATATCCATTTCGTTTAAGAAATGATACGTTTCTAAGAAATGCTCATCTGTTTCTCCTGGAAAACCAACAATTACATCAACTCCTATACAAGCATGAGGCATCACTTCACGAATTTTATTCACTCGTTCAGTATACACTTCACGCAAATAACGGCGTTTCATTAATTTCAAGATATCATTGCTTCCTGATTGTAATGGAATATGAAAATGCGGTACAAAGGTGCGGCTTTTTGAAACAAATTCTATCGTTTCATTTTTCAATAAGTTTGGTTCAATCGATGAAATTCTTAAACGTTCGATACCTTCAACTTTATCTAAAGCTTGAACAAGTTCTAGAAAAGTATGTTCATGTTTTTTATTTCCAAACTCTCCTTTTCCGTAATCTCCAATATTAACTCCAGTTAAAACAATTTCTTTAATATTTTGAGCCGAGATTTCTTTGGCGTTCTGCAATACATTTTCTAAAGCATCACTTCTTGAAATTCCTCTCGCTAAAGGAATTGTACAATACGTACATTTATAATCGCAGCCGTCTTGAACTTTCAAGAAAGCTCGAGTACGATCTCCTATTGAATAACTTCCAACATAAAAATCAGCTTCAGCAATTTCGCATGAGTGAACTTCACCCATATCATTTTTGCTTAAGTCATGAATATAATCTGTAATTTTAAACTTTTCTGTAGCTCCAAGTACCAAATCAACTCCGTCAACATTTGCCAACTCTTCAGGTTTCAACTGCGCATAACATCCCACGGCTGCAACAAATGCCTTATCATTAAGTTTCATTGCTTTCTTTACTACCTGCTTAAACTGCTTATCGGCATTGTCTGTTACAGAACAAGTATTGATTACATAAATGTCTGCGACTTCTTCAAAATCGACGCGGTCGAATCCTTCGTCATTAAAATTTCTGGCAATTGTAGACGTTTCTGAAAAATTCAGTTTACATCCAAGCGTATAAAAAGCAACTTTTTTTCTATTTTCCATGGGAACACACTACGTTTTAAGCAGTAAGATATTATATTTATATCTCTTTTAAAGAGTTTGCAAATTTACGTACAATATTCTTTAAAATAAAATCAATAATACACTATATATCAATATTTTGCATTAAACACCTATTTAAAATCGTCTTAATTGACCATATCGCAAATCGCAGGCATAATTAATTGTAAAAAAACAAAATCAGGATTCAATAAGAATAAAATGACAAAAACATCGATTAAGTGCAAATTACATCGGTAAAGCGCATTTTTTTCAAGTTATGGCTTAAAATTTTCTTACATTTAACTTTGTTTAAGTCTTTAGCAAGATTTAATTAAGATTCTAAAAAAATGACCGTTATTAGTAATATTATAACAATTCGAGCATAACTATTTTGAAATTCAATCGTTATGTTGTTGTTTTGTTACAAAAAGCATGGGAACGCCGAAAACCAGAAAGAGTAGGCAACAATTAAAAATTACAAATTCCATTATGAAAGCATTTTTACCCACAATCTGCTTAATGTTCTTAACCATTTTTAGTTCGCAGGCGCAAACTAATACTCCTGCTGCAAATCCATTTCCGTCTATCAGTACCTTAACAACTTGGGCGAGCTTAAATTCGCAGTCTCAATTTGATATTGCCATTCGTGCTGTTGGATTTAAATTTGAAGTAAAAGAACCAGGCGAAGGATCTACAGCTTATACTTATATTCGTAAAGTTACTGTAAACGAAGTAAACTATACAGACAGAATTGTTTACAGAATTACAAACAATAACTCAGCAAGTATTATTTCATTAGTAACAGCTTCAACTGATTTGGTAAGTTTATACACACCTCAATTGGCTACTTTTAAAAATAACAATTGTAAAACTGAAATGTCTAAAGACAAAAACACAACTTGCAGCTGCTACGAAAGTGCAAACTTTGCGATTGATTTATGCGACGAGCGTGTTAAATTGACAATGGGAGACGGAAATAAATATTTTGTTTCTGTAGCTAAAAAATAAAATACTTTTCAGGTATTTACAAAAACTTCGAGCTGTTTTCCAAATCTTTGCAAATCTTAAACGAGATAAGTTTACAAAGATTTGGGACACAATTCTTAGAACAACATTATAAGTTTGGGTTCTTTAACTCATACCAAACCTCTAACTCTTCTTGGTATTCAAAAGAATTTACATATCGTAAACCTAATTTTTCGAGTATTTTTCTTGAATTATCATTGCCCGCATCTGCATAGGCATAAACAGCATCAGCTTTTAAATTATCAAAAGCATACTCTATAAAAGCTTTTCCGGCTTCGGTTGCATATCCTTTGCCCCAATGTTTCTCTATAAAACGATAACCAATTTCGTAGAAATTTTTATGGTTGTTGATTTCATCCGTAATAAATTTAATCCCAGACCAACCTAAAAACTCATTTGTTTCTTTTAGAATTACAGCCCAGCGTCCAGTTCCAAAATCTTTGTATTGCTGCTGAAGATTTTCAATGTATGCTGCACTCTGTTCAATGGTAGTAACAGGTTTCTTTCCAATGTAAATATGAACATTCGGATTAGAATCTAATTCAAACATTCCATCAACATCTGAGACAATTACTTCGCGTAATAGCAAGCGTTCCGTTTCGATTGGTTTTTTCATCTAAAATTAATTTAGAATAAATTTTTGTACTACTTCGGCAACGCCGTTATCATTATTTGAAGCTACAATTACATCTGCTCTATCACGCAATTCAGGTGTTACATTATCTACCCAAACTCCTAATCCAGCATATTCGATCATCGTTAAATCATTTCCTGCGTTTCCAACAGCGATAATTTCGCTTTGATTAATATTTAGTTTTTCAGCTAAAAGTTTTAAACTAGCCGCTTTATCAATTCCTTGCTGTGCTGCTTCTAAGAAAAATGGTTTAGACATCGAAACGCTTAAATGTGGCATTTCTATAATCAAATCATTTTCTACAGATTTTAAATAGGCAGGGTTTTCTAGCAAAATACATTTTACAGCTGGTCGATCGATGTAATCTTTAAAACTTGCTACTTTGCGATGCGCCATTCCTGTAATTTCCTTTTCAACCTCAATATATTCAGAATCTGTTTCGCTTATGATTTCATCATCCAAATAGGTTATGATATGCGTTTTTGTTTTGACGCTGTAATCATACAATTCGTGAATTTGCTTAACCGTTAATTTCTGCTCAAATAAAATTTGATCATCTTTTGCCTGACTTATAATAGCACCATTAAATGAAATTATATAAGAATCGTTTAAATCTAATTCCAATTCTTTAGCATAAGCGGTCATTGCCGAAGTTGGTCTTCCTGAAGCCAAAACGACATAAACACCTTTTGCCTGAGCTTCTAAAAGTACTTTTTTATTTAAATCAGATATTTTGTGGTCGTCGGTCAACAAGGTATCATCCATGTCGAGAACTAACATTTTGTATTGCATGCTTTTTAAGTTTTCAGTTTCTCGTATTCATTCTGCCTTACTAAAACTATTCATTTCAGACTGAATACTGATAACTTTTTAAATACTCATTCTGAAATTTTCGATAACTGGATTTGCTTTTGCAAAATCAGTTTCTTGAATAAAAATCTCAACAGCAAGATCTGTGCGAGGAAAACCTCCTAAACGAGACGACTGAATATTATCTTTTTTAACTGTTTCTACTCCTGCTTCTTCTAATCTTTCCTGTAAAGCAATTGCTAATACTTCACTTCCTGAATACACTTTCATTAATCCCATAACACTTTATTTTATAATGATTTTCAATTATTCCTCTTCTTCAATATCTTCTTCGTCCTCATCCAATTCTTCTTCACCTTCTTCATCCATATCGAAAAAATAAGGTTCTAACAGCATTTTATCTGTCAGGATCTCGATACGTTCTGTCAAAGTTTCAGCAAAAACGATACGCTGTGTTTTTGCAATACTGTTTGAAATACGCATTATTTTAGTTTCATGACGCAATTTCAAAATAGGATCAGCATCATCTAAAATAAACATTTTTAAACGGTTTACATTGTAACCAGCCGTCGAAAACATGTCGCTTAATTTATTTGGTGTACCAATTAAAACATCAATTCCCGTAGAAACATAATTTTTATCGTAATCCATGTCGCCTTTATCGTGTACACCGTAAACCTCAAGATTAGTATATTTTCCATACTTTTCAAAAAGTTCTTCCATTGCAAGAACCTTTTCTTTATCTTCAACGATAATCAAAGCACGAGGCGATTCTTCGGTTTTTCCTGCCAATTGCTGAATAACATTCAATACAATCGTAGTTGTTTTACCACTTCCTTCCGGAGAAACAATCAAACAATCCGCACCGCTTTTTATAGTCGAAAAAGTTTCCTGCTGTAAAGCATTTGCTTCTGTTAAACCATTTTCAATTAGGGCGTCTTGTAATTTCTCGTTTATTTTTTTTAGTTTCATTTTTTTTTATGCTTTAAGCTTTAAGCGATACGCCGTAAGCAAAAATTATTTATAATTTTAACAGCCTAAAGCTTAAAGCTTATAGCCTATTGCGCGAAGCACTTATTTGCTTGCGAACATTTTTACATCAGTTTCAGAGATTTCACTTCCTCCTAAAATAATCAATCTCTCGACTACATTTCGAAGTTCACGAATATTCCCTGTCCAATCGTATTCCTGCAATAATTTTATGGCTTGCGCCGAAAATCCTTTTACAGCATTTCCTTGCTCTGATGCAATTTTTTCTGCAAAATGCTTAATCAAAGCCGGAATATCGTCACGTCTTTCATTCAATGGCGGTACTTTTATTAAAATAACTGCCAAACGATGGTATAAATCTTCACGAAAACGGCCTTCGGCAATTTCTGTTTTTAAATCTTTATTGGTTGCGGCAACCACACGAACATCTACTTTAATGTCTTTTTCAGCTCCCACTCTAGTAATCATACTTTCTTGAAGTGCACGCAAAACTTTGGCTTGCGCCGAAAGACTCATATCTCCAATTTCATCTAAGAAAATAGTTCCTTTATCAGCAGCTTCAAACTTTCCAGCACGATCTTTAACTGCTGATGTAAAAGCACCTTTTACGTGTCCGAACAACTCACTTTCGATTAATTCACTCGGAATTGCAGCACAGTTAACTTCAATTAAAGGATAATTAGAGCGTTCACTTTTTTCATGCAATTGATGCGCAACTAATTCTTTACCTGTTCCGTTTGGACCTGTAATTAAAACTCTGGCTTCTGTTGGAGCTACTTTATCAATCATCACTTTAATATGATTAATTGATTCGCTCTCGCCTATCATTTCATAATTCTTGCTGACTTTCTTCTTTAGAATTTTATTTTCAACAACTAATTGTTTTTTGTCTAAAGCATTACGAACTGTATTCAATAAACGATTCAAATCCGGCGGTTTTGAGATATAATCAAAAGCTCCTAAACGCATGGTATGAATTGCTGTTTCCATATCTCCATGACCAGAGATCATAACCATCGGGATTTCTGGTTTTATTTTTTTTGCTTCTTCTAAAACCTCAACACCATCCATTTTTGGCATTTTGATATCACACAAAACCAAATCGTAATCGTTGTTTTTTATTTTTTCAAGACCTGCAGCACCATCTTCTGCTTCATCAACCTTATAGGAATCATTTTCTTCTGATAATATTTTTACCAAAACTCTTCTGATCGCTGCTTCGTCTTCGATAATTAGTATTTTACTCATTTTTTTAAGGTTCTGAGGTTCTAAGATACTAAGGTTCTAAGGTTTTTCTGCAAGAAGCTAAAAAAAATCTTAGCATCTAGAACCTAAGTACCTTAGCAGCTTTAAAAATTAATATTTAAGCCACTTATACAATTCCTTCCAAGTTGGTTTTTTGCCGTACATTAAAATACCTACACGATAAATTTTTGCTGCGAACCAAACGACAAGGAAAAAGGTAGCAAACAATAATGATACCGAAATTGCAATTTGCCACCACGGCACGCCAAACGGAATACGCATAAGCATAACAATTGGCGATGTTAGCGGAATCATTGAAAATGCAACTGCAACTGTCCCGTGAGGATCATTTACAACTGTAAAAAATCCGATATAGACACTCAAAATAAGAGGCATTAAAATGGGCAGTAAAAACTGTTGAGAATCTGTTTGATTGTCAACTGCTGCTCCAATTGCCGCATAGAATGAACTGTACAGAAAATATCCTCCAATAAAATAAACTATAAATCCAATTATAATACTCGCAATTGGCAGATTCCATAATTCAGCAATATACATTTGTGCTGAACCCGAAAGTTGATGCTGTGCTGATTGCATTAATTCTGGCGAAATTCTAGCCGTTGGACCAACATTAACTCCAAAAAATGTCGAAGCAGCAAACATTAATCCCAAACCAATAATCGCCCAAATCATAAACTGTAAAATTCCAGCTAACGAAGTTCCAACAATTTTACCAATCATTAACTGGAATGGTTTTACTGATGAAATAATGATTTCTATAATTCGATTTGTTTTTTCTTCGATTACACTTCGCATTACCATATTTCCATAAATGATAATAAACATCATAATCAAATAACCAAAAGCGCCTCCAATTGCAATTTTTATTTCGTTCAAACCTTTTAAACTCTCTTCTCCAGATGCTTTTATCAAATGAATATTGACATCTGACTGTGCTTTTTGAATTGCTAAAGTGTCTAGTTTTGCTTTTTCTAGATTTAGTTTCGTTATTTTATTTCCAATGATATCTTGTGTGTTTTCTACAAAAGAAATACTTGGACTGTTATTTGAAATAAATTCAATTTTACTTTCTAAATCTTTAATATCAGCTGTTTTTGGAATAACTATTAAACCGCTGAAATTTTCTTTTGTAATACTGTCTTTTAAAGCTTTTACTTCAATCTCAGATAAATTAAAGTATTTAAATTCGGCTCCTTTTTTATTCTCTTTTAAAAAATCTGCCGCAAAAAGCCCTGTTTCGTCATGAATTGCGATACGCTTTGTTTCTGCTTTCATTGAACTTAAATAGCCAATAAATACGGCTATAGCTACAAACAAAAGCGGACTCAAAAAAGTCATGACAACAAAAGATTTATTACGAACTTTTGCAATGAATTCTCTTTTTATAATCAACGAGATAATACTCATAAATGTTTTTTAATTTTCAAATCTAAAATTCCAAATTCCAACTTTTTCTGTCTCAGATTTGGAATTTGGAATTTAATTATTGGAATTTAGTTTTTTGTTTTCGGTAACGGTTTGAATAAAAATATCGTTTACGCTTGGAATTTTTTCTACAAAGTGTGTTACTTGTCCGCGTTGTGTCAACACATTCAATAATTCATTTGGAGCTGAATTTCCAATTTGGATATTTAATTTTAAATCGTCATTTAAAGACTTGAAATTCGCTGGCGAAACGGTAAATTTTTGTGTAATATCGTACATCAAACCTTCGACATTGTCAGTCAAAATTCCAACTTCAAAACTATTGGTTTTAAACTGACGTTTTACGTCACTTACTTTTCCTTCAATCAATTTATTTGATTTATGAATTAAAGCTATATGATCGCAAAGCTCTTCAACGCTTTCCATTCTATGGGTCGAAAAAATAATGGTAGCTCCTTCTTCTTTCAGAGCCAAAATCTCGTCCTTAATAATATTGGCATTTACAGGATCAAACCCTGAAAAAGGTTCATCAAAAATCAGCAGTTTCGGTTTATGCAGTACACAAACCACAAACTGAATTTTTTGTGCCATTCCTTTAGATAATTCTTGAATTTTCTTGTTCCACCATCCTTGAATACCTAAGCGATCAAACCAAAACTCAAGCTGTTGCTTTGCCTCAGCTTTAGAAAGTCCCTTCATTTGTGCCAAATACAAACACTGCTCTCCCACTTTCATCGAGCTGTACAAACCTCTTTCTTCGGGAAGATATCCTATAGTTTGAACGTGTTTTGGCTGTAATTTTTCGCCATCTAATATTACTTCACCGCTGTCTGGCATTGTAATTTGATTGATGATTCTGATAAGAGAAGTTTTTCCAGCTCCATTAGGTCCTAAAAGTCCATAAATACTGCCTTTTGGCACATTTAATGAAACTTCGTTAAGCGCTACATAATCGCCATATTGTTTTACGACTTTATGTACTTCGAGTAAGTTGCTCATTTTATTTTTTAGGTTTTCTTTCAGTGGCTTTTTTATTTTTGCCAACAGTCTGTAAAAGTAAATAATTCACACGGAATCTACATTATAATACGCAAAAAACCCATTCTATTTATGTTTAGAATGGGTTTTGATTTTATATACATCTTCAAAAAAAGTGCTGCTTACGAGAACATATCTTTTACTTTCTCGAAAAATGATTTCTCTGATTTTTCTGGGCTTGGTACAAAATGTTCATCATTTAGAGCTTTCTCAAAGAATTGTTTTTGCTCTTTATTTAATGTTTTTGGAGTCCAAACGTTTACGTGAACTAGTAAATCACCACTTCCGTAACCGTTTATACTTGGAATTCCTTTTCCTTTTAATCTTAAGATTTTTCCAGATTGAATTCCTTCTTCCAGCTTAATACGAACTTTTCCGTTAATTGCTTCGATGTCTTTTGAAGCTCCTAAAACAGCTTCTGGAAAACTAATGTATAAATCGTAATGAATGTTCTCACCTTCGCGTTTCAAGAATTCGTGTTCTAACTCTTCAATGGCAACGATTAAATCACCTGGAATACTATTTCCTGGCGCATCGTTTCCTTTGTTAGAAACTTTCAACTGCATTCCGTCAACAACACCAGCTGGAATTTTGATAGAAACTGTTTCGTCTTCTACCACCATTCCTTGTGCATCTGCTTCAGAAGGTTTTTTATCTAAAATTTGACCAGAACCTCCACAAGTAGGACAAGTTGATGCTGACTGCATTCTTCCTAAAATGGTATTTGTAACACGCATTACCTGCCCTTGACCATTACAAGTCGTACAAGTTTTATACGTTACACCTTTGGCTTGAACTTTACGTTTTACTTTTACTTTTTTCTCTACACCATTTGCAATCTCTTCTAAAGTTAGTTTCACTTTAATTCGAAGATTACTTCCTTTAGCGCGACGAGGACCTCCGCCTCCGCCTCCGAAACCGCCAAATCCACCACCAAAAATATCACCAAACTGGCTGAAAATATCATCCATATTCATACCGCCGTGACCACCGCCAAATCCACCAGAACCATCAAATGCTTGATGTCCGTATTGGTCGTATTTTGCTTTTTTGTTAGGATCGCTTAATACTTCGTAAGCTTCTGCCGCTAATTTAAAGTTTTCTTCTGCCTCTTTGTCGCCTGGATTTTTATCCGGGTGATATTTCAACGCACTTTTTCTGTACGCTTTTTTTATTTCGGCAGCATCAGCACTCTTAGAAATGCCTAGTATTTCGTAAAAATCTTTTTTCATAATTTAGGTTAAATTCCAATACTACAAATTCCAAATTTCAATTTAAAAACTGATTTCTAGAATCTATTTGCATTTTAGTTTCCAACAACAACTTTAGGAAAACGAATAATTTTGTCTCCTAATTTGTATCCTTTTTCAATAACATCAACAATTTTGCCTTTTAATTTATCCGAAGGAGCTGGAATTTGAGTAATTGCTTCAGCAATATCTGCGTTAAAAGCATCACCTGCTTTAATCTCAACCTGCTCTAAACCTTTAGAAATTAAAGTGTTTTTCAATTTTTCATGAATCAACTCAACTCCTTTTTTCAAATTTTCATCGTCAGATTTATTGATCTCTACAGTTGCTCTGTCAAAATCATCTAAAACAGGAAGCATTGCTTGCAAAACGTCTTGATTTGCCGTTTTGAATAAATCGATGCGCTCCTTTGAAGTTCTTTTTTTGTAATTTTCAAATTCGGCAAATAATCTCAAAAACTTATCTTTTTCTTTTGCCAAGTCTTGAGCCAATTGCTCTTCAACACTTAATTCTTCAACAATTAACTGCTCACCGTTGGCATTGTTCTCTAACGTTACATCATCTAATTCCTGATCGAATTCTGTATTTTCCGTAGTCATATTACTTTTATTTTTAAAAATATTTTTAAACTTCATTTTTTATTCTTTCTGTTGGATTGCAAAAGTACTGCCAAATCTTATAAAATGTCAAATTGTCACTTTATTAGTTATGAGAGTTTTAAAAACCTAATTCGGAAATTAAAATTTAGTATAATTTTAAGACTATTACGTTTTAGTTTATGCTAAATTTGAGTTCAAAATTGGAAACTAAATTATTACCTATCAAAATTGAATTTAAGGGTTGGCTTCGGCCTCATAAATAATTATTAATTCAAGTTTACCTTATATTAAAAAAAGCTTCGCCTTATAGTAGAGACGAAGCTTTTTTTTATGCTTTTTGAGAAAAATTTACCGCAAAGAACGCTAAGATTTTTACTCTTGACTTCAAAAAAAAAATTCGCAAAGCTTTGTATTGATTTAGCTTTGCAAACTTTTTTTGATAGTATCTTAGATAAAATCCTTGTTTCCTTTTCGATAAGAAATATTGCACGGGCGGAGGGATTCGAACCCCCATCAACGGTTTTGGAGACCGCTATTCTACCCTTGAACTACGCCCGTAACTCAAGTCCGCAAATTAAAGGCTTTTTTTTCTTTTCTACCAACTATTTCGGGCAAATTTTAAAAAGATACAAGCAGATAAAGACTGAGATTTATTAACACAATCACTTTCAGAACTTTGTGCGTTTTTATTTTTCAATCAAAACAAAAACTTTACAAAATAACCGCAAAGTACGCTAAGTTTTTTAAAAGTCTGGTTTTATAAAAACACAAAGCTCGCAAAGCTTTATTTTGATCTAGCTTTGCGAACTTTGTGTTTTCTATGCGTGAAGCAAAATTAAATCTTAGCGCACTTTGCGGTTAAAATCTTATGCCAATAAAGCAGCTTTCAATCCTTCAAAGTCAACAGAAATCTGCTCTCCTGTCACTAAATTTTTAAGTGCGTAAGAATTTGAAGCGATTTCTTGATCTCCTGCAATTACAGCAAATGGAATCAAACGTTTATCAGCGTATTGAAACTGCTTGCCCACTTTTACATTGTCAGGGTATAATTCTACTTTTATATTTTCTTTTCTTAATTTCTGAATGGCTTTTGAAGCATACAAAACCTCATTGTCTCCATAATTGATAAACAATGCTTTCGAAGTAGCTGCAACAGTTTCTGGAAACAACTGTAGTTCTTCTAAAACTAAATAAATCCTATCTAATCCAAAAGAAATTCCAACACCGCTCATATTTTTCAATCCAAAAATACCCGTCAAATCGTCGTATCTTCCACCGCCTCCAATAGATCCCATTGAAACTGTTTTTGGTGCTGCAACTTCAAAAATAGCTCCGGTATAATAATTTAAACCACGAGCAAGTGTCACATCAAGGTCCAAAATTGCTGTAGACAAACCTAAAGTTGCCACATTGTCACAAATAAATTTAAGTTCCTCAACTCCTTTTGTACCTTCTTCAGATGACGCTAATAATTCTGATAACTGTTTAATTTTATCTGCAAATGTTCCTGTAAAGCTAAAAAGAGGCTGTACTTTTACCAACGCTTCTTCAGAAATACCTTTTTCGATCATTTCTTTCTTTACGCCGTCTTCGCCAATTTTATCCAATTTATCCAGAGCAACTGTAAAATCTATCAATTTATCAGAAGCGCCAATAACTTCGGCAATTCCTGATAATATTTTTCGGTTGTTAATTTTAATAGTAACACCTTCTAATCCTAAAGAAGTAAAAACAGTGTCATATAATTGAACCAATTCTACTTCCTGCCAAAGTGACTTTGAGCCAACAACATCGGCATCACATTGATAGAATTCTCTGTAACGTCCTCTTTGCGGACGATCAGCTCTCCAAACGGGTTGAATTTGATATCTTTTAAAAGGAAACTCAATTTCATTTTGATGCTGTACAACGTATCTTGCAAATGGAACTGTTAAATCGTAACGAAGTGCTTTTTCAGAAATTTTTCCTGTAAATTTATTCAGCTCGATTCTTTGATTAAGATCGATCGTTTCTGCTGAATTAACTTGCAGTGACGCTATAGATTCTGGTAATTCAATTTTATTTTTATTGAAGAAAAAATTCCCTGAATTTAATATTTTAAAAATCAAACGATCCCCTTCTTCTCCATATTTCCCCATTAAGGTATCTGAATTTTCGAACGAAGGTGTTTCAATGGGCTGAAAACCAAATTTTTCAAAATTATTTTTTATCGTCTGAATTATATATTGACGTTTTGACACCTCTGCAGGCGAAAAATCTCTTGTTCCTTGCGGAATGCTTGGTTTTGAAGCCATCTTTTTTATTTTAGATTGTAGATTTTAGATTTTAGACTTCTTTGAGAACTAAAATCATAAACCTTTAAAATTAATTTATTTCTAGATTTTTTTTAGATTGTTGGCTCTTTAGTCTTTCGACTTTATGACTTTCCAACTTTCGACTTAATTAAGTTTGCAAATATCTTACTTTTTAAAATAAATAATACGTGTTCGAAAACAAACTTGTAACAAAAACCGTATTTTCGTGACAAATTGGTCATGATGCTAAAATTATTTAAAGAAAATATCCGAATTGCTTTTGGTTCTATCAAAACACAATTATTGCGAACCATTCTTACTGTATTAATTATTGCTATCGGAATCACAGCATTAGTTGGAATTCTTACTGTTGTAACGGCACTCGAGAATACTGTTTCGACCAATTTTGCTTCAATGGGAGCTAACACATTCAACATCAAACAGTATGCAAATACAGTTCGAAATCGCGGCGGAAACGAACGTGAAGTTATTAATCCTATTATTTCCTATCCAGAAGCTGTTGCCTTCAAAAACAAATACAAATATCCTTTTACCGAAACTTCTCTTTCGTTTACTGCCACATCAAAAGCGGAGGTAAAATTTCTAGACACTAAAACTGATCCTGAAATTTCGATCATTGGAGTCGATGAACATTATATTTCTAATTCTGGTTTAGAGACAACTTTAGGCAGATCATTTAATCAATTTGACATTGACAATAACACTTACACCTGCATAGTTGGTTCTGATTTTGAAAAAGGCTTACTGAAAGATGTTAACCCTATTGACAAAGTTATTTCTATTCGAGGCGCTCGTTTTAAAGTAATTGGAGTTTTAAAAGAAAAAGGATCTACTTTTGGAAACAGTCAGGATTTACGCGTTTTAATTCCTATTCAGGTGGCGCGATCTTTATTTACTGCCCCCAATATTAATTACACGATGAGTGTAATGGTTTCTAAAAAAGAGCTTTTAGATCAAGCTGTTGATGATGCAACAAGTGTTATGCGCAGAGTTCGCAAATTAAGCCCGGTTAAAGATAATAATTTTGGGATTGGACGCAGCGATGATTTAATTAATAGAATTCTTGGAATCACCAAATATTTAGGATGGGCTTCGTGGATTATAAGCATCATTACTATTCTAGGTTCATCAATCGCTTTGATGAATATTATGATTGTATCTGTAACTGAACGTACTCGTGAAATTGGGGTTAGAAAAGCGCTGGGCGCAACAAAAGTTACTATTTCGGTTCAATTTTTTATTGAAACCTTATTAATAGGACAAATTGGCGGTTTGGTTGGTATTGTTTTAGGAATCTTGGTAGGTTTTGCTTTTGCTGCCGCTATGAGTTTTGCATTTGTAATTCCGTGGATGGCAATTTTTGCTGCGTTTGCAACCAGTTTTATGGTTGCAATTGTTTCTGGATTATATCCTGCAATCAAAGCTTCAAAACTAGATCCAATTGAAGCACTTCGATACGAATAAATTTAGGTATTCAGTTCAATGAGGATTCATTAAAACGTTCTATTTACTGAACACTTAAATATTGCCTTTAATCATTCGATCATTATCATAAATATCTTTTCGCAATTCGATACTTTTAAAATTCATTTCCTCCAGTAAGCCCGCCATTTCTTTTCCAAGATATTGGTTAATTTCAAAATACAGCTGACCATTTTCTAAAAGATTCTTTTTTGCTAAATCAGCAATTTTTCTATAAAAAATCAACGCATCGTTATCCTCAACAAAAAGCGCCAAATGCGGCTCATAATCCAGAACATTTTTCTTGATTTCTTCTTTTTCTAAATTACGGACGTAAGGCGGATTGGAAACAATTATATCATAATTTGATTTCAAAATTTCTAATTCCAGAACATTCTTAAGCATAAAAATTATTTCAACTTTATTGCTTATTGCATTTCTCTTCGCTGTTTCAAGTGCTTTTTTCGAAACATCGATTGCGTAAACTTCTGCATTTGGTAAATTTTTAGCCAGTGAAATAGCAATACAACCGCTTCCCGTTCCTATATCAAGAATTTTAATTTTCTTCTTTTTATCAATGGCTTTATTCTCGTTGATAACCCATTCGACCAATTCTTCGGTTTCTGGTCTTGGAATCAATACATTTTCATTTACTTCAAACTCTAAGCCGTAAAAATGCGTTTTCCCGAGTAAATACTGAATTGGAACTTCTTTTTTTAATTCTTCCAATATCGAATTCCATACTATAAAATCAGCTTCACTAAAAGTCAAATCATGATTTAATGCCAAATCTATTTGTCTTAATTTATGTTTATCTTCTAAAATCAAATAGAAAAAACTCTCCGCTTCGTATGCATCATAAAAAGGTGATAATTCTTTTATAAATTGAGTCCGGTATTGTTTAATTTTCATTTTTATATCTCCTGTTATTAGATAATCTTTTTAATTAGCAGTCAAACTGCACTGCTATTTCCGAAACTTTCTTCACTGAATCTCCGTTTTCAGCTTTTGAAGAAAGAAACAAAATTACTCGTTCTTCTTCGTAATTTCTATTTGCCCCAAAAACAAAATCAAGTTTTCCATCTCCGTCAATATCCCCTGCAAAAAGCAACTCTACAAAGGTGTCATTAAACGACATTTCGGTCAACAGCAGTTTTTCTGGATTATTACCAACGGTTAAATACAGTTTATAATCCTCTACTTTCTTAAAAATCTCTATTTTATCATCATCAGTACTTACTTGTTCTTCTGAAAGAACTTTTCCTTCTCCACGTAAAGTGTAATTAAGATTACCAAAAGTAAAACTCAACTTTTCTTTTGGCCAGATTTTATCCTCTTCAATTTTTATTGATTTTACTTTTCCTATTTTCAATTCAGGATAATCCATCAATAGCAAAACTTTCTTTTTAGGCAAAATTGAAAGAAGAGAATCACCTGAACATTCGCTGTATCCTTTTTCAATTTTAAAATTAGATTTCCCTAAAAAATACTCATCATTTTCCTGATACAACTCAATCCATTTATTATTTAAAGCTGTTACAGGATTTTGATTATCATAAGTTCGATAGTTTTGTGGTATCAGAATATTAAATTCATTTTTAAATTCGTCTTCTGATGCGGTAATTTTACTTTCGTCAGTAGTAATTACAGAGTCTTTTGCAATTACGTTATTCTTTACTGACTTTGCTTCTTTAGCATCTTTACAAGAAAATAAAATTGAAATCAAAAGAAAACCAAAAACACTTTTTTTCATAAACTTATAATTTTTTCAACATCCATACAGGGCAAGAATCGTGCCCAGTAGAACCCAATGGAGCATCTAAATATTCAAAACCTGATTTTTTATATAATTTTTGAGCGGCGTGCATAAAAGGCATTGTTTCGATATAACATTTTTCAAAGCCAAAATTTCTTGCCTGCTCTAAACATTTCTCCATCATTATACTTCCTATTCCTAAACCACGTGTTTCAGGCAAAAAATACATCTTTTGCAATTCACAAATCTTCGGATCGCTGTTTTCTAATGGAGCAATTCCCGCACAACCTAAAATTTTACCATCGTTTTCAACTACAAAATAAACCGAATTTGGTTTACTGTATTCTTCAAACATTAAATCCAAATAGGGATCTTCGTATGCGGTACCCACTTTTGGAATTTCCATTTCATCAAAAACAGATCTTATTAATTTCGCAACCGACTGATTGTCTTTATTTTCAATTTTTCTTATAATCCAATTATTCATTTTCCTTATATTATTCAATCCTATTGTAAATGTAAAATAGTTTTTTTGATCATTAATCGAATCCGAACCATTATTGAGACTAAACTCAAAAATAACTACTTTTGCAGGGTGAATATACATGAAAAATACATAAGACGCTGCATTGAACTAGCCAAAAATGGCCTCGGAACAACGTATCCAAACCCAATGGTTGGAAGTGTAATTGTTTATAATAATACAATTATTGGAGAAGGCTGGCACAAAAAAGCCGGCGAACCACATGCCGAAGTAAATGCAGTACGTTCTGTAAAAGACAAATCGCTTTTAAAGAAAGCTACAATTTATGTTAGTTTAGAACCTTGCAGTCATTTTGGAAAAACACCTCCGTGTTGTGATTTAATTATTGAAAATAAAATTCCGAATGTTGTTGTAGGAACTGTTGATCCAAATGAAAAAGTAGCCGGAAACGGAATCAGAAAACTTGTTGAGGCGGGCGCTAATGTGGTAGTAGGTGTTTTGGAAGACGAATGTAACGAACTCAACAAACGCTTTTTTACTTTTCATCAAAAAAAGAGACCTTATATTGTACTAAAATGGGCCGAAAGCCTGGACGGTTATCTAGCTCCTGAAAAAGAAACTAATCAGGAACGCAAACCGGTTTGGATTACTAATACATTTTCTCGTCAATTAGTTCACAAATGGCGCAGTGAAGAACAGGCAATTCTAGTTGGCACACAAACTGTTATTGATGACAATCCTAAATTAAATGTTAGAGATTGGTCTGGGAACAATCCTGTTCGCGTAGTTTTAGACCAAAACAACCGAATTTCAAAAGACAGTTTTGTTTTTGATAATAATGTAAAAACTATTGTTCTAACAAAATCAGAAAATAATATTTCGACTGAAAATACGATTTATGAAACAATAGTGTTTAATAAAAATACGATTGAGAATATTTTATCGGTTTTACATCAGCATCAAATTCAATCCATAATTATTGAAGGCGGGAAACAAACACTGCAATCTTTTATTGATAAAAACATTTGGGACGAGGCTAGAATTTTTATTGGACAGAATACGTTTGAAAAAGGTACGAAAGCGCCAGAACTTAAAAGGAAGAATGAAGCAAAAACTTATATTCAGAACGACGAATTAATATATGTAAGAAATCATGATTGATACTATAATTTTTGACTTTGGTGATATTTTTATCAATCTAGACAAACAAGGAACTATTTCGGGATTACAGAAATTAGGATTAAAAGAATGGAATGCTGATCTTGATCGTTTGAATCTATTATTTGAAACTGGAGATATTTCATACGATGATTTTATTGGCGGATTTCAAAAACAGCTTCCAAATGCAAGCATTGAAGAAATTCTAGAAGCTTGGAATGCCGTTTTGGCTGATTTCCCTTCATATCGACTAGACTTCTTAAAAGAGCTTTCAAAAAAGTATCGTTTGTTTTTATTAAGCAATACTGATTCTATTCATATTGCGACTTTCGAGAAAAAAAGCGGCGTACCATTTTATACTGATTTTTACAATTGTTTTGAAAAAGTTCATTTTTCATTCGAGATCAGAAAACGAAAACCAAATGCAAATTCATTTCAGCATTTAATTGACGATCATAATTTAATTCCTGAACAAACGTTATTTGTTGATGACAAAAAAGAGAATACTGATAGTGCAGCAACATTAGGTTTTCATGTTTGGAATTTACAAGTTGGCCAAGAAGATGTTGTCGATTTATATAACAAAGGGATACTATAAAAATACTTAGTCACCAATTAATGTGACTAAAAGGATTAAAAAACACCGCCACGAATTACACAAATTTTCACTAATAAAATTGGATTAAATAAAATTCACGAAAATTTGTGTAATTCGTGGCAAAAACTCAATTTAGAATTTTAATTTTGGAATACAGCGATACTTATCAAACCATAGCAATTGAATCTGAAGAAGTACTTTTTAAAGAAAAAGGAAGCAAATTCTTTGGTTACGCTTTTCCTATAGAAAATGAGGAAGAAGTAAAACCAATAATTGAGAATTTAAGAAAACTTCATCCGCATGCTGTACATTACTGCTATGCATATCAATTGGGCACAGCTCCAAAAATTTCCTACCGAGCAAATGATGATGGCGAACCGAGCAACACGGCTGGAGCGCCAATTTATGGACAAATACAATCTTTTGGTGTAACAAACGTTCTTATAGTTGTGGTTCGTATTTTTGGAGGTACTAAATTAGGCGTTGGCGGTTTAATAGCTGCTTATCGAACAACGGCGCAAATGACATTAGAAGTTTGTGAAATTGTTGAAAAAACAATTGACGTTCATTTTTTAATTTCGTTCGATTATAAAAACATGAATAAAGTAATGCGGGTTATAAAAGAAAAAAAACTCGAAATTACTTCTCAAGAAATGGAAATGGATGAAGATTCTGGACTTCCAATTGGCAAAATAATCACAAAAACGCGAAAAAAAAATGCCGAATCAGTATTCGACATTTTTGATTTAATGTTTGAAATCGATATTAAAATTATATAAATTAACATTAAAACACATCTCATTTTAACAATTATTCAAGTGTTTTAAATAATTCTAAAATGTAATTTGGAGGTGCAGTCGGACGACCCGATTTTAACGAAATAAATACTAAAATAAACACTGCTGTTGTTAATAACTCATTTGACTCATTATAAATTGCGCAGTCGAATTCAATCTTAACAGAAGACTGACTTTTGAAGGTGGTATGAATTGTTAAAAGCTCATCATAACGTGCCGATTTTTTGTAATTAATCTGCATCGAAACAATTGGCAGTCCAATTCCGCTTTCTTCCATGCTAGCATACGAAATCCCTTTATTTCTAAGCCATTCGACGCGTCCAATTTCAAAATAAGGCACATAATTTCCGTGATAAACAACCCCCATTTGGTCAGTTTCAGAGTAACGAACACGCACTTGCGTTTGATGATTTTTCATTATTTACAGATTAAAAAAAATTAACTTTCAAAAACGTCCTTACAACATTTTTTTATAAAATTAGACCCCAAAATATTTTTTTTTACAGAAATTTGTTCACATATTTGTTATCCCGAAATACGGAATAAAATTGCTCCATTTTTATTAGGAGAATCTTTATCAATAATAAAAAAACTTATCTGAATTTATGACTAAAACTGCTCAATCGGTATGGGAAAACTGTTTGTCCTTTATAAAAGACAATATTCAAGATCAAGCTTATAAAACTTGGTTCGAACCAATCAAATCAGTTGAGCTAACCGACAACGCATTATATATTCAGGTACCAAGTAAATTTTTCTACGAATGGCTCGAAGAGCACTACGTAAAATTATTGAAAGTTGCGCTTACCAAAGAACTGGGAAAAAACGCAAAGTTACTCTATAAAATTAAAATGGAGAACACTTATGGAAATAAACAGCCGTTTACCGAACAGCTGCCAAGTTCCAACAGAGTGCCAATGAAACCGCAAGAGGTTGATGCTCCGTTTAAAAATTTAAATCCAGAACTTAAAAATCCTTTTGTAATTCCGGGAATTAGAAATTTAAAAATTGAATCTCAATTAAACCCTAATTACAGCTTTGACAATTTCCTTGAAGGAGACTCAAACCGTTTAGCTCGTTCTGCAGGTATGGCTGTTGCCAACAAACCTGGAGGAACTTCATTTAATCCATTGTTGATTTTTGGAGGAGTTGGTTTAGGAAAAACGCACTTAGCACATGCTATAGGTGTAGAAGTAAAAGATAAATATCCAGAAAAAACGGTTTTATATATTTCTGCTGAGATTTTCACACAACAATATATTGATTCGGTTAAAAAGAATAATCGTAATGATTTTATTCACTTTTACCAATTAATTGACGTTTTGATTATTGATGACGTTCAGTTTTTATCTGGAAAATCAGGAACTCAGGATGTATTTTTCCATATTTTCAACTACCTGCACCAAAACGGAAAACAGGTAATTTTAACTTCGGATAAAGCTCCTGTTGATATGCAAGATATTGAACAGCGTTTATTATCTCGTTTTAAATGGGGATTATCTGCAGAATTGCATCAGCCTGATTACGAAACTCGTATCTCAATCTTAAAAAATATTTTATATCGTGATGGAGTTGAAATGCCAGAAGATATTATAGAATATGTTGCTCGAAACATTAAATCTAATGTTAGAGAATTAGAAGGCGCGATCATTTCATTAATTGCTCAATCTTCTTTCAATAAAAAAGAAGTTACTATTGAGCTGGCAAAAAGTGTTGTAGAGAAATTCGTTAAAAACGTTAAGAGAGAAATCTCTATCGATTATATTCAAAAAATTGTATCTGATTATTTTCAACTTGACATTGAAACACTTCAATCTAAAACACGAAAGAGGCACGTTGTTCAAGCGAGGCAGTTGGCTATGTTTTTTGCAAAAAAATTCACCAAAGCTTCTTTGGCAAATATTGGTTCACAAATTGGAGACCGAGATCACGCCACTGTTTTACACGCCTGCAAGACTGTTGACAATTTAGTTTCTACAGACAAACAATTCAAAAAATTTGTCGAAGATATCAACAAAAAACTAACGCTATAAACGCGAATCATGCCAGTAAAAATTTTAATGGTTTGTTTAGGAAATATTTGCAGATCTCCTTTAGCAGAAGGAATACTAGCTTCAAAATTACCTAATGATAGATTCATCGTTGATTCTGCTGGAACAGGATCATGGCATATAGGTCACGCACCAGATAAACGTTCTATTGCTGTAGCTAAAAAAAACGGCTTATGTATTGACAATCAAAAAGGAAGACAATTTAAAACTTCTGATTTTGACGAATTTGATTACATTTATGTAATGGATAATTCCAATTTACGCGACGTCCTTCATCTTGCCAAAACTCCCGAACACAAAAACAAAGTTCATCTTATTCTGAATGAATTATTTCCAGACGAAAATGTAGATGTTCCAGATCCTTATTACGGAGCTGCAAACGGATTTGATAATGTTTATCAAATGTTGGACGAAGCATCTGAAATAATTGCCCAAAAACTTATCAAAAAACATTCATAATTTAATTTGTATTTTAGTTATTCATAAATAATTAAAATACATTTTTTGTTTTAAACTATAAAATATCACAAAATGAAACTTCTAGGAAAACTATATTTAATTCCAACTACAATGGGCGAAAGCGATCCGATGGATGTTTTGCCGCAAACCGTTAGAAGAAGTATCGAACTTATAGATCACTATATTGTCGAAAATGACAAAACTGCTAGAAAATCAATAAAAGCAGTTTATCCTGAAAAAAAACAATCAGAATTGGTTCTTTTTACCCTTAACAAACGAACGGAACCAAGCGAACATTTAGATTTTATCAAACCTTTACTAGAGGGAAAAAATATGGGTTTAATGAGTGAAGCAGGCTGCCCAGGCGTTGCTGATCCTGGTGCTGTTATTGTAAAATTAGCACATGAAAAAGGAATTCAAGTAGTCCCATTAGTTGGCCCCTCTTCTATCCTATTAGCCATGATGGCTTCTGGAATGAATGGCCAAAGCTTTACTTTTAATGGCTATTTACCAATTGACAAAGACGAAAAAAAATCGGCATTGAGGCATTTCGAGAAATTATCTCACGATAAAAATCAATCTCAGATTTTTATTGAAACGCCTTATAGAAATAATAAATTGGTTGAAGATATTTTACAGATTGTAAATCCGTCAACATATTTATGTATTGCAACAGATATTACTTTACCAACAGAATTTATTAAAACAATGCGTATTTCTGATTGGAAAAAATTGAAAGTAGATTTACACAATCGCCCTACTATTTTTATTATTCATAAAATGTAAATTTAAAAGTTCTCGCAATGAAAAAGCTTTTAATCCTGATTTTGATTTGCGGTCTACAAACTGCGTTTTCTCAAAACACTAAACAAGTTTCTAAAACAAAAAATGCAGAACCAGACAGTATTAAAGACAAGAATCTTTATTTCGATTCACATTTAATCATCGAAGAACCTATTCCAACGAATAGTGACAACAAAGTTTACAATACGGCAGAGATAGATATAAAACCAATTTTTCCGGGAGGATTTGAGAAATTTTATAAATTCATAGAAAACAATTTTAAATATTCTGACGAAGGCCTTGACTTAAAAGGAAAAAAAATATACGCAAGATTTATAGTAGAGCAAGATGGCGCACTAACTGACATAAAAATCCTAAAAGATGCAGGCTATAATACAGGAATTGAAACAATTCGAGTTTTAAAAAAATGCCCGAAATGGTCTCCTGGAGAAAAAGACGGCAAAAAAGTTAGAGTTTTATATTCACTCCCAATAACTTTAAAATAGTTAAACTTTATCATGAGTAAACTACCAAATGTAACCACAAGCATTTTCACGGTAATGTCAAAAATGGCAGCCGAATACAATGCGATAAATCTTTCTCAAGGATTTCCAAATTTTCCTGTTGATGAAAGGTTGACAGATATAGCAGCGAGATTATCAAAAGAAAATGTACACCAATATACACCAATGGCAGGCTTTCCGCCATTGATGAGCAAAATTGCCAAGCTGACTCAGAGTTCTTACGGCAGAACAATAAATCCTGAATTAGAACTTTTGATTACTGCTGGCGCAACACAGGGAATTTTTACATCGATTTTGGCTTTGGTTAAAGAAAATGATGAAGTAATTATTCTTGATCCAAGTTATGATTCGTACGAATCTCCAGTTTTACTCTGTAATGCAAAACCTGTACGTGTGGCGCTAAACGATGATTATACTCCAAATTGGGAGACAATCGAAAAAGCCTGTTCTCAGAAAAGTCGAATGATTATTATTAATAACCCGCATAATCCAACAGGGAAAATATTAACTGAAACTGATTTTGATAAACTAGAGAAAATACTTTCAAAATATCCAGATCTTTTGGTTTTATCTGATGAAGTTTATGAATACATAACTTTTGAAGAGAAACACATTTCGGCACATACCAAAAATTTCCTTTTAAATCGTTGTATTATGATTTCCTCTTTTGGAAAATCATTTCATATTACGGGTTGGAAAATTGGTTACACTATTGCACCGGAACATTTAATGAAAGAAATCAAAAAAGTACATCAGTTTTTGGTTTTCAGTGTAAACAGTATTTCTCAAGCTGCAATCAGCGAATATTTAGACGTTGTTGATGTCAATTTACTTGGAAAGTTCTATCAAGAAAAAAGAGATTATTTCCAGGAACTGCTTCAAAACAGCCGTTTCGAATTGAAACCATGTGAAGGGACTTATTTTCAGGTAGCTTCTTATGCTGCTATTTCTGATGAAGATGATGTAACTTTCTGTAAAAATCTAATTATTAATCATGGCGTTGCTGCGATTCCTATTTCAACTTTCTACTCTGATCATAAAGACCAGAAATTAATTCGTTTTTGCTTTGCCAAAGATAATTTAACACTAGAAGCTGCCACAAAAAAACTACGCGAAATATAAAGTTTATCAAAATTTTACAACTTTATTATGCGTGCATCCTATTTTTTTAATTAATATTGTAAAAAAAGAAAAGTATGAGCTATACAGATAAAATGTTACGTGATGACGCTTTAAAAGGAAAAGTTATCGTTGTTACAGGCGGCGGAAGCGGTTTAGGAAAAGCTATGACAAAATATTTTCTAGAATTAGGCGCTCAAGTCGCTATAACTTCTAGAGATTTAGAAAAGTTAAAAACGACTGCAGCAGAGCTTGAAAGTGAAACTGGCGGAAAATGTTTACCTCTTCAATGTGATGTTCGTCATTATGAAGAAGTAGAAAACATGCTTCAGGAAACTTTAAAAGTTTTTGGAAAAGTAGACGTTCTTTTGAACAATGCTGCTGGAAATTTTATTTCTCCAACAGAACGTTTGTCTGCAAATGCATTTGATACTGTTATAGACATTGTACTTAAAGGCTCTAAAAACTGTACACTGGCTTTTGGAAAACACTGGATTGACACCAAACAAACATCGGCAACGATTTTAAATATTGTAACGACTTATGCTTGGACAGGTTCTGCCTATGTCGTACCAAGTGCTACTGCAAAAGCTGGAGTTTTAGCTATGACAAGAAGTCTTGCTGTGGAATGGGCAAAATACGGAATTCGTTCTAATGCTATTGCACCAGGACCGTTCCCAACAAAAGGAGCTTGGGACAGATTATTGCCAGGAGATCTTTCTGAAAAGTTTGATATGGCAAAAAAAGTGCCTTTGAAACGAGTTGGAGATCACCAAGAATTAGCAAATTTAGCCGCTTATTTAGTTTCTGATTTTTCAGCTTATGTAAATGGAGATGTTATCACAATCGACGGAGGTGAATGGCTTAAAGGTGCAGGACAATTCAATTTATTAGAAGCAATCCCAGAAGAGCTTTGGGACCAGCTTGAAATGATGATAAAAGCAAAAAAGAATAAATAATTTTACGTGCTTACTAAATTCAGAATATTTTATTAAAACTATACTGATTGCGCGAAATCCCGAAGGTTTACTTTCGGGATTTTTTTTATATTTTTCACCATATAAGTGATATTAGTTCAATGAAGTAATAAATTGTTTGAATATTCTGCTTGCGTAAATTTACTTACATTACTTATATGGTTAAATACATTAATATGCTTACACAATTCACTTAAATTATTATTTTTGCCAAACAAATAACAAACAAAAATTTTATGCTCATTATTGGACTTGCAGGAGGAACAGGAAGTGGAAAAACAACAGTTGTACACCAAATCATGACTGAATTACCCGACACTGAAGTTGGTGTAATTTCTCAAGATTCGTATTACAAACAAACCGATAATTTATCTTTTGATGAAAGAGCATTAATTAACTTTGATCATCCAAGATCTATTGATTTTGAACTTTTAGTAAAACATCTAAAGGCTCTAAAATCAGGCGAAACTATCGATCAACCTGTTTATTCTTTCATACAACACAACAGGACAGATGATACCGTGTCAACACACCCTAGAAAAGTAATGATCGTTGAAGGAATTTTAATTTTAACGAATCCCGAATTACGTGAACTTTGCGATATCAAAATTTTCGTTCATGCCGATTCTGATGAAAGATTAGTTCGACGTTTAAAAAGAGATATTTCAGAAAGAGGACGTGATATCGACGAGGTTTTAAACCGTTATCAAAATACATTAAAACCTATGCACGAGCAATTTATAGAGCCATCTAAGGCTTTTGCTGATATTATTATACCTAATGACAAATACAATACTGTAGCAATTGATGTAGTTCGCGCTGTAATTAATCAGAGAATTTCATAATTTTTATTGTAAATTTAAACCATCAAAAAATGAGCTGATCCTGATTTTATTGGGATCAGTATAATGTAGGTAATGAAAAGTAAAATGAAAAATCCTTATAAAGACAAAAAATGGTTTAAACTCCTAGGCAATAAGTATGTTTGGGTACTTCTCTTTTTTGTTATCTGGATGCTGTTTCTAGACAATTATTCCTATTTTGATCATCGTTTTTTAGACCAGCAGGTTAATGAGCTGCAAGACAATAAAAAGTACTATCAGGACGAAATAAAGAAAGATCAGGAACAGATCAAGCAGCTAAAAAATCCTGAACAAATAGAAAAATATGCTCGCGAAAAGTACTTTATGAAAAAAGACAGCGAAGATATTTACATCATTCAATTCGAAGGAGATACTATTCCAGATAAAGAATAATCAGAAAAAAGCAACTAATGGCTAATACACTATTCAACGATTTTAATCCTATCTCATCCAAACAATGGAAACAAAAAATTCAGTTTGAATTAGATGGAGCTGATTATAACGAAACGATGATTTGGAATTCTCCTGAAGATATTCAAGTTAAACCTTTTTATCATCGAGACGAATTCACAAAAGCGGCATCGGTTAAAACTCACACTTCTAATTTTCAAATCTGCCAAAATATCTTTGTACATGATATCGAAAAATCGATTAAACGTGCAATTGATACAATCGAAAGAGGTGCAGAAAGTCTTCGTTTTACAATTCAAAACGAAAATACTGATATTCAAAAATTATTAGAAAATCTTCCTTTAGAAAACAAAATCGTTTACTTCAATTTAAGTTTTCTCTCAATCGATTTCGTAAAATTATTAAACGCAATTTCTGTTCAGAAAAAGGCTGTTTTTTATTGTAATTTAGATCCTATCGGGCAATTGGCCCGTGACGGAAATTGGTTTACAACCTCAGACAAAAATAATTTTGAAACGCTTGAAAAAATTTCAAACGAGGCAAAAGATCTTTCATTACTTAGTGTTGATTTAGGTTTATATCAAAATGCCGGGGCAAATATTACGCAGCAAATCGCATATAGTTTAGCGCATGCAAATGAATATTTAAATCGTTTACCTAGTATTACAAAACCAATTGTTTTTCAAGTTTCTGTTGGAACAAATTATTTTTTTGAAATTGCGAAACTTCGTGCTTTACGAATGCTTTTTAAATTAATTGCAGCTGAATACGACTCTAATTTAGAATGTCATTTATTGGTTACGCCAACGAAACGAAATAAAACTATATACGATTATAATGTCAATATGCTTCGTACTACAACCGAATGTATGTCGGCAATTTTAGGCGGCGCGGATGCTGTTGCTAATTTACCTTATGATGCTTTATACCATAAAGACAATGAGTTTGGTGATAGAATTGCGAGAAACCAGCTTTTAGTTTTAAAACATGAAAGTTATTTCGACAAAGTCGATAATCCAGCGGATGGAAGTTATTACATTGAAAGTTTAACCATGCAATTGGCAGAAAAGAGTTTGACTTTATTTAAAGATATTGAAGCCAATGGTGGTTTCTTAAAGCTTTTGAATGATGGAACTATCAAAAAGAAAATTCAGGAAAGCGCTGCTAAAGAACAAGAATTATTTGATTCTAAAAAAGAAGTTTTATTAGGTACCAATAAATACCCTAACAAAGAAGACAGAATGAAACATGATTTAGAATTGTTTCCTTTTGTAAAAATCAAACCCAGAAAAACATTAATTACACCTATTATAGAAAAAAGATTAGCCGAGAAACTTGAACAAGAAAGACTAGAACTTGAATAATTTTTTTTTTAACGTAATTAATATTCACACCAAAGAAAGCGTCTCCATAATGAGAAAAGACCTTAAACATATTAAATTAGACATTGAAAAATCGAAAGTCGAAAATCAAGAACCTAAAGATTTAACTCATAACTTTACAACTGCTGAAGGTATTGAACTTAAAAAAAGCTATTCTGAAAAGGATATAGAAGATTTAGAGTTTCTAGATTTTGGAGCTGGTTTTACTCCCAATTTACGTGGACCTTACGCTACGATGTACGTTCGTCGTCCGTGGACGATTCGTCAGTATGCCGGATTTTCGACTGCAGAAGAAAGTAATGCTTTTTATAGACGAAATCTTGCTGCAGGTCAAAAAGGACTTTCAATAGCTTTTGATCTACCTACTCATCGCGGTTACGATTCTGATCACGAAAGAGTTGTTGGAGATGTTGGAAAAGCTGGCGTCGCCATAGATTCTGTTGAAGACATGAAAGTATTATTCGACCAGATTCCGCTTGATGAAATGTCTGTTTCAATGACCATGAATGGTGCAGTTTTACCTATTATGGCATTTTACATTGTTGCTGCTGAAGAACAAGGCGTTGAACTTAATAAACTTTCTGGAACAATTCAGAACGATATTTTGAAGGAATTCATGGTGCGCAACACTTATATATATCCACCAGCACCATCAATGAAAATTATTGCTGATATTTTTGAGTTTACGAGCAAAAAAATGCCAAAATTCAATTCTATCTCCATTTCTGGATATCATATGCAAGAAGCTGGAGCGACTGCCGATATTGAATTGGCCTATACTTTAGCAGATGGATTAGAATATATTCGAACTGGATTATCAACTGGAATGACGATTGATGAATTTGCTCCACGCCTTTCTTTCTTTTGGGCAATTGGAATGAATCATTTTATGGAAATTGCCAAAATGAGAGCGGGCCGAATGATTTGGGCAAAACTGCTTCAACAGTTTAACCCGAAAAGCGACAAATCATTAGCATTAAGAACACATTGCCAAACAAGCGGATGGAGTTTAACGGAACAAGATCCTTTTAACAATGTTGCCAGAACTTGCATTGAAGCAACGGCAGCTGCATTTGGAGGAACACAGTCTCTACATACCAACGCACTTGATGAAGCTATTGCATTACCTACCGATTTTTCGGCCAGAATTGCACGTAATACTCAAATTTATTTACAAGAAGAAACTAAAATAACTAAAACAGTTGATCCTTGGGGCGGAAGTTATTATGTAGAATCGCTTACAAATGAAATTCTAGAAAGCACTTGGAAACTGATAGAAGAAGTTGAAGAGCTTGGCGGAATGACAAAGGCGATTGAAGCTGGAATTCCAAAATTAAGAATTGAAGAAGCAGCTGCAAGAAAACAAGCTAGAATCGACAGTGGTCAAGACATAATTGTTGGCGTAAATAAATTTAGATTAGAGAAAGAAGATCCTCTTCATATTTTGGATGTCGACAACCAAATGGTTCGTAAACAACAAATTGAACGACTTACAGAAATAAAAGAAAAAAGAGATTCACAAAAGGTAAATCAATCACTTGAAAAATTAACTCATTGCGCAAGAACTCAAGAAGGCAACTTATTAGAAATTGCTATTGAAGCTGCTAGAAATAGAGCTACTTTAGGAGAAATAAGCGATGCTCTTGAAAGTGTATTTGGAAGGTTCAAAGCGCAAATTAAATCATTTAGCGGTGTGTATAGTGCAGCAATAAAAAATGACGAGAATTTCGAAAAGGCAAAACAGTTAGCTGATGCTTTTGCGAAGCAAGAAGGAAGACGCCCTAGAATTATGATTGCCAAGATGGGACAAGACGGTCATGATCGAGGTGCAAAAGTTGTTGCAACGGGTTATGCCGATGTAGGTTTTGATGTTGATATAGGACCTTTGTTTCAAACTCCTGCTGAAGCAGCTAAACAAGCTGTCGAAAACGACGTTCACATATTAGGCGTTTCATCGCTTGCCGCAGGGCATAAAACATTGGTTCCGCAGGTTATTGAAGAACTTAAAAAACGTGATCGTGAAGATATTATGGTAATTGTTGGCGGAGTAATTCCTGCACAAGATTATCAATTTTTGTTTGATGCTGGTGCGGCCGCGGTATTTGGTCCGGGTACTAAAATAAGTGAAGCTGCCATCAAAATTTTAGAAATATTGATTGACTAACATTTAAAAAAAATATCNNATATTTTTTTTAAATGTTAATCGTTTATTGTCGCATTACTGTCTGCTTCAATAAAAGAAAGATCATAACCACCAAAATCGCGCATGTAACTTTTTAATGAAGTTCCAAAAGCATCTCTAAAATGTCTATTGCCTTTATTTTTAAAAAAGTTTTTTACTGATCCAGCACCACCTAAATGCGCTGCCGCTAAAATACCTGATTCGGTAATTTGAATACCACTAACAACTTTTCCTTCATACTTTTCAATTTCATTACGCAAAATCCATTTGTTTTTAGATAATAATGCTAGAAAAGCTTTTTCCTGTAAGGCAGGATCTTTTAGAAACTCTTTTTCATTGCTGACTCCGATAGCACGTAAAGCTTGAGAACCAAATTGATATTTTCCCATATATCCTAGAGAATTTACCATTCGGTATTTTCCCTGAGATTCTTTAAAAGCAACTGCTTCTTTAAAACCAATAAGACGATTTCCTGTGTATGGGACGTTTAGACTAATTTTAGGATAATCATCCTTTTCTGTTGATGGAAATATGTACTCAGATCCATCTGTTTTTTCTGTTAAAAACCAAGGTTTGGTTTCCAAAGTAAAGGGTTTAAAACCCAAACTTAAAAATGTAATAATAACGATCAAACTCGCATAAAAATACCACTTCTTTATCATAAATTGTTTTTCTTCAAAACGCTGTCACCTTTTTGAAATTTCTACGCTGCAAAGATAACGAATATTAAACAATGCTGTAAATCAGCACTTTATAAGTTTGTGAGATTTTTAAAATTTAGTCTAAACCCTTTAATCACGCATTATTAGAGCTTATTTTTTTAAAATGAATGAGGCTTAAAAAAGGGAAAAAACTAATTCAATAAAATGTCATTTTTATCAAATTTTTATCAAATTTGTTAAAATAGAAAGATTAAACCTACCTTTTTATATCATTTTTAACGTGAATAAAAACTTCAATTATAAAAATCAAGAAAAAAAACATAGAGAAAAAATATATTTTTATCAGATAAATTCCTGTTCGTGAAATAAAAATTTTCAAATCTAGCTTTAATATTCTTTGCATTCACATTTTATTAAAATTGAATGTTAAATGCTTCTACTTTTCAAACTCAAAAAAAAACTTTGAATTGGAAAATCAGCCATACTCAAAAAATAAAAAAACCGAAGTAAAAACTTCGGTTTAATATCTTATATTTTATTTTAAAAAAGCGTTAAACTAAGTTATCTGGTTACACCTTGACTTGCAATCCAGTCAGAATATTTTTTTGCATTCACATTATGTTCTGCTAAAGTTGAAGCAAATTCATGATAACCAAAACGATCTACACTTGCACAAAAATAGATATAATCGTTTTTCTCAGGATTCAAAACGGCTTCTAATGCCGTTATATCAGCCATTGCAATAGGTCCAGGAGGAAGCCCAGTATTTACATAAGTATTATAAGGTGATTTCATAACCAAGTCATTGTAAAAAACTCTTTTTATTACTTGATCAAAATTATTGTCTCGCAGTTTTAAAGCATAAATAACTGTTGGGTCTGCTTGTAATGGCATATCTAAACGTAATCTGTTTAAATAAACACCGGCAATACGCGGACGCTCATCTTTTTTAACTGATTCTTTATGAACTATAGACGCTAAAATAGATACTTGAACTGGTGTTAAACCTTGTTTTTTAGCTTGCTCAATTCTTTCAGGAGTCCAAAAATTATGATATTCTTTTATCATTTTATCTCGGAACTTTTCTGCAGATGTATTCCAGTATACTTCGTATGTATTTGGAATAAACATAGCAAAAACATTATCTTCGTTGAACCCATTTGCTGCCAAAAAAGTAGAGTCTTTAAATGCTTTCATTAAAGACAAACTATCCGCTTCAATTTCAGAACCAACTCTTCCGGCAAAATTCTCTAAACGTTCTTGATTATTAAAAGCCAATTTTACAGGAACATTTGAACGCATAGCACGAACTAAGTCAATATTGTTCATGTCTTTTTTAAGAAGAAAACGCCCAGACTTTACATTTTCTGGATAACTTCTTTTGTTTGCCACCATTTCAAAATTTTCAAAGTTCTTGATATAGGGTTCTAATATCTTTTTTACATCGGTATAGTTTGCGCCAGTTGGAACGTAAACGTAAACCTCTTTTTCCTGAAATTTTGTATTGGCGCTGAATATTTGGCTAATTAATATAAAACCGTAAACTATTAAAACAGAAATTACGGCTACAGCAGTTATTGTGATGATTTTCTTTAGATTCAAAGCTATAAATTTAAATGTTCTTTATTAATTAATTGAAAAATTGCTTCGTCATGATAGTGGTTATTTAACAAAATCCAATCTTTTTTAATTCCAATTTTCTCAAAACCAAATTTAGTAAAAAGAGCCATACTTGCAGCATTGCTTGTACTAATATTTGCATAAAGCTGATGCAGATTCAAATTAAAAAAAGAATAATTAATCAGCAGTTCTAATGCCTCAGAACCAATGTTTTTACTTCTATTTTCATTTTTTTGAATCACAATCCCTACTCCTGCTCTATTATTTTTTGGATCAAAATCAAATATATCGATCAAACCAATTGCTGGAAAATCTTCATCCTGACAAATCGCAAGACGCAGTTGCTTTGCTTCATAAATATCTTGCTGTGCATTCTCGAGATACTGGCGAATTAAAAAACGACTATAAGGCGTATGAGTATTGCTGACTTCCCAAATACTCTGATCATTTTCCATCGCAAATACAAACTCTAGATCATTAGGCTCTAATGCACGCAGATAGATTGTATCTCCTTTGAGTGTAATCATTATAAAATTAGATTTCGATTGTTCCTTTAAAAACAAATTTTGCAGGTCCAGTTAAAAAAACATTTGTAAAATGTTCTCCTAGTTTATCAAAAGAAACATTTAGTTTTCCGCCTTCAACATTTAAATCAATCGAAGTTTTATCAGTCTGACCAGTGGCATTCATTGCAATTGCAACTGCGGTCGCTCCAGTACCGCAGGCCAAAGTTTCATCTTCAACTCCTCTTTCATAAGTACGAAGTGAAAAAGTTTGATCGTCAACTTTTTTCACAAAATTAATATTACTTCCTTTTTCTCCATACAATTCTCCATAACGAATGGCTGCTCCGTTTTCTTTCACATTATAATGTTCTAAATCATCAACTAACTGAACATGATGCGGCGATCCTGTATTTAAAAAAGTATAAGAATCGTTTTTTTTCACTTCATCAACATCAATCATTTGCAATGAAACAATTGCATCATTATTTACGGATGCATGGTGCAAACCGTCTGTTGCTATAAAGGTTGTTTTATTATCGATTACACCCAGCTGATTTGCAAAAGCTACTAGGCAGCGTCCTCCGTTTCCACACATTGAACTTTGGTTTCCATCAGAATTATAATAAACCATTCTGAAATCCGTTTCTTGATCATTTTCTAGCAGAATAAGACCATCAGCTCCAATACCAAAACGTCTGTCACATAAGCGTTCAATCAATTTTACATCTTCTTTTGGGAAAAAATTTGTACGATTATCAATCATGACAAAATCATTGCCAGTTCCTTGATATTTATAGAATTCTATTTGCATTTTTTAGTCATTAAGTAATACAAAAGTACGAACTAATAATTAATGAAATGTTAATCATTGTTAAAGAGAGTTAAACCACTTTACAAAATATTTTTTTGCTTTATTTTTACATTAAATAACTTAAACAAAATTGTAATTATGAAAAGATTTTCATCCTTATTTTTAGTATCACTTTTAAGTGGTGCTATTACCCTTGGAGCTTACAAGTTATTATTTGAGAGTAACAATTCTCTTTTTGGAAAAGGAAACTCTGTTGTTACACTTGCGCCCAATTCATTCGGAAAAAATGTCGCTCTCTCTGCTGAAACTGTAGATTTTACAGAAGCTGCGGACAAAACAATTCATACTGTTGTTCACGTTAAAAATGTCAGCAGGCGAACTGTGAGTAATCCTATGCTTGAATTTTTCTATGGTTATGGAGGACAGCAGCAGCAAGAACAAGTAGGGACTGGGTCTGGTGTTATTATTTCTGAAGACGGCTACATTGTAACAAACAATCACGTTATAAAAGATGCTACAGAAATTGAAATAACATTAAACAATAAAAAGTCTTATAAGGCAAAACTTGTTGGCACGGATTCTAAGATGGATATAGCTCTTTTAAAAATTAATGCCGATGAAAAATTACCTTATACGCCTTTTGCAAACTCTGACAGTGTAAAAGTTGGTGAATGGGTTTTGGCAGTAGGAAATCCTTACAACTTAACTTCGACTGTAACTGCAGGAATTGTTTCGGCTAAAGCTAGAAATCTAGATCAAAGCGGTATTCAATCCTTTATTCAAACAGATGCTGCCGTGAATCCAGGAAACAGTGGTGGAGCATTGGTAAACACAAGAGGTGAATTAATTGGAATTAATACTATGATTTCATCTACAACAGGATCTTATGTAGGATATTCATTTGCAGTTCCTTCTAATATTGCTCGAAAAATTATTGAGGACATAATGGAGTTTGGAAATGTTCAAAGAGGAATTTTAGGTGTTGAAGGCGGAGAACTGAATAGTGCTGTGTCTAAAGAATTAGGAGTTACTGAAACTCAAGGTTTTTATATTAGTAAGGTTTCCAAAAATTCTGGAGCAGAAAAAGCTGGTCTTGGCAAAGGCGATATTATTGTAAAACTTGATGAACAAAATATTTCAACTTATGCAGATCTTTCTGGTTACATTAATACTAAACGTCCAAATGATGTTATTAAAGTTACCTATATTAAAGAAGGTAAAACTAAAACCGTTCCGGTTACTTTAAGTAAAAATGAATTTTTTAGTACTGAATATAAAGGAATGGAACTAGAAAATATTGATGCTTCTGACAAAAAGAAATTCAGAATTGATTATGGTGTAAAAATCAAAAATATTACAAACGAGAATTTAATGCAGTACCAAAACGAGCTGCAGGGTAATATCATTTTAAGTATAGACAATGTAAAAGCAACAAATGTTGAAACTGTTTCTAAACTTTTGAGTAAAAAAGACGAAGGACAGAGTTCTCGTATTGAAATGATAAACAGAAATGGTGAAATTTTTAGAATCATAATCTAAATCTCTGTTTACAAAATAACATTGCTAAAAGCCATCTTAATTATTTAAGATGGCTTTTTTATATTTAATGAAAAGAAAAAGCCTTTATATTAATTTCAAAAATAAATGCTAAAACAGTTTACGAAATCGATTGAAATAGGTACTTTTGCGCAAAATTTTAAAATAGTGAGCATTTTATTTTTTTAATTTAATCAATTATGAGCAAAAAATCTTTGTACCAAAAAGAGGTATCATTACAGGTCGACCGAAGAAGAGCTGGTGTCGAATTAATCAAAGTAATAAGTGATTTATGGTACGACAAATCCATTGAAATGGTTTTATTCAAAAACCAATTACTGGATAAAAATGTTAGTGACATTATCAATCTTCATCAATATGCAGGTGAATTTGTAGGTAAGCCAATTACAATTTTTGATTCGGTAGAAATCGCAAAAGTTGTTTTATCATTAGATCTTCCGCCTGCAAAAATAGATCTTGGTAAACTTACCTACGAGTATCGTTTAGAAGATGAAAAATATCCTGACGCAAGATATTTTGTTATCGAAAAATTAAAAAAGGCTAAATCATCAAAAGAAATTCAGCCAAAAGATGTTGTTCTATACGGCTTTGGAAGAATCGGACGTTTATTGGCGAGAGAATTAATGTCTAAAACTGGAAAAGGAAACCAATTGCGCTTAAGAGCAATTGTTACTCGAGATAAAAATGATGCATCAAGTTTAGAAAAAAGAGCTTCTTTACTTCGTTATGATTCAATTCACGGAGACTTTCAAGGTTCAGTAATTGCCGATCCAAAAAATAATGCCTTAATCATTAATGGAACTACTGTTCATATTATTACAGCAAATTCTCCTGAAGAAATTGATTATACTCAATACGGAATAAATGATGCTTTAGTAATTGATAATACGGGAGCATTCACAACTGAAGAGGCTTTAAAAAGACATTTAACTTCTAATGGAGCAAATAAAGTATTACTGACTGCACCAGGAAAAGGAGTACCAAATATAGTACATGGTGTAAACCATAATGAGTATAATCCAGATGAAAACGATATTTTTTCAGCTGCTTCATGCACCACAAATGCAATCACACCAATTCTAAAAGTTATTGAGGAAACATTAGGTGTAGTAAAAGGGCATTTAGAAACTATTCATGCATATACAAATGATCAAAATTTAGTTGATAATATGCACCGAAAATATCGTCGCGGCAGAGCTGCTGCTCTAAACATGGTAATTACCGAAACTGGTGCAGGAAGTGCCGTTGCAAAAGCTTTACCATCTCTAGAAGGAAAGTTAACTTCAAATGCTATTCGAGTTCCTGTTCCTAATGGATCACTTGTAGTTTTAAATTTAGAGGTAAAAAAAGCCACTTCAATTGCTGCGATCAATAAAATTATGAAGAAATATGCACTTGAGGGAGAATTGGTAGAGCAAATAAAATATTCTTTAAATAATGAATTAGTTTCATCAGATATTGTTGGTACTTCTGCTCCTTCAATTTATGACAGTAACGCAACAATTGTATCAAAAGACGGTAAAAATATAGTATTATATATCTGGTACGATAATGAATACGGCTATAGCCATCAGGTAATTCGTCTTGCAAAATATATAGCAAAAGTAAGACGATTTACTTACTATTAACAGAAACCTAACCAAAACCAAATTACCTAAAAACCATCAAGGAGACTTGATGGTTTTTTCTTTTAAACGGGTAAAACTGTAGTGCTTTTAACTTCAGAAATAACAAAAACAGTATTTATAAGAGATACTTCTGGCAAGATAGAAAGTTTTTTTTGATGAAAATGATGATAGCTTTCCATATCTGGAATTATAATCTTTAACATATAATCAAAATTCCCAGATACATAATTGCACTCTACCACTTCAGGCAGATTCAAAATTGACTGATTAAAACCTTCAGAAGTATCATAGGTCTGTTTAGTGAGTGTTACTTGGCAATAAACAGTCAAATTATTCCCAAGTTTTTTCTTATCCAAAATGGTCACATATTTCTCTATAATTCCATCTTTTTCAAGTCGTTTCACTCGATCATGAACAGGAGTTAAAGACAAATTTATTTTGTTTGCAATATCTTTTAAAGTATAATGTGCATCTACTTGTAAAAGACGTAAGATTTTTTTGTCTATTTCATCTAAAGCCATAACGAAAACGTTGTATTAAAATTTATGAAATTTAGTTTTTTTTTCTCTTTGAATATTTAATCTATCGCTTAAAAAGAATAATTTTCTGTAAAATTAAAAAATAAAATAATATTTTCTTATTTATTACCCTATAAACCATAATTTATTCTCTATCTGTAGATTTGTAAAACAATTTCAATAAAAACAAAAAAATATAACAAAATGATAATAGGAGTTCCAAAAGAAATAAAAAATAACGAAAATCGTGTAGCATTAACTCCAGCAGGAGTTTCTGAAATGAAAAAACACGGGCATGTTGTTTATGTTCAATCAACTGCTGGTTTAGGCAGCGGTTTTAGTGATGATGAATATGCACAAGCAGGAGCGGTAGTTTTACCGACAATCGAAGAGGTATATGCTATTGCTGAAATGATTATTAAAGTAAAAGAACCAATTGCATCAGAGTATCCTTTAATCAAGAAGGATCAATTATTATTTACTTATTTCCACTTTGCTTCGTCTGAGCCATTAACTCATGCAATGATTGAAAAAGGTGCAGTATGTTTAGCTTACGAAACAGTTGAAAAAACAGATCGCAGTCTGCCATTATTAGTACCAATGTCTGAAGTTGCAGGTCGTATGGCAATTCAACAAGGTGCAAAATATCTAGAAAAACCATTAAAAGGAAGAGGAATACTTTTAGGAGGTGTTCCAGGTGTTCCACCAGCTAAAGTATTAGTTTTAGGAGGAGGAATCGTAGGAACTCAAGCTGCAAAAATGGCAGCTGGATTAGGAGCTCAAGTAACAATTATGGATTTAAGCTTACCTCGGTTACGTCAATTAGACGATATTATGCCTGCAAATGTAAATACAGAAATGTCTAACCATTATAACATTACAAGAGCAATTAAAGATGCAGATCTAGTTGTTGGAGCCGTCTTAATTCCGGGAGCAAAAGCACCTCACTTAATTACTCGTGATATGCTAAAATTAATGCGCCCAGGAGCTGTTGTAGTAGACGTTGCGGTTGATCAAGGAGGTTGTATTGAAACTTGTACTCCAACAACACACGAAAACCCAACTTTTATTATTGATGATATTGTTCACTATTGTGTAGCTAATATGCCAGGTGCAGTTCCTTATACATCTACTTTAGCTTTAACTAATGCTACTTTACCATATGCTGTGCAATTAGCAAATAAAGGATGGGAAAAAGCTTGCGCTGAAAGTGAAGAATTGAAAAAAGGTTTAAATATAGCTAACGGAAAAATCCTATATAAAGGAGTTGCTGAAGCATGGAATCTTCCATATAATGAAGAATTAGTATTGGCAAACGCATAGTGCCAATATTAAATAAGTGCTTACTAAGCAATAAAGCAAAAGGCTTTTCGTAATGAAAAGCCTTTTTTTATGTTTAAAAAAACCTGCTCTTTAAGGAGCAGGCCATAATTTATTATTTTTTAATAGTTACTTATTTCTTTTCATCTAAAACTTCTTGTAAAACCTTTGCCTCAGTTCCGTTCGGGAAAGTAACTTTAATTTTTTGTGCAATTGTTGGAGCTATTTCAGTTATTGCTTTTTTATCATAAGATTCTCCTTTTTTAATATGCCAGCCGTAAAAAATAGCTGGTACATGGGTATCATAGCTATAGATAGTACCATGAGAAGTTCCTGTAGTAGAATATTCAATATCTCCAGGTTTATCCACAATTACTAAATCTCCATTTTGAGTAACATCGTAACCTTTAGCAACAAAATTTAATGAATAGTCATTTCCTCCATTTGCTAAAATTTCCTCTTCTGTATAAACCTTTTTCACTTGTGGTTGAGAAATCAAGAACTCTTTAAAAGCTTGCTTAACTTTAGCCAATTCCAAACGTTTATCTTTTATGATTTGTCTATTAAAAAAAACATTAAAATTTGAGTAATTTAAAATCAAATCAACACCAAAAGTTTTTGTTGAAAAATCTTGTAGGCTTTTCTTAACTTGCTTAGAAGGGTAATTATCTACATTATACTTACGATCCTTTAAATAAATTACATTTTCTGCTCCTGCATGATCAGCTGTTAAAAAAAGTAAATAATTTCCTTTTCCTACTGTTTTATCCAAATAAGCTAAAAAATCAGCAATAGTTTGATCTAATCTCAAATAAGTATCTTGAAGTTCCATTGATCTAGGCCCAAGCAAATGCCCAACATAATCAGTAGATGAAAAACTAACAGTTAAAAAATCTGTTATATTATCTTTTCCAAGTTCTTCTTTTTCTATTGCTCTTTTAGCAAATTCAGCTAAAAGATCGTTCCCGTATGGAGTCGCACGGATAACTCCAGCATCGTTCTTCTCGTACATTGATTTTAAATCATATGGAAAAACAGGAGCTGCACTTCCATACAGTTTCCCTTCATAAGGATTATTATCTGGAAGACTCTCATTATACACTGAAGCAGGTTTATACAAATCCCAGCCTTTATTAATGTATTTTAAGTAGTTTTTTTCATTATTAAATTCAGAAACCCATTCTGGCAATTTCTCTCCATAAAAAGTACTAGAAATAAAAGATCCTGTCTTACTATACCAAAATGCCCAATTGGCAAAATGTCCAGCTGGCAAAATTGCACCACGATCTTTAAGACTCATTCCAATTACTTTTCCATTAAAATTGGTTGCCATTCTAACTTCATCAGTAATAGTAGTACTTTGAAGATTCTTAGGTGACATAGCCCCTTCGTCAGCAGTTCCATCACCAACAGTTTTTACATCTGCATCATCTGTACAATACATTTCTTTTCCAAGAGTCCTACTGAACCACTCGTTACCAACAATACCATGTGTAGCAGGAGTTGTACCAGTATAAATTGAAGCATGTCCAGGTGCAGTATAAGTTGGCATATAATTATAATGCATATTTTGAAAAACATATCCATTATTCATTAATTTTTTAAAACCATTTGGGGAAAAATCATCAGAAAATCGATATAAATATTCCATTTTCATTTGATCAACTACTATACCTACAACCAATTTGGGACGTTGTTGTGCACTAAGATTTGTAATAACAAAAAGTGTCAACAGTAAAATACTTTTCTTCATGTTTAAATAAATAATTTAAAGACAAAAATACTCATTCAAATCCAAAAATTCTAAAGTATTAATACCTAAGACTAAACAAATAATCATAATTTAACAAAATTAAACTACAACCTATTATTGAATTAAAGAAATACTCACTTAAAAACTCTGCTTTCTAAAATAAATAATATTAAAAAGTGAGCAAGCAATCTAAAATCTAAAACATTTATAAAACAAAAAAAAATCCTCATCAAAT